>CAIKKY010000032.1 GCA_903828145.1 uncultured Hyphomicrobiales bacterium | reverse complement strand
GAGACGTAAGCCTCGTCAACAACGACCGTGCTGTCGGAATTCCCGACGTAGTCAGCCAGGAGCTTGATGGTCGCCTTGGCCGGGCCAAAGGACGAGTCAGCGGTCGCTTCGAAGTTCAGCTTGGCATTGACTTCGGAGTTGAGGATGGAAGCATCACCACTGCTATCATCATAGCCCCAGGTCATTTGACCAGCAGGAACATCGAACGCAAAAGCGTCGTCTTCATCGTCCTCAACCGTGTCCCAGACACCGTACGAGAAGCTGTACGAAACTTCGCCCGAGATTTTGAGGCAGTTAGTGTCCGACGAGATTGTCAGACCCGACACGCCGAGCTGGTCGCAGACGTCGAGCGACGACAGCACGCCAAGATCAGCTGCGTAGGCAGCACCGGTCATCACGCCAGCGGCAGTGATCGAACCGAGAAGCAGGTTCTTGAAATTCATAGTTGACCTCCAAAGTCAGTCAGGTGCCGGACCACCCGGCAGTTTGTCGAAACGCGAACACTCTATCTTTGAGTGTTGCCATCGCGCTTGCGACGGGCAAACGATCCCATGCATGGATTCGCCACCTGACCCTATCCATTTGCAGATCAAGATCAACGTTGAATCCTAAAAAAGCTAGAAAACCAAGGCATGCGCTGGCGTTTTTCCAAAATCGCGTTGCTCATTAGCAACATAACTAAAGGCGGCTTGCAGCGACCGGCGCTAGACCTTATCGACTGACTGCACCCAGAGCAAAGGACCCCGCCCCATGAGCAAGACCGCAATCATCACTGGCGCCACATCCGGCATTGGCAAAGCTGCCGCGATCGGGCTGGCAAAGGCCGGTTATCGGGTCGGTCTTCTCGGCCGCCGCACAGCTGAACTGGAAGCGGTCGCATCGATCTGCGGCGCTGCCTTCGCAGCGCCCTGCGATGTGAGCGAGGCCGACGCAGTTGAGCGTTATTTCAATGGTGCGACGAAAGCGCTCGGCAGGATCGACGTCGTGTTCAACAATGCCGGCAAGTTCATGCCGCAATCCAATTTCGGCGACACCGATATCGACGGCTGGCGCTCCATGGTCGACGTGAACCTCAACGGTGCGTTCTATGTAGCGCGCGCAGCTTTTCGTGCCATGCGCGACCAGACCCCGCAGGGTGGACGCCTGATTAATAACGGGTCGATCTCAGCCCATGTACCCCGCCCCGGCGCTGCAGCCTACACGGCAACCAAACACGCGATCACCGGGCTCACCAAGGCGATTTCGCTCGATGGGCGCCAGCACAATATTGCCTGCGGGCAGATTGATATCGGCAATACCGCGACCGACATGACCTCGGCTATGACCTCGGGGTCCCTTCAGGCCGATGGCACGATGAAACCAGAGCCCACCTTTGACGTGAAGCACGTGGTTGATGCGATACTCTATATGGCGGGGCTGCCGCTTGAGGCGAACGTGCAGTTCATAACGGTGATGGCAAGCGCCATGCCCTACATCGGGCGGGGCTAGAGAGCGGAAAACGGGATGAGAATTGCCTTATTGGGACCTGCTGGCTCGGGCAAATCGACGCTGGCGTCCGCGCTTGCCGAAGACTTGAAGCTCACCGTGCCCGACGAAGATATGGCGGCGCTTGTGCACCACCATCACGCGTTCCAGATGGCGCGCAACCTGTCTCTGGCCATGGGCCCCGCGAATGCGAAGGCGATCAGGTCCGGATCAACAAGGCGCTGCGTCAGTGGATCGAAAGCTATGAGGCGTGGTACGCAAGACGCGCGGCGTTTTGCAGGCACCGCCCTGATTTTGTGGCGGATCGCTGGGAAGCCCATAATTTTAGCCAACTAGCTTGTGTCACTGTCTGGAAAAGCGGAACAGGGTGAGACGAAACGCTTCTATGAGGCCATGGCGTCGAGCGCACAGCAATTCGATCTTGTGGTGCTCCTGTCCCCCGGAACACACTAGTCGGTGTTAAAGAATGAAGCCGGCCTCAAGCGCGCGAACGACGTTGTGACGCAACACCTGAGATACAGTCTCTTGCGCGGCCTGATCAGCGAGACTGGCGTTTCGCCCCTGATCCTTTCTGGCGACAGTTCGGTTGCCGAGCGCGTGACGCTCGTTCGAGCAGCGCTTCGCGCAGTCTAATGCCGCCTCCCATCTATTTGCCCCGTATACCCGCAAGTAAAACTTCAGCTGTCGAGCCAGTTCGCGCGCCTGCGACCGCATCGGCTTGCCGATATCCGTGAGTGGATGCACGTCGGCAGCATAAACGAGCATCCGTTCTGCCGCCCGGCCCAAGATATGGCGACAGCGATTCCGGATTGCTTAAGCAATCTTGGCCGGGTCAGGGTCTCGCTGCGGGGTGAGCATCAGCCCGCGGGAAACGTCACCCGTCGCCGCATCTATGCCGAAGGCCGTAGCGTTCAAAACGCCCGGAACCTGCGCGGCTGCATCGTCGATTTCAACCGCGGAGGGCTGCGCCGAATGATCGAAAAAAGCGCCCGGCATCGTCACGTACAGCTGGGAAGCCTATATCTTGGCAACTACCTGGTCGGCCTCATAAGCCAGAACGATCAGGGTCGTATCCCCGCGATCAAATCGGACACGGTTCCGCCGCCCGCCGCTTCGATCTGGTGTCGCTGCTGCCGCCTGCCGCCCATGCTAACGGCGACAAGAACCAATCCGGGCTCACGCGGCAAATGATCCCCGCCACACAGCAACTAATGCCCAGCCTCCTCCTCGGATTGAATGTCAAGGCCGAACTTCGCCCACTGGCCCTGCCAGTTACCTCTTAGCACGGGGATCCGCATCACCGCGTCAAGGTTGCCACTGCCAGCGTCACGGAAACCTAATAGACCGCCAGACCGGCGGCGAGCTCCCCGCCCCAGGCGCGGACAGGCTTGCCATTGTCGTTGAGCGGGAGATCGTCGGCGAAGACTACCCGCTGAACAGAAAGCGTGCGATGGAAGGCCTGCACCGAGCCCCGAATGGCCGCGGCAAGGGCAACTCGGTCGACCGCCGGCTCCGCCACGGCGCAAACCGACAGCGCAACGACCCCGTCAGCCCGGCGCTGCACAAAGCTCATTGCCGACCGGACACCGGGCACGCGCAGGACGGAGGCGTCGATGTCGGCAGCGTTCACCTTGATACCACCGAAATTGAAGGTATCGATCGTACGGCCCAAAATTCGCAACCTGCCGTCCTCGGTGAGGCTCCCCAAGTCACCCGAATAGAACCAGCCATCCCGGAATACAGCGGCGGTGGCTTCCGGATTCCCGATATAGGAGGTCGCCATAGTGGGGCTTCGCAGGCGCAGGATGCCCGGCGTCGAATGTGGCAGGATCTCGCCCGTTTCCGACAAGATCTGGGCCTCGATCCCCTCGCGCAGGGTATAGGCGATATCGTCTAGGTCCGCCGCACTGCGGACATGCATGCGGCCGCCCCCCGCGCCCTCGCGATTGCCGAAAATCAACAGGATTTCATCAAAATAGCCCAGCCAGCGCTCAAGGCTCTCGCGCGTCATAACTGAGCCGCCGACCGCGAGCATGCGGATCCGCCTCTCGGGACGCTCATGGCCGAAGATCAGCTTTTCGAGCTGTGCTGGCGAGCCCATGACAAAATCGACCCCAGCACGGGCCATGTTGCCAAACATACCGGTGCAATCCCTGCCGGACGGAGGCACCACTACAGGCACTCCATCTCCGAGCATTCTGGCGATGTCACGGTAGCCAACCGACGAGGTGAAGGGGAAAAGCTCGGCGAAGGCACGCAGACGGCCCTCTGGCAAATGGCGTGGCACGGATGTCGACTGCCAGAGCGTCCGGTACACGTATTTTGGCCGCCCCGTGGTGCCGGACGATGTGCCGATGAACACGATGCTATCAGGATGCCGCAGACCCGGCAGCGGGACCTGCCAGGTCTCGGTCGGCTGGGTGAGCCAGCCCGGGTCGACGAGATGAAGCTGCGGCCCGGGTGCGGGTTGCGGAAAACCCCGCACATAGAGTTCATGGGTAACCCCCAGCGCGTCGGCGGGATAGCCGGGCTGGGCCCGGACCCAATGCGCCCCCAGCAGGTTTGTGGCGAGTGCGGCAACAAAGGCCGTCACGTCATTAGGCATGCCAATGCCCACGCACGCCCCCGGGCCGATCTGACGGAGGGCGAGTTGCCGAGCAAAGGCGCGGACATAGCCAGCGAGTGCGGCATTTCCCAGATTGTGATCGAGCGTCGAAATGGCTACCCCGCCAGGATCGCGCTCGAGGGCCTCGAGGGCAAGGAGGGGGAAATTCGGGCAGTCGGTCATGTCATGGCGTCCCTGTGCGGCTCAGCCGGGGATGGCGAGGGTAATGAGCGGTGTGGGCCAGCTCACATGTTGCAGCTCATCGAAGAGAAGGTAGATCACGGCCGTGCTCATAGCAGCCGTTACCAACCCCGCGCGCCATCGGGTGCGGTCCAAAAGCAGACTGGCGGCAAAAATGAAAGCGGGTACCGCGACCAAGTGACCCACCATGAATACGAGGCCCGACAGCAGCCCGACGAACCCGAGGAGTTTGGCCGCCCCGACGGCGGCGGCGCCGCCGCCGACACGAAGCGGCGTGCCAAAGGCGCGTAGGATCGAGGGCAAGGCCACCAGCGCCAAGAGACTAGCTACGATCCGCGGGAACATGTCCGAACCGCCCGAAAAGCCAAGTGCGCTGATGAAGGCAAGCGCGCCGAGGCCGGCGAACAGGGCAAGAAGCATCCGGTCGCCGGCGGTGTCGGGCGCAAAGACGAGGGCACCGGGCCTAAGTCGGCCCTGTAACGCCAGTCGGACGATGAGGCCCGCGACAATGCACAGAACAACAATGACGGCCGGACGCGACAGGAACGCCCAGCCGTTAAGTTGCGCACTGAGAAAATAGTACCTCTCGATATTGGGTCCGAGCAGGAAGCCAAGAGCAAAGGCAGCGCGTGACCAGCCGTTCGCCTTCATTAGGAGCCCCAATGCCCCGAACAGCAACAGCAGCAGGAGGTCCTCAGGCCGAAGATGTGTCGTGTAGGCACCCAGCACGATTAGGGCGAGCGCAACCGGCACCAGGAGCGCCACCGGCGCGGCGGCGAGCCCGGCGATCTGGCGGGTCATCAACAAGCAAATTCCTGTACCCAGCACATTGGCGATCGCGATGAAGAAGACAATGCTGTAGACCAGCGGAAGGTGCTCGGTAAGCATCTTCGGACCAGGCACGATGCCGTGCTCTGACAGGACCGTGAGCACGAAAATCATGCCAATCGAACCCGGCAGACCAATGGCGAGCGTTGGGATGAGGTTGCCACCTTCCTTGGCGTTGTTGGCGCTTTCCGGGGCGATCACCCCCCGGATATTGCCCTTACCATATTCGGGGCCGCCCTTTCGGTCCCGCGCGGCAATTCCATAGGCTACCCAGTCGATCGTAGTTACGCCGATGCCCGGAACGGCCCCGAGAAATGTGCCGGAAAGGCTTGAAGCCACAACAAGGCGCCATTCACGCAATGTGTCACGCACGCCACGCAGCACAGCAGGCAGGCTTGATTGAAATCGCGTTTCGGTGATGCGGCCGCGACGCAGCAGGTCGGCGAGCTCGACGAGCCCGTAAAGCCCCACAAAGACGATGGTGAAGCTCAGCCCGTCCCAAAAGTAAGAATTGCCAAAAGTAAAGCGCTGTACGCCCTGTAAAGGATCAACCCCAACAATAGAAAGGAGCAGGCCAACGAGCGCGGCGAGTAGGCCCTTTAGCGGCTGGCGGCCAGCAACGACTGCCACGAACAGAAGCCCGAATACGGACACAGCGAGAAAATCCGGTGTCCTTAGCGAAAGGACCAGAGGCCGGAGGACCGGGATGGCGAGGGCAAGCGCAAAGGCGCCAATGAGCCCCCCCAAAAGCGAAGCCGAATACGCGGCCCCCAACGCCCTATCCCCCTCCCCCTGTCGCGCCAGCGGGTGACCATCTTCCACCGTGGCGATGGCCGCCGCTGACCCTGGAACACCGATCAAAACTGCAGGCATGGTATCGGATGTAGTGGTGACCGACGTGAGGCCGATGAGGAGCCCTAGTACAGCAGAAATGTCAAAACCATCCACCAGCGGCAGGAGCAGTGCCATGGCAAAAACTCCGCCAATTCCCGGCAGGGCACCAACCAGGAGGCCCACCACCACGCCAAAAAGCAGCATGGCGAGGACCACCGGATTGAAGGTAGAAGACAGCGCCTCAAGCAGGAAGTTCATGCCGTACACTATTGCGTAATTTGGCGGGCACGCTCAATCACAGCAGGGTCAGTCGCGAGGTGGATCTTAATCGCCTCGCTAAGCATATCACCAGGACGGAACTGGTATTCCGGCACACGCGCCGTAAACTCGGCAATGAAGTCGACATCAGCATTGAGAGAACGAAGGGCCTCACGATAAACTTCTGCAATTTCAGGGCTGGTGCCGGCCGGAAGTCCCATAGTGTAAAACCATTTTGTGGGAAAAGTCGAAAACTCCAAGACGTCTCTGTCTAGCCCGTCAACGTCCTTGAACAAGTCACTAACACCACGGGCCTCCAGCGCCTGAGGATCGCCAATACCAGCCACGATCTGCTGGATGTCCGCACGCTTCTCGCGCTCATAGGTGGACCGGGTGGGCCCGCAATAGGCCTGGATCTCGCCACGCTCAAGGGCGGCCATGATTTCAACCTCATTGGTGAAGCCGGACACCAGTTGGGCGGAGGGGTTGATCAAGTTCTTCAGCATCATCCCATTACGGTAGAAATCGCTCGCTTTATTGGCGGCACCGATGATGATGCCCTCGTCAGTGAGGGCCGCCGGGTTCGCCCGGGCGGTGACGCAATAGACGATGGTATTGGCAAATGCGCCAAGCCAGACAGTGTCGGCTACGGAGAAATCGTACCCGGCAGGATCAATCAGGAAATTGTGTAGGACCGACATCGAGGTCATGGCAACGACGGAGCCATCCTTCGGCTCCGTCGTTGCCATCTGACGGGCAAGCTGCACGCCGCGCGCGCCCTCTACTGCCTCGATATTGACCACTGGATTGCCGGGCAGGTGACCGGAAAGGTGCTCAGCAATCACGCGTGCAATCGCTGCGGTACCGCTCGACATGGAATTGCCGATCTTAATCGAAACCTTTGAAGGAAATTCGGCAGCCACGCTGTTGCTAGCCAACAGGAGCACCATGGCTGTGATAGTCTCTTTCAGCATCTCGTGCGTACCTTTCCGGAATACAAACTTCAGAACACATAAGACCTTACGATAGGCCAAACTAGGAAAAAAGTACATCCAGCATAAGCGATCCGATCGCCCGCGAGAGTTTAATCCGTAACGGGTCACTTAGGGCCTTCCCGCATTATTGTTGTTGTCCGGAGGCTTGCCGAAGATTGAAGTGCTCCCCGTTTTTGGACCGCCCGGGAGGGGATTTTCCGGGGGTGAACGGTCAGGGTGGGCCGGATGCCCCTGACGCGTTCATGAGCGATATCGGGGGCTTATTCCCGATGGCGCTGTGGGGACGAACTTCGTTGTAGTCCCTACGCCATTCCTCCATCTTCACCCGGGCGTCGTCAAGGCTCAGGAACCAGTGCGTATTCAGACACTCGGCCCGGAACTTGCCGTTGAAGGACTCGATGAAGGCGTTGTCCGTTGGCTTGCCCGGACGGGAGAAGTCGAGGACAACGCCCTTCTGGTAGGCCCACAGATCCAGGTCGCGCGAGATGAACTCTGAGCCCTGATCGACCCGGATCGATTGCGGATAGCCAACCTGCCCGCAGACCTTTTC
>CAIKKY010000031.1 GCA_903828145.1 uncultured Hyphomicrobiales bacterium | reverse complement strand
CCGGCCGTTTTGTACTCCGCGTGGGGGACGCGGGCGTGCGCGCCCGCACCGCTCTCGACCGCCAGCTCGGCCCCAAGGCCAATGAGCTTGCCCACTGTTTCGGGCGTCGCCGAAACACGGGTCTCGCCCGCCGCGCGCTCGCGCAATACCGCAATTTTCATCGGAGTCTCCAGTTGGGCACTGGACCGCCGCTAAGCACGCGCTGGCTGCCCGGGGCCGATTACGACCTTAGCTGGACTGTTTCTTGCCCGAACTGAACGCCAGAACACCGGCAACCGGCATGGCGAGGATCAGCACCAGCCCCAGCCACGGCTGCGCCGCCACGATAAAGCAGTAAAGCGCCAGAACCAGAAACACGCACGAGGCGATACCGGCTTTGACCATGGCCATAAAGCTCGTGTAGGTCGCGTTATGCTGGGCATAATCCATCGGGGATTCCGCAGTCGCTGCGGCGGCAGGCTTTTTGGCCATGGTGTGGTCCTTCCTCAATCAGTTCGGTTGCGTGGCTTCCAGCTCGTCGATCAGGCGCTCGATCATCGAGAGCCCCAGCGACCAGAAACCGGGGTCGCGGGCATCAAGCCCGAAGGGTTTCAACAGTTCGGAGTGGTGCTTGCTGCCCCCTGCCCTCAGAAGCTCGAAATAGCGCTCGGCAAAGCCTTCATGGGCTTTTTCATATTGAGCGTACAGCGAGTTCACAAGGCAATCCCCAAACGCGTAGGCATAGACATAAAACGGCGAGTGAATGAAATGCGGGATATACGACCAGAAGATCTCGTACCCTGCATTCAACCGGATGGCAGGCCCCAGCGATTCCGCTGAAACATCGAGCCAGATCTGGTTGAGATCCGCCGTCGTCAATTCCCCCGCACGGCGTCGGGTATGGACCTCGCGCTCAAAACTATAGAAGGCGATTTGCCGCACCACCGTATTGAGCATGTCCTCGACCTTGCTCGACAACAGCGCAAAGCGCTGTTTCGGATCGGTCGTCGCATCGAGCATGGCGCGGAACGTCAGCATTTCGCCAAATACCGATGCCGTTTCCGCCAGCGTCAGCGGCGTCGGGGCCATCAGCGCCCCCTGCGGCCCCGCCAGCACCTGATGCACGCCATGGCCCAGCTCATGGGCCAGTGTCATCACGTCACGGGCTTTGCCCATATAGTTGAGCATCAGATACGGGTGCGCCGACGGCACGGTGGGGTGTGCGAACGCCCCCGGAGATTTGCCCGGCCTCACCGGAGCGTCGATCCAGCCCTTCTCGAAAAACGGCTCGGCTATGCTGCGCAGCTGCGGCGAAAACCGGCCATAGGCTGACAGCACCGTCTCGCGCGCCGTCGTCCAATCAAAAATCCGGTCGTCGGCACTGGGGAGCGGCGCGTTGCGATCCCATGCGTTCAGCTTGTCGAGGCCGAACCACTTGGCCTTCATCTGATAATAGCGGTGGCTGAGCCGCGGATAGGCCGCGCGCACCGCCGTCTGCAGCGCGTCGACCACCTCGCGCTCCACCGAATTATCCAGGTGGCGGCTATCGGCAATGTCGGCAAAGCCGCGCCAGCGATCCGAGATTTCCTTGTCTTTCGCCAGGACATTGGTGATGTGCGTGAACAGTTTCTCATTGGTGTGGAGCGTTTTCGACAGCCCGCCAAACGCCGCCTCCCGCACGTTGGGGTCCCGATCGACCAGAAGGTTGAGGATGGTTTCGAGGTTCATTTCCTCGCCTTCGGCCTCAAACTTCAGCGACGCCATGGTCTCGTCAAACAGCCGGTTCCACGCGCCGGCACCGGTCACCGATTTTTCGTGGAACAGCTCTTCCACCCGGTCTTCGAGCTGGTGCGGCTTGGCCTTCCGCAACTCGGCGAACCACGGCCGGTAGCGCGCGAGCGCCGCGTCGCTGGCAAAGGCCGTCTCCAGCACCGCTTCATCAATGCGGTTGAGTTCGAGCCCGAAAAAGATCAGCCCGGTCGAGAGGTCACTCAGCGCCTGGCTCAAGTCGCCCAGAAACTTCACCCGCGCCGGATCGTCGGTGTTGCGTACATATTGCAAAAACGCATAGGAGCCGAGCTTGCCCGACAGATCGCTCAGCGCCTCATAGCGCGCAACCGCCGCAGCCAGTCCGCCCGTTTGCGCGAGCGCCAGAAGCTGGCCCTTGAACGCGGCCTCAAAGGCCTTCGCCTCGGCCTCGGCCTTGGCGAGATCAGCCGCAAGCGCCGGATCATCATTGCCGACATAGAGATCATCAAGATCCCAGGTGGGCAGCGCGCCGAAGGCATTGGGGCCAGACGGGCGCTCGGCAGAGGTCTCGGCGGCGAAAAAGGGTTTTGGCAAAAACGGCAAAGCCTGCTCCTGAAAACACGGGGGCCGCGCACGATCTTCGGCACGGTCGCCTGCACTAAAGCGCCGGGACATTAACCGCCCGGAACGGCGCTGTGAAGCCAAGCCGACGGCGCAGGCGCTCCCGCCCCGCAGGCCGGGCCAAAACCCGCTTTATGCTTAAGCGCGCTTTAACCCGTGCCCCCTAATCTGGCCCATAACGGTACAGTTCGATTCGGCAGAACGCCGATCGGCCGCTTGTGTTGAGTACAGTCGCATGTCGCGTATTCTTGTGGTCAGTCACGACCCTGTTGAGTTGCGTAATTTTGCAGGCGAGATCGAAAAACTGGGCCATCGCCCCGTCCTCGCCCGCGGTGCCGACGAGGCTCTGGATCTCCTTCGCGAAGAAGGGGGCATCGGTGCGCTGGTCGTGCAATTGGTCATGCCCGAGCGCGACGGCTTTGCTGTTCTCGCCGCCCTGACGCGCGAGGCGCTGCGCGTGCCCGCCATTGCCTTTGGTGCGCGCGACGAAGCCATGGCGCAAACCGCGCTGCGGCACGGCGCCGCCGATGTCATTGGTCGCATTGCCGAACCGGGTCGCCTCGCCGCCTCGCTGGCGCTGGTGCTGCGCATGGCAGCGCTTGAAGATCTGGTGGCCCAAAACGCCCGCCGCCAGCAGGGGACAGTGGCCCTCAGCGATATTGAAACCGCATCTGCCGGTGTCGAACGCGCCGTGGCTCAGGCCGCCCGCGCCGCGCGTGCCGATATGCCGGTGCTGATCGAAGGCGAGGCCGGTGTCGGCAAGACCCTGCTCGCCCGCGCCATTCACGCCCAGAGCGCCCGCGCGGCCAAACCCTTTGTCCGCGTCGATTGCGCGGCCATCCCGCCCGCCGAGCTTGAGGCCCGGCTCTTCGGCCGCCGCCAGCGCGGCGAAGACCAGACCGGCGCCATCGCCGAGGCCCAGGGCGGCACGCTCTATCTGCGCGATATCGGCAGCTTGCCTCCCGCGCTGCAGGACAAGCTCCTCGGCGTGCTCGAAACCGGCTTTTCGACGCCACTCGGCAGCCCGCGACCGCTCCGGGCCGATGTCCGCCTGATCGCCAGCACGCGCATCCGGCTGCTGAACCTGACGAAATCCGGCAGCTTCAGCGAACCGCTGTTTTACCGTCTCGGCGTCATGCCGCTCTATCTGCCGCCGCTCCGCGACCGGCGTGAGGACCTGAAAGGCCTGACGGCGGCGACGCTCATTCGCGCTGGTGCCGAATTGGGCAAGCCGCTGCGCGGCCTCTCGGCTGAAGCCGAAGCGCTGCTGCGCGCCTTTAGCTGGCCGGGCAATGTGCGCGAACTCGAATCAACGCTCTACCGCGCCGCCGCCCTCTCGCCCCATGCCGAGATCGCGGCAGCCGCCCTGCCCCACCTGTCGGCCCAGATGGGCCTGCCCGTGACGGCCCCAGCCGAATCAGGGCCGGCCCCTGCCCCGGTGCATGTCGATGCCAACCCGCCCGCCGTAAACCCCGCCAGCGACCGCTTTCTCAGCGCCGAAGGCGAGGTGCGCTCGCTGGCCGAAGTGGAACGCGATCTGATCGCCCATGCGCTGATCAAATATGACCATCACATGTCGCGTATTGCCCGCGCACTGGGGATTGGGCGCTCGACGCTCTATCGCAAGCTTGCCGAATACGGCCTCGAGGCCGCCGAAGCGGCGTAAGATGCGCAGAAATGCGATGTTGCGCCACTTCAACACCATAAAGTCACGTTTCCGAGAGGAATTGTTACGTTACGGACTTTCCGCTTTTCCAAGCGCATCTATTTAAGGCAAGCACACGCCGATGGCGTTTCGTTCTCCGGAGTCTCCCCCGATGCCCACATTGAAGGCCATGCTGCTTGCGGGCATTATTCTCGGGTCCGCGAGCCTGCCCCTTGTGGCTGCCGAGGCAGCGCCCGCGTCGGCACCCGAGGCCTCGGCGCCCGTGGTGATCGCCCCACCGCTCGATGATCTCGGCCGTGCCATCAAAGCGGCATTGAGCGCGCGCTATCAGAGCCTTGAGCGAGGCACCCGCGCCTTTGCCGCCGCGCGTGATCTCTATTATTTCTATGGCGCGCGGCACTTCGCCCCGCTGTGGGTGCATCAGGACGGAACGAAGCCGCCGGTGTTCTCCGCGACCGCCGAAAAAATCATCACCGTGTTCAAAGCGGCCGAGCGCGAGGGCTTTAACCCCGCCGACTATCTGACACCGGATATCGATATCGCCGCCGCAGGCAGTGACCCGGCCAAACTCGCCAAGCTGGAAGCGGCCTTTTCCTCCGCAGCGCTGCGCTATGCCGCCGACGCCTTCGGTGGCCGCGTCCGCCCGCGCGACGTTGATCCCGATTGGACGATCACGCCCAAGCGGCTTGATGAAGCCAAAACCCTGATTGACCTCGCGACGTCGGCCGAGCCCGACAAGCTCCTGTTGGCACTGTCCCCGACCCAGCCTGAATTTCTCGGCCTGAAGTCGGCGCTCGCGAAATTCTACGACGGCACCGTTGTCGATGCCGCGATCCTCATTCCCGAAGGCGAGCTGTTGAAGCCCGGCATGCAGGACGAACGCGTCACCCTGCTGCGCCAGCGTCTGCAGGTGGCAGAGCCCGAAGTGCCGGAAACCGCCGGAGCCGAGGCCAAAGCCGATATCACCTACGATCAGCCGCTGGTGCAGGCGGTTGAGGCCTTTCAGGCCGACCTCGGCCTCAATGCCGATGGCGTGATCGGACCCGCGACCATTGCCGCGCTCAATGGCGCCTCAGCCACGACCAAAGAAGACATCATCGCCAATATGGAACGCTGGCGCTGGGAGCCGAACGACTTCGGCGTCTTTGAAGTGACGGTGAACATTCCCGAGTTCAGGCTCTGGATCGTCAACAAGGGCGACATTGCCTACACCACCCGCGTCGTCGTCGGCCGTCCTGAAAACCGGACCCCGGTGTTCAACGACGAGATCGAGCATATCGTCGTCAATCCCTACTGGAACGTGCCGCCCTCGATTGCGGTCAATGAGATCAAACCGGCGCTCGTCAAAAACCCCGGCTATCTCTCCAGCCAGAACATGGAAATGCTGTACAGCGGCAAGGTGGTGAATGCGTCGGCCATCGACTGGTCGAGCACCAACATCAACCAGTTCCAGATCCGGCAATTGCCCGGCGATGGCAATGCGCTCGGCCGCGTGAAATTCCTGTTCCCCAATGTGCATGATGTTTACCTGCACGATACGCCATCGAAATCGCTGTTTTCCCGCAGTTTCCGGGCCTATTCGCACGGCTGCGTGCGGGTGGAAAACCCCCTGGAATTCGCCGATGCGCTGCTCGCTGAAGAGCCGGGCCTCGACCGCGCCAGCCTTGAAGCGCTTTTCGGGCCCAAGGAACGCTGGGTCACGCTCAAGTCCAGTATTCCGGTGCACATCACCTATTTCACCCTGCGCGTTGACCCCGATGGGACCATTCGCTCCTATGGCGATGTCTATGGCGCCAATCGCAAGATCATCGAGCTGTTGGGGCTGAAAGCCCCGGCCCCGAAACCAGAAACCGTCGCCGAGGCGGCGCAATAAGCATCGGATTGCCGCAGTTGAGGCCATGCTTCGGCCCGATTTAGACGTGTAGATCAGCCCCTATACGGGCGAGGGCCAAGGTCTTTACGGATGGGTAGCGTTAACAATTCGTGCCCCCAGCCGTGCTAGACTTCAGCCTTCTCAAACGAAAGCGGTTGCGCAAGCGTGCAGGGACGATTGGCACACAGCACACGGATTTTGCGGCGGTTCGGCATAGCCGTGCTGGTGCTTGTCGCGCTCGTCGTGCCGATGATGGCCAGCAACCCCGTTACCGCCAATGGCGGCGACCGCACCCTGTGGCTGCACCACACCCATACGGGCGAAACCGCCCGCTTCACCTTCCGCAAAAACGGCCAGTACGATCAGTCGGTGCTGAGTGCCATGAACCGGTTCCTCGCCGATTGGCGGACCAAGGAGCCCACCCGCATGGACCCCGCCCTGTTTGATCTCATCTGGCAGATCTACCAGCAGGTCGGCGCTACCCAGCCGGTCAATATCGTGTCGTCCTACCGCACGCCCCAGACCAATGCCAACCTGCGCAAAACCTCGATGGGTGTCGCAGAAAACTCCCAGCATATGCGCGGCAAGGCCATGGACATCTATATCCCCGGCGTGCCGCTCGCGAAGTTGCGCGAAGCCGCAATGCGCTATCAGGTGGGCGGAGTCGGCTATTACCCCACCTCGGGCAGTCCCTTCGTGCATGTCGATACCGGCAATGTCCGCGCCTGGCCGCGAATGACACGGGCGCAGCTCAAGAAAATCTTCCCCGATGGCAAGACCCTGCACCTGCCGTCCGATGGCAAGCCGCTGTCTGAACCCGGTCGGGTCTTCGCCATGGCCGAGTGGTCGCGCTGCCACACCGTGCCCTGCACCGGCAATCTGCCGCCCCTCGCGGATAACGTGCTGGTCGCCGCCGTCGATGGCGCCGCCATCGCGCCCCGACCGGCAGCGCGCGAGGCGATTGGCGATGATCCGGCGCAACGCCTTGTGGCAACCACCACGGTAACCGCGCCGATTCCGCTCTACCGCCCGGGCCGCACGCTGGTTGCCGCCCTGCCCGGCAGTCTCGATAGCGCCCGGCTCGCGCCAATACCTGCCACCCGACCATCAGGCCTCCGAACCGCCAGCCGCATGCTTGAGGGCGCCGTGCCGACAGAGGCCGCCGATGGCACCTTGATCACCGCCTATGCGCCGGAGGTCGGCGACCTCGACCCCCTCGCCGCCCTGATTGACGGCGCCGCCGACGATAGCCTGTCGGACGAACCGGGCCTCGTGACCCGGTTCTTTGAAGGTACGTTTACCGCGCTTGCCGACCCGCAGACCCTGATGGCCGACGCGCTCGACCATCATATCCGGTCAAACGGGCTCGCCAGCGCGCTCGCCCTGCGCGCGGGGATCGATTTCATCGCCCCAGACATGGATCATGTGAACGAAACCCTGGTCGTGCCCCAGCCCATCACGGCCGCCTTCTGGGCTGACCTGACCGAGGCTGAAGGCTACCTCGACAAAACCACCGAGCTTGGGGCCAACACGGTGCTGATGCACCTCGTCAAAGCCGATGCCGCGATACCGGCTTACGATCGGTTTATCGGCGGCCGCCTCATCGCAGTGGCTGATCTTTAGGCGCAAACCCATAGGCAAAGACCCCCGCTGGCGTTGCAATAGCGGGCCCAAACGCCTAGTTTCCTCGCTTGCGCTCATGCGCCCCAAAGGACGACCTCGTGGACAAACTGCCGACCCCGCTGCTCGATCGGGTACATTCTCCCGCCGATCTCAAAGCCATGAGCCGCGAGGACCTGCGCACGCTGGCCGATGAGTTGCGCAGCGAAATGATCGATGCCGTGTCGGTGACGGGCGGCCACCTCGGGGCCGGGCTCGGCGTGGTCGAGCTGACTGTGGCGCTCCACACCGTGTTCAACACCCCCGATGATCGGCTGATCTGGGATGTGGGCCATCAGGCCTACCCGCACAAAATTCTCACCGGCCGCCGCAACCGCATCCGCACGTTGCGGCAAAAGGACGGTCTATCGGGCTTCACCCGTCGCGCCGAGAGCGTCTACGACCCCTTTGGCGCCGGGCACAGCTCAACCTCGATATCGGCCGGACTGGGCATGGCCGTCGCATCCGACCTCCTGGGCCATTCGCGCAATGTCATTGCGGTCATCGGCGATGGCGCCATGTCGGCCGGCATGGCCTATGAGGCCATGAACAATGCCGGTGCGATGGATGCGCGTCTCATCGTCATCCTCAACGACAACGACATGTCGATTGCGCCGCCGACCGGCGCCATGCGCTCGTACCTCGCCAAACTGGTCTCCGGTCGCGCCTATCAGGGCCTGCGCGATACCGCCAAATCCATCACCGGCAAGTTGCCGCGCTTTGTGCAGGAAACCGCCCGCAAGACCGAAGAATATGCGCGCGGCTTCCTCACCGGCGGCACGCTGTTCGAAGAGCTGGGCTTTTTCTATGTCGGGCCCATCGATGGCCACAATCTCAACGACCTCATCGACGTGCTCGATAATGTTCGCGCCAGTGAAAAGGGCCCGGCGCTCATTCATGTCGTCACCAAAAAGGGCAAGGGCTATGCCCCCGCCGAGGATTCGGCCGACAAGTATCACGGCGTCAACAAATTCAACGTCATCACCGGCGCCCAGAGCAAGCCGGTCTCCAACGCCCCGAGCTATACATCGGTCTTTGGTGAGAGCCTGATTGCCGAGGCCGAGCGCGACAGCCGCATTGTCGCCGTGACCGCCGCCATGCCGAACGGCACCGGGCTCGACCGCTTCAGCGACCTCTTCCCGTCACGCTGTTTCGATGTCGGCATTGCCGAACAGCATGCCGTGACCTTCGCTGCCGGCATGGCAAGCGAGGGCCTGAAACCCTTCTGCGCGATCTATTCCACCTTCTTGCAGCGCGCCTATGATCAGGTGATTCACGATGTCGCCGTGCAGGGCCTGCCGGTGCGCTTCGCCATTGATCGGGCGGGCTATGTCGGCGCCGATGGCCCGACCCACGCCGGCAATTACGATAATGCTTTTCTCGGCGCGATCCCGGGCCTCGTCATCATGGCCGCAGGCGATGAGGCGGAACTCAAGCATATGGTCACAACGGCCGCGCTGTATGACGAAGGCCCCATCGCTTTCCGCTACCCGCGCGGCGAAGGACTGGGCGTTGATATGCCCGCGCGCGGGGCTACGCTTGAAATCGGCAAGGGCCGGATAATCACCGAGGGCAAGACCGTGGCCCTTCTCAACTTCGGCACGCGGCTCGGTGAAGTGCTGGCCGCCGCCGACCGGCTGGCCAGCTTCGGGCTGACCCCGACCATTGCCGATGCGCGCTTCATGAAGCCGCTCGATACCGATCTGATCACCCGGCTCGCCCGCGAGCACGAGCTGCTCGTCACCATCGAGGAAGGCGGCATTGGTGGCTTCGGCAGCCATGTGGCCACCTATCTTGCCCGCGCGGGCCTGCTTGATGGCAAGCTGAAGTTCCGACCGCTGATGATCCCCGACGCCTACGCCGAACAGGCCGGCATCGCCGACCTCTATGCCCACGCCGGTCTTGATCGCGCGGGCCTCGTCGAAACCGTGCTCACCACCTTGGGCATCGCCCAACCCACGCTGATCGCGAAGGGCTGACCCGTCACCAGCGGGCGGGCCTCACTCCTCCGGCGGGATATCAACCATGCCGAGGGCGCTCATATAGAGTTCGAGCAGGGCTTCCTGCTCCATGCGCTCGGCGCGGTCCTGCTTGCGGATGGTGACGATCTTGCGCAGGACCTTGGTATCAAAGCCGTTGCCCTTGGCTTCGGCGTAGATTTCCTTGATGTCCTCGGCGATGGCCTTTTTCTCTTCCTCCATGCGCTCGATACGCTCGATGAAGGCGCGCAGTTGATCCTGGGCGACGCTGTCGGGAGAGACGGTGGACATGCTCTTAACCTTGCTGTGCGGATGATGCCCTGTTCAACCCGCTCCCGCCCGGCGGTTCAAGTCTTCCATCGCGGCAATTCACATCAGGACAGGGGTTGATTGCTGCCAAAAGCGCATCCGGGCCGGACTTGACCGCAATTGCGCCGCTGGGGCCCCTTAGCGGTTGACAGCCGGGCGAGCGCTTTGCACAAACAGCGCGCGCGGCGTGTGGCCGCTTCGGGTCCTTTTTATTGCGGATTTATCTGGCTATCGGCGGTGTTGTGGTCGCGGCGCTTACGGCGCTTGCGCTGTTCATGTTGTGGCCGCGGGCGGAAACCCCGACGGCCGGGCAGGCCGCACCCGCAACCGAAGTGGCGGCAACGGCCGACACAGACGCCACCGCGCCCGAGGCCGGCGAGTTCCGGGTGTGCAACCAGGTGGCGAGTCGCGTTTCCATTGCCTTTGGCTACAAGACCGAAAAGGGCTGGCAGTCTGAAGGCTGGTGGGTGGCCGAACCCAATGCCTGCGTCTCGGTCTATCGGGGCGATGTTGCCGCCCAGCGCTACTATTACGTGTACGCCGCAGACGATATTGGTGGCGGCGCCTGGGATGGCTCCGTATACATGTGTACACGCGATGAAAGCTTCACCATCTTTGGTGTGGAAGACTGCCTCGCGCGTGGCTATGAACGCACCGGATTTTTCGAGGTCGATACGCATAACAGCAGCAACTGGACCCTCCAGCTCACCGAAGGCGCGGTGACTGGCGGCGAAGACCCCGGTTCGCTCGATTCAACACAGCCGCTTGAAAGCGACGCACCGCTCGGAGACGAAACGGTCCCCGGCGGAGGCGGCGATGGCGCAGACAGCGCCCCAACTGATGAAGGTACTGACACCCAATGAAACGCAATCGCCGCGTCAAGATCATCGCCACCCTCGGCCCCGCCTCGCATGAAGAAGCGATGATCGAAAAGCTCGCGCGCTCTGGCGCCGACGTGTTCCGCATCAACATGAGCCATGCGAGCCATGAGTTGATGCACGAGACGGTGCGCCGCATCCGCTCGGTGGAGGCGCGCCTCAAGCACCCGATTGGTATTCTGGTCGATTTGCAGGGCCCCAAGCTCCGCGTCGGCAAGTTCGCTGAAGGCGCAGTGCACCTGGCCCAGGGCCAGACCTTCACCCTCGATAGCGACACGACGCCGGGCACCCTGCGGCGCGTGCAACTGCCGCACCCCGAAATTCTCGAAAGCGTCTCGGTCGGCGACCGCCTGCTGCTCGACGATGGCAAGCTGCAATTGCGCGCGACCCGCGTCGGCGGCGGCTCGATTGAGACCGAAGTCATTTACGGCGGCAAGTTGTCGGACAAAAAGGGCGTCAGCCTGCCCGATACGCTGCTGCCGATGGGCGCGCTCACCGACAAGGACCACGCGGACCTCTTGGCCGGTCTCGCCGCCGAAGCCGACTGGATCGCCCTCAGCTTCGTGCAGCGGCCTGAAGACATCATCGATGTGCGCAAGATCGTGCAGGGCCGCGCCGGCGTGATGGCCAAGATCGAAAAGCCGCAGGCCGTCGAGCGGCTCGAAGAAATCATCAAGCTGTGCGACGCCTTCATGATCGCGCGCGGCGACCTCGGCGTGGAAATGCCGATTGAAACCGTACCGGGCCTGCAAAAACGCATGATCCGTATCGCCCGCCGCT
The DNA here is from genome assembly GCA_903828145.1 of uncultured Hyphomicrobiales bacterium. Lineage (GTDB taxonomy): Bacteria > Pseudomonadota > Alphaproteobacteria > Rhizobiales > Devosiaceae > Devosia_A. The sequence continues at coordinate 95,702 of CAIKKY010000031.1, read as the reverse complement.
ACGGCAAGCCGGTGGTCGTCGCCACCCAGATGCTCGAATCCATGATCACCGCGCCGGTCCCGACCCGCGCCGAAGTCTCGGACGTGTCGATTGCCGTGTTCGAAGGCGCCGACGCCATCATGCTCTCGGCCGAAAGCGCCTCGGGCCAGTACCCGATCGAAGCCGTATCGATGATGAGCAAGGTCGCCGTGGCCGTGGAAGGCGATATCAACTATCGCGGCATCATCCGCGCCCAGGCTGCTGAGCCCGAAGCGACGGCCGCCGATGCCATTTCCGCCGCAACCCGTCAGGTCGCCGAAACGCTCGATCTCGCGTCCATCGTCACCTACACCTCGTCGGGCTCGACCGCCATTCGCGCCGCGCGTGAGCGTCCCTCGAAGCCGATTCTCGCGCTGTCGCCCAATATCCGCACCGCCCGCCGCCTTGCGGTGGTCTGGGGCGTACAATGCGTTGAAACCCCGGATGCGGTGAACCTCGAAGATATGGTCGATCGCGCCTGTCTCATCGCCTATCAGGAGGGCCTTGCCCGCCCCGGCGACCGCATTGCGATCACCGCCGGTATTCCGCTCGGCACACCGGGCGCGACCAATATGCTGCGCATTGCCTTTGTCCGGCAGGATGGCGCGGGCTCATCCTGAGCCCCTGCCTGCCCCGCCTTACCGTTGCCTTAGAGTGTGAGTGGCCATGACCGATCTCGATACTGTGCTCGCCGCGGCCGACGCCGCTCTGCCCGCAAGCCTTGAGCGGCTGCAGCGGCTGGTCGCCATTCCGTCGATTTCCACCGATCCGGCCTTTGCCGGCAAAGTGCGCGATGCAGCCAACTGGCTGAAGGCCGACCTGGAGGCCCTGGGGTTTTCAACGTCCCTGCGTGAAACGCCGGGGCACCCGGTGGTGATCGGGCACGATCACGCGACCCCCGGGCCGCGCGTGCTGTTTTACGGCCATTATGACGTGCAGCCGGTTGATCCGCTCAACCTCTGGCACACCGATCCGTTCGTCGGCACGATCGTCGAGGGCGACGGCGCTCCGGCCCGGATGGTGGGGCGCGGCACCTCCGACGACAAGGGCCAGCTCCTGACCTTCATCGAGGCCTGTCGCGCCTATAAGGCCGTGCGGGGCAAGCTGCCCGTTGGCGTCACCATCCTGCTCGAAGGCGAAGAGGAAACCGGCGGCGTCAACCTGCCCGGCGCGCTGACGGCAGCACGGGCCGAACTCGAAACCGCCGACATCGCCCTCGTCTGCGATACCGACATGTGGGACGAAAAGACCCCGGCCATCGTCACCATGCTGCGCGGCCTTGTCGGGGAAGAAATCGAACTGACCTGCGCGAGCCACGACCTGCATTCAGGCATGTATGGCAACGCGGCGCGCAACCCCATTCAGGTTTTGGCCGAGATCATCGCGTCGCTGCGCAACCCCGATGGCAGCGTGGCCATAGCGGGCTTTTACGATGATGTGGCCGAACTCCCGGCCGAAATCGCTGCACTCTGGAAGCGCCTGCCCTATGATGAAGCCGGTTTCCTCAAGGGCGCAGGGCTGACGACGCCTGCCGGCGAACATGGCCGCTCGGTACTCGAGCAGACCCGCGCGCGCCCGACCTGTGAAATCAACGGCATCTGGGGCGGCTATACCGCCGAAGGCTTCAAGACCGTGATTCCGGCCAAGGCCCACGCGAAAATTTCGTTCCGGCTGGTGTCGGGCATGGACCCCGACAAGATCCGCGCCGCCTTCCGCGCCCATGTCGAAGCGCGCCTGCCGCCCGATGCCAAGGTCTCGTTCCGCATGCACGGCGGCAGCCCCGCCGTCAGCGTGCCGACCGATGGGCCGTTGCTCAAAAAGGCCGCTGCGGCGCTGGCCGATGAATGGGGCCGCGAGGCTGCGATTATCGGGTCTGGTGGCTCGATTCCCGTCGCCGGTGATTTCAAGCGCATCCTCGGGCTCGATACGCTGCTGATCGGCTTTGCGCGCGATGACGACCGCATTCACTCGCCCAACGAGAAATACGACATCGAGAGCTTCCACCGCGGTATCCGCAGCTGGATCCGCGTCCTCGATGCGTTCGCGCGCTAAACACACAACCAGCGACGAAACGACAAAGGGCCCCGTGCGGGCCCTTTTTTTATGGGGGCAGCGGCCCGGCTCACCGGGCAAAAAACAAAGGGCCCTGCGGGGCCCTTCTTCAATGCGCTGATACAAAAGCAAAAGGGCCCAGCAGGGCCCTTTTCCAACAGGTGACCGGAGCCTCAGCCCTGGCGCGCCTTATAGCGCTTGTCCACCTTGTTGATGATGTACACGCGCCCGCGGCGGCGGACGAGCTTGTTGGCGCGGTGGCGCCCCAACAGGGCCTTCAGCGAGTTCGTGACCTTCATGATAACCTCAGAATAAACTAAAAAGGCGCGCAGGCGCGCCATCGGTTGGCGCTGTGTCTAAGGGCAAAACCACCGGCTGTCAACGCCCGTAACAGGCGCTATTCGCCAATCTCACGCCAGCGGTGACAGGCCACATCACCATGGTTCGGCACCGCTTCCAGCGGCGGCCGGACTTCGGCACAAGGGGCCACTGCATAGGGGCACCGCGTGCGGAACGCGCAGCCCGAGGGCTGGTCGATGGGCGACGGAATTTCGCCGCTCAGCCCCTTCAGGTCCCGCCCCCGCGCCCGGCGTGGATCGGGAATCGGCACCGAGGCGAGCAGCGCGCGCGTGTAAGGGTGGCGGGGATGCAGATAGAGCTGCTCCCCATCGGCGAGTTCAACCACCCGCCCGAGATAGAGCACCATGATCCGGTCGGAGACGTGCCGCACCACGCTCAGATTGTGCGAAATAAAGATGAGCGTCAGCCCCATCCGCTCCTTGAGTTCGGCCAGCAGATTGAGGATCTGCGCCTGAATCGATACATCGAGCGCCGAAACCGGCTCGTCGCACACAATAAGCTTGGGGCCGGTGATCAGCGCCCGCGCAATGCCGATACGCTGCGCCTGCCCGCCCGAAAACTCATGCGGATAGCGGTTCACCATGTCGGGGCTGAGGTGCACGGCCTTCATGGTCTCAGCGACCTTGGCACGGCGTTCGGCGCCATTCAGCTCGGGCATCAGCGAGCGCAGCGGCTCGGCAATGATTTCGCCCACGGTCATGCGCGGGTTGAGCGATGCCAAGGGGTCCTGAAAGATGATCTGCACGTCCTTGCGCTTCTTGCGCAGAACCTCGCCGCGCGTGGCGACCAGATCCTGTCCCAGCCACACCACCCGGCCCAGTTCAGGCCGCAGCAATTGCAGGATCGAGCGGCCGAGCGTTGATTTTCCGCAGCCGCTTTCGCCCACAATGCCCAGCGTTTCATTGGGCCGCACGGTGAAGCTGATATCCTGCAGCGCCTTCAGTTCGCGCGGGGCGCGGAACATCCCACCCGAGACCATGAAGCTCTTCGACAGACCCTCAACCCTGAGCAGCGGTTCGCCTTCACGAATGGTCATGATGCGCTCTCCACGCTGACGAGGGGGCCGTCGAAATGGCAGGCCCGCGCCCGGCCCGCCCCAAAGGGCAGCAGCACCGGCGCGGTGGTTTCACAGATCGGCATTTTCCAAGCGCAGCGGGGCGCAAACGGACAGCCCGGCGGTAGCCGCGTCAGGTTGGGCGGCATGCCTGCAATCGGCGTCAGATAGGACTTCCGCTCATCCGGGCTTGGTGTCGATTGGATGAGACCCTTGAGATAGGGGTGGCGCGGATCATAGAACAGATCGTCCACCGCCCCGGTTTCCACCGCCTCACCGGCATACATCACCATCATCCGGTCCGCGATCCCGGCGACAACGCCCAGATCATGGGTAATGAGCACGAGCGAGGTGCCGGTTTCGCGGCACAGCGTCTTGAACAGCTCCAGCATCTGCGCCTGCACGGTCACATCGAGCGCCGTGGTCGGTTCATCCGCGATCAGCACCTTGGGCTGGCACATCAGCGCCATGCCGATCATCACGCGCTGGCGCATGCCGCCCGAGAGTTCATGCGGGTAGGAATTGGCCCGGCTCACGGCCTCGGGAATGCCAACCCGGTCGAGCATCTCGACCGCGGCTTTCCAGGCCGCGCGGCGGTCAGTGCCCTGATGTTCGGTCAGCACTTCGGCCATCTGCGCGCCAATTTTCATAGCCGGATTGAGCGACGTCATCGGGTCCTGAAAGATCATGGCGATCTCGCGCCCGCGCACCTCGTTGAGCTGCGACGGCGTGAGGCTCAGCAGGTCGCGCCCGCCGAACATCACCGTGCCGCTGGCGCTGCCATTGCGCGCCACAAGGCCCATCATGGCCATGAAGGCCTGGCTTTTGCCCGATCCGCTTTCGCCGACCACGGCCAGGGTTTCACCGGCATTGAGCGCAAAATTCAGCCCGCGCACGGCCTCGAAGCTGCCGCCATGCACCGTGAATCGGACCCGCAGATCCTCGACAGTCAGGATTTCAGTCATTTAGCGATCCTTCGGGTCGAGCGCGTCGCGCAGGCCGTCGCCCACGAAGTAGAGGCTGAACAGGATGAGCACGAAGAAAAACAGCGGAAAGGCCAATTGCCACAGCGTGCCATACATCATGGTGGCCGAGCCTTCGGAAATCAGCATGCCGAGCGATGTATTGGGGTCCTGGATGCCGAGCCCGAGGAAGCTCAGGAAGCTTTCGACCATGATCATGTCGGGAATGAGCAGCGAGGCATAAACCGCCACGAGCCCCAGCAGATTGGGCAGCACATGCCGGTACACAATAGCGAGCGGACGCGCCCCACCGGCCACCGCCGCCTCGACAAACTCACGATGGCGGAGCGCAATGGTCTGCCCGCGCACCACACGCGCCAGCCCCATCCACGAAATGGCGCCGAGACTGACGAACAGCACCTCAACCGTGCGCCCGAACATCATCAGGATGACAATGACGAGGAACATGGTGGGCACGGCATAGAGAATATCGACAAAGCGCATCATGGCGCTGTCGATCCGGCCGCCGAAATATCCGGACACGGCCCCGTAGAACGTGCCGATGGCCACGGCCACCCCGGCGCTGACGAGCCCGGCCATCAGCGACATGCCAATGCCCTGGATGACGCGCGAATACAGATCGCGCCCCACATCGTCGGTGCCGAAATAATGCCCGGTTTCAAGGCTGGGCATGCCCTTTTCGGCCACCATGCCCATCACGTCCCAATCGATCTTTTCAATCGTCCAGCGCCCAAGCAGGGGCCCGAGTGCCATGAACAGGATCACGAGGGCGAGAATGATCACGCCCATCATGGCCGCGCGATTGCGCGCAAAACGCGACAGCGCATCTGCCCAGAGCGAGCGACCCTTTTCGGGCAGGCGGGCGAACCCGTCTTCGGCCAGCGTTGCAGTTCGGCTCTTCACCAGCATCATCGCCTCCTAGAGCCTGATCTTGGGGTCGATCCACGCATAGATGAGATCGACAAGAAGGTTACCGGCAATGGTCAGCGTGCCATACAGAATGGTGATGCCCATTGCCGTGGAATAATCGCGGTTGAGGGCGCTGTTGACGAACGCCGACCCGATCCCGCCGGTGGAAAAATACATGTCGATGATCACCGACCCGGTGATGACATAAACCAGCATGGGCGCGAGATAAGTCACCACGGGCAGGAGCGCCGGCCGCAGCGCATGCCGCAGGATGATCTTGTAGCCCGGAATGCCCTTGGCCCGCGCCGTGCGGATATAGTTGGACCCCAGAACCTCCAGCATGGACGACCGCATGATGCGCGCCACGCTGGCCACCAGCGAGAAGCTGAGCGCGACCACCGGCAGGATCACATTGCTCCAGTGCCCGCCGTTCCACCCGCCGCCCGGCAGCCAGCCGAGCCACAGGGTAAAGATCAGAACGAGCAGCGGCGCGACCACATAAACCGGCACAACCTGCGCGCCGATGGTGATGCCGAGGCTGAGATAATCGACCCAGCTGTTCTGCCGCACTGCCGCCAGCACGCCCACGAACACCCCGAGCACGGTCGAGACCACAAAGGTCCACATGCCGTAGGTGAACGTGACCGGAAAGCCCTGCGCAATGATCTCGGTAACCGACCTGTCCTTGTATTTGAACGAGGGGCCGAAATCGAAATGCAGCACGATATTGCTGATATAATCGAGCAATTGCTGCCACTCGGGCTTATCGAGCCCGTAGCGCGCCATGATATTGGCCATCACTTCCTTGGGCAGGGTTTTCTCCCCCGTAAAGGGATTGCCCGGCGCCACCTTCATCAGGATGAAGCTGACCACGATCAGCGCAAGCAGCGTTGGGATCGCAATCGCCAATCGCCTGAGGATGAAACGGATCATGCAGCGGAACTCCCGTGAGGTCAGGTCGCCGCGCCGGGCGCGACGACCTGTTTTGCTTAGGCTTATTCGGCGATCTTATAGAGATCCTTGGCGTACCACTTGCCCTCGACATTGTCGTAGGGCCAGCCTTTGACATTGGTCTTCATCAGAGCATTGCTGGTGTAGTGATACACGGGAATGATCGGCAGATCGGTGGCCAGAATCTGCTCGATTCTGGTGTAGTCCGCCGTCGGATCATCCTTGGTAGCCGAGTCCGCCAGCAGCTTGTCGATCTCGGCATTGCTGTAGCCCGAACTGTTTTGCGTCGACTTGGTGTCAACCAGGCTCAGGAAGGTCGAGGCTTCATTGTAATCGCCGCACCAGGCCGATCGGCTCACTTCGAAGTTCTGCTGGTGGCGCGTATCGAGCAGCGTCGCCCATTCCATATCGCGGATAGTCATCTCGACGCCGAGCGTCTCTTTATACATCTGCGCGACGACCACGGCGATCTTCTTGTGCCCTTCGCCGGTGTTGTAGATATATTCAAATTTCAGCGGATTATCCGGGCCGTACCCGGCCTCGGCGAGGAGGGCCTTCGCGCGCTCATTGCGTTCGGCCTGGGTCATGTTCAGCGCCGGAACGTCCGGCGTGGTGAAGCCCGCTGTCGCCGCTGGTGTGAGGAAATAGGCCGGAATCTGCCCGCCCTGCAGCACGTTATTGATAAGCACGTCGCGGTCAATCGCCAGATAGAGCGCTTCGCGGACGCGCTGGTCGGTCAGCGCCTTGTTGCTGGCTTTCGCCCCCACATTGACGTCGAAATAATAGGTGCAGAGCCGCGGCGCGACCGTCACTTCATTCGGGTATTCGGCCTTGAACTTGGGCAATTGTCCGGTCGGCACGCCCACATGGTCGACTTCGCCGGAAAGATAGCGCGCTACTTCCTGCGCTTCGTCGGTGATGGTGACGAAGCGCACTTCGTTGATCACCGTCTTGGCGTCGTCGCGATAGCGCGGGTTGCGCACCAGCACCACCACTTCGCCCGGCGAATTCGACTTCAGCACATAGGCGCCATTGCCAACGATGTTCTCAGGCTTCAGCCAATCCTTGCCGAAAGCCTCAACCACGTTCTGCGGCACCGGGAACAGTGTCGTCTGGGTCAGGGTCATGGGGAAATAAGGGCGCGGCGAGCTGAGGGTGACTTCAAGCGTCTTGTCGTCAATCGCCCTGACGCCCAACTCCTCGGGCTTTTTCTGGCCCGCCACAATGTCATCGGCGTTCAGGATCCCGGCAAGGCCGAGGAAATAAGCGTAGTTGGACGCAAGCGCGGGATCGACGGCCCGGCGCCAGGCGAACACGAAATCCTGGGCCGTCACCGGATCGCCGTTCGACCAGTTCGCGGCTTTGATCTTGAACGTATAGACCGTGCGATCGTCGCTGAGCGTATAGCCATCAGACAGCGCGGGCACGAGATTGCCCTTGTCATCCTCCGAATAGAGCCCTTCGAACAGATTATTGATGACCGCCGACTGGTCGGTATCCTCGGCCAGTTGCGGATCGAACGCGCCGATGGCTGCGCCAACCGATGTCGAAAATGTCTGCTCGTCGGCGAGCTTGGTGCCCGCCGGAACTTCGGCCGCAAGGACCGGGGCCGTGAGCACGGCACAAAGAGCGGATGCACAAAAGAGGCCGCGGATCGCGGCGCGCAAAGGATCTGTCATGAGGGTTTCTCCCGGACTTGCCGCCCCGCCAGCCCGGAACAGCCGGTCGGTGACGATGGCATAGGCCCTTAAATTAACTACGGATTTACCCATAGAACAAGGGTCGATCGAACGGGATGAAGGGCGCCCCGAACGAGGCGCCCTCCGTCACTGTTACTCAGCGACCTTGTAGAAGTCCTTGGCGTACCAGATCTGCTCAACGTTGTTGTACGGCCAACCCTTCACCGCCGGCTTCTGCATGAAGACCTTGGTGTAGAAGTAGATCGGCACGATCGGCACGTCAGCGAGGATCTTTTCCTCGATCTGGGTGTAGAGCGGATTCGGATCGGTCGAAACCTTGCTGTCTGCCAGCAGCTTATCAACGTCAGCGTTGTTGTAGCCCGAGTCATTCTGGCTCGACTTCGAGTCCATAAGGCTCAGGAAGGTCGACGCTTCGTTGTAGTCGCCGCACCACGCATTACGCGCCACGGCGTAATTCTTCTGGTGACGGGTATCGAGCAACGTCGCGAATTCCATATCGCGGATAGTCATCTCGACGCCCAGCTTTTCCTTGTACATCTGGGCAACCACGGTCGCGATCTTCTTATGCGCGTCCGAGGTATTGTAGATGTATTCAAAGCTCAGCGGGTTTTCGGCGGTGATACCGGCTTCGGCGAGCAGAGCCTTGGCCTTTTCATCGCGCTCGGCCTGGGTCATCGCTGCGGCCGGAGCGTCCGGCGCCTTGAAGCCTGCTGTCGCCGGCGGGGTGAAGGTATAGGCCGGCTGCTGGCCGCCCTGCAGGATGTTGTTCACGATCACATCGCGATCAACCGCAAGGTACAGCGCTTCGCGCACCTTGGCATCCTTCAGCGCATCCGGGGCCGAATCGGTCACGTTGATGCTGAAGTAGTAGGTGCACAGGTTCGGCACCGAGAAGGCCTCTTCCGGATATTCGCCCTTGAGCTTGGGGAACTGGCCGGCCGGCACATCGGTCTGGTCCACTTCACCGGCGAGATAGCGGGTGAGGCCCTGGTTCTCGTCGTTGATGGTCAGGAATTCGACGCGGTTGATGACGGTCTTGGCATCATCCCAATAGCCGGGGTTGCGTTCGATCACGACGCGTTCGCCGGGATTGTTTTCGGTCAGCTTGTACGCGCCGTTGCCGACGATGTTCTCGACCTTGGTCCAATCCTTGCCGAACTGCTCAACCACCTTCTGCGGCGCGGGGAACAGTGTGGCATGCGCCAGCGTCTTCACGAAATACGGGACCGAACCCGACAGCGTGACTTCCAGCGTCTTGTCGTCGATGGCCTTCACGCCCAGATCTTCGGGCTTCAGCTTACCGGCAACGATGTCATCGGCATTCTTGATACCGGCGAGGCCCACGAAATAGGCATAGGGCGATGCAAGCGCGGGATCGACCGCACGGCGCCAGCCGAACACGAAATCCTGGGCCGTCACGGGCTCGCCGTTCGACCACTTCGCATCGCGCAGCTTGAAGGTGTACACCGAGTTATCGGCATTCACGGAGAAGCTTTCGGCCACGCCCGGCACCGGATTGCCAGCGGCGTCTTCGCTGAACAGACCTTCGAACAGGTTATTGACCACGTTGGCGCTGTCGACGTCTTCCACGACCTGAGGATCGAGCGAATTGATCGCATCGAGCACGCGGTAGCGGAACGTCTGCTCGGCAGCGAGCTTGGTGCCTTCCGGCACGGTGGCCGCATAGGATGCGGTGATCATCGTCGTCGACAACAGGCCCGCAACCAGTGCGGCCCTCGATAGAGTTTTCAGCATTGTCATATAGTCGTCTCCCAAGGTGTTCTGGTGAAAGTCTTGTTGCAGGTCACGGACCGCCTGCTACGACAGTCGCGCGCGCTTGGACCAAGAGAACCCGTCCCCTGCCCATTACGTCAATGTCGCATCGGTCCATTTCGGCGGTGAAGTCTACGCATCTTCCCGAGGGGAATGAACGTATGACCGCCCAATTGGATGCGAGCGTACCGAAACATACCTATTTCTTGCCCCCTCGCCAACGCCCCTTCTGCAGGGGGTGAAGCGGCCGCTCCGACCGCGGCCGACCCTTTGCAAAACGCCGGGCCTAGGCCATCTCGATGCTGCGCCAGTTGTGGCACGAGACCTGCCCGTGGCCGGGCACGATTTCGGGCTGGGGCCGCTCGAGGCGGCAGCGGTCGGTCGCATAGGCGCACCGGGTGTGAAAGGGGCACCCGGTGGGCATATCAAGCGGCGAGGGTAGCTCCGTGTCGAACCAATCCTGCTCCGTCAATTGCGACAGCCGAGGGTCTGGCACCGGCGCGGCTGACAGCAGGAGGCTGGTATAAGGATGCAGCGGTCGGCTGCGCAGCGCCTGCACGCTGGCGATTTCCATCACCTGACCGAGGTAGAGCACCAGCACACGATCGGCAATGTGCCGCACGACGTTGAGATTGTGCGAAATCACGATCAGGGTCAGTCCAAGCTTGTCCTTCACATCCTGTAGCAGGTTGAGGATCTGCGCCTGCACCGACAGATCGAGCGCCGAAACCGGCTCGTCACACACGATCATCTGCGGCCCGGTGATCAGCGCGCGGGCAATGCCGATTCGCTGCGCCTGCCCGCCCGAAAACTCGTGCGGAAACCGCCCGGCATGGTCGGGCAGGAGATTTACCGCCGCCATCATGTCGAGTGTCCGCTGCATGCGGTCGCGCGGCTTGAGGTCGGGCCGCAGCACGCGCAGCGGTTCGGCGATGATTTCGCCCACTGTCATACGCGGATTGAGCGCAGTCTGCGGGTCCTGGAAAATGAACTGCAGGTCGCGCCGCACCAGCCGCAATTCCTCGCCCGCCATGGCGGTGAGGTCGCGCCCCATCCACAGGACGCGCCCCGTGTTCGGGCGCAACAGCCGCACGATGATCTTGCCGAGCGTGGTCTTGCCGCAACCGCTTTCGCCCACGATCCCCAGAGTCTCGCCCGTCTGGACGTTGAAGCTGACATCATGGAGCGCGCGCAGCATGGTGCCGCGCCGCAACACGCTCTGGCCCGTGACATAGATCTTGCTGACGCCAACCACATTGAGCAGGTCATCGGCGGCCGGGGGTTGGGTCATCACTGGGACGCTCCGCCGATATCGAAATGGCACGCCACCTGATGGTCCAGCGCCACGGGCCGCAGGATCGGCGCCAGCTCGACGCAATGGGCCGCCCGATGCGGACAGCGCGGATTGAACCGGCAACCACGCTCGCCCTCAAGCAGCCGGGGCGGCGGACCGGGTATGGTATAAAGTTTGCCGCGCGTGACTGTCGCCGCAGGCGTTGAGGCCAGAAGGCCCCGCGTATAGGGGTGGCGTGGATCATGAAACAGCGCATCGGTCGTCGCGATTTCCACGGCCTGCCCGGCATACATCACCATCATCCGGTCAGCGATGCTGGCCGCCAGACTGAGATCATGGGTGATCAGCACCAGCGCCGTGCCCAGCCGGTCGCAGACAGTCTTGAACAGGGTGAGAATCTGGGCCTGCACGGTCGCGTCGAGCGAGGCCGTAGCCTCGTCGGCAATAAGCACCTTGGGACGGCACATCAGCGCCATGCCGATCAGCACGCGCTGCCGCATGCCGCCGGACAGCTCGTGCGGATAGCAGCGCGCCCGCCGCTCCGGGTCGGAAATACCCACCATGTCGAGCATGTCGATGGCGGCCAGTTCGGCTTGCGGCAGAGGCACTGCATGATGCAGCGCCAGCACTTCGGCCATCTGGATGCCGATCCGCAGCGTCGGGTTGAGCGCTGCGGCCGTATCCTGAAACACCATGGCAATCTCGCGTCCACGCATGCGGTTAAGCGCGCGCGGCTTGAGCTGCAGGAGGTCGACATCGCCTAACAGGGCGCGCCCTTCGGCCCGGCCGTTACGCGCCAGAAGCCCCATGATGGCGAGGAAGGCCTGGGTCTTGCCCGAGCCGCTTTCGCCCACGAGCCCCAGAACCTGACCGGTCCACAGATCGAAATTCAGGTCTTTCACCACCTCGATCTGGCCGCTGCGCGAGGCGAAGCGGACGGAGAGGTTTTCAACCGACATGATCCGGGGCATGCGTCAGCCCTCCCCCTTCACATCGCTGGCTTCACGCAAGCCGTCACCGATGCAGTAGAGAGCAACCTGCACCGACACGAACATGAGGAGCGGACAGGCCAGGTGCAGCGAAATTCCAAAGAGCAGCCCCGACATGCCTTCGCTGATGAGCACGCCCAACGACACATCCGGATCCTGCACCCCGAGCCCCATGAAGCTGATGAGGGATTCGGTGAACACCAGTTCGGGCACCAGGATGGTGGCATAGATCGCCACAAGGCCCAGCAGATTGGGCACGATATGGGTGAACACCACATCGAGGGGCCGCGCCCCCCCGATGACGGCCGCTTCGACATAGGGCTGGGTCTTGATGACCAGGGTCTGGCCGCGCACCACCCGCGCGAGGCCAAGGCTGCTGAAGCCGCCAATGCAGATGAACAGCACCTCGGTAGCCTGCCCGAACAACAGCACCATGACGACAAGCACAAAGGTCATCGGGAGCGCGTAGAGCGTATCGACGATCCGCATCATCACCTGATCGATGACCCCACCGACATAGCCCGCAATGGCCCCATAGGCAGTGCCGCAGATCACGGCAATCGCGACGGCGAGACACGAGATCGTCAACGATGTCTGGGTGCCATGGGCCAGCCGGGCGAACAGATCGCGCCCGAGATCGTCGACTCCTAATGGGTGACCGGTCGCAAGGGATGGCGCACGAAGGCTCGCATCCTCGCCAACTGCGTTCCAGTCAATGACGTCGGGCGTCCAGGGCGTCAGCGCGGGACCAAAGACCGCAAAGAGGGCGATCAGCACGAAGATCCCGATCCCGAAGCGCCCTCTTGCGCTGCGGGCCATCCGCGCGACAATGCTCGTCCATCCCGACCGCAGCATCGGCGGCGCGTCAAAGTTCAGCGATCGGCCGGAGATTGCCATCAGCGCTCAACCCCGATCCGCGGGTCGAGCGCGGCGTAGAGCAGATCAATCAGGCAATTGCTGAGGGTGATCAGTACGGCTGAGGCCAGCGTGATTGTCACCACCACCGCATAGTCCCGCGCCAGCGCGGCACTGACGAACACCGTGCCGACCCCGCCGGTCGAAAAGAACAGGTCGGTGAGCGTCATCCCGGCCACGAGCGACAGCGGCATGGGTCCAAGGTAGCTGACCAGCGGCAGGAGCGTGGGCCGCAGCGCGTGACGGAAATACAGGAGCGGCCAGGGCAGGCCCTTGCCGCGCGCCACCAGCATATAGTTCGAACCCAGCACCTCAATCGCCGAAGCGCGCACAATGCGCGTGACATTGGGCAATTGCGTCAGCGCCAGGGTGAAAACCGGCAGGATGACATGGGCCGGGTCACCCGCATTCCACCCCCCGCCGGGCAACCAGCGCAATGTCAGCGTAAAGACCAGCACCAGCACCGGGGCAACAACGAACGTCGGCACCATCTGCATGAGGATGGTCAGCCCCACGGCCAGATGGTCGATCCACTGTCCGCGCCAGATGGCGGCAGCCGTTCCGATGGCCGCACCGCACACCGTCGCCACGAGCGCCGCCCACAGCCCGATGGTCAACGTCACCGGAAGCGCCGTGGCCAGCACATCGCGCACGCTGCGTCCGTGATACTGGAAGCTTGGCCCAAAATCGAAGTCGACAAATACCCGTCGAAGGTAGTCGAGATATTGCACCCACAGCGGCTGATCGAGCCCGTAATAGGCAGTGAGGTTGAGTGCCGCCTGCGACGGGAGCTGTTTGGCGGCGATCGGACTGCCCGGCGCGACCCGCACGAGGATAAACGCAAGGGTTCCGGTCACCAGGATGGTGACCAGCGCAATGGCGATCCGCTTGAGGACCCGGGTGAACATGAGCCCGGCCTAGTCCTCGGTTCGATAGAGGTCCTTGGCGTACCACAGGACCGTTACGGCGTTCACAGGCCAGTTTTTAAGGTGAGAGCTGATCGCAACCGTATCCACCCCGAAGTAGAGGGGAATGATCGGCTGATCCTCAATGATGAGGCGCTCGGCCTCGCCATAAATGGGACCGGAGTCCTCGGCCTCCCGCGCCTCCCTGAGCAGGCGATCAACCTCGGGATTGCTGTATCCCGCGTCGTTCTGCGCCATGCCACTCTCCGTCGACGAGGCCAGTTGCGTGAGAAAGGTCGAGGCTTCGTTGTAGTCGCCGCACCAGCCGGTGCGGGCAATTTCATAGTCCTTGGCATGCATGCGCTCGGCCAGCACCGAATTTTCGGTCTCGGTGGTCACCAGATTAACGCCGAGCTTCTGCCTGAACATCTGTTTCAGCACCCGCGCCATGATCTGGTGGCTCTCGTAGCGCACAATGGACAGGTTGAGGGTCAGCGGATGATCCGGGCCATAGCCCGCCTCACGCATCAGGCGCTGCGCTTCCGCATCGCGCTCGGTTTGCGACATATGGCTTTCGGGCAGGTCCGGCGCGGCAAAGCCATGCACATAGGGGGGCGTAAAATCAAAGGTCGGCAGGCCCGCGTCCCGCAACGCACTCTTCACCAGCAGGTCGCGGTCTATCGCCAGCGACAGCGCCTTGCGCACCCGCCGGTCGCGCAGCGCCACGGGACCCGTCTCGCTCACATTGAGCGACAGGTAATCCGTGCACAATTGCGGCCGAATGGTCATTTGGTCGCCAACGAGCCCGACCATCTGCTGCTTCCGGCCCCGCGGAATGTCGGTGTAGTCCAGTTCCCCGGCCAGAAACCGCGTGAGGGCCTGGCCGTTTTCAGGAACGCTGATGAATTCCACCCGGTTGAGCACCGTCTTGGCATCGTTCCAATACAGCGGGTTACGCTCGATGACGAGGCGCTCGCCGGGCTGGTTCTCCTTCAGCGTATAGGCGCCATTGCTCACGATGTGGCCGACCAGGGTCCAGTCCTTGCCGTATTTTTCAATCACATGGCGCGGCACCGGAAAGAGGGTCGCCTGGGTGAGCATGCTCAGGAAAAAGGGAGTGCGGGTGGCAAGCTTCACCACCAAAGTTTTCGCGTCGGGTGCCGTCACGCCCAGCCCGTCGGGCGGCATCGCGCCGCTGAGCACGGCATCGGCGTTTTCAATCCCGCCCAGCGCGAGGAAATAGCCATAGCTCGACCCGATCGCCGGGTCGACCGCCCGTCGCCAGGCATAGACCAGATCATCGGCCACGACCTTCTGGCCGTCTGACCATGTCGCGTCGCGCAGGTGAAAGGTATAGGTCAGCCCGTCCGCACTGATCTCCCAGCCTTCGGCGAGCGCCGGAACGATACCCCCGTCTTCAGTTCCGGTCGCGAGACCCTCAAACAGGTTGGCCGCCACGGCATGGGAATCCACCTCTTCGATCATCTGCGGATCGAGCGTGTTGATCTGATCCATCACGCGGTAGCGCAGCACCTGCTCTTTGGCGAGCCGGGTGCCCGCTGGCACCTCAGCCGCAAGGGACGGGCCAAGAACCGCGGGCATAACCGCTAAAAAAACAGCAACGAGGATCGGGCGCATGGGAGCCTCTCGGCAGGGTCAATCGCGCCCAACACTAAGGGTAAATACTTAATGGCCCGTTCGTTTGGCACCGCTGCGGCGTCACGCCGCTTCGAGCACCGCAGCAACGCCCATGCCGCCAGCCGTGCAGACCGAAATCAACGCCCGCTGCCGCCCCGCCGCAATCTGCTGACCAGCGAGCGCCAGAATGCGTGCCCCTGTGGCGGCAAACGGATGCCCGTAAGCCAGCGACGAGCCCATGGGGTTGATTAGCGTTTCCTCGATCTCGCCGAGCGGTTCTGCCCGGCCCAGGTGGGCGCGCGAATAGGCCGGGTCGGCAAAAGCCTTGAGCGTGCACAAAACCTGCGCGGCAAAGGCCTCGTGCAGCTCAAACAGGTCGAAATCGGCAAAGCCGAGGCCGAGCCGGTCAAGGAGCCGCGACACGGCAAGCGTAGGCGCCATCAACAGCCCGTCGCCATGGGCAAAGTCATTGCCCGCCACCTGCCCGGCCCGGAGCGTTGCCACAATGGGCAAGCCGCGCGCCCTGGCCCAGGCCTCGCTGGCCAGAAGCACCGCGGCAGCGCCATCGGTCAGGGGCGTCGAATTGCCCGCGGTCAGCGTGCCCTGCCCCGAACGCCGGTCAAACACCGGCTTCATGTCATTGAGCTTGGCCATGCTGGTTTCGGCGCGCACGTTATTATCGCGCAGCACGCCCGAAAACGGCACGATCAGATCGTCAAGGAGGCCCGAGGCTTCGGCCTCCGCCGCCAGCCGGTGCGACCTGAGCGCCCATTCGTCCTGATCGGCGCGCGCAATCGCCCACTCTTTCGCCATCAGCTCGCAGTGCTCGCCCATGGAGAGGCCCGTGCGCGGCTCGGCCGTCGAGGGTGCCACCGGCTTCAGCTCAGCAAACGAAAATCCCTTAAGCGCGCGGAAACGCTCCCGGATGGTGCGGGCCCGTGACAGATCGATCAGCCGGTGCTGCAATCGGTCCGTGACCACCACGGGACTGTCGGAGACTGAATCCGAGCCGGCTGCAATGGCGCTGTCGATCTCGCCCGTGGCGATTTTGCCGGCAAGCAGCAGCGCCGCCTGCAGTGAAGTGCCGCACGCCATCTGGATGCTGGTCGCCGGGGTCGCGGGACTGAGCCCGGCATTCAGCGCAGCCTCGCGGGCCAGGTTGAAATCGCGCACGTGATTGAGCACCGCGCCGCCCATCACCTCGCCCACCGCCTGCCCCTTGAGGTCAAAGCGCTCGACCAGCCCGCCAATCGCCGCCGCCATCAGGTCGAGATTGCCCTTGTCGCGGTAGCCGGTATAGGCCCGCTGAAACGGAATACGACTGCCCCCGACCAGAACGACTTTCCGTACTTCGGCCATCACACTCGTCCTTCCATCCGCGCATTGATCGGTCCGCCGAGAAAGGGCGCAAACCCGGTCCCGAGGATGGTGCCGATATCGGCCAGATCGGGACTGTCGACGATGCCCTCCGCGACAGCTTTTTCAGCCTCGTCGGCCAGGGGCTTGAGAAGCGCCCGGCCCAGGGCTTCAAGCCCCTCGCGTGCCACCGGCGTTTTCGCCTTCAGCGCCTTGCCATTGACCCAGCGGTAAAAGCCCTCGCCGGTCTTGCGGCCGAGCTTGCCCGCTGCGATCAGCCGCGCAAAGCGACTGGAGCTATCAATCGTCGTGCCCAGTTCCTCGGCCACCGACCGCCCGATGTCGAGCCCGACGACATCCATCAGTTCAATCGGCCCCATCGGCATGCCGAAGGCCAGCGCCGCCGCATCGAGCCGCTCGGGCGCCTCCCCCCGCTCCAGCCGCTCAACCGCGCCAAGCAGGTAGGGCATCAACACCCGATTGACGAGAAAGCCCGGCGCCGAGCGCACGACGACCGGGCTCTTGCCTATGGCGAGCGCAAAGCTCGCGCCGCGCGCCACTGCCGCACCGCCGGATTTCTGCTCGACCACTTCCACCAGCGGCAACTGCGCCACCGGGTTGAAGAAATGCAGCCCGATCAGCCGGCCGGGGTCTTTCATCGCGGTCGCAATATCTTCGAGCGGAATGGACGAGGTATTGGACGCGAGGATCGCCTCGGGCCGCGCCCGCCGCTCGGCCTCTTCGAAAATTTTCCGTTTGATGGCGAGTTTTTCGACCACGGCCTCGATGATCACATCCGCCCGGGCGACACCCCGGCCCTCAGGGTCGGCGATGAGCCGCGCCACGGCACGATCCTGCTCGGCCCTGCCGCGCAGCCGCTTGCGAAACAGCCCCTTCGCCCGCTCGAGCGCCGGCTTGATGCGCTCCATGTCGAGGTCCTGCAGCGTCACGGCAAAACCGCGCAAGGCGCACCAGGCTGCAATATCGCCGCCCATGATCCCCGCGCCAATCACATGCACGCGGCGGAACACCGGGGCATCCTTGCCCCTCAGCCCCAGTTTTTTCAGCCCCTCGGACAGAAAGAACACGCGCCGCAGATTGCGGGCCGTTGGGGTCGCAAGCAGCGGCACAAAGGCCTCGGTCTCGCCGCCCAACAGCGTGCGCCAGTCGCGGCCCTTCATTTCGAACAGGTCGATCAACGCCTTGGGCGCCGGAAAATGCTCGGGCCGCGCCTTCATCGCCGCCGCCCGGCGCATCCGGTTGGCCAGAAGCGGCCGGACCGCATCAAGTTGCAGCAACCGCTTCCAGCCCGCCACCGGTCGGCTGCGGCGGCCTTCGAGCACGGCCTTGCGGGCCGCCCAGCGCAGCTGATCCTTGTGCTTGACCAGCATGTCGACGAGCCCCATCCGCCGCGCCGCTGCAGCCCGCAGCAGCGTGCCTCCCAGCATGATCGACAAGGCGTCAAGTGCCCCAGCCTGCCGCAAAGCCCGCCCCGTACCGCCAAAGCCCGGAAAAATGCCGAGCCGGATTTCGGGAAAGCCAATCCGCGTTGCCTCACTATCGGTCGCAATCCGGTAGTGGCCGCTCAGCGCCAGTTCGAGCCCGCCGCCAAGACAATAGCCGTCAATCGCCATGACCATGGGCACCGGCAGGGCCTCGATACGGGCAAGCAGGGCATGGGTGTCCTCAAGGGCCGTTCGCAACAGGGCCGGGTCGCTGAGCGTATCAAATTCGGCGATATCCGCCCCGGCAATGAACCCGCCGGGCTTGCCGGACATCAGCACCACGCCCTTCAGCCGTTTACGCTCGGCCAGGTCGGCGATATGGGCAACAAGCCCGTCAAGTTCTTCGATCACCCGGCGCCCGAGCACATTCGGCCCGCTGCCCTCGGTGCACAGCGTGAGCCAGCCGATGGCCTCGACATCCACGTGAAAGAGCCAGTTTTTCGGCAGGGCGTCGCTCATTGGGCGGCCTCGCGTTTAAGTTTGCCAATCGCCGTCATGGCGAACGCATCGGGCGCAAAATCATCGACCCGGATCACCTTATCGGTCGCCCGGTCGGCCAGCCGCAGCGTGGCTGCCTCGCCTTCGGTCAGGATACCGGCCTCGATCGCATCGGTCATCGCATCGCGGTCGAGCCGCCTCGTGATCTGGCCCGCTTTCAACGCCTTGATGAACCGGGTCTCGATATCGCTCGCGGCCACGACTTTGAGGAACGCATCTTCGAGGGCACCGGTCGGATCGCGCGGATCATCGGTGACATAGACCCCCCGGGTCAGCCGGTCGCGAAAGCTGCCCGGTACCATCACCGCCCGCGCCAGCCGATAGGTTGCCCGATCCGCGGCCGGACGCGCGTGGCGGCCGAGCGGAAAGGCCAGAACCCCGAGGGCGAATGCCAGCAGGCGGTTGGGGAAATTATCGAGCACGGCCCCCAGATGGCGCTCAATTGAGGCGCAGGTGTCGCGCGCCACGCACTCGACCACCAGTTGGTCCTCATCAAACCGACCATCATCCTCAAAGCGCTTGAGCGTCGCCGCGAGGAGATAGAGGTCCGACAGCACATCGGCGAGCCGTCCGGCAATCTGTTGCTTGCGCTTCAAATCGCCGCCGAGCGTCACCACGGTCAGATCGGCCACCAGCGCGAAATTCTGCGCGTAGCGCCCAAGCGCCCGATACCATTTCGCGAGGCCATGCCGCACCGGGCTTTGGATGAGCAGCCCCGCGCTGAGCCCATGGAGCAGACTGGCAACCATGCTGCGGCCCATGAAGCGCGCATGGCCGCTGAAAGTGGCGTCAAACGCCGCAAGACCCGCCCGCTGGTCGGGGTTCTGCGCCGCCGCGATTTCAGCATAGAGGAACGGGTGGGCCCTGAGCGCGCCCTGCGCAAAGCTGATGAGCGAGCGCGTGAGGATGTTGGCGCCTTCCACCGTGATGGCCACTGGCGTCGCGGCATAGGCCGAAAACAGGTAGTTGGAGGGCCCCTCCTGCACGCCGCGCCCGCCATGGATATCCATCGCGTCATTTACCGCCTGCCGCATCGCCTCGGTGGTGCGATATTTGAGCAGCGCCGACAGCACCGAGGGCCGCTCGCCCTGATCGACCATGGTCGCCGTCAGGCCGCGCGCCGCTTCATACTGGTACGCGAGCCGCACCAGCCGCGACAGCGGGTCGGCCACGCCCTCCATCTGCCCGATGGGAATGCCGAACTGCCGCCGAATGCGCGCATAGGCCGAGCTGACCCGCAGCGCGTGCTTGATGGACACCGTGCCGATGGCCGGCAGTGAAATGGCCCGCCCGGTGGCGAGGCACTCCATCAGCATGCGCCAGCCCTGCCCGATGTACTGCACGCCGCCGATCAGTTGGTCCATCGGCACGAACACATTCGTGCCCTGCGTCGGGCCATTCATGAACGCCGACCCCGCCGGCCGGTGCCGCCGCCCGATGCTCACCCCGGGTGTCGTCGCGGGGACAAGCGCCAGCGTGATGCCGAGGTCTTCGGTCTCGCCCAGCACATGGTCAGGGTCGCGAAGATGCACCGCGAGCCCGATGAGCGTCGCAACCGGTGCCAGTGTGATGTAGCGCTTGTCCCAATGGAGCCGAACACCCAGCACTTTTTCGCCGTCGATCATGGCGTAGCCCACGGTGCCGGTATCGCGCATACCCGCCGCATCCGATCCGGAATGCGGACCGGTGAGCGCAAAGCACGGGATCTCATCGCCGCGCGCAAGCCGCTTCAGGTATTTCGCCTTCTGCTCGGGGGTGCCGTAGCGTTCGAGCAATTCGCCCGGCCCGAGTGAATTGGGGACCATCACCGTAATCCCGGCCGCAATCGAGCGGCTCGCGACCTTGGCGACCACCCGGCTCTGCGCCTCAGCCGAAAAGCCAAGCCCACCATACTCGGGCGCAATCAACATGCCGAAAAAGCCGTTGTCCTTCAAAAACCGCCAGACCTCGGGCGGCAGATCGGACCGGTTCTGCCTGATGTCCCATTCATCGAGCATGGCGCACAGGGTTTCGACCGGCCCATCGAGAAACGCCTGTTCGGCCGCATTGAGCGTCGGTCTGGGGGTCGCCAGCAATTTGGCCATGTTGGGCCGACCCGAAAACAGATCGGCATCAAACCCCACAGTGCCCGCATCAAGCGCATCCTGCTCGGTGCGGCTCACCCTGGGCAACATTCGGCGCACGATCCTCAGCATGGGCCGCGCAATGAGCGCCCGACGGATCGGCGTCAGCGCAAACAGCAGGAGGATGGCGCCCGGCACGACGGGCAAGGGGTTAAGCGGATCACCCGAAAAGACCGTAGCCGCATAGCCAAAGACGGCCAGCACTGTCGCAATGGCCCAGAGCCGCGCTTCGGCCAAAGCCAGCGCCAGCGTGGCAAAAAGGCCAAGGACTATAAGGGCTATCAGCATGGTCGGCCTCCCGCTCAGGTGGCGGACAACGACCCCGATCGGGACCGATGCCCCTTGACGCGTCCATCCATAAAGCGTCAAGTTTACCTATACGTCAACTTGGTAACTCATAAGCGAGACATCAACCGCCCACCGCCACTCTGCCCGGAAAAGCGGAGCATTCAGTCGAGTTTATACGGGTTTTCCCGTCTCAAGTTACCGGGCACAATCCACTAGGACTGGTGTGAGTTCCGGTCGTTCATGCACAGGGGAGTTCTGTATGACGACGACGCCAGCCTTTCCGCGCCCCTGGGTGGCGCACTATCCGCCCGGCATCGTGTGGGATACGCCGCTCGACCTGACGCCTGTGCATACGCAGGTGCTGGCCGCCTGCACCGAACATGCCGATCGGGCGGCGCTCGATTTCATGGGCAAAATCACCCGCTATCGCGAGCTTGGCGACGCGATCACCCGGTTTTCCGGCGCGCTGCAAAAGCTGCATGGGGTGAAAAAGGGCACGCGCGTGGCGCTGCTCATGCCCAACACGCCGTTTTTCGTCATCGCCTATTATGCCGTGCTGCGCGCTGGCGGCGTAGCGGTCAACTGCAACCCGCTCTACACCCTTGCCGAACTGGAGCATGTCGTAGGCGGTGCCGGGGCCGAAATCCTCATCACCCTTGACCTCAAAGTGACCTTCGACAAGGCCGAGGCGCTGGTGCGCGGCGGCCATGTGCGCGATCTGATCGTCGCCCCCTTCCTCAAGGCGCTGCCGCCCGTGAAGGCCGTTCTGTTCCGCGCTGCCAAATCGCGCGATCTCGCCCGGCCCGACAACAGCCCCGTGCGCGAGCGCATCACCCTGTACGAAACGCTGCTCGCCAAGGGGCTGAGCCCCGAGCCGGTCGAGATTTCAGCCGACGACATTGCCGTGCAGCAGAACACCGGGGGCACCACCGGCGTGCCCAAAGGCGCCATGCTGAGCCACGCCAATGTCGCGGCCAACATGAGCCAGATCGACGCCTGGGCCGATGGCCGGTTCTACCCGCCCCACGCCCGTATCCTCGCCGTTCTGCCGTTTTTCCATATCTTCGCCATGACGGTGTGCATGAATGTGCCGCTGTGTAATGGCGCCCTCGTGATCATGCTGCCGCGCTACGAACAGAAAATGTTCCTTGCCGCTGTGCGGCGCACCCAACCCACCATCCTGCCCGCCGTGCCGACGCTGATCCATGCGCTGTCGCGGCTGGGGGAAGCCATCAAGCCCGCGCTGGCCTCGATCAGCCTCGTGATTTCTGGCGGCGCCGCTCTGCCGCTCGAAGTCCGGGCGGCCTGGGCCCGGGTCAGCGGCGCTCTCCTTGCCGAAGGCTACGGCCTCACCGAGGCCTCGCCGGTCGTCTGCTGCGCGGCCCTCAAGGTGCCCGGCAAGCCGCTATCGGTCGGCCAGCCCCTGCCCCACACCGATATCCGCTTTGTCGATGTCGAAACCGGCAAGGTCGTGGGCATTGGCCAGCGCGGCGAAGTGCAGGTCAAGGGTCCGCAGGTCATGGCCGGATATTTCCGCAATGACGACGCCACGGCCGAAACCTTCGATCACGGCTGGCTCAGAACCGGCGATGTCGGCTTCATGGACGAGGATGGCTATGTGTTTCTGGTCGACCGGCTGAAAGACATCATCATCTGCTCGGGCTTCAACGTCTATCCGCGTGTCATCGAGGAAGCCCTGCTGTCCCACCCCGGCGTGGCGGAGGTCAATGTCATCGGCGTGCCCGATTCCTATCGCGGCGAAGCGCCGGTGGCCTATGTCAAACCGCGCGCAGGCAATAGCGCCACCGAGAGCGAAATGCGGGCTTTTCTGGCCGATAAGCTCAATAAGCTCGAACAGCCGCGCGAGGTGATCTTCCGCGCCGACCTGCCGAAAACCCTGGTGGGCAAGCACGACAAAAAAGAACTGCGCCGCGATTACGAGTCCCGCACAGCGACATCGGCATGAACCGCATCGAAACCGAACACCGCGATCTGTTTGCCATCGCCGATCTGGCGAAGGAATTCGGCATCACCGCCCGCGCCATCCGCTTTTATGAATCCAAGGGGCTGATCACCCCCGAGCGCGTGGGGGCCACACGCGTGTTCCGCCGCCGCGACCGTGCGCGGCTGATGCTGATCCTGCGCGGTAAGCGCCTCGGCTTTTCGCTCAAGGATATTGCCGAATACCTGAGCCTCTATGACGCGCAATCCCAGCACGCCCAGGTTAACCTGCTCCTCGCCAAAGTCGAAACCCGGCTCGCCCGCCTTGAGCGGCAGCAGGCGGACCTCGCCACCACCATCGCCGAACTGCGCGAAATCCGCCGCCTCGCCACGGATCGGCTGGAGCCGCGTTAGGCCCTTCGTCCCCGCCCCGGGCGATGACCGCGCGTCAGCGGATCGGGCTTTTTCGGTGCTGTCCAATCCCGCGGCGGGGCTTTGACCGGCACATGCGTGCCAAGCCCCATCTGCCCCGGCGGCGGCTGGCCAACCTTCAGACCCGTTCCAGCGCCCAGCGCTGCGATTTCATCGCGCAACCGGGCCGCCTGTTCGAACTCTTCGCGGGCAACGGCCTCCGCCATGGCGCGGGTCAACGCCGCGATTTTTCTCTCGAGCGCGGAAAGCGACATGCGACCTCCTCAGGGTGCCGCCAGAAACACGTCCATATCCTCGATCCGGGCCGCCTCGGCGGCCGGCTTGTCCCAGCGGATACGGTTGATCCGCGGAAACCGCAGCGCAATGCCCGATTTATGCCGCCCCGAGCGCTGCGCACTATCGAAGGCGACTTCAAGCACCAGAGTCTTGTCCACTTCCCGCACCGGCCCGAAGCTCTTGATCGTGTGATTACGGACAAACCGGTCGAGCGCCTTCAGTTCCGCGTCGGTGAAGCCGAAATAGGCCTTGCCGATGGGCACGATTTCGCCCTCGCGCCACACCCCGAAGGTGAAATCGGAATAGTAGGACGAGCGCTTGCCGTGCCCGCGCTGAGCATACATCAGCACCGCATCGACCATCGCCGGGTCGCGCTTCCACTTGTACCAGAGCCCCGCGGGCCGTCCCGGCACATAGGGCGCATCGCGCCGTTTCAGCATCACGCCTTCATGGCCCTGCTCGTCGGCCCCGCGCCGACGGATCGCGTCCAAGTCCTCAAACGACATAAAATCGAGCGTGGGCGACAGGTCGAGCCGCCGCTGCGGGTGCCGGGTGAACCAGCGCTCAAGCCGCGCCCGCCGCGCCGACCAGGGCAGAGCCCGAACGTCCTCTGCGCCATCGAACAGCACATCATAGACCCGCACAAAGGCCGGCAGTTCGAGGAGGTGCCGATTGAGCGGCGTCTTGCGGTTGAGCCGCTGCTGCAGATCGTTGAAGGCACCAGGGGTGAACTCAGCCCCGACCAGCAGTTCACCATCGAGCACACCATCCCCGACGATCGTTTCGGTAACGTCCGGAAACGCCGCCGCGATATCATCACCCGTGCGGCTGAACAGCGAGACGCGCCCGCCCGAGGCGATGATCTGCACCCGGATGCCGTCCCACTTCCATTCGGCCGCGAAATCGGCCGGATCGAGCTTCGGAAAATCCTTCGCCTCATCAATCGGCTGCGCCAGCATCAGGGGGTGAAACCGCGCCGTCGGATCAATCTCGGGCCGCCCCGCGCGCCCCGACAGCCAGTCAAACAGCGGCAGATAGGGCGGGCTCACCCCGTGCCACACTTCCTCGATGGCGCTAAGCTCAACGCCGCTCATCTGCGCCAGCGCCGTTTTTGCCAGCCGCGCCGAGAGCCCGATGCGCAAGGCGCCGGTGGCGATCTTAACGAGCGCCCAGCGCTCGGTGATCGATGCCCTGCTGAGCAGCGCCCCGATGACGCCCGGCAAGTCCGCCTTGCTGGTGAGGGAGAGACGCTCCACAAGCGCGCCAAGGCTCGGCAGATCACCGCTGTCGCTTTTATGCGGCCAGATGAGCGCAATGGTTTCCCCGAGGTCGCCGACAAAATCATAGCTCAGCCGGAACAGCACCGGATCGACCTCACGCTCCACCAGATCGCGCAATAGCGCCGGTTTCACATTGCGGAAGCTCAGCGCTCCGGTGAGAATGGCCAGCGCCAGCCCCCGGTCGGGGTCGGGCGTTTCGGCAAAATAGCGCGTCAGGGCATCGAGCTTGCGGTTGCGCGACGGGGTGAGCGCCAACAGCTCCATCAGCTGGGCAAAGGCCTTCATGCCGCCGCCTCCCCGCCCTCATCACCAGCCTCATCATAGGCGAGAAGAGCCAGGGGCTCGGCCTCGATGCCCTGGGTCCGGCAGTAATGCACCAGCGCATCCTCGCGCCCATGGGTCACCCATACCCGGCTCGCGCCAGTGTCGGCGATGGTAGCGGTCAGCTCGCCCCAATCAGCATGGTCGGAAATGACGAGCGGCAGTTCCACCCCGGCCTGCCGGGCCCGCTGCTTTACACTCATCCAGCCCGATGCCACGGCCAGCACCGGGTCCGGCAGCCGGCGGCTCCACCGATCCTTGAGCGCCGAGGGCGGCGCAATCACAATGCCGCCCTGAAGGGCCTCCGGCCCGGCCTCGGCCGCAAGCCGCAGATCGCCCAGCCCGATGCCGCGTTCCTCATAGAGCGCACAGAGCCGCACCATCGCGCCGTGGAGATAGATCGGCGCATCATAGCCCGCCCGCCGCAACAGCGAGATGATGCGCTGCGCCTTGCCCAGTGCATAAGACCCAATGACATGGCACCGCGTACTGTCGGCAGCCACCGAACGGATCAGTCGGCCGATCTCGTCAAGCGGGTCGGGATGCTGAAACACCGGCAAGCCGAAGGTGGCTTCGGTCACGAGGAGATCGCAGGGCACAATTTCAAAGGCCGCCGCTGTGGCATCGGGCAGTCGCTTGTAGTCGCCGGTCACCACCACGCGCTCGCCCCGATACTCGAGCAGCACCTGCGCCGACCCCAGAATATGCCCAGCGGGGAAAAACGTGATCGTCACCGCACCGACCTGCAGCGGCACGCCGAAATCGAGCGCCTGAAACTGCCCGGCACACGCCTCGCCATAGCGGGTCTTCATAATGGCGATCGTATCGGGGGTGGCGAGCACGGCACCGTGGCCCGCCCGCGCATGGTCCGAATGCCCATGGGTAATGATGGCCCGCGCGCGGGGCACCGGCGGATCGATATAGGCATCGATTGGCAGGACCGCGAGATCGCGGCCAAGGAAACTCTCGCTCATCACCTCACCAAACGGCCCCGCGCGCCCACAGGTTCACTGGGGGACACGGTATCGGGGCCAAGCCGGTGGTATCACAACACCCGGGTGATCGGCAGGGTGGGTCCGCCATCCTCGGCGGCCCCCTTGATTGCCGCTTCCGAGCCCAGCACCACAACCTCACCCTGACGCGACAGGGCCGCAAGCGCTTCGCCCAGCTGGACGAAATCCGCGCTCGTCGCCCCTAGCACCGACTCGCGCCGCGCCTGCCGCGCCGCGTCGGTATCGCCCATCAGGCTCCAGGTGAGCGCCGCGAAGCCCTTGGCATCCGGCAACCGGTAGGTATCCACCGAGCCGATGACCCCGATGATCGAGCTGGTCAACTGCTGGGCGTTGACGCCCTGTTTGAGGAAGTCCGCCGCCGCGTCATAGGCCTTGAGCGTGTTGGTCACATTGGGGTCGCGATAGGAGGTGAATGCGATGAGCCCCGAATGCAGGTCTAGCCCCGCCCCCGCGCCATAGGCACCACCTTCCACGCGCACCCTGTCCCACAAATAGGTGGTATTGAGATGCTGCAGAACGACCGCACTCGCGCCAGTCGGGCTATAGCCGAGCGCCTTGAGATTGGCGCCCTTGGTCACATAATTGACCTGTCCGGGGAAGCTCAGCCCTTCGGATTTCGGGTTCAACTTAAAGCCCCAATCCGCCACTTTCCGCTCGCCTTCGGGCAGATCGGCAATAAAATCCGCAAGGATCGGCCGCACCTTGCCCAGTGCAAAGCTGTCGGCTGTGACGCTTGCCACCAGCCCGGCGCGGCCCAGCACCCGGCGCCGGATATCTTTGAGCGCCGCCTCGATGCTCGGCCAATCGCTATCGATCCGCGCGATCAGCGCCTTGATGAACTCATACTGGCTGACTCCGCCCGTGATTTCGTTGAGCCAACCGCCCTCGGTGAACCCCGCCCGCAGCCGGGCCGCGGCAATGGAATGCCCAGCCCCCGCAAGCGAGGATTCAAACCCGGCTTTGGCTTCAAGCGCCATCTGCTTCAGCCGCTCGCGGTTGCCCAGCTGCGCGTCCGTCAGCACGTCCTTCATGATATCGAGCAGGTCGCGCAGCCGCTCCGGCACGGCTTTGCCGCGCAAGAACAGATAGGCCGCAGTGCCCTGACCATCCGCGCGGGTCGTCGACCAGCGGCTCGCGCCCACACCGCCCGTCAGGCGGCCAATCCGCTGCGTCAGCGTCACGAAATCCTCGTGCCCGACGCCGGTCTGCGTCAGGGCCCGGGTGAACAGCGGCAGATAGGGCCACAGGGCGCCCGGCAGGGTTTTGAGATCAAAAGCGAGATCGAGATAGACCACGCCATTGGTCGCCATTTCATGGACATGGAACGGCCGCCCGCTGAGCGTTTCGATCACCGCCGGAATAGGCTTATTGGTGCGTGGCAAGTCCTTGAGCGTCAGCATCGGGATACGCTGAAGCGCTGCCGGATCGTCCGGCTTCTGCTGCAAACCGATCAGCCGTTTGGTATCTTCGGCCACCTGTTTGAGCCCGGCCTCACCGAGAGCGTCCGCCGCTGCATCGAGCCGCGCGCGCTCAGCCGCCGCCTCCCGCGCCGCCTGCGTCGGATCCGGTTTCAACAGCACGCTCGTCTGATGCGGGTTGTTGAGGATATGCGTTTCAATCAGGCTTTCAAACACCCGCTCGCCCGCTCGCAACCGCGCCTTCATCGCCGCCAGCGGCGCTTCAAAAGCGAGCGGTGCAATCGGGTCGCCATCATACAGCCAGGTGCCAAGCGCCCGGAACATAAGCGACAGCCCGCGCGGGAATGACCCGGTGTTGTTTTCGCGCAGGTTGAATTCAGCGGTATTCATCGCCGCTTCAATGGTCGCGGGGTCAATGCCGTCGCGCACCAGATGGTTGAGGGTCGAGACGATCACCGCTTCCACCTTATCGGCGTCTTCGGGCACAATCCCCTTCAGCCCGAAGGTGAAATAGGGCTGGCGGATGCCATCGGCAAAGCCCGATCCGGTCAGTCCTTCGCCAAGCCCGGAATCGATCAGCGCTTTGCGTAGCGGCGCCGCCGGCGTTCCCACCAGTACGCTTTCAAGGATGTTGAGGGTCAGAACCGTTTCGGAATCCGTCACCTCATCGAGCAGCCAGTTGATGCTGACCATGGCGCTGGGGCGCTTTGCTTCGTCCTCGCTGGCGACATAGGTGTGGACGAACTGCTTCGCCCCGCTCCAGCGCTTTTGCAGGGCAATCGGCGGCGTCGGATCGGCGCGGCGAAATTCCTTGAAATACTCTTCAATCAGCTCAAGACGCTTCGCCGGTTCGTCATCGCCGTAAAACACCACCCGTGCATTGGAGGGGTGATAATAGGTTTCGTGGAAGCGCTCGAACTGGGCGTAGCTGAGATCAGGAATTTTGGTCGGGTCGCCGCCGGAATCGACGCCATAGGTCGTATCGGGAAACAGCGATTGCTGCGTCAGCCGCCCGAGCAGCGCCGCCGGGGACGAATAGGCCCCCTTCATTTCATTGAACACCACGCCCTTGAACTGCATCGGCCCCTGCGCGCTTTCGCGCTCGTAGTGCCAGCCTTCCTGCTTCAGCGTGTCTTCGGTAAGGAGCGGAAAAAACACCGCGTCGAGATACACATCCACGAGATTGTAGAAGTCCTGCAGGTTCTGCGACGCCACCGGATAGGCCGTCTTGTCCGGAAAGGTCATGGCGTTGAGGAACGTGTGCAGCGAGCCCTTCAGCATTTCAACGAAGGGCTTTTTCACCGGGTATTTACGCGATCCGCACAGCACCGAATGCTCGAGAATATGCGCAATGCCCGTCGAGTCCTCCGGCGGGGTCTTGAACGTCACGCCGAAAACCTTGTTCTCGTCGTCGTTTTCAAAACTCAGCACTTCACCGCCCGTCGCCTTGTGGCGGTAGAGCGACACCTTTGAGCCAACCTCCACGAGGTTTTCGGATTTCAAAAGCTCAAAAGCGGGATGCTCGGACATGAAATGCTTCTTTCGGCTGGAGACACACCACGTGTATTTAAGGCGGGCAACCCTGGGTTGTAAGTGCCAACCCTCGGGAAAACCGCCGTTTTTCAGATGCGGCCGCGGATCAGGGGCCGGACACGCTCCTGGTACCAGTCCTTCAGCTTTTCGAGGAGCGCAGGGTCAACCGGGTCGCGCCGGGTGGCCGTCACATTATCGTCAAGCTGCTGCGGCCGCGTCACGCCGGCAATGACCGTCGAGACCGCCGGTTGATCGAGAATAAAGCGCAGCGCGAACTGGCTGAGCGGATAGTTTGGCGCCATCTGCTTCAGCGCATCGGCCAGCTCGACACCCTTGTCGAACGGAATGCCCGAGAAGGTCTCCCCGACATTGAAGAACTGCCCGTCGCGGTTGAAATTGCGATGGTCCTTGGCGCTGAATGTCGTGGCCTTGGTCCACTTGCCCGAGAGGAGGCCCGACGCGAGCGGTAACCGTACGATGATGCCGACATCCTTCTTCTGCGCCTCAGGAAACACCTCATCGATGTAATCCTGGCGAAACAGGTTGAAGATGAGCTGCAGCGTCGCGAGCCCCTCGTGGCGCAGGGCGAGCTTCGCTTCCTCAACATTTTCGACGCTGGCACCCCAGTGCCGCATCAGGCCTTCGCGCTTTAAATCTTCCATAATTTCAAAGACTTCGCCATCGCGCAGCACGTCGGTCGGCACGCAGTGCAATTGCCCGAGATCGAGCGTCTCGACCCGGAGCCGCTTGATCGAGCCCGCGAGGCTCTCCTTCATCGCCTTGCGCGAAAAGCCCGAAAGATTGGGGAACAGCTCGCCATTGCGGCCAAGCTTGGTGGCGACGAACACGCCCGCCTTGTCGGCAAAGCTGCCGATACGGCTTTCCGATTGGCCGCCCCCATAGACGTCCGCCGTGTCCCAGAAATTCACATCAAGGTGGCGCGCGGTCTTGAGGATCGCCTCGGCATCCGCATCGCTCACCGGCCCGAAGCTTTCGCCCAACTGCCAGGTGCCAAGCCCGATTTCCGAGACCTCAAACCCCGTCTTGCCCAAACGCCGCATGTGCATCAGACCGCCCCCTTACCTGAGATTTAGTGCCGTTCCTTGGTGGTATGGAACGTGATCGCCGGCCAGTCCTTCTGCGCCCGCGCCAGCCACCAGGTGCTCTGCGCGAGGTACACCGGGTCGCCATATTTATCTTCAGCCATTTCCAGCTTGTTGGTGGAAATAAAGCGATCAAGTTCCTTCCGGTCGTCGCTGGTGATCCAGCGCGCCAGCTCAAAATTGATCGGCTCAAAATTGATGGGCACGTGATATTCGCTCTCGATGCGCGATTGCAGCACTTCAAGCTGCAACTGCCCGACCACGCCCACAATGTAATCCGCCCCCACCATGCGGCGGAAAATCTGGGCCACGCCTTCTTCAGCAAGATCAGACAGTGCCTTGGCCAATTGCTTGGCCTTGATCGGATCGCCCAGCCGCACGCGGCGGATGATTTCCGGCGCGAAGTTCGGGATGCCCGTTACCTTGATCGCTGCGCCCTCGGTCAGCGTGTCGCCCACACTGAGCGCGCCATGGTTAGGAATGCCGACAATGTCGCCAGCCACGGCCTCCTCGGCTAATTCGCGATCATGGCCGAAAAAGAACATCGGGTTCGTGACCGCCAGATCCTTGCCGGTGCGCACATTGCGCAGCTTCATGCCGCGCTTGAACGTGCCCGACGAGAGCCGCACAAAGGCAATCCGGTCGCGGTGATTGGCATCCATATTCGCCTGCACCTTGAACACGAACCCGCTCACCTTGGTGCTCTCGGGCTGGATCGGCTGCGGATCAGCCGGCTGCGGCCGCGGCTCAGGGGCCCAGCGGCCAAGTGCCGCCAAGAGTTGCGGCACGGCCACGCTCTTTAACGCCGAGCCGAAAATCACCGGCGACAGGTGGCCCGCCCGATAGGTCTCAAGATCGAAGGCCGGATAGCCGACGAGCGCCAGATCAAGCATTTCAAGCGCGGTCTTGATGACCGGATCAGCATTCAGGTCCGCGTCCGTAAACAGCTCCTCGGGCGCCGAAAAAGTCCGGATCACCTCGCCCTGCGGGGTCAGCACCTGACCCGCAACGAGATCGACGATGCCCTTGAAATCCACCCCGCCGCCGAGCGGCCAGACCACGGGCGACACATCGAGCGCCAGCGTCGCCGCGATCTCATCGAGAATAGCGAGGGGGTCCTTGCCTTCGCGATCCACCTTGTTGGCAAAGGTAATGATCGGGATATCGCGCAGGCGACAGACCTCGAACAGCTTGAGCGTCTGCGCTTCAATGCCCTTGGCGACGTCGATCACCATCACCGCCGCATCCACCGCCGTCAGCGTGCGATAGGTATCCTCAGAAAAATCCGAGTGGCCCGGCGTATCGAGCAGGTTGAAGGTCAGGCCCTGATGCTCGAACGTCATCACCGAGGACGTGATCGAAATCCCGCGCTGGCGCTCGATCTCCATCCAGTCCGATCGTGTGGCGCGCTGGTTGGCCCGGTGCCGCACCGCCCCCGCCTGCTGGATGGCGCCCGACGACGCGAGCAGCTTCTCGGTCAGGGTCGTTTTACCCGCGTCAGGGTGCGAAATGATCGCAAAAGTCCGGCGGGTCTGGAACGGCAAAAGCTTCGTCGCGGGCGCGGCGCTCAGGGCTGTCATGGCACTCAAATCCAATGAATGGCGCGTTTTACGGGATCAGCGCCGCGAATGCAAAGCCAGCAAGCGGGCGTTGACCCGCTTAAGCAGAGATGCGTAACTGAAAAAGAGCGGTGCCCTGAAAAGCGAAACCCCCGGAGGAGCTGAGGGCCTGTCCGGGGGATCTGTCAATGTCCGAAGCCGTCCTTCGTGGCCGGAAGGGCATCGGCACCCACTATCCGTATAGACCACATTTTGGTTTTAAGCAAGGTTTCGGCATGGATTTTGACGTACAGCGCGTCTTGGCCGCCATTTCAGCGGAGCGGCTGCGTCCGTTCTTGGCAGCGGCAAGCGACAGCGTTGAGCATGCATTGAAGCTCTATCTGTGGGATATTGAAATCAGCGCAGCGTTCCATTTGCCCCTCCACGCGACAGAGGTCGCTTTGAGGAACCACCTTGCGACTGCCCTGGTGGCAAGTTTTGGGCCAGAGTGGTGGACTTCAAGGCGTTTCGCGCAGGTCGCCGGACCGCATGAAATGGCCTCAATCCGGCGCGCCACGGCCGGTGCGCTTCGCCCAGGCGAGCCCCTCGCCGCCTCCAATCTCATTGCCCAACTCTCGCTGGGATTTTGGGTCAGCCTGCTGGATGGCCGCTATGGCCAGACCCTCTGGATCAACGGCGTTGCCCCTGTATTTCAGGGTAGTCCTGACGTACCCGAGCGGAATGAGATTGAGGCGGCAGCCCAAGCCATCCGCACGCTCCGCAACCGTATCTCGCACCACGAGCCAATCTTCTCGCGCGATCTCTCCGGCGATTTTGGCCGTCTGATGCAATTCCTCGGTTGGCTATCGCCCGCAAAGGCCCGGTGGATCAAGCCGCATTGCCGCATTCCGGCGCTCCTGCGCCAAAAGCCCTGAATGAAAAAGGGGCGCCCTCAGGCACCCCTTGATCCGGTTTCGGTATCGAGAAGCCTCAGCGCGGCAGTTCGGTCGCGCCCATCAGCCACTGGTCGATTGAGCGCGCACACTGGCGACCCTCGCGGATGGCCCAGACGACGAGCGATTGGCCGCGCCGCATGTCACCGCAGGTGAAGATCTTTTCCTTGCTGGTCTTGTACTGCACCGTATCGGCCTGCACGTTGCCGCGCTTGTCGAGTTCAATGCCCGCCTGGCGGATCATGCCCTCCTGCACCGGGCCGAGAAAGCCCATGGCAAGGAGCACAAGATCGGCCTTGAGCGTGAATTCGGTGCCCGGAATCGGCTGGAACCGGTCATCGGCGCGGGCGCAGCGCAGCCCGGTTACCCGGCCGTCTTCACCCTCAAACCTGACGCTGGCCACCGCGAAATCGCGCGTGACGCCCTCTTCATGCGACGATGAGGTGCGCAGCTTCAACGGCCAGTTCGGCCAGGTCAGCGCCTTGTTTTCCTTTTCCGGCGGCATCGGCATGATTTCGATCTGCGTGACCGAGGCCGCGCCATGACGGTTCGAGGTGCCGATACAATCGGAGCCCGTATCGCCGCCACCGATGACCACCACATGCTTGCCCGTCGCCATGATCGGCTTGACGTTGCTCAGCGGCTCGTCGCCCACGCGGCGGTTCTGCTGGGGCAGGAATTCCATGGCGAAGTGAATGCCATCGAGTTCGCGACCCGGGATCGGCAGATCGCGCGGCTTCTCAGCACCACCCGCCAGCGCCACGGCATCATGGCGATTGGCCAGCTCATCGAGCGTAATGTCGACGCCCACATGCACGCCGGTGTGTACGGTCACGCCTTCGGCCTGCATCTGGCTGACGCGACGGTCGATATGGCGCTTTTCCATCTTGAAGTCGGGGATGCCATAGCGCATCAGCCCGCCGACCTTATGGTTCTTTTCATAAAGGTGCACATCGTGCCCGGCGCGCGCCAACTGCTGGGCGCAGGCCATGCCGGCCGGGCCCGACCCGATCACGGCAATGCTCTTGCCGGTCTTGTTCGGGTTGATATGCGGCGTAATCCAGCCCTCTTCCCAGCCCTTGTCGACAAT
The DNA here is from genome assembly GCA_903828145.1 of uncultured Hyphomicrobiales bacterium. Taxonomy (GTDB): domain Bacteria; phylum Pseudomonadota; class Alphaproteobacteria; order Rhizobiales; family Devosiaceae; genus Devosia_A. Next base: position 61,493 of record CAIKKY010000031.1, on the reverse strand, counting down.
CGCGCACTCGATCGACTTGATGTTGACCGGGGTGTCGGGAATGTTGAGCGTGCAGCTCGCCTCGCATGGGGCGGGGCAGATGCGGCCGGTAAATTCCGGGAAGTTGTTGGTCGAATGAAGGTTCTTGAGCGCCTTCAGCCAATCGCCGCGATAAACGAGATCGTTCCAGTCCGGGATCTGGTTATTCACCGGACAGCCGTTGTGACAATACGGAATGCCGCAATCCATGCAGCGTGCCGCCTGGTCGCGCGTGCCCTTATCCCCAAGGGGGATAATGAACTCGTTATAGCTCTTCAGCCGCTCATCAACCGGACGATAGTCGCGGTCAACACGGTCGATCTCGAGGAAACCGGTGATCTTTCCCATGGGTCTTACTCCGCCGCGACCTGCGCGCTTACGCGCCGCTGTTCAATTGCCGCCAGTGCGCGGCGATACTCGACCGGCATAACCTTGCGGAACTTGGGCAGATAGGTGTCCCAATTGGCAAGGATATGCGTTGCCCGGGCTGACCCGGTAAAGCTCTTGTGCCGAAGGATCAGCTGGTACAGCCGGTCCGCGTCGTTCTTGCGCAGGTCATGCAGAATCTCGACCAGACCCGAGGTCATCATGTCGCCGCGCTCGTGGAACTCCCGGGCCCGGATGTTTTCCTCATCGAGGATCGGCTCCAGCTCGACCATCGCCATGTTGCACCGGCTTTCGAAGCTTTCGTCCTCATCGAGCACATAGGCGATGCCGCCCGACATGCCCGCCGCGAAGTTGCGGCCGGTTTTACCCAACACCACCACCACGCCGCCGGTCATGTATTCGCAGCCATGGTCGCCCGTGCCTTCCACCACCGCAACGGCGCCCGAATTGCGCACCGCGAAGCGTTCTCCGGCCACGCCCTGGAAGTAGCACTCCCCGGTGATCGCGCCATAAAGCGCCGTGTTGCCGATGATGATGGAGTTCTCGGCCACAAAGCCGCGCTCCGTCGCCGGGCGAACCACAAGCCGGGCACCCGAGAGGCCCTTGCCCACATAGTCATTGGCTTCGCCCACGAGATCAAACGATACGCCGCGCGTCGCCCAGGCGCCAAACGCCTGCCCGGCCGTGCCGGTCAGTGAGATGGCAATCGTATCGTCCGGCAGGCCGGCATGGCCATACCGCTTGGCTACCTGTCCGCCCAGCATGGCCCCCACCGAGCGGTCGACGCTGGCGATGGTCGCGACAATCTTCACCGGCGTGCCGTGCTCGAGGGCCGGCATCGCCTGCGCGATCAGCTTGCGGTCAAGCACATCGTCAATCGGGTGATGCTGCGTTTCGGTATGACGGATCTCAACGCCCGTGGCCGCAAACGGCTTGTGGAACAGCTTGGAGAAATCGAGCCCCTTTGCCTTCCAGTGGTTCACGGCCTCGGTCTTGTCGAGCATCTGCATCTGCCCAACCAGCTCGTCGAACTTCCTGAAGCCCATTTCGGCCATCAGCTCGCGCACTTCTTCGGCAATGAAGAAGAGGTAGTTGATGACGTGCTCAGGCTTGCCGGTAAAGCGCGCGCGCAGCACCGGGTCCTGCGTCGCCACGCCCACCGGGCAGGTGTTGAGGTGACACTTGCGCATCATCACACAGCCTGCCGCAATCAGCGGTGCCGTCGCAAAACCAAACTCGTCAGCGCCGAGCAGCGCCCCGATCACCACGTCGCGACCGGTACGCACGCCACCATCGACCTGCACCGCAATGCGGCTCCGCAGCCGGTTGCGCACCAGCGTCTGGTGGGTTTCGGCAAGGCCGATTTCCCAAGGGCTGCCGGCGTGCTTCAGCGAGGTGAGCGGCGATGCGCCCGTGCCGCCTTCATAGCCCGAAATCGTCACATGGTCGGCGCGCGCCTTGGCGACGCCCGCGGCCACGGTGCCCACGCCCACTTCGGAGACGAGCTTCACCGAGACCAGCCCCTCGGGGTTGACGTTCTTCAGGTCGAAAATCAGCTGCGCCAGATCTTCAATCGAATAGATGTCGTGGTGCGGCGGCGGCGAAATCAGGCCCACGCCCGGCGTCGAATGCCGCACCTTGGCGATGACGTCATTCACCTTGTCGCCGGGCAACTGCCCGCCCTCGCCGGGCTTTGCACCCTGCGCCATCTTGATCTGCATCATGTCGGAGTTGACGAGATATTCCGTCGTCACGCCGAAGCGGCCCGAGGCCACCTGCTTGATCGCCGAGCGCATGGAATCGCCGTTCGGCAGCGGCGTGAACCGGTCGACTTCCTCGCCGCCCTCGCCGGTGTTCGACTTGCCGCCGATCCGGTTCATGGCAATGGCGAGCGTCGTATGCGCCTCGCGGCTGATCGAGCCATAGCTCATCGCGCCGGTCGAGAACCGCTTCACGATCTCGGCCGCTGGTTCCACTTCATCCAGCGCAATCGCGGTCCGGCCGTCTTCATCGGCCTTCTTCAGCCGGAACAGCGACCGGATGGTCACGAACTTGTCTTCAACCTCGTTCACCTGGCGGGCAAACTCGCGATACTTGTCGCGGGCATTGCCGCGCACCGCGTGCTGCAGGCTCGCAACCGTCTCGGCCCGCCACATATGGGCTTCGCCGCGCTGGCGGAAGGCGTAATCGCCGCCCACATCGAGCGAATCCTCAAGCACCGGCGAGTTGCCGAACGCATCAAGGTGCCGCGCGACGGTTTCCTCGGCGATTTCAGCCAGACCCGCGCCTTCAATGGCCGTGGCCGTGCCGGTGAAATAGGTGCTGACGAAATCCGACGTGAGCCCCACGGCGTCGAAAATCTGCGCGCCGCAATAGGACTGATAGGTCGAAATGCCCATCTTGGCCGTGACCTTCAGAATGCCCTTACCGATGGCCTTGATGTAGCGGTAGATGATCTCATCTTCCGACAGGTCGCCCGGCAGCTCCGGCCGCATGGCCTTCAGCGTTTCGAACGCGAGATAGGGGTTGATGGCTTCGGCACCATAACCCGCCAGCGCGCAGAAATGATGGATTTCACGCGCTTCGCCGGTTTCCACCACGAGGCCCACCGAGGTGCGCAGCCCCTTGCGGATGAGGTGATGATGCACGCCGGCCGTTGCGAGCAGCGCCGGAATCGCCACCCGGTCGCGGCTCATGGCGCGGTCCGACAGGATGATGATGTTATCGCCCGAATGCACCGCCATTTCAGCGTCGGAGAACAGCTTATCGAGCGCCGACTTCATGCCCGCGGCGCCTTCGGCCACCGCATAGGTGATGTCGAGCGTCTTCGAGCGGAACGGGTTGGAGCCGAGGCTGCCGATGGCGCGGATCTTTTCGAGATCCTCGTTGGTGAGGATCGGCTGGCGCACTTCAAGCCGCTGACGCGTGCCCGCCCCCGACAGGTCGAGCACGTTCGGCCGCGGGCCGATGAACGACACGAGGCTCATCACCAGTTCTTCGCGGATCGAGTCGATCGGCGGATTCGTCACCTGCGCAAAGTTCTGCTTGAAATAGGTGTAGAGCAGCTTCGACTTGTTCGACATGGCCGAGATCGGCGTGTCGGTGCCCATCGAGCCCACGGCTTCCTGGCCAGTGGCCGCCATGGGGGTGAGCAGCAGCTTCAGGTCTTCCTGCGTGTAGCCAAAGGCCTGCTGGCGGTCGAGCAGCGGAATGGCGCTGTCCTGCTTTTCGAACTGCACTTCGGGCAGGTCTTCGAGCACGATCTGGGTCTTGCCAAGCCATTGCTTGTAGGGCCGGGCAGTCGCCAGGTCCTTCTTGATTTCCTCATCGGAAACGATGCGGCCCTGCTTGAGGTCGATGAGCAGCATCTTGCCCGGCTGCAGCCGCCACTTCGACTTGATCTTCTTCTGATCAATCGGCAGCACGCCTGCTTCCGACGACATGATGACTTCATCATCGGCCGTCACGATATAGCGCGCCGGACGCAGACCATTGCGGTCGAGCGTCGCCCCGATATGCATGCCATCCGAGAAACACATGGCGGCGGGGCCGTCCCACGGCTCCATCAGCGCGGCATGATATTCATAGAAGGCCCGGCGATCTTCATCCATCAGCGGGTTGCCGGCCCAGGCTTCCGGGATCAGCATCATCGCCGCATGCGGCAGCGAGTAACCGCCGCGCAGCAGGAATTCGAGCGCATTATCAAAGCACGCCGTATCCGATTGGCCCGGATAGGAAATCGGCCAGAGCTTCTGGATATCGCCGCCAAACAGGGGCGATGACACCGAAGCCTGCCGCGCCGCCATCCAGTTGACATTGCCGCGCACGGTGTTGATTTCGCCATTGTGGCAGACGAGCCGATAGGGGTGCGCCAGCCGCCAGGACGGGAAGGTGTTGGTCGAAAACCGCTGATGCACCAGTGCGAGCGCGCTTTCGAAATCGGGGTCGTGCAGGTCCTGATAATAGGCGCCAAGCTGGGCGGCGAGGAACATACCCTTATAAACCAGCGTGCGGCAGCTCATCGATACGACATAGAAGTCGTTCGGCTTGCCTTCGAAGGCCGAGTAAATCTTGGCCGAAACCACCTTGCGGATGATGTAGAGCTTGCGTTCGAACGCGTCTTCGTCGGCAATCGCCGGGCCACGCCCGATGATGATCTGGCGGTGCCACGGCTCGGTCGCCGCGATTTCCGGGTCCTTGCTGAGCGAGGCATTGTCGCTGGGCACGTCGCGCCAGCCGATGACCGCCTGGCCCTCGTCCTCGATAACGCGCGTGACGACACGCTCCATCTTCACGCGGAGATCGGCATCGCGCGGCATGAACAGGAAGCCGACTGCATATTCGCCCTGCTTGGGCAGCGCCCAGCCGAGGCGGGTCGCTTCGCGCGCGAAAAACTTGTGCGGGATCTGCACCATGATGCCGGCGCCATCGCCCATCAGCGGATCGGCACCCACGGCGCCACGATGCTCGAGGTTTTCGAGAATGCGCAGACCGTTCTGCACGATCTTCTGGCTGGGGAGATTCTTCAGGTTAACGATAAAGCCGACCCCGCACGCATCGTGCTCGCGGGTCGCATCGTAAAGTCCTTCGCTTGCGGGACGGACAACGCCGGGCGCGAGATCTTTACGATACTGAGCGTCCGTTACGGGATGGGGCATCTTTCCGTGCGGTGCTTCAGCCATTCTTCGATCCTCGCGTTGGCAGTCGATTTACATGTCCCGGCGGCACCGGGGTCGTGGTCGTCCTTTCGGCGCAGGGTTCAGGCCCCGATGGACATGGAAATACGCCATGCAGCATGGGGCGCGAAAACGCGCGGGCTCTTTCAGTGGGCAGCGGCTCTGCATCCAAATGGCCGCTCATGGGCTCGATAAGGCCCCGCCATTCCGTTTCCGCTCTCGTCAAGCGGGCCAGCCGGATCGGCGTGTGAACCCCTCCGGGGAGACCGGCGGTTCACGGAAATTGGACAATAACGTTGTCCTATCACCCTTACATTTGCATAAAACCAGGGACCGGGCAAGCGTCCGCCCGCCATTTTTTCACTCAAATCAGACCGAGGCGTAGGAGTTCCACCCCACAGAATAGGAAAAGCGTAGGAGATGCCAGAACAGGCGCCATATGGGGTTTTGCCGTCCCGCCGTCGGCCGTGAAATCGAAACAATAGGATTTCGCAGCGCGCCTTGACCGGCCCGACCCGCCCCGCTGATTCCCCCGCCTGGCACCACGCCCAGCGCCCGTAAAAAACACGGGGGGCGTCAGCGACACCCCCCGCACCAGACCTAACGTATCGCGGATGCGAACCGGATCAGTTGACCGTCTTGTCCTCAAGCGATTTCGGCGCTGTCGAAATCGGGATCTGCCGGGGCTTCTTGCTCTCGGGCAGTTCGCGCTTCAACTCGAGGTGAAGCAGCCCGTTCTCAAGCCGCGCGCCGGTGACTTCCACATAATCGGCCAACTGGAAGCGCAATTCGAAAGCGCGCTCAGCAATGCCGCGATGCAGGAATTCGCGCGATTTATCGTCGGTTTCGGCCGCTTTCGCGCCCTTCACCACAAGGTTGTTCTCCTTGCTTTCAATCGCGATATCGCCATCGGCAAAGCCCGCGACCGCAATCGAAATCCGGTAGGCGTCGGCCCCGACCTTTTCGATATTATAGGGCGGGTAGCTCTTGGCCTCCTGCCCGACAAGGCTGTCGAGCCGGTTGAAGACCCGGTCAAAACCGACGGTCGAGCGATAGAAGGGGGAAAAATCATAGCTAGCCATGTCACATTCTCCGTGATGAGCAACGTGTTAACGGGTGTCCCATGCCTGCTCCCCATCTGGGCGAGCAGCACTCCCGGGTGCCCCGATCCCCGGCACTGCCGGCGGACAGGCTTGATTTAGGTGTCCGTTTGATCCGTTCAAGGCCTCCCAGCGGATGAACCGAAACTGAATGCGCCCCTCAATCGCGGTTCAGGCCCTGGGGCCTATGAACAGCGCTGTACCCGCTCCCCAGCGGGCACGTCCCGGGCCACCAGCCTTCCGCCCCCCCCCAACTGGATGGTCCATGAAAGCCAGCGCGATCCGTCACCGGATGTGCTGGCTTTCTTTTTTGTTTAAAATCGGCGTGCTAGCACAGGGCATGGATGCAAAAGCCCCGCCCCTGCCCGAGTTTTGTGAAATCGCCGGAAATCCGGTGCCGCTGGGCGTTCGCCCGGGCTGGTTCACCACATCCGATGGGGTGCGGCTGCGCAGCGCCGTGTTCAAGCCCAAGGGCGGCGGCACGCGCGGCACCATCTGCCTCGTGCACGGCCGCACCGAGTTCATTGAGAAATATTTCGAGACCATCAGCGATTTTCTGGCGCGCGGCTTCGCCGTCGCCACCTTCGATTGGCGCGGCCAGGGCGGCAGCCAGCGCCTCACGCCCTCAAAGCTCGGCCATGTGAAGAGCTTTGAGGATTACTGGTGCGACCTCAAAAGCTTCCACGCCGATGTGCTCCTGCCCGATTGCCCGGGGCCGTTCTACCTCGTGGGCCATTCGACGGGTGGGCTCGTCTCGCTGCTGGCGGCTGAGCGCGATCGGCTGATGTTTGATCGGGTCTTCCTCTCGGCCCCGATGATCGCCATCGACCACATGCCGTTTTCAACGCGCGGCATGGCCCGCTTCGGGCGGACGCTCACGCTGCTGGGGCTCGGCCACGCCAGCGCCTCGCGCAAGGACGTGCCGCAAAGCCTGATGCCCTTTGCCGATAACCCGCTGACGGGCGACGCCCTGCGCTTTACCCGCAATGGCGATATCCTGCGCGCGCGCCCCGATCTTGAAACCCTGGCGCCGACCTATGGCTGGGCCGCCGCTGCTTTTACCGCCATGGCCGAAGCCGCAGGCGATGCCTTTCCCACCGAAATCAAGATTCCCGTCCTGATGCTTGTCGCTGCCCGCGACCGCGTGGTGTCGTCCCCGGCTATCGAGGCTTTGGGCCTCAGAATGCGCACGGGCCGCCACATCGTAGTGCCCGGCGCCCAGCACGAACTGTTTCAGGAATCAGACCCGATCCGCGCCCAGGTCATGGCCGCCTTCGATGCCTTCGTGACCAATCCATCCGCTTGAGCCGCGTCAGCCTGCAAGCACCCGAAGCGCTTCGGCGTGCAATTGCGGCGTTGCCGCCGCGACGCAATGGCCGCCCTGCTCCGCCGGACCGCCGTCCCAGGTCGTGACGATCCCGCCCGCGTTGCGGATCAGCGGAATGAGCGGCGCAATGTCCACCGGCTTCAGCGCCGCCTCGACCACGAGATCGATCTGGCCCGACGCCATCAGCGCATAGCCATAGCAATCCAGACCATAGCGCGTGGTCAGCACCGAGTGCCGCAACCTGTCCCAGGTCGCCACCGTACCCGAACGCTCGAAAATATCAGGCGAGGTCGCGGTCATCTTGGCGGCCTTGAGCGTTGTCACCGCCGAAACGGCAATCGGCTGGCTTATCCCGTGGCGGGAATAGGTGGCCTCGCCCGGCAGGCTCAGCCAGGTTTCACCGGTAAAGGGCTGCGCCATCAGCCCGGCCACGGCCCGGCCACCGACCATCAGCCCGACAAGCGTCCCCCAGACCGGAACCCCGGCAATAAAGGCCCGCGTGCCGTCAATCGGATCTATGATCCAGGCGATATCCCCGGCCCCGGGCTTATCCGCCCATTCTTCACCGATAATCGCATGGTCCGGAAAGCGCGCGCCGATCAGGTCGCGAATGCCGCGCTCGGCTTCGCGGTCGGCTTCAGTCACCGGGTCGAAATGATCCGTTTCCTTGGTGTCAACGGCGAGACCCGCGCGGAACCGCGGCAGGGTATGCGTTGCGGCAATCGCTGCCGCCTCAAGCAGGGTATCGCGCACAAGGTCGCGCGGCAGTCCACCGAGTTCGGTCGTCATGGGAGCCTCTTGAGCAATGTGCGGCAGAAGTGCTGCCCCTGCGTAGCCGCGCCGACGGGCCTGAGGCAAGAGCCGACCTGATTCATTTATGCAACAACACAGGACAACCGCCTGTGCATCAATGTTTGATGCCTTGTGGTCCCGTGCAAATCAGTTCACGCCAGATCGTGCATGATGTGTGGCAGAGTCATGTTCGCGCCAAGTCCGGCGCGCTCGGTACTGCTCTCGTTTCCTCCCTTGAACTGGGCCGCATTCGTCGCGGCCCTTTTTCTTGTTCAGCGTTGTTTGGGGATAGCTGCACGCTGCTTTATTCAGCAGCCGCCTTGTCGTCTGAAAACCCCGCGAGCAGCGCCGGATCGAGTCCGATCAGCGCGACAATCAGCCGGTCCATCAGCGCCCGCACCATATCGAAGCCCTCGTGCCGCTCGAGTGTCACTTCATTCATATAGAGGTGGCGGCTCACTTCGACCTGCAGCGCATGGATGCCGTGGCGCGGCCGTCCATAGGATCGGGTGACAAAGCCCCCGGCATAGGGCCGGTTGCGCATGACCCGCATGCCGGCGGACGCAAACACCATTTCAGCCAGATCAATAATGATCGGCGCGCAGGTGGTGCCGTAACGATCGCCCAAAACAATATCAGGCGCCGCCCTGTCGCCGGTGCGCGGCAGGCGCGGCATGGAGTGGCAATCCACCAGCACCGCCACCCCGAACGCCGTAAAGGCTTCGCTCAACAGCCGTTGCAGCGTGGCATGATAGGGCTGGTAAATGCCCTCGATCCGCATCCGCGCATCCTGAAAGGTGAGCGGCTCGCGGTAGATCGGCTTGTTTTCCGCCACGACGCGGGCGAGCGTGCCGAGCCCCGCTGCCACCCGGGGGCTGGCGCTATTGATGCCATCGGGCAGCGCCCCCTCGAACATGGCGGGGTCGAGTTCCCACGGCTCGCGGTTCACATCGAGATAGCAGCGCGGAAAATGCGCCCGAAGCAGCGGCGTGCCCATGTGCGGGGCGCGCGCCACCAGCGCATCGACAAAAGCATCTTCCGATTGCCGGATCGACAGATGGTCCAGCCGGGTCATGTCGAGAAAGCGCTGCGGGTAGTCGCGGCCGGAATGGGCGGAGTTGAAAACCACAGGCGCCGTCAGCCGCCTGGGGCGAACGGTTTCGAAAGCTGGCCTGTCCCAATAGTCGGACTGCAACGATCCCCTCCGGCGCACGATTCCCGCACTCTGACCGCTGTCGCCCCGATTGTCCATAATCGACTGACCAACCGAGCATTTCTTCGCGAGCGGTCAAATTGATGTCAGCAAATCCGTATCCGCTTCAGCAAACATGCGTTAAGCATCAGCGGATAGTTTCGCGCCCTGTTGAATGCTCCATAGGTTGGAAATGAAGCGCATCCTGCTCGCCGAAGACGATAATGACATGCGCCAGTTTCTGACGCGTGCCCTCAAAAACGCCGGCTATGATGTCGTGAGTTTCGACAATGGCAAATCCGCTTACGAGCGCCTGCGCGAAGAACCCTTCTCGCTGCTGCTCTCCGATATCGTCATGCCGGAGATGGACGGCATCGAACTGGCGCGCCGCGCCACCGAACTCGATCCCGATCTCAAAGTGATGTTCATCACCGGTTTTGCCGCCGTGGCGCTCAACCCCGATTCCGAAGCCCCGCGCGATGCGTCGGTGCTGTCGAAGCCCTTCCATCTGAAGGATCTCGTGCACGAGGTGGAGCGGCTCCTGGCCGCCTGAACCATTCATCGGCTTTCACCCCTTGACCCCGGCGCGGTATTTGTGGTGTATCGCGCCCACACGGGCGGCCGCCTTGGCGGGGCTCGGCGAAGCGATGGGTGTATAGCTCAGCGGGAGAGCACTACCTTGACATGGTAGGGGTCACAGGTTCAATCCCTGTTACACCCACCATCCTTCGTTGACTGAGGCGTAAGCCCTTGTTTTGCCGACCAGAACGGTCGGGTGCGTAGCTCAGCGGGAGAGCACTACCTTCACACGGTAGGGGTCACAGGTTCAATCCCTGTCGCACCCACCATTTGGTGGCAAGGACTTAGCCGTTCCGGCGTGGTTTAGGAAACTCAGCTGTCACAACTGTGTCACAGCGAGGGACCGGCAATGGCCGCAATACGCAAGCGTGGTGAGAAGTGGCAGGTCCAAGTCAGACGGCTTGGGCAGCGAAGCGTGTCACGCACATTCATTAGATTGAAGGATGCCCAGGAATGGGCACGCAGCTCCGAAGTGGCTGCTGACCGCGAGGGGCTTGGTGCAGATAGGAGTGCACTGAAGAAGCTGACGCTTGGCGAGCTGGTGCGCCGCTACCGGGACGAGATAGTTGCCAAGAAGAAGAGCGCACAGGTTGAGACCATCGTGCTGGATGCCTTCGCTCGGCATGCGATCTGCAACAAGAGCCTTTTCGCACTGAAGATGGCGGACTTCGTCCGCTACCGGGACGAGAGACTGGAAGAGGTGGCTGCGGCCACTGTGCGCCGTCAGCTCAATCCCATCCGGCACATGTTCAATGTCGCCATTGATGAATGGGGCATACCCCTGCCCGAGAACCCGCTCGCCAAAGTGAAGGTGAAGGGAGCCGACCAGCGGCGCGAGCGACGGCTGAAGCCGGGAGAGTTTGAGCGCCTCATGCGAGTGGCAGTTGCGTGCCAGACCCCGCACCTTGCAGCCATAATCGAGTTCGCGGTCGAGACTGGCATGAGGCGCGGCGAAATCCTCGCCATGCGCTGGGAGCATCTGCAGCTCGACAAGGGGCTGTTGCTCATACCTGAGACCAAGACGGGCCACCCCCGCACGATCCCCTTAACGGCAAGAGCAAAGTGGCTGCTCAGCGCGAGACTGGCTGCGTCCGGTCGGGTGTTCCCGCTGTCAGCCAATGCACTCCGACTTGCGTGGGAAAGAGTGACCCGCAAAGCGGGGATAGATGACCTGCACTTTCACGATCTGCGACACGAAGCCATCAGCCGGTTCTTTGAGATGGGACTGACGATGCCTGAGGTGGGGTCAATCTCCGGGCATAGGGATGCCCGCATGTTGCTGCGCTATGCGCATGCCAAGGTTGAGGAGTTGGCTGCGAAGCTTGGGGCCTAGCCGTTTGGGGGAGTTCACACCTCAGTGTGAGACATGAGACTGGCTGCAAAGTGGAAATCTGAAGCAGCGAGGGTTGCTGTGCAGCCAGTCACACAGAAACGCGGTCGCGGTCGCCCGCGCACCAAGGCCGAGCCCGGCACGTGGTTTGAGGTAGAGGTTGACTTCAGTCAGGTACAGTTAGTTGAGGCCGCTTTGCAGGACGAAGAGCCCTCCTTGTCCGCCGACGTCGCACGCAAGCTGGCCGTAGCGGCTATGGGGAATTCAGTCTTGTCCAACCTCCGGAAAAGCGCCAATCGGAAACCGGGCAGCAAAGGCAGACGGCCTGAACTTCAAGATGCAAAGCTGCTCGCCCAGTTTGCCGATATTCTCGCGGACGGGGATTCGATGGAGGCAGCTAGGCTTATTGAGCAAATCAACGGGTATTGGGAGGACTACACCAAGAATGGTGGTAGGCCGCCGATCTTGGAGCGGGTCACTCGAAGGGCTTATGCCTCGATGGGCGTGCAACATGCTCAGAGCCTGCGGCAACAGGCTCGAACTGCTGGAAAGCACCTTTCCTAATTTTCGTGCATTTCATGCCAATGCGCCGGCTACCTACAGTCCGTAGAACCTTCATGTTTAATCATGAGGGCGGCAAATGCTTCCTGAAATTCTGCGCAAGAGCGCGTTTCTTCGCGAGCGGGACCTTACGTCCCTCCTCTCCATCAGTTCCAGCACGCTTTACCGCTGGGTCGCTCGGGGGGACTTCCCGGCTCCTATCCGGCTGTCGCAAGCCGTCACCGCCTGGAGCAGTGAGCAGGTCGCCGATTGGCTTGCTCAGAAGCAGGTTGAAGGCGCTGCGACTGGTGGGGAGGAGTTTTGATGAGCGACACCCTGACCCTCGAGGATTTCTTGGCCCTTATCCTCCCATCGGGCGGCACCTATTTTGCCTTCCTCATGAAGGGGGTCGCAAAAATCAACGTCCCCTGTAACTCCCTTGACGAGTTGACAGAGGTGGTTCGCGCCCACGATGGTATGGGCTTCAACGTGTACCACGCATGTGCCTCCTATTTGCAGCCGAGCTACGCGAACGAAAAGGGGGAGTTGAAGCAGCGTACGAAAGAAAACGCCGGGCATGTCCGGAGTTATTGGCTGGACATCGACTGCGGCGCTGACAAAGCCGCTCAGGGCAAGGGGTACGCAAACGAGGGAGATGCTGAGGCTGCGCTGCGGTGCTTCTGCGGCAAGGTCGGTCTGCCCATTCCGTTGATTATCCGATCCGGCGGTGGTCTGCACTGCTACTGGCCGTTCTCTGAGGATGTGCCGAAGGACGATTATCTGCGCGTCGCCGCGATCATGAGGCAGTTAGTCGCTACGTCCGGCACTGAGTTGTTGGCTGATCCTGCCCGCAACGGCGACATTTCAAGCGTCCTGCGGCCGGTCGGAACCACTAACCGGAAACCTCAGTATGACTCGCCGATTGTCATGGCCTCCAACAGCTGCCTGCCTTTGGATTTCGGCGTGTTTGAGAGTGCGCTGACGCGGGCGAGTGCAACGGGGGGCGTATACGCGGGGCGCGCTCCCAAAACTACGATTTCTAGGGTTCCACTGGCGATTGCGCCTAATGCACCGCCTATTGAAGCGCAGGGCGAGGTTGACAGGGTTGTGGATGCCTTGGGCCATATCGACCCCGACTGTGACTACCCCGTTTGGTTCCAGATGCTGGCCGCTGTGCATTGGACGGGTTGGTTGTGTGCGGAAACCGTTGCACGTAATTGGAGCGCAGGCGGCGATCCTGCCAACCCTACCGCTTCGAAGTACGATCCAATGGTCTTTGACACCACTTGGAGCAGCCTTCAGGCTGATGGCGGCGTCACTTTAGGAACTTTGTTCCATATTGCGCAGGTAAATGGTTATCGGCTCAGCCCCTCAGTTATTGGTCCTTTTGATCTTTCGCAGGGTGACCATGATGTGCTGCGGGGCCAGAAGTTCGCGCAGCTTTACCGCGACAGGTTCATTCGCATTTACGAAACCGGCGACGTCTTGGAGTTCTCGGCCACTTCGGGCTGGAACATCTGCCAGCCGACCAGAGAGTTGATCTTGGCGCAGGAAGCACTTGAAGCGATCAAGGCAGATGCGCGCGCGGCGTTCAGTTTAGGCGACCCCAAGGAAGGGGCGCGCCTTCTTAAAGTGGCTACGGAGGGCAGCACGTTGGCCCGCATGAAGGCTATGGCCGAATTGGGCTTTGCACAGTCCGAAATGAGCGCCAGCATCGCCGAGTTCAATGTCGACCCGCATCTGGTGGGCGTGGGGAATGGGGTCCTTGATCTAGGACGTCAAACGCTTCTTGCCCCCGATCCTAGTCTGCTAATCAGCAAGCGCTTGGCCGTTCATTTCGACGCGACAGCTGCTTACCCCATATTCCAGCAGTTCTTGGATACAGTGCAGCCCGATAAAGATGTGCAGCGGCTGCTTCAGCAGCTCGCGGGGCTCTTTTTGTTTGGAAAGCCCGAAATCCAGAAACTCATCTTCCTCTACGGGGCCGGAGCAAATGGCAAATCGACCTTCATCGAGCTGATGAAATGGCTTCTCGGTGACTATGCACACAAGGTCTCAACCGACCTGATCATGGAGGGGCTGAGGGCGGGAACTGGAGCGACCCCTGAGTTGGCAGTCCTTAAGGGGATGCGCTTGGTGTACTGCAATGAGTTGCCGGAAAACGGCAAAATGAACTCTGCCTTAGTTAAGGACCTAACCGGCGGAGATACAATTCAAGCGCGCCCGTTGTACGGGAAACCCTTCAATTTCCAGCCGCAGTTCAACTTCGTGATGGTGGGTAATCACAAGCCTGAAATTCGCGACATGTCCGACGGTATGTGGCGTCGTATGCTCCTGATCCCATTTACACATGTGGTGCCTGAGGCTCAGCGTGATCCGAACCTAGCAGCCAAGTTGCAGAAAGAGGGGACTGGGGTGCTGAACTGGGCGCTGGAAGGTCTAAAAGACTATCGCCTCAATGGCCTGCTAATTCCTCAGAGCATATCAGATGCAGTTTTGGACTATAAAACCGCAGAGGACATTATTGGTGATTGGTTCAGTCAACACATGATAAACGCGTATGGTAATACGATCGAAAAGGGGAAGGTATACACTTCATACTATAACTACTGCACTGACACTGGACATCATCCTGTTTCGCAAGCAAAATTCACAAAACGTCTCGCTGAACGGAATATTGAACTTGATCTGGGTCGCCGTCACTACAAAGACATTGACTTTCAACCGTTGCAATCTACCGCAGCGCCAATCGTGCCGTAATACAAGGGTGCTGCGCACTTTGCGCACTTTTCAGCTGTTTTGAGGAAAATTTTCTATTATATTCGTCTATAGAAAATTTTCTGAAAAAGCCTGAAAAGTGCGCAAAGTGCGCAGACGCCCTCGACCACCACCAGTGAGAAGCCATGTACCTACGACATTACCGAGAACAGCTACGGCAAATCAGGGAAGCGAGCCTCCGTGCGGAGGAGGAGCAGCGCCAACGCAAGGCAAGTCAGAGTGCAGCGCCACCCTACAAACCCCTCGACCAGCAGATCGAGGAATTGATGCGCTCGCTCCCCCCTGCGCAGAGGGACCGCCACTGGTCTATGGAGGAACTGGTGCTCAGGCTACAAGGGAAATACCGAACACATCCGCACGCGAAGGATGTAGGTTCTGCATTGAGACGTTTGGGATGGGACAGAGTTAGGGACTGGTCACATCATGGTTTAGGTTGTCGGCTCTGGCGCAATACGGCCTAATGGGGCCAACCGCATATAGGTAGGCCAGTACGGCATTCTACAGCCCTCCGGAACTGTGACGCGCACAATGACCTAGGCTTTCTCTTAGCTGAATCGAGTTGACCGCTTCATTCAAGCTGCTAGCCTAAAGCCCTGCGGAGAGATGTAATCTCTGACTTCGTAGTTCGATTTTAGGTGCTAGTTTAGGGGGGGCTGCTTAATCATGAGAATATGCTCACGCCGATTATATTTTGGTCACCTCTTCGCACTTTTTTTCCTCATATCCTTGACACTGACAGGTCCGTCTCTTGCGCAGCAGAGAACAACAGGGTCCCCATTGCTGGACTCGATAATAAATCTCCTGATCAAAGAGAATGTGTACGATAATAATACATATGCGGTTTCCCAAGCGGCGGGCTTTGCATTTTGCGTCGTGTGGAATAAAGACGCCGCGCGATGCAAACATAGATCGTTGTTGCCCGGTATTGATAAGGCCATAAGCTTTGAAGAGGGCGTTTGTGCTGCTGGCGTTGGAGATGTCAACGCAGATGCCTGTGATGTTCTCAGCTTTGGAATACCCATGCGATACAGCTTGGGTGACGCTGTGTGCCGTGCCCTAACTGGTGGAGACGTCGTCGGCGTATGTCGCACTTTTGGAGAGCACTTGCCGTTGGCTCAGGGCATTTGTCGCGGAGCAACTGGGGCCCGTTGGTCAATAATTTGCGGCAGGCCATTTGGGATCAGCCTAGGAGAGGCAATATGTCTTGCAGGTTTGAAGGACAGTAATTGGGCCAGCATTTGCCTTAAGCCTTATGGCGAAGTGATGACTATTGACGAGGCGATAGACGCCCTGCCAATTTTAAATACCGAAACTGTAGATGTGGACTGGGACTGGGACGGATTTGACAATCAGGGGAACTATGTTTGGGTATGCAGGGGTGTCCAAACGGGCCAGTTTGCAGAGTATGCGCATTGCGATGGTGATCTTAAGGTTGATGATCGATGGCCCGGATAAATGAGAATTAGAATTGTAAACTAGGCGAGTTGTTCCCGCGACATTTTGTAAGTCAAGAAATGCGTGATAATACTTAAAAATAGTGGGTGATCTTAGGGTGAAAGCTATTGCCAGCTATACGGGGGGCAGTGCCTTTGCCGGTCCATGTACCCCCCTTTGCGCTGAACTCCCACTTGCACGCCGATATGCCACCTTGTCACAACCGTGTCACACCAACTGTGTCAGGCGGGTACTTTGCAGCGACATCCGTCTTCGGATACACTGCGCTAAGCAGTTGATTTTCCTACCCAACAAAAAGGTCGGGTGCGTAGCTCAGCGGGAGAGCACTACCTTCACACGGTAGGGGTCACAGGTTCAATCCCTGTCGCACCCACCATCTGGTGGCAGGACGCAAGTCGATCCGCCAGATTGAGATCGACAATCCGATAGCCGCAATGCCTTGCTTTCGCTGCGCACCCGCCTAGGGTCGGCCCCTGACAGTCAACCGGGGGCCCCGCATGTTCAAAGCCTTTCTGAATTTCGATATCTTCATCTATCCGCGCATTGTGCGTGTCATTTACTGGATCGGTCTCATCCTGATCGTCGTGCTGACGCTGGGGGCCGTCGTCGGGGCGCTCGTTGCCGGGTCAAGCCCGATGATGCGCGGCTCGGGCTACAACAGCGGCCTGGCGCTGCTCTTGGCCCTCGTTGGCGGCTTTGCCGCCATCGTCGTCTGGCGCATTTCGGTTGAGCTGTGGCTGGTGATTTTCTCCATCCACGATCTGCTCAAGGAAATCCGAGACAACACGCGCCGCCCCTGATCGAAACTCAGGTCTCCACAGCGTGAATCGGGCCGGGCGGGCAACCTCCCCGCTCTCTTTTTGGCCCACGCGCAAGTGCGGATGCAGCAAGCGCAATTTCGCTGGTCATTACGTATAAACCAATGTCGATTTAGTCAAAATAAATACGTACTATTTAGTATTACCTCTACAGGATTGACTGCCTATTTGATGCAATAGTGCAACAATTGGACATTTCATGCCGGTTTTATGAAAAAATGAGGCGACAACCGATCCAATTTGAGTTGGAAATAGTCCCGGCGTCACCTTATGACCTTGCTTGGAGGCACCTTATGACTCGAATTTCCGCACTTCTTCTGGCCGGCGTCGCGGCTATCGCCGTAAGCTCGGCTGCTCACGCAGCGGACCTCATCATTAACGAACCCGCTCCGATGGTCGGCATGGTCGAAACGGGCGGCAACTGGGATGGGGCCTTCGTCGGCGTCTTTGCTGGCACCGCTTGGGGCACCGTGACCAGCTCGGACACGGACTATTACGATCTGACCGAAGACGATTTCGATGCGAGCGGCTGGCTTGCCGGCGTTGACGCGGGCGTGAATTTCCACATGACGGACGGCATTGTCGCGGGCATCGTGGGCGATATCGCCTGGACCAATATCAGCGGCTCGACCGAATACGATGTTCCGGATGATTTCGACTACAACGTCAACTGGACGGGCTCGCTGCGTGGCCGGTTGGGCATTGATGCCGGAACCTTCATGCCCTACGTCACCGCCGGTCTGGCCTTCGCCAACGCCACCGCGACCGACGAATATTATGACTATGAAGACACCCAGACCCATGTGGGCTGGACCGCCGGTGTCGGCGTTGAAATCGCCGCGTCCGAAAACATGTCGATCGATCTTCAGTACCGTTACAATGATTTCGGTTCTGCCGATTACGATCTGTACGATACGGCCAGCCTGAGCCTCACCAGCCAGCAGGTCACGGCCGGCCTGCACTTCCGCTTCTAGGTCCTCCGCGCGCTCGCGCCCGAGCGCTCAACCCTCACCCCGCCGGCACCGCCTGGCGGGGTGTTTTTTTGCTCCGGATTACCAACCGTTAACCCTCTGCTAACCATGGTGAAAATGGCGTAAACGGAATCTTTGCAATTGCCGATGATTCATAGGGCTCACAAGGACATTGTCCCTCGCGTACCTTGGAGTTTGAAATGAAGCGTATTGCCCTGGCCCTTCTGTGCGGCGTTGCCGCTTCTGGCCCGATTTCCGCCCACGCCGCCGATCTTCTGATCAACGCCCAGCCCAGCATGGGGGCCGACTACTCGCTCGGCACCGGCGGTTGGGATGGGTTCTATGCAGGCGTTTTTGCTGGCTATGGTTTCGGCGGCGCCGACCAGACCGGCGATATCGCCAACACGGCTGATCTCTCCGGTTGGCTCGGCGGTCTCGTCGGCGGCGTGAACTTCACCGCCGGTCAGGGCGTCGTCCTCGGCGCTGCGGCCGATCTCGCCCTTGCCGATGTCTCTGTCGAAGACGATGGCGGCTACGGCTACTCGCTTGAGTGGGTTGGCTCGCTGCGCGGCCGCGTCGGCATGGATTCCGGGGCGTTCCTCCCCTATGTCACGGCCGGTCTCGCCGCTGGCAGCGTGAGCGTCGATAAAAACGCCGGTCCCGATACCGACTCGCACATGCACATGGGTTGGACCGTGGGCGCCGGCGTCGAGGTCTCGCTCATGCAGAACCTCTCGCTCGATGTGCAGTACCGCTACACCGATCTGGGCGCACAGGATTACGTGCTCGGCGGCGAAACCGATACGGTCAAGCTCACCTCGAGCGCCATTACGGCAGGCCTCAACTACAAGTTCTGATCCGCCGACCCACCGCCTGAATCAAGGGTCGCCCTCGGGTGGCCCTTTTTCATTCAGCGCGGCACGGCAAAGCTGTCGGCCCGGCCAGCCGGGGCGCTCACGAGGTCCGTCAGACTGAAGCTCAGCCCCGCATCGCTCCCGGCCACGACCAGATCAGCAGCGCGCCTCGGCTGGGTTGACAGCATGGTCACCGGCCCCGCCACACGCAACAGCGTCATCTGCCCCAGCCCCTGATAGGGCGGCCGCAGCATGGCCATGGCATCGGTCCCGGCGAGCGGATCGGTTACGGCGATCCCCGCCCCGCCGGCCCCGCGATAATAGGCGCGCAGCGACTGGCCCACAAAAAATGCCAGCTTGTCGGCGCCCGCGCTCGAGAGGTGGATGCCGTCGTCCTTGCGCATCCGCACCACAACGCCCGTCACATCGGGGCCGCGGGCGGTGTAGCCGCCATTCTCACCGGCAAAGCGATCGTAAATATCGACGAACTCGCCCCCGGCGCTGAATACGGCGAGCCGGTCGATCTCATTGATCCGCACCATGGTCTGCCCGAACTTGGGCGCCTCCATCGGCGGCAGCCCGACAAAGACCAGCGGCAGGCCCGCCCCGCGTAAGGTTGTGGCCACCGCCGTGACCCGCTCGGAATAGAGCGCCGACCATTCCGGCGTACCGCGCTGGATGGCTGCGCCATCGAGCCCGGCGAAACTCTGGTTATCATTGATGCCGATCATCATCACGGCAATGTCAAAGCCGCGCTCGGCTACCTTTTCGGCCACGAGCTTTGGCCAATCCGCCGCCGCCGGGTTCACAAAACCCGAGGGGCTTATGGCGCCATTGACCACCACGAGATTGGGGTCTTCGGCGTAATAGCGCTCGAGCGCCTTGGCGAGATCATTGCCCATCGAATCGCCAATCACCCAGAGCCGCGTCGCCGTTTCGGCCTTCGCAACCTTGGGCGTTGCCGGGAGCGCCGCGGCGGGTTTGGGCTTCACGCGCCGCTCGGGCTGGGGCACGGCCTGATCGCGCTGCCGGTTGCCGAACAGCAGGTCCAACAGCGTCTTCCGCCGCTTGGGCGTCTCGCTCGCTTGCGCAATGAGCGCTGGCGGCAGGATCACCGCCCCCGCCTCGGCCGCCTGCACCGAAACAGGCAGCAGATCCAAAGCCAGCATGCTCGCCACGGCCAGAACCGTAACGAGCTTCGCCAGCCATGTGTGTTTATTCCGCATGAACCCAGTTTAGCGGCTTTCGCCCCGCCGTGCGAACAGGATTCGTCACCGGACCCTGGACTAGAACCGATTGCGCCGCTGCCGCTCCCAATTGAGAGCATGGGTGATGATCAGGTCGAGATCATCATAGGCCGGTGCCCAGCCGAGCACCTGCCGGATCCTGTCCGATTTCGCCACCACCGAGGCCGGATCGCCCGGCCGACGCGGTTCCTCGGTCACGTTCAGCGTGACGCCGGCCACCCGCTCCACCGTGCTGATCACATCGCGCACCGAAGCGCCGTGCCCGTAGCCGCAGTTGAAGGTCACCGGGTTGGCCCCACCCGCCCGCAGATAATCGAGCAGCAGCGCATGCGCCGCAACGAGGTCGCTCACATGAATATAGTCGCGCACCCCCGTACCGTCGGGCGTGGGATAATCAGTGCCGAACACCGAGAGCCCGGCGCGCTTGCCGGTGGCGGCTTCAACAGCGGCCTTGATGAGATGCGTCGCCTTGGGCGTGCTTTGCCCCGATCGGCCACTGGGATCAGCCCCGGCAACATTGAAATAGCGCAGAATGCCGACCCGCAGCCCATGGGCCGCCGCCACATCGGCCAGCATCAATTCGACCATGCGCTTGCTGCGCCCATAGGGCGACATCGGATCAAGCGGCGCATCTTCAGCCACCGGCGCAAGCCCGGCCATGCCATAGACAGCCGCCGTGGACGAAAAAATGAAGTCCTGCACCCCGCCCCTGACTGCGCTTTCAATCAAGGTGCGGGCCGACGCCGTATTGTTACGATAATAGCCCAGAGGATCAGCCATGGAATCGGGCACCACGATGGAGGCCGCAAAATGAATGATCGATGCCACCTTGTGGTCGGCAATGACCCTGGCCGTCAGGTCCGCATCGCCCATGTCGCCAACAACGAGCTGTGCCGCATCGGGCACGGCCCAGTCGAACCCGGTGCTCAGATTGTCGAGCACCACGACCTCATGCCCGGCATCGATCAGCCGCAGCACCATGTGACTGCCAATGTAACCGGCGCCGCCCGTAACAAGAATCGTCATCGCATTTTAACCCGTTGCTATGGCATTATGCCGCAAATGTGATATCGGCAGACCTATGGGTTTATACCGATAAATACTGATGGAGTGTCAGGTGCAGCAACGCGTTCGCACAGCTGTTTTTCCCGTCGCCGGTCTCGGCACCCGCTTTTTGCCCGCCACCAAGGCCATGCCGAAGGAAATGCTGACGGTCGTCGACCGGCCGCTGATCCAATATGCCGTCGATGAGGCGCGCGAGGCCGGGATCGAGCATTTCGTGTTCGTCACCGGGCGCAACAAGGGCGTGATCGAAGATCATTTTGATCGGCAGTATGAGCTTGAGCACACGCTGCAATCCCGCGGCAAGCTCGATGTGCTCGAAGAGCTGTGGCGCGACCTGCCAATTGCCGGCCAGACCAGTTTCACCCGCCAGCAGGAGCCGCTGGGCCTCGGCCACGCCGTGTGGTGCGCCCGCGAACTGGTGGGCAACCAGCCCTTCGCTCTGTTGCTGCCCGACATGGTGTTCCGGGCCCGCCCCGGCGTTCTCCGCCAGATGATGGACGCCTATGATGAAACGGGCGGCAATGTCATTGGCGTCGAAGAAGTCGATCCCAAGGAAGTCTCGTCCTATGGCATCGTCGGGCGTGGCACGGGGGCCGATGGCGCGTTTGCCATCACCTCCATGGTCGAAAAACCCCGCCCCGAAGACGCGCCGTCAAACCTGTTCATTTCCGGTCGCTATATTCTGCAGCCCGAGATATTCGGTATTCTCAACAGCCAGACCCGGGGCGCGGGCGGCGAAATCCAGCTGACCGACGCCATGCAGACCCTGATCCGCAGCCAGCCCTTCACCGGGGTGAAGTACCAGGGCAAAGTCTATGATTGCGGCAGCAAGCTGGGCTTTCTCACTGCCAACGTGGCCTTCGCCCTCGACCGCGACGATCTGGCTGAGGATTTCCGCAGCGAAATCTTGAGGATTCTCAACAAGACCGTGGGCTAGACCCATTTTATATAAGCGTTAACCCTTATATTTAAGCGCCTATTATCCCGGATTTGGCAGAGTTTGACCTGAAGCCGCAAGACTGCGGTAACGGGAATGACCTCGCATGGATATCGCATCAATTATCGGACTCGTCGGTGGCGTCGGCTTCATCTTCGTCGCCATTCTGCTCGAGGGCTCGAACCCGCTGATGTTCGTCAACCTGCTTGCCACCTGCGTGGTGATCGGCGGCGGCGCCATGACGGTGCTGACGCGCTACACCATGGGTTCCTTCCTCAGCGGCGTAGCCAACGCCTTCAAATCCACCCTGTTCTACAAGCATGTGTCGATCGTTGAACTGATCGAACAGATCGCCGAAATTGCCGAAGTCATGCGCCGCCAGGGCCCGATTGCGCTCGAATCGGTGGATGTCGATGACCCCTTCTTCAAGCGCGGCGTGCGCATGATTGCCGATGGCTTTACCGCTGAAGCCATCCGCTCCTCGCTCGAACGCGAACGCGACCTCGATTACGAACGCCTGCACCTCAGCCATATGATCTTCAAGGCACTGGGCGAAGCGGCGCCGGGCATGGGCATGGTGGGTACGCTGATTGGTCTTGTGTCCATGTTCGCCCATATGGATGACCCGAAAAAGATCGGTCCCGGCATGGCCATCGCGCTGCTCACCACGCTCTACGGCGCGTTTTTCGCCAACGTCATCCTGCTGCCGATTGCCGACAAGCTGTCGCACCGCGCCGCTGAGGAAGGCACGAGCCGCAGCCTGATCATCGAAGCCCTCGTGATGATCCGCGAAGCCCGCAACCCCGCGACGATCCGCGACGAGCTGGCGGCGTTCCTGCCGCTGCATTCGCGCGATCAGGTTCTGGATGCGGCCTGATGAGCGGCAACAAGAAAGGCGGCGGCGGGGGCGGCGGACACGGCGGCGCGTGGGTTATTTCCTTCGCCGACCTGATGAGCCTGCTCATGGCGTTTTTCGTGATGCTGCTCAGCTTCTCGGTACAGGATCAATCCAAGCTCAACGTCGCCGCTGGCTCGGTGAAAGATGCCTTCGGCATCACGCCCATGTCGAAGATGGGCGGCATGATCGAGCGCATGGGCAACCCCAAGCGCGATTACGCCAAGCAGGTCAGTGCCGAAAGCACCAAGGCCCGCAGCGAATTCGCCACCATCAACCATGCCGATAATGAAAAGCAGGGGCAGGAAGCCAACACCTTCGTCAACGAAAAGACCGACACTGAAAAATCAGCCGCATTCGCCCTCGCCGCCGCGACGCTGCGCCAGTCCTTCCAGGACAACCCCGACATCACCGCCGTGCGCGACAATGTGGTGGTCGCCGAGACCGATGAAGGGCTCGACATCATGATTACCGATCAGGAAGGGCGCTCCATGTTCCCCGAGGGGTCGAAATATCCGTTCGAACTCACCCGCAAGGCGCTCGCCGCCATGGCCCCGCTTCTCAACCGGCTCCCCAATGAGATCGAGGTTTCAGGCCACACCTCGGCGGGCGTCACCTATCCCAACCCGCGCTATGGCAAGTGGGAACTGAGCTTTGACCGGGCCGATGTAACGCGCGAAATCCTTGAAGAATTCGGCCTCTCGCCCGAGCGCATCGTGGCGGTGAACGGCAAGGGCGAATCCGACCCGTTCTTTCCCACCGACCCCTATATGAGCGCCAACCAGCGCGTCACCATCCGGCTCAAATACGAAAAGCCGCCGGTTCCGCTCGATTTGCAGCCCTGATGGGCGTCTGGCCGCTCGGCCAGACGGGAACGTGTTTGCCTCCCTGTCGTTTTTCACGGCGAAAGGGAAGCATCCATGCCCACAGTCACCCGACCCCTCTGGCGCGGCCAGCTCCGCCTCTCGCTGGTGTCCATCGCCGTTGAACTGTTCACCGCCACGAAAGCCTCGGCACGCCCGAGCTTTCATCAGATCCATGCGCCGAGCGGCAAAAGGGTACACTACGAAAAGGTGGTCGACGGCATCGGCCGGATTCCCCCTGAGGAAATCAAAAAGGGCTACGAATACGACAAGGGCGACTATGTGCTGCTCGAAGACGACGAGCTGGACGCGGTGCGGCTCGAAACCCGCAAGACGCTCAATCTCGTGCAGTTTGTCGATGAAGCCGAAATCCCGCCGCTCTATTACGACAGCCCCTATTTTATTGCCCCCGCCGACGATCTGGCTGAAGACGCTTTCCGCGTCATCCGCGACGCCCTGCGCCAGACGAAAAAGATCGGGCTCGGCCAGTTAGCGCTGCGCGGCAAGGAATATCTTGTCGCCATCAAGCCCTGTGGCCGGGGGCTCCTGCTCGAGACCCTGCACTACCCCGATGAGCTGCGCTCAGCCGAACCCTTTTTCGCCGATGTGTCGAAAGATCCGGCCGAAGCCGATCTGCTCGAAGTCGCGATGGCGCTGATCGAGAAGAAAACGGCGCCCTTCGAGCCCAAGGCCTTCACCGACCATTACCAGGCGGCGCTGCGGGACCTGATCGCGGAAAAACTGAAGACCAAGGGCCGGAAAGTCACCATTGAAGAGACCGCCCCGGCGCGTACCGGGTCCAATGTCGTTGACCTGATGGCAGCGCTGTAGCGCAGCCTTGAGCGCGAACCCGCCGATACCGCCACCAAGTCCAGCAAAGCCGCTCCGGGCCGCAAGGCACCTGCCGGTAAAAGGTCAGGCCCATGACCCGCACCGATCCGCTGCAGCCCTATCAGAAAAAGCGCGACTTTACCCGCACCGCGGAGCCCGAGGGCACGGCACCGGTGCCATCCGGGCCAACCCGCCGCTTCGTCGTGCAAAAACACGCTGCGACGCGCCTCCATTTCGATTTCCGGCTCGAACTCGACGGCGTGCTGAAAAGCTGGGCTGTCACCAAGGGGCCTTCGCTTGATCCGGCCGACCGGCGGCTTGCGGTGCACGTCGAAGATCACCCGCTCGATTACGGCAGCTTCGAGGGCACCATTCCTGAGGGCGAATATGGCGGTGGCACCGTGATGGTCTGGGATGAAGGCACCTGGGAGCCGCTGGGCGATCCGCACGAGGGCCTGGCCACGGGTGATCTCAAGTTTCGGCTCAATGGCCAGCGGATGCAGGGCGAATGGGTTCTCGTCCACATGAAGGGCCGTGACCAGCAGACCCGATCCGGCCCGCGCGAAAACTGGCTGCTGATCAAGCGCCGGGACGGCACCGCCAGCGAAACCGACGATCTGGTTGCCCGCTTTGAGACCAGCGTCATCTCGGGCCGAACGCTCGAGGACATTGCAGCGGGCCGACCGGCCCGCAAATCGGCCCGCCGCGCCGCCGCCCAGGCTGGCGAAAGTGCCGATGTCGCCGTCTGGTCAATGGGCAAGGCGCAAGCCCTGCCCGCGTTCAGCCCGCCGCAGCTGGCGACGCTGGTCGATCATGTGCCCACCGGCAGGGACTGGCTGTTCGAGATGAAATATGATGGCTACCGCGCCATCACGGCAATCGCGGGGGATCAGGTGCGGATTTACACCCGCGCCGGCAATGACTGGACCGACACCTTTGCCGATCTCGTCCCTGCGCTCTGTCGCCTCACAGCGGGTACACTGCTCCTTGATGGTGAAATCTGCGCCATCAAAAATGGCCGGTCGGATTTTTCCACCCTGAAGGACCATCTGTCGAAACGGGGGCCGCTGGCCTATTTCGTCTTCGATATCCTGGAAAAAGACGGCGAACGGCTTGAACGCCGTCCCAATAAGGAGCGGAAGGCCATCCTGCGCGCGACCCTCGCCGACGCGTCCACCGAGGGCCCGATCCACTATTCCGATCACGTGGAGGGCCATGGCGAAGAGGTGCTGAACCACATGTGCGCCAATGGCGAGGAAGGCGTGATCGCCAAGCTGGCCGATGCGCCGTACCGCCCCGACCGGGGCCGCTCCTGGTTGAAAATCAAATGCACCAAACGGCAGGAATTCGTGATTGTCGGCTGGCGCCCCTCAGAGCGTAAATCCACCTTCGCGAGCCTGATCCTGGGCACGTGGGAGGATGGCCGGCTGGTCTATCGAGGCCGGGTTGGCACCGGCTATACCCACGAAACCGCCGAAACGGTGCAACGGCTGCTGGACAGGCGGCGCCGCAAAACGCCGCCCCTCGAAGACGTGCCGCGTGTCATCGCCCGGGCCGCCCGCTGGGTTGAGCCTGACCTCGTGGCCGAAGTCGCCTTTACCGAGCTGACACCGGATGGCCACCTGCGCCACCCGTCGTTCATTGGCCTGCGCGGCGACAAAAGCGCCGACGTCATTCATCTCGAGCGCCCGGCCCGGCTCGAGGCGACCCCGCCCGATGGCGCAGCGGGTGTCGCCGCCGCCAAGCGCCTGGGCATAGCGCTCAGCAACCCCGATCGGGTGGTGTTTCCCGGCCAGGGCGTCACCAAGGCGCAACTCATCGCCTATTATGAGCGCGCTGCCGAGCGCATGCTGCCGCATCTCATTCGCCGTCCTTTGAGCCTCGTGCGCTGCCCGCAGGGCCGGGCCAGAGCCTGCTTTTTTCAAAAGCATGACTCAGGGGGTTTCCCCGACGCGCTGAAAAAGGTGCCGATTACCGAAAAGGACAACGAAACCAAAGACTACCTGTTTATCGAAGGACTCAACGGCATTGCCGCTGCCGTGCAGATGTCGACACTCGAATTCCATATCTGGGGCAGCCGCACCGACGAACTGGAGACCCCCGATCGTCTGGTGTTCGATATCGATCCCGATGAGGGCCTGCCCTTTGCCCATGTCACGGCAGCCGCCTATGACATCCGCGACCGGCTGGCGGCGCTGGGGCTCAGCACTTTCCCGCTGCTGACGGGTGGTAAGGGCGTGCATGTGGTGGCCCCGCTGACCCCCACACTCGACTGGTCGGCGGTAAAGCAGTTTGCCAGAGCATTCGCCAAAAGGCTCGAAGCCGATGAGCCGAAGCGGTATGTCGCCACCATGAGTAAAGCGAGGCGCAAGGACCGCCTGTTTGTGGATTACCTGCGCAACGAGCGCGGCGCGACGGCCATCTGCCCGTTTTCGACCCGCGCCCGGCCCGGTGCCCCCTGTGCCCTGCCCGTCGCCTGGGATGAGTTGGGCCATCTGACCGCGGCCAACGGGTTTTCGCTGGCCGAGGTCTTGGAGCGCCTTGCAGGACCGAATCCGTGGTCGGACTATTTCACTATCGAGCAGAAACTGGTGCCCGAGCGGCTGCTGGCCTGATGAGCGTTTCGGCGGATCAGACCCAGCCCATCAGCTCCTTGCGGATCACCGCTTCGAGCATGTCCATGCCCCGGTCGCTGTCATTGAGGCAGGGAATATAGGCGTAGCGCTCGCCGCCGGCATGTATGAACTCTTCCTCGCCGGTAATGGCGATTTCCTCGAGTGTTTCGATGCAATCGACCGAAAAGGCCGGGGCCACGACCGCCACCTTGGTTTTGCCCTCTTTGGGCAGCGCCATCAGCGTCTTGTCGGTGTAGGGCTGCAGCCATTTCGACGGCCCGAACCGGCTCTGGAACGTGACCTTCAGCTTTTCAGGGGCCCAGCCGAGATACTCGCGCACGAGCCGCGTCGTCTTGAAACACTGGCAATGGTACGGGTCGCCATTGGTCAGATAGGTGATCGGCATGCCGTGATAGGACGTGAGGATCACATCGGGGGTGAAGTCGAGCTTCGCCACGCCCTCCGCTATGCTCTCGGCCAGCGCCTTCACATAGGCCGGTTCCTCGAAATAGGCCGGCAGCGTGCGGATGGCGGGTTGCCAGCGCATTTTCATGAGCGTTTCAAAGGCCCTGTCATTGGCCGTGCCCACCGTGGTGGCTGAATATTGCGGATAAAGCGGTGCGAGCAGGATACGGGTGCATCCGGCCTCCTGCAATTGCGCGATCCCCGAGGCCAGCGACGGGTTGCCATAGCGCATGCCATAGGCCACCACGGCGCTCTCCCCCAGCCGCGTCTGCAGCTTGGCGACCTGCCGCTTGGCGATGACGCGCAGCGGCGAGTCATTGGCCTCCTGATCCCAGATGCGCTTGTAATTGGCGCCCGATTTCTGCGGCCGGACCGACAGGATGATCCCCTGCAGGAGCGGCTGCCAGAGGATTTTCGGCAGCTCGATCACCCGCTGGTCCGACAGGAATTCCGAAAGGTAGCGCCGCATCGACCAATAATCGGTCGCATCGGGCGTACCGAGATTGGACAGAAGCACCCCCACTTTCGGGGGCTTCACAGCGGGATGGCCGGCGGGCAGATGCTGGGACATGGGCTCTTTGTCTTTATTCAGGGATTGGGGCGCACCATAGCCTCGCTGAGGCCGGGGGCAAGGCTCGGGAACGTCGCATGCACCAATACGGCGCGGCACCCGCGCCCGATCAGGCGAGAGTGAGCCGGTTGGGGTCCGAATACCATTCGACCAGATGGTCGATCAGCGCGCGCACCTTGGCGGCGAGATGCTTCTTGTGCGGATAGACCGCAAACAGGCTGGTATGTTCAACCGCGAAACTATCCAGCACTGAAACGAGCCGCCCCTCAGCCACATGGACTTCAGCCAGCATGCGCGGCACGAAGGCAAAGCCAAGGCCCGCCGCAGCCGCATCCACCGCCGCCACTGGCGAATTGACCCGCACGCGACCGGCCGTCACCGAAACGCTGAGCGGCTGGCCGTGATCCACAAAGCGCCACTGACCGATATGGGCCATGTTGCTGTCGAGGATCATCGGCAGACCGCGCAGGTCTTCCGGACGCTTGGGCGTACCGACGCGCTCGAGCAGCGAGGGTGCAACGACGAGCGCCCGACCCGCCTGCGCAATCTTGCGCGCAATCAGCGACGAATCCGACAGCGTGGTGATCCGCAGCGCGACATCAATGCCCTCTTCCACAAGATCGACGAAGCGGTCTTCGAGCCGCAGATCAATGGAGACCAGCGGGTTTTCCGCGAGAAACGCGAATATCGCAGGCGCAAGGCTGCGCTCGCCGAAATTACGCGGCGCCGAAATGCGGATCAGCCCGCGCGGGCTGGCCGATTGCTCCGTGATTGACGCATCGAGGTCATCGAGCTGCTGCAGAATCTGGCTGGCTTCGCGATAATAGGCTTCCCCCTCTTCGGTCAGCCCCAGCTTGCGCGTCGTGCGGTTCATGAGCCGCACACCGAGATGATCTTCAAGCTCGGTGACATATTTCGACAACAGCGCCTTCGAGCGCCCATGCGTCCGCGCGGCGGCGGAAAAGCCGCCAGCGTCGAACACCTGGACGAAAGCACGGATACGCGCGAGATCCTGGGGCAAGGCAACCTCGGTTCGGTCAATCAGCCCCAAGGCTTACGGGAAATAACGCCAAGGCTCAATCGCGCGTCACGCGCTCGGCCCCCCGCCGCGCCGCGAGGCTGATGAGCGTGATGGTGAAAAACGCAAACACCACGAGGCCGAGCGCCAACAGATGCGCTGTGCCCCAATCGAGCCGCTCCACCGCATTGTAAATCGCCACCGAGACGACGCGCGTTTCGCCCGGGATATTCCCGCCGATCATCAGCACCACGCCAAACTCGCCCACGGTATGGGCAAAGGTCAGCACCGCGCCGGTGATATAGCCCGGCCGCGCTGCCGGTACCGCCACCCGCCAGAACCGCTGCCAGCCCGAGGCACCGAGCGTCGTTGCCGCCTCGATCGGTTCGCGCCCCATGGCATCAAAGCCATTGCGCAGCGGCTGGACCATGAAGGGCAGTGAGTAAATGACCGAGCCGATGACGAGCCCGGTGAATGAAAAGGCAAGAGTGCGCGCGCCCCAAAGCCCGGCAAGCCACCCGCCGGGCCCGGACGGGCCGAGCGCGATCAACAGGTAAAACCCGAGCACTGTCGGGGGCAGCACCAGCGGCAATTGCACGATGGCCGCCACCGCCTCCTTGTAGCGGGAATGCGATTGGCTGAGCCACCACGCCAGGGGCGTGCCGAGGACCAGCAGCACCAGCGTCACACTGGCGGCCAGCCCGAGGGTCAACAGGATCGGTGAATAGAGCGCATCCATGCGCCGACCCTAGCCTTCCGTTCAGGGCAGTTCATAGCCCGAAGCGCCGATGATGGTCCGCGCCTCATCCGATTTCAGGAAGTCGAGAAAGGCCTTGGCCACAGCATTGTCCGCGCCGGGGTTCAGCAACACCGCGTCCTGCGCGATGGGCCGGTAGAGGCTGCGCGGCACGACCCACACATGGGCCTTGTCCTGATCCATCACCTGCGCGAGCGCGACAAACCCGAGCTCGGCATTGCCGCTTTCGATAAATTGCAGCGTCTGGCCGATGTTTTCGCCCACCACCAGCCGGTCAGCCAGCGGGCCCTTGAGCCCGAGCGCCGCCAGCGCGAAATCCGCCGCCGCCCCATAGGGCGACGTGGTGGGATCGGCAACGGCAAGGTGCGCAAAGGCGTCGGCCTTGAGCACCCCGAACCCCGACGTCAGGTCAAGGCCGGGCGCATAGAGCACCAGCGCACCAATCGCATAGGTCTGGCGTGTGCCCCCGACCGCAAAGCCATTTTCAATGGCCATGCGGGGGCGGGCGCCATCGGCCGAGAGCAGCACCTCGAAGGGCGCCCCTTGCGCGATCTGGGTATAGAGCGCGCCCGACGCGCCAAAGCTCAGCACCGCTTCATCGCCCGTCCTGGCCGTGAACGCTGCGGCCAGACGTTCCGCGGTTACGGTGAAATTGGAGGCGACAGCCACCTTCACCTCGCCCGCCACTGCGCCCTCAGCGACCATGAGGAGGCCCAGAGCTATCAGGATGCGGCGCATCAGACCGACTTCAGCTGCGCGGCTTCCCGCGCCAGCGCCGTAACCCGCTTCCAGTCGCGGTTGGCCAGGGCATCGGCCGGCATGATCCACGACCCACCAACGCAGATGACATTGGGGAGCGCCAGATAATCGCGGGCCTTCACCACATCAATGCCGCCCGTGGGGCAGAACGTAATATCGGGCAGGGGCGAGGCATAGGCCTTCAGCACCTTCGCGCCCCCGAGCGCTTCCGCCGGGAAGAACTTCAGCATCTGGTAGCCGTGCTCAGCCGCCGTCATCGCCTCGGTCGGCGTGGCAATGCCCGGCAGCAGCGGAATGGAATGCGCCTCAGCGGCGTCAAGCAACCGGGGCGATGCACCCGGCGACACCATGAATTGCGCCCCCGCATCCACCGAATGGCCCATCTGCAGCGCATTGCGCACCGTACCGGAGCCAACAATGGCGCCCGGCACCTTGGCCATTTCGGCAATCGCCCGCAGAGCCCCCTCGGTGCGCAGCGTGACTTCCAGCACCATCAGCCCGCCTTCGACCAGCGCCTCGGCCAAAGGGCGGGCAATCGACACATCGTCGATGACGATGACCGGGATGACCGGCGAAATCGACAGAACCTGACGAAGCTTCAAGACATCTTGCGGCATGGCGGGCGTCCTTGGAGAAGAATGGCGCTGAGGGTTAGGGTGCATCCTCTGCGGTTTCAAGCCTTTTTAGCGCAGCGGCGGAGGCGATCACAGCCCCGCAATTTCGCGCCGATGGTAGCGCAGAAGCTCAGGGCTCGGCCACAACGCGTCATCCTCGGGCAGCAAAAGGTGGGGCAGCAGCCGCTCGGTGAGGCCCGCTTCAATCCGCCCGGCGGCGACCACAAGCCCGTAATCGGAGCCCACCGCGAGTGCGCCCGATT
The DNA here is from genome assembly GCA_903828145.1 of uncultured Hyphomicrobiales bacterium. Taxonomy (GTDB): domain Bacteria; phylum Pseudomonadota; class Alphaproteobacteria; order Rhizobiales; family Devosiaceae; genus Devosia_A. Next base: position 29,776 of record CAIKKY010000031.1, on the reverse strand, counting down.
GAAACGCCTGCGCAGCATCGGCCGTTGCGGGGAGAAAATTGCGGGTGTGCAGCGGCCCGCCCTGCTCGCGCGGCTGAATGGCAATGACGCTGAGGTCGGGGTGAGGCCGCTCGCGGGCCGCCGCAAAGCGCGCGCCGGTAAACGCGCAGCGATAGTCCCACCGCCCCAGCACCTGATCGTGAATGGCGAGATAAGGCGCTGCACCGCCGGTCCGCGCCGCGCGTTCAAACTGCAGCGCAGCCTCGGCAAGGGCGGTGGTCGCGCCCGCGTCGAGGCCCACACCGGCGTCATCAAGCACCTTCTGAAACCGCTCCCCCCCAAGCGCCAGATGCGTCTTGACCCCCGGTGCCGAGGCCTCACTCACCGCCGAAACCGGGGCCAGAAACCGCTCCACCCGGTCGAGCCGACCGATGAGCCGCCCATCCCCAAGGCTCTCGAGCCCGGCCACCCGGCCTCGGCCCAGAAACAGCAGCATGATCTCGGGCACCACCTTGTAGAACAGCACCGGTTGTCCCAGGTGCCGGAACAGGGCCTCAGCCGTGCGGCCCCGGACATTGAGCGCGAGCGTATCGGCGCCTTCAGGCACATCTCTGTCCAAAGCAAGCGCGAGCCGGGCCAATGCGGCCTCCCCCTTGGGTACGGCCGATCTAAACCCGGATCAGGAAAAATATCTACGGTGTTTTACCAATAGGGTTCAGCCGCGCAGGACGGCATCCACCTCAGCACGGCTGGGGGGCACGCAGCCGACATGACGGCAATTGAGCCCGGCCACCACCGCGCCAAAGCGCAGAAGCTGGGTGAGCTTCTCGGCCGATAGCGCCGCCAGCCCGCCGGGCTTCAGCGCGCCCCATTCCTGCGCCTGGGTCAACACACCGGCCATCAGGCTGTCGCCAGCCCCCACCGTGTCGCCAAAGGGCTCAGCGGCGTGAACGCCCTGCTCAGCCCGCGCGGACTTGGTGAACGCGCGCGAGCCGCGCTCGCCATAGGTGACAATGACCAGCTCGAGCCGGGGCCGCGACAGGAAATCCGCGACATAGTCCTCAACAAGCCGATCTTCCTCGGCTTCTGAAAGCGACTTCGCCTGCCCATTGGTCTTGAGCGCGACGAGATCCTCGATCGAGACTTTCACGAGCTGCACGATATCGAGGAAACTGTTGAGGCGACGTACATAGCCGGCAAAATCATCAACCAGCGAGGGCCGCACATTGGGGTCCATCGACAGCGCCGCGCCGCGCTTCATGGCTTCGGTCGCCACGGCGAGCCAGACTTCAGCATCCTCGGGCTTGATCGGGCAGAACCCGCCGACCTGAAACACATCGAGCTTTTCCGGCAGGGCCTTCAGCAGCCCCTCGCGGGTAAAGGCGCGGTCTGCGCTGCGGTAAAACCCATAATTCGCGTTGCGCTTGTCATCATAGGTGACCACCGCAAGCGTGGTGGGCGCCGCAACCCGCTCGGCAAGCAGCGGCTTGACGCCCACAGCGGCAAGCGGCCCCATGAGGTATGTGCCAAGCCCATCCTGACTGATGGGACAGAGAAAGCCGGTGTCATTACCCAGCTTGCTGAGCGCGATGGCGCAATTATAGGGCGACCCGCCCTGATGAGCCACGAGCCGGATCGTGCCATCGGCGCCCACCGGCTCGGAAATCAGGTCAATCAGGCTCTCCCCGCCCACCACAAACATCGCCCACCCCTTTGGAAAGTCGTGATTGCGGAAGGGTTCGACCAAAAACCATATGGCCCCTCCCCTTCCTTTTGGGCATCGTTATCGCGCCAAAGGCAACCGTTCAAGCCAAACGCGATTTAGGCTTGCGGCCGTGGGGAGGGGACGAGGATCATGACGACGGTGAAGACACTGAACTGGGGGATCATCGGACCGGGCACGATTGCCCGCGCCTTTGCCGATGGCGTTGCCCATTCCAACCATTCGAAACTGGTGGCGGTTGCCAGCCGCGCCCCGGGGCCTGATCTCGCGACCCAGTTCCCCGGCGCCCGCGTTTTGGCCGGATACGACGCCCTCCTTGCGGATAAGGAGGTCGAAGCCGTCTACATCGCCACCCCGCACCCATTCCATGCCGAATGGGCGATCAAGGCGGCAGAGGCCGGAAAGCACGTACTGGTGGAAAAGCCCTTGGCGCTTTCCGCCTTCGAGATCGATGCCGTCTTCCACGCCCATCGCAAGGCCGGCACTTTTGCGGCCGAGGCCTATATGTATCGGCTTCACCCGATGACCGAAAAGATCATCAGCCTCGTGCGCGAAGGCGCCATCGGCGAGGTGCGGATGATCCAGTCGAGTTTTGGCTACCAGATGGGGTCAATCAACCCGGCGCTTCGGCATTTCGCCTCGGATCTTGCCGGCGGCGGCATTCTCGATGTGGGCGGCTATCCCGTATCCATGGCGCGGCTGATTGTCGGGGCCGCTACGGGTCAAACCGTGGCCGAACCCGTCACCACGCTCGGCACCGCCAATCTCGCCGAAACCGGGGCCGACCTCTGGGCCGCCGCCGTGCTGAAATTCCCCAATGGCATTGTGGCCGAGGTCTCGGCCGGAATCCTGATCGGGCTCGATAATGTGCTGCGCATTCACGGCTCCACGGGTCGGCTTGAGGTCAGCAATTTCTGGTTCGCGTCCGGCCATCGCGGCGGCACCGGGCACATCCACATTCACCGGCCCAAGGGGACCGTCGAAACCATCGCGATCGAAGAAAAGGGCTGGCTCTATGCCTTCGAGGCCGATGCAGCGGCGCTCGCCATCCGCGCCGGCAAACAGGAGTTTACTGCCCCCGGCATGACCTGGGCTGACAGCCTCGGTAATGCCCGCGTGCTCGATAAGTGGCGCGCCGATGCCGGCATTGAATACAGTGTCGAAAAACCGGCGCAGCGCACCCGTCCGCTCGCCAACCGCCCGCTGCACAAGGGCAACGTCATTCCGCAGATATCCATCCCGGGCCTCAACAAAAAAGTGTCGGCCGTGGCCCTCGGCTTTGAGGATTTCCGCACCTTCGCCTCGGGCGCCATCCTGCTCGACGCCTTTTACGAAAAGGGCGGCACCCTGTTCGACACCGGCTATATTTACGCCGGGGGCTTCACCGAAAAGCTGCTGGGCGATTGGCACACGAGCCGTGGCATTCGCGAAGAGATTGCCATCATTGGCAAGGGCGCGCATTCGCCGCTCTGCTATCCCGATGTGATCGGCCGCCAGTTGGGCGAGACGCTCGACCGGCTCAAAACCGATCATGTCGATGTCTATTTCATGCACCGCGACAACCTGAACGTGCCGGTGGGCGAATTTGTCGATGCCATCGACATCGAAGTGAAGAAGGGCCGGATTCGCGGCCCCTGGGGCGGCTCGAACTGGACGCGCGACCGCATGGACGCCGCCATCGACTATGCACACCGCACTGGTAAAACCGCCCCCGGCGCCCTCTCCAACAATTTCGCGCTTGCTGAAATGCTCGATCCGATCTGGGCCGGCTGCGTCACGAGTTCAACGCCGGCGTGGAAAGCATGGCTCACGGCGCGCCAGATTCCGAATTTTTCATGGTCGAGCCAGGCGCGTGGATTTTTCACTGACAGGGCCGGTCGCGACAAGCGCGACAACGAGGAACTGGTCCGGGTCTGGTACAACGAGCAGAACTTCGCCCGCCGCGACCGCGCCATCGCGCTCGCCAAAACGCTCGGTAAGAGCCCAATCCATGTTGCCCTGGCCTATGTGCTGGCCCAGCCCTTCCCCTCCATCCCGCTGATTGGCCCGCGCACCCTCGCCGAACTCGACGACAGCTGCGAAGCCTTCAGCATCGCGCTTGGCCCCAAAGAGGTGACGGCGCTCGAAGGCTGAGTCAGGGGTTGAATTTATTGGTTATAGCCTATATTTTGAGAGCCTTGAATGACGCAATGGGTGGTCATTGTTCACCCGGATTTCGAAGAGGAATTTTTCCAGCTTCCTTAAGGGGTGCTGAGGCGTTTTGCAGTGGTGTCGGGGCTTCTTGAAGACAAAGGCCCGGCACTCGGTCGGCCAAATGTCGATACGCTGCGCGGCTCCGGCTATCCCAACATGAAGGAAATCCGGTTTCAGATCGGGAACGCCTACTGGCGTTTTGCCTTTGCCTTCGACACGGACAGGCAGGCAATCGTGCTGGTAGGCGGCAACAAGGGCGGCGAGAACCAGACGCGATTCTATGACTGGCTCATTCGGGTCGCAGACCAGCGATATGGCCAGTGGCTGGCGGCAGAATAGGGATGCTCACATGCGCAAACTGAAAAAATCTGATTTTCGTCCCCTGAGCGAACTCATCGGCCAATTGCCGGACGAAACGCAGGCCGCCATAGCTGCGGACCTGAAACTCGCCCGCCAAGAACTACACCTGCGCGAACTCCGCAAGCAGCTTGGCAAGACTCAGGTGGACCTGAGCGCAAGTTCAGGCATCTCACAGGCGGAGATTTCGCGCATTGAACGCAATCCGGAGACCAGCCAGATTCGCACCTTGGAGCGGTATCTTGACGGGCTCGGTGGGAGCTTGCGGCTGATCGCGGAGTTTCCGGACGGCTCGCAAGCACTGATCCCGGTGAAAAACGGCCGTCCGGTCAAATCCAGGGTATCCTGGGCACAAACACCTGTCGTGTCGAAGTCAGACACCCGAAAGCGCGCCTGACTTCGCATCGACCCAAGCCAACCTCAGCGGCGCAGCAGATCGTTGGAATAGATATTGTGCGGCCCGATATTGCGCACATCACGTTCGCCCATCAGCGCCATGGTCGTATCGAGTTCCTTGGCAATGATCTCGAGCGCGCGGGTTACCCCGGCCTCGCCGCCCGCACCAAGTCCCCAGGCCATGGCGCGACCGACCAGCGTGCCCTTGGCCCCAAGCGCCAGCGCCTTCAGCACGTCCTGGCCCGAGCGGATGCCTGAATCCATATAGACCTCGGTCTTGTCGCCCACCGCGTCGACGATCTCAGGCAGGACCCGGATCGACGACGGCGCGCCATCGAGCTGCCGCCCGCCATGGTTGGAGACGATAATCGCGTCGGCGCCATGCTGCACGGCAAGCCGCGCGTCTTCGGCATCGAGAATGCCCTTGACCACCACGGGCCCGCCGAACCGGTCCTTGATCCAGCCGATATCTTTCCAGTTGAGCGTCAGATCGAACTGCGTCGCTGTCCACTTGGCCAGCGAGGCGAGGTCCATGCCCTCGCTCACATGCCCGGCAATATTGCGGAACGTGTACTTGTTGGATTTGAGATAGGGGATGGCCCAGGGCAGCTTTGTGGCCAGTTCCACGAGGAACTTGGGCGTGATCGGCGGCGGCGCACGCAACCCGTTGCGCAGATCTTTGTGGCGCTGCCCGAGGATCTGCAGGTCCATGGTCAACACCAGCACCGGGCACTTGGCCGCCCGCGCCCGGTCGATCAGCCGCTCGATGAACGCACGGTCGCGCATCACATACAGCTGAAACCAGAAGGGCGCCGCTGTGTTTTCGGCCACATCCTCAATCGAGCAGATCGACATGGTGGAGAGCGTGAAGGGAATGCCGAATTTCTCGGCCGCCAGCGCGGCCTTGATCTCGCCATCGGCGCTCTGCATGCCGGTCGAGCCCACTGGCGCAATGGCCACGGGCATGGCGACAGTCTGGCCCATCATGGTCGAGGTCAGATTGCGGTTCTCAAGGTTCACCGCCACGCGCTGCCTGAGCTTGATCTGCTCGAAATCCGCAGTGTTGGCCCGGTACGTGCCCTCGGTATAGGAGCCCGAGTCGGCATAATCATAAAACATCTTCGGCACGCGGCGCTTGGCGGCTTTGCGCAGATCTTCGATGGTTAGGTATTTGTCGAGCCTCGACATGGTGCGGCCTCGCCCCTGTGATTTGTCTGACAGGTTTCTAGTAAGGCCCTGCCGCCGGGTCAATGCAGCGATGCGCCGACCCGGCAAGAACCCTAGAGTTTTTTGGCGTTGAGCCGCAACGCATTGGCAATCACGCTCACGGAGCTGAGTGCCATGGCGGCCGCCGCGACCATGGGCGACAACAGCCAGCCGGTGAGCGGATAGAGCACGCCCGCCGCAATCGGAATGCCCACGGCATTATAGCCAAAGGCAAACCACAGGTTCTGCTTGATATTACCAAGCGTGCCCTGCGCCAGCCGTCGCGCCCGGAGGATGGCGGACAGGTCGCCCTGCATCAGCGTGATGCCCGCGCTCTCAATGGCCACATCGGCCCCCGTGCCCATGGCAATGCCGACATCGGCCGCCGCCAGCGCCGGAGCGTCGTTCACCCCATCGCCCGCAAAGGCCACCCTATGCCCCGCAGCCTTCAGCTCGGCAATGATGCCGTGCTTGTCCTCGGGCTGCAGCCCGGCGCGCACATCGGTAATCCCCAGCTCGTCGCCAACGGCCCGCGCCGTACCCTCGGCATCGCCCGTAGCCATCATCACGGCGATCCCGGCCGCCTTGAGATCGGCAATCGCCTGCTTCGCGCCCGGCTTGATCGGGTCCGCGACCGTCACAACGCCAATGGCCCGGCCCTCATAGGCAACCAGAATCGCCGTGTGGCCGCCCTTTGCCTCGCTGAGCAGCGCCGCCTCAAGGGTCGGATCGACAGTGAGCACCAGATCGCGGAACAGGGCACGGTTGCCGAGTACAGCGTCGCTTCTGCCCACCCGGCCGCGCACCCCCCGGCCTGTCAGCGCTTCAAAGTCCGTGGTCTCGGGCAGCGCGAGCGTGCGGGCCACAGCGCCCGCGACAATGGCAGTCGCAATCGGGTGTTCCGAATGCTTTTCGAGCGCCGCCGCCGTTGCGAGCACGAGATCAGGATCGACACCATCAAGCGCAATCACCTGTCCGAGCGCCGGGCGCCCCTCGGTGAGGGTGCCGGTCTTGTCGACCATCAGAATATCTACCCGGGCGAAAGCTTCGAGCGCCCGGGCGTCTTTCACCAGCACACCGGCCCGCGCGCCACGCCCGGAGGAAACCATCACCGACATGGGCGTCGCGAGCCCGAGCGCGCAGGGACAGGCAATGATCAGCACTGAAATGCCCGCCACCGTCGCTTCTTCAAAGCTATAGCCCAGCGTCAGCCAGACGATGAAAGCGGCAAGCGCGATCAGCACGACACCCGGCACGAAATAAAACGACACCCGGTCGGCCAGCGCCTGAATGGGGGCGCGGCTCCGCTGCGCCTTGCCCACAAGATCAACAATCTGGCTGAGCCGGGTTTCGCTGCCCACGGCAGTCGCCGTCATCAGGAAGCTGCCGGCGCGGTTGAGCGTGCCGCCAATCACCGGCGCACCCACCACCTTCTCGACGGGCACGGGCTCGCCCGTCAGCATGGATTCATCGACAAAGCTGTGCCCCTCGGTCACGGTACCATCCACAGGCACCGCTTCGCCGGGCCGCACCCGCAGCACGTCTGCCCGGGCGACACGATCCACCGACACGTCTTCGTCCACGCCGTTGCGAACCCGCCGCGCGGTTTTCGGCGCGAGCGTAAGCAGCGCCCGAATGGCCTTACCGGTTGCGTCACGCGCCCGCAGTTCGAGCACCTGCCCTAAGAACACGAGCGCGATAATGACCGACGCCGCCTCGAAATAGACCGGCGGCATGCCGGTGTGGTGCCGCATGGCCATGGGGAACAGGCCGGGAAACAGCACCGCCACCACCGAAAACAGATAGGCCGCGCCAACCCCGAGCCCGATCAGCGTCCACATATTGGGCGACCGGTTTTTGAGCGAGGCCCAGAACCGCCGGAAAAACGGCCAGGCCGCCCAGAGGACAATGGGGGTTGCGAGGATCATCTCGATCCAGCTCGCCAGCGGCTCACCCACCTGAGCGCGCGCATTAACCCCAACCATCTCGCCCATCGAGAGGACAACAATCGGCGCACTGAGCGCGGCGCTGATCCACATCCGGCGGGTGAAATCCACCAGTTCCGGGTTCGGCCCGTCGTCCAGCGAGGCCACGAGGGGTTCAAGCGCCATGCCGCAAAGCGGGCAATCCCCCGGGCCATCCTGTATGATTTCAGGGTGCATCGGGCACGTCCATTGGCTGCCCGCTGGTACCGTCGCAGGGTCTACCGGCGGCGCGCCATGCGTGTGCCCATGCCCGGCCATCGCCGGGGCCTTGCCCATGGGCGGCAGGACGAAGGGCGTGGCGTTGAGGTATGGTTCAGGGGCCGCGGCAAAGCTCGTCTTGCAGCCGTTGCAGCAGAAATAATACCGCGTCCCCGCATGCTTCAGCATGTGCTTGGCCGTTACGCGGTCAACGCTCATGCCGCAGACCGGATCAACGGCTGTGAGAAACGCCTCCGGGTTCGCCTCGAATTTCCCCTTGCAGCCGACCGAACAGAACCCTATGGCGCGGCCCCTGTAGGTCGTCTTGTGCTGCGTCGTCGTCATGTCGACGCTCATGCCGCAGATCGGGTCGGTCAGGGTAAGGGGCGCATCCATGGGAAACTCCTGCTGGTCGTTTCTCCTGTCATGCACCTTCCCATGATGGTAAGGTCAAGCCCGTTGTCAAAGGAGTGATCCGATGCAGATTGGTGAAGCGGCGCGGCTGACCGGCGTTTCGGCCAAGATGATCCGCCATTACGAGGCCATCGGCCTCATTCCCTCAGCCGACCGGCGCGACAGCAATTACCGCGACTACGGCCACCATGACCTGCACCGGCTGGGCTTCATCCGCCGCGCCCGCAATCTCGGCTTCGCCATCGAGGAAATCCGCGACCTGCTGCGGCTCTGGGGCGATACGGAGCGCTCAAGCGCCGATGTGAAGGCCCTGACGCTGAAGCACATTGCCGACCTCGAAACCAAGATCACCGCCCTCACCGAAATGCGGACGACGCTCATGGGCCTCGTCTCGGCCTGCGAGGGCAGCCACCGGCCCGATTGCCCCATTATCGAAGGCCTCGCCGGGCCCGCGCATCATCATTAAGCAGCCCTTGCTCCCACCCCACTCATGCTGTTGGATATGCGGCAGTTTTTCACGAGGGGGAGGCCAAGATGGCCGGCATTTACGAGCATCACGACAAAAGCTTCGGGCACCTGATTCAGGGCAGCGCCAAGCTCGAAACCCTGTTTGAAGGCGCCCGCTGGACCGAGGGGCCCTGCTGGTTCGCCGACGCCAATCAGCTGGTCTTTTCCGACATTCCCAACAACCGCATGATGCGCTGGACGCCCGATGGCGGGGCCAGCGTCTACCGGCACAATTCCACCTATATCAACGGCAATACCCGCGATCTGGCCGGGCGGCTGATTTCCTGCTCGCACGGGGCGCGCAACGTGCAGCGCACCGAGATCGATGGCTCAATCACCGTCATCGCGGACAGCTACAAAAAGAAGAAGCTGAACGCCCCCAATGACGTGGTGGTCAAGTCCGATGGCACCATCTGGTTCACCGATCCGGGCTACGGCATTCTGTCGGATTATGAAGGCTACAAGGGCGAGTTCGAACAGGATGGCTGTTACGTCTTCTGTTTTGATCCCAAAACCAGCGAACTGAAGGTTGTGGTCGATGATTTCGTCCGCCCCAACGGCCTCGCGTTCTCGCCCGATGAATCGCTGCTCTATGTCGCCGACAGCGCCTATAGCCACGGTGCCGACCTGCCGCGCCATATCCGCGTCTTCAAGGTCCGCGATGACAACACGGTCGACAAGGGCAAGGTCTTCGTCACCATCGACAATGGCCTGCCCGATGGCTTCCGGCTCGACGACATGGGCAATGTCTGGACCAGCGCCTGGGACGGGGTGCATTGCTACAACCCCGCAGGCAAGCTGCTCGGCAAGATCCTGACCCCCGATGTGGTCGCCAATGTCGAATTCGGCGGCCCGCGCCGCAACCGGCTGTTCATCTGCGCCACCGAGAAGCTGCACTCGGTCTATCTCGGTGTGAACGGCGCCAAGCGCCCCGGCGCGCGCTAAGATCATAAAAAAGGGGCGGTCCCGGCCGCCCCTTCTACACTCACTCTAGCCCTGTCGCGCCTAGAAGGTCGCGCCGATCTGCCAGGGCACAAATTCATTGTCGCCATAGCCAAGCTGTTCCGACTTCGATTTTTCGCCCGAAGCCACGGCGAGGATCTTGTCGAAAATCTCCTGCCCCTTGGCCTCCAGCGACACGCCGTCGAGCACGTCGCCGCCATTGATATCCATATCGTCGATCATCTTTTCATAGATGTCGGAATTGGTCGCGATCTTGATCGACGGGGTCGGCTTGCAGCCATAGGCCGAGCCACGGCCGGTGGTGAAGCACAGCACATTGGCGCCGCCCGCCACCTGCCCCGTGGCCGAAACCGGATCATAGCCCGGCGTATCCATGAACACGAAGCCCTTCTCGGTCACCGGATCGGCATAGTTGTACACGGCATTGAGCGGCGTGGTGCCGCCCTTCGCCGCCGCGCCGAGCGACTTTTCGAGGATGGTGGTGAGCCCGCCCAGCTTATTGCCCGGCGAGGGATTGTTGTTCATTTCCATGTTGTTGCGGGCCGCGTAATCTTCCCACCAATGGATGATGTCGATCAGCTTTTCGCCCACGGCGCGGTTTTTGGCGCGCCGGGTGAGAAGGTGTTCGGCCCCATAGATTTCCGGCGTTTCCGACAGGATCGCCGTGCCGCCATGGCGCACGAGAATATCGGCCGCCACCCCAAGCGCCGGGTTGGCGGTAATGCCCGAATAGCCATCGGAGCCGCCGCATTGCAGCGCCAGCATCAGCTCCGACGCCGGAATGGTTTCGCGCCGCGCCCGGTTGACGATGGGCAACATGGCCTTCACCGCCTCAACGCCCGCTTCAACGGTTTTCTTCGTACCGCCGACTTCCTGAATGGTCATAGTGCGGAAGGTTTCGTTTTCGGTGACCCCATAGGCTTCCTTCAGGCGCGGGATCTGGAAGCCCTCACAGCCGAGCCCCACCATGATGACACCGCCCATGTTTGGGTTGGTGGCATAGCCCCAGGTGGTCTTTTTCAGTGTATCGAAGATCACGCCGCGATAGTCGATCACGCAGCCATTGGCCTGCTTCAGCGCCACGATCCCATCGATATTCGGATAATCATCGAGAATGCCCGAGCGCTCGATCTCGCGCGCAATGAATCCCGCCACCGTCGTTGAACAGTTCACCGAGGTGAGAATGCCCACATAATTGCGCGTGCCCACGGTGCCATTGGCGCGGCGGAAGCCCTGGAAGGTCGCGCGCTTTTCGGCGGCAACAAAATCGACGGGCACAACGCCCTCGCAAAAAGCGTAGTCGCGGTCGAACGCGCCATGCTCTTCGCCAATACCGCAATTATGCTCATGCACCCAGTCGCCCGGCGCAATGGCCTCCTTGGCAAAGCCGATGATCTGGCCGAACTTCACCACGGCTTCGCCGGGCGTGATGGGTCGCAGGGCGAACTTGTGCCCCTTGGGCACGCGCCGGATGATCGAAACACCTTCAGCCCCCGTCCCCACGTCGAGATTGGCGAGCGCCACGGCAACATTGTCCTGGGCGTTGAGCACAAGAGTGCGAGACTTCTGGCGAGACATAAGGTCGGTCATGTGGGCCTTCAGGGTCAGGGATCAGAGCGGTTTCGGCGCGGCTTAAGCTGGACTTTCGGACCTGACCTCTGCCACAAGCGCGACGGTTGCCAGATCCGGCCTCTCCAACTAACATGTTAGTATGGAAATCGACGCAAGTCCCTATCATTTTCTCGAGCCGCTCGCCACACCAAGTCGTGGCAATGTGACGGCGTTTGTCACCGACCTGTTGCGGCAATCGATTGTGACGCTGCAATTGAAGCCCGGCGAGGTCATCGACAAGACCGCGCTCTGCGACCGGCTCGGCGTTTCACGCTTTCCGGTGTCCGAGGCGCTGGCCCGGCTGCAGGCCGAAGGGCTGGTGGATATCCTGCCCCAGCGCGGCACCACCATTTCGCTGGTCCGCATTGCCGATGTGCTCGAATATATGTTGATCCGCAAGGCGCTCGAGGCCGAAGCGGTGCGCGTCGTCACCACGCAGCGCTCGACCGATCTGATCGAGGCCCTCGCGCGCAACCTCAGCTACCAGCGGGCAGCGGCCGGGATCGACGATCATTTCGGCTTTCATGAGCGCGACATCGAGTTCCACGATATCATTTTCGCCGACATGCGCTTTACGCGCGTCAAAGGCGTGATCGAACATACCCGCGGCAATCTCGATCGCGCGCGCCGCCTGCTGCTGTCGCCCCGTCGGCTCGGGACCTCGCTCACCGAGCACGAGGCCATCTATGCCGGCATCGAGCGCGGCGACCCTGTGGAGGCCGAGCGCGCCATGCGGGCCCATATCGATTCCGTCATGGCCGAAGTCATTACCCTCGCGCACAAAGACCCGGGCCTGTTTGCCGATGGTGATATTTTGCAGCGCGACCCCGGCTATACCGCTTTCCCCTTCGGCTGAGCCTGCGCCGCCGAGCCAAACCGAACGCATCCACCCTAAGTCGCCCTCGACTTCAGGACCGCTTAGCGCTAATTGCCCGCAATCTGGAGGAGACCCCTATGAAGCTTCTGCGCGTTGGCCCCAAGGGTGCCGAAAAGCCCGCAATCCTGCACACGGATGGCACCTACCGCGACCTGTCGTCTGTCGTCCCCGATATTGCTGGCGATGCCATCACCCCCGAGGGGCTGAAGACGATCGCCGCAGCCAACCATGGCACGCTGCCGGTGCTGGATAAGGCGCAGCGCATCGGTCCCTGCGTCGGGCGCGTCGGCAAGTTCATCTGCGTTGGTCTCAACTACGCCGACCATGCGGCAGAAACCAACATGCCGATCCCCGCCGAGCCGATCCTGTTCATGAAGGCAACGAGCGCCATCATCGGGCCGAACGACGATGTGATCCTGCCCAAAAATACCCTGAAGCCCGATTGGGAAGTCGAACTCGGCATCATCATCGGCAAGGAAGCCCGCTACGTCGACGAGAAAGACGCGATGGACCATGTGGCCGGCTTTTGCGTGGTCAATGATCTGTCCGAGCGCCATTTCCAGACCGAACGCGGCGGCCAGTGGACCAAGGGCAAATCGGCCGACACCTTCGGCCCCATCGGCCCGTGGCTCGTGACCCGCGATGAAGTGGCCGATCCGCAGAACCTGAAAATGGGCCTCGAAGTCGATGGCCACGCCTACCAGAACGGCTCGACCAAGACGATGATCTTTGGCGTGCAGCACCTTGTGCATTACATCAGCCAGTTCATGAGCCTGCAGCCGGGCGACGTGATCTCGACCGGCACCCCGCCGGGCGTCGGCATGGGGATCAAGCCTGAGGCCATCTGGCTTAAGCCGAACCAGACCATGCATGTGTGGATCGAGGGTCTCGGCGACCAGACCCAGCGCACGAGGGCCTATAGCGCCTGATTGCTGCCGTGGGCATGAACATGAAAAAGGCGCGGGACCCCCCCGCGCCTTTTGTTATTTCAGTCGCCCGATGAGACGTTTTTAGCGCAGCGCCTTCTGCCCACCGGCGGCCGTAATCACGCCCACGATGATGAGCCCGGTGAGCACCAGCCGCAGCCCGGGGCTGACGCCGAAGGTGTTGAGCATGGTGAGGAGCAGCACAAGGAACAGCGCCGCGCCCCAGATGCCGGGCACATTGGCCTTGCCGCCTGCCACCGATGTACCGCCGATCACCACCACGGCGATGGAGCTGAGGAGATATTCGTTGCCGATATCGACACTGGCGCCACGGAAATAGCCCGCAAGCAGCGCGCCGGTGATGCCGCCCAACGCGCCGCAGAGCGCATAGGTCAGAAACCGCACGCGTTCCACCGGCACACCCGCGAGCCACGCCGCCCGAATGTTCTGGCCGATGGCCAGCACCGAGCGGCCATAAACCAGTCGGCTGAGCACAATCGCCGCGCCGACGGAGAAGGCCACGGTGACAAAAGCAAGAATGGGAATGCCGACGATCTGGATATTGGTGAAATCGGCATAGCCCGGCGGCGGCTTGATCTGCAACCCGCGCCCATAGGAAATGTCGATGGAGAGAATGATGAAGCTCGATGACAGCGTGGCAATGATCGGCGGAATGCGCAGCAGCCGGATCAGCAGGTAGTTCGCTACGCCAACCGCCAGCCCGCTGCCAAGCGCCGCGAGGAGCCCGACGGCGATCATGGCATCATTGCCATCCATCACCTTCATCGCCACTGCACTCGCCAGCCCGATATTGGCCGGCAGCGACAGATCAACATTGCCCGGCCCGAGCGTGATGACAAACATCTGCCCCGTGCCGACGATGACGGTGAACACCGCAAGCGACAGCGCGGCGGTCAAAATGCCGCCGGTGCCGACGCCGCGCGTAAAGGCGATGGTGGCCAGAAAGACCACCAGGGCGCCGAGAAACGACCAGATCCAGGGCTTGGACAACAGCGTTTTCATGCGTTGGCTTCCTTGCGGCTGATGAGCACGCGGGCAGCCAGCACGATGATGAGGATGGCGCCATTGGCGGCCACCTGCCAATCGGGCGGCACATGCATGAAGGTCAGAAGCGGGGACGCCGCCATAGCCATGGTCAGAGCACCGATCACCGCACCTACGGGCGATACGCGCCCACCCACGAACTCGCCGCCCCCCAGGATCACCCCGGCAATCGACAGCAGCGTATAGCCATTACCGATATTGGCATCGCCCGAGGTGGTAGTGCCAATAAGCGCCAGCCCCGACAGCACACCGAAGAGCCCGGTGAGCCCGAACATGACCATCTTGGTCCGCAAAAGCGACCAGCCGGCCCGGCCGATGGCCTGCCCGTTGCCGCCTGCCCCGCGCAGCACTGCCCCATAGGACGTGCGCATCAGCCCAAAATGCACAACGAGCGCAATGACAATTGCCGCAACGATCGGCATGGGAATGAACGGCGGCTTGAAGCCCATCAGCGCGAGCAGCCATTCCGGCGCTTTGCCGCCCGGCGTCGGCAGGATCAGGATCGCGAGCCCCTGCCACACAAAGCTCATGCCCAGCGTCACCACAATGGAGGGCAGGTTGCGCAGATGAATAAGGGCACCAAGCGCGACATAGACGCCAATCGCTGCAATCAGCACCGTAATGCCCAAAAGCGGTGAATCATGGAGCCAGGTCGCCGTCACGCAGCCCACAAACCCCACGAAGGGCCCGATGGAGAGATCCAGCTCATTGATGGTGATCACGAACATCTGCGCCAGCGTCGCGAGCGCAATGGGGATCGCGAGATTGAGCATCAGCGTGAAGCCGAGATAGCTGATCGCCCGCTGGTTCAGCGAGGCAATCGCCACCACCACAATGCCGAGCGATAGCGCCGGCAGCAGCGCACGCATCAGGCGCGCCCAATTTATCGGCCGTGCACCGACAGCCTGTGCTGAACCAAGGCTCATGCCACGCCCTCCGCAAACGACGATTGAATGACTTTTTCTTCGCTCACTTCATGCCGGTCGAGCACGGCCACGATACGCCCGTTGCGGAACACATAGACCCGGTCGCAATTGTCCAGTTCCTCGGTCTCGGTCGTGTACCACAAGAAGGTACGACCGGCCTCGGCCTCGCGCCGCACGAGATCATAGACTTCGAGCTTGGTACCGATATCCACGCCGCGCATCGGGTCGTCCATCAGGATGATCCGCGCGTCCGAACCCAGCGCGCGGGCAAACAGTGCCTTCTGCTGGTTGCCACCCGAGAGCGACAGAATATTGTTGTCGATATCCGGCGTGCGGATGCCAATGCGCTTCTGCCAATCAAGGGCAAACTGGCGCGTCATGTCAGGCGCAATCAGGAGGCCGCGCCTCAGGCGCGCCAGCGACCGCACCGTGATGTTTTCAGCAATCGACCAGAGCGGGAATATGCCATCGGTCTGCCGGTCGCCTGCAACCAGCGCTACCTTATCCGTCACCTCTGCATCAGGGCGCTTGCCCGTCGAGGCCCGAAACACATCGAGCAGCAGCCGCGTCTGGCCATGCCCGGCAAGGCCCGCAAGGCCAATGATCTCACCCTCACGCGCCACAAGCTCGTGGCCTTCGCGCTGTCCCTCGGGCCGCGCCTTCACCTTGACCGGCGCATGGCCCAAAGCCCGCGCCTCGGTCTTGGTCCGGTCCGCGCGGTGGCCCTCGGCCCCGCCCATAGTGGCAACCAGACGCGTCCGGTCAAAGCCGCCCGCGACATCGCTCGCCACCACCTTGCCATCGCGCATCACCACAATGCGGCTCGCACTCGAGAGGATTTCACCCAACAGGTGCGAAATCAGAATGGTGCTGATCCCGGCCTGCCGCGCCTTTTCGACATAAGCCAGCAATTGCGCCGACGCATGGGCATCGAGCGACGAGGTCGGCTCGTCGAGAATGACCAGCTTCAGCGGGTCCGTCGTCACGGTGAACGCCCGCGCCACTTCCACCATCTGGCGCTTGCCGATGGGCAGGTCGCTGACGATGTCATTGGGGTCGATCCCGTGTCCGGGGAAAATTTCATCGAGCTTATCGCCGATGAGCGCCGCCGCGCGCTTGCGCCAGCCCCAGCCCTCGATGGACCGGTGGCTCACCCGCGCATTTTCGGCGACCGTGAGATTGGGGCAGAGCGACAGTTCCTGAAACACACAGCGGATGCCGAGTTGCCGGGCGCGGCCGACGGAATAACCCGTCTGCGCTGCGCCGCCGACAGCGAGGCTGCCGCGATCCGGCGTGCCCGTGCCCGCAAGAATATGCATGAGGGTCGATTTGCCCGCGCCATTATGGCCGACAAGGCCGACGCATTCGCCGGCATCGACCTTGAAGTCGACGCCGTCGAGGGCACGGACGGCGCCGAAGTGTCTTTCGACGCCGTCCAGTTTGATGATTTGGCCGATGCTTTGCGGCATGTCAGGTCTCTATTGAGCGAAGTCGTCCAGCACCGGTCAGACCGGATAATTACATGTTGGCCGCAATGGCCGCCTTGGATTCGTCCAGCGTGTATTCGTGGCTCGCAACGCCGCCCTTTTCGATGGTCGGCAGCACGGCTTCGAAATCATCCTGCGTGAAGGCAAGGTACGGCACCATCAGGTCATGCGGAATGTCCGAACGGCCATCGAGAACCTGCTGGGCGACCCAGAACGCGAGCGACGACACGCCCGGCGCGATGGAAGCCGACCAGGTCTGGTAGCCGTCCAATTCCTTCTGTTCCTTCCAGTACTGCAGTTCGTCCTGGCGGTTGCCCATGATGATGGTCGGACGCGGCTTGCCGGCAGCGGCGAAAGCCTGCGCAGCGCCATAGCCGTCACCGCCCTGATCCACCACACCGACAACATCCGGCAGCGACGGCAGAATGGTCGCAACGGCCTTCTGAGCCGTGGTCTGATCCCAATCGCCGGTCACCGAGCCAACGATCTTGAATTCGGGATGCTTGGCCACGCCCTCGAGAATGCCCTGATGGATTTCTTCGTCGATCGAGGTCCCCGCGAGGCCGCGGATTTCGAGCAGGTTGCCGCCCTGGGGCTGGAACTTGGCCATCTGTTCGACTTCCTCAAGGCCCATGGCCTTGAAGTCAACGACCACGCGATAGGCGCAGGGCTCGGTCACGATGCCGTCGAAGCTGACAACCACGATGCCCGCATCGCAAGCCTGCTTGACGGCGCCATTCAGCGCGTCGGGCGAACCGGCGTTGATGACGATGGCGTCATAGCCCTGCAGGATCAGGTTCTGGATCTGCGCGGCCTGGGTCGGCACTTCCTTGTCGGCGGTGGTGAAGATGTCGGCAGCAGCGACCACACCGTCCTTGACGGCCTGTTCGGTCACGGCGGCGTAGCTCTTCAGCATCGCCTGACGCCAGCTATTGCCAGCGTAGTTGTTCGAGAAAGCAATCTTCTTGCCCGACGTATCGGCCATGGCAGTGCCCGACATCAGCACGAGCGCCAGCGCGCCCAGCATTGCAGTTTTCTTCATGGGGTAAGTCCTCTCTCCCAGCGGGGAATAGGCCCTCTAGGCCACCCCCACTAACATGTTAGTATGCAAGTGGCACCATGGCAGGATCGCACCTCAAGCGCAAGCCGCTGGTCAGCCGCAAGGTGCCGTGGCACACCTGTAAGTCCCTGATGGTGGAGACATTCATGTCGCTCTCGTTTGAAATCATGCATGAACTGCATAATGGTCGCGGGCGCTACGTCATCGCCCTGTCTGATGGGTCCGAGGCCGAGCTGACCTATGCGCTCCGCGCCCCCAATATCATGGCCGCGGACCATACTGGTGTCCCGCCCCACTGGCGCGGCCACGGCCTGGCCGAAAAGCTGGTCGAGCGGCTGATTGCCGATGCGCGCGAGGACAATCAGCGGATTCTGCCGCTCTGTTCCTATGTCGCGGCCCAGTTCCGCCGCCACCCCGAATGGGCCGATCTCGACGCGCGTTGAGGGGCGTATCGGCTGTGCGCTCAGGCGCCTTCCGCCTTACTCAGAAACGCCTGCGCCGCCACCAGTTCCTCGCGGCGGATCTCATGGCCGCCGTCATGCGCCACAAGCTCGACCAGGGCCCCCTGGGCCTCGAACCACGCCGCCAGCGCTTCGCTCCTGGCAAAGGGCGCAATCGGATCGCGCCGACCGGCGGTCAGCAGCACTTCTGCGCCCTTCAGCGCCGGCTGCGGCGGCGGCGTGAATGGGATGAGCGGGTGCATCAGCACCGCCCGATCAATCCGGCCGCCCGAAAACAGCACACTGGCGAGAATGTTCGCGCCATTCGAATAGCCGAGTGCCCAGGCCGCGCGCGCCGCGCCACGCTCATCGGCCATGAACCGCGCCATTTTCGCCGTCGCCCGCTCAAGGTCCGGCATGTCATACTGGCCTTCGGCGAGCCGACGAAAATAGCGCAACGCGCCCATTTCGCTCACGTCGCCGCGCACACCCACCCGCCGCGCGCCGGGGGCGAGATCGCGCGCCAGATCCATGAACTGGTGCTCGTCTCCGCCTGTGCCGTGCAACAGAAACAGCACCGGCGCGTCCGGGGCCGTACCCGGTTCTCTCACAACCGCATAGGGCTCGGAACTGCTCACACCGTCACCCGCTGCGCTACCCGTCCGGCCGACCCGAACAGCTTGAGATAGCGCTCGATCGCCTCGGGCTCGCCTGTTGCCTTCACCGGATTGTCCGAGAGCTTGACCGCTGCGTGGCCGTCAGCGCTCGACACCTTACACACGATGGAAATCGGATCGAGCTGCGGATTGGGGAGGGGTGAACACCCGGCAAAATCATTGGTCAGATTAGTGCCCCAGCCAAAGGCCATGCGCACCCGCCCGTGAAAATGCTGATACGCCCGTTCGATCATGTCGACCTCGAGCCCATCGGAGAAGATCAGCAGTTTGTCGCGCGGATCGCGGCCCTTCTCCTGCCACCACGCGATGATGCGCTCGCCCCCCTCAATGGGCGGCGCGCTATCGGGGCGGAACCCGGTCCAGTCAGCCACCCAATCCGGCGCGTCCTTCAGGAACGACGCCGTGCCGAATGTGTCGGGCAGGACGATGAGCAGGTTGCCGCCGTAATAGCTCTTCCAGTCTTCCAGCACCTGATAGGGCGCCCGCAGCATCGCCGCCGCGTTGGGCGCTATCGCCGTGAGCACCATGGGCAATTCATGCGCATTGGTGCCCAGCGCTTCCAGATCGGTATCCATGGCCAGAAGCACATTCGAGGTGCCGGTGAAATTCTCGGTGCCGAGCCCTTCCTTCAGCGCCTCCACGCACCAGCGCTGCCACAGGAAAGAATGGCGCCGCCGCGTGCCGAAATCCGAAATCCTAAGATCCGGCAGCTTCTTCAGCCGCTCGACCTTCTCCCACATCTTGGCCTTGGCCCGCGCATAGACCACATCGAGCGCAAACGGCCCATAGGCCTTGAGCGCCGCCCGCGACCGCAGTTCGTTGATGATGGCCAGCGCCGGAATTTCCCACATCGTGGTTTCAACCCACGGCCCGGGGAAGGTCAGCTCATACTGGCCGTCACGCTTTTCCAGCTGATACTCGGGCAGCCGGAAGTCGGCCAGCCAGCGCAGGAAAGCCGGGGAGAAAATCTGCCTCGAGCCATAAAAGCTGTTGCCCGCCAGCCAGATCATTTCCTTTTTCGAAAACCGCAATTGCCGCGCATGGTCGAGCTGCGCGCGCAATTCGCCCTCGTCGATCTCATCGGCGAGCCGCACGCTGGTCTTGCGGTTGATCAGCGAGAACGTCGCGTTGACCTTGGGATACAGCCCCCAGATCATCTGCAACATCAGCAGCTTGTAAAAGTCCGTGTCGAGCAGGCTTCGGACAATCGGATCAAGCTTCCACGCGTGGTTGTACACCCGCCGGGCAATATCGGTCCTGGGCATGGCGCACCCCCTCTTCAGATCGGCACAGTGTCTAGGCGGTTCAGCCCGACAAATCTAGGCCATGGCGATCCTGGTCCGCCTCAGCACAGCCGACACGCGCCCCAAAAGCAAGTCAGGCCGTATCGGGCTCCTCGGGCAACAGCGCCACGGCGCCGCCCCGGTTGAACGCGCGCCACACGCCCTGCCCCAGCGTTTCGGGCGGCCTGAAGCCCAGATCATGGATCGCCGCGCTCATGTCCACCGCCAGATCATCGAGCAGCCGTCGCGTCAGGGCCCCGGCGCCGAACGGCCAGAGCATGGCGCGCAGCAGCGGTTCGGGGAGCGCAAACAGCCGCGCCTCCATACCCATGGCCCCGCCAATGCGCCGCATCAGCTCGGGCGTCGAGATGTCTTCATTATCGCTGATCGCCCAGGCCCGTCCGCCCGCCGCCGGGTGGGTAGCCACATGGCGCAAAAACGCCACGAGCGTGGTGAGGCTGACCATGGCGCGCCGATTGTCGAGGCCGGCAAAGGGCAAGGGCATGCCGCTCGCAACCAGCCCGGCGAGGCGTCGGAAATTGCCGCGTGCCCCCGGCCCGTACACCAGCGGCGCGCGCACCACCACCAACCGCTCGCCGCAGATCGGGGTGAGTGCTGCTTCCACCGCGAGGCGAGCGCGGGCGTAATCATCGAAGGGGTTGAGGGCGGAGTGCTCCGAAAACGCTTGGCCCGGCGGGGTTGTTTCGCCATGCACCTTGATGGTGGACAACAGCACGATGCGCCGGACACCCGCCGCCATCGCCGCCTCGCCCATGCGTGTCGCCGCGTGAACATCCTGCGCAAGGTTGGCGCCCGATTGCGCGCTGCCGGCGACATGGAACACACAATCGGCCCCGGCGACGACCGGCCGCCAATCCACCCGATCCGGCACAGGACCGAGACCGACAACGCCATCGCTGCCGCGCCGCGCCACACCCAGAACCGTTTGGCCGGACAGGATCAGCTGCTCGCGCAGCGCGCTCCCGACAAACCCTGTGGCCCCGATGACAACTATGGGGCCATGGTTCATCTACCGTCCTTGCCTGCGGCCGATGGGAAAATAGTCGATCCCCGCCTCGGCCAGGGCATCGGGCTCGTACATATTGCGGCCGTCAAAAACGACCGGCGATTTTAGCGCCTTGGCCATGAGGACAAAGTCCGGCACACGGAACGCCTTCCATTCGGTCATGATAATCAGTGCGTCGGCCCCTTCCAGTGCGGAGTAAGCCGTATCGGCAAACCGCACCTGCCCCATCCTGTCGCCAAGGTCCGTGCTCAGCACGCGGCGCGCCTCGGGCATTGCCACCGGATCAAAGGCCACGATTGTGGCCCCGCGCCGCGTCAGATCGTCCAGCACCACCCGGCTCGGCGCCTCGCGCATGTCATCGGTTTCCGGCTTGAACGCGAGGCCCCAGACCGTAAAGCACCGGCCTTTCAGGTCTTCGCCAAAGCGCGCCGTCACCTTGGCGCTCAGGACGCTTTTTTGCGCCTCATTGGCCGCTTCAACCGCCGCCAGCACCTGGAGGTGCCGCCCGTGCTCCTCGGCGGTCTTCTGCAAGGCGCGCACATCCTTGGGAAAACAGCTGCCGCCATAGCCGGCACCGGCATAGAGAAAGCTGTAGCCGATCCGGGGATCGCTGCCGATGCCGCGCCGCACCGCTTCAATATCTGCTCGCAGCACTTCGGCAAGGTTCGCCAATTCGTTCATGAACGAAATGCGCGTCGCCAGCATGGCATTGGCCGCATATTTGGTGAATTCGGCCGACCGCAGGTCCATCACCTGCACCCGCTCGTGGTTGTGGTTGAAGGGCGCATAAATGCGCTGCATGAGCTGCAACCCCCGCGCTGCGGGCTCATCGGCCCCGGCCCCGAGAATGATCCGGTCCGGCCGCATGAAATCCGCAATCGCCGCGCCTTCTTTCAGGAATTCGGGGTTGGAGATCACCGTATAGCCCGGCTCGCCCCGGCTCAGGCGGCCCTCGATGTCACCGGCAATGCCCCGCGCCGTGAGCGCAGCATCCAGCGTTTCACGCACCTTATCAGCCGTGCCCACCGGCACGGTCGACTTATCGACCACCACCTTGAACCCCATCATATGGGTGCCAATGGCCTCGGCCACGGCCAGCACATAGCGCAAGTCGGCCGACCCGTTTTCATCGGGCGGCGTCCCCACCGCAATGAAAATCACATCGGCATGCGACACGCCCTCGGCGGCGCTGGTGGTGAACTGCAGCCGCCCCGCCGCGGCATTGGCGAGCACCATCGGCTCAAGGCCGGGCTCATGGATGGGAATCTGCCCCGCGCGCAGCGCCTCGATCTTTCTGGCATCGATATCGACGCACATGACCTGATTGCCGGTCTCGGCAAGGCAGGCCCCTGTCACGAGCCCGACATAGCCGCTGCCGAATATCGTAATGCGCATTTCGGTCGTCTCCTGCTTGCCCTGCGGATCAGGGCGCATATCACGCACAGAGACTTATAGGTGCAGAGTTTTGCCAAATGGCAAACGCGAACCAATTCAGCGCGGCGGTCAGACGATCAGCAGCGCCCCCGCAAAGCGGAACGCCCGGCCAAAGCCGCCATTGAGCGCCACATCCACCGGCACAAGCCGAAAATAGCTGAAATCCGGCAGCTCAGCATAAAGCCGAGCCTTGGGCTGCTGCGCCAGATACTGCGCCGCCGCCGCCGCAACGCGCGGCCCCGCATGCCCCAGTTCTTCGGCCCGCGCCCGGATCGTCGCCCTGGGGTGCGCCTTGCTGCCGTACCCGCCCTGCCGCAGGTGCCGACGCCGTCGCGTCTGCCCGGTCCGAACGAAGGGCTAGGCGGTGCGCAAAATCTTGTCCATTTTTCGGCCCTTGGCGAGTTCATCCACGAGCTTGTCCAGATAGCGGACCTGTCTTGTTAGCGGGTTCTCGATGTCTTCAATGCGATATCCGCAGATCAGACCGGTGATCAGGTGAGCGTTGGGGTTGATCTTTGCCGCCCGGAAGAACGCTTCAAACGTGACGTTTTCCTCGATCAAGCTGTGCAGTTTCGCGTCATCAAACCCGGTGAGCCAAGTTATAACCTGATGCAACTCCGCCTTTGTGCGGCCCTTCTTTTCAACCTTCACGACATACAGCGGGTAAACCGACGCAACCGTCAGCTTTGCCATGCGCTGGTTGTGTAGCTCCGTCACTTTCATCGGTGAATCCTTTTTGTTGCCGTCGCCCCCAAACGCGGTTCAGAGGAAAGCAGCCAGCCCGTAGCCGGGTCCAGCACCGCAAGTGCCCCCTGCCGCGCCCGTGCCACCGCCTCGGCCCTCATCGGCTGGATCACGGAGCGCGGCTCCTCGGCCTCGGGCATGGGCATCTCCAGGGTACCCAAAACCCTGCCACGGCAGCGCCCTCGGCTGCAAGGCGGGTTGCCAGGGGCCGTGGTCTTCGGTATCTTCTATGTATAGCCGAAGTGCGACCGACCGGCGTTCGCATTTCGAAAGGCGCGGAGGAAACCATGAGAGCGACTGTCAGCCGTTGGGGCCATAGCCTCGCCGTGCGGCTTCCGAAAGCGATTGTCGAAGAAGCGGGGCTGGGAGAAGGCGCGCCGGTTGACCTGGATGTGATCAATGGGATGGTCACCCTCACCCCGACGCGCAAGCGGTTCGACCTCGGCGAGCTGATCAAGGGCCATCGCGGGGCTGTCACCGGACCCTCGGCGGAAGTCGATTGGGGCGAACCGGTGGGTGAAGAAAAATGGTAGAAGATGTCGCGTATCAGCCGGATCGCGGCGATTTTATCTGGCTGGACTTTACGCCTCAGGCGGGCACCGAGCAGGCGGGGCGCCGTCCGGCTCTGGTCCTTTCGCCCCGCGACTTCAACATCGCAACCGGCCTCGCCGCCGTGTGCCCGATCACGAATACCGCCACCGGTAGCAGCTTTGAGGTCTCAATACCGCGCGGGGTGAGGCTGACCGGCATCATCCAGACCTACCAGTTCCGGACCCTGGACTGGATCTCGCGCCATGCGGCGTTTCACAGTAAGGCGAACGCGGAGCTGATGTGGGAAGTTCTGGGGCGCATCGAGGCGATTTTAGGGATTGAGACCCCCTAGCAGCGGGCAACAGGCTGAACGAGGCCCAGCCCCCGCAGCGCTGGCGGCATACGGCGTCTGCTTGGCCGGCCCGGCCTGCCGCCAGAAATCCGAGCTTTTGCCGCGCCCACCAAAACCACCCTATCGCGCCCTGAGCTGCGCCCCGATTTCCCGGATACGCGCCATGGCGGCGGCGAGCGAGGCCTCGTTGGTGTGGACCGAGCTGGGCCCCATCACCAGCGGATAAGCATGCGGCACAGCGGTGCCGATCAGCACCTTTGCCGGTTGATCCGCTGTGTCGATGCGGATATCGCCCTCTTGCCCCAGCACCACAAGCGCTGCGTCACTCGCCTCGCCCTGCACCGCGGCCGCACCCGAAAACACAAAGGCGAACGCAGCGCTGTGCCCGGCGGGCGGGCTGTACGTCCAGCTTTGGCCGGGCTCAAGCGCGAGAACCAGATAGCTCATATCGTGATGCGCGTGGATGGGGCTTGCCACCTTGTGCTCACCCGCACCGATCTCGCCAAGCAGAACCCGCAGCGTCCCGCCCGGTACCGGCGTCACCGCCACCGCGTCCGGCGCGACATACTGGCCAAAAGACGGCCCGTCTTCGATGCCCGGCGGCAGCGCGACCCAGAGCTGAAAGCCCGTGACGCGGCCTGAGCCCATAAGGCTGCCCTGATGCCAGGCGCCACCCCCGGCATTCATCCATTCGAGCCCACCCGCCTTCAGAATGCCGTTCTGCCCCGTCGTGTCGGAATAGCGCACATCGCTGCCCGGCTGCCACGTCAGGGTCGCGATGCCGGAATGCGGATGCATGCCAAAGCCGAAGCCCGGCTCAACCTCGTCGTCGAAGAGATCGAGGAGGATGAAAGGCTTCAGCTGCTCACCCAGATCGTCCGGGCTGATGAGGCGGGTGATCGGCCCGTGGCGATAGCCCCGGGTGCGGGCGAGGATGGGGCGAAGGGTTGTCATGCTCTGATTTCCTTGAGGCTCACGGCGATCAGCGTGACGTCCACGGCGCCGCCCAGCGGGCCACAGGGGGCAGCGCATAGGTCAGCGTGGTGCACATGCACAGCACCACCGCAATGCTGCGGAACGGCTCCGGCACAAAGCCGAGTTGCGGGGCCAGCAGCCGGGTGAACACCATCACGCACGGATAAACGACGATGAAGGTCACGAGGATCTGCTTCCATCTCCTCGGCCTTGCGGCCGAGGAGGAAGCGGCGCTATCCGGACCGGACATCAGCGCAGATTGCCGCGGGCGAAGGCCTGGAACACGCCTTCCTTGCCCATGGCGTCAAAAAACGCGCCCGCAGCCGGTGCTTTATAATTGCCGAGCATCGAGGTGATCATCGGGGCCACCGTCATGATGTCGATCTTCGCGCCAGCGAGGATATCGCGGCTGTTTTCAGCCCCGATCTTGGTGACAGCGGCGGAGATATCGAGCAGCGCCACCACGTTCAGGCCTTCGGCCGCAGCCGAAAGCGCCGGCGGAACGAGGCACACATCGGTGGTGAGGCCGCCCATCAGCAGGTTGGTCCGGCCGGTATCGCGCACCGCCTTGGCAAAGGCCGGATCATCCCAGGCGTTGATCACCCCGGTGCGCTTGATGCGCGCGGCCACTTCCTGCGGCATGATCTGCTCGAATTCGGGCAGCAGCGGCCCCTGACTTTCGGTTTCGAGGCTCGAGGTCAGAACAATCGGCATGCCGGCGCTCTTGGCGAAGCGGGCAATGACCCGCGTCCACATCTTCAGATCATCCTGATCCTGCTTGCTGGACAGTTCGCCTGCCCAGCCGATCGTGCCGACCTGATGGTCGATCAGAACGAGGGCGGTGTTCTCAACGGTAAGGGCGCGGTGGCCGGTAGTGGGGCGCATGGGAGTCTCCTGTTGGGTTGCAGCAAAAACGTCGGCGGGAAGGAGCGCGGCACTGGCAAAAGCCGCAGCCGCCGCGGCGGCGGTTGCCATGAAGTGCCGACGATCAAGCGAGGGTGGGGATGTCATCTGTTTGCACCTGCTGAATGGGCTACGGAGGTCAGGCCGTTCCAATAGCGGGGAACCTAGGCGTCGCCAGGAGCTTGTATAATCCCATGGTTTGGCTAACATTGTTCCGAAAATGGCATAATGACACCCCATGGATGACCTTGCCGATATCCTGAAATTTGTTCAGGTCGCTGAGCTGAAAAGCTTTTCTGCGGCGGCGGCGAAGCTGGGCATGCCCGCATCCACCCTGTCCCGGCGCATTTCCGAGCTTGAGGCGCGCATGGGCACCAAGCTGCTGCTGCGCACCACGCGCCGTGTGGCGCTCACCGAGGCGGGCGCGCTGCTCCTGTCACGCGGCCGCGATGTTGCCGAGGCGGCCCGCTCGATCCGCGAGGAAATCAGCGATTATGCGGCCACGCCGCGCGGCCGGGTTCGGGTGTCGCTGACGCCCGATTTCGGCACCCGTGTTCTCGCCTCGATCATTGCGCAATTTTCCAGAACGCACCCGGAGCTTGAGATCATCCTTGATCTCACCCCAAGCGCCGCCGACCTGATGAGCGGCGATGTGGATGTCGCCTTCCGGATCGGCCTGCCGCAGAAATCATCCTATGTCGTGCGCAAAATTGCCGAAGCGCGGCAGGGCCTGTTCGCCGCGCCCGATTTTTTCGCTGATGCCGCGCCGCTGACCGAGCCGCTGCAACTGGCAGCCCTGCCCGTTCTGGCCGTCGGCCTCGCCGACAGCGCCCGCCACCTGCGCCTGAGCCGCGGCACCGAGACGGTCGCGGTCGAGGTCAGCTCGCCCGTTGCCGCCAACACGCCCTCGATGATCCTGAACCTCGCCGCCGCCGGCCTCGGCATTGCCGCAGCCGACGAGCTGATTGCCTCTTCGCTGGTGCGCACCGGGGCGCTGGTGCCGGTTCTGCCCGACTGGTCGCTACCGCCCGTTTCGGTCTTCGCGGTAACCGCCTCCAAACTCCCACCGCTGCGCGTGCGCCTGTTCATCGACCACATTCAACAGGCGCTGAAATCCTCACGCTAGGCGGGGGTGGGGTGGGGTGGGTTCACGAATTCAGCGATGGGGGTGCCGAGTGATCTGCCCGCCGTCTGCATCCACAATCTTCGACACACCTTCGCGTCGCTGCGCGTTTCAGGCGGCATGCCGCTGCCGATGATCGGCAAGCTCCTCGGCCATACGCAGGTTCAGACCACGCAGCGCTATGCGCACCTTCTCGACGATCCCCTTCGCGCCGGGCTCGAACAGGTCGGTGATATGTTGACGACTAGGCTAAGGTTGGTGGGCAATGAAGCTGCGTCTGTTTTCGTTGCGTGATCCACGATCGGATGCTGTCACAGCCAACACAGCTAGAAGCGACTGGCGGCTTGACCAGCGGTGCCCGGCGAAATCAGGTCAGCAAGGTCTTCAAGGAGTGGCCTGAGTATGGCACGGTCTGCTCGCGCCATGCCTTGATCAATTGATGAACTCCCGTCGCCATGTTGGTGAAGAGTCGCGGCGCGGCATCGAATTTCAAGTGCGGCGTTGTCCCTCACCGACTGATCAGGAAGCCCACCGGTCGCGAGGCGCTTTGCTATTTCGGTCTTAAGCATGGTGGTCCACGAGCCAGCCGCGGAAGCGAGCGCCAGCACCGCCAACCCATAAATTGAGCGTTCGATAATCGCCCAGCCGGACTGATACTGACCACCCTTGACCATCCACGAGACAAGCAGGCGGATGATATCCTCTGCAATGCCTTGGCAGTTGCGGTTATGTGCGTCCAGCGCCGCGTCAAACAGCGTTTCGGTCATCCTGAACGTCTCAATAAACTTCACCGTCTCTATATCTTCTGGGACGAAGGAGAGAACTGAAATTAGACATAGCGCGTGCTTGCGCAGCTCCGTTCGAGTCCTGCCATCGCACGCCGGAGCATTCGAAACCGCCAGGAGGATACTAGTCACTCGGCTGACCCAGTTGACCATGTCAAACGTGAATTGCGATCTACGTTTGATAGCCTCTAGGAGCAGTTCCTTCTCGGTCCGGTACAGTCCGTCCGCCCAGTTCTCTATGTTGTAGATGACCTGTTGTGCGTTCTTATCATCCGCCTTCGCGCCGGCGACGGCGTTGAGGAGTCCGGCAAGCCGCGTGGAGAGCGCCTGAATGCTCGTCGCGGAGTAGTACGGACCAAGAAAAGTGCTGTGCATGTTTGAGAGCGCCGTGTCCGGCAGCGCAAGGAATAACCTTGCCAGACGCGACAAGCTGCTGCGGATTTCCTCGGCGACGAATTTGACTTCGCCAGAATACACAGGGAGCAGATCAAAGCTCAGCCGCGCAAGCTGTTCGACAAACGTCGACATCACCGGGTGGTAGTCTTCTTTCATGACACCGCAGCAGCCAATGACCCCGAGCTTTTGAACCAGCGTTCGGATACCTTCTGGCCCCTCGGCGGCGAGTAGAAGGTTTGCGCACTGTCCCATCAGCCGAGCGCCTTCCATCAGGACATCCGGCATGTTCTGCGGGACGATCCGCTCGATCTCACCGGCTAGATAGTTAACCGCTAGATGAGCATGCTTTTTCGACGCCCGGGGGGTGCCATAGTCGATACCAGCATAAACCCCGACCAGCGCCGACAACGCCTGCAACGTCTGCTCGATTTGCTGCTCATCTCCGCGCGAAACCGCGATCCGCGCGGATTGGCGCAAATGCTCGAGCGTGTCGTTGATGAAATCGTCCGACGTCAGTGGGTTCTCGATAATGAACGGGTTGGTGAAAAATGTTCTTCCCTTGGTTTCCACATAAGCCGCATTCATGTCTACGATCGCTTTCATCGCAACGGCGCTGACCTCATGATCGCCCTGTTCGGCGTAGCGGCGCGCAAACGACATCGCGTAGCGGACGGCCTGTTTTGCGCTCTCCGTCCACATGGCGTTCACCTGGAAATAGGCTGTTCGTGCGAAATCGGGTTTCGGGGCGATGGGGGCTTCGCGTACGCTGGTCGGCTGCCTCGGCTCGGTAAAAAGCGGCGCGGCGCGCTGCGCTCGGCGCACCCAAGCCCGGAACTCCCGCCGAGTCCTAGCGACGACTAATCCGAGCTGGCGCAACGGGTTGATGAGGACGAGGGCGCGCCGGTAGGCGTACAGAAAAAGGATCAGGATCAGGGCAGTTGCCCAGGCGGCGACGAAAGTGGCCGTTCCTATACAATCCCTGTCAGGCATTAACGAGAGCGCCGCGACCAGGATCGCAAACAGGAATGCCACCGCGAAAGCGCTGAGCAACCGGCCATCGGCGCTGAGGCGGCGGAAAAGGCCGTGTGGCATGGGGACTGTCAGCAATTTCGTGTGTGGCGGGCGATTTCACGTTACGCCGCCATGGCTCTGATGAAGCGATCGCCGAAGATGACGGCGAACTGCGCCTTGGCCATTGACCATTCACGAGGCGGCATTTTCCACTCTTTCTCT
>CAIKKY010000030.1 GCA_903828145.1 uncultured Hyphomicrobiales bacterium | reverse complement strand
GGGACGGATACTCCCCGCCATGCTCCTGCACCATCCGCACCGCTCGGGCGCGGACCTCACCTGAAAACTTGTTCGTCGTCTTGCTGGTCATGCTCCATCCTAATCAGGAGTTGGAGCCTCCGACAAACCCGGTGCGGTTCAAACCCCTACGACCTAGCGCTCCACTTCTGCCTTGAAAGTCTCGCGTGGCGGTTACAGTCGCTTGGCGAAACCGGCAAAACCGTCCATGTGACATTTGAAAGTCGTGGCCATAAGGAAGATCAGCTTCTGGAAACGGTCTTCCGTGCGATAACCACCAACAGAAGGCACTGGGGGTACATTCGTCAAGATTTTCTGAAGTTCGATTTACAGCCAATCTTTCTACCCAAAGCATCTAATTCGGGTGGTCTACAATTGGCTGATCTCGCAGCGCGGCCGTTTGGGATCAATTATCTTCGGCCGGGCCAGCCAAACCGGGCCATAGACATACCACGGTCGAAGCCTCTGCACATGAAGACTTTCCCCTAAAACAAAAGGGCCCCGGTAAAACCGAAGCCCTTTTGTCGACCGGGAAAAGCCCAATCCTTAGCGAATATCAGTAGAGGAAAACACGCTTTTTGTCAAGTCACGCCGCAGCCTACATCGCCGTCCTGGCCCGCAGCGCCTGGCTTAGCGTTCCTTCGTCGAGGTAATCGAGTTCGCCGCCCACGGGCACACCATGGGCGAGGCGGCTGATTTTGACGCCGGAGGGAGCGAGGCGATCGGTGATGTAATGCGCCGTGGTCTGGCCTTCCACCGTGGCGTTGACCGCGAGGATGACTTCGGAGAAGTCCGGCGCGCGGCGCAACAGCGCGTCGATGGACAGGTCATCGGGGCCGACGCCATCGAGCGGCGACAGAACGCCGCCGAGCACATGATAGCGCACCGCGCCAACGCCGGCCCGTTCCAGGGCCCAGAGGTCGGCCACGTCCTCAACCACAACCAGCAGACCGGAGTCGCCGCGGCGTGGATCGGCGCAGATATGGCAGGGCGAGCGGGTATCGATATTGCCGCACACATCGCACACGGTGACGGCGGCAACGGCCCGGTCGAGCGCGGCCGACAGCGGCACCATCAGGCTTTCTTTTTTCTTGATGAGATGCAGCACGGCGCGGCGGGCCGAACGCGGTCCGAGCCCCGGCAGACGCGCCAGAAGCTGGATCAGCTGTTCAATCTCGGGGCCGCCATTCGCCATGGATTGCGCCTCAGAACGGGAACTTCAGCCCGGGCGGGATCGGCAGCCCGGCAGTGATGTCCTGCGATTTCTGGGCGATTTCGAGGTCGAGCTTGCCTTTGGCGTCGTTGTGGGCGGCGACGATCAGGTCTTCGAGCACTTCCACGCTGTCTTCCTTGAACAAGGTGGGGTCGATGCTCAGGCCCTGCAGTTCGCCCTTGCCGTTGAGCGTGACCGACACCATGCCGCCACCCGAGCGGCCATCGATGCGCAGCGCCTCAAGGCTGTTCTGAAACTCCTCCATGCGCCCCTTCATCTCCTGGGCGGCTTTCATCATTCCCATCAGGTCTTTCATTCGTCGTCTTCCTCTTCGCTGTCCCGCACGGCATCGGCATAGGCCTCGACCGGGATCTGCTCGAGACGCGCGTTCACCCGTACAATCGCGCCCGGAAAGGTCTCCAGAATCGCCTGCACCAGCGGGTCCTGATGCGCAGCCTCGGTGGCGGTACGCTCCTGTGCCTGCCGCTGTTCGCGGATGGTGGGCACATGGGCGGCTTCCCGCGCCAGCGTGATCATCCAGGTCCGGTTGGTCCAGGTCTTCAGCCGCGCCGACAGGGTTTGGATAATCGCGGGGTCAGCGCCTTCAACCAGCGCCACCTCAAGCCGCCCCTCGGCAATCGAGACCGGGCGGAGGCTCGATTCGAGCGCGTGCTTCACCATCAGGTCGCGCTTTTCCCCAGCGAGCGCGATCAGCTCGGCATAGGTGCGGGGACCGGCGAGTGCGGTAGGCTGCGGGGCCGATTGCGGGGCCGATTGCGGGCGCGCATCCTCGTACTGCGGCACCTCGGCAAGCCGCGCCGCACCACCCCCACCCCCTGAGCCGCCGCGCGGCGCCGATGCGGAGGAGCCGCCAGCCGGGGCCGACGCATTGGGCATGGATTGCAGCTTGGTGATCAGGTCGTCGGGCGTCGGCAGATCAGCGGCATAGGCGAGCCGCACGAGCACCATTTCGGCCGCCTGCAGGGCATTGGCGGCGGCCTTCACTTCTTCAAGCCCCTTGAACAGGATCTGCCAGGTGCGCGACAGGCTGCGCATGCCGAGACGCTTGGCGAGATCGACGCCGCGCTCGCGTTCCTCAAAGGTCAGCGACACATCTTCGGCCGCGCCGGGCACGACTTTCAGCCGCGTGACGAGATGGGTGAATTCCGCCAGCTCGCTGATGATCGTCGCCGGGTCAGCGCCGGTGTTATAGAGATCGGCGAAGGTTTCGAGCGCGGGCGCAATACGGCCCGCCATCAGATCTTCAAACAGGTCGATGGTCCGGGCGCGGTCGCCGAGCCCCAGCATCGTCTTGACGGCATCGGCATTGATGGTGCCGCCGCCATAGGAAATGGCCTGATCGAGCAGCGACAGGTTGTCGCGCACCGAGCCTTCACCTGCCCGCACGATCATCTGCAGCGCACGCGGATCGCAGGTGATCTGCTCGAGGTCCAACAGACCCTGCAGGTGTTTCGTCATCACGTCCGGCGGCACACGGCGCAGGTCAAAGCGCATGCAGCGTGAGAGGATGGTGACGGGCACCTTGTTGATTTCCGTCGTCGCGAAAATGAATTTCACATAGGGCGGCGGCTCTTCCAGCGTCTTCAACAGGCCGTTGAAGGCCTGGGTCGAGAGCATGTGCACTTCGTCGATGATGTAGACTTTATAGGGCGCCGAGGATGGCCCGTATTTCACGCTGTCGATGATTTCGCGGATATTGTCGATGCCGGTATGGGAGGCCGCATCCATTTCGATCACGTCGATATGGCGGCCTTCGATAATGGCCCGGTCGTGCAGACCCTCGCGGGTGAAATCGAGAGTCGGACGGGGCCCGGCCTCATCGGCAAAGTTGAAAGCGCGGGCCAGGATGCGGGCGGTGGTGGTTTTGCCCACGCCGCGCACGCCGGTCAGCATGAAAGCGTGGTGCACGCGACCAGTGCGGAAGGCGTTCCGCAGGGTCTGCACCATGGGCTCCTGCCCGATAAGCGTCTCGAAGCTCTGCGGCCGGTATTTCCGGGCGAGAACGAGGTAGGGCGCTGTGTCTGTAACAAGCTCGGCCATCAGTCCCGGGTCCAATCCATCTCCCACGGGGACGGTGGGTCGCAAAGGAGTAAAGCGCGCTCGGAGGGGCGAATAGGAGGCTGGCAACGACCCGTGAAGGTCTCGTTGGGGCTGCTTCCTTCCGGACCTGACCCGGTTGGCGAGGAACACGTCCGCGCCAACCTCCCGACTGTCTATATGGCCGTCACAACCGGCTTTGGCAAGGGCTTCGGGCGGGCCGAACCGCGGGGGCCGGGGTCGATCAAATTGCGCCTATTCCCGCAGCACTTTGCTGACGCGCGGCCCTTAAGGATAGCGCCGGACCAAGGAATGGAGGTGTCCCACTATGTTGCGATCTCACACTCTTTACCCGGAAGCCATTGCGTTGGCCTGTCTTCGCGCCTCGAGCTACGAAGAGACCCACAAGGTCGCCGAGACAGAGCTTTTAGCCTTTTCAGACCCTCAGGATGGCCAGTTTTCGGCCGAACATACGGTATCGGCCCATGCCGATGCCAGCGGCGACGACGCGCTGTACTAAGAGCGCCTGGTCAGACCGGGGTCCGGGGCGGGCAAGACCCGTCCCGGCGGCAAAGTGCCCTCAGGGGGCGTCGCCCTCCGGCGATCCGGCGGCGTACACGCCCAGCACGCGGAACTCGTCGGTGAAGAAATTCAGCTCGTCAAAGGCAAGCTGCACATTGGGGTCGGACGGCCGCCCCTCGATATCCGCATAGAACTGGGTGGCCTGAAACGAGCCATCGACCATGTAGCTTTCGAGCTTGGTCATGTTCACGCCATTGGTGGCAAAGCCGCCGAGCGCCTTATAAAGCGCGGCCGGCACGTTGCGGACCCGGAAAATGAAGGTCGTCTTGACCCGTTCAATCGCCGCCGCCGGAACATCGGGCTGGCGCGACACCACGAGGAAGCGCGTGGTGTTATGCGAGGCATCTTCAATATTCGACGCCAGAATCGTGAGGCCATAAACCTCGGCGGCAAAACGCGAGGCAATGGCGGCGACGGTCTTGTCGCCATTCTGCGCGATTTCGCGTGCCGATCCGGCCGTATCCGAACCGTTGATGGTCTTCAGCCGGTGCTTTGCGATAAACTTGCGGCACTGGCCGAGTGCCACCGAAAGCGACTGCACGCTGGCGATATCGGTCAGCGTCGCGCCGGGCACGCCCAGCAGGTTCATTTCGACGCGCAGATAATGTTCGCCGATGATGTGGAGCCCCGAGGGCGGTAGCAGGTGATAGATGTCGGTGATCCGCCCATAGAGGCTGTTTTCCACCGGTACGACGCCCAAATCGGCAGCCCCGCTCTGAACGGCGACAATGGTGTCTTCAAAGCTGCCGCAGGGCAGCGCCTCGTCCGACGGAAACAACGCATGAACCGCCGCGTGGCTGAACGCACCCGGCTCGCCCTGAAATGCGATTTTTCTGGCCATATCGTCATCTCCCGTCGGAATTTCAGCCCTATTGGCGCGGCACCCGCTTTAAAGTCAACGCAAAGCGACCCTAAACCTGCATGAAGCTGCCGATACCCCGTTGCGCCCCAGGTGGGGACAGACTATCTTCCGCGCGCGTCGGGACCGTTTGGGACATGCCAGGCGGCGGGCATCTGCCCAGAGCCACGGTTCCGCCGGTCAGTACTGGGGCGGAGAAAAGACTCCCAATGGATTCGTTATCACTCAATAAGATTTTTGGCGCCATTCTGGGCACCCTGCTGTTCGTGATGGGCGTCGGCTTCCTGTCGGAAGCGATTTACCACCCGATCGAGGGCAAGGGGCCGGGATACGCGCTTGCAGAAGCGACCGAGGCCCCCGCTGGCGATGAAGCGGCGGCGCCTGCCGAAGCGGTGACCCCGCTCCCGGTGTTGCTGGCCAGCGCCGATGCGGCCGCCGGCAAGGCCGCCGTCCGCAAGTGCCAGAGCTGCCATAATTTCGAGATGGGCGCTGGCAACAAGCAGGGCCCCGAGCTTTATGGTGTCGTCGGTCGCCCCGAAGGCAGCCACGAGGGCTTTGCCTATTCCGAGGGCCTGCTGGCCCACAATGCCGCCGGCGATCTGTGGACCTACGAGAACCTGAATGCCTTCCTCATCAAGCCCGCCGCCTATGTGGAAGGCACCAAGATGAAGTTTGCAGGCGTCAAGGATCCGGTCGAACGCGCCAATATCCTCGCGTATCTGCAGTCCCTTTCTGATGCGCCGGTGCCGTTCCCGACCGCCGACGCTGCCGCCGCTCCGGCCGATGCCGCCGCGACAACCGAGACCACCACGCAGTAAGCCTTTGGGCCGAGCCTGTTTTAGAAGCCGCGCCCCCAAAGCGCGGCTTTTTTCTTGAGGGGATGACCGTGACGCTGCTGCTGCATCTTGCTGATTTCAACGAACGCCGCTGGGCTGACGGCTTTCAGGCCGCCCTGCCCGAGCGCCGCGTGGTGACGCGCGCCGACACGGTCCGGCCGGAGGATGTGGAGTACATCTTCGTATGGAAACCCACCCCCGATGCGTTCGACGGGCTGAGCAGGCTCAAGGCCGTACTCTCCCTCGGCGCGGGGGTTGATGCCCTGTTGCGCCATCCGCGCTTGCCCAAAAACGTGCCGATCGTGCGCTTCATGGACGAAGACCTGACGCAGCGGATGAGCGACTACATTGTGTCGCAGGTGACCCTGCACCACCGGCTCGGCACGCGGTTCAAACGCGACCAGCAGGCCAAGCGCTGGGTGCAGCTTTACCCGGCCCCGGCGTGGGACGCGAGTGTGGGCATCATGGGGCTCGGCAATCTCGGGCTCGACGCCATCCGGCACCTTAAAGTGTTCGGCTACAGGCTGCGCGGGTGGAGCCGCACCCCCAAGGCGGTGGACGGGGTTGAGGTGTTCACGGGCGAGGCCGGGTTCGACGCCTTCCTTCAGGGCACCGATATTCTGGTCAATCTCCTGCCGCTGACGCCGGAGACCCAGGGCATCCTGAATTATGAGACGTTCAGCAGGCTCAAAAAGGGCGGTCTCGACGGCGAAGGACCGGTCATCATCAATGCCGGGCGCGGCGGGCATCAGAACGAGGCCGATATCGTGCGCGCGCTCGGCGATGGTACGCTGAAAGCGGCGAGCCTCGATGTGTTCGAAGTCGAGCCCCTGCCTGCGCAGAGCCCGCTGTGGGCTCTGGATAGCGTGTACATCACCCCGCATATCGCGGCCGCTTCCAGCGAACGGACCGGTGTCGCCTATTTCTCAAAAGTCATCCGCGATTTTGAGGCCGGGTTGCCCCTGCCCAATGTGGTGGATGTCAGGCGCGGCTATTAGGCCCCGAAACGGCTCTTCAGATAGGTATAGACGGCGCGCTGGCCCTGATCGGTACCGCCATAGGGCCGACCCGCCCGCGCTTCCGGCGCCCAGGCGAAAATATCGAGATGCGCCCAGGCGCGGGCGTGTTTCACGAAGCGGTTGAGAAACAGCGCCGCCGTGATCGACCCGGCAAAGCCCGATGACCCGGCGTTGTTGATGTCGGCAATGCGCGAGGCGATCAGCCCCTCATAGGGCAGATGGAGTGGCAGCCGCCACAGCGGGTCGTCCACGGCGCGCCCCGCCTGCATCAGCGCCCCGGCCAGATCATCATCATGGGTATAGAGCGGCGGCAGATCAGGGCCGAGCGCGGTGCGCGCCGCGCCGGTGAGCGTCGCCATATCAATGAGCAGCGCGGGGGCCTCTTCGTCGGCAAGCGCCAGGGCATCGGCAAGAATCAGACGGCCTTCAGCGTCGGTATTGCCGATTTCGACACTGGTGCCATCGCGCGCCACCAGCACGTCGCCGGGCCGGAAAGCGGCGCCAGCGATGGCGTTTTCAACGATGGGGATCAGCACGCGCAGCCGCACCGGCAGGCGCGCATCCATGATGCAATTGGCAAGACCCAGCACATTGGCGGCCCCGCCCATATCCTTTTTCATCAACAGCATGGAGGCCGACGGCTTGATGTCGAGCCCGCCGGTATCAAAGGTGACGCCCTTGCCCACCAGCGTGACTTTGGGGTGGGCCGGATTGCCCCAGGTGAAATCGACGAGGCGCGGCGCTTCATGGGCGGCGCGGCCCACCGCGTGGATCAGCGGAAAATTCTGGCTGAGCAGCGCATCGCCCACGTGGGACACGAACGCCGCGCCATGCCGGTCAGCAACGGCGCGCACAGCGCGCTCCAGAGCGTCGGGGCCAAGGTCATTGGCTGGCGTGTTGACGAGATCACGCGCCAGCGCCGCCGATTCGATGAGCCGGGCCAGCTCGAGCGCGTCAGCACCCTCGGGCACGACCAGCTCGTGGCTCTTTCTCGGCTTGCGGTAGCGATCGAACCGGTAGGCACCGAGTTCAAACCCGAGCGCCGCGAGCGTGGGATCTGCAATCTCACCGGCAAGCCGATAGCGGCCCGGTTCGAGGGCGGCCCCGGCGAGCCCGAACACGAGCGGGGACCGTCCGGCCAGCGACCCGAGGCCAAAGAGGTAGAGATCAATGGCGCCGGTTGCCCCCGGCACGGCCAGCAGGCGACCGCGCTGGCCGCTGAAGCCATTCGCTTCGGCCCAGCGCGCCTGTGTCTCGGTCAGGCCTGTGGGCCGCGTTCCCTCGCTGACAGCGATGATGGCGATGGGCGATGTCATGGCGGCCTCCCTCTGGCGACACCCGGGTTTAAGGGCTTAGGCCCAAACGCGCAATCGGCGGCTTAACCAGCCGTTAGGGTTAACAATTTATGAGGTAGTGCATCAGGGTTGTCCGCAACCGGAGTACTCATTCTATGGCCCGGACCAAAGACCAGTGGCGGCCTGTGCCCGCGGTATTCGCCGTCGGGGCAATCCTTATGCTGTCAGGCTGTTCCAGCCTCTTCGGGCCCGGCACGGCCATTGAGATGGTCAATCCGGCGCTTTCCCGCAGCGGACCGAACGCCCCTGTTGCCTCTGCGGCCTCGGTCATCGGTACAGCCGATAGCTTGCGACGCAATGGGCAGGCGGCGCAGGCCGCTGCCGTGCTGGAAAACGCCCTGATCGGCGGCACCCCGACGCGACCCCTGCTGCTCTCCTATGCCAAGGCCCTCGCGGCAGCCGGACGCACGGCGCAGGCGCTCAATGTCATTGACCAGGCCATCGACCCGGCCAATCCCGATTGGCAGGCGCTGATGGTCAAGGCAACCCTGCTCGATGAAAGCGGCAATGGCGCCGGGGCGCGGACACTGTATTCCCAGACGCTGAAGCTCGCGCCGGATCAGCCCTCGCTGCATGCTAATCTCGGGCTCTCCTATGCAGCGGCCGGTGCCCTCGACAGGGCCGAGGCGGAATTGCAGCGCGCCGCTGCGCTGCCCGGTGCAGGCCCGGACGTGCGGCAGAATCTGGCGCTGATCATCGGGCTTCGCGGCCGATTGCGCGAAGCCGAAGTCCTGCTCGCCGCCGATCTCCCGCCCGAACAGGTGGCGCAGAATCTGTCGTTCATTCGCCGGATCCGCGCCGATGGGCGGCTCAACAAGGGCTGATCGCCCCGCTCAAAAGGGCAGGTTCTCGCCGAACATGCGGATGAGACCGGGCGCGAAGATCACCACAAACAGCACTGGCATAAAAAACAGCACCAGCGGCACCGTCATCAGCGGCGGGAGCGCCGAGGCGCGCTTTTCGGCAAAATTGGTGCGGGTCTCGCGCCCCTCCTCCGACATGGTGCGCAGCACGGTGCCCATGGATGTGCCATAGCGTTCAGCCTGAATCAGCGCCTGGGTTACCGCCCGGATTTCGCTGAGCCCGGTGCGCCGCCCCAGGTTGTCATAGGCGCGGGTCCGGTCATCGAGATAGTTGAGTTCAGCAATGGTCTGATCCAGCTCCTCGGCGAGGATCGGGGCATGGTCCTGCATTTCGCTCGCCACGCGCCGCAGCGCCTGATCAACCGGCATGCCCGCTTCAACGCTCAACAGCATGATATCGAGCGCATCGGGCCAATCATGCTGCAGCGCGAGGCGCCGTGCCGCCGCCCGCTGGCGCAGCATGTTGATGGGAAAGAGGAGCCCGGCCAAAATAGCCCCGACCAGCAGCAGAGGCTCCAGCCAGAACGGGTTGAGCCGCACATGGTAGATGCGTAACAGCGCAAAAAAGAGGGCCGCGATCAGGGGCGGCACGGTGATGACAAGGATCATGTAAAGGCGCGTGGCGCGACGGCTGCGCCAGCCGGCCTCAACCAGCAGGGCGGCCGCCTCGGGGCCCACAAGCAGGGTTTCAAGCCCAATGCGGGCAAGCAGCGCATCAACCCGGCGGCCCTGTTCGGCGGCCTGTTTTGTCGGCGTCGGCGCTTCAGGGGCCTTGCCGGTGAGAATGCGGGTGCGGCGCGCGGCGGCCGGTCCGCCCCCGGCCACCAGATCGACCAGCACATAGACAAGGAGCGCGACCGACACGCCGATGAGCCCTGTCCACAGCCCGGTCATGGTGAGAGAGCCGCCCATTTACAGCTCGAACCGGATCATGCGGCGCATTACCAGCGTCCCCGCAATCAGCAACACGGCGGCGATCAGGAGGCAGAGGTGGCCGAGGTCCGTGGTGAACAGCGGCGCCATATAGCCGGGGGTGGTGATCGACACCATAAGCGCAATGGCAAAGGGTAGACCGCCGATAATCACCGCCGACGCGCGGGCTTCGGATGACAGCGCGCTGATGCGCGCCACCATGCGCTTGCGGTTGCGCAGGACGCGCGACAGGTTGCCCAGCGCTTCCGACAGATTGCCACCGGCCTGGTTCTGCACCGCGATGACGATGGCAAAAAACTTCACGTCGGCGGTGGGCACCCGATCGTGCAGGGTCAGCACCGCGTCGGGCATGGTCTGGCCAAGTCCGACCTGATCGAGCACGCGCTGCATTTCGCCTTTCAGGGGTTCGGCGGCCTCACGCGCGACGAGGCGCATGGATTCGGGCAGCGGCAGCCCGGCTCGGAGGCCGCGCACGATGGCGTCGATAGCATTGGGCAATTCGGCAACGAAGGCGGCGCGATAGCGGCGCTGGCGATGGCGCAGCACCGCCCATGCGCCCCCCAGGGCTCCCAAAAGCCCCACAAGCGGGGCGACGATGGGTCCGAGCCCGAACAGCAGCGCCGTCAGCGCCACGGCCAGCCCGCCGAGCGCACCATTACGGACGAAGGCGCGGGGCGACAGAGTGAGGCCGCCGCGCAGGAGCGCGAGCCGCAGCCTTTCGGCCCGTGTGCTACCGAGGCTGCGGCGGACGGATTTGGCAATGCGGCGGCGGCGGGTTTTGTCCTCGGGCGGCGACGGTGCCACGCCCAGAGCGGCGGCGATACGGCGCTTGAGGGCGTCCTCGCTGGCGGGCGAAACGGCAAGCCCCAAGGACAGGGCGGCGGCAGCGGCGAGCGCGAAAATCCCGAGTGCGATCATCGGACGACCGGAGCCTCACGGTCCCCGCGATGCGCGGTCCGATCCAGGAGCGCCATCAGCCGCTCATCCTCGCCATAGTGGCGCGCCCGCTCAAGAATCGCGGGATCGATGAGACCGCTGAAGCGGTGGTGCCCGATCAGCAGACCATCCGGTCCTTCCCCGGCAATGTCGAGGGTCATCAGATCCTGGGTGACGATATGGTCGCCTTCAACGGCCTGCACCTGGGTGATGTGGGTGATGCGCCGCGAGCCATCCCGCAGGCGCGCCGCGTGAACGACCACATCGACCGAGGTGCTGATCATGTCGCGGATGGTCCGCGAGGGCAGTTGAAAGCCGCCCATGGTGATCATCGATTCCAGCCGGTTCAGCGCTTCGCGCGGCGAATTGGCGTGCAGCGTGCCCATGGAGCCATCATGGCCGGTGTTCATGGCCTGCAACAGATCGAAGGCCTCGGCGCCGCGCACTTCGCCCACAATGATGCGTTCGGGCCGCATGCGCAGGCAGTTGCGCACCAAATCGCGCGTGGTGATTTCGCCCTCGCCTTCGAGGTTGGGGGGACGAGTTTCGAGCCGCACCACATGGGGCTGCTGCAATTGCAGTTCAGCCGAATCCTCGCAGGTGATGATGCGCTCGTCGCGTTCGATAAAGCCGGTGATGCAGTTGAGCAGCGTGGTCTTGCCCGAGCCCGTGCCGCCAGACACGAGGAGGTTCACCCGGATGCGCCCGAGAATGCGGAGCAGCTCGGCAGCCTCGGCAGAGATGCTGCCCAGCCCGATCAACTGCTCGAGCGTCAGCTTGTCGCGCCGGAACTTGCGGATGGTAAGCACCGCGCCATCGAGGGCGAGCGGCGGGGCGATGACATTGACGCGGCTGCCATCGGGCAGGCGCGCATCGCAGATGGGCGAGCTTTCATCAACCCGGCGGCCGACCTGCTGCACAATGCGCTGGCAGAGGTTCATCAGGTGCGCTTCATCGCGGAACCGCACGCTGGTGAGCCGCAGCTTGCCGCCCACCTCGATGTAGCATTTGTCGGCCCCGTTCACGAGGATATCGGCAATGTCATCGCGCAGCAGCAGCGGCTGGAGCGGGCCGTACCCCAGCACATCGTTGCAGATATCTTCGAGCAGGTCTTCCTGCTCGGCCATGCTGAGCACGATGGATTTGAAGGCGATGATCTCGGCCACGATGTCGCGAATTTCGTCGCGCGCGGCGTCGGGCGGCAGAGCGGCCAGTTGCGGCAGATCGAGCGATTCGATCAGCGCATTGAAAATCAGCGATTTTGTCTGGAAATAGTCGCGGTCACGCCCGGGCTCCACCCGTTCGATGTCGGCCATGTCGACGGCCATGCGATCGGGCGCGGGCGACGGCGCGCGCCGGGGTGGCGGCGACGCGGCAACCGAAACCGGCCGCTGGGTCTCCGGCGATCCGGTATTGCCCCCAAAGCTGGTGCGACGGCCGAACATGGGCGTCACCCGGCCTTTTTGAGGCGGGGCAGACGCGGCCCGGCGGCACGCGCCCGGTCGCCCTGGCCAATGAGGGTCTGGGTGAAGCTCCGCCAGTCGCGCAGCATCCGATGCTTCGGCGCGAGGCTCACGAGCGGCTGGCCATTGGCCTCCATGGCATTGAACAGGCGGGCATCAAAGGGCAGGCTGAGGGCCACGGGCGCGCCAAACGCGGCTTCGACATCTTTGCTGGAGACGTCGGTGCGGCCCGGAGCGCCGCGCTTGTTGAGCACCAGATGGCCGCGCATATCGGCGCCGCGCAGCGTCACAAGCGCCGCGCCCAGTTCGCGCAGGTTGCGCAGGCTGGGCAGATCGGGCGTAGCGGTAAGGATCACATCATCCGCGGCGCGCAGCGCCTCGCGTGTGAAGCCGGTCCAGACCCGGGGCAAATCGAGGATGACGACTGGCGCCAGCTGCTGGGCGAGGTCCGCGAGCGCCAGCATATCCTCGGCATTGGGCTCGCCGCCCCGGTCGAGCCGGGCCGGAGCGGCCAGCAGGCAGAGATTGCGCCCCACCCGATGGAGGCTGCGCTCAACGAGGGTGAGGTCGGCGCGGGTTGGCGCAGCAAACAGATCCGCGAGGCCGTGCGCCGGCTGCTGATCCAGCGATAGCGCCGCCGTCCCAAAACTGAAGTCGGCATCAACCAGCAGCACATCGTGCGGCAGATCGCGCGCGAGGATCGTGGCCAGCGTCTGCGCCACGGTGGAGCTGCCCGCACCGCCGCGCGCGCCCATCGTGACGATCAGCCGACCCACGCGCGGGGCCGCCGGATCAACAAACAGGCCAGCAATGGCGCCGACGAGATCGGCCGCCTTGAGCGGCAGCACGAGATAGTCGGACACACCGGCGCGGATCAGGCTGCGGTACAGGCCCACGTCATTGCGCCGACCCATGAGCAGCACCCGCGTTGTGGGATCGCATACGGCGGCCAGCGCATCCAGCGCGGTGACGAGATCGGTCGGCGATCCGGTGGTTTCAATCACCAGCA
Organism: uncultured Hyphomicrobiales bacterium; assembly: GCA_903828145.1. Taxonomy (GTDB): domain Bacteria; phylum Pseudomonadota; class Alphaproteobacteria; order Rhizobiales; family Devosiaceae; genus Devosia_A. The sequence goes on along the minus strand of CAIKKY010000030.1, from coordinate 114,217 downwards.
GATTGGGGGTCGGGGCCGAGGTGAACTGGGTGATGGCTTCGGCCATGCCGCCTGTATGCTGCACCGCGGCCACCCGGCGCAGACGCCGATCCGCCAGCGCCCCCGCGAGCGTCTTTCGCGCAGCGGCGGTGCTCGTAAAGCCCTGCAACGTTATTGGCGGCACCGCGCGTTGGCCGGCGGGTTCAGACACCGCGCCCTTGTCGTTGGACATGACACACCCTCAATCGAGAATATAACCAATCGGGCCGGAATAGCTGGCCCCGCCCGAACTGGGCTTCAGGCCGTAGAGTGTTTCGATCCGGGCAACGAAGCGCGACCGGCTGTCGGTTGCCCCGCCATCTTCGTCCACCGGCAGGGCGTCGGCCAGCTGCGAGGGTTGCGCCAGATAGGGCGTGACCAGCACCACCAGCTCGGTTTCGGCGCGGATATAGTCGCGCGACGTGAACAGTTCGCCGAGCACGGGAATGGTGCCCAGTCCCGGCATGCGGTTGATTTCGGCGCGCGTCGATTCCTGAAGCAGTCCGCCCAGCGCCAGCGTTTCACCGGGCCGCAGCTCGACCGCCGTCTTCGCCTGGCGGTTCTTGATGCCCGGCAGGCTGGCGGAACCAACGCTTACACTGCCTTCGGCGCTCAATTCGGACATCGAGGTATCAACCAGAAGCTGAATGACCCCGCCGGACTTGATCGTGGGTGTGAAGCTGAGCTTGAGGCCGAAGTCCTTGTAGGAATAGCTCACCTGCCCGCCATCGATATTGGTTGGCACTGCAAACTGCCCACCCGCGAGGAAATCCGCCGGCTGGCCCGAAAGCGCGGTGAGGGTTGGCTCGGCGAGCGTGCGCACCGCCCGCTGCTGTTCGAGCGCCTTGAGGGCGGCGGTCACCGAATTCCCTGCACCCGACAGGGTCAGCGACGAGCCGTTTGCAAGGTTGGCGACGCCGCCCTTGGGCAGCTCGGACACCAGTTTCGCCACGAGGCCGCCCGAGAGCGAGGCGGTGAGATCAATGCCCAGCATGCGCGCCACCTGCCGGTTGACCTCGGCCACCGTCACCTTCAGCGTCACCTGCTGCGAGCCCAACGGCGTGATCAGGGTGGCTACGTTTTCAGGCGCGCCGGTGAACTGGGCGGCGATGGTCGTGGCCTTTTGCACATCATCGGGGGTGGGGGCAGTGCCCGAGAGGATGACATGTGTGATGGCGTTGCCATCGGGCCCCGGCGTGGCAATGGCGGTGACATCGATGTTGGCCTCAGGGATCACCTCGGCATAGGCCGCGCGCAGCGCCGCCGCGACATCGGGCACCGAATTCAGCACGCTGACATCGAGAAGCGCCAGGGTGCGCCCATCGGCGGCCATGAAGAAGATATTGGTCGCCCCCGGTCCAGCGGCCTGCACAATGGCGCGGCGCTTGGTGCGGAGCACGGCATTGGCCACCTCCGGCTGCGAAACGATGACCTCGGACACATCCTCGGGCAAATCGAGAATCACCGACGTATTGATCGCCAGCGACACGGGCCGCGTGAGCCCGACATTTTCGGGCGCGACGGCAATATGGCCGGTTTCCTCGGCGAGGGCCGGGCCAAAAGCCAGTCCGGCGGCAAGAACGAGCCCGATGATAAAGGGAAAGCGCAACCGGATGCTCATCGGGACGATACCTCGGATTGGGTCGGCGTGGGGGTCAGCGCATGCGCTTCGACCGCCGTGGCATTGCCGAAGCGGATGACGTTGACATTGCCCGGGGTTCCGGCGCGCAGCAGCGGTTCGGAACCAGTGGGCGTATCGGCAAGCGCCCGCAGCACCAGCGACAGCGCCCCCTGGCGGCCACCGTTGATGACGGCTTCGGTTTCGCCGGGCGCCAGCTCGAGAATGGCAATGGCGGCATCCTGAAACACGTTGGCTTGCGGATTCGATGTGGCGGCCGCGCCCGATTGCCCGGCTTCCCCGAGCCGCAGGCCGATTGCCAGCACCTTGATATTGGTGAGCAGGGTTTCCGATTGGGCGGCCGCCCCTTCTGTGGTGGTCAGCACCACATCGACCCGATCATTGGGCATGATGTAGCCCCCCGAGGCGGCGGCAGCGCTCACTTCAACCGAGACGGCGCGCATGCCCTTCTCGAGAACCGCCGACAGATAGCCCTGATCGGAGCGGACCAGCTTGGAGGTGAGTATGGGTTCGCCCGGGAAAATCTCGAACCGCACCATGGTGCCGCTCAGCGTGTCGAGGGCTTCAGGATCATGGGCGCGCGACACGTAATCGGCGCGGAGGGCATCGTGCGGCCAATCCTGCCAGCTCAGTTTCGTCGCATCGAGCCGCTCGCCTACGCCGATGGGTTGGCTCGCTACCAGCACCTGATCGGCAGGGGAGACTGGCGTCGGGCCAACGCTCGGGGCCTCGCTCCGCCCCGACAGCCCGGCAAGCACAGTTGCGCCACCGCCGCAGGCGAGCGCCAGGACCAACAGTGCAATGCGACGCACGCGCATAACGAGCCTCCCGCCGCCGGAGCTTCCGGTCAGCCAGGCGCCAGTGTGGTTAAAAACCCTCAAGTTTAGGTTAATAGACCGTTGTCATTGCCCTACGGCTTGGCACTTAGCCCAACAGCATCTGGGTGAGATCGGTTTCAGAGAAGACCAGCAGCCCGGCGAGAGCCAGCGGCACGCCATAGGGCACGCCCGATTGGGGCGCATGAAGCCGTGCGATGGCCGGAATGGCGGCGAGTCGCGGCGGCAGGGGCCAGCGCCGGAGCGACAGCAGGGCCAGCGTCAAAACTCCGCCGAGGACCGCCGTAAGGATGAAGAGGGGGGCAAGACCCGCAGGGCCGCACCACAGCGCCATAACGCTGGCGAGCTTTACGTCGCCACCGCCCATCACCCGCAGGGTGTGGAGGATGAAGCCGAGCGCAAACACCAGGGCGCCCGAAACCAGATGCGGCATGACCAAGCGGGGCTCTGGCCAGGCCGTGACGCTGAGCGCCGCAAGCGTAACCCCGAGAAGCCCGAGGGTCAGGCGGTTGGGAATGCGATAGGTCGCCAGATCCCAGCCTGCCGCTGCGCTAAGACCAATCGGATAAAGCAGCCATAGCGCTGCCGACACGCCGGGGATGACGTGATGTGCCAGATCAATGAAGAGAATCGGCAACGCGCTGGAAGACGCCATTGAGATTGGTGCCCAGCGTGGTTGCTGCTGCGATGATTCCCACCGCGATCAGCGCTGCGATCAGGCCATATTCAATGGCAGTCGCCCCGGACTCATCATTCAATAGACGCGCAAGATGTTTCAATCGACGCTCCCTGCCCCCTGATGCGCCTCTGTGACGCACCTCAGCATGGAGAACTATACGAGAGGATAATTGACGCAGTGTTAATACGTAAACCCAAGTTACATTTCGATAAAATTTGAGATATCTTGAATACCATCTCTTTTTACCTCAATCCCAACGGCGCGAAAAAGCTCATACTATTCATAAGGAATGGTCCCGAATTTGCATCTTATTCACCATTTTCAGTCATAACTGACCGAATGCGGAAACCAAGGCAGGTTGTGATGGCCCGGATTATCGCCCTCGTCCTCGCGCTGGGAAGCGCGCTCTGCTCTATGGGCCCGGCATGGGCCAGCGACGCGGCACCGCTCAGCGTGACCCTCAACATGGCGCGCGTGCTGCGGGTGAGCGGCCCCGTGGTGACCGTCATTATCGGCAACCCGGGCATTGCCGATGTCACCATCGAGGATGCGACCACACTGGTGCTGACCGGCAAGAGCTATGGCCTCACCAATCTGATTGCCCTTGATGCGTCGGGCAATGCCCTCGCCGATGCCGTGGTGGAGGTCGTGGCCGCTGACGAGGGACTCGTCACCATCTACAGCGGGTTGAAGCGCGGCACGCTGCACTGCGCGCCGGCCTGCCAACCCGTGGTTATGGTTGGCGATGATTATGATTACAGCGCAAGCATCAAGGGCTCTGCCGATCTGCTCTCGGCTCTGGCCCACGGGCAGTAAAGCGAGATGCGCCTTCGCAGCCTGATTGGCGATACCCGGGGGGCGACGGCGGTTGAATTCGCCCTGCTGTCGCCGCTGTTTTTCGGGCTGGTGCTGATGCTCATCCAGACGGCCACAGGCCTCTTGACCCAGCAATTGCTGGAAGGGGCCGCCGACAAAGCAGAACGCCTGCTTCAGACCGCACCTGCTGCGCAGGCGCTCTACTCGGATGATTTCATCCGAGAACAGGCGTGCTCAGACCTTCTGGGACTCGTGGACTGCAACAGGCTCCAGATCACCATACTGCCGCAGATCGACCCGGCGCGCTCCTGTCGCTTACCGAGCTGCCCGCGTGTGATTGACCCCTATGGCCGTGGCAGCATTGGCGACATTATCCGGGTCGAGATGAACTATCTCCGGCCAGACCTCTTCACCCTCGGCGATCTCAGCGCGCTGTTTTCCGTTCGGCGCACGCAGTTTTTTCATGTGGTCCGGTATGTCCGCAAGGAAAAGCTACCGTCATGAGGTCAAGGCGCGCTGGGCTGTTTCGCGACGTTTCGGGTGCTGCGGCGGTGGAATTTGCCCTCATCGCGCCGCTGATGGTCCTCCTGCTCCTCGGCGGCGCATTTGGCGGGCAGGTCTATTCGACGGCGGCGCGGGTAGAAAAGGCCGCCATGACCCTCGGCGCGCTGGTCAGCGGCGTCGGCGGCGGCCAGATATCCCGCTATACCTTTAGCCTGTACCGGGCGATGGCGCGCGAGGTCGCGCGGATCGATGCCACAGAAACCGTATCCTTCCGCGTCACCCAGTTCAGTCTCAGTCCAGAAGGGACCCTCATGAAGGAATGGTACATCGGCGACACCGATGTTCAAAGCGTCTTCGCACCACCGAACGAGGCTTTCCAGCGCCCGACGGTGACGACCTACCTCATTGTCGTCGAGGCCCGGTATAGAACGGCTGAAAATACGCTTATGCCGATGTTCAGCCGGCTTGCCATTGACAACACTGTGACGTTCTTCGCCCGGGTCGGCTATCTTCGACTTATATTTTGAAAATCGGAGCCCAACATGCGCGAAACCCTGATTCCCGTTTTCGACCTCGGCGGCGTGTTCGTTGACTGGGATCCGATGTTTCTGTTCCGCAAGCTCTTTGCCACCGAGGCAGAGGCGCAATGGTTCAAGGACACGATCTGTACACTGGCCTGGAACCTCGAGTTCGATGCGGGCGATATTTTCGCCGAAGGCGTGGCGCGGCTCATCACGCGCTATCCGCGCTACTGGCGGGAGATTCAGGCCTTTGACACCCGCTGGACCGAGACGCTTGGCGCCCTGAATTCCGGCACCATGGCGATCCACGACGAGCTGATTGCAGCCAAGGTCCCCACCTTTGCCATTACCAATTTCTCCTGGGAGAAGTGGGTGAGCTGCCTGGGCGTCTGGCCCTTCCTCGAAAAATTCGATGGCGCGGTGGTGTCGGGGCTCGAGGGGCTGGTGAAGCCCGATCCGCGCATTTTCCGGCTGTTCTGCGAGCGGTTCGGGCACGCGCCCGAGCGCTGCGTCTTCATCGACGATAACGAGGCCAATTGCGTTTCGGCCCGCGCCGTGGGGATGACCGCCCTGCATTTCACCTCGGCCGCAAAACTACGCGGCGAGCTTCATGCGCTCGGCCTGCCGATCAAGCCCCTGTAGGGCTATTTGGTGCCATACATGCGGTCGCCGGCATCGCCGAGACCGGGAATGATATAGCCCTTTTCATTGAGGTGGCTATCGATGGCGGCGGTGAACACCGGCACATCGGGGTGCGCCTTGGTGAATTTTTCAATGCCTTCGGGCGCCGCGAGCAGGCACAGGAAACGCAGGTTGTTCGCGCCGCGCTTTTTCAGCTGATCGACCGCCGCAATGGACGAGTTGGCGGTCGCCAGCATCGGGTCCACCACGATGATGAGGCGGTTCTCGAGTTCCGACGGGGCCTTGAAGTAATATTCCACCGGCTCCAGCGTCTCGTGGTCGCGGTAAATGCCGATATGGGCAACGCGCGCGGCGGGGACGAGATCGAGCATGCCATCGAGCAGGCCATTACCGGCCCGCAGGATGGAGGCGAAGACCAGCTTCTTGCCCTTGATCGCCGGCGCCTCGATATGGGCCATCGGGGTATCGATGGGGATCAGTTCGAGTTCGAGATCGCGGGTCACTTCGTAGCACATGAGGTGCGCAATCTCGCGCAAGAGGCGCCGGAAACTCGCAATCGAGGTGTCCTTGTCGCGCATGATGGTCAGCTTGTGCTGGATCAGGGGATGATCGACAACCGTCACGCCGCGCATGGGGTACTCCTCGAAATTACAGAAACGATTTGCCGTGGCGGCCGGGCTCAAGGCCAAGCCAATGGGCAATGCTTTCCCCTATATCTGCGAAGGTGGGCCGGATGCCAAGGTTTCCGGGCGTCAGGCTTGGGGAAAAGATCATGATTGGCACCTGCTCGCGCGTATGGTCGGTGCCCGTCCAGGTGGGATCATTGCCATGGTCGGCAGTGAGCACCACCAGATCCCCGGGCCTCAGCGCCGCAATCAGCTCGGGCAGGCGCTGGTCGAAGGCTTCGAGCGCCCGGGCATAGCCTGCCACATCGCGCCGGTGCCCATAATCCTGATCGAAATCGACAAAATTGGTGAAGATCAGCGCGCCATCTTCGGCCATCTCCATGGCTTCAAGGGTGCGGTCGAACAGCACCATATTGCCCGTGGCCTTGATTTTGTGGGTCACGCCATGGCCGGCGTAAATGTCGGAAATCTTGCCAATGGCGTAGACCTGCCGTCCTGCCGCCTTGGCCCGGTCGAGCAGGGTCGGCTCGGGCGGGGCGATGGCGAAATCGCGCCTGTTGCCGGTGCGTTTGAAACTGGCACCCGTCTCGCCCACAAAGGGCCGGGCAATGACGCGGCCGATGTTCATCGGCGCGGTCAGCGCAAAGGCGGTTTCGCAGAGCCGATAGAGCTTTTCGAGCCCGAAATGGGTTTCATGCGCGGCGATCTGGAATACTGAATCGGCCGATGTGTAGCAGATCGGCTTGCCGGTGCGGATCGACTCCTCACCCAGTTCGGCAATGATGGTGGTGCCCGAAGCGTGCTTGTTGCCCAAAATGCCAGGCAGCCCGGCCTCTTGCACCAGACGCGTGATCAGATCGGGCGGAAAACAGGGTTCGGTCAGCGGGAAATAGCCCCACTCAAAGGGCACGGGCACCCCGGCGATTTCCCAATGGCCCGAGGGCGTATCCTTGCCCTTCGAGATTTCGCGGCCCACGCCCCAGCGTCCGCCTTTGGCACTGGCGCTCAAGCCGCGCGGGGTCTGGCCGGTCGAGAGCGTGGCGGCTGCGCCAAGCCCGAGCGCCTCCATATGGGGCAGGTGCAGGTCATAACCGGCCGCGATATGGCCGAGCGTATCGGCCCCCGCATTGCCATAGTCTGCGGCATCGGGCGCACCGCCTATGCCGAAACTATCAAGAATGGCGAGGATAACGCGGGGCATGATCAGCCTTTCGGGGGCGGCACGGTGGCCGCAAGCAGCGGATGATGCGGCGCCGCATCGCCAAGCCTGTAGGCTGCGCGGATAGCGGCGGCCCCGGCTTCGGCCTCATCGGCCGTGCGGGCATGAACCCGGGCGAGCGGCGTGCCGGGCCCGACTTTTGCGCCCAGCCCGAGCAGGCGGTCATAACCGACCCGGTGGTCGATGCTGTCCGTAGGGCGGGTTCGCCCGCCGCCAAGCGCCACCACGCCCATGCCGATGGTTCTGGTATCGATGTCGGCGATGGTACCGGATGTCTCGGCCACAACATCGCGGATCACCGGGGCTGCCGCGAGATAGCGGTCCATGCCCTCAACAAAATCCCGGGGGCCGCCGAGGGCTCCGACCATGCGCGAAAAGCGCTCAAGCGCCGCCCCCGATTCGAGGCCACGGATGAGCGCCGCGCGCGCATCGCCCCGAAAGCCGGAGAGATCGAGCACAGCCGCAGCCAGCGCGAGAGTCACCTCGTAAAGCCGCAGGTCGCGGTGGCTGCCGGTGAGAAAATCGACGGCGTTCCGCACTTCCAGCGCATTGCCCGCCGCCGTGGCCAGCGGCTCGTTCATGTCGGTAATGAGCGCCGCTGTCCTCAGCCCGGCGCCATTCGCCACCGAGACAAGGCTTTCGGCGAGCGCGCGGGATTTTTCGAGCGTGGGCATGAAGGCACCCGACCCGGTTTTCACGTCAAGGATCAGCCCCTGAAGGCCCGCTGCCAGCTTTTTCGAGAGGATCGACGCGGTAATCAGCGGGATCGATTCCACCGTCGCGGTCACGTCGCGGATGGCGTAGAGCACCTTGTCCGCCGGGGCGAGATCGGCGGTCTGCCCGATGATGGCGCAGCCCACATCGCGCACCACGGTGCGAAACAGCGCATTGTCCGGCGCGGTCGTATAGCCGGGGATCGAATCGAACTTATCGAGCGTGCCGCCGGTATGGCCGAGGCCCCGGCCGGAAATCATCGGCACATAGGCCCCGCAGGCGGCGAGCATGGGGGCGAGCATCAGCGATACATTATCGCCCACCCCACCGGTCGAATGCTTGTCGAGCACCGGGCCCGGCAGATCCGACCAATCCAGCACCGTGCCGGAATCGCGCATGGCGAGGGTGAGGCCGACGCGCTCGGCGACGGCCATATCGCGGAAATAGACCGCCATGGCAAAGGCCGCCGTCTGGGCGGGCGACACCGCCCCTGAGGTCAGTCCGGCGATGAACGCGCCGATCTCATCGGGGGTCAGCGTGCCGCCGTCGCGTTTTTTTGCGATGATTTCCTGCGGGAGGAAGGTCATGGCCGTCTCCTGCGGTTGCGGGTCATGCGCCGTACGGCACCCAGACGTTTTTCACCTGCGTGGCCCGGGCGAGGAAATAGTCGCCCTCGAATTTCGCCTTGTCGGCGAGATCAACGGCGAGGCCGCGCGTCGTCCAGGTCTGCTTGAGATTGCCAATGGAGGCTTTTTCGACCAGCGCCGAGGTCGCCGCATCGGCGGCGCACCACAGGCCATCGACACCATCATGCTCGGCCAGGGTCCTGGCGAGCGTCGCCGTCGACCCCGTGACGATATTGACCACGCCCGAGGGCACATCCGAGGTTTCGAGCACCTGATAGAAGTCGGTCATGGAGAGCGGCGCGCGTTCCGAGGGCACCAGAACCACGGTATTGCCCATGGCGAGGGCCGGGGCGACAAGCGCCACAGACCCCAGAAGCGGCAGTCGCTGCGGCGCGAGAATGCCGAGCACACCAAGCGGCTCAACCATGGCCACGGCCACGGCACGGCTCGGGGGATTGTGCACCGCGCCATCATATTTATCGGCCCAGCCGGCGAAGGCAAAGAGACGCTCGACCGCCGCCGCCACTTCGCCGGTGCCATCGGCCCCGGTTTCGGCATGGATGCGGGCGGCAAATTCCTTCGCGCGGTACTCGAGATTTTCCGCAAGGAAATAGAGGATCTGCGCGCGGTTATGCGCCGTGGTTGTGCCCCAGCCGAGCGCGGCGCGGGCGGCTTCCACGGCGTTGCGGATATCCTTGCGGTTGCCGTCGCCGACTTCGCCCACCACCGACCCATCGGGCGCGATCACAGCCCGAGAATAGCCGGAATCGGGCCGGGCCTGCTTGCCGCCGATATACATTTTCGCCGTGCGATCGAGACCCTCGCCCAAGGGGGCAAGGCTATCAGCAGCGCGGGCCGGCAGCGGCTTGTCGAGCTTCAGCGCCTTTTCCCAAAGCGGCTTCAGATAGCTCGCCATGCCTTCGCGGCCGCCCTCACGGCCAAAACCGGATTCGCGGTAGCCGCCGAAGCCAACGGCGGCATCGAACTGGTTCGTACCATTGATCCAGACCACACCCGCTTTGAGCTTGGGTGCAATATCGAGCGCCAGGTTGACGTTCTCGGTCCAGAGCGTGGCGGCCAGCCCGTAGCGGGTGTTGTTGGCGAGCGCGACAGCTTCCTCGGGCGTGCGGAAGCTCATTGCCACCAGCACCGGCCCGAAAATCTCTTCGGCCACCACCGAATTGGCCGGGGACACATTGGTGATGAGCGCGGGCCTGAGGAAGCAGCCCTGAGCGGGCAGCACCATGTCGGGCTCATAGAGCTGACCACCTTCGGCCACACCCTTTTTCACGAGGTCGCGCACGCGCTCTACCTGCACCGGCGCGACCAGCGCGCCGATATCAATGGCCTTGTCGAGCGGATCGCCCACCCGCAGGGTTGCCATGCGCGCCTTGAGCTTGGTGATGAAGCGCTCTTCGATTGATTCCTGCACGAGCAGGCGCGACCCGGCGCAGCAGACCTGACCCTGGTTGAACCAGATGGCATCGACCAGCCCTTCAATGGCGCTGTCGAGATCGGCATCGTCGAACACGATGTAGGGGCTCTTGCCGCCCAGTTCGAGCGACAGGCCCTTGCCCGACCCCGCCGTGGCGGCGCGGATGATCTTGCCGACATCAGTCGAGCCGGTGAAGGCGATTTTATCGACATCGGGATGGTTGACGATGGCCGCCCCGGTCTCGCCCTCGCCAGTCACGATATTGACCACACCCTTGGGTAGCCCGGCCTTCTCGCAGATTTCAGCGAACAGCAGCGCGGTGAGCGAGGTGAATTCCGCCGGTTTCAGCACCACGGTGTTGCCCGCAGCGAGCGCCGGGGCGATCTTCCAGGCCAGCATCAACAGCGGGAAATTCCACGGGATGATCTGCCCGCACACGCCATAGGGCACATGGCCGGGAAAGCTGCGCTCGATATGCTGGGCCCAGCCGGCATGGTGATAAAAGTGCCGCGCCACGAGCGGAATATCGACATCGCGGCTTTCGCGGATCGGCTTGCCATTATCGAGGGTTTCGAGCACGGCAAACAGCCGCGCGTGCTTCTGGATCAGCCGCGCCAGCGCGTAGAGGTGCCGCGCGCGCTGATAGCCGGGGAGCGCCGACCAGGACTTGAACGCGGCCCGCGCGGCCTTGACCGCCCGATCCACGTCATCCGCAGTGCCGTTGGAAATCTGAGCCAGCTCAGCCCCGGTTGCCGGATTCGTAGTGGCGAAGGTGCTGGCCGGCGCCGTCCATTTGCCGTTGATGAAATGGCCGAAGGCGCGACCGTGGCTATCGAGCCAGGCCAAAGCGGGGTCGGCGGCCTCGGGGGCCGGGCCGTAGTCGAGCGTGGTGAAAATCTCAGCGATCCTGTTCATATCATTACCCTTTTCGGATCACACCATCGGCATGCGATAGTCGGCCGCGTAATGGCCGGTGAGATTATGTTCGAGCTGGCGCTCGATATCGGTGAGGAGCGAGCTGGCCCCGAAACGGAACAGGTGCGGCTCGAGCCAGCCGGTGCCGAGTTCTTCCTTCATCAGCGCCATATAGTCGAGCGCGAGCTTGGCCGAGGCAATGCCGCCCGCCGGCTTGTAGCCGATTTCGATGCCAGTTTCCTCATGGAACCAGCGGATCATGCGGATCATGGCGAGCGAGGTCGGCAGGTTGGCATTGACCTTTTCCTTGCCGGTCGAGGTCTTGATGAAATCAGCCCCCGCCAGCATGCAGACGAGCGAGGCCTTGGCCACATTGGTCAGGGTCGCGAGTTCGCCCGTGCCGAGGATGGTCTTGATATGCGCATCGCCGCAGGCCGCGCGCATGGCCCTGATCTGGTCGTAGAGCCCCTGCCAGTCGCCGTTCAGCACCTGCTGGCGCTCGATCACGATGTCGATCTCCTGCGCCCCGTCGCGCACCGAGGCTTCGATTTCCATCAGGCGGGTGTTGAGCGGCGCGAGGCCGTGCGGAAAGGCGGTGGAAACGGCCGCCACCGGAATGCCGGTGCCCTCAAGCGCCGCCACCGCCGTTTTCACAAAGGCGTGGTAGACGCAGACCGCGCCGGGATGAATCGGGAGATTGGCAACGCCCAGCCCCTCGAGAATATCCTGCCGCACCGGATGGCGCGCCTTGGCGCAGAGCCGCTCGACGCGGCCCGGCGTATCATCGGAATTGAGGGTCGTGAGATCGATGAGCGTGATGGCCTTCAAAAGCCACGCGGTCTGCCAATCCTTCTTCACCGTGCGGCGGCCTGGCAGGGTGGCCGCGCGCCGTTCGAGCGCCGAGCGGTTCATGCGGACGCGTTCCACCCAATCAAGATCGAGCGGGAATCCGGGGTTGCGCTGATGCGCCGGGCCCGTGTGGGCCGGAGCGGAGTGAGGATCAACAACACGCAAAGACATGAAACCTCCTTGCCCCAGGGGGCAGGTTCAGCGACCGAGATAATCCGGGCCAAAGGAATAGGGCAAAAGCTGGCCAAGCGTTTGATAGAGCGGCTGCCCCGCAACCCCATGGCTGATGACCATCACGTCATTATCGGCAAATTCGCGGAGCCGCTGGCGGCACCCGCCGCAGGGGGTGACCGGCGCCACGCCAGGGCCGGTGACATAGATGCGGGCAATGCGCCTGCCGCCGCCCGCGATCATGGCGGCAATGGCCGACGCCTCGGCACAATTGCCAATCGGATAGGCCGCATTTTCTACATTGCAGCCCGCATAGACCTTCCCGTCGTCGGCCAGAATCGCTGCGCCGACGGCAAAGCCCGAATAGGGCGCATGGGCCTTTTGCCGAACGGTTTCGGCAGCTAGAAAGAGATCGGCATCGGTGGGCATGGCGGGTTCCAGGTGATCTGCCCATTCAACCGCCCTTTGCGGGCGGCGGCAAGGCTAAAGCGGTTTACACGGGCGTAAGGGGCGTTACCTCAATGGCCATGGCCCGCCCGATGCGCAGGAAAAAGCCGTCGATCACTTTTTGCGCCGATGAGCCGAGGAGCGCCCTGCCGAGCTTCATGATGCCGCCATCGGCCCCGCCATGGGCGGTGAACGTGAGGATGGTATCCGCCCCCGCATCGGCCAGCGCAATATCGGCCTTGGCTTCGGCCTTGCCCAGCATGCCGCCCCGCCCCCGGCCGCTGAGGGTGTAGACCACGGCCGGGGTCACATCGGAGAGCGTCAGATCGCCCATGAAGACCGGCGAAATCACGCCGAAATTGACCTGGATTTCGCACTCAAGCGTGGTGGGCGACGTCCATTCAATGCGGCGGCACCCGGGTATGGCCGCCTCCAGAATCGCGGTTGAATTGAGCGCGGCCCAAACCGCCTCGCGGGGGGCGTTGAACCGGTAGGTGCCGCCAAACTGCATGGTTTCAATCCTTGATTCCGGGCTGGAGGGCCGTTCGGGTTGATGCGAATTGGTCACATAACCGCGCCAACCGGCCAAAGCCCCCTTTTTATGAGACTTTTTCGCACCATATGCCGAAAAATATAGCAGTCCAAATGTCCCACGTGATTGTGGGGCGGGCTGCCATCAGCGAAAACTGGCGCATAGCCTGCGCCGCCCATTCATCACGAGTTCCGGGGGCCCTATGGCAAAGGACATTGTGGAGACGCCGCTTCAATATCTCGACCGCGCCATGAGCGCGATCAAGGGACTGGGTGTTTGGCCGGAGACTCCCGGCGAGCAGCCCATTACCGGGCTATTGAGCCAGTTGACCGGCCTTGATGACACCCGTGTGGTTCTCATCGGGCGCACCCTTACCCAGGCCAGCGCGTTCAACGACGTGGTGCGCACCCAGGTGGCGGGCATGACGATTGGCGAGCGATACGCCACCATCACCGAAAGCTTCAATTCCATCCGCGACGACGCCAAGGCGCTGGTTGACCAGATCGATGACGGCAAGGTCGATTTCGGTGAGCGCGTGGCCAATGTCTGGATGAAGCTGACGCGCGGCGATATCGCCCAGCGCTTTGACCGTATCCGCACGGTCTATCTCGATGTGGCGCGCGAGACCCGCAACCAGATCGAACGCGAACACACGATCCTCGAAGCCTATCGCGATTTCCGCGGCGCGCTGAAGCAGGCCGAAGTGATGGGCCTTGAAGTGCTGCACAAGGCCGAAGCGGCGATTGATGCCAAGAAGGCCGAATTGCAGAAGGCGAGCGCCACGCTCGCGGCCTTCACCGATGGCACCCCGGCGGCGCGGGCGAAGCTCGAACTCACGCGCGACGAAAAGCTGCGCGCCCTCCAGAACGAAGACCGCCGCTACCAGATTGCCAAGGACCTGAGCGACAACCTGACGGTCAGCTATTCCACCTCTGAAGTGGTAATGGCGCGGCTGATGCAGACCACCAGCGCCAAGGAGCGGGTGTACCAGCAGGCGATCAGCTTCTTTTCGACCAATGAAACGGTGTTTACCGCGCTATCGGCCTCGTTCACCGGCACGTTCGGCCTGCATGAATCGACCGAAACCCTGAACGCCATGAAGGAAGGCGTGTCGAAGAGCCTTGAAACGCTGGCCGACATCGGGGGCAAAGTGGGAGAAGCCGCCATCAAGGCGGGCTATGGCCCCACGATCCGCGCCGATGCGGTAAAGGCGCTGGTAGATTCGGTCATTGCCTATCAGGAGCGGAGCCGCGTGCTGATTGACGAAATGCGCGCCGAGGCGACCCGCAACGCGGCGGAAATCCGCGACGCGGTGGAGGCTGGCAAGACGCGGCTCGCTGCTCTCGCGGCCGAGGGCAATGCACTCCTCATTCCGCAAAAGGGGGCCTGAGGCTAAACCCAAGTGACCCCGCACACCGAGACTCCTGCTGCCGAACCGGCTCCTCTCGATGAGGTGATGCTGGCTATGGATGTGGTGGATACGCTCCGCCACCAGCAGGATCTTGTTGACCGCGAACTGAATGGCGAGGCGCGTGCGCAGGCGCTGATCGAGCGGCTGCGCACGCTCTACCGCGAGCAGGGGATCACGGTCAGCGATGATGTACTGAAGGCCGGGGTCAAGGCGCTCGGGGAAAAGCGGTTTTCCTACAGCCCGGTGCCGCCCGGCCTGATGCGGGCGCTGGCGCTGTTCTATGTGCGGCGCAGCATCTGGCTACCGGTGCTGTTTGCCACGGGTCTTGCGCTCACCATCGGGCTCGGCGGGTATTATTTCGGCTGGGTGGCATTCCGCGATGCACAGGTCGTGGCGGCGAAAACCGAACTCACCACCACCCTGCCCGAGGCCATGGACGCGGTTTACGCGTCGATTTTCGAGGAAACCAAGGTGCAGCAGGCCGTGGGCGAGGCCGAAGACCTGCGCACCCGTGGCAAGGCCGCCGCCGCCGAAGGTGACCGGGCCGCTGCCGAGGGCGCTCTGGCCGATTTGCGGGCCCTCAGCGACCGGCTGCGGCGGGACTTTACCCTGCGCATCGTCAACCAGCAGGGGGTCAAGAGCGGGTTCTGGACCTTCCCCGAGATCAACACCGAGGCGACCAATTACTATATCGTCGTCGAGGCTGTGGGCAGCGATGGCAGGACCCTGAGCCTGCCGATTGCCAATGAGGAAACGGGCACCGTGGAAACCGTATCCCGCTGGGGGCTGCGCGTCCCCGAGGCGACCTATCGGCAGATCGAGGCCGATAAACGCGACAATGGCATTATTGAAAACAATATCGTCGGACTGAAGCAATATGGCTTTCTCGATGTGGATTACGCCATGCCGGTGCTGGGCGGGGCGGTGACACGATGGTGATCCGGTGACGGTACAGGGCCCTGACGCACTGAAGGCGCTGGAAGACGCGCTGAAAGACATCCGCCGCGAGGAAGACGACATCACGCGTCGGCTGTCGCGCAGCGCTGAATTCATCGCGCGCTTCCGCGAGGCCGAAAGCGAACTCTGTCGGCAATTGGCCAAGCTCAGGCTCGAGCCCGAGCCCGGCAGCGTCTTGAGCGGCAAGCTGCGCACCGCCGAACAGGCCGCGCGCGCCATGCTGCGCGACCATGGCGCGAGCATTGCCCAGGCCGAAGCCGAACTCGGCGATCTCGACGCGCGGCTTGCCGCGCTGGCGGCCGAACGCCAGACCGAAACCATAGGGGCGAGTGAGGCCGAAAAACGGCTCAATGCGCTGGCGAAAACCCTCACTATTGCGGGGGCCGACAAGACGCGGCAGGCGGCAGCCGAGCTGATCCAGACGGCGGAAGCGAGCTTCAGAAAGGCCGAGCTGGCCGAGGCCGACCGCGAGGTCAAGGGCAAGCCGTATCGGGGTGACCGGCTGTTCATGTATCTGTGGGATCGGGGCTATGGCACGAAGGCCTATCGGCCGTCGCGTTTTGCCGCGATTGGCGACGCGTGGGTGGCGCGGCTCGTGGGCTATGCCGAGGCTCGGGCGAATTTTGCCCTCCTCAACCAGTTGCCGATGCGGCTCAAGGAGCATGCCGAAGCCCAGAAGCGGGCCGCCGAGGCAGCGCTCGCTGATATCGAGGCTGCAGAGCGCGAAGCGCTCGATAAAGCCGGGGGCAAGCCCCACCGCGAGGCGCTGGAAAAGGCGCAGGCGCGCCTCACAAAAATCGATGATGAGATGGTGGCGACCGAGGATAGGCGCGATGAGCGGGCCAAAGCCCTGCGGCAATTGGCCGAGGGTAGCGATCCGGCGTTCAGCGCGGCGGTCAATGGGCTTGCTGATGCGTTGAGCCGCGAGGACACCAAGGCGCTGCTTGCCCTGGCCCGGGAAACCAGCACCGGCGCCGATGACGTGATCGTCAAGAAAATCGACGAGCTGCGCCAGCGGATTTCGGATGAAGACCTTGATGTGCGCGAGCAGAAGAGCCGGTTACGCACGCTGGCGGCGCGGCGGCGCGAACTTGAAGACATCCAGTTCGAATTCAAAAAGCAGCGCTTTGACCGGCCGCAGTCGAGCTTCCGCGAAGATCGGCTGGTTGGCGACGCGCTGAACGGATTTCTGCGCGGCGAAATCACGGCCGCTGATTACTGGGGGCAGTGGAAGGGCAGCCAGGATTGGGCCGGCGACGGCGGCGCGCCCCGGGGCGACCGCAGCGCGTGGCCCGACCAGAGCTTTGCCGGTGGCGGAGCGCCGCGTCGCAGCGGCGTCCCGGGCCTTCGTCCGCCGTTTCCCTGGGGCGGTGGTCCGTTTGGGGGCGGCGGCAATTCCGGCGGGTTTTCGCGCCCGCGCAGCGGCAGCTCGGGCACGCGCACGGGCGGTGGGTTCAAGACCGGCGGCGGGTTTTAGCGCCCCCGGTCGCCCCCCTCAGCCAAAGACGCTGGCGCCGGTATCGGCGGTGCCCACCAGCGCGCGGAAGCCTTCGAACAGTTCGCGGCCCATGCCGAAATGCGAGGACGTAAGGTCCTCGGTGGCGGCAGGACGGGCCATGAACTCGGCCAAATCACCCAGATAGTCGAGCGTGCCCTTATCGGCATCGAGCCGGATCAGGTCGCCGTCGCGGATTTTGGCAATCGGGCCGCCGTCCTTGGCTTCCGGCGTCATATGGATCGCGGCGGGCACCTTGCCCGAGGCGCCCGACATGCGGCCATCGGTGATGAGCGCCACCTTGAAGCCGCGATCGAGAAGAATGCTCAGTTGCGGGGTGAGCTTATGCAGCTCGGGCATGCCCACGGACCTGGGCCCCTGGAAGCGGACAACCGCAATCACGTCTGAATTCAGCGTGCCGGCCTTGAATGCGGCCTGTAGCGCATCCTGTGTATGGAAGACGCGCGCCTTGGCCTCGATCACCCGGTTCTCGGCTTTGACCGCGGAGACCTTGATCACCGATTGGCCGAGATTGCCCTTCAGCAGCTTGAGCCCGCCATTTTGCGAGAAAGCGTCTTTCACCGGCGCCAGCACCTTGGGATTGCCCGATTGGGCCGGTGCGGGCTCGAAGGCGAGACCGCCGTCCTGCAGCCTCGCTTCAACCGTGTAGCGCGACAGCCCGTCGCCCCAGACGGTGCGAACGTCTTCATGCAGGTAACCCGCCTCGAGCAGTTCGCGGATGAGAAAGCCCATGCCGCCTGCGGCGTGGAAATGGTTCACGTCGGCCACCCCATTGGGATAGACGCGCGAGAGCAGCGGCACGACATCGGAGAGGTCCGACATATCCTGCCAGGTCACATTGATCCCTGCCGCGCGGGCAATGGCCACGAGGTGCATGGTGTGGTTGGTCGAGCCGCCCGTTGCCAGCAACCCGACAAGCCCGTTCACCACGACCTTCTCGTTCACGATGTGGCCGATGGGCGTGTATTCATTGCCGAGCGCGGTAATCTCGAGCGCCCGGCGCGTCGCTGCTCGCGTCAAGGCGTCGCGCAGCGGCGTGCCCGGGTTCACGAAGCTGGCACCCGGCAGGTGCAGGCCCATGATTTCCATGAGCATCTGGTTGGAGTTAGCCGTGCCATAGAAGGTGCAGGTGCCCGGCGAATGGTAGGAGCGCGACTCCGCATCGAGCAGTTCGGCGCGGCCCACCTTGCCCTCGGCATAGAGCTGGCGGATGCGCGATTTCTCATCATTGGGAATGCCCGAGGTCATCGGCCCGGCCGGGACGAAAATCGCGGGCAGATGCCCGAAAGTGAGCGCACCGATCATCAGGCCGGGCACGATCTTGTCGCAGATGCCGAGGTAGAGCGCGGAATCAAACATGTTGTGGCTCAAGGCAACAGCCGTCGCCATGGCAATGACATCGCGCGAGAACAGCGACAGGTCCATGCCGGGCTGGCCCTGGGTCACGCCATCGCACATGGCCGGAACGCCGCCCGCGACCTGCGCCGTGCCGCCGAGTTCCCGCGCTGCGTCCTTGATGAGATCGGGGTAGGACCAATAAGGCTGATGCGCGCTCAGCATATCATTGTAGGAGGTGACGATCCCGAGGTTCGGGGTCACGTCGCCCGCCAGCCGCGCCTTGTCGAGGGGGGCACAGGCCGCAAAACCATGCGCAATGTTGCCGCAGGAGAGCGTGGAGCGGTAGACGCCCTTCTCGCGCGCCGCATCGAGGCGGTCGAGATAGACGCCGCGCGTGTTCGCGCTGCGCTCGGCGATCCGGTCGGTAACGGCCTTCACGATCCTGGTGACGGACATGGTTTCACTCCTCGGCTGGCAGCCGCTTAACGTCATGAGCGCCCGGAGGGCTCAGGGGCTCCAGAAAATAGTCAGCGGGGTCGCAGTCTGCTTGAGGACGGCGCGGATCGGCATATCGGCCACCGGCCCCTCGGCTGTGGCCTGTTCGAGCACCGTGGCTTTGTCCGCCCCTTCGATATGCAGATAGAGCCCACGGGTCTCGAGCAGGCGCTTGAGCACAAAGGTCACGCGCGGTTCCCCGGCGCCGGGCGCGGTGATCCCGATCAGGGGGCCGTCCTCGCTCAGCGCCGCAGCGAGCGTATCGCCGCCGGGGAAAAAGCTGGCCGTATGGCCATCGGTGCCCATGCCCAGGATCACCGCATCAAAGGGACGCGGCAGCGCATTGATCTGGATCGCCGCTCGGGCCAGCGCGGCCGCATCGGGCGCTTCGCCCCCGGCATAAAGCGGGATGAACCGGGCTGACGCGGCCGGGCCCTGCAGCAGACGCTCGTTGACGAGCGCCGCATTGGAGCGCTGCGAGGTTTCGGGCACCCAACGTTCATCGACCAGGGTCACGGCGACCTTGGTCCAATCAATATCCTTACGGCGCCCCAGCACCGAAAAGAACCGGGCCGGGGTGGAACCGCCAGAGACGGCCAGCACCGCGAGCCCGCGCTCGGCAATGCCATCGGCCAGGTTTTCCGCCACTGCGCCGGCAAGGGCGAGTGCGAGATCTTCGCGGGTTTCGAAGCTACGGCGACTGGTCAATGGCCATCCTCATGCCAGGTGCGGCCATCACGCTCAATGAGCGCAATGGCGCCGGTTGGGCCCCAGGTCCCGGCAGTATAGGGCTGCGGCAGATCGGGTGCACCATCCCACCCCATACGGATGGGGTCGATCCATTCCCAGGCGGCCTCAAGCTCGTCGCGGCGCATGAACAGCGTCTGCTGGCCCCGCACCACATCGAGCAAGAGCCGCTCATAGGCTTCGGGCGTGCGCTCGGTGAAGGTCTCGGCAAAGCTGAGGTTGAGCGGCACTTCGCGCAGCCGCATGCCGCCCGGCCCCGGGTCCTTGATCATCAGGAACAGCTTCACGCCCTCGTCGGGCTGAATGCGGATCACCAGCCGGTTGGGGCGCGGCGCGCCTTCGGCATGGTTGAAGATCGAATGCGGGATGGGCCGGAACTGGATGACGATCTCGGACGCGCGGGTGGCGAGCCGCTTGCCGGTGCGGATGTAGAACGGCACATTGGCCCAGCGCCAGTTGGCGATTTCGGCCTTGATGGCGACGAAGGTCTCGGTGCGGCTGCCCTTCTTGTCCTCGGGCAATTCTTCCTGATAGGCCGAAACGGTCGCGCCCTCGGCGCTGCCATTGCGGTACTGGCCGCGCACGGTGAGCTTTTGCACATCTGGGCCGACAATCGGCTTCAGGGAGCGCAACACCTTCAGCTTTTCATCGCGCAGCGCATTGGCGGCATCGGAGGCCGGGGGTTCCATCGCCACGAGGCAGAGGAGCTGCAGGATGTGGTTCTGCACCATATCGCGCAGCGCGCCGGATTCATCGTAATAGCCGCGCGTACCTGCGCCCACGGATTCGGCCACGGTGATCTGCACATGGTCGATGTGGGCTGAATTCCAGATCGGTTCGAACAGCACATTGGCAAAGCGCAGCGCCAACAGGTTCTGCACCGTCTCTTTGCCGAGGTAGTGGTCGATCCGGTAGACCTGATCTTCCTCGAAAATCCGGCTGACGGAATCATTGATCATGATCGACGACGCGAGATCGTGCCCCAGCGGCTTTTCAATGACGACACGCGCGTCGCGGCGGTAGTAGCCGCGCGCCTTGATGTAGTCGCAGGTCGGCCCGAACAGGTCGGGCGCAATGGCCATGTAAAAGGCGCGCACCACATTGGGGTCGTCGCGCAGCTTGGCGCCGAGATCGCCCCATCGGCTCTCGTCGGCCACGTCATTGGTCACATAGGAACAGCAGGACACAAAGGTCGCGATGGTCGCGTCGTCGCGATACTCGGCCTCCACGAACTGGTGGATCGAGTCATGCACCAGCTTCTGGAACGCAGCGTCATCGAGCCGCGTGCGCGACACGCCGATGATACGGCTCTGGTCATCGAACTGGCCATCTTTGAACCGATGGTACAGCGCCGGGATCAGCTTACGCTTGGTCAGGTCGCCGGTCGCACCAAACACCACGTAGTCAAACGGCTGGACAGGGATGATACGGCTGGACACGCTCTTCAGGCTCCGGTCGTGATACGTCATGGGGAAAATATCTGCTTTGCAAGAATGACAGCGCCATGCAGCGGTTCGTGCACGGGCCGGACAATGAAATCGCCGTAGCGCTGCATCATCAGGGGATAGAGGCGGGTACCAAAACCGCCGACGGCGGCCATGCGGCCCACCCCCCGGGCTTTGAACCAGCGCACATAGGTATCGATATAGCCAAGTTCGATGGCCATAAGCTCAACGGCCACCGGATCGCCCTGTTCATAAAAATCGAAAAACAGCGGGATCAGCGCGCCGAATTCGGCAGGGGCCCGACCGAGCAGCGTGCTGGTCGCTGTGGCGTTTCCGGCCTCAAGGGGCGGCCTTGGGTCTTTGGGGAACGACCAGTTCATCACCGCATCCACCGAACCACCAAGGCGTTCGATCACGGCTTCGGTTAGGGGCGAGGCCGATTGCAGTCCATCGGCGGCGTCAACCGAGCGGCGAACCAGCTCGCGCCCCAGAATCGCACCGGACATCTGGTCGCCGATATGGAAACCCCAGCCGCCGCACTGGTGGCGCACGCCATTCTGCATGGCCATGGCAGCGGAGCCGGTGCCGACAATGATCACCGCGCCATCGTCGCCGCCATGGGCACCAGCGCGGGCGATATCGATATCATCAAAGACCTGCACCCCGGCAAAGGGCCAGGCCCGCGCTGCGAATTCATCGCGCGCCGACGGGAGCCGACCACCCGCCATGCCGAAGCAGGCGAAGGTGTTGCGCGTCTCGGCAAAATCGAGCCCGGCCTTTTGAAAGACCTCGCGCGTGCCATCCATGATCGAGCGATAGGCGGGTTCGCCCCGTTCGATCTGCAGGTTCGAGCGGCCACCGGCCGCATCGGCCAGGGTCGTCAGGTTTTCGTCAGCAAGGCGGATACGGCAATTGGTGCCTCCGCCATCGACGCCCAGGAAATATTTCGCCACGCCTCAGCACTCCGAAATCAGGCCACCGGACGCGAATAGAGTTCCGAGGGCGCGCGGACAATAATGCCAATGACATCTATACGAAAGTAGAATAAGCGCCGGGATGGCAAAGGAAAGCATGATCCCGACATGTCTCCTATGTGCCAGATGGTGGGCACGTAGACCCCATTCAGCCCGGAGATTGAAATGGCGCATGTGCTGGTTCTCGGCGGTGCCCGCTCAGGCAAGACCGGCTTTGCCGAGCGTCTGACGATCCGGCTGGGGCAAAACCCGGCCTATCTTGCCACGGCGGAAACACTGGATGACGACATGCGGGAGCGTGTGCGCACGCATCAGCAAAATCGTCCGGCCCGCTTTGTGACACTCGAGGAACCCCTCAGGGTGCCCGAACGGCTGCGCGAGGCGGCGCGGACGCATGATGCGATTCTGGTGGATTGCCTCACGCTGTGGATCACCAACCTCATCATCGCCAATGAAAATGTGGCAGGGGCGGTTGATGATCTGATTGCCGTGCTGGCCGATATCGAGACGGCCCGGGTGATTCTGGTCTCGAACGAGGTGGGGCTTGGGATTGTGCCCGACAACGCCATGGCCCGGCTGTTCCGCGATCTGGCCGGGGCGGCGCATCAGCGGCTCGCGGACATCTGCCCGGATGTCTATTTCATCGTCGCCGGGTTGCCGCTGGTGCTCAAAGGCACCCCGCCGGCGCTTTAAAGTTCACCACCGCGTGGCGATCAGGACGCCCACGAGCACCAGCGCGAAGGTGACATTGAGCACCTGTGTATAGAGCCGCAGAGCGCGATCGATATCGTCGGGCCCCAGCTCGGCGCGGCCCGTACCAAAGGTCGGAAGATCAATGGTTTCACTGCCATAGTGGCGCGGACCGCCCAGCCTGAACCCGAGCGCTCCGGCGAAGGCGGCTTCGGGCCACCCGGCATTGGGCGAGTCGTGTTTTCTGGCGTCGCGGAGCGCGCACGACCAGGCCTGTTCCGCATCGGCGCCCCGGGTGAGGAGCGCCGCAGCCGCGGTCAACAGCGCGGTGAGGCGCGCCGGAATGATGTTCAGCAGGTCATCGAAGCGCGCGGCGGCCCAGCCAAAAGCCAGATAGCGCTCGGTCTTGTGCCCGATCATGGAATCGGCGGTGTTCACCGCCTTGTAGAGCGCCAGCCCCGGCAGGCCGCCGATGAGGAGCCAGAAGAGCGGCGCGATGACGCCATCGGAAGTGGATTCGGCAAGGCTCTCGATCGCCGCGCGGGCGACACCCGGCGCATCCAGAGTGTCGGGGTCGCGGCCGACAATATGGCTCACCGCTTCGCGACCGGCAGGGAGCGAGGTGCGCAGCGCCCCGGCTACGCGGCGCACGGCATCGCCCAGGGCCTTCTGCGCCAGAAGCGATGAGGCCACGAGCGCTTCGAGCAGCAGGCCGAAGGGCAGCAGGCGGCACACAAGCGTGATGAGCCCCGCGACCAGCATGCTGGCAAGAGCGAGCACAACAAGCGTCACCACTCCCTTCATCCGGCGATTTTCACCGCGATTGAGCCGGGTTTCGAGCGCCGACAGCAGCTTTCCCATCAGGATGACCGGGTGCGACAGGCGCTGCACCAGCGCATCGGGATACCCGAGCAGCCGGTCGAAAAGCAGCGCCAGCGGCGCCAGCACAAGGTGCATTACAACCCCCATTATCGGGCCATGCCCAGCAGGTGATCGAGATCGAGATGGGCCTCGAGATGGTCGGCCAATCGATCAAGGATCGCATCGATATGCGCGTCATAATTGAGATCGCCCGGCGGCAGCCCGATGAACCGGCGGCGGAACGCGTCAGCGGCGAAGAGGCCGTGCAGATAGGTGCCCATCACTCGCCCATCGGGCGACAGAGCCCCTTCGGGCTCGCCGGCAACCCGGGCAAAGGGGCGCGCACGGTCTGCACCGTCAGTCTCGCCCATATGCATGTGATAACCGGTGAGCGGATCGCCGGTGAGGCTCGATCGTGCCGCTTCAAGCCGCAATTGCTTGGTCGGGCCCAGCGTTGTTGTCACATCAAGCAGCCCGAGCCCAGCCGATGTGCCGGGAGCACCTTCAAGTCCCTCAGGGTCAGCCACCGAGCGGCCCAGCATCTGATAGCCGCCGCAAATGCCCAGAACCCGCCCGCCGCGCCGGTGGTGGGCGAGAATATCAATGTCCCACCCCGCCTCGCGCAGCGCGGCGAGATCGGCGCGCGTCGCTTTCGACCCCGGCAGCACGATGAGATCGGCCTCGGGCAAGGCCTGGCCGTGATTCACGATTTCAACCGAAACGCCGGGTTCAAGCCGCAGCGGATCGAGATCATCGAAATTGGCGATGCGCGGCAGGCGCGGCACCACAATGCGGACCTGCCCTGGCTCAGGCCGTGTGCTGAGGGCCGACAACGCCAGCACATCTTCAGCCGGGAGATCGCGCGCTTCGGCAAAATAGGGCACGGGACCGAGGCACGGCACGCCGGTGCGGTGCGCAATGAACGCGCGGCCTTCGACAAACAGCGCCGGGTCGCCGCGAAATTTGTTGACGAGGGTCGCGGCGATCAGCGCGGCATCCTCGGGGTCGATGACGCTGAATGTGCCCACCAGCGCGGCAATCACCCCGCCCCGCTCAATATCGCCCACAAGCAGAACCGGCAGGTTGGCGGCGCGGGCAAAACCAAAATTGGCAATATCATTGGCGCGCAGATTGACCTCCGAGGCGCTACCCGCCCCTTCCACGAGAATCAGGTCCGCAGTCTCCGCCAGTTCGTGATAGGCGGCCATGACTTCGGGCAGGTACTCGCCGCGCCGGGCCCAATATTCGCGGGCCGGCATAGAGGCGACGCGCTGGCCGCGCACGACCACCTGCGCCCCGGTTTCCTGTTCGGGTTTCAGCAGCACCGGGTTCATGGCGGTGATCGGATCGCGCCGCGCCGCGCGGGCCTGCAGGGCCTGAGCACGACCGATTTCGCCGCCATCGACCGTGACGGCGGCGTTGTTCGACATGTTTTGCGGTTTCATCGGCGCAACACGCAAGCCGCGGTTGGCGAAGGCGCGGCAGAGCCCCGCCACCAGCACCGATTTGCCGACATCGGAGCCGGTGCCCATGACCATGAGTGAACGCGCTGTCATGGCGGTGTTGTAGCCCGATCAATGACATGGGCGTAAGACCCCATGATGCGGCCCTCAACCAGCCCCATGGGCGCCATGGGCTCGCCCAAGGCATCGGTTGCGGCAAACAGCGGTGTACCCCCGGCCGGGCCCGAACTCGAATAATGGAATTCGTGGCCGCTCAGCTGCGCCGGAAACGGCAGCGGGCTGGCGTGCCGAAGGCGCCGATAGCCCAGCGTGCGGCGCGGGCGCGCGATGCTGGTCGAATGCGGCAGGAGCCCCACCATGGCATGCGGCGTGCCCGACGCATCGGTCAGGGTTTCGCCCAAAACCATGAAGCCCCCGCATTCGCCATAGATCAGCGCGCCTCTGGCCGCCGCCGCAATGAGCCCCAGTTTGAACTGCATCGCCAGAGCGAGGCGTCCTGCATGCAGTTCGGGGTAGCCGCCGGGCAGAAAAATCGCGTCGGCGTCTCGCGGGGGCTCGTCGGCCAGGGGCGAAAAGAAGTGGATCTCCGCACCGGCTGCGCGCCAATCGCTCAGCCAGTGGGCATACAGAAAGGCAAAGGCGTCATCACGCGCAATGGCGATCCGCTGGCCGAGCGGCGGCAGTCTGAGCGCGGCGGACTGGGCGGCTTGGGCGGGCTTTACGAGGCTCAGGACCGCAGCAAGATCGATATAGGCCGCCACCTGATCGGCGGCGGCATCAATCAGGGTCTCGTGGTCCAGTTCATCGGGCAACACGAGCCCGAGGTGGCGGCTCGGCACCTTCAGCGCATCGCGCTTGGGCAGAGCGCCCAGCACCGGCACGCCGGTGGCGCTCAGCGCCTGGCGCAGCAGGGCTTCCTGCCGGGTGGTCGAAACGCGGTTGAGAATCACCCCGCCAAACTGGAGCCCCGGCCGCCAGCGCAGAAAGCCATGGACCAGCGGGGCAAGCGAGGCGCCCTGACTTTCGGCATTGACCACCAGCACCACCGGCAGACCAAGCGCCTCAGCGAGATCGGCGGCGGAGCCGGTGCCATCGCGCGCGCCATCGAACAGACCCATCACCCCTTCCACAAGCAACAGATCATCGCCTTGGGCCAGCATGCGCAGGCGGTCGGGCGCCATCGCCCAGGCATCGAGCGTCAGCGCATCGCGCCCTGCGGCGCGGGTGAGGAAGCGCGAATCGATGTAATCGGGACCGGCTTTCGCCGGCTGCACCCGAAGCCCCTGGCGCGTCAGCGCTCGGGCCAGACCCAGCGTGACGAGGGTCTTGCCTGAACCTGTCATGGGGGCAGCGATGACGAGACCGTTCATCGAAAGGCTCCAAGCGCGTATAGAGGGTGCATGAGCGATGATTTTTCGGCTGAGAGCAAGGTGCTAAGGCGGGGCTGGACCACGGGCGCCTGCGCCACTGCCGCCACGCGCGCCGCGCTCTCGGCCCTTTTGGGTGACGGCTTTCCCGATCCGGTGACCATCACCCTGCCCGGCGGACAGGCCGTGGACTTTGCCTTGGCCGAGGAACGGCAGGGGTCGGGCTGGGCCGAAGCGGGAATTATCAAGGATGCTGGTGACGACCCCGATGTGACGCACGGGGCGCTGGTTCTTGCGCGAATCGCTCCCGCCCCGCCCGGGTCGGGCCTCACCTTCCAGGCCGGCGAAGGCGTGGGCATGGTGACACGGCCCGGCCTGCCCATCGCGGTGGGCGAACCGGCCATCAACCCGGTGCCGCGCCAGATGATGCGGCAGGTGGTGGACCAGCTCGCGGCAGCCCATGGCGTACCGCCCGATTTCGCGCTGACCCTGGCCGTGCGGGACGGCGCGCGGCTTGCGGAAAAAACCTGGAACCCGCGCCTTGGCATTGTCGGTGGCCTGTCGATCCTCGGCACGACCGGCATTGTGGTGCCGTATTCCTGCTCGGCCTGGATTCACTCGATCCATCGCGGCGTCGATGTAGCCCGCGCCATGGGGCTCGATCATGTCGTGGGCTCCACCGGCGACCTCTCTGAACAGGCGGCGATGCGGCGGCTCGGGCTGCCGATGGAATCCTATATCGATATGGGCGATTTCGTGGGCGGACTGCTCAAATATCTCAAGGCGCACCCGGTGCCGCGCGTGACCATTGCCGGGGGGTTCGGCAAGCTCAGCAAGCTGGCGCAGGGGGCCATGGATCTCCATTCAGGCCGCTCACAGGTTGATCTCGATGCGCTGGGGCAACTGGTCGAGCGCCTCGGCGGTGATACGCGGCTTGCCGATGGGGTGCGCGGTGCGCTGTCGGCCAATGCGGCCCTCGCGCTCGCCTCAGCGGCGGGAATCGCGATGGCGCCCCCCATTGCCGCGCTGGCGCGGACCCGCGCTGCGGCCATGGTCGGCGATAAGGTGCAGGTCGATATTCTGGTGGTCGACCGGGCGGGCGTCGTTATCGGGGAAAGCAGCTAGGCCATGCGGATCCTGATCCTCGGCGGCACCGAAGAAGCGCGGCTCCTCGCGGAGCGGCTCGACGCCATGGGCCACGCAGTCATCAGCTCACTGGCAGGCGTCACCTCAACGCCGCTCATGCCCGTGGTGGAAACCCGCGTCGGCGGCTTTGGCGGCATCGAGGGGCTCACGACCTATCTCATCCGCACGCGCATTGAACGCATCGTCGATGCCACGCATCCTTATGCGGCGCGGATCAAGACCAATGCCGTTTTGGCCTCAGAGGCCACGGGAATCCGGCTGGTGCGCTACAGCCGCCCGGAATGGCAGGAGCCGCCGGGGATCGACTGGATTCGCGCCACCGACGGGGCCGAAGCCGCCTCGCTTCTGCCTGCCGGGGCACGGGCGCTGCTGACCACCGGGCACACCGAGATTGAAAGCTTCTTTGCCCGCACCGATTGCTCGTTCGTGGTGCGCACCATCGAGCCGTTAACGCACCGTCTGCCGATCAATGCGATTTCAATCCTGTCGCGGCCGCCCTATTTCCTCAGCGCTGAACTCGACCTGATGACGCATCAGGGCATCAGCCATCTCGTCTCAAAGAATTCGGGCGGTGTGCAGACGGCTGCCAAGCTGGACGCGGCGGCGGAACTCGGCATCGCCGTGGTGATGATCGACCGGCCAAGGCTCCTGCCGGCACCCGAGGCCCCGACCCTCGGCCAGGTGATTGCCGCGCTGCGGCTTGACCGGCCGTGACCTAGCCCTCGGCGCGGCTCTTTTTCTTGCCCTTGTTGCGCAGCACATGGGCAAAATCAGCATCGTAAAGACGCGACTCGCGGAAGGCGGTTTCGCCAAAAACCCGCCCCACCATGACCAGCGCCGTGCGCGTGATCTTTTCCTCGCGCACCTTCACCCGCATGTCGCCGAGCGTGGTGTGCAGCACCGTTTGATCGGGCCAGCTCGCCCGATAGACAATCGCCACCGGGCAATCGGCGCCATAATGCGGGGTCAGCGCCTCCTCGACATAGGCCAGGTTGCGGATGGAGAGGTGAATGCAGAGCGTCGCTTTGCTCGCCCCCAGCTCTTCAAGGCTTTCGCCCGGCGGCATGGGCGTCGCTTTGCCGCTCGTGCGGGTGAGGATGATGGTCTGGGCCACATCGGGCAGGGTCAGTTCGGCATTGAGCACCGCCGCTGCCGCCGCGAAGGCGGGCACGCCGGGCACCACCTCGTAAGGAATGTCGAGCGCATCGAGCCGCCGCATCTGCTCGGCCACCGCCCCATAGATCGAGGGATCGCCCGAATGGACCCGCGCGACATCCTCCCCCCGCTGATGGGCGGCGGTGATGTCGGCGATGATCTCATCGAGGGTCATGGGCGCGGTGTCGCGCACCAGAGCCCCTTGGGGCGCAACGGCAACGATCTCAGCGGGCACCAGCGACCCGGCATACAGGCAGACCGGGCAGCGCTCGATCAGCCTGTGGCCGCGCAGCGTGATGAGGTCCGGCGCGCCGGGACCGGCACCAATGAAATAGACGGTCATAAGCTGGCCTTTTTGGCATAGCCACGGGGGGTGAAGGCGACGGTCTGGCCGGCCTTGTCGAAGCTCTTTGAGGTGGATGAGCCGATGAGCACAATGGTGAGCATATCGACTTCAGCGGGATCGAACGCCGAAAGCGGCAGGACGCGCACCTGCTGCTCCTTGCGCCCGAGGCTTTTGGCCACGATCACCGGACAGGTGGCGGGCCGGTGCGCGCGGAAAATCGCCGTGGCGCGATCCAGCAGATCAAGTCGTCGCCCCGAACGCGGGTTGTAGAACGCGGTGACGAAATCGCCGGTCGCGGCGGCGGTGAGCCGCTGTTCAATATCCTCGCGCGGGGTCAGAAGGTCAGAGAGCGAGATACAGCAGAAATCATGGCCAATGAGCGCCCCGGCCGCCGCCGACGCCGCCTGAAAGGCGGAAATGCCTGGATGCGTGGCGATGCTCACCCGCTGCGCGCGGTGGCTCAGGGCCCGGGCGCCGTCAGCCGAGAGCAGTTCATAGGCCAGCGCCGCCATGGCATAGATCTGGGAATCGCCCGAACAAAGGAGCGCAACGGTCTTGCCGGTTGCGGCGAGTTCGAGCGCATGGCGAACCCGCACTTCTTCTTCGCCCAGGGCAAAGCGGTGTTCGGTCTGGCCCTGCTGCAGGTCCGCTGCGAGATCGAGATAGAGGCCGTAGCCGACCCAATCGCTGCTTGTCTGCAATGCGGCAATGGCCGACCCGGTCCGCTCGGCAGGAGCGCCGGGCCCGAGCCCGACGAGATGCACGAGACCGGGAGCATGCCCGAAGGTTTCAGCGTCGAAGGGCCAGGACCCACGCGAAATGGCGCAGGTGGCACGGGCCGATTTCCGCTTTTCGACGAGGAGCGGCCCGGCCTTCAGCGCCGCCGCTTCGGCCACCGAGGGTGTACCCACGGTGTCGGCCACATAGTGTGATGGGGTGGGAACCGTTTCGCCCGCCAGATCGGCAGCGGAGAACAGCCGCAGCGGCACCTTGAAATGGCGCGCGGCGGCGAGGAGCGCCGGCTCATCGGCCTTGATATCGATGGAGGCGAGGGCGGCCAGGCCCTGGGGGGCGAGCCCGGCCCCGGCCAGCGTCGCGGTAACCAGCCCGATCACCTCGTCGGCCGAGGCACCGCGTTCGCAACCCAGCCCGGCGACCAGCCGCTTTTCATGATAGGCGAGCCCCGCGACCGCCTGATCGGTGACACGCACCGCAATTGTGCCTTCGGGGTCGATGGGATAGCCCCAGGCCGCAAGGAACGGTGCATCGCCTGTCAGCTTTAGGGCTTCGCCCTGAAGCGCGGCTGCCATGGCCGCGCGCGCCGCCTCGCGATTGGAGAGGGCGTAGCCCGCAGGCGGTTCATCGAGCGCGCCGCCAAAGCGGATGTCGGAGGCCGTGGTGATGGCGGCGTGTCCGCCCGTCAGCGCCGCGATAGTGCGCGCCAGATGGTTCGCGCCGCGATGACCGCCCAACAGCGGCACAATTGAGGCCCCGTCAATCGACACGGCGAGCACGGCTGGCTCAAGGGCCTTGTTCGACAGCACGGGCGCAAGCAGCCGGATGAGAATGCCGGAGGCGGCAACCCCGATAATGGTTCGGCCCGCGCTGAAGGCTGCGGGCAGCAGGGTGGCGGCGTCGGCAAAGCCGGGGCCACAACGGACCAGTTCACCCTTGAGGCTCAGGGCGATGCGCTCGGCCACAGTCTCGCCCTGGCCGGCAAAAAAGACGATCAAGGCGATCATGGCGTGGCCCAGGCCTCCGCGCCCCGATAACAGAGAATCGTTGAAAAATACGGCCGCTCGTCATGCGCAAAGGCCCGCAACGGCGTGATGCGCTGGCGCGGGGTCGTGGCGTGTTCCACCACCATGGCTGAGGCGGCATGGCCGGTTGTTTCGAGGAGGGCCCTGATACGGTCGAAATGCCGACCGACCTTGATGATGGCGACAGCCGGAGCATCGGCCAATTCGCGCCGCAGCGTTTCGTCATCGAGCGGGGCGGGCAGCACTTTGAGCGTTTCGTTACGGGCCGCCAGCGGCCGATTGATGGCCGCCGCCGCCGCCGTGAGCGCCGTAATGCCGGGGATGACCCGCACCGGGGCCGAGGCCGCAATGCGGGCAACCAGATACATGGCCGAGCCGTAAAACAGCGGGTCGCCTTCGGTGAGCCAGGCCACATCACGCCCCGCCGCAAGCTGGGCCAGGATGCGCATCGCGGCGCCATCATAGGCCTGCTGCGCCGGTGCGCGGTCCGTGCTCATCGGCAGATCAACGGGGATATGGAGCGCGGCGGGGTTGAGGTGCGGTGCCGCAATCTCCCGCGCCAGCGCGGCACCCTCGCCGGTCTGTGGGTAGGCAATGACCGGCACCATGGCAAGGAGCCGCGCCGCCTTCAGCGTGATGAGATCGGGATCACCGGGGCCGACACCCACAAGAAACAGCGTGCCGCTCATTGTTCCGCCGCCTCGCCATGGGGCAGTTTGACGACAGACCATTGGGTGACCGCCATGCGCGGGCGCAGCACGCGGCGGCCGCCCACCCGATCAAGCATCGAGGTTTCAATGCGGGTGATGTCACCGCCCAGTTGCTCCTGCCAATCATAGAGCGCCCGTTCGCCATCGACGGTGACGGCATTGGCCACCAGCTGTCCGCCCGGCTTCAGCGCCGTCCAGCAGGCATCAAACAGCAGATCATTGGCCACGTCGCCGCCGATGAAAATCGCGTCGGGCGGAGCCCGCTTGCCAAAGCTTTCGGGCGCCGATCCGGGCACGATTTCAAGATGGGGTACACCGAGCGCAGCGGCGTTGACGGCAATATTCTGCAAGCGCTCACCCTCGCGTTCAAAGGCAATGGCATGGGCACCGCGGGCAGACCGCATCCACTCAATGCCAATGGAGCCCGAACCGGCCCCAACATCCCACAGCACAGCGCCAGGAAACGGTGCGAGCCGAGCGAGCGTCATGGCGCGCACTTCACGCTTGGTCAGCTGCCCATCGGTCACAAAGGCGTCGTCGGGCAGGCCCGGAACGGTGGGGCGGAGGCGCGCGCCAAATTCGGCCACGCAATCAATCGCCAGCACATAAAGGTCGCCAACGGCGCCGGACTCAAAGCCAAGGGCCAGCCCCTCGGTGATCCGCTCGTCCGATCCACCCAGATTTTCGAGCACGGTGACCTGGCTTTGCCCATAGCCGCGATCGACCAGGAGTTCGAGCACGAGATCAATCGTCGTGCGGTCCGACGTCAGCGCCAGAATCCGATTGTTCGGCTGCAGCGCCGGATGCAGCATTTCCACGGGCCGCCCATGCAGCGACAGGCAATCGATCGATTGCAGGGGCCAATGAAGTCGCGCCGCCGCATGCTGGAAGGCGCTGGGGGCCGGCAGGACCGCAAATTCAGACGGCAACAGCGTGCGGGTGAGCGTAGCGCCCATGCCGAACCACATCGGATCGCCCGAGGCGAGCACCACCGTGGGTGTATCACGCAGGTCCATAAGCTGCGCGATCATGCGCTCGAGCCCGGGCTCCCATGCCATGCGGCGCTGCGGTTCAGGCAGCGGCACTTCAGCTCTCACCACGGCCGTTTCCCCGGCCAGGGCCCGGGCAATGGCATCGAAACTCTGCTGGGCAATGAAATCGCCCGGCACATCGGCAGCGCGCGGCCGCGCCGGGGCCACAGCCGGCGGCAGGGCCGCGAGAACCCGCGCCGCGCCAATGACGACCGAGGCATCGTCCACCAGCCGGCGATGCGCAGCAGGCAGGCCCGCCAGCCCGTCTTCGCCAATGCCGATCAGGGTGAGCCAGGCCGTCATGACAATCCTCTCAGGGCCGCGTTAAATCCCGCTGCCGCGATGGCCGAGCCGCCCCGGCGCCCGCGCACGGTGAGGAAGGCAATGGCGTGCCGCGCTGCGGCAAGCAAGTCCTTGCTTTCCGCCGCACCGACAAATCCAACCGGTGTGGCAATGATCGCCGCCGGACGCGGCGCGCCCTGTTCGATCATCTCGAGCAGATGAAACAGCGCCGTAGGGGCATTGCCGATCACCACGACCGCCCCCGCCAGGTCATTGCGCCACAACTCGACAGCCGCAGCGGAGCGGGTGGTGCCAAGCCGGGCCGCCAGCGCTGGCACCGCATCAGCATTGAGCGTGACGCGGAGATCGGCATGGGCGGACAAATCGCGCGTGATGAGCCCCGCCCGCACCATTGCGCAATCGCAGAACACCGGCGCCCCAGCGGCCACAGCCTCGGCCACGGCGCGGGGCAGATCGGCCGTGCCGACGATATCCGCTGCGAGATCGACCATGCCGGAAGCATGGATCATGCGGATGGCGAGCGGATGAAGCGCCTCAGGCAGACCCGAGAGATCGGCTTCGGCCCGGATGGTGGTAAAGCTTTGGGCGTAGATGGCTGCGGGGTCGCGGACATAGCTCATGCGGCCAGTCTCCCCACCAGCATGGCCTCACGCCCGACACCAGCAATCCAGCCTTCTTCGGAGAGCAGGCCGTTGGTCGTCGCGCTATCGAGCAGGGGCGGCGCGAGGAGCGCCCCGAGCGCATCGGCCCGGTTGAGCGCCGCAAAGCCCGCCACAACGGCTTCGACCTGCGCGCGGTCGCGCGGCTCTGTGTCAGCGGCCAGGGGAAACATCGACGGGTAGATTTCACACAGGGTAATGGGCCGGACGAATGGGCCGGTAAAGCCGGTTTCAAAGGGCCAGACGGCGATGGCCGGGCCCAGCTCGGCATCTTGCCGCAGGGCTTCGAGATGCGCGATACCCAAAAGGGTCTGGCTCCCCACCGACCCCGCACCCATGAGTTTCCACACCGGCTGGGCCGCGCGGGTGAGCCGCTCTGCCAACCGTTTTTCCGCTATTTCGGCATAGGCGGCTGGCGTGCGTCGTGGCGCGAGCGCCGGGTAGCTCCGTCCCACCGGGTGCCCCCAGAACAGCGGCTGGCCCAACCGGACGTTGAACGCCGAGGCCACATCGAAGCGGTTGGACCTGTTATCGGGGCCATCAATGATTGCCGCCGCAAGGCGCGCCCAGAGCGCGCGCCAATCGGCCGAGCCCGCAAGGCGCTCGGCTGCGCCCAGCGGGAAGCCGAAGCTGAAATCGCAGCCCACCAGCAGGCGCTCGCCTGCCGCCAGCGCTGCCCGCAGTCGCGTTCTGAGATGGGTCATGGCGGCGTGACGCGTCGGGAGATTGCAGCTGGATCTGCCGGTTTCAGCAATCCAGATGGCGTTTGCACCCAGCCGGGGCGCATTGGCCGCCGACCAGTCCACCGCGATGAAGCGGTCAAACAGCATCAGCCCTGCCGCTCCTCACGCGCCCGACGGCCCGGCACCTTGGGCAGGGTTTTCGGCCCCAGCGGGTGATCGGCATGGGGGTAGGGATGGTGCGTGTGCTCGGGCGGCTCGGCCTTGTTCTGATCGGGCCCGGTGCCGAGTGCGATGAGCGGCGCCGCCGGGTTCAGGAGCGCGTGGCGCGCCGGGGCATGAGTATGGGTGTGCGGACCATGGTCGTGGCCGTGCGCATGACCATGCGCGCCGTGGTCATGGCTTGCGAGCGGGGTCCAGGGCAGGTTATGGCGCTTGCAGAAGGCTTCGTCGCGGCATGACCCGTCGCAATCCCCCTTGCAGGGGCAGTTTTCCAGCCCGCCGCCGATGCCTTCGACATGGTGGTGGTGGCTTTCCTGCCTGAGGCCCACTTCGGCCTCGAAGCCCAAAACCTGCTCGCGATACTTGCACATCGCGCAGTTCATGAGGTTCTGCCCCACCAGCATTTCCTGCAGGCGATCGACAAAGGTTTCAACCACCATCGGGTGGTCATTGAGATAGGGCGCATCGAGGAAGTCGATCTGGGGGTATTTCGCCCGCGCTTCGGCCACGGCATCGTAAATGCGGTTCACCAGCACGCCGGTAAACAGGAAATACGGGAAGACGATGACGCGGGCATACCCCAGCCGCGCCACATGATCGAGCGCGGGGGCGACGAGCGGGAACGTGACCCCCGAATACGCAACCTCGGCCCAACCGAAGCCCATGCCTTCCCACAGCATGCGCATGACCTTGGCGACGTTCGAATTCGCGTCCGGATCAGATGCGCCCCGGCCGACGACGAGCAACAGGGTTTCGGTGCGCGGAATGCTGGTTTGCGCCCCGTCTATTGCTGCGGCAATCCGGTCGCCCGCCGCCCGCAGCATCTTGAGATCGACGCCCAGTTCGCGGCCATAGGTGACTTCAACCCCGGGGTGGCTCGCCTGCCAGGTATTGAGCACCGAGGGAATATCGTTCTTGGCGTGCCCGGCGGCAAACAGCATGCCCGGCACTGCGAGGATGCGGTTGACCCCGGCGGCGCGGAGCTTTTCCAGCCCTTCATGAATCACGGGATTGGCGAACTCGAGATAGCCATACTCAACCGGAACACCGGGCAGGCGCTGGCGCAGCTTATCGGCGAGCGCCGAAAACTCATCAACGGCGCGGCGGTTGCGGCTGCCGTGCCCGCACAGCATGACCCCTGTGCCCTTGGGCAGGATGAGCGACTTATCCATTTCAGCCTCTTCGCAGGCAGGCGGGTTTTCCCCAGCCCCATTGCAGTGGAGGCAGCGTTCATCGACAGCTTGGCAGCTCCGGACTTGGCCCCCTGTTTGGGTCAACCGCACCGGAATGTCTTTCAGTCCGTCAAGGAACGCTGCGCTTTCAACGGGTTGTAGAGGCCAGCCGATGAGGGGTCAAACGATTCCGGCCCCATGGGCCGCTGCGGATGAAAATCACTTGCAAAATGAGGCGCTTGCCAGCCCCGGTTCCGGCGGCGCGCCGGGCTTGCCTTGCCCGCTCGCGCGGTCTATTGGCCTGCAATGAGCGCTAAAACCAGTCGCATTGCCATCCATGTCGCCTACGGCAGCCTTGTCGTCGGAGTCGTCGTGCTGGCCCTCAAGGCCTTTGCCGCCTGGAGCACCGGCTCCATCGCGCTCTATTCCGATGCGCTTGAAAGCGTGGTCAATGTCGTCACCGCCCTTGTCGCGCTGGTCGCGGTGCGCCTGTCGGCCCGCCCGGCTGACGAGGCCCTGCCCTATGGCTACCACAAGGCCGAATATTTCTCGGCCGTCGTCATCGGCGTGTTCATCGTGGTCGCAGCGATCCTGATTTTCAACGAGGCCTGGCACGGCTTCATTAGCCCGCGCGGCTTTCGGCTCGATCCCTGGGGCATCAGTGTGAGCGTGCTCGCGTCCATTGCCAACGCCGGGTGGTCATGGTGGCTGCTGCGGGAGGGCAAAAAGGCCGGCTCACCCGCGCTGCAGGCCGATGGCAGACATCTCGCCACCGATGTCGGCTCGACGCTCGGCGTGCTGCTTGGCGTGCTGCTTGCCGCCGCTCTCAACTGGCCGCAACTCGATGCCATTCTCGCGGGGCTTGTGGGCCTGACCATCCTCTGGTCGGGGTGGGAACTCATCAAGCAAAGCGTGATCGGGCTGATGGATGTGGCGGTGGAACCCAAGACGCTGCACCTCATCCGCGACATCATATCGGCCAATGCCGAGGGCGCCATTGAAGCGCATGACATCCGCACGCGGCAGGCGGGCAAGATGACGTTCATCGATTTCCACCTCGTGGTGCCGGGCGCGATGAGCGTGGAACAGGCCCACCAGATCTGCGACGGCATTGAGCTGAAGCTCAAAGACGCGGTGGAACACGCGCAGATCACCATCCATGTCGAGCCCGAGGAAAAAGCCAAGCACTCAGGCATCGTGGTGGTGTGAGGGCAAAACAATGAGGCCCCGCAGCGTGCTGCAGGGCCCCTACCCGGAATGGCTACCGGCGACAGGGCAAATAATGCCAGAAAATTAGGTCAGATCAACCTCGTACCCAAGCGCTTTCAGCCGATATTTCATGGCCGCAGGCGACACCTGGAGGCGCTTCGCCAGCGTATCGACATCCCGATTCGCTTCAGAATACTCGCGCTTCACCAAATTTGGCGGCATCAGAATGTGGGCGGCAAGCCTGTTCGCTTCCGCTTCGTGCGAAGCAGCGATTTCCGAGTGCCTGTATTGACCGGTATCGGTCGCCCGGTAAGCGCGGTTGTCGTCCACTCCATCCCCAAGAAGATGCCGGTGCAACAGAAAATGCGCGATTTCATGGGCGATCGTGAAGCGACGCCGATAGTAGTGGTCCGCCGCATTGACCTTGATCCGGTAACTGTTTTTGGTCTTTTCGATCAAACCGGCAATTTGCTCGGGCAGGTTCGCCTTAGCGACGAGCTCAAGTCCGAGATCGCGAGCGATCTGCTCCACGTTGACGGGCGCAGACGCACTATTGGCGTTGATGATATCTTGCGCTGAATCAGTCATGCCTTACCGATCAATGTTTTCTCTAACTTCCGTTGTGAAGTCCGAATTCCCGTCCAGAACCGCCTCGATGATCTCGCGGTTTTCCTGCATTGCGTCAACAATGATACCCGGATCTCTCGCAAAAAGCTGCCTCAGATCATTTGGAAGTGAAGCTGAAAGCTGCTCTGCTAAGAGGCCGGGCAAGAGCTCCCGAAGCTCATTCTTGGCGCGGTTCTCTACCGTCGCCGAAAACGACCACCCCACCAGAATTGTCCCAACAGTCAACAACAAGGCAAGAACGCCGAGCACTATGGTCAGCAGGTCCAGCCTGCCAAGTTGCGAGGCGAGGCTGATGGCATCATGCGCGCCCGACGCGACAACGTCCGCGAGCAGCCCTGCATCGACAAAGCGATACTGCGAAAGGCATAGGGCCAGCCCAGCCAATTCCGCAACGTGCACAATGACGAAGATCACGATCCAAAATCGCATGCCACACCTCCTCGGACAAGGGATGATGCGGGTTTTTCCTTACCAAATCAGGCAAGGCTCACCTAAAACTCAATACCCTTCTGCGCTTTCACGCCGGCGCGGAAGGGGTGTTTGATTTCGGTCATTTCGGTCACGAGGTCAGCAAGCTCGATCAGCTCATCCTTGGCGTTGCGGCCGGTGATGATGACGTGGGTGTCGCGCGGCTTGGTGTGCAGCACCGCGAGCACTTCATCGAGCGGCAGATAATCATAGCGCAGCACGATGTTGAGTTCGTCGAGAAGGATCAGCTTATAGCGTTCGTCGGCGATCATGACTTTGGCCGCGTCCCACGCAGCGCGGGCAGCCGCGATGTCGCGCTGACGATCGGCAACGTCCCAGGTGAAGCCCTCGCCCATGGCTTTGATGGTCACGAGGTCGGGGAAGCGCTCGAGTACCGTGCGCTCGCCAGTGCCCCAGGCGCCCTTGACGAATTGCACCACGCCCACGGTGAAGCCGTGCCCCAGCGCCCGGAACACCATGCCGAAGGCCGCCGTGGATTTACCCTTGCCCTTGCCGGTATGGACGATCACGAGGCCCTTTTCCTCGGTTTTCGTCGCGAGGATGCGGTTACGCGCTTCCTTTTTTTTCTTCATTTTTTCAGCGTGATAGGCATCGCGCTCGGCCTCGGTCATCAGGTCAGTCTTCTTGGGGGCGCGGTCGGTCATGGGGTGTCGTCCGGTTGCGGATGGAGCCAGGTGGTGGCGGAATTGGTGCGCGGAGTCCAGAAGCCCCGCCGCTCGGCCTCGCGGAACCGGTCAAGCAGTTCGTCATGGCCGTGCCGGTTGGCGCTCAATAGAAAGCCGCGCGTTGTATCGTCTTCGATGAAGGCGGCAAAGGCGAGGTCGAAATGGTGGCTCTTCACCGCACCCGTCGTGGCGGCGAACGCCAGCATGTAATCGACGGTCGCGACGATCTCGAAGGCCCCCTTATAGCCGTGGCGCATCACACCGGCGATCCACTTGGGGTTGACGACGCGCGCGCGCATGACCCGCGAAATCTCTTCCTCCAGCGTTCGGGCCACCGGGTTTTCGGGCCGCGAATGATCCATATGGAAGCCGAGTGGCGCGCGTCCCGACACGGCTTCTGCTGCGGCAGCCAGCCCGCCTTCGAACTGGTAGTAATCATCGGAATCAAGCAGATCGTGCTCGCGATTGTCCTGATTGTGTAACACCACATCAATCTGGCTCAGCCGCAGGGCAAAGCGGTCGCGCATGGGCTCACCGGCGCTGTGGGCGCCATAGGCATATTGGCCCCAGTCGAGAAACGCATTGCCGAGGTCCGCCTTGGTCGACCATTGCCCGGAATCCATGAGGGCCTGGAGGCCCGCGCCATAGGCCCCGGGCTTCGAGCCGAATATCCGGTGGCCCGCGGTCAGGGCGGCTTCGGCTGCGGTTTGGCCGCTGGCCATCAAACCCAGCGCCTCAATGCGCATGCGGTGGGCAATCGGGTTGTCGCCCTCGGGTTCATCGAGCGCACCAATGGCCCGAACGGCCTTGTCGAACAGCGCGATCTGGGCCGGAAACGCATCGCGGAAAAAGCCGGAAATGCGCAGCGTAACATCAACGCGGGGGCGTCCCAGCTTGGCGAGCGGGATGATTTCATAGCCTGACACCCGGAGCGAACCCGGGTCCCACACCGGCCGAGCGCCAATGAGCGCCAGGGCCTGCGCGATATCATCGCCGCCCGTACGCATGGTGGAGGTGCCCCAGACCGAAAGCGCCAGCGCCGCAAGCGGCGTGCCCTGATCCTGAAAATGCCGGGTGAGCAGCGCTTCAGCCGATTTGCGGCCCAGTTCCCAGGCAGTCTGAGTGGGGATGGCGCGGTTATCGACCGAATAGAAATTGCGCCCGGTGGGCAGCACATCGAGCCGCCCGCGTGAGGGAGCGCCCGAGGGGCCAGGCGCAATGAAGCGACCATCGAGCCCCGACAGCAGCGCCGCCCGTTCGTTTGGCCCACAGGCGGCAAGGCGCGGACGCATGGTGCTCTCGAGGGTAGCGAGCACCGCCCGCGTAGCGGTCCAGTCGGGCTCTGGCGCCCGTCCATCCACCAAGTCAGCCGCAATCGCCTCGAGATGGGTGACGACATCGCCCACCCGCCTGAAGCCACCGGGGCCGCGCCAGCGCGCGCCGAGATCGGCCGTGAGGGGATCAAAGGCGAATTTCAGATCATCGGCCAAGGCGCGGATCAGCGAGGCGTCGCCCGGCGCTTCCCCGCGCGGCACGCGCGCCAGAGCCACCAGCGTGTCGCGGTTGAGCCGACCCGTGGGCGATTGGCCGAAAACATGCAGCCCGTCGCGGATCTGCGCCTCTTTCAGGTCACAGAGGAACGTATCGAGACGCCTGAGGCTCTCCCCCGCTTCGCTGCTGAGCGGCACGTCGCGATCCAGCCGCGCATCGCGGGCGAAATCGAGGATACGGCGCTCAATGTCTTTGAGCCTGCGGCGGTCGAGGCCGGAGGCGGCGAAATACTCATCGAGCAGGGCTTCAAGGTCTTTGAGCGGACCGTAGAGTTCAGCGCGGGTGAGCGGCGGCACGAGATGGTCGATGATCACCGCTCCGGTGCGGCGCTTCGCCTGCGTGCCCTCGCCGGGATCATTGACGATAAAGGGGTAGAGCTGCGGCAGCTCGGCCCAGAGCGCCGCCGGGTAGCTCGTCCGGTCGAGCGCCACGGCTTTGCCGGGCAGCCATTCGAGATTGCCGTGCTTGCCGTTGTGGATCAGGGCCATGGCGTCAAAACCATGGCGCACCCAGAAATAGGCCGCGAGATAGCCGTGCGGCGGCACGAGATCGGGGTCGTGATAGCTCGTTGCCGGATCGAGATGGTAGCCACGCGCCGGCTGGAGCAGGATGGCCAGATTGCCCGCCACAAAACCCGGCAGGTGGAAGGCCGCATCCCGCACAAACGGATCGGCTTCCGGGGGGCCCCAGCGTTCTGTGACCGCCGCTTGCACTGCGCCGGGCAAACCCCGGAACGCCCGTTGATAGTCCGCGAGGGCGAAGGGAATACCCCCAGAGCGCGCGGGGTTGGCATTGGTCGGGCCCGCGAGCAGGCGCGCCATCAGCGCCTCGGCCGATTGCGGGGCACCAGCCGTATCGTATCCGGCCGATTGCATCAGACCGATGATTTCGATGGTCGATTGGGGCGCATCATAGCCGACGCCATTGGCGAGCCGTCCGTCGCGCACCGGGTAATTGGCCAGCAGCAGCGCCACGCGGCGGGCCTCGGGCGGCGTTTGGCGCAGACGCGCAAGGTTACCTGCCAAGGTAACCGCACGGCTGATGCCCTCGGCGTCAGGCACATAGGCCGAGAGCGCGGTTTCGGTGCGGGCGTGCCAGCTTGCTTCCTCTTTATGGCCCACGAGGATCATACCATGCCGTCCGTCAAGTTCGGGCAACACGACCTGCATGGCGAGGTCTTTGGAGGATAGCCCCTGCGTGTCGACCTGCCAGAGGGCGCGCGAGCGGCCGGATTGGAGGAGCTGGATCACCGGCGCATCGGTTTCGGCAAAGGGGTTCTGCGCGGCATCGAGCCCGTCGAGCCCCAGGGCAAAGCCGGTGAGATTGAGGATCGCCGCAGGCGCATGCGCTGCGAACGCCGCCTTGACGAAGCGGATGCAGGCCCTTTCCTTCAGCGTCGAAATGACGAGCGGCACGGGGTTGAGCCCGGCGGTCCGCAAATCGGTAATCAACGCTGTCAGCGTGGCGGTGCCGGCCCCCTCGATCAGGGCGCGATAAAACAGGATCGGCACATTTGGTCCGGCAGCCTGGGGCATGGTGTCGACGATGCCCGTCTCCGGCAGCCAGTAGCCAAAGCGCAGAAAAGCCTCCGGCCGCGCCGCAACCGGCCTGCCCTCGGCCAGCGCCCTGAACGCCATCAGCAGCGCATCGGCATTTTCGGGTCCACCGGCGGTGAACAGTCCGAGCAGCCGGTCCCAATCGTCGCCCGGAATGGTTGAGCGGTCGCGGAGGATGGGATCCGGGTTGGCGTCGCCGGGGAGCAGGACCAGCCGCGCCCCGGTCGTGCGGCAGAGTGCATCGAGTTCGGCGACCCCATAAGGGAAATAGGCCGCGCCGCCGAGGAGCCGCAGCACCACGAGCCTCGCGTGCCGCACGGTCTGATCGAGCCAGAGGTCTACCGACATGTTGTGGCTCAGCCGCAAGAGGTGCGCGAGCCGCAGGTCCGCTGCTCCCGCCCGGTCTGCTGCCCCCGCGAGCAGCACCAGCTCGCTATCGGCGGATGAGGCGAAGACGAGGGGCGCGGGCGATTGGCCGAGGTCGATCGCCTCGCCCTCGTTCTGCAGCGCCCCCGCCTCAGCCCGTAACAGGTGCATCAGGCGGCAGCGCTCAGCGCGCCCATCAGGGTGGCGGTGATCGCCGCGCGGTCCAGCGGGCTTTCACCGATAACCACAAAGGCGGTTTTTCGGGCTTCACCAGCGGCAAAGGGCCGATCGAAATAGGCATTCACGCGGGGGCCAACAGCCTGAATCGCGAGCCGGGCCGATGCGCCGGGCAGCGCGGCAAAGCCTTTGAGCCGCAAGATATCATGGGCGCGGATCGCCTGTTCGATGGCGGACAGCAGCGTCTCGCGGCTGGGGGTCACATCCAGCGTCACGGTGAAGGAATCAAAATCATCGTGCTCATGGCCTTCCCCGCCATGCTCCAGCTCGTGCTGGCTTTCCCGGCCCTCGAGATTGTCCTCGGTCGCGAGCCCGAGACCCAGGAGGGCGGCGGCGTCGACATGGCCATTGCGCGCCCGCACGAGCCCGGTGCCGGGCCGCAGCGAAAGGCGGAGCCCCGCCTCGATGGCATCGAGTTCCGCCGGATCAACCAGATCGGCCTTGTTGAGGATGACGAGATCGGCCGCGACCAGCTGATCGGCAAAGAGTTCGCCGAGCGGCGTCTCGTGGTCGATCAGCGCGTCGGCGCGCCGCGCCGCATCAACGGCCCCCTCATCGGCCGCAAACCGGCCATCGGCGAGGGCAGCGGCATCGGTTACCGTCACCACGCCGTCGATGGTGACATCGGCCTTGATCTCGGGCCAGTTGAACGCGCGGATCAGCGGCTGCGGTAAGGCGAGGCCCGAGGTTTCGATGACGATATGGTCGGGCCGATCCGGCCGGGCCAGCAGCGCCGCCATGGTGGGGATGAATTCGTCGGCCACGGTGCAGCAGATGCAGCCATTGGCCAGTTCGATCATATCCTCCTCGCGGCAGGTTGCATCGCCGCACCCGGCCAGTATGTCGCGGTCAACGCCCATTTCGCCAAATTCATTGATGATGAGCGCGATGCGCTTGCCCCCCGCGTGGGCGAGCAGATGCCTGACCAGCGTAGTCTTGCCCGCCCCCAGAAAGCCGGTGATGACGGTGACAGGAATCCGGGTGGTCATGGCGCGCGTCTCCAGGTGCTGAAATAGCCAAGTGCCGTGCCCAGCACCGCAAAGCTGAGCGCCCCAAGGGCAAGGCTGTTGGCGGCAAAGGCACTGGCGAGTTCGGGGGGGACAACCCCCCCGCCCTCGGGCAGCGCCACGGGAATGAGCAGCGGGCTGAGCGCCAGCGCCAGCCCAGCAAGCCGCAGGGGGGTGGAGCGCAGTCTCGCCACGAGCAGCAGCCCGGCTCCGGCCAGCGTGGCAATGCCAAGCCAGAGCGTCTGTCGCGTGCCCAGATCGAGCGCCGCCATGCCCGGCAATTGCAGCGGCAAAACCAGCGCCGGCATCACTTGAACGGCAACAAAAGCACCGAGTCCCCAGAGCGGCCCCGTACGCAGGGTGAGCGGCAGGTCGAGCACCAGCGCCGCGCCGCCTAAAAGGAGCGCAAAGCCGATGGTGGCGAGCACCGTGGAGAGGCCGGTGAGCGCAATCCGCGCCGCCCCCTGGGGCATGGCCGCGTGATCATGGGCGGGCGCACCCGCCTCATGGGTATGGGGGGCCGCTTCCTCGTAGGTTTCGGCACTGGCGATCAAGGGCGCGATGCGCCACTCGATCAGTCCAGCCGAAACAAGGCCAGCCACAAGGCCCGCCAGCACGGCGGCCCAGATCATTCGTCTCAGATGGTGCATGAGGATTGGCCCCGCCTCAGTGGCAGGGGAAACCCATCGCATGGCGGGTGTCGTGGGCGCCGTTATGCACCGCCAGATCATTGGCGAAGCCGATGCCGCCGACCAGGGTGAAGCCCAGCACGAGCATGAACAGCCCGGCGAGCACGCGCGTGTGGATATGCGAAAGCGAAAGCCCGGTCTGGGCAGAAACCATTGGCATGTGCGGACACCCTCCGTGTGCACAGAATCGGGGCCCTATTGCCCCGGTTTCCACCGGCAGGTCTCCTGGCTTGCGGGTCGTCGCACCGTCCTGCCTTCCCGGCTTTCGCCAGTGGCATAGAGGAGGCGCTCACCGCTTACAGTTGCGGGGGCAGCCACGGAATAGGTCCCTGTTGGGTACGCCTTACCGTGTTCCCTTTTGATCCCCTTGCCCGTTGGCGCGGGGAACCGATGGTGAAACTGACGCTAGACCGAGTGGGGCTTGCCGGTCAATGTCGCGGCGAAGATCATTTGTGAGTCGACGATGACGATGCAGGCCGTGCTGCCCATTCTGCTCCTGTGCGCCTCCAATCTGTTCATGACCACGGCCTGGTACGGGCACCTCAAATTCCCCGGCGCGCCGATGTGGGCCGCGGTCATGGTGAGCTGGGGCATTGCGCTCGTCGAATACTGGCTGGCAGTGCCCGCAAACCGGATTGGCTACGGCACCTATTCGGCGGCGGAACTCAAGACCATGCAGGAGGTGATCAGCCTCACCGTGTTCATGGCGTTTTCGGTTTTCGTGCTCAATGAAAAGCTGACCCTCAACCATGGCGTCGGGTTCGGGCTCATCGCACTGGGGGCGTTTTTCGTGTTCAGGGGCCCGCTGCGCTAAGGCAGGTGGTGAGGCCATCGGCGAGCGCCTGCACCAGCGCCGGATAGAGCCCCGGCCCCTCGTTGAGCGCGGCCCCCTCGGGATCGAGCGTTCCGGCGCGGGCGCTGGTGCCCTCTAAAAAGACG
Source organism: uncultured Hyphomicrobiales bacterium (assembly GCA_903828145.1). Classification (GTDB taxonomy): domain Bacteria; phylum Pseudomonadota; class Alphaproteobacteria; order Rhizobiales; family Devosiaceae; genus Devosia_A. Next base: position 69,245 of record CAIKKY010000030.1, on the reverse strand, counting down.
GCGACGCGCGCGGCATCAAACTGCGGCTCGGCAAAGACGCAGGCGGCGTTCAGGGTTTTGAGCGCTGTGCGGATATCGCTCACCCGCTCGGCGCCCGGCGCGAGATCGGCCGACACGGTGATCGACCCGACCGCGCTGAGGCCAAAACGCGCCTCAAAATACTGATAGGCATCGTGAAAGACCACAAAGGGCCGACCGGCGAGCGGACGCAGCTGCTGGGCGAGCGTGGACTCAAGCGCGGCGAGCGTTTTATCGGCCTCAGCCGCATTGCCGAGATAGGTCGCGGCATTGGCCGGATCGGCCGCGCTCAATGCGCTGGCGATTTCGGTCAGCATAGCGCGGGCGTTCTCGGGATCGAGGAAAAAATGCATGTCGCGTTCGTCGTGATGCGCATCCGCGCCCTCATCGGCATGGGCCTCAAAGGTGCCGCCCTCGCGCAGCGGCAGCAGGGTCAGGCCCGGGGTCGCGCTCATATCGATATGCGCCGCGCGGGGCGCGAGCGTATCGAGACTATCCTCGAGAAAGACCTCCATGCCGTGGCCAGTCCAGAACACGATATCAGCCGCCTGCAGCGCCGCCGCATCGGAGGGCCGCAGCGCATAGGCATGGGGCGACGCCGCCCCACGCACGAGCAGGCGCGGCTCGCCGACGCCCGCCATCACCATGGCCACCAGCGAATGCAGCGGCTTGATGCTGGCGACGACCTTGGGCGCGCCGAGCGCGGGGCCAGCGGCTACAACAAGACACAGCGCGAACCAGCGGATGAGCGTGTAACTATATAACGTTTGCATGGGATGGGGGTGTATCGTAATAACATAACATCGGCAAGAGGCGATAGAGCGTGGCAGACCCGGATGACTATCTGATCAAACTCGAGGACGCCGGGGTGAAGCGCGACGGCCGCCGGCTGGTCGAAGGCGTTGATGTGACGCTGCGCCCGCGCGAGATCGTAACGCTGATCGGCCCCAATGGCTCGGGCAAATCGACCACGGCGCGCATGGTGACGGGCGTGGTCCGGCCCGATTTCGGCCGGGTGGTCCGCCGCCCGGGCCTGAGGATCGGCTATGTGCCGCAAAAGCTGGCCATTGACTGGACCCTGCCCCTCAGTGTCACCCGGCTGATGCGGCTCACCGCCGCCCATACCGACAGCGAGATTGATGCGGCGCTCGACCGGGTGGGCATCAGGCACCTTAAACGGGACGACGTGCAGCACCTGTCTGGCGGCGAATTCCAGCGCGCGCTGCTCGCCCGCGCCATGCTCAGGAAGCCTGATCTGCTGGTGCTCGATGAGCCGGTGCAGGGCGTCGATTTTTCCGGCGAGGTGGCGCTTTACGACCTGATCCGCGCGCTGCGCGACGAGACGGGCTGCGGGATTTTGCTCATCAGCCATGATCTGCATGTGGTGATGGCCGCAACCGATATTGTGATCTGCCTCAATGGCCATGTGTGCTGCACCGGCACACCGGCCTCGGTGGCGCGGAGCCCGGAATATCTGAAGCTCTTTGGCGAGCGGGCCGGATCGGCCCTTGCCGTATACCAGCATCATCACGATCACACCCACCTGCCCGATGGTCGGGTGCTCGATCAGGCGGGCCATGTGCAAAGCGTGCATGAGCACACCCATGAGCACCATGATCACGATCATCCGCATAGGGGTCACGACCATGCTTGAGGATTTCTTCGTCCGCGCGCTCATTGCGGGCAGTCTCCTCGCCATCGTGACCGGGCCGCTCGGCTGCCTCGTCGTCTGGCGGCGCATGGCCTATTTTGGGGACACCATGGCGCATTCGGCGCTGCTCGGTGTTGCGCTCAGTCTCCTTATGGAGATCAACCTTACGCTCAGCGTGTTCCTTGTGGCGGCTGTGGTCGCTGGCGCGCTGATCCTGTTGCAGCGGCGGCAGGCGCTATCGTCGGATGCGCTGCTCGGCATTCTCAGCCATTCGGCATTGGCGCTGGGTCTGGTGCTGGTTGCGTTCATGAGCTGGATCAGGGTCGATCTCATGGGCTTCCTGTTCGGCGACATCCTTGCCGTCTCGATGATCGACCTCGGGGTGATTGCCGGTGTAGGGGCCGTGATCCTTGGCGTCGTCTCGGTGTTCTGGCGGCCGCTTGTGGCGGCCACGGTCAATGCCGAACTGGCGGAGGCCGAAGGCATGCGGCCCGAACTGACGCGGGTCATTCTTATGGCGCTCCTTGCTGTGGCGATTGCGATTGCCATGAAGATCGTCGGCGTGCTGCTCATTACCTCGCTGCTCATTATTCCGGCAGCGACGGCGCGGCGGCTGTCGCGGAGCCCCGAACAGATGGCCGTCATGGCCTCGATTCTCGGGGTTCTGGGGGTCATCGGCGGACTCTGGGGCTCAATGCGCTATGATACCCCGAGCGGCCCCTCGATCGTGGTCGCGGCGCTTATTCTGTTTCTGCTCTCGCTGCTGGTGCCGCAGCGGCTGATCCGGGCGCTTGGCTGATGGCGCATTCGCACGAACATCATCACCACGCCCTGCGGCCCGAACTGACCCGCAATCAGGCCCTGGTGCTCGCGGCGCTCAACGAGGCGGACAGCCCGCTTTCGGCCTATGATCTTCTCAACCGGCTGAAAGCCGAGGGACTGAAGGCGCCGCTCCAGATTTACCGCGCACTCGACAAGCTGATGGCCGACGGGCTGGCGCACCGGCTCGAATCCCTCAACGCCTTTGTGTGCTGTGCGAAGCAGGGCCACGAAGACAGTTCGGGCACCATCGCCTTTGCCATTTGTACAGACTGCGGGCGGGTCGATGAATTTGCCGATCCACAGATCAGGAGTCGGCTTGAGGCCTGGGCTGAGAGCCATGATTTCGCGCTCAAGCAGGCAACGCTTGAATTGCGCGGGCTCTGCGCGCGGTGCCGTGGGCCAAAGGCCCCGCCTGCCGCCCCGACTGCGCCCTAGCTTGCGCGTCGGGTGACGCCCGGCTGGCCGCGCCGCTGCAACAGGCGCACGAAGGCCTCGAACGACAGGGGGCGTGAAAACAGCGGCCCCTGAAAATCGGTGCAGCCCAATTGCGCAAGCAGCGCCGCTTCCTCGGCCCGCTCAACGCCCGTGGCGATGGGCGTGAGATTGGCCTTTTTGGCCTGCACCAGGGTAGCCTTGACAGTCTGGGCGCGGTCGTCCTCGCGGTCGAGATCGCCCAAGAGGTTGCGGTCGAGCTTGATCCGGTCAAACGGCAGCCGCCCGAGAAAGGCAACCGACGAGCGGCCCGTGCCAAAGGCATCGAGCGCGAGCTTGACCCCCAGCCCGTGGAACACGCCCATCACATCGCGCGAGCGTCCGGGGGCCTTGATGGGAAAGGTCTCGGTCATCTCGATCTGCAGGCGTCCGGGTGCGAAACCAAATTCGTTGAGCAGGGCCCCGACCCGCTCGGGCAGTTCCGGCCGCGACAGTTGCGAGGGCCAGAAATCAAGCCCCAGGGTCAATTTGGGGATGGGCGAGAAGTCCTCGATAGCCCGCTGCAGGGCGAAAAGTCCGAGTTCATCGACCAGACCCGAGCGCTCGGCGGCGGGCATGAATTCATTGGCGCTCAGCACGGTTTCGCCGCGCCGCCAGCGCAGCATGGCCTCGGCCCCCACCACCCGACCGGTCTCGAATTCGACGATTGGCTGATAGACCACATCGAAGGCACTGGCCTTCAACGCCGTTCGCATATCGGCATCGAGCGCGATCTGGCGGCGGCGATCATCTTCCACGGCCGGATCGAAATAGATCACCCGACCGCCACCAGCCGAGCGGGCCGCGGACAGGGCGATATCGCCGCGCTTTAAGGTATCGAGCACATTCACGCGGTCGCTGTCGGCAGTACCCACGCTGACGCCGAGGCGCAACTGATGCTTGTCGACAATCAGCGGGCTGGCGGCGGCGGTGAGAATGTCGCGTGCGAGCCGCCCAGTCACATCGTCGGAATCGGCCCCGGCAGCGGCAAGGGTCAGTTCGGCGGGGCCGGACCGGGCGAGAATGGCCTTGGTGCCCGCCAGCTTGTCGATGCGCTCGGCCATCTGCCGGAAGGCCCGATCGGCCACTTCGCGGCCATAGGCGGCCCCTAGTTCGGCCAAGCCATCAACGCCGATCTGCGCAATGGCCAGCGGCCGGTCAGAACCCCTTGGCCCCAACGTCTGGCGGAAAGTTTCTTCGAGCCCGAACACATTGGGCAGGCCGGTCAGCGGATCGAACCGCGCCAACCGCCAGTTGACCTCTTCCTGCACGTTGCGGCGCTGCAACATGCCCCGCAGCTTGGTCACGCCCCAGATCACGAGGCCCGCCAGAAGCAGTATGGCCAGCGCCGAAACAAAGAGAATGCGCGTCAGGATCCCATCGGCCGGATTCTGCGCCTGCCACCGGACATAGCTCAGGCGATGCTTGTCCAGATCGCGAATTTCAAGGCTGGCGGCCCCGGGATCGTCGGCCTCGACAAGCTGCAACCGGGGCAGGCTGTAATGGTCGGAAATGGCCACCAGATCTTCGTTCTTTATGCGTCTACCGATCCACAGCAGGCGGCGCTCCTTGGGACCAATGCTGGCCTGATCGACGGTGCCGTGAATGACTGTACCCGCTACAATCGCGAGCGAGCCTTCGTAGCGCGTGAAACCGCCCACCGCGAGGTCGTCATCGGCGCCCTCGGTGGCGGTCTGCAACTGGTCAAGCAGCTCGGACGCATGGGTGATGATCGTGCTCATCCCGCCAACCAGTGCCCCGGTTACGCTTTCGCCCAGCAGAATGCGGCCTTCGTCATCGGTGACAGCGGCAAACTCGAACGCCTTGCCCTTCCGCGCGGTCTTGCCCCATTCGGAATCGAACCACGCCGGGTTATTCTGGCCGTAGATATTGAGGTAGGATTCCGGGCGGCCTGATTCCGCAGCGGCCTGCACAATCAACGCATCGAGGCGGCTCTGCAGCGCGCCTGCAAGGGTCTGGGCGTCGCGGTCGCGGTCGCGCGTATTGCCAAAGCCGGTGGCCATGGAGACAGCGAGCGTGACCATGACGGCAACAACAAGCACCATGCTGCCGATCGCGGCCGCCAGATAGCCATCGACCGGCTTGTGGGCAACCCAGGTTAACTGCACGCGCATGCGCGCCGGGGGCGGCGCATCAGCGGGCGCAGCACCCTTGGTGGGGCGCGGGGAAATCTTTGAGGGAGGCACAGCAGCCACCGGAATAATGAGTAAAATACGTTTAAATACGTATCAACCCCGGCTTAATGAAGGCTTAAGCGGCCCCTCAGGCGGTGGGAGCGGCCTTGGCGGCCATGCGGGCGCGGATATGGGCGACATCGGCCTTGGGTGTCGCAGCGAACAGCGCCTGCGTATAGGGGTGTGCCGGTGCGGCAAACACCTGGTCGCGCGTGCCCTTTTCCACCACTTCGCCGAGGTACATCACGATCACTTCGTCAGCGATATATTTGACCACCGACAGATCGTGACTGATGAAGACATAGCTCAACCCGAATTCGTCCTGCAGATCAGCCAGGAGGTTGAGAATCTGAGCCTGGACCGAAAGATCGAGCGCCGATACCGGCTCATCGAGCACGAGGATTTTCGGGCGCAACATGATGGCGCGCGCAATGGCGATGCGCTGGCGCTGTCCGCCCGAAAACATGTGCGGATAGCGGTTGAAATGCGCCGGATCGAGCCCGACCCGCCGCAGCATTTCGCGCGCCTGGGCTTCGCGATCGGCCTTGGGCAGGCGGGTGTTCAGCTCAAGCGGCTCCATCAGCGTATCGCCGATTTTCTGGCGCGGGTTGAGCGAGCCATAAGGGTTCTGAAAGACCATCTGCACGGTGCGGCGGAGTTCGGGCGTCACCTTCTGGCGCGCAATGTCGATCTCGCGGCCCTCAATGTGGAGCGAGCCCGACGTCTGCCGGTCAATGAGGGTGAGGATACGCGCGAGCGTCGATTTGCCCGAGCCGGATTCCCCGACCACGGCCAGCGTTTCGCCGGCCTTCAGGCTGAAGCTGGCGTCTTTCAACGCCTGCACGGTGCGGGCGGGCGAATTGAAGCTCGCAGGCACATGGTAGTCGCGGAACAGGTTGCGCGCTTCGAGGACGATGCTCATCGGGTGGCCAGCTCCTCGGGGTTGAAGCCCTCAATTGTGGGCAGCCGGTCGCCGGTCGCATTTTCAGGCAGGGCCGCGAGCAGCGCGCGGGTATAGGGGCTTTGCGGGTTTTCAAAGAGGTCGAGCACGGTGGCCTCCTCCATTTTCAGCCCGCGATACTGCACCACCACGCGGTCGGCGGTCTCAGCGACGACCCCGATGTTGTGGGTAATCATGATGAGCGCCATGCCATGCTCGGCCTGAAGGCGCAGCAGCAGATCGAGAATCTGCTTCTGGATGGTGACATCGAGCGCGGTTGTCGGCTCGTCGGCAATCAGCAGGCGTGGGTTGCAGGCAATCGCCATGGCGATCATCACGCGCTGGTTCTGTCCGCCCGAAAGCTGATGCGGAAAGGCGTGAACGCGCCGGGCGGGATCAGGAATACCCACCTGCTCGAAGAGTTCAATCACGCGAGCGCGGCGGTGGGCGCGGTCGAGCCCCATGTGCACGCGCAGCACCTCATCGACCTGCCATCCCACGGTGAAACAGGGATTGAGGCTGGTCATCGGCTCCTGAAAGATCATGGCAATGTCTTTGCCAATGAGGCGGCGGCGCTCACGGGGGCTGAGACCCAACAGGTCGGTGCCCTTGAAGGTCATCCGGTCGGCGCGCACGGTGGCACTGGGCGGCAGCAGGCCCATGACGGCCAGCATGGCGACGGATTTGCCGGAGCCGGACTCGCCTACGATGGCCAGCACTTCGCGCGGGTCGACCGCGAGATCGATGCCCTTCACGGCCGCAAAGGGGCCATTGGCCGTATCGAAAGAAACCGTGAGGTTGCGGATTTCGAGGAGCGCCATCGGGTCAGCTCCGCTTCAGCTTGGGGTCGAGCGCATCGCGCAGCCCATCGCCGATCAGGTTGATGGCGAGCACAGTGACAAGAATGGCGAGGCCCGGGAAGGTGACAACCCAGGGTGCGCGCTGGATGAACTCGCGCGCATTCGCCAGCATGGTGCCCCATTCGGGCGTCGGCGGCTGGGCGCCAAGCCCGAGGAAGCCGAGCGCGGCGGCTTCGAGAATGGCGGCCGAAAAGCTGAGGGTCGCCTGTACGATGAGCGGCCCGAGGCAATTGGGCAGGATGGTCCGCAGCATCAGCCGGATGTGCCCCGCCCCGGCGAGACGGGCGGCGGTGACATATTCGCGGTTCTTTTCGGCCATGACGGCGGCACGGGTGAGGCGCGCAAAATGCGGCTGCAGCACAAGCGCAATCGCCAGCATGGCGTTGAACAGACCGGGCCCGAGAATGGTCACCATCACGAGCGCGAGCAAGAGCGAAGGGAAGGACAGGATCAGGTCCATCACGCGCATGATGGCGGTATCGACCCAGCCCCGGAAATAGCCGGCCAGCAGCCCCAGCGTAATGCCGAACACCAGCGACAGCACCACCACAACAAAGCCGATTAGCAGCGAAAACCGCGCGCCATGCAGCAGGCGCGAGAGCATGTCGCGGCCCACCGGATCGGTGCCGAGGAGGTAGCGGGGGTCGCCGCCCGCCGTCCAGGCCGGCGGCTTGAGGAACGCGGTCTTGTCCTGAATTTCAGGGGCAAAGGGCGCAAGCAGCGGCGCGAACAGCGCAACGAGCACCATCAGCACGAAGACCACGAGCCCGATCACGGCGCCCTTGTTGCGCGAGAAGGCGTACCAGAATTCCCTGAGCGCCGCGCCGCGGGCGGTGGCGATCTCGGGGACGATTTCGGTCGTGGTCATGAGGCCACCCGGATGCGCGGATTGATGACGGCATAGAGCACATCAACGAGCAGGTTCACCGCCATAACGATCAGCGCGATGATGAGCAGGCCCGATTGCACCACGACGTAATCCCGCTTGAAGATGGAATCGACCATCCACTTGCCGATGCCCGGCCAGGAAAAGATGGTTTCGGTAAGGATGGCGCCCGCGAGCAGCGTGCCCACCTGCAGGCCGATGGTGGTAACGACCGGAATGAGCGCATTCCGCAGGGCATGCAGACCCACAACGCGATTGGGGGACAGACCCTTGGCGCGGGCGGTGCGGACATAATCCTCCCCCAGCACTTCGAGCATGGCTGAGCGCGTCTGGCGCGCAATCACCGCCAGCGGAATGGTGCCGAGCACAATGGTGGGCAGGACCAGATGGCGCAGCGCCGACACGAACGCATCGAACTTGCCATAGAGCAGGCTGTCGATGGTCATGAAGCCGGTGATCGGCTTCAGAAAGAACTGCAACGCAATGCGGCCCGAAACCGGGGTCCAGCCGAGATAGCCGGAAAAGAAAATGATGAGCAGCAGGCCCCACCAGAAAATCGGCATGGAATAGCCGACCAGCGCGGTGCCCATGAGCGTCTGATCCACCCAGGAGCCGCGCCTGATGGCGGCGATCATGCCCGCAGGCACGCCGAGGATGACAGAAAAGATCGAGGCAAACAGGGTCAGCTCGAACGTGGCGGGAAACAGGGTGAGGAATTGCTCAAGTACGGGGCGCTTTGAGGACAGCGACACGCCGAAATCGCCCTGCAGCGCGGCCCAGACATAGCGGAAATATTGTTCCCAGATCGGCAGATTGTAGCCGAACTGCTCGCGCAGCAGCGCATAGCGCTCGGGCGTCACGCCGTGCTCGCCCGCCATGGCGAGGATCGGGTCGCCGGGGAGGATGCGCACAAAAACGAAAGCGCAGATCGTGATGCCGATCACGGTCGGCAGGATCAGCGCGAGTTTGTTGAGAATGAAACGGAGCATGACCGACGCAATCTGGAGGCGGCGCCCGGGGGCGCCGCCTGGGGGTTAAGTTCGGCTTACTCGGCCTTATCGGTGCCGTCGAAGCGGTGAATGCCGAGCGGGTCCATCTGGTAGCCCGTCACGCTCTTCGCCACGATCGTGTAGACCTGCGAGTGCGCCAGCAGGAACGCCGGAGCTTCCTTGGCAAAGATCACCTGGGCTTCTTCATAGAGCTTGGTGCGTTCGGCGATGTCCGAAGTGGTCTTGGCCTTCTGGATCAGAGCCTCGAACTCGTCATTGCACCAGCTCGAGTAGTTCGACACGCCGATAGCGGCGCAGGAGAACAGGGTGGCAAAGAAGTTGTCCGGATCACCATTGTCGCCGGTCCAGCCGATCTGGAAGGCACCAGGACGGTCCTGCTTCTTGCCCTCTTCGCGGTACTTGGTCCACTCGTAGTTGACGATGTTCGCCGTCACGCCGACCTTGGCCCAATCGGCCTGGATCAGCTCGGCAGCGCGCTGGAAGTTCGGGTTATAGGGCCGCACGCGGTCCGATGCCCACAGGTCGATGGTGGTCAGGCCAGCGTCGGCCAGCACCTTCTTGGCGGCTTCCGGATCATAGGCTTCGGCGGCCACGTCCTTGTTCCAGCTCCACATGGTGGGCGGGATCAGGTTCTGGGCCGGGGTTGCACCCGCGTCCTGGAACAGCGCCTGAATGAGCGCATTGCGGTCGATGGCCTGGCTCAGCGCGTGACGCACGTCAGCCCGGTCCAGCGGCGCGATGGTGGTGTTGTAGCTCATGTAGCCGATGTTGAGACCGGCCTGTTCCATCAGATTGATGGTGTCGTTGGTCTTGAGCGAGGCAATGTCGGCCGGATTGGGATAGGGCGCGATATCGCATTCGCCGGCCAGCACCTTCTGGGTCCGGGCCGTTGCATCGGGGGTGATGGCGAAGACCAGATCGTCGATCTTTTCCTTGCCCTTGTAGTAGTCCGGGAAGGCCGCATAGCGGATCACGGCGTCAAGCTGGTAATCGACGAACTGGAACGGGCCAGTGCCGACCGGCTTGGTCGAGAAATCGGCGAGAGCGCCCGAGGCCTGCAGCTGATCGGCATATTCCTTCGACACGATGGACGCGAAGTCCATGCCGAGGTTGGCCAGCATCGGTGCATTGGGTTCGTTGAGGTTGAGCTTCACGGTCAGATCGTCGACCTTTTCCCAGCTCTTGACGTACTTCGGCATGTCCATGCCGGTGTAGTAGTCCCACGCCAGATCCGGCAGATACTTGTTCCACGGATTTTCCGGGTTCTGCTGGCGATCGAACGAGAAGATCACGTCGTCGGCGTTCAGATCGCGGGTCGGCTTGAAGAAGTCGGTGGTCTGGAACTTCACACCTGCACGCAGGTGGAAGGTGTAGGTCAGGCCATCGGCCGAGATTTCCCAGCTTTCAGCGAGGCCGGGCTCGATTTCGGTCGAGCCGTGCTTGAACTCGACAAGGCGCGAATAGATCGTGCGCGACGAGGCATCGAAATCATTACCGCCGGTGGTGGTGCCGGGGTCGAAATTGGCCGGCGACGCTTCCGAACAGTAGATCAGCGTCTTGGCCTCGGCCACGCCAGCCATGAGCGCGACAAGCGCGGTGGCAGCGAGCAGGGTGGACGTCAGCTTCATGATGGACACTCCCATGTGATTTTTGCGCTCCAGTGTCTGTAATGGTTGACTGAAGCTTGCGCGCACCAAAGCGGTTTTTACCGACCGTGGCAATATGGAGTTTGACCACACGGTCAAATCCCTGATCCAGAACGGCGTTTTAACCGCAGCGTATGCCGGAGAACTGCTTTGCGTCCCCGCGCCGGTTCTTGGAATGAACCATCGGGCCTCCACCAGCCGCGGGCCTTGACCCCCGGCGCCTCTCGCGGCAGAGAGGTGTGATGACAATCCGTCTCGCCACCGTCAGTTTCGTTGTCGCCGATCTCGATGCGGCGATTGGGTTTTTCACCAATGCACTCGGGTTCCGGCTTGTGGAGGATACGCTCCTCGATGACGGCAAACGCTGGGTGCTGGTGGAAGCGCCGGGCGGCGGCTCGCGGCTGCTGCTCGCCAAAGCCTCGGGGGCCGCACAGGTCGCCGCCATCGGCAACCAGACCGGCGGGCGGGTGGGGTTCTTTCTCGAATCCACCGATTTCGCCGCCGATCATGCGCGCATGCTGGCGGCGGGGGTAATCTTTCTCGAAGAGCCCCGGCACGAGCCCTATGGCACGGTGGCCGTGTTCCGCGATGTCTGTGGTAATCTGTGGGACCTGATTCAGATGCGGCGCTGAGCTGCGCCCCCTTTTTATGGAGCCTGCCATGTCCCTTCGTCGCCTCGGCCGCACCGACCTGTCGATTGCCCCGCTGATCCTCGGCACCAATGTGGTGGGCTGGACCGCCGACGAGCCGACCTCGTTTGCCGTGCTCGATGCCTTCGTGGCCGAAGGCTTCACCGCCATTGATACGGCCGACAGCTATTCGCGCTGGGTGCCGGGCAATGACAGCGACAGCGAAAAGATCATTGGCCGCTGGATGAAGGCGCGCGGCAACCGCGCTCGCGTGCTGGTGTTCACCAAGGTCGGCACCGACATGGGCCAGGGCCATAATGATCTCTCGGCGCAATGGATCATCGCCGAGGTCGAACAGTCGCTGAAGCGGCTTCAGACCGACTATATCGATCTCTACCAGAGCCATTGGCCTGACCCGAGGACGCCGCAGGACGAAACGCTGGAGGCCCATGACCGGCTGGTGAAGGCGGGCAAGGTCCGGTTTATCGGCACCTCGAACCATGACGTGGCGCTGCTGAGCGAGGCCCTCGCGGTTTCGAAGGCGCGGGGACTGGCGCGCTACGAGACACTCCAGAACGAATACAATCTCTTTACGCGCAGCGGGTTCGAAGGCGCGCTGCAGGATCTCTGTGTCAAGGAAGACATCGCGATGATCCCGTATTACGGGCTGGCGTCCGGATTCCTCACCGGCAAGTACCGCAGCGCTGCCGATGCCGAGAAAAGCCCGCGCGGGCGCGGCGTGGTGCAGAAATACCTGAACGAGCGGGGGCTCAAAATTCTCGCGGCGATGGATGAGGTGGCGGCGCGCACCGGGGCCGCGCTGAGCGAAATCGCGCTCGCCTGGCTGGCGGCACAGCCGGCCGTGGCGGCACCAATTGCGTCGGCCACGTCGGTGGCGCAGGTTGAAAGTCTGGCGCGCGGCGCCCGGCTCACACTTAAGGCCGACGATCTTGCCCTGCTGAGCGCGGCGGGTCGGTAACCCCTCAGACTGCCATGTAGCCGCCATCGACCGGGAGCGTCGCCCCGGTGATGAAGCCCGCGAGCGGGGAACAGAGAAGCAGCGCGGCGGGCGCAAGGTCCGCCGGGGTGCCCCAGCGCCCCAAGGGGGTGCGTGCCATCAGTTCAGCATTACGCACGGGGTTGGCGCGCGGCACCGCCGTCATCGCTGTCTCGATCCAGCCGGGCGCCAGCGCGTTCACGCGGATCGGGTCCGCTGCATAGGCGATGGCGAGCGATTTGGTGAGGCTGACGACCGCGCCCTTGCTGGCCGCGTAGGCCGGCGCATGCGGCGCACCGAAAAACGAAAACACCGACCCGATATTGAGGATCGCGCCACCCTTCAGCCTGTCGCGGAACGCGGTGGCACAGCGCATGGTGCCGGTGAGGTTGATGTCGAGGACAGCCTCAAATCCGTCCATGGTGAACTCGGCGGCGCGGAGATTAACCCCCGCGCAGTTAACAAGCACATCCACCCGGTCAAAGCGCTCTGCAAGGGCCCTGATTTCGCTGTCGCTGCGGACATTTAGCACTGAATAACTGAAATCAGGTTGATTAGCTTTGGCTGCGGCAATTTCAGCCTCTGAGGCGCCGGTGGCATGAACTTTCGCCCCCGCCTCGGCGAAAGCGCGACCAATGCCCTGCCCGATTCCGCCCGATCCGCCGGTGATCACCACGGTACGGTCGGCGAAAAAGCTGGCGAACGGGCTCATGACTTACCGGACGAACTGATCGACATAATCGGCGCCGAGACCCACCGCCGAATAATGACGGCGACACATGTCGATTTTGGTGAACACGTCCTCGTAGCCGATCTGCGTGTTGGCCTTATCGAGGTAGATCATCGCGCCTGAGATGTTGAAGAAGGTAATCATCTCGGGGCAGTCCTCGGGGACGGTCAGCGTGTGGATTTCCCCGGGCGGCTCGAACACATAGGAGCCGGTTTCGGCAAACCACTTGTGTTCGAGATAGTGCCAGCGGCCCTTGATGACATAGCCATGAACAGGCTGCGGGTGGAGGTGACGGCTCAAAATGCCGGACTTCCGCACCCGCAGAAGGTTGCACCACTGGCCCTGCAGCGTGTTGAGCATGAGCGGCCGGAACCACACATTCTCGGCCTGCGGCACCCAGATACGCTCATCGTCCGGCATCGCGGTGATCGCGATTTCCTTCGGCGACAACGGGTGGGTCGAGCCCTTCATGTTGTCATACATCCTGCACCCTCCATGCTCGGTTCAGACACCAGTCCAGACTGGTCGCCGGGCACCGCGAAGCCTTACCAGGTGAACGGCTCAACCGTTTCACGGGCCCCTAGAAAGAACACATCGCCCATCAGCCTCAGCGGTGTGCCGTCCATTTCGGATTTGCGCTTTTTGAGCAGCTTGGCAAAGCGCTCATAGATCGCCTCATATTCCTCAGAGGGGTTGGCGACGGTGGTCTGGCCGTCGACCTTCAGCACGGTACCGCCCTTTTCGAGCTTCAGCTTGGTGCCTTTGCGGGTTTCAACGGCAATCGTCCAGATTTCGCCGGTCTCTTCCAGCCAGTTGAACCCGGCGGTCAGCCGCGGCTTGTGCTTGGCGGTCGACTTGAACACGATATCGACATCGACGGGCGTCTGCCGGTTGGCGGGCACGCGCAGCACGGCTTTTTCGACAAAGACCGGGTAGGGCATGATCTCGGTGAAGATCGACATGGCATTGATGCCGGGGTCGCACACCCCATAGCCGCCCGGCTCCCACACCCAATCCTGATTGGGGTGCCATTTGCGCACGCTTTCGCGCCAATCGATACGCAGCTCGGCCACACCTTCATCCTTAAGGATCAGGCGGGCGGCCTCGACGGCGGCGTTGTAGCGCGAGTGCCAGGTCTGAAACAGCAGCGCGCCCTTTTTCTCGCCATAGCTCACCAGATCCTCGAATTCGGTGATCGTGGTGGTCGGCGGCTTTTCGAGCAGCACATCCTTGCCCGCATCAATCGCCTCGCGCACCATGGCATGGCGCACATTGGGCGGCGTGCACATGGCCACAAGCTGCACATCGGGCATGGCCTTGTAGAGTTCAGCCGGGGTCTTGAACACCGGCACGCCGCCATGGCCCAGGCCGCGCGTCGACACGCAGGCGGCCAGCTCGAAATCAGGGCTTTTATCGATCACCGGCAGGTGCTGATCCTGCGCGATCTTGCCAATGCCGATTACCGCGATCTTGTGTTTGGCCATGATGCCGTCTCCCTCAAACCGAGGCGCACTTAAGACCAAGGGGCGGCGGAAGAAAAGGCCAGTTCACCGCTAATTTTCGGAACGCGGTGAACAAGCGCAACCGCAAGGCCAGCGCCAGCGTTGAGAACCATGGAGGCGTTCATGGCAAATCGGCTCGACATCATCCGCAGGGCGCTGGAGGAAAGTCTTATCCGCCATAGTCCTGAGGTGCGGGGCCAGCTCGCGCTCGACCAGATGGCGCTCGATGTCTACCGGGCGCTCGCCGGTGGCGGTGGCGCACCGGGCCACACCACGCTCGACCCCGAAGGCGCCGGCCTCACCCCACCGGAACTGAATTCAGAAAATGATGGGTAGAGAAACACCGGCCCCATCGGGTGGGATGGAGCCGGTGTCGATTGTGGTGCGCCCCGGATCTAGAGGCGGACGATGCACACGGATCCGACGCCGGACCCTTTGGTGCCAAGGGCGGCCGCTGCGGCCGCTGAGAGGTCGATAATGCGTCCTTTAACGAAAGGACCGCGGTCGTTGATGGTGACCTTGATCGACTTTCCCGTGGCGCGGTTGGTGACGCGTACAACCGAACCGAGGGGGAGAGTCTTGTGGGCAGCGGTCATGGCATTCTGGTTGAACCGCTGGCCCGAGGCCGTTTTTTTGCCGTGAAACCCCGGGCCATACCAGGAGGCTTTACCGCATTGGTCAGATGCCATTGCCGACGACGACATGCCCGAAAGGGCGGCCAGCAGAGCGGCGACCATAAGGATGTTTTTATGCAACCTTCTAACTACTCGCGTTCGTTACGACGAGACGTAACAATCCCTGCGCATGTGGCGAGAATATGAGTGAGGGGTAAAAGCGATAGATGGCAGTTTAAATGTTGCCCATTTGCCTCAGTGTTAAAATTTGATTTACAACCATTTTTTTTATTAATATCAATAGTTTAACGCAAAATTTGGCCTTTTATGAATATTAGACCAGTCACATTACTGTGTGGATAATCTGTTCGGCACAGCCGTTAATCTGGACAGGTCCGTGGCGTGATTAGGGCAAAAATGTGGCACTATCGCTGACCTTTCGTTCAATTTTGACCAATTGATAAAAATTACCGGCTGCGCTAGCGTCCTTCACACGGTTGCAATGCTGAGGGAGCGGCTATGGCGAACGGAGTGCTCAAAGAGGGGATCGCGGCGGGCCGCTTGGCCGCAGGCGAGTACCAGCAGAATTTTTCGGATCTGCATGTGCCATTTGACGCGCATGAGGCGCGGGTTGAGGCAGACCGCTGCTATTTCTGCTTCGATGCGCCCTGCATGACGGCCTGTCCGACCTCGATCGACATCCCGCTGTTCATCCGCGAGATCGCGACCGACAATCCGCTCGGCGCGGCGGAAACCATTTTCGACCAGAATATCCTCGGGGGCATGTGTGCCCGCGTCTGCCCCACCGAGCAATTGTGTGAAGAGGCCTGCGTGCGCATGGAGGCCGAAGGCAAGCCGGTGCAGATCGGCCAGCTTCAGCGCTATGCGACCGACATCGCCATTGCCGAAGACCGGCAGTTTTACGAGCGCGCACCGGAAACCGGCAAACGCGTGGCCGTGGTGGGCGCAGGTCCGGCGGGACTGTCGGCGGCGCACCGGCTGGCGCGCTACGGGCATGATGTCGTGATGTATGATGCGCACGCCAAATCGGGCGGGCTCAACGAATATGGCATCGCCACCTACAAGACGACCGGCAATTTCGCGCAGCGCGAAGTGGATTATGTGACCGCCATCGGCGGTATCACAACGGTCCACGGCAAGGCGCTGGGCCATGATTTCACCCTCGCGCAGCTTTCGGCTGAGTTTGATGCGGTGTTCCTCGGCATCGGGCTTGGCGGCGTCAATGCGCTGCGGGCCGAAGGCGAGACCGCAGCCGGTGTCGCCAATGCGGTGGACTTCATTGCCGACCTGCGGCAGGCCAAGGACGTGGCCAGTGTGCCCGTCGGTCGGCGTGTCGTGGTGATCGGCGGCGGCATGACGGCTGTTGATGCGGCCATCCAGTCAAAGCTCCTCGGCGCTGAATCCGTGACCATCTGCTACCGTCGCGGCAAGGAGAACATGAACGCCTCCGGCTTCGAGCAGGATCTTGCGGCATCGAAAGGCGTGAGTATCCGGCATTGGCTGTCGCCCAAGCGGGTGCTCAGCGAAGGCGGCAAGGTTGTGGGTCTCGAACTCGATTACACCCGGATGGACGGCGGCAAGCTTGTGCCGACGGGCGAGACCGTGATCATTCCCTGCGACCAGATTTTCAAGGCCATTGGCCAGAGCCTCGCCAGCGATGGCGAAGGCGTGGACCTGATGGGCGGCAAGATTGCCGTCGATGGCGAGGGCCGCACCTCGGTTTCGGGCGTCTGGGCCGGGGGCGATTGCGCCACGGGCGGCGACGACCTGACCGTGACCGCCGTTGCCGAGGGCCGCGACGCGGCCGAAAGCATTCATCGGGCCCTGATCGGCTCCGGCATTACCGCGCAAGCGCGCCTTGTGGAGGGAGCACGCACCCATGGCTGACCTTCGGAATAATTTCGTCGGCATCAAATCGCCCAATCCGTTCTGGCTGGCCTCGGCCCCGCCGACGGACAAGGCCTATAACGTCGAGCGCGCCTTCAAGGCGGGCTGGGGCGGCGTCGTGTGGAAGACGCTCGGCGAAGCCGGTCCGCCGGTGGTGAACGTCAACGGGCCGCGCTATGGCGCGATCTGGGGCGCAGACCGTCGCCTGTTGGGGCTCAACAATATCGAGCTGATCACCGACCGCGACCTGCAGACCAACCTGCGCGAAATCAAGCAGGTGAAGATGAACTGGCCCGACCGCGCGGTCGTGGTGTCCATCATGGTCCCCTGCGATGAGGAAAGCTGGAAAGCCATCCTGCCGCTGGTCGAGGAAACCGAGGCCGATGGCATCGAACTCAACTTCGGCTGCCCGCATGGCATGAGCGAGCGCGGCATGGGTGCGGCCGTTGGCCAGGTGCCCGAATATGTCGAAATGGTCGTGCGCTGGTGCAAACAGTATTCACGCATGCCGGTCATCACCAAGCTGACCCCGAACGTGACCGATGTGCGCCGCCCGGCGCGCGCGGCCAAGGCCGGCGGCACCGATGCGGTGTCGCTGATCAACACCATCAATTCGATCACCGGCGTCGATCTCGACAGCTTCTCGCCCACGCCGTCCATTGACGGCAAGGGCACGCATGGCGGCTATTGCGGCCCGGCGGTGAAGCCGATTGCGATGCATATGGTGGCCGATATCGCCCGCGATGCGGAAACGCGCGGCCTGCCGATTTCCGGCATTGGCGGCATCACCACCTGGCGCGATGCGGCCGAATTCATGGCGCTCGGCGCTGGCAATGTGCAGGTGTGCACGGCGGCCATGACCTATGGCTTCAAGATCGTCGAAGAGATGATCTCGGGGCTGAATAACTGGATGGACGAGAAGGGCCATCGCACGCTTGAGGATTTCGTCGGCCGCGCCACCCCGAATGTGACCGACTGGCAGTACCTCAACCTCAACTACATCACCAAGGCGCGCATCGATCAGGAGCTCTGCATCAAGTGCGGCCGCTGCCACATTGCGTGCGAGGACACGTCGCATCAGGCCATCACCAAAGAGCTGAACGGCAAGCGGCATTTCGAGGTGCTGGAAGACGAATGCGTGGGCTGCAACCTGTGCGTCAACGTCTGCCCGGTCGATAATTGCATCGACATGGTGGCGCTGGAACCCGGCATGTTGGACCAGCGCACAAAGAAGGTGGTGGCGCCCGAGTACGCCAACTGGACGTCGCATCCGAACAACCCGATGCCCACCCACAAAAAGCTGGAACCGGCCGAATAATCCGTCTCCTTCCGCCACAGCAGGGGCGGGTCTTCGGGCCCGCCCTTTTGCTTTAACGGCCGCGCTGATGGTCTGCCAAAATCGGTCGGCACCGCAAATGGTCGGATAAGTCCAAAGGCGCACTCCCCTCGCGCGGTTCCGCGCGATAGGGTCCGGCCGATTTCAGGGGGGAATGTTATGAGCGAACTGGCTGCCAATATCGTTGTTATTGCCCGGCTGCTGCTGGGCGGCACGTTCGTGATTTTTGCGATCCGCAATTTCGGCAATGTCGAGCGCCTCTCGGGCATTCTCAAGGACCAGTCCATCCCTCTGGCACGGCCGGTGGTGATCGTGGGCGTGGGCCTGCAACTGGCCGGCGGGCTGTTGTCCGCCATCGGCCCGTGGGCAGTTGTGGGCAGTGTGCTGATGATCGTGTTCCTCGTGCTCGCGACCACGCTGTTTCACCCGATGTGGAAATATTCCGGGGCCGACCGCTATCCGCACACCACCGCAACCCTGCTGAATTCGGCGCTGATCGGTGGTTTCCTGCTGCTCATTGCGCTGTCGCTCTAGCGTGAGCACGCTGTCTTCAGCAGCCATCCCTCTCCGGTCGCGCTCCACCCGGCGCGAGCGCCTTCTTGCGCACCTTGCCATGCTGCTGTTTGCGGCCCTGATCGCGGGATCATTCACCTTCGGGTCCTGGGCCGTGCCTTACCTCGCCCCGGCGCCGCTCAACACACTGCGCTTTGTCATGGCCACCCTCATGATGGGGGCGTTTGCCTTTGGGCCGATGCGGCAGAAATTCGTGCTGCCGCGCGCGCCCTGGCGCTTCGGCATCATCGGGTTTCTGATGGCCGTGTATTTCGTCACGATGTTCATCGCGCTCGAAATCACCCTGCCGGTCGCCACCAGCGCCATTTTCACGCTGGTGCCGCTGATGACAGCGGTCACGGCGTTTTTCATCCTGCGTCAGCGCTCGGGCCCGACGGTGATTGTCAGCCTCGTCGTTGCGGCACTCGGGGCGATCTGGGTGATTTTCCGGGCGGACCTTGGCGCGCTGCTGCGTTTTGAAATCGGCCAGGGCGAGCTGATCTATTTCATCGGCTGCGTGGCCTATGCGTTCTACACGCCCTTCGTGCGCAAGCTGAACCGGGGTGAGCATCCGCTGGTTCTCAGCTTCTGGTCGCTGTTCGCTACGGCGCTCTGGATTGGCGTGTCCTGCCTGCCGGCGCTGTTTACCATTGATTGGCTGCACCTGCCGCCGGTGGTGTGGTGGTGTGTGCTCTACCTCGCCGCCGGGCCTACGGCGATTGCCTTCTTCCTCGTGCAATTTGCGGCGCTGCATCTGCCATCAGCCAAGGTCATTGCTTATGGCTATCTCGTGCCGGCTTTGGTCATCGGGCTTGAGGGCGTGGTGGGCCATGGCTGGGTCGGGCCCGGCGTGATGCTGGGCGCACTGATTACCGTGCTGGGGCTTGTTGTGCTGGCCTTTGCCCGCGAGGCCTGATCAGCCTTCGTGCGGAAATATCCCGTGCATGAACAGATGTTCGAGGAAGCGCGCGGCATCCTCGAAACGGCCTTCGCCGCCCCGGCCCTGCCCGAGCACGGCGCGCACCTGCACATCGAAATCGGCATAATGCTGGGTGGTCGCCCAGATGGCGAAAATCAGGTGGTACGGGTCGGTGCGGCGGATCTTGCCCGCCTCCATCCAGCCTTCCAGAACCTTGGCCTTTTCATCAACAAGGGCCTTCAGGTCGGTTTCGAGCAGATCGAGCATGCGCGGGGCGCCCTGCAGCATCTCGTTGGCAAACAGGCGGCTCTGGCGCGGAAAGTCGCGGCTCATCTCCAGCTTGCGCCGGATGTAGGAGCGGATTTCGGCCACTGGATCGCCCACGTCATCAAGCTCGCGCAGAGGCTGCAGCCAGGTGTCGAGCATGCCGGTCAACAGCCGGTTGTAGATCTCTTCCTTGCGCGGAAAATAGTAGAGCAGATTGGGTTTCGACATCCCGGCCGCTTCAGCGATCTGGTCGATGGTCGCGCCGCGAAACCCCTCGCGCGAAAACACGTCGAGCGCGGCCTCGAGAATGACATCCTGCTTCTCGCGCTGGATGCGGGTCCGGGCCGGTGCACGGCCCTCGGGCCCGCTCTGTCCGGTGCCTGCTTGCTGAGCAGGATCAAGCATTTTCACCTTGATCGGCGGCATGGGAGTGATAACGTTTTTTCCAACTGGTCAAAAATCTGGATAGCACATCCGGCAGGCAAGTGGCACCCATTTGCCTTGACCGCGTGAGTGACAAATTTTGGGGGAGCGAGCGTGTCTGATCGCCGCACTGTAGCGCCGAATGATCTCAGCGCATTCTGGATGCCGTTTACGGCCAACCGGCAATTCAAAAAGGCACCGCGCATGTTCGTGGGTGCCAAGGACATGCACTATACGACCTCCGATGGTCGGACCGTGCTCGATGGTACGGCTGGCCTCTGGTGCGTGAATGCCGGCCATTGCCGCCCCCGGATTGTCGAGGCCATCGCCACCCAGGCGGCCGAGATGGATTATGCCCCCGCGTTCCAGATGGGGCACCCCAAGGCCTTTGAGCTGGCCAATGCCATTGTGGGCCTCGCGCCTGAAGGGCTGAACCATGTGCTCTACACCAATTCAGGCTCGGAATCGGTCGAGACTGCGCTCAAAGTGGCGCTTGCCTATCACCGGGTGAAGGGCGACGGGTCGCGCTTCCGGCTGATCGGGCGCGAGCGCGGCTATCACGGCGTGAATTTCGGCGGCATTTCGGTGGGCGGCATTGTCACCAACCGCAAGATGTTCGGCACGCTGCTGACCGGCGTGGACCACATGCCGCACACCCACAATATCGGCAAAAACGCCTTTACGCGCGGCGAGCCCGAGCATGGCGCAGACCTTGCGACCGAACTCGAACGCATTGTGACGCTGCATGATCCCTCGACCATTGCCGCGGTGATCGTTGAGCCGGTGGCCGGGTCGACGGGCGTGCTCATTCCGCCCAAGGGCTACCTCAAGAAGCTGCGCGAGATCACCAAGAAGCACGGCATCCTTCTGATTTTCGACGAAGTGATCACGGGCTTCGGCCGCATTGGCACGCCCTTCGCTGCGGACTATTTCGATGTGACGCCCGATATGATCGTGTGCGCCAAGGGCCTGACCAATGGCACCATTCCGATGGGCGCCGTGATCGTGACCTCGGACATCCACGATGCCTTCATGCAGGGCCCCGAGCACATGATCGAATTCTTCCATGGGTATACCTATTCGGGCAACCCGGTGGCCTCGGCGGCGGGCCTTGCCACGCTCGAGACCTACAAGGAAGAGGGCCTGCTGACGCGCGGCGCGGAACTCGCCCAGTATTGGGAAGATGCGCTGCATTCGCTCAAGGGGCTGCCGCATGTCATCGACATCCGCAACCTCGGCCTGATCGGGGCCATTGAACTCGACCCGATTGCCGGCGCGCCGACCAAGCGGGCCTTCTCGGCCTTCCTCAAGGCCTATGAGAGTGGCCTGTTGATCCGCACTACGGGCGACATCATTGCGCTGAGCCCGCCCCTGATTATTGAAAAGCACCATATCGACGAGCTGTTCGGCAAGCTCGCCACCATCCTCAAGACGCTTGAGTAAGGCGGAACGTTTGTTCTATGTGGAGTGAAATAGAATGAATGTTCCAAACCCTGCGGGGTGGAGGCTGTAATGCAGACGATTCAGAATGCGATTGGCGGAAAGCTGGTCGAGAGTGCGAGCCCGCGCACGCAGGGCGTGTTCAACCCGGCGACTGGCGAGCAGACCGCGCTCCTCAGGCTCTCGAGCGTCGATGAAATCAATGCGGCCGTTGCCTCGGCCAAGGCGGCCCTGCCCGGCTGGGCCGGTCTGCCGCCGATGAAGCGTGCCCGGGTCCTGTTCCGCTTCAAGGAACTGCTGGACAAGCATGTGGATGACCTCGCCCGCGAAATCTCGCGCGAGCATGGCAAGGTGCATGATGATGCTCTGGGCGAAGTGGCGCGCGGCATTGATTGCGTGGATTTTGCCTGCGGCATTCCGCATCTTTTGAAGGGCGAATTCAGCCGCAATGTCGGCCCGTCCATCGACAGCTATTCCGACCGCCAGCCGCTTGGCGTGGTCGCGGGCATCACCCCGTTCAACTTTCCGGCCATGGTGCCGATGTGGATGTATCCGCTGGCCATCGCCTGCGGCAATACCTTCGTGTTGAAGCCGTCGGAACGCGATCCGTCCGCGCCGATGCTGGCGTGGCAATTGTTCATGGATGCCGGCCTGCCTGAAGGCGTGCTCAATATCGTCCATGGCGACAAGCTGGCCGTGGACACGATCCTCGACCATCCCGATATCAAGGCCGTGAGCTTTGTCGGCTCGACCCCGATTGCCGAATATGTTTACCGGCGCGGCGTGCAGGCCGGCAAGCGCGTGCAGGCGCTGGGCGGCGCCAAGAACCATATGGTGATCCTGCCCGACGCCGATCTCGATCAGGCGGCCGATGCGCTGATGGGCGCAGGCTACGGCTCGGCGGGCGAACGCTGCATGGCAATCTCGGTCGCGGTGCCGGTGGGCGAAAAGACCGCCGATGCCCTGGTGGCCAAGCTCAAGCCGCGCGTTGAGGCGTTGAAGATCGGTCCCTCGACCGACAAGGACGCCGAGATGGGCCCGATCGTGACGCGCGAAGCGCGCGACCGGATCGTCAGCTACATTGATTCCGGCGTTGAACAGGGCGCGAAGCTTTTGGTCGATGGCCGCGGCTTCAAGCTGCAGGGCTACGAGAACGGCTATTTCGTCGGCGGTTCGCTGTTCGACCATGTGACGCCCGACATGAAGATTTACCGCGAGGAAATCTTCGGGCCGGTGCTCTCGGTGGTGCGCGCCAAGACCTATCAGGAGGCGGTGGACCTGATCCACGGCCATGAATATGGCAATGGCACCGCGATCTTCACGCGGGATGGCGATGCCGCGCGGGAGTTTGCCGACAAGATCGAAGTGGGCATGGTGGGCATCAACGTCCCCCTGCCGGTGCCGGTGGCCTATCATTCTTTCGGCGGGTGGAAGCGCTCGCTGTTCGGGGATCATTCGATCTACGGGCCCGAGGGTGTGCATTTTTACACCCGGCTCAAGACCGTGACCTCGCGCTGGCCGGCTGGCATCAAGTCGGGCGCGGAATTCACCTTCCCGAGCCTCAAATGACTAAGGCGCTGATGACCGCCCGGGATTTCCGTTCTTTCCGGTGCCATCTGGCGCCGGAATGCGGGGCTCCCGGCGGGAAAAAGCCTGAACAGATCAGCCCGCACGGAGCGTTCACGCTTTCGGCGCGGTTTTTTGTCGTCCATTCTCCCGTCCCCTGAGTTCAAGAGTACGCCATGCCTGCTCCGGCCGAAAATCTTCGCATCAATCCTGACCGTCTTTGGGACTCGATCCATGAGCTGGCCGAAATCGGGCCGGGCGTGGCCGGTGGCAACAACCGCCAGACGCTGACCGATGAGGATGGCGCGGGGCGCACCCTGTTCCAGGGCTGGTGCGAAGCCGCCGGGATGAGCATGGGCATCGACCAGATGGGCACGATGTTTGCGCGGCGCGAAGGCAGCGAACCGGGGCTCGATCCGGTCTATGTGGGCTCGCATCTGGATACCCAGCCGACCGGTGGGCGCTATGACGGCATTCTGGGCGTGTTGGGTGGGCTCGAAGTAATCCGCACGCTCAATGATCTCGGCATCCGCACCAGGCGGCCCATTGTTGTGGTCAACTGGACCAACGAGGAGGGCACGCGCTTTGCCCCCGCCATGCTGGCCTCGGGCGTTTTCGCCGGGGTGCATGCGCAGGATTGGGCCTATGACCGCAAGGACAAAGAGGGCAAGCGTTTCGGCGACGAACTGGCCCGCATCGGCTGGAAGGGCGACGAAAAGACCGGGGACCGCAAGATTGCGGCCTATTACGAACTGCATATCGAGCAGGGCCCGATCCTTGAAGATGAGCACATCGATATTGGCGTCGTGACCCATGGCCAGGGCCTGAAATGGCTGCAGGTGACCTTGACCGGCAAGGAAGCACACACCGGTTCCACCCCCATGCCCAAGCGCCGCAACGGCTCGCTCGGCATGGCGCGGATCATTGAACTGACTCATGAAGTGGCGATGGACTATCAGCCCGAAGCCGTGGGCGCGGTGGGCCATATCGAGGTCTATCCCAACTCGCGGAACATCATTGTCGGCAAGGCGGTGTTCACCATCGATATCCGCTCGCCCGACAAGGCCGTGCTCGACGAGATGGATGAACGCATCCGCGCCGGGATCGCGCAGATCGCCGAAGGGCTCGATATCACCGCCGAAATCGAGCAGGTGGGGCATTTCGACCCCGTGACCTTTGACGAAACGCTGGTGGGCAATGTGCGCGCGGCGGCCGAAAAGCTCGGCTACAGCCACCGGAACATCGTTTCGGGCGCTGGGCATGACGCGTGCTGGATCAACCGGGTGGCGCCTTCGGCCATGATCATGTGCCCCTGCGTTGACGGGTTGAGCCATAACGAGGCGGAATCGATCAGCAAGGAATGGGCGGCGGCCGGCACGGATGTGCTGTTCCACGCCGTGCTCGAAACAGCAGAGATCGCGTCGTAAGACTGGCGCGAGGAGGGACGGGACATGACATCCAAGATCATCAAGGGCGGCACGGTCGTCACGGCGGACCTGAGCTATAAGGCCGATGTGCGCGTGGAAAACGGCCGGATTACCGAAATCGGGCAGAACCTCACGGGCGGCGGTAGTCTCGACGCGACCGGCTGCTTTGTGATGCCCGGTGGCATTGATCCGCACACCCATCTCGAAATGCCCTTCATGGGCACCTATTCGCACGACGATTTCGAAAGCGGCACGCGGGCGGCGCTGGCGGGCGGCACCACGATGGTCGTTGATTTCTGTCTGCCCAACCCCAACCAGTCGATGCTGGATGCGCTCAGCATGTGGGACAACAAGGGCGCCAAGGCCAATTGCGATTATTCGTTCCACATGGCCGTGACCTGGTGGGGCGAGCAGGTGTTCAACGAAATGGCGGCGGTCGTTGATCGCGGCATTACCTCGTTCAAGCACTTCATGGCCTACAAGGGCGCGCTGATGGTGAACGACGACGAAATGTTCGCTTCGTTCCAGCGCTGCGCCGAACTCGGCGCTTTGCCGCTCGTCCATGCCGAAAACGGCGACGTGGTGGCGGCCATGACGCAGAAGCTGCTGGCCGAAGGCAATACCGGGCCGGAGGGACACGCCTATTCGCGTCCGCCCGAAGTGGAGGGCGAGGCCACCAACCGCGCCATCATGATTGCCGATATGGCCGGCGTGCCGCTCTATGTCGTGCACACCTCGTGCGAACAGGCGCATGAAGCCATCCGTCGCGCCCGCGCCAAGGGCATGCGGGTTTTCGGCGAGCCGCTGATCCAGCACCTCGTGCTCGATGAAACCGAGTATTTCAACAGGGATTGGGACTATGCGGCCCGCCGGGTGATGAGCCCGCCCTTCCGCTCCAAGCAGCATCAGGATTCGCTCTGGGCAGGCCTGCAATCGGGCTCGCTGCAGGTGGTGGCCACCGACCATTGCTCGTTCACCACGGCGCAGAAGCGCACTGGCCTGGGCAATTTCGCCAAGATCCCCAATGGCACGGGCGGGCTTGAAGACCGCATGCCGGTGCTGTGGACCAAGGGCGTGAATACCGGTCGGCTGACTCCGAATGAATTCGTCGCGGTCACCTCAACCAATATCGCCAAGATCCTGGGGCTCTATCCCAAGAAGGGCGCCGTGCTCGTGGGCGCCGATGCCGACCTTGTGGTGTGGGATCCCAAGCGGAAGAAGACGCTTTCGGCCAAGGCCCAGCAATCGGGCATCGACTACAATGTGTTTGAAGGCATTGAGGTTACCGGCCTGCCGCGCTTCACGCTGACGCGCGGCAAACTGGTGGTGCGCGAGGCCGAGGTCATGACCGAGCAGGGCCATGGCCAATTCGTGGCGCGCGAGGCCAATAACCCGGTCAACCGCGCGCTCTCCACCTGGAAAGAGGTAACAGCCCCGCGCAAGGTTGAGCGCAGCGGCATTCCGGCGAGCGGGGTCTGAGCGGGTGACTGACGGGGGCAAATCACACACCGTGGTCGAGGCACAGGGCCTCGGCCTCACCTTCAACACTGCCGATGGCGACGTTGAGGCGCTGTCGAACGTCAGTCTCGACATCCGGCGCGGCGACTTCGTGTCGTTCATCGGGCCATCGGGCTGCGGCAAGACGACGTTCCTGCGCGTCATTGCCGACCTCGAACAGCCGACGGCGGGCAGGATCACGGTCAATGGCCTGTCACCGGCCGAGGCGCGCATGCAGCGCAGCTATGGCTATGTGTTTCAGGCTCCGGCGCTGTTTCCGTGGCGCACCATTGAAAAGAACGTGGCGCTGCCGCTCGAAATCATGGGCTATTCCGACGCCGAGCGGCGGGACCGCATCGCGCGGACGCTCGATCTCGTGAACCTCAAGGGCTTTGAGAAAAAGTTCCCGTGGCAATTGTCCGGCGGCATGCAGCAGCGCGCCTCGATTGCCCGCGCGCTCGCCTTTGATGCCGACCTGTTGCTGATGGATGAGCCCTTCGGCGCGCTCGACGAAATCGTGCGCGACTATCTCAATGCCGAATTGCTGAAGCTCTGGGCCCGCACCAAAAAGACCATCGCCTTCGTGACCCATTCTATCCCCGAGGCCGTGTATCTTTCCACCAAGATCGTGGTGATGAGCCCGCGTCCGGGCCGCGTCACCGATATCATTGAAAGCACGCTGCCGGCCGAGCGGCCGCTCGATATCCGCGAGACGCCCGAATTCCTCGCCATTGCGCACCGTGTGCGCGAGGGGTTGCGGGCCGGACATTCCTACGAGCACACCGAATGATTTCGGCACAGCGGCAAAGCAATATCGGCCCGATCCTCGCCGTCGTCGCGGCGCTGATCGTCCTCTGGTATCTGGGCGCCGTGGGCATGAACTGGGGTATCCAGTCCGACAGCTATCAGCGCGCGGGCACGACGGGCGTCAGCTTTTCGCAGCAGCTTTCCGATGTGCTGAGCCAGGAGAAGCCGATTCTGCCCGCCCCGCATCAGGTGCTGGCCGAATTCTGGAAAAACACGGTGCAGCAGGCCGTAACCAGCAAGAAGAGCCTCGTCTATCATGGCTGGATCACGCTGTCGGCGACGCTTCTGGGTTTCGCCATTGGTACGCTGTTCGGCATCGGGCTTGCGGTCTTCATCGTGCACAATGCGGCGATGGACCGCTCGCTGATGCCGTGGATCATTGCCAGCCAGACGGTGCCGATCCTCGCGATTGCGCCCATGGTGATCGTGGTGCTGAACGCCGTTGGCATCAGCGGGCTCGTGCCCAAGGCGCTTATTTCGACCTATCTCAGTTTTTTCCCGGTGGTTGTCGGCATGGTGACGGGCTTCCGCAGCCCGGAAGCCCTCCAGCTTGATCTGATGCGTACCTACAACGCCTCGCGCGTGCAGGTGTTTTTCAAGGTCCGCTGGCCCACGGCGCTGCCGTTTCTGTTCACCTCGATGAAGGTGGGGGTCGCCGCGAGCCTTGTCGGCGCCATCGTGGGCGAACTGCCGGCAGGCGGGGGCAGCGGCATCGGCGCCCGGCTCCTTGCCGGGTCCTATTATGGGCAGACCATCCAGATCTGGGCGGCGCTGATGGCAGCGGCCCTGCTTGCCGGGGCGCTCATCGCGTCAGTAGGCTTTGCCGAACGCGTGACCAATCGGCTTTTGGGGGTGCGCGCATGAGTCTTGTACAACGCACGCTCGCTGCCCTTGCTGCCCTCGTGGCCGGGCTTGTGCTGGTCGTGCCCTTTGGCGCGACTGAGGGCGGCACTCTGCCGATCACCGAGTTTCCGCTGGTGGCCGGCTTTGCGCTGCTCGCGGTTCTCAGCCTCGTGCGGTTCCGCTGGGCGTTACGGATTGAGGCCGATCTCATCCTCGCCGCGCTCGGAGCGGCCGGGCTGCTCGCCACCCTACCCACTCTCGAGCAGGCCGGGCCGGGCTTCTGGCTGACCCTCGTCGCCAGCTGGCTCTTTGCCTGGGTCTTTGCCGAACGGCTCGCCGGCGCCATTACCCGCAAAGGGATATCGAGCCGCGTCGGCGTGCTGATCCCGATAGTTTTCGGCATCACCATCCTTGTCGCCTGGGAAGCCGTGACACGCGGCGGGCAGGTGCCCAAGGTGCTGCTGCCATCGCCTTCAGGGATTTTCAGCTCCTTCATTGAGAATATCCCCAAGCTCATTGCCGATTTCCAGCAGACGTTCCTCAAGTCCGTGCTGATCGGCTACGCGCTCGGGTGCGGGTTCGGGTTCATCGTGGCGGTGGCCATCGACCGGTCGCCGTTCCTGAAGCGCGGGCTGCTGCCGCTCGGCAATTTCGTGTCGGCACTGCCGCTCATTGGTATCGCGCCGATCATGGTGATGTGGTTCGGGTTCGATTGGCCGTCGAAAGCCGCCGTGGTCGTGATCATGACGTTCTTCCCCATGCTGGTGAATACCGTGGCCGGGCTCAATGTCGCGGGCCGCATGGAGCGCGACCTGATGCAGACTTATGCCGCCGGTTATTGGCCCAGCCTCATCAAACTGCGGCTACCGGCAGCGGCGCCGTTCATATTCAATGCATTGAAGATCAATTCGACCCTTGCGCTCATTGGGGCAATTGTGGCCGAATTCTTTGGGACGCCCATCGTCGGCATGGGTTTCCGCATCTCGTCTGAGATCGGGAAGCTGAATGTCGAGATGGTCTGGGCAGAAATCGCCGTGGCGGCGTTAGCGGGTTCTGCTTTCTACTGGGTGGTGGCAATTGTGGAACGTGCCGTCACCTTCTGGCATCCGTCCGTCCGCGGTGGACGGGCCTAACAGAACAAGAGGGAACGAGCGAATGAAGAAACTTCTCGTAGGATTGGTTGCGGGCGCCCTGGCGCTTGGCGCAACCGCCAGCTTTGCCGGTGATGCGGTAACGCTGCAGCTCAAGTGGGTGACGCAGGCTCAGTTCGCTGGCTACTTTGTGGCCAAGGACAAGGGCTTCTTCACCGATGAAGGCATCGACATCACCATCAAGGCCGGTGGCCCCGACATTGCCCCGGAGCAGGTGATTGCCGGCGGCGGCGCCGACGTGATCGTTGACTGGATGGGTGGCGCGCTGGCCGCTCGCGAGCAGGGCGTGCCCCTCGTGAACATTGCCCAGCCGTTCAAGAAGTCCGGCCTGTTGATGATCTGCCCGAAGGATGGCCCGGTTCAGACCGAAGCCGACTTCAAGGGCCATACGCTCGGCGTCTGGTTCTTCGGCAATGAATACCCGTTCTTTGCGTGGATGAACAAGCTGGGCATCCCGACTGAAGGCGGCGCCGATGGCGTGAATGTGCTGAAGCAGTCGTTCGACGTGCAGCCGCTGGTGCAGAAGCAGGCGGATTGTATCTCGGTCATGACCTATAACGAACTGGGCCAGGCGATTGATGCCGGGTTCACGCTCGATAAGCTCGTGGTGTTCAACTACTCCGAGATGGGCAATGACCTGCTTGAAGACGGGCTCTATGCCATGGGCGACAAGCTTGCCGACCCGGCGTTTGCCGACAAGATGGTCCGCTTCGTCCGCGCTTCGCAGAAGGGCTGGCAGTACGCGATCGAGCATCCCGATGAGGCTGCCCAGATCGTGATCGACAATGACGAGTCGGGTGCCCAGACGCTGGCCCACCAGACCTACATGATGAGCGAAGTTGCGAAGCTGGTCGATGCGACCGACTTCAAGCTCAACATGGATGCCTATGCCCGCACCGAAAAGGCCCTGCTGGATCAGAAGATCATCAAGACCAAGCCGGAAGGCGCCTTCACCACCGAGATCACCGACAAGCTCTAAGCGCTGGTCGATCTGGATAAAGAAGAGGCGGGATCACTCCCGCCTCTTTGCTTTTTAAGGATGGGGTGGGGTGTCAGGCCACCTTGCCGCGCGCGGCCACCGCGAGGGTATCCACCACGGTCTCGCCCTTGATGAAGTTCACCTCATCAAACAGGTTGGTGACCGGGCAGCAATGATTGGGCACGATGCGAAGGCGCGTGCCGACGCGCGGCCAATCGGACGCGGCGGGCATTTCAACCACGCCATGCTCTTCCGACAGCGCCTTGACCACAAGATCGGTCCCGGCAATCAGGCCGTAGCCTTCCATGCCCAAGAGGTCCGAGGTCAGCGCCTTCGAGCCCGCGTCTATCACGAAGCGCGTGGCTGTGGGACGGCTCACCACAGTGGCCATGACCGTCAGCGCGCAATCGTCCAGCGTCGCAGCGCCGACTTTCACCTGATAGCGGTCGTTGTAGATATAGGTGCCGGGCCGCCGCTCGGTGAGCGGGCCGCCGCCCTTGGCCCAGATTTCTGGCGTATTGCCGCCTGTTACGCGCGGCACGGCGATGCCGGCCTCGTTGAACAGCTGGAGCGCGCCGGTCATCCAGCTGTTCGCGCCATCAAAGCCGCCGGGGGCTGCGTAGGTCATCAACCCGCCAAAGCGCAGACCAGGGGCGGCGATGATCTGGCGGGCCAGTGCGAGCGCCTGCGCCGGGGTCTGCACGCCGCAGCGACCGCCGCCGGTATCGCATTCAACCAGCACGGTCAGCGGCTGATCGGCGCTGAAGCTTGCCGCATAGCCCGAAACCGTATCGGGCGAATCCGCTGTGACCGACAGCGTGACGCGCGCATTCAGCGCCTTGAGGCGCTTCAGCTTGAGCGGACCCACAATGTTGTAGGGCATGAACAGGTCGGTGATCCCGGCATCGGCAAAGACTTCGGCCTCACCAAGTTTTTGCACCGTGATGCCCACGGCCCCAAGCGCAAGCTGGCGCTTGGCCCAATAGGGCAGCTTGTGGGTTTTGATATGCGGACGGAGTTTGAAGCCCTCCTTATCGGCATGGTCCTGCGCGCGCTGTAAATTGCGCTCTACCTTGTCCACGTCGATGAGGACGGCCGGGGTATCGATATCGTCGAGGGTCTTCGTCATGGGGGGCTCCGAAATGCTGGCGTCACTTCGCCCCAGCGCCCGGCGCTTGGCAAGGCCATGCCCGGCTTTTGCCGCATGGTTTAATGCACGAAACAAAAAGGGCACCGGGCCAAAGCCCGATGCCCGCCTCACATCGGGAGGACATGAAGTGGATCAGTGATGCGCACCCTTCATTTCGCGCAGCTCTTCAACCGAGCGCACGGTTTTGCGGGCGGCACCATCCCAGTCGCGGGTCTTGACCTTGGGGGTCTTGAGCCGTTCCTTGGCAGCGGGCACGGCAGCGGCGTATTGCGGCAGCCACTGGGCCTGCGCCACGACCATTTCATCGACCATCTGCCAGACTTCATCGGGCGTGCAGATGGCGCCGACCAGCGGATCGTGCAGCACGGCAAGCTTCAGCATATCGATATCACCGCTCATGGCGGCCTCAACGCTCATGCGCTGCACCGAGACGGACACCGAGCAGGTAGCCGCGCACGCGGTGGGGAGCGTGACGCCTTCGACCATGTTGATGCCAAAGCGATCGACAAAGCCGGGGCTTTCGATGATGGCGTCATCCGGCAGGTTGCGGATAATGCCATTGTTGCGCACGTTGAAATGCCCGCGATAGACGCGGCCGGTTTCAAGCGCCTCAATGATATAGCTCGCGTGCTCGGTGGTGCGCTTATAGGCACTCAGCGGTTTGGCGGCCTCGGCCTTGAACACCGGGAAGTCGGTTTCAAACCAGTTGCGGCGTTCCGTTGAGTAGCGGAGGTAGCCGCCGGTCTCGCCGTGGATCCAGTCGCTCATATCGATCCAGCGGTTGATCTCTTCGGGGCGCTTCCGATACCAGGGCAAATATTCCGACAGGTGGCCGTTGCTCTCGGTGGAATAGACGCCGAAGCGCTTCAGAACGTCGATGCGCACCTTTTCCTGCTGCGAATAGACCGGGTGACGCTCGAAGGCGGCGATCAGCTCGTCCTTCTCGATTTTGCGGCCCTTGGCCCGCACATCAATATACCAGGTCTGGTGGTTGATGCCCGAGCAGACGTAATCGAGGTCTTTGTCCTCAACACCCAGAACCTGCGCGATCTGATGGGCGCCGTGCTGCACGCCGTGGCAGAGGCCCACCGTATTGACGCCACCATATTCAAGCGCGGCCCAGGTGTTCATGGCCATCGGGTTGGCGTAGTTGAGGAACAGCGCGCCGGGCTCTGCCACCTCGCGGATGTCCTTGCAGAAATCGAGGATCACCGGGATGTTGCGCTGACCATAGAGGATGCCACCGGCGCAGATGGTATCGCCCACACACTGGTCAACACCATATTTGAGCGGGATGTTCACGTCGGTCGCGAAGGCCTCGAGTCCGCCCACCCGCACGCAGCTCATGATGTAGCGCGCGCCGGTGATCGCCTCGCGGCGGTTGGTGGTGGCCGAAACCTTGGCCGGGAGCTTATTCACGCTGACGATCTCGTCGATGATCTCCTTGATCATCTCAAGATTGTGCGGGTTGATGTCGGACAGTGCGAAGTGCACGTTGGCGAACTCCGGCACCTTGAGCAGATCGGAGATCAGGGTCTTGGTGAAGCCGACTGAACCCGCGCCGATGATGGCGACCTTGAAGGACATGCGTTTTCCCCTCGTTGACTGAGACTCCCGTCTAGCGCGACAGGACGCGGCGGTGTAGAGGAAACTCATGCGAAACCGGGTAATTTCATGCTCAGCGCCTTGATCACTCATGGCCACCGGGTGCGGGCCATTGCGCCGCCACGCGGGCCTCTGGGGCTCCATGTCATGCCGGTGGGCGCAGGGTTCGAGCGGCGCGCCAATGAAGTGTACACCTGGGAGGGCCTGAAGCGCGGCGCGGCTCCGTTTGTGCTCATCCAACATACAATTGCGGGCCGGGGCGAACTGGATTTCGAAGGCACGCGGCACAAGTTGCTGCCCGGCTCGACGCTGGTGCTCAGCTTTCCGCACGCCAACCGCTACTGGCTGGCGCGCGGGCAGACCTGGGAATATTTCTGGATTGCCTTCAATGGGCGCGAGGCGCTGCGGATCATCCGGGCCGTTATCGATCTCAAGGGGCCCGTGCTGACGCCGGCCGCCGATACGGTGGACCATCTGGCCGGGGCCTGCCTCGATCTGGTTGCAACGGCGGACCCGGCTGCGGGCGCGGTTTCAGCGCGGGCGTATCAGGCGCTGATGGCGCTCTATGATGGCGCGTTCGGCACCGCTCCGGTTGCGAGCACCATCGCGCCGCCTCTGGCGCGGGTATGCGACTATGTGGCGGACCATCTGGCTGAACCGCTGGGGGTGGATCGGCTGGCGGAGATTGCCGGGTTGAGCCGGGCGCATTTCGTGCGGCGGTTTGCTGCCGAACTGGGGCTCAGCCCTTCGGATTTCGTATTCACCGAACGCATGGAACACGCGAGCCGCCTGCTGACGGCAACTGATCTTTCCGTCGTGGCCATTGCGGCAGCGGCGGGCTTTCAGAACGGCAATTACTTCGCCAAGGCCTTCCGCCGCCATGTTGGGCTGTCGCCCGGGGATTTCCGCAAGCAAGCGGTTGCCGCCGGTTAGGTCGGCCCCAAAAAATGCGAGCCCCGGGCCGAGGCCCGAGGCTCGTGAAATCCGCGAGATAGGTTCGTCAGCCCTTGATACCGGCCGAGAGCGTAATGGCCTGCGTCACCCGCTTCTGGAACAGCAGGTAAGCGAGCGCCACCGGCAGCCCCGCCAGAACGGCGCCGGCCAATACGCGGGCAAAGGCCACGCCGTAGGAATCCTGCACCGCGGTAATGCCAACCGTGACCGTCATCATCTTTTCGTTCTGCGCCGCCAGGAACGGCCAGAGGAACGAGTTCCACGCCCCGATGAAGGTGATGATCGCCAAAGCGGTGGTCACACCCCAGTTCATGGGCAGGAAGATGCGGAACAGCATCTGGAATTCATTGGCATTGTCGATCACGGCGGCCTCGCGATATTCGCGCGGCACCGAGTCAAAGAACTGCTTGTACACAATCACCGTGACGGGGGTGATCAGCATCGGCAGAATGATGCCGAGATGGGTGTTGAGCAGTTTCACACCGGCAATGATGATGAAGTGGTTCACGATCAGCGCCGAGACCGGCACCATGAAGCTGGCGAGGATCAGCGTCCACAGGATCTGGCGTCCGGGGAACTTCAGCTGCGAAATGGCGTAGCCGGCCCCGGCCGACATCAGCACCGAGACAATGGTGATGATGACCGAGGTGATGACCGAATTCATGTACCAGATCGGCAGATCAGAATTCTGGATGACGAAGAGATAGCCCTTGAGCGTGGGCTCTTCGGGCAGAAGCCGCAGACCGGCGCGGACGGTTTCTTCGTCGGTCTTGAGGCTGGTGACTATGGCCCAGTAGAGCGGGAAGAACCAGATGGCCGCGACAACGACGGTGAGGGCCGTGATGAGCTTGGTGCCGAGGCTGGTCGTTTGCCCACGCGACCGCACGCTGGTGCGCGCCGCTGGAGCTGCTGTTGCGTTTACCGTGCTCATTTTTCACCCCTTACGCGCAGCACCTGGTACTGCAGCACCGAGAAGATAACGACGATGACGAAGAGCGCGACCGAGATGGTTGCCGCGTAGCCGCCCGAGTTTTTCTGGAAGGCCTGTTCGTAGATATATTGCACCAGCACCATGGTGGCCTGGGTGCGACCGCCCTGGGCGAACAGGTAGACCTGATCAAAGATCTTGAGCTGCAGAATGAGCTGGATGGTGAGGCACAGCACCGTGACCGGCCACAGCAGCGGCCAGGTGATGGAGCGGAACATCTGCCAGCGCGACGCGTTGTCGAGCGCCGCCGCTTCGTAGAGATCGCGCGGAATGTTGCGGAGGCCAGCCAGGAACAGCAGGATCGAGAACCCGTTGGTCCACCAGATCGTGAGGATGGCCGCCGACGGCATGAACCAGGGAATGGTGCGCCAGATATTGATGCGTTTCCCCATGATCGGTTCGATCACATACTGGATCAGGCCAAACTGGAAATTCGTGAGCCAATCCCAGATCAGATAGACCACGGTGATCGGCAGGACGTAGGGCAGGAAAAATGCCGCGAGGATCAGGCTCTGTGTCCGACCTTTGAGCCGCGTCACCATCAGCGCGATAGCGAGCGCAATGGCTGTGCCGGGCACCACGGTGAGCAGAACGAAATAGGACGTATTCCACACCGCATTCCAGAAGATGCGATCCTGGAACATGCGGATGTAGTTTTCGAAACCGACCCACACACCGTTGCCGATGAGCGGAGCGTTGGTGAAGCTGAGGAAGACCATCTGGATCGTGGGATAGATGAACATCCATCCGAAGATCGCCACGAACGGCGCAACCAGCACCGCTGCCGTAGCATATTCTGTTACCCGATTTCGACGCATGCCCTTACCCCCGCCTCCTCTGAAATCCCGACCGGCCGAAGCCGGTCGGGACAAAGTCAGTCTCTTACTGGAGAGCTTCCAGAGTCGACTTCATTTCCTGCACTGCAGACGCGGCATCAACTTCGTTGTTCATGGCGGCGGCGAAAGCATTGCCGGCGGCATCGAACAGCGGCGAGGCAACGCCAGCGTTCTTCGACTTGGGATCGAACACCATGTTCGACAGCAGCTTGGCATAGGTCGCCTGCGGCTGCATGGCCTTGTACTCGGCCGATTCATTCACGGCCTTGTTCGCCGGGATATGACCAGCGGTCGCCCAGAACAGCGAGTGAGCTTCCATCCACTTGATGACTTCAAGCACGGCGGCATGCTTTTCCGGGGTTGCGTCCTTGCCGACATTGTTCGGGATCGCGAACGAATGCGAGTCGGCATAGGTGCAAGCATGGTTGAACATGACCGGGAGCTCGATGGCGCCCCAGTTGAACAGCTTGCCCTGCTTTTCAAGGTCAACCATCGTGGGGACTTCCCACACGCCGTTGATCATGAATGCAGATTCACCCGAGGTGAACAGAGCCACGGCCGACGGATAGTCGGTGTAGCCCGGCGCATAGCCGTCCTTCACCCAATCGGCGATGACCTGAACGGCCTTGGTCAGCTTCTCGGCATTGTCGCCCGGCAGCCAATTGCCATCGGTGCCGATGTCGCCGTCCTGCTGGCAGAGGTACGAGTAGATGGTGCGGAACGAGAAGCCGCCGTCGGCGGTCGTCGTCGCCATACCGTACTTGGTACCGCCTTCCTGGAGCTTCTTCATGGCGGCCTTGAAGTTATCAATGCCGTCGAGGCCTGCGGGCAGGCCATCGGCGCCGATCAGGCCGGCCGCATCAAGCTTGTCCTTGTTGTAGTAGAGCACGATCGGGTGCGTATCGAACGGCACAGCGTACTGCTTGTCGTCAACCGAGACGGCGCCCCAGGTGGTCGAAGCAAAGCTGTCCGCGCCGAGACCCATAGCGGTCCAATCGTCGGCAGTGATTTCCTTCAGCGTGCCCTGGCTGACGGCCAGCGGGATACGCGAAGCGTGGTAGGTCATCACATCCGGGCCTTCGCCAACGGCGGCCGAGGTCTGAACCTTGGTGTAGAAGGGCACGCCCCAATCGAGCGTGGTCGCCTGGATTTCGACAGTGTCCGCATGCTCAGCGTTGAAGTCTTCGATGAGCTTCTTCATGCGCACGCCGTCGCCGCCGCCGAGGAAATCCCACCAAACGACGGTTTCCTTGGCCATAGCGAGGCCACCGAACGACAGCAGAGCCGTCGAAATCAGGGCCGCTTTAAGAATAGACTTCATAGTGTAACTCCTCCCTTGGGGTAAGCTCCATGCGTAGACATAGTCGGACCCGCAGTTGCGGACCCTGTCCCGTCGACCTTACGCATTGAGCAGTGCAAGATCGACTGGGACAATTCCGATGACCTTTCCGTGATACGGATCGGTTTTTCTGGTTCAGTTGGGCGTGTTGCTCCCCTCCGGAACCAAAATCAGGCGGCGCTGTACGCGACGTTGTTGTCGTCGAACAGATGCGCGGACGCCCCGTCAACGCCCAGCGCAATCTCGTGTCCGGTATCCAGCGAGGAAATCCCGGTGTCGGATGCGATCACCGTGGACCCGTCGCCAAGCCGGACATAGGCCAGCGTCCGGTCGCCCAGACGTTCCACCACATCGGCCTTGCCCTTGATGGCGCCATTGGCCTCGATGCGCACAAATTCGGGGCGGATGCCGAAGGTGAAGGTGCCGCCCTTGGGCAGGTTGGCCGTCGGGATCGCTGTTTCAACCACCGAACCATCGCCCAGGGTGACGAGGGCCTTGCCGGCCTTATCGGCCACCGCTTTGACCGGGAGGAAATTCATCGACGGCGAGCCGACGAACGCCGCCACGAAGCGCGAGGCCGGGCGGGTGTAAATTTCCATCGGCGAACCGATCTGCTCGATCTTGCGATTGTTCATCACAACGATCTTGTCGGCGAGCGTCATCGCTTCGGTCTGGTCATGGGTCACGAACACCATGGTGGTCTTCATGCGCTGGTGCAATTGAGCAAACTCGATGCGGGTGCGCACGCGCAGACCGGCGTCGAGGTTCGACAGCGGCTCATCGAACAGGAAAGCCTTGGGATCGCGCACAATGGCGCGGCCGATGGCCACGCGCTGGCGCTGGCCGCCGGAGAGCTGGCTCGGGCGACGATCAATCAGGTGGCCGAGTTCGAGAATCTTGGCAGCAGAATCAACCCGGCGCTCGATCTCGTCTTTCGGTGTGCGGATGTTTTGCAGCCCGAAAGCCATGTTCTGACGCACGGTCATGTGGGGATAGAGCGCGTAGTTCTGGAACACCATGGCGACGCCGCGCTCGGCCGGGGGCAGCTGATCCACGCGGCGATCACCGATGTGGATCTCACCGTCATTGATGTCCTCAAGCCCGGCAATCATGCGCAAAAGCGTGGATTTCCCGCAGCCTGACGGCCCGAGAAACACCCAGAATTCGCCCGAGCCGATGGTCATCGTCACGTTATCAATCACGCGGACGTTGCCATACGCCTTGCTCACATCGACCAGTCGAATATCGGCCAAGATCTGCTCCTCCCCCTTCGCCGCCAAGCGGCCGCGATGCCCCCTTGGGGTCTTCGCCTATGAACCATGCTACGGGCCGAACAATATTGTCAATCCTGTATTAAATGCCGAAGTGGAATTCACCATATCTACCAGTGACTTAACCTATATGTTCATCCGCCAGAAGGCGGGTAACCCGCCTCTTCACCCGTTTTCCTGATTTAGTCAGGATCAGCCCGTGGCCAGCCCGGCCGCGCTGTGAGCGAGGCCATCGAACAGGGCCGCGGCCACCGGGTCGACCCCGGGCGCATCGTTCAACAGCCGGAAGGTCGAGGCGACGAGCCCGCCCTTGCCGACTTTGCGGCGCGCTATGGTTGCCGCTGGTTTCTGTACCCAGCCAATCACAACCCCGGCATCAACCAGCCCCTCATATTCCCAGGAGCGGAAGCCGGTGAGCACATGGTGCGGCACCACCCGATCAAAGGCGATATCGAGCAGCGGACCGCCCGGGATGGCGGCAAACGCGCCGTCGCGCCGGAGCCAGGAGAAATTGGCAATCCAGTCGCCGCGCCACAGCGTGCCGTCGCGCAGCACCAGCCCGAGGTTTGGCAACTGGCTTTCAGCACCCAGATGGCGGGCCTTTTCCTTGCTTTCGGGCATGGTCGGCGGCTCGGCCTTCGGCGGGTCAGCGCGCAGATTGCGCTGCGTCGGCTCGGTGCCATCGGCCAACACGAGATAGCGGCGGCCATGGCGCATGGCCTCGATATCGCTTTCGTCGAGGCTGTGGGCGAGCACCAGATCGGCGACATCGGGCGCGGCGAGCGTGTAGCCGAGACCCGTGGCGAAGGCCGCGAGGCCATCGGTTTGGGCCGCAATGCGCAGCGCACCGGGAGCCCGTTTGGCGAACACCGAAACGGTGATCTCGTTGCGCGCCAGCGGTCCCCCTGGTGCAGCAAGGCTGAGTGCCACGCTGACCAGGCGGGCCGGGCCCGCCGCAAGCGGGATGGACAGAGTACCCAGATCGGCCACGGCGAGTGCGTCCGTCGCCGGCACGGCGAGCGTGCCCGAACGGCCTTCCGCGGACCAGGTGAGCGTTGCCGCCGGAATGGCCTTGCCGCCCGTCGCGATTTTCAGCCGGAGCGGCAGGGATTCCCCACCATAGAGCGCGTGGTGCTCAACCAGCGGCACGATGACGGTATCGGTATTCACCTCGGCAAAGCGATCGTGGAAGGCGCGCGGGTTGCGGCGGATATCGAGCAGGCCATTAGCCTCCCAATGCACGTCGGTCATCTCGGTGATGACATAGCCCTGAATGGAGGCGCGGGCGCGCATCGATTCGATTTCATATTTCAGATTGGCAAACTGGAACCACTGCGCGGCGGTAACGAAGCCCTCGAGCGAGCCGAACACCTTATCGAGGTGATAGGTTTTGAAGCGGTTGCCGATGCCATGCGGATAGGCGGCACCATCGCCCCAGTTGCCCCCGGTTTCGGCCCACCACGGCTCGTGGCTGGACCCGATGCCAACATCCTTGGGCTGGGGCAGACCCCAGACACCGAATTCGGACACCACCAGCGGCTCATCGCCCCGGCGTTCGCCGTCGCCATGCGGCGACCAGGTCCAATCCCAGGCTTCGGCGAATTCGTCGGTCAGCTTTTCCCACTCGGCGCGCCGTTCCGGCACCGAGCGGTAGTAATGGTAGTCGTTGATGTCGGTCTTCACGTGGAAATTGGGAATGCAGGCCGAATTATCGACCACGAGCCGGGTCGGATCGAGCGCTTTCAGCCAATCATAGGTGTCCTTCAGCCACTGGCGGTGATCGGCGTTTTCAACGAGGCGGGTGCCCCAATCCTCGTTGATGATGGTCCAGGCGATGATCGAGGGCCGGTTGCCATCGCGCGCCACAATGCCCGCCATGGTGTCGCGCATGCGCTCAGCTGCCCTGGCGCTGAAATATTGCACGTTGGGGATTTCGGTCCAGATCAAGAGCCCGAGGCGATCGGCAACCTCATGGTAGCGCGGATCGGGCACCTTGATGTGGCAGCGCAGCAGGTTGAGCCCCAGGTGCTTGGCTTTGCGGAACTGATCTTCGATGAAGGCGAGCGACGGCGGCGTGCAGATGCCATCGGGGTAGTAATCCTGATCGAGCGCGCCGCGCATGTAGAGCGGTTCGCCATTGAGGAAGAATTTGCCGTCCCGCGTCTCGACCTTGCGGTAGCCGAAGGTTTCGGCCACGGCATCGACCACCTGACCCTCGCGGATCAGCTCGATACGGGCCGTGTAGAGGTTCGGGTGCTCGGGCGACCACAGGGCGGGTGCCGCCAGCGTCATCGACAGGTCCGGGCCCTTGCCCTCCACCGTCTGCCCATCAAGGGTCACGCGGACCATCCCTTCGCCAGCCGTGGTGATGCGGAACCGGGCCGTACCGGTATCGATATCGGTGGTGATACCGACATGGGCAATGTGATGAGGATCGCGCGCCACAAGCTGCACAGATTGCCAGATGCCACCGAGGGGGCCGTACCAGCTCTGCTTGCCATGCGGGATTTCGCCAAAGGGCGCATCGGGATAGGCGCTGGCATCGCCCGAGGGCAGCGTCGCGAGCACATCGAGCTGATGGTCGCCGGTCAGCCCCGGGGGCAGCGTGATCTCAAACGGCAGATAGCCGCCTTCATGCGTGCCCAGCGATGTGCCGTCGAGCCGCACGTCGGCGAAGTAATTCACCGCGCCGAACTGCAGCACGACCTGGCGCTTGGCCCAATGGGCGGGGATGGTGATGGTGCGCCGGTAGGTGGCGCGGCCAGTGGCATGGCGCAGATCGGCAAACTCGGCCTGCCACGGGTTCGGCACCATGGCCGTGCGCCAGTCGCCCTGCCCCTCAAGACGGAACGCCCAGGCCCCGTCGAGTGACAATTCCTCGCGCAGACCCGCGCCCACTGCTGCATTCCTCATACCGGACCTCCCCTCGCTAATTTTATTAGCACATTATAATCGATAACGGTTTTGATGGGGCATGACAAGCCTGCTAAAGGATGTTTCCGCACATTGCGTGGCAGCCCGGGTTTCCGGTAAAGGCAGGCGCCGCCAAGAAGGGGAACGGACGTGGCTAAACGGCCAACCATGATGGATATCGGGCAGCGCGCGGGGGTCTCGCAGGCCACCGTTTCGCTCGTCTTGAATGGCGTGCCCGATGCGCGCGTTGCCGAGGCCACCCGGGCCCGCGTGCACGAGGCGGCCGAGGCGCTCGGATATCGGCGCGGGCCGCGCCACCCGGTGCCCGCCAACCGCACCCGCCTGATCGGGATGTTGATCGACGAGGTGAGCGTAACGCCTTTTGTCGCCCCCTTTCTCGAAGGCGCGCGCGATGAGGCCGCCCTGCAGGATGTCGTTGTGGCCACCTTCTCGACCCGGGGCGACGAGAAGCTCGAAAACATGGCGCTCGACCTGCTGATGGCGAGCCAGCCCATCGGCATCATTTACAGCACGCTGATCACCCGCGAGGTCACGCCCCCGGCACGGCTGCGCGATGTGCCCACGGTGCTGCTCAACTGTTACGACGCGGAGCGGGCCTTCACCTCGGTGACGCCGGGCGATGTGGCGGGCGGGTTCGCCGCCACCGAGGTGCTGCTCAAGGCGGGTCATCGCCGGATCGCTCACCTTGCCGGTGAGGACTGGATCGAGGCGGCCGAGGCGCGCGAGCGCGGCTATCGGCAGGCGCTGGCCACCTGGGATGTGCCGGTTGATGAAAGCCTGATCATGCGCGGCGGCTGGACCGTGGATGGCGGGCGCGCGCTGCAGCAGCGTCTGCTCGACATGGATAATCCGCCCACCGGCGTTTTTGCCTTTAACGACCGCATGGCGATGGGCGCGTGCGACGCGCTGAAATCGGCCGGGCTGTCGATCCCCGGCGATGTGTCTATTGTGGGTTTCGACGATGACGAGCTGGCAAGCTATCTGCAGCCGCCGCTCACCAC
This sequence comes from uncultured Hyphomicrobiales bacterium, assembly GCA_903828145.1. Classification (GTDB taxonomy): domain Bacteria; phylum Pseudomonadota; class Alphaproteobacteria; order Rhizobiales; family Devosiaceae; genus Devosia_A. Next base: position 27,081 of record CAIKKY010000030.1, on the reverse strand, counting down.
CGTGGTTTTGCCGCACGAGGAAATGGCGCGGTGGGCGGTTGCGGCGCTGCTCGAGGAGCAGGTGCCCCCGGGCGCGCCGCGCCGTGTGAAGATCGAGTGCCCGCTGATCGAACGCGCCTCTATTGCGCCGCCGCGGCTCGGCGGGTTCCGCCTGAACCGCTGAAGCGCTGCCACAGCACCCAGCCGAGCGTAATCGCGCCCAGCAACCCGAGGGTGACGAGGCCGGCCATCCATTCGGTCCGGATCGGCCGCCCCACAAGGAAGCGCGCGGAAAAAATCGCGAGATTGGACACGATCAGGAAGCTCAGCACATGCTGCCCCGGCAGGAGCAGCAGGCGCGGCACGCGTACGCGGGCGCAGAGCCACCGGGTGAAGCCAAGGTAGGCGAGCAGGAACAGCGCCGGTCCCGCAACCCAGAGGGCCGAGGGCGGAAAGCGCGCCGGGTAATCGCCCGTGGTAAGCGCGGCATAGGCAAAGAGCCCGGTTGCAGCCAAAGCCGGGATAAAGTGCCAGGCCCGGAGCCGGTTGCCGCCATACCAGATGCCGACGAGGAACCACGGCAGATAGGCGAGCAGCGGAAAGCTGGCATAGTCGGTGTGGCCGATGATGGTCCCCGCGAGCGGCACCAGCGCATTGACAACGACGAGCGTGGACAGGAGCCCGAGCGCCGACGCCAGAACCATCAGCACCGGATTGCGCCCGATGGCAACGAGCACCGGCCGGGCGAAGGCCGTCAGGATCGAGAGAACGAAGAAGGTGTTGAGGAACTCGCTCCACCCGAACAGCCGCCGCATCGACAGGATGTCGATGACGAGATCGCCATCGAGCGGCCGACGGTCAACCAGCAGCGCGAAGGCCAGGGACGAGACCCAGGCCGCCAGCAGCAGCAGCGCAATGGGGCGGAGCGTCTCGGCCAGCGTCCTGGTGCGGGTTCTGGTCTTGGGCAGGCCGAGGCCAATGCCGAAGGCGAACATATAGCCCGAAAAGCTGATGAGATTGGCGTAGTCCTGCCACACCACATTGGCGGTGCCTTTGAGGCGGAAACTCAGGAGCTGCACCACATGCGTGCCCACCATGCCGATGACCAGCAGGGTCTTTAAAAGATCGAGGTCGTCGGCGCGCCCGCTACGGGAGGGGGTCGAGGTCTGGCCAGCCATCTGAGGTCCATTTCACGGGAGAATATTGCAGCTTGGATTTGCCGAGGTCGTCGCCATCATAAAAATGATAGGCGAGCATCGGGCCGTGCGCGGTGTCGCGGGTTTCCTGCCCACCGGGGCCGATGAAGCGGCCGGTGGAGCCCAACAGCAGCGAGCCGCCGCCTTCGAGCAGGGGACGACCTTCGCGATCGATATAGGGGCCGCTCACCTGATCGGCGCGGCCGACCCGGATGGAATAGGTCGACTTGAGCCCCCGGCAGCACTGATCGAACGAAACGAACAGGTAAAACCGCCCGTCATGCTCGAGTATCGAGGGGGCTTCGATTCCGGCGCCGCCGCGCGAGGCCAAGGCGATATAGGGCGCCTCGGGGTCCAGCCGCTTGCCGGTTACCGGGTCCAGTTCGGTCAGCTTGATACCGTTCCAGAACGAGCCGAAGGCTAAAAAGGCGCGCCCATCGGCCGTGTCGATGCGGAACGGGTCGATGGCGTTGAAATCATCATGGATTTTGCTGGTGAGGACCACGCCCTGATCCTGCCAGCCCTCGCCGGGCCGGGCCGGATCGAGATCGAGCGCGGAATGCGTCATCAGCCCGATGGCGGAGACCTGCACGCCGAAGGTCGAGAGCGAATAGTAGAGCGAAAACACATCACCCCGACGGCTGATCGAGGGGGCCCAGATATTGGTCGGCTTGTAGCCAAGGGTCGGTACGACCCAGGCGGGCAGGCCTTTGCCGACGGCCCCGGAATCGGTCCAGGTGATGCCATCTGGCGAGGTCTTGGTGCGGGTCGCGCCATGGGCGGCTCCGCCATCCCCGCCGGTCTGGAACGCGATGAACCTGTCGTTCACCTCGATGACGCTCGGGTCATGAATGCGGACATCGCCCAGAAGACTGGGCTGCGTCTCCGCCGCCAGACCGGCGCCGCTGGCCAGCAATAGCGTTATCGCAGCCGCAAAGCGCGTGAACCGAAATAATCCCACTCTAGCGTCCTCCCCCGAGAGCAAAGACGTAGAGAGAAGACCGTGGCGCGTCTACCGCTGTTTTTCCGGTTCACACCGCCGGGCGGACGTGCCGGAGGCTAGAAATCCTGCCAATCGCCCTTGAGCGCGGTGTTCCCGGCGGTGAGGTAATGATCGGCCGCCCGTGCCGATCCGCCAGCGCTTGCGCGTGCGGTGGGGCGGTTCTGATGGCCAGGGGACAGCTGTGCTGGCTGGGCTGTCGGCCGCCCCTGCTCGATCGCCGCAGAGGCAGCATCGAGCACGAAGATATCCACAACGCGATCCAGTTCGTTCGCCTGTGCTTCGGTCTGCTCGATGGAGGCATTGGTTTCTTCGACCAGCGCGGCGTTATGCTGGGTCATTTCATCCATCTGCCGCACAGCGGCGTTCATCTCCTCGATGGCATTGGCCTGCGACCGGCTATCCCGGGCGATACTTTCGAGCAGTTCGCGGTTGACGCGCACGCCTTCGAGCATGACTTCGAGTTTTTTGACCGCATCCGCCACCAGCCGCGACCCGGTCTTCACCTCGTCGGCCGATCGATCGATCAGCGCCTTGACCTCGCTGGAGGCTTCGGCAGCGGATTGGGCGAGACGGCGCACTTCGACGGCGACCACGGCAAAGCCCTTGCCGGCCTCCCCCGCGCGCGCCGCTTCCACCGAAGCGTTGAGCGCGAGGAGGTTCGTCTGGAAGGCGATGTCGTCGATCAGCCCGATGATGTTCGAGATCTTTTCCGAGCTTTGGGTAATGCGCGTCATGGCGGCATTGGCCTCAATCATCACGGCGCCCCCTTCCTCAGCGGCGCGGGTGACGCTCGCGGCCTTGCCTGAGGCATCATTGGCCCGTTCGGCATTGCTCAGCACCGTGCGGGCCAGCTGCTCCATGGTGGCCGAGGTTTCCTCGATGGTCGCCGCCTGCTTGGCCGTCCGATCCGACAGATCATTGGCCCCGGACAGGATTTCGCCGGTCGCGATCTTCAGCGAGCGCGAGGTGCCCCGCAGCTGGTTGACGATTTCGGTCAGGCGATCCGCTACCGAATTGGTCGCCGATTTCAGCCGCGCGAAGGCACCGGAATACTCGCCCTCGACCCGCTGCGTCAGATTGGTCTCGGCCAATGCGCCAAGCACGGTGCCGGTTTCAGAGAGGCCGCGGTCGACCATGTCAACGAGGCTGTTGAGGCGCGCCGAGAGCGTGTTGAGTTCTGCGTCAGCAAATTGACTGGTGACGCGCTGGGTGAAATCACCGGCTGAGGCCGCGTCGACAACCGCGCCGAACGCCGATTGCAGGTCGTTCATCATGGTGGCACGCTCGGCCTGGCGCCGGGTCTCGGCCTGTTTTTCCTGCTCGGTCATTTCGGCAATGCGCAGGCCATTGGACCGGAAGACCTCCACCGCTGCCGCCATCTGGCCGATATCGTCGTAGCGACCGGTAATGGGCACTTCGGTGTCCAACGCGCCGCCAGCGATGGCGCCCATTGCCTGGTTGATGCGGCGAATGGGACGCGCCACCTGGGTCAGCGAAAACACCATGCCGCCCAGCATGACGATCAGGTTGCCAATTCCCCCGGCGATCATGACCCCAAGCGCCAGGTTGCTCATGGCGTCTGCATCGGCCTGCTGCTTTTCTTCGCCCGATCCGGCGGCGGCAATGCCCGCAGTCAGCATGTCCGAGGCTTCCGACAGGGAGCTCAGCAGATTGCTGGCCAGCGCCATGCGCCCGACACTCAGCGGTTCGGTTGAGGCCAGGTCCTGTTCAAGCACCGCGACCAGCTTTTCCTCACCGGCCATGATCAGGTCGGCCGTATCTTCGACGGCGGCGATGCGGGCGGTGTCCTGGTCGTCTGTGGCCAGCGTATGGGCGGTCTGCAGTTGCGCCTGCAGGGCGCTATAGGCCGCATGCACCTGCTTGTCGGCGCCGGCTACGCTCTCGGGTCTCGTCGTCAGTTGCAGCGTCGCCACGCCAGCGCGAATGCGCTGCAACTGCGCATCCGCCGTGTTCAGCGCCATGGCCAACTGATGCGAGCTGCCCGCCCGCTTGTTGAGGTGGTGGGCGCTGTCGGCCATCAATGAATTGGCGACGCTCATCCGCACCACAATCACGAGACCAGGCGCGGCCAGCGCCACCAGCTTGGCCGCCAGCGACATGTGCCGCCCGGATTTGTTTCGGTCAGTCTTGCTCTTCACGCGCATTGAGGAACCCGCCAGTTGTATTGGCGAGCAAACTGGTATTTTCAGGTAAAAACAGCGTTAATTTCCGCAATCATTTAAGTATAACGTCGAAACAATGTTTATATATTTCTACGTTTTACTTCGCGTGAACTTCCTAATAGTTCTATTGTCACGCTACTTCACCGCAATACACTAAAAGTCCTCAGCGGACGCCCAGACCGGCGGTGAGGCCGCCATCGATGCGGTGATCAGACCCGGTGATGAAACCGGCGCGATCCGATGCCAGATAGGCGATGAAATCGGCCACTTCCTCAGGCTCGGCAATGCGGCCGATGGGGTGCGCTGCGCCGAAACGTTGAAACACCGCTTCAATATCGGCATCGGGACCATCAAAGGTGCGTGCCGCGAGTTCGAGGAGCGGGGTGCGCACCGAGCCCGGGCTCACCGAGTTCACGCGGATGCGGTCGGCAGCGAAATCGAGCGCCATGGCGCGGGTCAGGGCGTGGATGGCGCCCTTCGAGGCCACATAGGCGGCGACATTGGACTGGCAGGCGTGGCCCTGCACGCTCGCCACATTGACGATGGCACCCTGCCCGCGCTGCCGCATCATGGGCACACCATGATGGGCCGAGAGGTGGATCGAGCCGACATTGACCGCCAGGCAGCGCATGAAGGTCTGGTGATCGGTGGTGACGGCATCGCCATAGGGATGCACCGCAGCGGAATTGACAATGATGTCGAGCCCGCCAAAGCGGTCTTCGAGTTCAGCGAAAGCAGCGGCCATATCTGCCGGATCGGCAGCGTCGGTCTTGCGCACCACAAGCGCCGGATGAGCGGCGGCGAGAGCGGCGTTACCAGCATCATCAATGCCGAGTGCCATGACGCGCGCGCCGCCCGCCACGAGGCGCAGGGCCGTGGCCCGGGCAATCCCGGTCGTGCCGGTGATCAAAGCAATCTTGCCGCCAAACTCAGTCATCGTGTGTCCCTCCGGTCAGGTTCAGCGGGGCAGCAGTCCGACCCAGCCCGCTGTGGCGGGCGGGGCGAAGGGCCCCTCATCAAAGAGTTCAATAATGTCGCCCCCGAGCGCCAGGAACCGTACGTTGACGGGGGCAGCGTCGTCGCCCAGCCGGTGCGTGCGGACCCGTGTCGCGCCAAGCGCAGCAAAGCGGGCCTCGAGCGCGTCGAGATCGGGTGTGCGGAAGCCATAATGGCTGTGCCCCTCAAGGGGCTGCACGGGCGGGGTCAGCCGCTTTTCGCAAAACTCAACCGGCCAGCCGCCGGGCCCTTCAAAGAACACGAACCGGACGCCATGGTCCCAGAATTCAGCAATGTCGCGCGGGCCATGGGGAGTGAACGCCGCATGGAGCCGGGCGCCCCGGGCAGCGAAGTCAACCGCCGTGGCCGTAGCGTCAGCCACGCGCAGCGCCAGATGATCGAAGGGCAGATCCAGCATGTCGGCCGGTGCAGCGCCGGGCGCAGAGAGCGCAATCGTCTGGTCACCAAACCGCAGGCGGCCCCCGCCGAGATCGACAAAGTCGAAGAGCCGCACCAGCGCGTAGGCGGCCTCATGCGGGTCCATAACCGCCAGAACCGGGATCATGGACGGCACGCCCCGGCAGCGCGCGCGGCCCCGAAGACCAGCAGCGCGGCGGTGGATCGAAACGAAGGCGGCATAAAACTACTCATGACCATCGGCCATAGCCGGAAATGGCGATGGATGCAGCAGAAAATGCCGGTGATCCCCCCGGCTTTATGCCGAAGTTGGCACCACGATGCAGCGGATTTCGCCCGGCGGCGGCGGCGCGGTAATCACCGAGGCGGCCTCGGCAATGGCTATCGTGCGGGTGATAAGCGGCGCGATCTGGATAAGGCCGGTGGCAATCATGTGCGCGGCCCGCTCTTCGGTGAAGGGGTTGATGAAGCTGAACAGCATCTGCACTTCGCGCATCAGCATATCGAAGGGCTCGATGACCACCTGCTCGCCCCGCGCCAGTACCCCGAGCACCACGACCCGCCCCCCCGAGCGGGTGAGCCCGGGCGACAGCGCCACAGTTTCGGCAACACCGGCACATTCCACCACCAGATCAGCGCCCGTCGACCAGTGCGCCCGCACCGCCTCGGGAGTCGCCACGGCGTGGTTTGCGCCAAGACCGAGCGCGAGATCGCGCTTTTGCGCGTTGCGGGTCAGCAGCATCACCTCGGCTCCGGCGAGCCGGGCCAGTTGCACCGCCAGAAGACCAATCACGCCGCCGCCGATCACCAGCACGCGCTCGCCGGCCTGCGGCGCACCCATATCCATGCCGTGGATGGTGCAGGCGAGCGGCTCGCAAAAGGCGCCGTGGAGCGGATCAAGGCTATTGGGCAGCACATGGGCTTTATGGGCAGGAAAGGCGCAATACTCGGCAAAACCACCATCGCGGTTGATGCCGGTCGCAATATTGTTGATGCAAAGATTGACCCGGCCACGGCGGCACTGCTCGCACTGGCCGCACCAGATGTTCGGATCGCAGGCAACGCGCGTGCCTTCGGCGAGGCTGACGCCCGCGCCGCGCCCCACCACGATGCCCGAAACTTCATGGCCCAAAATCGTGTTCGGGGTCGAGGGGAACTCGCCCTTGAACAGATGCCGGTCGGTGCCGCAAATCCCCGCAGCTTCGACCCTGATGAGCACTTCACCGGGGGCAGGCACCGGGATCGGCACCTCCACAGTGCGGATATCGCCCTTCGCTACCAGTTTAGTTGCCAGCATGATCAGCCCTCACTCCCCATAAGTGAGAGTGAGCACTTTCAGCCGGTCTCTGGCAAGCGGGCGGCCGGGGGTTGCCCCCCGGCTTTGGCTCAGGCGCCGTAGACGTCGCGGGCCCGCTCGCGCGTGATGAGCCCGTTGCGGATATCGCGCTCAACCAGCGCCCGGTCGCGCTCCTGCGCCTTGCCGAGCCCGCCACCATTGCCGGTGACCACGCGGATCACGTCATCCTTGTTGGTGACGAGGCCCGAGACAAAGGCATAGCGCTGCGGCGTGCCGTTTTTCGGCCGGAACTCGATATAGTTGGGCGAGCCATCCTGCCCCCCATCGACGCCCCAGGCCGGAAATTTCGACCGGGTATAGCCGGCGGTGAGGAAGCCATTATCGGCCCGCAGCCGATAATCCATCACAATGCCGCGTCCGCCGGTATTGCGGCCCTCGCCGCCCGGTTCGAGGTTGAGTGCCATCTGATCGACGAAGACGCCGTTACGCGCCTCATTGATTTCGGCCGGGCAATTGTAAGTTTCGCCGTGGAAGCCGCAGAACATGGCCGAGTTGCCATCGCGCTCCATGCTGGCGCCCCAGCCGCCGATCTGCGGTTCGACAATGGTGTATTGCCGACCGGTATCGGGATGCGTGCCGCCAATGAAGGTGCCGCAGACCGAGCCGAAATGGCCCGCCGCCAGCTTGTCCGGCATGTGGGGGGCAAGGCAGCGCCACATCAGATCGTACACCCGGAGTTCGATCTCGTAATAGAACCCGATGGGGGCCGGTTCCTCGGCGTGGAACACCGAGCCCTCGCGGGTGAGCAGGGTGATCGGGCGGAAGGTGCCGCCATTGGCCGGGGAATACGGGTCGGTCAGGGTTTTGAAAATGAGCTGCGCCGCCACCATCACGCCATCGCGGCTGGTGTTCACCGGGTTGGGCGACTGGTCGGGATTGTTGCGCAGGTCAACGATGAAATCCGTATCGGTGATGGTGACGATGGCGTTGAAAATCCGCCCGTCATCCTGCTCCTCGCTCAGTGTGAACGTGCCCTTGGGCAAGTGCGCCAGCGCCTTTTTCGAAATCGCCTCGCCGTGATCCATGAACGAGGCGACGGCACGCTCGAAGGTGCTGACACCGTATTTCAGCGCCAGGCCCTCGAGCCGCGACGCGCCGATGCGCACCGAGGCGATGGCGGCCCACAGGTCGCCTTCGAGAATATCGGGCATGCGCGAGTTGACGCGGATGATGTCCATCACCGGCGCGATGGGCTTGCCCTCGGCAATAATCTTGATGGCGGGGAGCCGAAGCCCTTCCTGAAAGATCTCGGTCGCATTGCCGCTCAGCGAGCCCGGTGCCATGCCGCCCACATCGGAATTATGCGCGATATTGGCGGTCCAGGCGATCAGCCGTCCATCGGCGAAGACCGGCATAGCAACCACGATATCGTTGAGGTGCGTCACGCCGCCATAATAGGGATCGTTGGTGGCGAACACATCGCCGGGCATGATGTCGCCGGGGGCCGTGAACTTGTCGAGCACCACTTTTACGGCCTTGTCGAGCACGCCGACAAAGGCGGGTATGCCCGCCCCGGATGACGCGAGTTCGCCCTTGGCGTCCATGATGCCGGTGCCCATGTCCAGCACTTCATAGATGATTGAACTCATCGCCGTCTTGCGCATGGCGGCGAACATCTCGTCGGCAATGGCCTGCAGGGAGTTCTGAATGATTTCTTCGGTGATCGGGTCGATGTGGAGAGCGGATTGGTTCGACATGGCTCAGGCCCCGAGGGTGATGTGAAGGTTGCGGTAGGCGTCCATGGACACGGTGTTGCCGGGGTGAATGACCACGGTAGTCCCTGAATCCTCGATAATGGCCGGGCCCGAGAGCACCATGCCGGGGTCAAGCCGGTCGCCATCGTAGATCGTCGCTTCGTGGCGGCCCTCAAGCGCATAATCGACCATGCGCTTGCCCTTTTCGGCTGAGGACGCCGGTTCGGTCGAGAGCGGATGCGCCACGAGTTCAAGCTTGCCGACTTCGGCACTTGCCACCACGTGAATGCCCACGAGCTCCACCGGGGCGGATAGCCGATAGGTATACTCGCGTTCGTAAATGCCATGGAACGCTTCGGTGATCGCCTGAAGCCCGGCCTCGGTGATCGCGCCGGTCATCGGCACTTCGGTCGTGTGCTCCTGGTTCTGATAGCGGAACTTGCCGTAGCGGTGGAAAGTGACTTTGGCACTATCGACGCCCTCGGTCTCAAACTGCGCCCGCGCTTCGTCTTCTACGCCTTCGAACAGGGTTTCGAGTGCCTGTGCCGCCGTGCCTGAACTGAGCGGCACCAGCCGGGTGACGAAGAAATCACGGCGCAGGTCCGACATCATCATGCCCCAGGCCGAGAACACCGACGCGGCGTGCGGAATGACCACCTTTTTCACGCCCAGTTCGTGCCCGAGCGCCACGGCATGCATCGCGCCGCCGCCGCCAAAGGCGAGCAGGGTGAAATCGCGCGGGTCGAAGCCGCGGTTGAGCGACACGAGCTTCAGCGCATTGACCATGTTGTTGTTGGCAATGCGGATGATGCCCTGCGCCGCTTCATCGGGGCCACGGCCCATTTTTTCGCCCAGCGCCGTGAGCGCGGTTTCGACGGCCTTCATGTCGGCCTTTACGGTGCCGCCGCAGAAATAATCGCGGTTGATGCGCCCAAGCCAGAGATTGGCATCGGTCGTCGTGGCCTTTACGCCGCCCCGCCCATAGGACGCGGGGCCGGGTACTGCACCAGCCGATTGCGGCCCAACGCGCAGCTTGCCGAATTCATCGACCGACGCGATGGAGCCGCCACCATTGCCGATTTCGACGAGATCGACCACCGGCACCATGATGGGATAGCCCGCCGAGGTGCGGTCGCGCTCGATCCAGTAATCGGTCATGATCCGGACCTGACCGTTTTCAATGAGCGAGCACTTGGCGGTCGTGCCGCCAATGTCGAGCGCGAGAATATTCGGCTCGCCGATGCGGCGCCCCAGTTCCGCCGCGCCCCAGAAACCCGAGGCGGGGCCACTTTCCACCATTGTGATGGGAATGCGCGAGGTCGCTTCGACGGAATCGACGCCGCAATTGGATTGCATGATGAAGAGGCTGCCCTCAAAGCCGCCGTCTTTCAGCCCGGCATCGAGCTTGCCCAGATAGCGCGCGGCCACCGGCTGCACATAGGCCGAGAGCACGGCGGTATTGGTGCGCTCATATTCGCGCCACTCGCGGGTGATCTGGTGCGAGGCGACCACCGAGACGTCCGGCCAGAGCCGGGCAATTTCGGCCACCGCTGCCGCTTCATGGGCAGTGTTGGCGTAAGAGTGCAGGAAGCAGACCGCAATGGCTTCCACCCCTTCGGCCCGGAAGCCATCGAGAATGGCCGGCAGGGCCGACAGATCGAGTTTTTCGAGTTCGTGACCGTGGTAATCCATGCGGCCCGCCAGTTCGGCCCGCAGATAGCGCGGCACGAAGGGTACCGGCTTCACATAGTTGAGGTTGAAGAAATCCGGCCGGTTGCCGCGCGCAATTTCCAGCGTATCGCGGAAGCCCTTGGTGGTGATGAGCCCGACCTTCACGCCCTTGCGTTCGGTCAGCGCATTGATGACCACGGTCGTGCCATGGGCCAGAAAGCCGATGTCGTGCGGATCGACTCCGGCCTTGTTCAGCACATCGAGCACGCCCTGTTCGAAATTGGGCGGCGTCGTATCGGATTTGGCGGTAACGACACGCAAGGCACCGGTCGCGGTGGTTTCAAAGGCGACGAGATCGGTGAAGGTGCCGCCCACATCGGTGGCGGCGCGGTATCGGGCCGTGGTCATGACGCTTTTCCTTCTTGAGCAAAATGCCGGGCGGCAAGGAATGCTGCAGCGGCAGGCAATTTGAGACTGTCGGCCCGCTTCACGCGGTCAGGCGTGTAATGGCCCGCGACATCGAGACAATTGACGGTGCCGAGGACTTCGCCACCGACAACCACCGGCACATTGATGCAGCTTTCGCACCCGAGCGACAGGATCAGCTCGTGGTCGGGGAAGGTGCGGGCAATATGCGCGTAATCATTCATCACGTGGGTTTCGTGCCGCTTGAGCACGGTGTCGGACCACGGATCATCATGCAGGGGTTTGCTGCCTGAGACCGGATAAGCCTCGGGCCTGTTGGAATAGCTGCGCCGTGCCAGCCCCGCTGCACCATCGACGCTCATCGTGGTGAAAACTTTCAGCCCAACCGTTTTGTGCGCCAGGGTTTCGAGCGCCTGGAAGACGGCTTCTGGCCCGTTTGCTGCTGCCAGCGCGCGCTGGAATATATCGAGGTCTGTCATGAGAATGTCCCGCCTGTGAGGGGGCTCGTCGCCTCCCCCTCACCAAAAATATCCATGGTGCCGCACCAGAGCACCGCCGCCGTTTCGGTCGTATGGTTCCAGGTGGCGTGCGTGCGGCGTGACGAAAAGTGAATGGAGTCCCCAGCCCTGAGGATGGTCACATCGCCCTCCAGCTCAACCGTGAGCGCGCCGGAGACGACATAGATGAGTTCTTCGCCCGGATGGCTCACCGGCTCGCTGCGGTGGCCGGGCGGCTCGTGCACGATCACCGACCGGAGGGTTGAGCCCTCAAAAACGTTGGAGAGGCGTTCGTAGCGCATGCCGCCTGTCGCCACTGCATAGACCTGCCGCCGGTCGGCGCGGGTCAGTGTTTCGGGCCCGGGCGGGCTATCGAGGAATTCGCCCATGGAGGCCGAAAGGGCCGCAGCCAGCGCCGAAACCGACGCGATGGAAGGCGTGGCAAGATCGCGTTCGACCAGCGAGATGAATCCGGCCGTCAGCGCGGTCGCATGGGCCACCTGCTCCAGCGTCAGGCCCAGCGCCTTCCTGCGGCTGCGCAGCTTTTGGCCCAGACTCAACAGCACCGATTTCGATACGGCGTTTTGCACAATGCCCCCGGTGTTGCGCGACTGCTCCGTATGACAACCCGGATCATGGGGGCGGGAAAACCCGGCGTCAATGATTTCTTTACCTGTATTAAAATCCATGGCAGGCTCTGGAGATGACGGGGGCAAGTCACCGGGCCGCTCAGCGCATCCGGGGCTTATTTCCGTGCTTTGGGGGCCCGTAAACGCAGTGGCAGGATGAGGTTTTCCGCGCCGTTTTCTGTGAGGCATTCCGGCGTTGCGGGCGCCGGGCGGAGCCTTGTTGAATGATGCCCGCGGCCGCCCCACCGATCACGCCGGATTTTCGGCACTGTCTGGCCATGCCGCCCTCGCGCTACAGCGGGCTTTTGAGCGATGTCGGGCCCGATCTCGACGCGCAGATGGCCAAGACCCTTCTCGACTACAAGCTTGGCCGCTATCAGCAGGCGTTGAAACGGCTGACGCACCTGATCCGCGCCGAGGGACTCGACCCCGATATCGCGCTGCTTGACCAGCTGGGCGCGCTCAGCGAGCGGCAGGCCCCGCTGCTGATTTTCGAACTCCTGTTCCTCCTCACCAGCAAGGAAACGCCGCTCGAGGAGACCTTCTGGCGCTATCTCGATACCATTTCGAGCTTTGATCCCGATGATGCGATCTGCCAGGGCGCCCTCTACAATGTGCTGACCCTGTTTGCACTGAGGCGCTCGGACACGCATATGGCCGAGCAGCTCTGTGGCCTTGCCGACAATGCCTATGCGCAATGCGGCAGCGATTACCTGCGCGGCTTTATCCATCTGCACCAGGCCTATATCGCGGTCTATCGCGGCCGGCTGGCCAACGCCTCGGCAGCGCTCGCGCGGGCCGATGGTTTTTTCGGCACCGTGCCCGATACCGATTGCGAACGGGCCATGGTCGAGATCACCCGGCTCTGGGTTGATGCGGAGGCGACCGGGCGTTTACCCACGCTCGAGCAATTGCGGCCGCTCAAGGAGACGCTGTTTGCCGGCGAAATCTGGCCCGAGACCTATCTCGTTCTCGCCGCACTGCACCTGCGCTCTGCCGAGGACGATCCGCTGGCGCTGCAGTATCATGGCGAAATCGAAGCCATCCTGCGGCTGCGCGGCATGACTCACCTGTTGCCGGTGATGCAATTGCTGCGCGAAGACCTGACCCGGCGCAAAAAGGGCGACCGCACCTGGCTCTTTGACCATGCCGATCTGTCGGAACGGCATGTGCTGCTGCTCCTCGCCGATGCCGAAACCGTGGTGACGAATTGGGGCCGTGATACCGAAGAGGCACCGCTGGCGCTCGACCGTATGCGCGCCGCGCGCGACCTGGCCCTGGCCGCACGGCGGCTCAGCGAAGGCCGGTTCGATCTCGCCGCTCCGCCCTTTTGGGCGGCCATCGACCTGATCGAGGCGCAGGGCTGGGTCTGGCTGGCGCGGCGCGAGCGCGAAACCATTGCGCTCTTCTGCCGCGAATGCCTCACGCGGCGGCGCTTTGTTGATCGGGCGCGGATCGTGCGCGATACGCTGCTCAACGCCCCCGAGAGCGACAGCCCCTGCCCGGCCGAACTCACCTCAGCCGAATTCGGCATCGTGCGGCGGCTCACCGGACTCACCAACAACAAGCGCCTCGCCCGCGAAATGGGCGTGAGCGAAGCGGCGGTGAAATTCCACCTGCGCAATATCTACAAAAAGCTCGGCGTCCACCGCCGCGCCGACGCGCTGAATGCCGCCCGGTCGCGGGGGTGGATTGCAGCGACCCCGGCTCAGAGCGGCCGGTAGTCCACGTCGAGCCCGAAATAGCGGGGCCCAACCAGATCCAGTGCCTCTTTCGTGCGCCAGATCGGGGCGCAGGGGAGGCCCAGCACGTTAACGGCGAGGCCGTATTTCACCATTTCGGCGGTCACCGGCTGGCCGGTATTGGCATCGAGCAGCGTGATCAGGTCCGGCGTCGTCGCGAGGACGCGGCCACTTTCCTCAGCGGCCAGGAACTCGTTCTGGAACGACAGCGTCACCTCGCGGCGGCGGAAATCGCCCGTCCCTTCAATCGCCACAGTACCGCGCGTGAAGCCGCCCTCGTTGCGGCGCGCCACATCGCGAACCCGGCCCGAAAACAGCACGGCGCCCTTGTAGGTTTCGGCGAGCACGCGGGCGGCCCCCGCCCCGTGTTCGGCCATCAGCTCGCCGATGCGATGCGCCATGCTCAGGCTGCCGCGCACCAGATAGGGCTTCATCTGTCCGGCGGTGGCGGCATAAAGGCCAACCATGGCCGAGCCGCCCATCTCGATGGTGAGCGCCCGCGCCAGCCGCTCGGTCCACTTGTTGGAGACCGTATCGAAGGTCGCGCCATTGCCCTTGTCGTCGAACATGGCCATGGGCGTGGCGGTGAGGCCACCGAGGGTGAAGGTCACCATCTGCAATTCGGGGAAGGCCCGGCCCATGCCGTCGCCGTCGATGATGGGGAGCCCGGCGGCAGCCGCCGCCACGAAGGGAATGGTGGAATTGAGCCCACCGGCCTCGATGCAGAGAATGGCCGAGACCTTGCGGCCCATCAGCCGTTCCATCATGGCGACGAGCGCCGGGATTTCCTTCCCGCTCGGGAATTTTTCCTGCATCACCGAGGGCGCGCCCATCATGGCGATGGGCAGGATCAGCTCGTCATCGGCGAACTGATCGATATCGACCACCGGCACGGTTTTGCCACCGGTGAGCACCTGTTCGGCCATGAGACGGCCGACATAGGGGTTGCCGCCGCCGCCCGAGCCCAACACCGCGCCGCCATCGGCAATGCGGCTCAGTGCCAGACGATCAACTTCAAAAACGCTCCGGCGGGACATCAGCGGGCCTCCAGCTTGAGATCGCCGACCACGGTGACGCTGATCGACAGGTTATTTCCGGGCAGATAGGAGAGCGGCACATCGGATTTCGACAGTACGATGATCGAGTCCGGGGCGGCGCCCCGCGCAATTGCCATGGCCCGCGCTTCGGCGGCGACGCTCTCGATGGCTTCCTCGCGCGTGAGGCCCGCCGTGACCGGGATGATCTTCGAGCTTTCGCCGGAGATTTGTGCAATGGCGGCCCCGACGGCATTGGCGAGATCGAAATGCGGCGGGCGGATGACCTTGAGCCCATCGACCTCATCGCCCATCAGCACCGACCCGCCGCCCACGGCGAGAACCGGCATGACTTCGGCACTGGTGCGCGAGCGGGCCACGGCATCGGCCACGATCTGCTCGATGGCCGCGAGATAGGCCTCGATGTTCTCGACCTTCGGGGCCGGATGCGTGCCCATTGTCGCGCGGCCAGCCGCCACGACAATATCGGAGGCGGTGAGCGTATCGCCGCCAAAGACCATGGCCCTGGTGATGAGTTCGCGGCCCACCGATTCCGGCCCGACACGCCCGCCGGGCTTGATCAGCGAGCCGCCGCCGAGGCCGACGCTGATGACATCGGGCATGGAGAAATTGGTGCGCACATCGACCACTTCAACCGAAGTGCCAGCAAGGCGCGGGAAGCCGTCGCGCACTTCGCCCACATCGGTGGTGGTGCCGCCGATATCGACAACCAGCGCGTTTTTGACGCCCGACAGATAGGCAGCGCCGCGCATGGAATTGGTCGGGCCGCAGGCGAAGGTCAGCACCGGCAGGCGCGCGACTTCGGCGGAATCGATGAGCGTGCCGTCATTGGCGGTGAAAAACAGCGGGCACTTGAGGCCCATGGCTTCGCGGATCGAACCGAAGGCCGCGACCACGCTTTCGGCCAGCGGGCGTAGCGCCGCGTTGATCGTCGCGGCATTTTCGCGTTCGAGCAGGCCAATGCGGCCGATGTCCTGGCTGAGGGTGATCGCCATATCGGGGAATTCGGCCGCAATGAGCGCCGCCGCTTCGCGCTCGGAATCGCCGCGAATGGTGGCGAATACGGCACTGATCGCGAGTTCTGTGCAGCCTTCTGCGCGCAGCTCGCGCACGGCCGTTAGGATCTGCCCGGGGTTGAGTGGGGCCAGTTCGCGGCCATCCATCTCATAGCCGCCATCGACGAGGCGGAAGCCGAGGCCCATGGATTGCATCAGGTCCGTCGGCCAATCGGCAAAGGGCTTGAGGCTCGATCCGGACGGCAGGCACAGGCGGATCAGGCCAGTTGGCGCGAGGCGCTTGCGCTCAACGAGCGCGTTGACGAAATGCGTGGTACCGACCATGACGGCATCGACCGAGGCTGGCGCCATGGCCGCCGCCTCGAGCGCTGCGGCAATCGCCGCCCGCACGCCCGAATGCACATCGGCCGTGGTGGGCCGCTTGGCCCCGCCAATGACTTCAGGCCCGTTCAGCACCACTGCGTCGGTATTGGTGCCGCCCACGTCCACGCCGATCCGGATCATCTCGGGTTCCTTTTTTCGTATCGTTCTGTGTTCAGCGGCTGTTGCGTTGCGTCCAGGCGTCAATGCCCACCGCAATGAGGATGACCAGACCCTCAATCAGCCGCTGCCAGATCGGATCGATCTGGTGCAGGTTGAAGCCGTTGGACATGAAGGCGAGGAAGAATGCGCCCACCACGGTGCGCCAGACGGCGCCCTGCCCCCCGGCAATCGATGTGCCGCCCACGATCACCGCAGTGAGCACGGCAAAGACAAAGCTGAAATCGTCGGATGGCTGGGCTGACAGCGAGCGCGATGAATTGATGACACCGGCAATGGCGGCGGCGGTGGCGAGCAGCGCGAAGGTAGCGATCTGCACGCGTGGCACGTTGACGCCGGCAATGCGCGCCGCTTCCGGATTGCCGCCCGTGGCGAAAACATTGCGCCCGAAGCGCGTCTGGGTCAGCAGCACACTGGCAATGATGACCATGGCGAAAGAGACCCAGGTGGCGCTGGTGAGCCCCAGAAACTGGCTGCGCGCCAACATGGGGTAAGCATCGCTGACCGGCCGCATGAGCGAGCGGTCGGACACGAGATAGCCCGCGCCAAAAAACATGAAAGACGTGGCGAGCGTTGCAATGAAGGAATTGATGCGGAAGCGCGACACCACGATGCCGTTGAACAGGCCCATGGCCAGCCCGGCAATGATGGCCGCCACAATGGCGAGCGGAACATTGCCCGTGGCGTTTTCCACCACCAGCGCCACGAGCGGCGCGGTGACATAGACCGCCGACACCGAGACGTCGAAATTACCGGCAATCGTGGCGATGGTCAGAAAGCTCGCCGCGATCAGCACGGTGGACTGCTGATCGAGAATATTGCGGAAGTTGCGCCAGGTCGCAAACCCGTCGGTGGTCAGCGCCAGCGCGATGAACATCAGCACGGTGACGATCAGGATCCCGTAGGTCCGGGTGAAATTCATGGCGCGTTGCACGTTAACCTCCACTGAACGCTGCCTCGATGACCGCTTTTTCGGTCAAGGCTGCGCCCTGTAACTGGGCTGCCACACGGCCGCGCGACAGCACGACCACGCGATGGCTGAGACCCATGATTTCTTCAATTTCCGATGAGATGAGCAGGATGGCTTCGCCCTCGGCGGCCAGCTTGGCGATCATCTGATAGATGCTCCGCTTGGCACCCACATCCACACCGCGCGTCGGCTCATCAGCGATCAGGAGGCGGGGTCGGCCAATGGCGGCCCGCGCGAACAGAATCTTCTGCTGGTTGCCGCCGGACAGCGTATCGGCCCGGTCGCTCAGGGCGCCAAATTTCATGGCCGTGTTGGCTGCCGCTGTCTCAACCGACGCTTTTTCGGCGCGCTTGTTGAGCCACGACAGGCGGCTGAAGCGCTTGAGATAGGGCAGCGCGATATTTTCGAGGATCGGCCGCCCGAGAAACAGGGCCTGATCGCGCCGCGATTCCGGGATCATCGCCATGCCAAGGTCAATCCGGCGGCGGATGGGGCCGGTGAGGGGCTTGCCGTCAAACTCGATCTCGCCGGAATCAACCGCCAGCGCGCCATAGATGGCGTGGGCCACTTCACTGCGCCCTGCGCCCACGAGGCCAGCCAGCCCGACGATTTCGCCCGGACGCACCTCAAGGTTGATGCCTTCGAACACGCCTTTGGCGGTCAGATTGCGCACGCGAACCAGCGGTGCTCCATCGGCGGGCGCGGGGGGCAGGGGCGGAAACTGCGATTGATAATCCTGCCCGGTGACGCCTGCGACCAGCGTGGCGCGGGTTTCGACAGATGCGGGACGGGTGCTGATCAACCGGCCGTTGCGCAGCACGGTGATGGTGTCGGACACCTCAAGAATTTCATCGAGGAAGTGCGAGACATAGATCACGGCCTTGCCCGCAGCGGCGAGCGCGCGAATGAGTCCGAGCAGCTGTTTTGCCTGATGGGTGGCAAGCCGCGCCGTGGGCTCATCGAAAATAATCAGGCGGGCGTCGCGCGACAGGGCGCGCAGGATTTCAACCTTCTGGCGTTCGGCCATGGGCAGGTCGCCGACAATGGCGAACGGATCGAGCCGCATGTCGTAGCGGTCCATCACGTCTTTGACGGCTTTGAGCGTTGCTGCGCGGTCGACGAGGCCCCGGCGGGTCACCTCGCGCCCCAGCGCGATATTGTCCATGACATTGGCACGCGGCATCAGCGACAATTCCTGCGCGATGCCGACGAGGCCGAGCCGCAGCGCGGCGGCAGGCTCTTCGATGCTGATGTCTTTGCCGTCCAGCGCAATCGTCCCGCCGCTGGGGCGATGAATGCCGAGGATCAGCTTGCCGAGGGTCGATTTACCGGCGCCGTTTTCACCGACAAGCGCATGAACCTTACCGGCTTCGAAGGCGATGGAGATATCGCTGAGCGCATCCACCCCACCGAAATGCTTGCTGACCCCCGAAAGGGTCAGCAAACTGTGCGTATTGGCTACAGAATCGGCCACTCAGCCGTTCCACTGCGCCGAGAACTTGTCGACATTGTCCTTGGTGATCAGGCCTTCATCGGGAATGGTGGTCAGCGGATCGAGACCGCCCGACTTGGTGCCATCGGCAAGCGCCTTGACCATGGCCTCCATGGCGAGACGGCCTTCATCGGCCGGAGCGCCAAACACGCCGCCGTACCAGCTGCCATCCTTGATGCCTTCAATCGCGGGGGCCGAGCCACCGAGACCGATGAGCTTCACGGTACCCGGCGCCATGCCGGCGTCCTTCAGCGCAATCGCCGAGCCCTGGATCGACTGGTCGGAACCGATCATGACCTGGAAGGGCTTGTTGAGCTGCAGGATATCCTGGGTCGCGGCAATGCCGCCATCGGGCCCGAGATACTTGCCTTCGCCTTCAGCCACGACCGAGATATTGGCGTGGTCCTTCAGCGCGTCGTCGAAGCCCTGACGCATGGCGACATCGAGCGGAATGCCCTTGATGCCATAGATATAGGCCACGCCGCACGGATCAACGTTTTCGCAGGCCTTGATCGTCAGCATGCCGAGACGCACGCCAGACCGGTAGGGCGCGGCCATGACCGATGCGGCCATGCCTTCAACCTGCGGATCCGAAGTGGTCAGATCGGCGCCGATGACCTGATTGAGGCCAACGACCTGCATGCCGGCATCGAGCGCGGCCTGCACATCGGGGATGGCGCCAGCGCCGGTCAGCGCGACAAGGATCATGCCCTTGTACTTGCCCGACGCGATGGCATCCTGCACCTGAGCGGTCTGCTTGGCCGGATCGAACTGGGCGTCGAACTCGGTGATCTTGATGCCATTGGCCGCGGCCACTTTCTGCATCTCGACGAGCGAGGTCGCGAGCCAGGTGTTGGCCGAGCTGGCCGAGAGGTAAGCGACTTCAATGTCTTCAGCCCGGGCGATGCCCGAGAAGCCCGCAACGAGTGCCACGGTGCCCAGCAGGGTGCTGAGGCCCCGCATATGCTTCTGTTTGGTCATGGATAGTCCCCCTAATGGTCCGCGAAACCATTGCACAGGCTTTTGCCGGACCAGCAACCATGAAGACTAGGGTTGGCATCGAGAGGGATAGGGCTGGATACGCGGCGGGATGTAAAAGGATAGTGCTGCACCCAATAGACTGAATTATAATCATAAAATAGTCATAGACGAAAGGCTAATCCGCCTTTTCGCGCGAGGGAGGGACGCGCCACGGCGGCCCGCCTCCCGATCAGGCCTTTGCGAACCCGGCCGTGAGGCGGGCAAAGGCGGTCTCTTCATCAACCAGATTGAAGCGCGCGACATGGGCATCGATATCAAAAAAGCTGAGGCGCGAGATCTGTTCGAGACTGTTCATCACCGGCTCGAACCCGGCGCGCGGCTCTTTCCACACGAGGGTCTGCGGGTTGCCGGAGTTGATGATGGTCGCATAGCTCAGCGTGGGGAAGAAATCGTGCAGCGCCAGCACGAGTTTGAAGACATCGCCATGCCACGCATAGCCCGGAATCCCCATGCGCTGGCGGTGCCGCATAGACTGGCTGTGGTCGGGCAGCGCGGAAAACACGTCGCTCGGCACGGTATCGTCGATCAGCCAGATGGTGCGGGCATGGGCGTGGCTCAACGAGGCGAGGAAATCGCGGAACGTCTGCTCAAATGTATGCAGGCCATCCAGCATGATAAGATCATAGGCCAGCGGCAGGTCTGACGCCCAGAACGCATCGCTGCGCAGCGCATGAAGCCGAACCCGGTCATTGGCGAGGGTGGCCGGATCAAAGGCGAAGTACGGATCAACGCCGTCCTTACGCTCTACGGTTACACCCTTGAAGGTGACCCCGGTTTCAACGCCGATTTCGAGATAGGTTTTCGCGCCATTGATGGCCTGAGCGCGGTTGAGGCGACGGATTGACCAGCCCATGAGTTCCTCTTCTGGCCGCGTGCTGCAAAGCGCATCGGCGTCTTTGAAAGCGTCGACCGGCAGCGGTCAGGATTGCGGTCCGAGCCACGGCGCTGTTGAAGCGTTGTGGCCGTGAAGATGATAGACGAAGTGCCGTTCAGGCCGGATCGCCAGCACCATATCGCCGTGCCGCGCCAGATAGCGCCGCCACATGCGATCGTGATAGTCGCCGGTATCGGGCATGTCGCGAAGCGCCAGCACGGCTCGGCGCGACAGCGCGAGGGTTGGCGGAATGATGGGCGGCACGCCGGCAGCCCGATCCTCGTCGCCAAGGCCGAGGCTGGGCAGATGAGTGTTCTCTTCCCACACAGCCCCCCGCAACAGCCCGGCGGATGCCGAGCCGGAATAATCCCAGGGTGAGGCCTGATAGTGCCGCACGATGCTCTCGACATAAGCATGCAGGTAGAGGTCGTCGTCATCGACCTGCACGAAAAGGTCGTAGTCCTCAAGATCGATAGCAGAGAGGGCCGCCATATAGTTCTGGTGGTGCGTGCCCGTGGGGCCGATACGCAGCTTCAGCCGCTCCGGCGCTTCCGCCGCTGCATCGCGCACCAGCGTCTCGTAATTGCGGTTCACCTGGGGCTGACCGGCAACCAGTGGCGCGTTGAGATAGACGATGTGATCGACGGGATAGGTCTGGCGCTGCATCTGCATCACCGCGTGGCGCAGCATCACCGGGCGGTCGCGCGAGCAGGTAAAGGCCAGCACCCTGAGGGGGCGGCTCTCCTCTCCGGTATGAGGCGCGCGATCAGTCAACATCATGCCCGCTTGTTCAGCCGCTGACCCGGGGCGGGTCAAGCGACAATCGTTTCACCGTGATCGTGTCTCGTCCGCCCGCGCCGACCCGTCGCCGGGGCCCTGAGGTCATTTGCGGAAGTAGGCCCCGCCGCCTTCAATCATCACCATAGCCGGGGCCTCGCCCCGCGCCGACAGGAAATCATGCACCGCTTCCTTTGAGGTCGGCACGGCATGGTAATCATCCACAATCACATAGCCGCCGCGGGGAATGCGGTCGTAAAGCGCGTTCAGCGGATCGATGGTGGATTCATAAAGGTCGCCATCAAGCCGCAGCACGGCAATGGTCTCGCTCGGCACGCGCGGCATGGTGTCTTTGAACCAGCCCTTGAGAAATACCACCTGATCGTCAAGCAGATCAAAGCGGCTGAAATTGTGCCGGACGGTTTCCTCGGACACCGCGAGAGCGGCGTGCAGATGGAACGTCGCGCCGGCATCGGCCGGATAGCGCTCGGGATCGGGGGGCGGCAAGCCCTCGAAGCTGTCGCAGAGGATGACCCTGCGGTCGGTCACGCCATGCGCAAACAGCACCGCCCGCGCCATGATACTGGCCCCGCCGCGCCACACGCCGGTTTCGACGAAATCGCCCGGCACGCCATCGCGGATCACGCTTTCGAGCAGGTGCCGGACATTGGCCAGCCGGTGCGCGCCCACCATGGTGAAGGCCACAGAGGGCCAGTCCCAGCCCAGTTCGCGCGCCCTGGGGTCGAAGCGGGTCTGCCCCATCGCGGGCAACGGCGGATCATCATAGATCGTGCCCACAAGTGTGCGCGCGACCAGCGTGAGGTAGTGTTCGAGGAGTGTCGTCATCGGGGCAGAGCGTCCATGGCCAAGGCAGCGCGCGTTAATGTCGCCTTTGTCAGTGACAGAAGCCTGCCGCCGGTCCAAGGGGCAGGCCGCTTCATAATCAGTTCAAATGCTCCCGCTTTGGTGTCTTTGGTCAGTGAAAGGATTGGGATACACAGCCATAGTCTTCATGCGTCACAGGTCCACCATGCCCAGCATTGCCGAAATCCATTACGCCAAGACCGGCAAGGTCAGCGACAAATGGGCCTCGTACCTGCCGTTCTATGATGCCCTTTTCGCACCGCTGCAAAACCGACCGATCAACCTGCTGGAAATCGGGGTGCAGAACGGGGGCTCGCTTGAAACCTGGGCCACTTATTTTGATCAGGCCCAGCACCTGGTGGGCTGCGATATCAACCCCCGGTGCGGGCTCCTCCGCTTTGACGATCCGCGCATCAAGCTTGTCGTCGGCAATGCCAACAGCCGGGCGGCCTTCGATGCCATCCATGCCATCGCGCCGCATTATGACATCATTATCGATGATGGGTCGCACATGTCGCCCGACGTCATCGAGAGCTTTCTCGCCTATTTCACCACGCTGGCGCCCGGCGGCATCTATGTCGTGGAGGATACCCATGCGCTGTACTGGCCGGCCTATCAGGGCGGTATCGATGCGCCGGAGGGCGCGCTCATGCTGTTCCGGCTGCTCACCGATCTGGTCAATTTCGAGTTCTGGGCGCCCCCGGGCGGCCTGCCGGCCCGCCTCGCGGCGTTTTTCCCCGATGGCGTGCTCCCGCGCGTGTTGAGCGAGGGCTGGATCGACGCCATCGAGTTCCGCAATTCGCTGATTGTCATCCGCAAGTCGCTCAAGCCGGGCCACAACAAGCTCGGCAACCGGGTGATTATGGGCTCAGAGCGCCTTGCTGCGGGCTGATCGGCTCAGAGCCCCGCCGCCGACAGGAACTGCGCCGCGAGCCGATCCGGGCGCAACAGATCGAGCAGTTCGCTCCGCACGTCATTGAGACGATAGTCCGCACGCTGGGCCACTGCATCCATGGTTTCAAGGCGATCCGCGAATTCTGCGGGGGTCGCAAAGAGCAGCGGCTGGAGCCCGAAGGCCCCAGCGATTTCGCGGTAGCTCGGGGTTGCTGATGCCAGCGGCACCTGCCCGCGCACCAGCGCCGTAATCATTTTATTGGGTGATTTGATGAAGGTGTTCACCCGGTAGTCGAACGGCAGGTGGTTCAGCAGGGCATGGCTGAAGGGCGTCGCCGCGCCATAGAAGCCTTCGGGCGAGAACGGAATGGTTTCGCGCACCAGTTCCGAGTAGATGGGCTGCTCGGCCATTGCCGTAAAGGTCACCGCAAAATCGGGGCAAGCACGGCGCAAGGCGCCGATCAGCCGGTCGAACGAATTGTAGTAGTTTTCGGCCAGGCCGAACCAGAGTGCGCGGTTGCTGGGCAAAACAGGCACGGCAACGCCATCGGCCGGAAACGCAATCGGGTCGATCGCCTCGGGCACCACAAGCGTGGGCCGCCCGCTGGCATTGGCCACGAGCAGCTGCATGGCGCGGGTGGGCACAATGAAGCCATCCACGAGATCAGCCGTGCGGGCCAGAAGATCAAAATCAAACAGATCACACACAAACGCCAGCACTGTGCCGCGACGAAGCCGGCGCAACGCCTCGATATGCGGCAGAACGGTGGGGTCGTTCATATGGAACAGAACAACGTCCGCCGTTCGCTTTTCAGCGGTTTCGGCCAAGACCTGCAGCTCAGCCGACTGCCCCAGAGCGCGGAGCCCCGCGATGAGCGGCAAAGAGGACATGCGCCGATCCGGCGAATAGGGCGAGTGCGCAGCAAAAACGACCAGGAACCGTGGCGTGCTCACGACCGGCCCCTCCGTTGCTGCGGCCGATCAGGGCCCGACAATGGCCGCCTCGGCCCGATCAAACATCCGCGTCGCAGCTTCTTTGCCCAAGAGCTCGGCAAAATGCTGGCGCATCGCATCCTCGCCGGTGCCGAGTTCCCTGTGGCCCTGCAGATAGTTCAGCACCCGGTCTTCCCAGGTCATGGCATAGGGCACGCCGAAGGGGCGCTGAAAGCGATGGGCCCAGCGCAGGAAGGGCAGACACAGCGTGCGCCGCCCGGCCTGCCGGTACTTCTCGTGGATATAGCCTTCTTCGCCGCCAAAGCCGGTCATGCGCGGATTGAACCCCAACCAATCCTCGCGGCGGGCAACAAACAGCCCCAGGCCGCACATGTCGATATCAAAGGGTTCAGCAGCCGGATCGTGGCCGCGCGGATCACTGCCCCAGGCGCCGTAAAAGCCGATGTTCCAGACCGGATCATAATGGGTCGATACGGTCTTGAGATCATCATGCAGCATGGGGCCCTGCATCAGGTCCCTGGTGCCGGGGTTGGCCTTGAGATAGGCGAACAGGCGATTGAGGGCCCCCGGCGCAATCATGATGTGGGAGTCGACGCACATCACATATTCAGATTGGGTTTCGGCAAACAGCCGATCCCGCACCACGGTGCCCACGCGGCCAGTATAGGGCACATAGCGCAGGTTGGGCACAGCGTTTTCGAGCGCCTTGAGATAGGGCGCGCAGACGCCCGTCGGGTTGTTGTCGAGAATGAGGAACGACACCTGGTCCATCAGGTCTGCATGGAACAAGCGGGTAGACTGGACGGTGAAATAGGCACCATCGAAATCATCATAGGTGGCGAGCGCAATGGTCAGCGGCGTGGTCAATTCGCGCGCGGTGGCCGCTGGGGGTTCGCGCTTTGCGGCTGCCGCCACGGCGCGTGCCGGGACGCTTGGCGTTTCAGGGAAAATGATCTTCCGCGCCTGCGCCGGGGTCCAGTCCATCTCGGCCGCCGCTTGCAGGATCACGTCCAGCCGGTCGTCGAGGTCGGCCACGGACCGGAAGCGCGCGGCGATCACCGGCACTGTTGCGGCCAGCCCGAGGAGCACGGGGTTGCCCGCACCACCGCCGAGATCAAGGCTTGCCCGGCCCAGCACCTCAACAGCCTGCTGTTCAGCGAGCGCCCGCAGTGCCGGTTCGCCCGGGGTCGAATCCACCGCGACAACCGCCGCAGGCAAAAGCCCGGCGCTTGCGGTCAGCCAATCCGGCGACGGAATCAGATAATCCGTCTCGCCAAACCGCACGAGCTTGCCGCTTTTAAAACTCGTTGAGGGATAGATCAGCGGGCTCTCGTCATTGCCGATGCGGATCGGTCCGGGCTCGGCGCTGAGGGTCGCATCATCGGTGTTGAGCCGGACGCCATCGGCGCCAGCGAGGCCAAAGCCCCGATCGAGCGCCCAGCCCACCAGCGACAGCGTGTCGGTACGGCTGGCAGAAATCAGCAGGATGCCCTTGCCGGAAAAGGTCACCAGCGCCCCTGACAGGCGGCCAAACATGTAGCTGCCCAACTGATGGAGCGCATAGCGCACATCTTCGATCACGGCGGCGAAATCGGTGAGCACGCGCGGCGGCTCACCCTGTGCGGTGAACTCGAAGCCCTGGTCGCTGCGCCGGATCGTCAGGCGGCGGGCCGGGGGGTGCTTCTGGGTAATCGCCGCCGCAAAGAGCCGCGCCAGCGCTGCTTCGACCTCAGCGGACGCATCAATGCCAATCGCCCGGTCGACGGCATGCGAGTAGAGCGTGAGCATGGCGTTTGGATCCTGATACGGGGTTCAGCAAACATAAAGGCCGCACCCTCCGGCGCGGCCCGTCTTCGGTCATTCAGGAACCGAGCAGCGTCAGGGAATGAATGACGGACTAGGCGATGGGAAGAATGACGGGCTCGGGGACGGCGAGGCAGAGGGACTCGCTGAACTGCTCGGTGACGCCGATGCATCGACGGTCGGATTGTCGATGATGCGCCACAGCGGCGCCACATCCTCGCGATCCCGCTGGATCAGCGAGCGCTCTTCGCCCGCAAACTGAATGCGAATACCGCCGAGCACCGCAAAGCTCTCGTCGTTGGAATCATAGCTGGTTTCGGCAAAGAGCGAGACATTGCTGCCAAGGCTCTGCTCAAACCCGGCTGTTAGTTCCGTCACTTCGATATTGTCGATCCCGAAGTAGAGCTTTGTCGATTCTGCCGGATAGAGCGCGATCCGCGCCTTGGCATCCACGTCGCCATCCTGATCGCTGGTCACCAGCGCGGAAGCGGTCAGCGCGCCGAGGTAGAGTTCGGCTTCAACGCCCAGCTTGCCCAGCACGGTTCCATCGTCTTCAAGGCTCCCGGCACCGTAGAGTCCGATGAGGCCGAGGGTCGGGTCGCGCAGGAACAGGTGGGAGGCCACCCCGAGGTGCGCATAGCCATCGCCGACTTCGAATTGCACGTCACCCTGTGCGCCGAGCAGATCACCCAGCGCGGCCGCTAAACGTGCGTCGCCCGAAAGCCAAAGCCCGTCATCGTCGCTCGCGACGCCGATGGATACGACGCTGTTCGGCTGGCTGACGGCAGGCAATTCACCCGCCATTGCACCGGCGGTCAGCAAGAGAACAGGCGTGAGGCAGGTGGTGCGCAAGAGATGCTTCAGCATCTGATTGAACCGCACCGGGAGTTCCGGAGGCTGTTTGGTTTAAGTTATGCGGCCATGGGCGGTTGTTCCAGTGCCGCGTAGAAGTTTGCCTCGGCTTCCGCTGGCGGGATGTTGCCGATGGGTTCGAGTAATCGCCGGTGATTG
>CAIKKY010000029.1 GCA_903828145.1 uncultured Hyphomicrobiales bacterium | reverse complement strand
CCTGCGCGCCGCCGTGCGAACGCCGTCTGCCCGCAGTCGGGCCCAGACTTTGCGATAGCCTTCCCCGTTGAACGGCGACGCCTCAATGACCGCCTCGATCTTCGTGAGCAGTTCCGCGTCGCTGCAGGCACCCTGGGGCCCCCTCCGTGCCAGGGTGACCACGGCTCGATATAGTCCGTGCTGGCCCCGACCGCCGCGATCCAGGCCCTGAGGGCGTTGGCGATGAACTCTGGGCCATTGTCGGAACGGATGTGGCCGGGATGCCGCGCAGTATGGACAGGTCAGTGAGCGCGTCGATGACGTCAACTGCCCTCAGTCCGCGGTTCACTCGGATAGCGAGGCACTCGCGGGTGAACTCGTCGATGATGTTGAGCATCCGATACTTCCGCCCATTGTGGGTTCGATCCTCGACGAAGTCGTAGGTCGAGACATGGTTGGGATGCTCGGGCCTGAGCCGGAGGCAAGATCCATCATTGAGCCAGAGCCGCCCGCGCTTGGGTTGCTTGTGGGGAACCTTCAGCCCCTCGCGTCGCCAGATGACCGGCACCGGGTTTGTCGGAGACTCCAACTCCTGAGTAGCGCTCCATGCAACTGTTCAAGTTCATTGTGGCGGTGGCGCAGATGTGCCCCATGCTACTTAGCGGGATCGTCTTCCCTTGGATGGAACGGGCTCCCACATGTAGTCGCTAATGTGCCCAATCCTTAACAGACAAGGATGGAGCATGACCAGCAAGACGTAGAACAAGTTTTTAGGTGAGATCCGCAACCGAGAGGTGCGGATGGTGCAGGAGCATGGCGGGGGAGTATCCGTCCCGCTGGGCGGCCGTGGTGTCGGTGGCGGGCTTTGGTACTTGGGGGCAGAGTGTCGTCTTTTAGGGTTGCTCGGGCCAAGGGGGCTTTATGAGGCTCTACGGGACCGGAGCACACCAAGTCCGGCTGCGGCAGAATGAAAGTGCGAACGTTTCTCTCGGGGGCTCTTCGGACGTTTTAGGCCCCTTCCGGGTTCCGAAGGGTTGGATACTTGTCGCAGCGCACTAATGGGAGATGTCCGCAACGGTCAGAAAAAAAGCGCCAAAAATTTTTTGTATATTTTTCGGGATCGAGCGTCCGGAATGCGATGTAGCTGACCGGACGGGTCCCATATTTCGAAAGTTGGGGGGTGGGGGGAGTGGGGGCCTAGCCTGTGGCCTAGCGGAAAGTGCCAGCAGTTGACCAACAAAGACAAAATTAGGCCAAGAGGACCATATAAGCCCTACGCAAATGCGGTAGGCATCACGTAGCCACAGCAACGCTGACCACGAACTCATGCGTCACGTCTCAGCGGCGGTATTATGCCTAACCGACACCAAAGTCCGGTCATTGTCCGGTTCGTTCGCTGGCATTTGGTTACGACTACGAGGTCACGAACCAAATCCCCCATATAAATCAGGGAAATGGTTGGTGGGTGCACAAGGACTCGAACCTTGGACCCGCTGATTAAGAGTCAGCTGCTCTACCATCTGAGCTATGCACCCGGTCCGGCGCGGTGACTAGCAGGGCATGGGGGGCTTGTCCAGCACCCATGTCATAAAGAACGACGCTTTAGTCATTTTGACCGCGCGTTCGGTTAAACTATCGCCGAAAAGGGTTCGCCGAACCCTCGCAATCGTGGATAAGCCCATGACGACAGACGAATTCTTCCGCGCGCTCCTTGGTTGGTCGAGTGCCAATCTCCTGCCGCTGCTCAGCGCCATCGCCATCGTTGCGCTGGGTCTGGTTCTCGCGCGCTGGGCGCAGCGGCTGATTTTGCGGCTCTTGCCCCATGCCTCGGGAATCGACCGTAATTTCGGCCCGCTGGTGGCGCAGGCCTCCCGCTACGGCATCATCATCTTCGCGCTGGTCACGGCGCTGAGCTTTGTGGGTGTTCCCAGCGCCTCGATTTACGCCGTGCTGGGCGCGGGCGGCCTCGCCATTGCGCTGGCGCTGCAAAACACACTCGCCAATATCGCCGCCGGGCTGATGCTCGTGTGGCTGCGGCCCATCGCCATTGGCGAATATGTGGTGGCCGATGGCGTGGCGGGCATCGTGGTTGAAATCGGCCTCTTCGGGACGCGGCTCCGCTCCACCAGCGGCCTTTATATCTTCACCCCCAACCAGAAGCTGTGGAACTCAGCCATTACCAACCATAGCCGCGAACCACGCCGACGGATCGATGCCAATATCAGCGTGCCCGACAGCATCAATGTCGCCCGCGCCCGTGATGCCATGCTGAATATCGCCACGGCCGACGCCCGCGTGCTCAAGGACCCCGTGCCCACAGTGCATGTCGAAGCCTTTTCCGGCGACAAAATCGTGCTGCAACTGCGCGCCTGGGTCGCTACGCCCGAATACCTGCCAACGCTCCGCGACATGACCGAAAAGGGCAAAGCCGCCATGGCACGGCTGTTGAAGGTCGGCGGCGCGCAGGCCGAAATCACGCTGGCCGACGATCCGCACACCCTGCACCAGGGCGAGCGGACCCCCGATCTCGGCTAAAGGCTCAGGCGTGACCGTCAAGGCCCTTGAACGCGTCCTTGCCCCAGATCGCCTCAACCTTGGCATTCTTGCCGCAGCCGATGCGGTAGCGCTGGTAATGCGCGGCCCGGGTGGAGCCATTGCCGAGCACTTCCGTGCCCGTCCAGAAATCCTGATGCACCGCCTCGGCCGGCCAGAACGGCGCGGCATCAAGAATGCTGGTCGCCACGGGCTTGCCTAAAAGCCCGGCCACTTCTGTCACCTTGGCGTCGGCAATCGCCTTTTCCTCAGGCGTCGCCGGAAACACCGCTGTGGTGTAACTTTCGCCGAAATCGCAGAACTGCCCGCGCGGGTCCGTGGGGTCAATCAGGTGGAAAAACGTGTCCACCAGCGTCGCGTAGCTCGTGACGCTGGGGTCATATTCCACCTTCACCGCCTCGCGATGTCCGGTGGTTTCGGTCACCACATCCTCATAGCGCGGGTTATCAAGATGCCCGCCCGTGTACCCCGACGTCGTCGAAATCACGCCCGGCGCATGGTCGAAATCGCTCTCGATGCTCCAAAAGCACCCACCGGCGAAAATCGCATAGGCGGTCTCCGCGCCCTGTGCCGCGCTCATCGCCATCACGCCCATAAGCGCTGCCGCCAAACCAAAGCCTGTCCGTGCCATCACCCGATCTCCTAATAGAGTGTCGCGCCGCTTCAGCGGGACTTCAAATCACAACTACGGGCGCGCCCGTCCGCTGGCTCACCAAAACAAAGGGCCGCCCCGAAGGACGGCCCCAAACCCTGTCTCGCGGCCCGGCTTTAGCCGGCGAGCGCCCCCTGCGCCGCCCGGCCGCGATCGATCATCAGGCGGTTATAGGCATTGAGATAGGCGCGCGCCGAAGCAACGAGCGTATCGGGCTCGGCGGCATTGCCCGAGGCAATGCGGCCATTCATTTCAAGCCGCACATGCGCGCTCGCCTGCGCATCGGTACCGCCCGTCACCCCGTCAATGCCGTAATGCACGAGATTGGGGTCCTGCCCCACGGCCTTTTTGATGGCGTTGAAGATGGCATCAACTGATCCGGTGCCATCATAGGTCGCTGAAACCGCGGCACCGTCGAGCGACAGCGTAATGTCGCAACGGTGAATGCCGCCGGTCTTCGACACCACTTCCATATCGACGAGCTTGATCCGGTCATCGACCGAACCGGCCTCATCATCGACCAGCGCCACGATATCGGCGTCATAGACATGCTTCTTGCGGTCCGCGAGATCCTTGAAGCGCTGGAACGCTTCCTGGAAGGCATTGTCGCCCAGCTCGTAGCCGAGTTCCTTCAACTTGTCCTTGAAGGCGGCCCGGCCCGAATGCTTGCCCATGACCAGCGTCGTTTCCTTGATGCCGACCGATGCCGGCGTCATGATTTCATAGGTCTGGGCGTTCTTCAGCATGCCATCCTGATGGATGCCGCTTTCATGGGCGAAAGCGTTCTTGCCCACAATCGCCTTGTTATACTGCACCGGGAAATTCGCCGCCGCCGACACGATCTTGCTCGCCCGCGACAGGTGCGTGCTTTCGATCCGGGTCTCATAGGGCATGGCATCGGCACGGGTCTTCAGCGCCATCACCACTTCTTCGAGCGCGGCATTGCCCGCCCGTTCGCCCAGCCCATTGATCGTGCATTCAACCTGGCGCGCCCCACCGCGCACGGCGGCCAGTGAATTGGCCACGGCCAACCCGAGATCATTGTGGCAATGGGCCGAAAAGATCACCCGATCCGCCCCGGGCACACGCTCGATGATCGAGCGGAACATGCGCTCATGCTCTTCGGGCACGGCATAGCCCACCGTATCCGGCAGGTTGATGGTGGTTGCCCCGGCCTTGATCGCCAGTTCCACGCAGCGCGCCAGAAAATCGAGCGGGGTGCGGGTCGCGTCCATCGCGCTCCACTCCACATTGTCGATCAGATTGCGCGCCTGCGCCACCGTGCCGGTGATGATCTCCAGCACTTCGGCCTCGGTCTTTTTCATCTGATGCGCGAGGTGGATGGGCGAGGTCGACACGAAGGTATGGATGCGCCCCCGCCGCGCATGGCGCACCGCTTCAGCCGCCCGCGCGATATCGCCGGGAATGGCGCGGGCGAGCCCGGCCACAACGGCAGTCTTGACCTGCTTGGCCACCGCGACGACGGCCTCGAAATCGCCGTTTGACGCGATGGGGAACCCGGCCTCGATAATATCGACACCCATGTCGTCGAGCACTTCGGCGACCTGCAGCTTTTCTTCGAGCGTCATTGTTGCGCCGGGGCTCTGTTCGCCGTCGCGCAGGGTCGTATCGAAAATATAGACGCGATCTGTGTTGCTCTGCGTCATCTCAGCACGGGTCATTTGAGGCTTCCTTATCAGCGGCCGGGTCGGCAAAGGACCATCGGGCCAGACAATGTCTTGCGGCTTGGGTGGTCATCTCCCCTGCTCACCCGTCCGCAGAGTGCGGACAGCCGGTGCTCAGGGGCTGATAAGAAGAAGCAGCAGGGCCGGAAGCAGCAAAAGGCCAGCGCCCAGAACAAGCTGGGCGCGGCGAGCCGATTCATCGGCAATGGCAATGGCGCGACTGCGCGACATCTTCACCCCTGTTGGGCACTGCAACTGGGCGGGACTATGCGCAAGTTCCGCCCCCTGTGCAAGCCTTTTGGGGCAGCGTTCAGTCGAAGGCGTAGACTGCCGCAATCACCACGACGAGAAAGGAGGCCGAGGTCAATTGCCCAAAGCGCTTGGCCGCCCCGGCGGCCGCACCCGCCTCTGGCCCGCCTGCGCGCGCCTTATGCGTTTGCCGTTCGCCGAGCGCGATAAACACCAGCATGCCGACAACGCCAGCCATCTTCACAAAGAACCAGGCATTGGGCGGCGTGAAGTTCCACTTCAGCCCGAGGATCAACAGGCCGGTCACGATCAGGGTCGCCATGGCATATTTGCCAACCCGCGCCGTGATATCCTGCATGGCAAAGAGCACGCTGCGCGTCTCCGCTGAGGCCGACGCCACCCGCGGCCCCGACACCATATTCATCGCGCCATTCGCTGCCCCGGCGGCAAGGGCCAAAATATGAACGGCAACAAGCAACCCAACCAGAATGCCCACGGCTCTCTCCTTAAAAAAAACGAAGAATCTATCCAATTTGAATAGAATAGCCGAATTGGTTTCATCTGTCGAATTGCGTAGTCGGCGCGCGCGGCAACAGCTGAACGGGCCTTTTGGAGGCGCTCCCTGAAGCGGCGGGGCTCAGCGCTCGGCTGTCCAGCCCCCCGGCACCCAATGATCCGTGTCGTGGTCCGGGTGCTGGCGGTTTGAGGCCGATATCCGGGGCAGCATGGCGTTCGGATCATCCTCATAGGTCGCCTCAAGGCCCGGCAGAGCGGCGATATGCGCATACCAGGCGACGCGCCCCTCATTGCCATACTGGATGACCGGCGGCACACGATCGGGCTCGTCGAACGTGCCCGCCATGACCCCGATATGCGTGGAGGCCGGATACTCAAAAATCAGCGGCGTGCCGCAATCGCGGCAAAACCCGCGCCGCGCCAGCGCCGAGGACTGAAACCACGCGATGGTCCCGCGCGTCACCGTGAACCCGGCCCTATCGACCGGCGCGATAACGGCAAACGGGCCGCCAACCTGCTTCTGGCACATGCGGCAATGGCACAGATGCACATCCTCCGGCACCACAGTCACCCCATAGCGCACAGCGCCGCACTGGCATCCACCGGTAAGGGGTACGGGAAGGGTCTCGGTCATGCTTTCGCCCCTCATTCCCCCGGAAGCGACCAATCCGCCGGATCAAGCCCCAGGGTGTCGCAGACGCCAGCGACGGCGTAGTAATGGTCGCGGCGCTGCGGGACGCCCGATACGGTGACCGTGCCAACAATACCCGCACCTTTCAACCGGATCGGGAAACAGCCGCCGGCGAGCGCGTGCTCATCATTGTTGAAGCCGCGGCCGGGCGGGAAGTAGTTTTCCTCGAACTTTTTCTCGAGCACTACCCGGTACGAGCTTTTGAGCACCCGCTTCACCGTGTTCACCTTGCGCCGGATCCAATCGGCATTTTCGAAGGACGAGCCCGGCAGGCCGGCGAAAAACAGCACGCGATCCCAGGTGCGCACTTCAATGGCAATCGGCGCGCCATCGCGCAGCGCGCGGTCGCGGATCGCAACCCCCAGCTTAAACGCCACGTGCTCATCGAAACTCTCGAACACGAGCCCCTGCTCCTGCGCCGTCACCCGGCTGATATCGTCTTCGGCGCTCATCGGCGGCCCTCCACTCTTGCCGCTGATTGAACCCGCAGCCACGCCTCCGCGCAAGCCCCGACGTGCCGAGAGGCCCCGCCTGTCCACGCCGCTCGGTTTCCGCTGGCTGCTGCCGAGGAGGTTTGACATGGTGCCTCCAGTGAGGAGGCGAAGATGACCGAAGCCAAATTGCCCGCCAAGGCGAAATTTACCCTCAAGGACCGCTCGCCCCACCCCGGGTCCCTATCCCTGGGCGAACGCATGTCCGACAGGATTGCCGCCATTGTCGGCTCGTGGCGCTTCATCATCATCCAGTCCGGCCTGCTGGTGTTCTGGCTGGTGCTGAACACCGTGGCCTGGATCGCGCATTGGGACCCCTACCCGTTCATCCTGCTCAATCTGGCTCTCAGCTT
Source organism: uncultured Hyphomicrobiales bacterium (assembly GCA_903828145.1). Taxonomy (GTDB): domain Bacteria; phylum Pseudomonadota; class Alphaproteobacteria; order Rhizobiales; family Devosiaceae; genus Devosia_A. Next base: position 179,097 of record CAIKKY010000029.1, on the reverse strand, counting down.
TCAGGCCGCCTTCACCGCGCCCATCCTGATGATGGCGCAGAACCGGCAGGCCGATGTCGACCGGCACAAGGCACAACTGGATTATGATGTGAATCTGCGCGCCGAACTCGATATCGAGGCGCTGCACCAGAAAATGGACCTGCTGCGCGAAGAGGATATCCGCCGCCTGATCGGGCTCGTTGAAAAACTCACCGCCGAACGGATTGCCGAGGACAAGGACAAGCCCCGCTGAGCGAGGCCATAAAAAAAGGGCACCGAAGTGCCCTTTTTCGTCTTCAGGATCTGAAGCTTAGAAGTGCATCTTGACCGATGCGCGCAGGATATTGGACGTCAGAGAGGCCGACCCGACATCGCCAACCGGCGCGTCGAAGCTGTAATCGGCAGCGCCGAGATCAACATAGAGATATTCAACGCCAACCGTCAGGTTGTCGGCGACGTCGAAATCAGCACCCACGCCCACGGCATAGCCATAATGGCTGGCGCTGCCGTCGGCATCATTGGTGCCGTCGTAATTGGTGACGGTCGCCGAAACATCGGCCATGGCCACACCGGCAGTGCCGTACAGCAGCACGCCGCCCACATCGACGCCGAGGCGGGCGCGGAGGGTGGCAAGCCAATCGATATTGGCTTCAAGGCGGCTATGTCCGGTCTGATCAATTTCCGAACAGGTCACATCGGTCTGCTCAACGCAGCTGTCGCCCGCGATATTGGCCCAGGACACATCGCCCACGAGACCCAGCACAACGCTATCCGACATCGGCAGATCGATACCGGCCTGCACGCCGAGCAGGTAACCCTCGAGCGACATTTCGGTCGGCGAGCCCACCGGGACGGCACTGATATCGGTCAGATCGCCAGTCGCCGTGCCGTAGCCGCCGATCAGGCCCAGATAGACCGAGGCCGCCTACTGCGCCGACGGCGCTGCCGAAGGCTCTTCGACCGAAACAATCAGATCAGCCGCCAGAACGGCGGTGCTCAGCCCCAAGAGCGAGACAGTAGCCAAAGCAAGTGTACGGATGGTGCGCATGGATGAACCCCCATTGTTTGACGCATGAATGTACGCATTAATACATTCATTACCGTCACTCTAGCATCATTGCGTCGTCAATATGAAGTCTCATTGTTACTTTACATAGCAAATTGGATGTAATGGTCGGTAAAGTGTGGCTGTCGACGACAAAAGAAAGGGCCGGAGTTTCCCCCGGCCCTTCCAAGTCTCTGACGTGATTAAGCTTTAGTTCTTGGCCTTGTCGACCAGCGCACCAGCCTTGATCCAGGGCATCATGCCGCGCAGCTTCTCGCCAACTTCTTCGATGGGATGCTCATCGGCAAGGCGACGGGTCGCCTTGAAGCGCGAAGCGCCGCCCTTGTATTCCTGCATCCATTCCGAGGTGAACTTGCCCGACTGGATGTCCTTGAGCACGCGCTTCATCTCGGCCTTGGTTTCCGAGGTGATGATGCGCGGCCCGGTGACATATTCGCCCCACTCGGCCGTGTTCGAAATCGAGTAGTTCATGTTGGCAATGCCGCCCTGATAGATCAGGTCGACGATCAGCTTCACTTCGTGCAGGCACTCGAAATACGCCATTTCCGGCGCATAGCCGGCTTCCACCAGCGTTTCGAAGCCGCCGCGGATCAGCTCCACGAGACCACCGCACAGCACCACCTGTTCGCCGAACAGATCGGTCTCGCATTCCTCGCGGAAATTAGTCTCGATCACACCCGACCGGCCACCGCCGACGCCCGACGCATAGGCCAGCGCGATGTCATGAGCATTGCCCGATGCATCCTGATGCACGGCGATGAGGCACGGCACGCCGCCGCCCTTCTGGAATTCGCCCCGCACGGTGTGGCCCGGGCCCTTCGGCGCGATCATGATCACGTCGACGGTCTTTTTGGGTTCGATCAGGTTGAAATGCACATTGAGGCCGTGGGCGAACGCCAGCGCCGCACCATCGCGGATATTGGGCTCGATATGAGCCTTGTAGATATCGGCCTGCAGCTCATCGGGGGTCAGCATCATGATGACATCGGCCCATTTCGAGGCATCCGCCACGCTCATCACCTTGAGGCCTTCGCCTTCGGCCTTCTTGGCCGAGGCCGAACCGGGACGGAGACCGACCACGATATCCTTCACGCCGGAATCGCGCAGGTTGAGCGTGTGGGCATGACCCTGGCTGCCGTAGCCGATGATCGCCACCTTCTTGGATTTGATGATGTTGATGTCAGCATCACGATCGTAATAGACGCGCATTGAAGTCTTCCCTTGTTATGGCCCCAAAAGGGCGTTGCATGGTCCGGCGCCCCTCCGGCCGCCGGTTTTCTGTCGGGTCAGGCGAGAGGGCCTGTTCCGTAAAGCTTGAGGAACTGCTCGACTGCCCGAGCGGCATCGGCATTGATTTCGCGGGCCTCGGGCCGATGCGCCTCGCCGAGCAAAAGCCGGATCTGCGCGTCGCGCACCACCAGCCCGTAAAAACTGCGATAGGCCTCCTCGGTCTGCTCAAACCGGATAAGGCGCGCGTCGCGCCCGGCTTCAAGCACCGGCTTCAGCCGCAAACGGATAGCGAGCGGGCCGTTTTCGAGCACAATCGCCCCAAGCCCGCTGCCCTCGCCTGCCGCATGGGTAATGGCCAGCCGGTTGAGCGTGATTGATACATCGCCGCACAGCGTCGTGAGCAGATCGCGCGCAAACTGTTCCATGCTGGCGCGCAGCGATGGCGCATCGAGCTTGCGCCGGTCAACCTGCGGCACACGCACCTTCAGCGCCTGCCACTGCACCGTGGCGGTCAGGAGACCGTCGCGATCACCAAACCATTTGTACAGCGTCTCTTTCGAGCACTGCGCCCGGCGCGCGACTGACGTCATGGTCAGCCGGTCTCCCTGTTCAACCAACAGATCAAGCGCCGCCGTCAGCACCTGCTGCTGGCGCGGGGTAAACAGCTCTTCTTTGCTCAAGCCGCCGGGCACGGGCACATCTCCAAAACCGCCATCACCGTACCGTACGTTACGGTTCGGCGCAAGGCCAACCGCACATCTTGGCAAAGAGCACCTCAGGTGGTGCCGGTCAGCGGGCTCAGGCAGCGGATCGAAAGCCTAGCCGACGACGATGATGTCCCGCGGCATTTCAGAGAGCACTTCGGCCCGGCCATTGCGAATGATCACGATTTCTTCGAGCCTGAGCCCGAACTGGCCGGAGAGATAGATCCCCGGCTCGATCGAGAAACAATGGCCTTCGGCGATCACCGTCTCCGAGGTCGCGGTCATATTGGGCGGCTCGTGAATATCAATGCCCAGACCATGGCCCGTGCGGTGGAGGAACCGGTCGCCATAGCCCGCAGCGCGGATGACCCCGCGTGCCGCGCCATCGACATCGCAACCGCGCGCCCCAGCCACAGCGGCCGCCACTCCGGCCACGACGGCCCCCTCGACAATCGCGTGAAGGGCGGAAAACTCGGCCGACGGGGGCCCGAAGCTGCCCACCCGCGTCATGTCCGAGGGATAGCCGGCGCTCCGTCCGCCAATATCGATCAGCACCGGATCGCCGCGCCGCAGCCGCCGGTCGCTGACATCATGGTGCGGAAAGGCACCGTTTTCGCCAAAACACACCGAGATGAATTCCTTGCGCGCCCCGTGGCTCACGTAAAACTGCTCGATGGCAGTGCCGATTTCGGCCTCAGAAACGCCCTCGCGCAACAGCGAGAACGCGTGCCGCATGGCGGCATCATTGATCAGCGCATTGGCCTTGAGCGCCCGATATTCGGCGTCGTCCTTCTGCGCGCGAAGCGCCCCCACCGTGTCGGCGGCAAAGCTGCGTACCGGCGCCTCAAGAGCATCGACAACGAGGAAGGCAAAATCGGCCCGCATGGTCTCGTCGACCGAAACCTTGAGCCCCCGCCCCGTGGCCCCCACCGCCGCAAGCAGCGCGGTGAGCGCCTTCGTCGGGCCCTCATCATCGCTCCAGGTGAAAAACGGCAGGGTCGTCAGCGACCGCTGGCTTGCCGCATTGAGCGCCGGCATCAGCATGCCTTCACCCTTGGGGCCGACAAGGATCATCACCGGCCGTTCGTCGCCATGCGGGCTGAGCCCGGCAAGCCAGCGCATATGCGAGGTCGGGCCTACGGCGACGAGATCGGTCCCGGTCTCCTCCATGCGGGCCCGGAGGCGGTGAAGGCGGGCATCAAACAACGCGGTCATATCGATCTATCCATGCTTCAGGCGACGGGCACCAACCGGCCGGGGTCGGCCAGCACCATACCAAATCCGGGGCGATCCGGGACATTGAGCCGCCCGTTGACGGGCAGAGACTCGCCCACGAACAGATCCCCGAACACTGGGGCAATCGAGCGCCCATCAGGGCTCGCCGCCACATATTCACAAAAGGCCGGCCCGGTCTGGCTGGCAATGAAATGGTAGGAATAGGGCCCGCTGCCATGCGGCACAACCGGCACTTCATAGGCCGAGGCATGGGCGGCAATGCGCAACAGCTCGGTCAGCCCGCCCACCCACATCACGTCCGGCTGCACGATATCAAGCAGCCGCTCCTCGATGAGCCGCCGGAAGCCGAAGCGCGAATATTCATGTTCGCCCGTGGTCCATTTCAGCGTCGGATGCGCCTGCCGGATCAGCCGATAGCCCTCGACATCATCGGGCTGCAGCACTTCTTCCCACCAGTAGATATCAACATCCTTGGCCGCTTCGGCGAGCCGGATGGCATAGGGCACGTCAAGCGACATGTAGCAGTCGACCATGATCGGATAGCCCGGCCCGACCTTGGCGCGATGCGCAGCAAGAAACGCGACATTGCGCTTGAGCCCGGCCTCGCCGTCGAACGGCCCCTCGGGCAGCGGCACTTTCGCCCCCCAAAAGCCCATGGATTGTATGGCGTCCGCCTCCGGACCGGTGCAGTAGAACGTGATCTCATCACGCACCTTGCCACCGATGAGATTGTACACGGGCTCCCCGCGCACCTTGCCATTGAGGTCCCACAGCGCCAGATCAACGGCGCTGATCGCCATCATCGGCAGGCCCTTGCGCCCATAAGGCAGCGAGGCGCGGTACATCTCGTCCCAGATGCGGTTGATGTTGCGGGCGTCCTCGCCCACGAGGAACCGCGCGAAATGGTGCTTGATCAGCCACGCCGCGGGCACCCCGCCCGTGCCCGTGGCGACACCCACAAGACCCTCTTCGGTTTCAATCTCGATGACCAGCGAGCCCAAAACACCAATGCCCCAGCTCGACCGGCGCTCGCGATAGCGCGCATAGCCGGACATCGGGTTGGAAATCAGGCTGTCGACCAGCCAGTGCGTGGTGCCGCCCTGCTGGAAATAATCCCCGCCCTTGTTGGCGGGCGACACGGTGTGGACGCGCACGTCCCTGATGCGGAACGAGGCACTCACGGCAGGTAGAACACGCGCTTGAGCGGCACCTGCACCGGCTCATTATCCGGATAGGTTTCCATCAGGTCGCGCATATGCGCCCACCACCGCTTCATGATTTCAGTGTCGGGCAGCGCGCCCAGGGTGTGACTGTCCGATCGGGTCAGAATGCCGAACAGGTGATGATCCTCAGGGTCGAGCCAGATCGTGTAATCGGAAACGCCCGCGTCTTTGAGGGCCGTCACCAGCTCGGGGAAAATCTCGTCATGCCGCTTTTCATATTCGGCCGCCTGGCCGGCAAAAAGGTTCATGCGGAAGGCAATGCGTTCACCCATGGCGGGTCTCCTCAGGTTGGGCCGCGCTCGGCCATGGTTTCCACCGTGGTGTCGCGCACATGTTCCAGATGCTGCCGATAGGCGTTCACTGCGCCCGCCACATCACCGGCGAGGACGGCCTCGGCCACGCGGACATGCTGCGCCACGCTCTTTGCGATCACACCGGGTACAGTGCTGGCGACACGCCGCACATCGAGCCCCACATCGTAAAGCCCCTGCGCCAGCATGGAGAGCAAGGCGTTATGCGCGCCCTTGTAGAGCGCCTGGTGGAACTCAATGTCGATCAGCCGGAACGCCACGGGATCATCGTGAAAGGCGCGGCCATCGACGGCCAACTTCATGATCCGCGCCCGTTCATCGAGCGTGGCGCGTTCGGCTGAAAGTCGCACCAGTTCCAGTTCGACCACGGCGCGCGCCTCAAAATGCTCGGCCACATCATATTGGGCGACCCCCAGCATGACGTTTACACCGGCAGCGAGGCGCGAGGGCGACAGATCGGTCACCGTGTAGCGGCCACCCTGACGGCTCGCCAGAACGCCCATCAGCGTCAGCGCTTTCAGCGCCTCGCGCAGCGGCGGCCGCGAAATGCCGAAGGCAATCGTCATCTGCGCTTCGGTCGGCAGACGATCCCCGCTTTTCAGATTGCCGGATTTGATCATCTGCATGATGCGGTTCGCGACCTGCTCGGCAATCGAGCGGCCTTCGCGCATCGGCTCGGCATAGGCCGTGGACGGGCGGGTGGGGGCGTTTTCCGCCGCCACCAGCTCGGAAAAAGCGTCGGTCACCACCACGCTCTCCCGGGTCTTCGCCTCGGCCTTTTTCATGATATTCCCTTAAAGCCCCAGCCGGTAAAAGCTGTTGGCATTGTCGCGGTAAATCGCGCGAATTTCGGCCTTCGAGAGCCCCAGATCAGCAAACGCCCGATCCAGCACATCCACCCAGCGCGTGAGCGTCGTCGCCTGCAGGCAGATGGGATAATCGCCGGCATAAATCGTGCGCGCCGGCCCGAACGTGTCGAGTGTGGCCGCGATATAGGGCCGGAGGTCCGCCTCGGTCCAGGTCTTAAGGTCCGCCTCAACCGGCAGGTCGGACAGCTTGATCCAGAGGTTCTTGCGCTTCGACAAAAACGCCACATCGTCGCGATACTGCGCGAGGGCGCCTTCCTTGATGCCGGGCTTGCCGCAATGATCAAGGATCAGCGGCACCTCGGGCACCCGCTCAACGAACTCGCGCACGATATCCATCTGCGTGTGGTTGACGTTGATTTCGAAGTGCCAGCCAAATTTGCCGAGCAGGTTCACCCCCGCGATGAAATCGTCGGACAGAGTCAGCGCGCGCGGATCCTTATCGAATTCAACAATGCGGCGGATGCCTTTGACCGTCGGGTGGTTCTCCTGCATCTGGCGCAGCATCGGCTCAACCTTTGCGCCCCATTCGAGCGGGGCCATGGGCACGATGCCGCGAATGCGCGGGTCGCGTTTTGCCGACTCCTCAACGAACTTGATCTCTTCGATATACTGGCCGCCATCGGCCCAGAAATCAGCGTAGCATTCGAGAAAGACCATCGCCTCGATCTGGAGATCGCCGCAGTCGCGCTGGTAATCCTCAATCTGATAGGGATGGTTGAACAGCGGGCTGCCCGCGAACGCGCTGTAGGTGAGACGGTTCTGGTCCCAGATATGCAGATGCGTGTCGATAATCGGAAAATCCGGCATGTCGTCCTCCTCTAGCCCGGCAAGGGGCCCAGTTCACGGGCAAGGCGCAGCGCCCATTGCTCGCCGAGGGCACTCAGCGGTTCAGCCGGAAGCCGCGCCGCGCTGGGCGTGATCCCGAGCCGCAGGGCAGCAATCAGCTTGCCATAGGTCAAGAGCTGCGGCAGGCCCTGCATGATGAAGGTCACCGTGGGCAGCAGCCGCCGATACAGCCCCTCGGCCACTTCGTCCTCGCCCGCCCGCATGGCCTTTTCGATGGCCACCTGCAGATCGATGGTTTCCATGCCCGGGATCATGCCATCGACACCGGCGCGATAGTTGTCGGTGAGTTCAAGCCCGGCGCGGCCATTGAAGACCCGCATCCGGCCCTTCACCGCCTCGATCGTGCGGGCCACCGCCACCGCGCTCGCCTCGGCTTTGACGAGGGTCACGTTCGGCGCTTCGGCATGAAGGCTCAAAAGCTCGGCCGAGGTGAGCCCGATGCCCAGAAATTCCGGCGCGTTCTGAATGCCGCAGGGCAAGGAAACGCTCTGCGCAATGCTCGCGAAAAACCGGATGAGATCAGCCCCGGAGGCCGGCGGACGCGGCGGCTGCAGAATGAGCCAGCTCGCCCCGGCGCGTTCTGCATACCGCGCGCTCTCGATCATGTCGGGCACATTGCCATCGGCAATGGTGACGGCGACGGGGGCCCTGCCCCGCACATCGGCGATCACCCAATCGATGATCTGCCGCCGTTCGGCGAGCGAGAGTTTCGCAACTTCTGTGCCGAGGCCAAGACAGGCAATGCCCGAGGCTCCCACCGCGAGAGCGGCGTTGACCTGACGGGTCACGGCCTCGCGCACGAGCGCTCCGCTCGCGTCGAAAAAGGCATAGAGCATCGGATAAGTGCCGGCTATATCCATCTTCTCCCCTGGGGCGCCGGGCCGACTTGAGGCGCGATCCTCGGCGCTTGACGCAAAGGATTGGACGGGGGATAAAAACTTGTCAAACTAATTTTTGTCTGACAACTATAGGGGCGATCCTGTGGAGAGCGGCACCAAGCCGCCCGTCGGGATTGCGGGAGGAGAGGCATGACGCTCAAGGTCACAGAGCGCCGCACGGTCGGCACAACCACGCTTAACCTGCCGGTCTTCGGCTTTGGCGCGGCCCATATCGGCGAGCTTTATGCCCTGGTTGATGACGCGGACTCCCGCGCCACCCTCGATACGGCCTGGACCTCAGGTCTGCGCTATTACGACACCGCGCCCTGGTATGGCCGCGGCCTCTCCGAGCACCGGCTCGGGGCGTTCCTGCGCTCAAAGCCGCGCGGCGACTTCCTCATCACCACCAAAGTCGGCCGCACGCTCCACCGCCCCGCTGACCTCAAGACCTTCTCACGCGCCCCCTGGACGGGCGGGCTCAATTTTGAAGTCCATTTCGATTATTCCTACGATGGCATCATGCGCTCCTACGAGCAGGCGCTGCAGCGCCTCGCGCTCGACACGGTCGATGCGCTGGTCATCCACGATCTCGATGCCATGTTCCATGGCGACAAGACCGCCGGGTATGAACGGCAGCTCGCCGATGGCGGCGGCATTCGCGCGTTGCAGGAACTGAAGTCCGCCGGGGACATCAAAGCCTTCGGTATGGGCATCAATACCGGTACCGCGCTGGCCACCACGGCCACCCGCGTGCCGCTCGATTTCGCGCTGGTCGCCATGCCCTATACGCTGCTCGATCAGGCGAGCCTCCAGACCGGCATGAAGGCCTGCGTTGATCGCGGCGTGTCGGTCATCATCGGCGCGCCCTTCGCCTCGGGCATTCTGGTCACGGGGTCAAAGTCGAACGCCAAATATGGCTATGCCAACGCGTCGGCCGAGGTGCAGAAGAAAGTGCAGGGCATTGAGCAGGTCTGTGCGGCCCACAAGGTGGCGCTGCCCGCCGCGGCCCTGCAATTCCCGCTGGCCCACCCGGCAGTCGTGTCGATCATTCCCGGCGCCGCACGCGCCAGCGAAGTGACCGAGAACATCAAGAGCTTTGAAACCCCGATCCCGGCGGCCTTCTGGTCCGACCTCAAGACCAAGGGGTTGATCGACAAGGACGCGCCGGTTCCGGCCGGCCAATAGGAGAGACGTCCCTTATGAGCACTGGCGACAAGGCCCCTCTCCTTTCAGCCCGTGGCATTTCGAAGTCCTTTGCGGGCGTCGAAGTGCTGCGCGACGTGGACCTCGACCTCTATCCGGGAGAAATCCACGCGCTCTTGGGCGAGAACGGGGCCGGGAAATCGACCTTCGCCAAGATCATTGCCGGTGTGCATCGCCCGACCAAGGGCACCCTCATCCTCGGCGGCCAGCCGGTGGAGGTCACGAGCCCCATCGTCGCGCAGAAGCTTGGCATCACGCTCATTCACCAGGAGCCGATTTCCTTCCCCGATCTGTCGGTGGCCGAAAATCTCGTGCTCGGGCGGCAGGACGGCGGCCCGCTGGGCCGGGTGCGCTGGGCCGAAATCACCCGCGAAGCCAACCGCCTCATGGATCTTCTCGGCGTTCGCATTGATGTGACCAAGCCCATGCGCGGGCTTTCCATTGCCGATCAGCAGATGGTCGAAATTGCGCGCGCACTGGCATCAGACAGCCGCCTCATCATCATGGACGAGCCAACGGCGCCGTTGACGCCGAAGGAAGTGGCGACACTCTTTGCCATTGCGCGGCGGCTGCGCGACGAAGGCCGCACCATCATTTTCATCTCGCATCGGCTCGAAGAAGTGCGCGCGCTGTGCAGCCATGTCACCATCTTCCGCGATGGCAACAAGGTGGCGACCGAAACCATCGACCGGATGGACGATGCCGAAATCATCCGCCAGATGATCGGGCGACCGCTCAAGGAATATCGGCATAAGCGCACGACCGAACTGGGCGACGTCGCGCTTAAGGTCACAGGCTTCACCCGGCCGGGCACCTTCCGCGATATTTCCTTCTCTGTGCGCAAGGGCGAAATCGTTGGCCTTGGCGGCCTTGTCGGCGCCGGGCGCACCGAAGTGGCGCGCGCCATTTTCGGTATCGATAAGCCGAGCGCAGGCACTGTTGAAATCAACGGCAAGCCGGTCAGCATCAATGCCCCCACCGATGCCATTGCGCTCGGGCTCGCCTTCGTGCCCGAAGATCGCGCAGCGGCCGGCATTTTCCGTACGCTGTCGGTCGAACACAACATCACCGCCGCCGTGCCGGGCAAGATCGCCCCGAGCGGCATCATCAGCCGCCTGATCGAGCGCACGCTGAGTTCTGAGTCCGTGAAAAAGCTCCGCATCCGGCTCGCCTCGCTGCGCCAGCCGATTGGCGAACTCTCGGGCGGCAATCAGCAGAAGGCGATCCTTGCCCGCTGGCTCCTGACCGATCCGTCGATCCTCATTCTCGATGAGCCGACGCGCGGCATTGATATCGGGGTGAAGGCCGAGTTCTACGACATGATCGGCGAACTCGCGGCGCAGGGCCGCGCCATCCTGCTCATTTCGTCGGAATTGCCCGAACTCCTTGCGCTCTGCGACCGCGTGCTGGTGATGTCGGAAGGCACCCTGACCGCTGACCTGCCGCGCGCGACCGCCACGCAGGAAACCATCATGACCGCCGCCGTGCCGCGTCGAACTGAAGGAGCCGCAGCATGAGCGCCGTGCTCAATTTTCTGATCCGCCGCCGCGAGGCCGGCATCTTTGTGATGATCGTGCTGTTCTGCCTCTTCGTCGGGGTGCAGAAGCCGCAGTTCCTCACCCTCGACAGCCTGCGCATCGTGTTGCTGCTGACCCCGCTCATCATGATCGGGGCCATGGGGCAGATGATGGTGATCGTGGCGCGCCACGTCGATCTGTCCATCGGCTCCATCCTCGGGCTTTCGGCCATGGTGTCGGGCATGATGTTCCGCTACATGCCCGACATGCCTTGGTTTCTGTGCTTTCCGCTCTCGATCGGCACCGGCATGCTGCTCGGTTTCGTCAACGGGCTGCTGATCACCACGTTCCGCCTGCCCGCCATCATCGTCACGCTCGGTACGCTGAACCTTTATCGCGGGCTCACCTTCATCATTTCGAATGCCAAGCAGATCGACCGGCAATATGTGCCCTCGATCCTCAAATCCATGTCGCAGCCCTCGCCCACGCTGGCGGTGCCGCTCATCATCTTTTTGAGCTTTGCCATTGCGGTGGCGACCTACTGGTTCCTGATGCACACACGCATTGGCCGCCAGATTTTCGCGCTCGGATCGAACCCCGTCGCCGCGCCGCTGCGCGGCATCAACGTGACGCAGGTCACCCTGCTCGTCTTCACGCTCTCGGGCGCGCTCTCGGGCCTTGCGGGCATCATGTATGCCAGCCGCTGGGGCTTCGTGAATCCGTCCAATACCGGCGCCGGGTTCGAATTCCAGGTGATCGCCGCTGTGGTGATCGGCGGCGTGTCGATCAACGGCGGCGTGGGGACCGTGCTCGGCACCGTGCTCGGGGTGCTGCTGCTCGGCTGCGTCGGGGCGGCGCTGCCGCTCCTCGGCATTCCCGGTACGACGCAAAATGCGATTTACGGCTCGGTGATCCTCGTGGCTCTCTTGATTGACCGCCTCGTGCGGGCGCAGGGCAATCGCGGCGTAACTCAGCGTGCGGGAGCCTCGTCATGACCGATACCACCGCAACCCCGCGCGAGGCCGCGGCTGTCCGCCCCCTCTGGCATGTGGTGCTGGTGCGCCCCGAGACCATGACCTTTGTGCTGCTGATCCTCGGCATCTTCATTGGCAGCCAGATTTCGCCCTATTTCCTAGACGTCGCCTATATCCTCAAAAGCTTCACACTCTACGCCGAGTTCGGCATGGTCGCGCTGGTGCTGACCATGGTGATCATTGCCGGTGAAATCGACCTGTCGCCGGCCGCCAACATGGCGCTCTCGGCGGCGATCTTCGCCTTTGCGCAGGCCAATGGCGTGCCCATGCCGCTCGCCATCCTCATCGGCCTGGGCGCTGGTGTGCTGATGGGCGTTTTCAATGCCTTCATGGTCATTGCGCTGCAAATCCCCTCGATCATCGTCACCATCGGCACGCTCACCGCCTATCGCGGCCTGGCGCAGGTGCTGGCGGGCGATCAGTCGATCCGCGTGCCCGAATGGTACATCGGCATCGACAAGGTGATGGTGCTTGGCATTCCGCTGCCGGTCGTCATTTTCATCATTTTGTCCATCGTGCTCGGCCTCGTGCTCGGGCTGACCGTGTTCGGGCGACAGATTTACCTCATTGGCACCAACGAGGTCTCGGCCCGCTATGCCGGTGTGCGCGCCAAGCGCATCAAGGCGGCGCTGTTCATTCTCATGGGCTTCATGAGCGCCGTGGCCGGCCTCATGACGGCCTCGCGCCTGGGCTCGGTCCGCTATGATCTCGGGCTCGGCGGCGAGTTGCAGATGGTGCTCATGGCCATGCTGGGCGGCACCTATATTTTCGGGGGCCGCGGCACCATCCTTGGCACCTTCCTCGCAGCCTGGCTGCTGGTCATCGTTTCCACCGGCATGATTGTCGCCAACTGGCTCCCGGCCACGCAGCTGTGCGTGCTCGGCGTGCTGTTGATCGTGTCGATCATTGCCACCAATTTCATCTATTCCCGCACCCAGCGGTAGCGGGCATATCGCCGGGTCAACCGGCACTCACTCCCAGGAGGAACAACGTGTTGAAGAAATCTCTGCTTATCGGCCTGGCCGCTGGCCTTGCCATGGTGACCACTGCCTTTGCAGCCGATCCGATCAAGATCGTCTACATCGGCAAGAACACCGGCAACCCGTACTTCGATTCCATCACCGGCGGCTTTGAAGACGCCTGCAAGGAAAAGGGCTGCGAGTTCGAATTCGTCGCTCCGGCCACTGCCGAAGCCACCTCGCAGATCCCCTTCATCGAAGCGCAGATCCAGCGCGGCGTGAACGTGATCGGCATTGCACCGAACAGCCCCGATGCGCTGAACCAGGTGCTCGATGACGCCCGCGCCAAGGGCATCCTCGTTCTGACCGTGAACGGCGATCTCGTCGGCAATGAATCGCATCGCGATGCGACCATCCTGCCCGTCGACTTCACCAAGACCGGCCCGAACCAGGTTGAGCTCATGGGCTCGCTGATCGGCTACAAGGGCGAAATCGCCATCCTGTCGGCCACGACCGAAGCCCCGGACCAGAACACCTGGATCGCGGCGATGAACGATACGCTCGCCAATGACGCGAAGTACAAGGACATGAAGCTGGTCGCCACCGTCTATGGCGATGATCAGCCGGAAAAGTCGACGACTGAAATGGAAGCCCTGCTTGCCAACTACCCGAACCTCGTTGGCGTGATCGCGCCGACCACGGTCGGTATCGCGGCGGCCGCTCAGGTCGTGCAGCAGCGCGGCATTGCCGACAAGGTGCATGTCACCGGTCTCGGCCTGCCGAGCGAAATGCGCGATTTCATCAAGGACGGCACTGTGAAGGCCTTCCAGCTCTGGTCGCCGTACAACGAAGGCTGGCTGGCAGTTCACTTCGCCCTTGGCGTGCTTGACGGCTCGATCAAGAACGAAGTCGGCGCCTCCTTCGATGTGCCGAACCTCGGCAAGGTCACCATCGCCGACAAGAACGCGATGATTGCCCAGCCGGAACTGACCACGTTCGACGCGTCGAACATCGACAACTTCAACTTCTGATCTGTCGACATCGGTATCGGGGGGCGCCCTTCGGGGCGCCCCTTTTTTTGACCCATGGGCCCGCGCTGCCCCACAAGGCGCCCCACCCCGGAGAGAGTTTCATGAACAGCTATGATTTTGCCAACCGCGTCGCCATCGTCACCGGCGGCGGCCAGGGCATCGGCCTCACCGTGGCCGAGCGCATGCTCACTTCGGGTGGCAAGGTCTCGATCTGGGACCGCGATCAGGCCCTGCTCGATACGCTGCGGTCACGCTATCCGGCCGACCAGCTCCAGCCGCTCGCCGTCGACATCGGCTCGCTTGAGGCGGTCGAAAAGGCCACGGCTGAGGTGATCCGGACCTTTGGCAAAATCGACGTGCTCGTCAACAATGCCGCCATTGTCGGCCCCAATGCCAACACCTGGGAATACCCGCCGCAGGCCTTCATGGATGTGGTCCATATCGGGCTCGTGGGCACGTTCTTTGTGTCGCGCACGGTCATTCCGCACATGATCAAGGCCAATTACGGGCGCATCGTGAACCTCAGTTCCGTTGCCGGTAAAGAAGGCAACCCGGGCGCACCGGCCTATTCCTCCACCAAGGCGGGCGTGCTCGCCCTGACGAAATCCATGGGCAAGGAATTGGCCACCCACAATATCGCGGTCAATGCCGTGACCCCTGCCGTCGCAAAAACCACCATGGCGCTGAGCCAGGCCCCCGACTTCCTCAAGATGATCCTCTCGAAAATTCCGCGCGGCCGCATGCTCGAACTATCGGAGGCCGCCAGCATGATCTGCTGGCTCGCCACCGAAGAGAACTCGTTCACCACCGGCGCGGTGTTCGATCTGTCCGGCGGCCGCGCCACCTATTGAGTCCCGGTTCATCGGCACTTGCCGATGGTAGATGTGAGTGTTACGCCACGGACCTTCTCCCTCCGTGGCGTACCCCATCATGTCCAAGCTGTTCTCGCCGTTCGTGCTCAAGGGGCTCACGCTCCGCAACCGCACCGTCGTCGCCCCCATGTGCCAGTATCGGGCCCAGCATGGCCTCGCCAATGACTGGCACTTTGTGCACCTGGGGCGCTTCGCCCTCGGCGGCTTCGGTCTCGTAATCGTAGAGGCGACCGGCGTTGTGCCCGAGGGGCGGATTTCCTACGCCGACCTCGGCCTGTGGGACGATGCGCAGATCGCGCCCCTCGCCCGCATCGTCGATTTCCATCACCACAATGGCGCGAAGATCGGCATCCAGCTCGCCCACGCGGGCCGCAAAGCCTCAACCCCCGTGTGGTGGCGCGGCGGCTTCACCGAAACCGAGGCCGAAAAGCCTGCCGTCGGCTTCACCCATTGGGTGCCGGTAGCGCCCTCTGCCATTCCGCATTCGGACAAGCCCGAGTTCCAGACGCCCCTGGCGCTCGATCAGGCCGGCATTGATGCCACGATCAAAGGTTTCGCCGATGCCGCGATCCGCGCCGACAAGGCCGGGTTCGACGTCGTGGAACTCCATGCCGCACATGGCTATCTCATCAACCAGTTCCTCTCGCCCATCGCCAATAAGCGCACCGACCAATATGGCGGCAGCCGCGAAAACCGCATGCGCTTCCTGCTCGAAGTCACCGATGCCGTGCGCGCCGTGTGGCCCGCGTCCAAGCCGCTCTTCGTCCGCATTTCTGCCACCGATGGCGCCTCAGAGGGCGGCTGGACGCTCGAAGATTCCGTGGCGCTGGTCGCCCCGCTCAAGGCGCGCGGCGTCGATATGCTGCATTGCTCGTCCGGCGGCTTCGATGGCTATTCGATCAAACCCGGCCCCGCCTATCAGGTGCCCTTTGCCGAGGCGGTCCGGGCGGCGGGAATGCCGAGCATCGCCGTCGGCCTTCTTGATGATCCCCACCTTGCGGAGTCCGTGCTCGATAAGGGCGAGGCCGACCTCATCGCGCTGGCGCGCGGCGCGCTCGACGATCCCAATTGGGCGGTTCATGCCCATCATATCCTCGATGGCGGCGGCCAAACCTATGATCTCTGGCCCGTTGAGGCGAGGGGTCGCATCCGCGATATGGATCGGGTGCTCGGTCGGCGGCAATCCGATCCCGCCGCACCAAAGCCGTGAGTCTGAACAAACCGTAATCTCAGCACCGCAGTTTCGCCCTGTTCGCGGCATCAACCTTTAAGGGAAAGCCGGTATCGGTTTTCCAATCAAGGGAGGTCAAGCGATGACAAAGGCGATCCTGAGGGCCGTTCTGGCGATGTTGGGCCTGGGCGGCAGTGCGCTGCCCGTGGTGGCCGGACCCTCCCTGGTGCCCACCGACCTGACCGACAAGCTCTGGGTCGCGGCCGGGACCGGCGGCAGCGATGCCGCCTCGCGCGTTTTCAAATCGAACGGCACGCTGGTGCGCGAATCGGCGGGCGGCTCACTGCACGTTCAGCGCTGGCAGCCCCTGGCGGCCAACCGGCTCTACTGGCTTGAAGACGGGATCGAGGTTTCCGCCGAGATCGAGCACCTGAGCGCAACTGACCTGATTCTGCGGCTCGATGTGATTTCCGGCCCGGTGACACAGCACTATGTGGCTGCCGATCCCGCCGACTGTTCAGACCGCGCCTGAGATGCGCCACGGCGCCTTCGTTACGGCGCTCCTCGCCCTCGGTGTGGCCTTCAGCCCCTGTACTCAGGCCGCGGAGCTGACCGCTGGCGTCGTCGGACGGGTGTGGGTTGCCACCGAACCCGGCGCTCTTCCCGGCAGCATGCTGGTGCTCCTGCCCGATGGAACGCTGCTGTTTGACTCCTGCTTCGAAACCTACTCCCTCAGGGCTTATACGGCGCGCGATGCCACCCACTTTGCCTGGGATGAGGATGGCATGGGCCTTACCGCCGAGGTCAAAGCCGTAACGAGCGCCGACCTGACGCTCGCGCTCACCCTCGTCTCCGGTGTCGAGACCCGGCGCTTTCGCGCGGCGCAGGTGCCCTTTATCTGCCCGGATATGCCGCGCTAGATCATCACCTGCGTGCCGATTTCCACCACCCGGCCCGTGGGAATGTGGAAATATTCGGTCGCATCGGTCGCGTTCTTCGCCAGCCGGATGAAAATCCGGTCGAACAGCAGCCGCAGCCCCGCTTTCGACGATGATTTCAACGAGCGCCGCGACAGGAAGAATGAGGTCGACATGATGTCGAACTTCCAGCCGAGCTTTCGCGCCAGCGCCAGCGCCTTCGGGATGTTCGGTGTCTCGATATAGCCGAAGGTCACCACCACCCGGTAGAACAGATCATTGTAGGCATCGATCCTGATCTTGTCCTCGTCGGCCACATGCGGCCGGTCTGACGTCATGATGGTGAGGATGACATTGTGCTCGTGCAGCACCTTGTAGTGCTTCAGCGAGTGGAGCAGTGCCGTGGGCGCACCCTCGATGTCGGAGGTGAGGAACACCGCCGTGCCCGGCACGGTGGTCGGCTTTTTCTTCGCGAGATTTTCAACGAGGAACTCGAGCGGCACTTCATCACGCCGCGTCTTCTCCCCGAGCCGCCGCCGCCCGACAATCCAGATCGTCATGGTCGAGGCCAGCACCACCGCCACAACGGCTGGTACCCAACCCCCTTGCGGGAATTTTGCGGCATTGGCGATGAAAAAGCCCGCATCAATAATGAACAGCGGCACAATCACCGCCAGCGAGGCGAAGACGTTCCACTTCCACAGCCGCCACATCACGATGAACAGCAGCACCACGGTCACCAGCATTTCGCCGGTCACCGCAATGCCGTATGCCGCACTCAGCGCGCTGGACGAGCGGAACCCAATAACGAGGAGCAGCACGGCCACGAGGAGCAGCCCATTGATCTGCGGCATGTAGATCTGTCCGGCCATTTCCTCGGAGGTATGGCGCACTTCAAGGCGCGGCAGCAGGTTAAGGTGCATGGCCTGCCGCACCAGCGAATAGGCGCCGGTAATCACCGCCTGGCTCGCAATCACGGTGGCAATCGTGGCCATGCCCACCATCGGCAGGCGGGCCCAATCCCATTGCATTTCAAAGAACGGGTTGTCGGTCATGCCGTGGCTCAGCACAAAGGCGCCCTGCCCGAAATAATTGAGCAGCAGCGCCGGAAAGACGAGCGCGAGCCAGGCCATGATGATGGGACGGCGGCCAAAATGGCCGAGATCGACATAGAGCGCTTCCGCCCCGGTGACCGACAGGAACACCGCCCCCAGAACCAGAACGGCGATGGAGCCATGGCTCACCAGAAACGCCGCCCCGTAATAGGGGTTGAGCGCCATAAGCACCTGCGGCGCATCCATGATGTGCACAAGGCCGATGAGGCCCAGAATCACGAACCAGACCGCCATGATTGGCCCGAACACGCTTGAAACGCGCGCGGTGCCATAGCGCTGCACCGTGAACAGAACGAGCAGGATCACAACCGTCATCGGCACAACCCAAGGGGCCATCTTGGGGGCAACAGTCTCGATGCCCTCAACCGCCGACAGCACCGAAATCGCCGGGGTGATGATCGCATCGCCCAAAAACAGCGATCCCCCGATGATCCCGAGCGCGATCACCCAGGCCGGGCGTTTGACGAAGGCATTGGTCGCGAGCGTCATCAGGCTCAGCGTGCCGCCTTCGCCCTTGTTGTCGGCGCGCAGCACGAACATCACATACTTGACAGTGACGACAAGCATCAGCGCCCACACGATGAGCGATAACAGCCCCAGCACCTCAAGCTCGCCGGGGTCGCCTGCCGCGTGCAGTGCCTCGCGGAATGCATAAAGCGGGCTAGTCCCGATGTCGCCAAAAACGACGCCGAGAGCACTCATGATCAAGAGGGGAAACTTGTGAGGTGTGGTGTGGCCGGCTTTACCGGTCGCCCCAGCGTCGGCATGTGTGCCGGACGAAGCGGTCTCAGTCATTGGCCTTCGCTCACCCAGTCATTGGGGTGGCGGGTGTCTACACCCGGCAGCGCCGGACCTCAACGGCAAAAGCGAGGGTGCGGCAAAAGAAAGGGGGCGGCGAGCGCCACCCCCAAACCGGTTTTCACCTGAACGTGCGATCAGGCGGCTTTGGTTGCGGCCGCATCGGCAGCGCGGGCGACCTTGGTCGCCTTGGTCCACCAGCTGAGATTTTCCAGCATTTCGGGAGCGTAGCCATCGAACTTCGACTTCACGTCATCCCACTTCACCTGACCCATCATGAGCGGGAAGAAGTCGCTGCCGCCGATATGCACGGCATGACGCACCGAGACCGCCTGCAGTTCATTCATGATGCCGCGCAGGTGTTCCACAGCGCGCGCGCCGCCCACCGAGCCATAGGCCACATAGCCAACGGCCTTCTTGATGAAGGGCTTGTAGGCCCAATCAAGCGCGTTCTTCAGGGCGCCGCTGATCGAGCGGTTATATTCGGCCACAACAATGATGTAGCCGTCGAATTCATTCAGCTTGGCCTGCCAGCGGGCGGCATGCGCATTCGGGGTCGGCATCCACAGGTCGGACGCGGGCGCGTCGAACAGCGGCAGATCGTAATCGGCGAGATCGATGATCTCCACGTCGAAATCGGCACGCGCCTTGGCATGCTCGGCAATCCAATGTGCCGGCTTGTCGCCAAAACGGGTCGGGCGGGTCGAGCCGATAATCACACCAATCTTGAGTTTATCAGTCATTGTTTTGTCTCCTGTAGATAATCTGAACTGTCGAGCGTTCAGATAGGCTCGCAACGGCCGAATGTCCAGTCGACCAGCCCCGGGGGAAAGCTCCAAAACCGCGAGCTATTCAAACCACCAGCATCGGGTAAAAATGAATAAGCCCATGATCTTCATAAGCTATTGATCGCCAACCAGACCCCGTTCAGGCCATCGGCTGTCGCGGGAAGAAGCTCTGTTCACTAAAAGAGAACAATCAGCGCAGGCCGAATGCGAAGGTCCAGGCCAGGGCCTTGAGCGCGGGCTCATCGAGTTCGGGGTGGCGCGGCGCAAAACCCGCAAGCGCCTGTTCGGTCACGCTTTTCCGGCTCTTCGTTGGGGCCGGCTCAACCGGCTCGCGCAGCTCGGCAAGCAACGCCGCAATACGCGCCTTGAGCACCAGCGCCGCCTCTTCGCCAAACCGGGCCACCAGCCCGGGCGTCCGCGCCCGGGGAAATGGCGACTGCCCGAATCCGGTGTAGATCAGCAGCGCTTCGTTGATCGGGTCCGACATCGGGGCTCACCACAGGCAACGCCCAGTCCTACGCGCTGGGCCACGCGGCGAAAACCCCGCTCCCCCGGTCTTCCCCAGCCGGGTGACCGGCCCTTGTCGCCTCAGTTGGCCGCGCGAAGGTAGCGGCGCACCGTCTCGGCCATGCCAAAGGCCAGCGCATCCGCCGTGAGCGCATGCCCAATGGAGACTTCCTTCAGATCGGGAATGGCCTGCTTGAGCGCCGGCAGGTTTTCGAGCGTCAGGTCATGGCCGGCATTCACCCCAAGCCCCGCCGCCCGCGCTGCATCGGCCGTGCGCCGCAGATCATCGAGGCGTTGCGCCCGCGTGGCCGCGTCGACCGCGCCGCCATAGGGGCCGGTATAGAGTTCAATGCGCTCCGCCCCGGTCGCTGCGGCGGCCTGCGCCAGTGCCGGATCAGCATCAAGGAACAGCGACACCCGCACGCCAATCGCCTTCATGCGGGCAATGGCCGGATCGAGCAGGGCCCGCGCCGCCGCGACATCAAAGCCGTGGTCCGATGTTGCCTGCGCCGGATCATCGGGCACAAAAGTGGCCTGGTCAGGCCGTGCCGCCTCGACAAGCCGCAGAAAGCGCTCATCGGGATAGCCTTCGATATTGAATTCCCGGCCCGGGTATTCAGTCCGGATCATGGCGATGAGCGCCGTCACGTCCGTGCCCCGGATATGGCGCTCATCGGGCCTCGGGTGCACGGTAATGCCGTGAGCACCCGCATCGAGCGCCAGGCGCGACAGGCCCACCACGCTGGGCCAGGGCAGATCGCGCCGGTTCCTCAGCATGGCAATGGCATTCACATTGACGGACAGATCGGTCACGTGCCCCTC
Source organism: uncultured Hyphomicrobiales bacterium (assembly GCA_903828145.1). GTDB lineage: Bacteria > Pseudomonadota > Alphaproteobacteria > Rhizobiales > Devosiaceae > Devosia_A. Next base: position 158,021 of record CAIKKY010000029.1, on the reverse strand, counting down.
CGGCGGCGGTTTCCTCCTCCCTACAGGACGAAACCGGGTCGCGCAAAGTGAAGTGATGCCGCGCCTAGGCGGCCGAGCGGGCGGACGGACGGGCCAGCACGAATTGCCCGACCAGGTGATCGAGGTCGGTTGACTGGTAATCGGTCTTGGCAATGGCCGCGTTGGTCTGTTCAACCAGCGCCGCATTCTGCTGCGTTGCTTCTTCCATGTCTTCAATGGCGCCGCGGATGCGGGTAATGGTCCGCGCCTGCTCGGCCCCGCGCTCGGCTACCTCGCGCAGCATCGCGCCATTGCTCATGGCCTTTTCGAGCATCCGGTCGAGCCGCTCGGTGACCATGCCCACAAGCCCTGCCCCCGACGAGACATGTCGCCGCGCCTCTTCGATCAGCGCCTTGACCTCCCCCGAGGCTGTGGCCGCCGACTGCGCAAGACGGCGCACCTCAATGGCCACCACCGCAAAGCCTTTGCCCGCCTCCCCGGCCCGCGCCGCTTCAACCGACGCATTGAGCGCCAGCAGGTTGGTCTGAAACGCCACATCGTCGATCAGGCTGACAATATTGGCGATCCGCGCCGACGAGCCCTCGATCTGTTCCATGGCGAGGCGGGTCTGGGCCATGGTGTGGCTGGTTTCCTCAGCGGATCGGGCAACGAAATCGCCCGCTTCCTGGGCTTTGGCCGACAGATCCGCGCTGTCGCGCACTGTCTGCGCCAATTGCCGGACCGCTTCGGTGGTCTGTTCAATCGAATGGGCCTGCCCATTGGTGCGGTTGGCCAGGTCATTGGCCCCGGCCAGCATTTCTGCCGTGGCGACGCGGAAACCCTGCACGCTGTCGCGCACCTTGTGCATCGCTTCGCCCAACTGCCCGACCGAGCGGTTGAAGGCCTGGCGCACATTTTCCATTTCCCCGCTGAAGGGGGTGTCGATGGTGCAATCCAGTTGCCCGTCGGCCAGCGCCGTGAGCGCGGCTGACAGAATGTCGATCATATCGCGCTGCGCCTCAGCGGCGGCGGCCTGCGCCCGCAAATGGCTTTCGCGCTCGCGCCCGGCAGCCGTCTGGGCTTCGGCCGCCCGGGCCTGTTCGTCGGCCCGCGTCTGCTCGGCTTCGGTAATGGCCTCGATTGTCTTCTCGCGGAGGTAATGCACCGCCCGCGCGATCTCCCCAACTTCATCGCGCGCCGTGGCCTGCGCGAAGGTCAGAATCGACCGATCATCAGCCATGGCGCGGACATCGCTGCCAAACCGCGCCACCTGCTTGAGAATGCCGCGGGCCAACAGCACAGACGCCCCGATCACCAGCAGCACCAGCCCAATCGAGATGCCCATCATGGTTACAAGCCAGACCTGCAGACGCCCGATCCGGGCCTCCAGCAGCTCATCCAGCTTTTTGAGCGTCGCGCCATAAAGCGCATCGGTCTGTTTGGCGAGCGCCGCCGTCGCCTCTTGCACGGGCGGCAGGGCTTCGGCGCGCTTGATCATGCCGTTCGCCGCCAGCAGTTTCTGGTGCCAGTCCGAAAGCGACGCGGCCGCGGCATCGAAGGCGGCGACCTGGGCATCGAGCGCGCTGGACACCTCGATCCGGGCGTTTCCTGCGAGCGCTGACGTATAGGAACTGACCATACCGCTCCGTGCATTGTCGTACACCGCTAACGCGGCAATGAAATCGGCGAGAGCCTTGGTCTCGGGATAGGAGACGACCGACAGGCCAGCCGCCTTATCGGCAAGGCTCCACGCGGCGCTCAGCACCGCCAGGGTCTTTGCCACCGTCATATCCATCAAATAGTAGCTGTCGAGATCAGGATCGAGGATCAGGTTCGATCCGTCGCCGACCTTCGAGATCAGCGCGGCGGCGGCCGCCCAGTACGCGGCACCATAGGGGGCCTGCCGGGTGGCGGCATAGGCGGTCGACACGCTCGACGTGCCCAAAGCCACATCATGGGCCGCTGCGGCCTCGCCGAGCGCCGTATCTGCTGGCTGGTCCTGCCCGATCAGGGCCAAAGCCAGATCGGGCCGCACCGCCGCAAGATAGGCGGTGCCGTCCATTTCCTTCTGCGCGAACACGATGTCCTTGCTGACCTGCATTAAAAAAAGCGTGCCGAGGAGCACAACCGGCAGCAGCGAGAGCAGTACAACCAGGGTCAGACGGCCACGAATCGACTGTAAATTCATGATGAAAATCTTGACCTTGGAAACGGTGATCAAGATCTAAGTATAAATACGTATATAAATCGTTAAGCTATTGGAACTTCAGCGACTTTATCCGGTCGGTGCAGCCGCGCCACGGCGAGCCCGCTGCCCACCACCACCAGCATGCCCGCGAGCGCCAGCGCATTGGGGAATTGCCAGAACACCACAATGCCCGAAATCACCGCCCAGAAACTGAAGAGGTACATGAAGGGTGCCACCAGCGCGGCCGGACCAACGCGGTAGGTCGTGAAGATGAAGAAGTGCCCACCAATCAGAAACAGGCCTGACCCCAGGAGATAGAGGATATGGCGGGGCTCTGGCACCACGAAACGTTCGCTGATCCCATGCGCGACACTCGCGCCCAGAAAAACGATGACAATCGCTGAAGCGGCTACGATCATGCCGGGGATCTGCGGAGGCACGGTGCGGCTCACCATATCGCGGATCGAGGTCATCACGGCGCTCATCAGCGCCATGGCCGAAAACACCGAAATCCCGTTGACGCTCGGCTGCGCCACCATCAGCGCGCCAATAAAGCCAAGCCCGATCAACGCCCAACGCAAAGCACCAACCGGTTCGCGCCAGATAATGGCCGCGCCGAGAATGACGAGCAGCGGCGTCATCTGCGCCAGCGCAATCGTATCGGCAATCGGCAGATTGGCTAGGGCCACAACGTAAAACAGCACCGCGCCCAGCTCGCCCAGATTCCGCACCACGATGCGCGGGTGGAACATCAGCTTGAGCTGGGGCCCAAGCCCCATGAGGATCACCATGGGAAAGCACCATAAGGAGGCCGCTACGCCGCGCAGCATCAGCACTTCAAAGGGCGGCAAACCATCGGTCGCGAGCTTCATGAACGTGTCGTTGATGACAAAGCTCAGTGTCGCGATGGCCATATAGAGCGGCCCGCGCAACGGGTGGTTTGACAGGGGCATGACGTGTGATCCGACCTAAAAACAGGGGGCCGGTTCGCACCGACCCCGCTCCCTTACATGCCTTCGGGCCCGCGCGATATCGCGGCCAATCCGGTACGCACCACTTCCACAAGCCCGAGCGGCACCATGAGCGCGATGAAGCTGTCGATTTTCGACGGCTTGCCGGTCACCTCGAACACGAAGCTTTCGGTGGTGGCATCCACCACCTGCGCGCGGAACGCATCGGCCAGCCGCAGCGTCTCGACGCGATGTTCGCCCTCGCCGGCGACCTTGACCAGCGCCAGTTCGCGCTCCAGCACTTTGCCTTCGGCAGTCAGATCATGCACCCGGTGCACCGGCACCAGCCGCTCAAGCTGCGCCTTGATCTGGATGAGCACCTTGGGCGTGGCAACGGTCACGACGGTGATGCGGCTCAGGCCCTTGTCGTGCTCGGTCTCCGATACGGTGAGACTGTCGATATTATAGCCGCGCGCCGAAAACAGGCCGACGACGCGGGCCAGAATGCCCGGCTCGTTATCAACCAGCACCGACAGCGTGTGGCGCTCCGGCTTCTGGGTTTCCTGCGCCATGAAATAGGCGCTGCCCTGGGGCTTCAGATGGGTGGTCATCAGTGTTCACTCCGCCGCCGGTCAGACCAGCTGGCGCCCCTTCTCGTCGATCACAGCCCCGATATCCTCAGCGAAATCGGGCAGGATCATTTCATTGTGCGGCTTGCCCGATGGGATCATCGGCAGGCAGTTTTCGTGCTTTTCCACGAGACAATCAAACAGCACCGGGCCGTCGTAAGCGATCATCTCCGCAATCGCGGCATCAAGCAGCTTCGGGTCCGAACAGCGGATGCCCTTGGCGCCATAGGCCTCGGCCAGCTTGACGAAATCCGGCAGGCTTTCCGAATAGGAATGCGCATAGCGCCCCCCATGCAGCAGATCCTGCCACTGCCGCACCATGCCCATGCGCTCGTTATTGAGGATGAACACCTTGATCGGCAGCCGGTACTGGATCGCCGTCGACAGCTCCTGCATGGTCATCTGCACGCTGGCCTCACCGGCGATATCGATCACCAGCGCATCCGGGTGCGCCACCTGCACGCCCACCGCGGCCGGCAGGCCATAGCCCATGGTGCCGAGCCCGCCCGAGGTCATCCAGCGGTTGGGCATCTCAAACGGGAAATGCTGCGCCGCCCACATCTGGTGCTGGCCGACTTCGGTGGTGATGTAGACATCATGCCCCTTGGTCGCCGCATGGAGCCGCTGCACCGCAAACTGCGGTTTGATGGTGGTGTCGGAATTGCGGTAGCCAAGCGAATTGCGCGCGCGCCACGAGCCGATCTCATCCCACCACGGCTTGATGGCCTCGGTGCGGGGCTGGTTGGTGCGCGTGCGCCACAACCGGATCATCTCTTCGAGCACCAGCCCGCAATCGCCGATGATCGGCAGATCGACGCGCACGTTCTTGCCCACCGACGAGGGGTCGATATCGACGTGGATTTTCACGGAATCGGGCGAAAACGCATCGATCCGTCCGGTGATCCGATCATCAAAGCGGGCGCCGATGCAGATCATCAGATCGCAGTCATGCATCGCCATATTGGCTTCGTAGGTGCCGTGCATGCCCAGCATGCCCATCCACTGCGGGTTCGAACCGGGGAACGCCCCGAGGCCCATCAGCGTCGAGGTCACCGGAAAGCCGGTGAGATCAGCGAGTTCGCGCAGCTTTTCCGAAGCGTCCGGCCCCGAATTGATCACCCCGCCGCCGGTGTAGAAGATCGGACGTTCCGCCTTCAGCATCAGCTCGACGGCCTGCGCAATGGCGCCCGCATCGCCCGATGAGGGCGGGCGGTAGGATTTATGGCGGCTCGCGCCAATCTCATCAGCCCCCAGATAGGTGCCGAGCGCAAACTGCACGTCCTTCGGAATATCAACCAGCACCGGGCCGGGGCGACCCGAGCGGGCGATATGGAAGGCCTCATGCAGGACGCGCGGCAGATCGGCGACCGATTTCACGAGATAATTATGTTTCGTACAGCTGCGGGTAATGCCCACCGTATCGCATTCCTGGAAGGCATCCGATCCGATGAGCGAGGTCGGCACCTGGGCGGTAATGCAGACGAGGGGGATGGAGTCGAGCAGCGCATCGGTCAGGCCGGTCACGGCATTGGTCGCGCCCGGGCCCGAGGTCACCAGCACCACGCCAACCTTGCCGGTCGAGCGCGCGTAGCCCTCGGCCATATGGGTCGCGCCCTGCTCGTGCCGCACCAGAATATGCTGCAGCTTGTCCTGCTGGAACATCGCATCATAGATCGGCAGCGCCGCCCCGCCGGGATAGCCGAAGATATGCTCGACCCCCTGGTCCGTCAGCGCCCGGATCACCATTTCCGCGCCGGTCATCTGTTCCGCCATCACCGTCTCCTCTTCGGGGTCTTGTCCCCGAACCCATTTGCGGGGCCCTGCCCCCAACCACACCGGAAAACCGCCCGGCCATTCAGGCAATAAAAAAGGCCCCGTTTGGGACCTTGAAAGCGCACCGCGTCCCGCAGGGTTTTACCCCACGTGCCCGATGCGCCAGCGTACTACAAGAATGGTCGACAAAGCAGTCCCCGTCATTGAACGGTTAAAGTGATAGGGCGAGCAGAGCCGGAGTGTCAAGGGTGAGCCCCAAACGGCTGTTCGGCCGCTGGACAGCGCCCACCGAACCCGGTATCGCCGGTACCCCATTAGGATAGATAAAATGAACGCTTTGGTCCGCGCCACAACCTGGCCCGCCGAGTTTCGCGCCACGCTCGCCCTCGCCTGGCCGCTGATCCTGTCGCAGCTCGTCGAAAATCTGCTGTTTGCCACCCAGGTGGCCATGCTCGGCTGGCTCGGGTCCAAATATCTGGCTGGCGGGATTCTTACCCAGGCGCTGTTCACCCCGCTGGTGCTCATGGGCATGTCGACGGTGAGCGCCACGTCGGCCCTCATCTCGCAGGCTCGGGGACGCCGCGATATCAAGGCCGTGCGCCACATCGTGCGGCAGGGCCTGTGGCTCTCCATCGCGATTGCCGCGCTCGCAACCCCCATCGCACTCTCGATCAAACCGATCTACGAGGCTCTGGGCCAGGACCCTGAACTCACGCAACTGGCGCAGGATTTCGTCAGCGTCGGCTTTCTCATCCTGTTCCCCGCCAATGCCATGGCGGTCATGCGCTCCTATCTCTCGGCCTTCGGCGCGACCCGTATCATTTTGCTCTCGACCCTCGGTGCCCTCGCGCTCAACGCGCTCCTCTCCTATGCGCTGATTTTGGGCAATTTCGGCCTGCCACGGCTGGGGCTGACCGGTGCGGCCATTGCCAATGCCACGGTCAATTTCTTCATGGTCGCCGTGATGCTCGCCTATGCGCTGACCAACCGCCGCCTGCGCCGCATCCGCATCCTCGCGCATTTCTTCCAGGCCGATTGGAAAGTCGTACGCGAGATTCTGCGCGTCGGCCTCCCCATCGGCTTCACAGTTCTCGCGGAAGTCGGGCTGTTCTCTGCCGCCTCCATCCTCATGGGCTGGCTCGGCACCAACGAAACGGCCGCCCATGCGGTCGCCCTGCAGGTGGCCTCCACCGCCTTCATGGTGCCGCTGGGGCTCGGGCTCGCCGCCATGGTGCGCGTCGGGATCGCCTATGGCGCCGGCGACCGTGAAGGTGTCGGCCGCGCCGCCTTTTCCGCCATTGCGCTGGGGGTAGGCTTCATGGGGCTGACGGCGCTGCTCTTTGTGCTGGCACCCGGTCTCGTGATCTCGCCCTTCCTCGACATTCGCAACCCGGCCAATGCCGTGCCGGTCGCGCTTGCGGCGAGCTATCTGGCCGTGGCCGGGCTGTTCCAGCTCGTTGACGGGGCCCAGGTCGTGGTCGCACACGCTCTGCGCGGCCTCTCCGACACGCGTACGCCCATGCTGATGGCCATTGGCGGCTACTGGGGCGTGGGCCTGCCCACGGGCTATGTGCTGGCCTTTGTCTTCGGGCTGCGCGGTGTTGGCGTCTGGCTCGGCCTTGCGGTGGGTCTCGCCTTTGTCTGTGTTCTGATGTTGACGCGCTTCACCCTGCGCGAGCGCCTCGGGCTGCTCGACCCCAAACCCCGCCCCTCAGCCCCCGGAGTTGCCGCATGACGAGCCTCAAGCCTGCCGAAATCCGCGTCGCCACGGACCTCAAGGCCAAGGGCCTCAGCGCCGAAGTCGTCATTCTCACCGAACTGGCGACCACTGCCGATATGGCGGCGGCCGCGCTCGGCGTGGAGGTGGGCCGCATCGTCAAATCGCTGCTGTTTAAAGGCAAGGACAGCGGCAGGCCCTACCTGATCCTCGTTTCGGGCGCCAACCGCGTGCATGAAAAGCGCACCGGGCGCCTTGTGGGCGAAGCGCTCGAACGCTCCGACGCCGATTTCGTCAAACTGCACACCGGCTTTTCCATCGGTGGCGTTTCGCCCTTCGGCCACCCCGCGCCACTGACCATCTTCATGGACGAGGCGCTTCTGGCCTTCAGCACGGTCTGGGCTGCCGCTGGCGATCCGCGGGCCGTGGTTGAAATTGCCCCGGCCGATCTGCAGCGCACCACCGGCGCGCCGGTAATTTCGGTCGTCTGACCCCGTTCAGTCGGCCAAGGGATCAACGCGCGGCCAATCGCCCATGCGCCCCCGAAACCAGGTGCGCTGCCGCTTGGCATATTGGCGGCTCGCAATCACCGCCCGCTCAATCGCCGCCTCCAGCGTCAGCGCGCCATCGAGATAGTCCCCGAGGTCGGAAAGCCCGATGGCCTTCATCACCGGCAGAGATGGATCAAGCCCGCGCGCCCGAAAGGCCCGCACCTCATCAAGCGCGCCCGCCGCAACCATCGCGCGGAAGCGCGTGTCGATCCGCTGCCGCAACACCGCCCGATCGAGGTCGAGCACTTCGCGCTCGATCTGCCACCCTGTGAGGAGCCCCTCCTGCCCCTCGTCCTGAAACTGCGCCAGGGATTGCCCGGTCGCCAGCAGCACCGCCAGCGCCCGCACGACGCGCTGCGGGTCCGGGGCCTTGAGCCGCGCCGCGATCAGTGGGTCTTTGTCGGCAATCAGCCGCCCGCGCGCCACCCGATCCAGCCCCGCAACCATGGCCTCGGCCTCGGCCACCACGCCAGAGGGTACATCGGGAACATCGGCGAATCCATTGATCAAGACGTCGAAGTAAAGCCCTGTGCCGCCAACAAAAATCAGCTCGCGGTCTGGCTCATCCGAAATCAGTCGCCCCACAGCCCGCGCCCAGTCGCCGGTTGAAAACCGGGTCGCCGGATCAACCACGCCATAGAGCCGGTGCGGCGCGCGCGCCAGATCCTCGGGACCGGGCCGCGCCGTAATCAGCGCCAGCCCGTCATAGACCTGCAATGCATCGGTGTTGACGATCAGCCCGCCGGTCTGCTCCGCCCGTGCCAAAGCCCGGGCCGACTTGCCGCTGGCAGTCGGACCCGCTATCAACACGGCGCGTCTGGCGTCGCTGGTTGTCATTCCTAAAGTCCAGATTCCCTAAGGGTTTTCATGACGGTTCTTGTCCTCATCGCCAATCCCGCAGCACCGGTGCTGTCCCACCAGCTGCTGACCACGATCCAGCACAGTACCGGGGGCGAGATCAACTGGCTCAATCGGCACATCGCCGCCGAAATCGTCGGCCCGGAAGAACCGGACTCGCTCGCCATTGCCCGCGAGGCCGTGGGCACCCTGCCCCTCGACGTGGCAGAGGTGAGCGCTACCCATCGCAAAAAGCAGCTTCTCGTCGCCGACATGGATTCGACCATGATCGAGCAGGAATGCATTGATGAGCTGGCCGATGCCGTGGGCATCAAAGCCGAAGTCGCCGCCATCACCGAGCGCGCCATGAATGGCGAACTCAATTTCGAACAGGCGCTCCGCACCCGCGTCGGGCTCATCAAGGGGCTCGAACGACGCATCATCGAGGAAATCCGGCGCGAACGGATTACCCTCGCCCCGGGCTCGCGCGCGCTGGTGCAGACCATGCGCTCGTTCGGCGCCTATACCTCGCTGGTTTCGGGCGGCTTCACGATTTTTGCCGATTATATCGCGCGCCGCATCGGCTTTGATGAGGCCGTGGCCAATGCGCTTGAGTTCAATGGGGATGTCCTCACCGGCACGGTGGCCTCACCCATTGTTGATAAAACCACCAAGCTCGATCGGCTCACGGCGCTGGCCACAGAGCGCAACCTGCCGATGGCGGCCACCCTCGCCGTTGGCGATGGCGCCAATGATCTCGATATGATCCGGGCCGCCGGCATGGGTGTCGCCATCCATGCCAAACCCCATGTCGCTGCCGCCGCCGGGGTGCGCATCGACCATGGCGACCTGACGTCGCTGCTCTATCTGCAAGGCTACACCGACGAGGATATTGTGCGCTGATCAGCGCAGCCGCACGGCAATGAAGCGCGGCTCCCCGGCCGCATCGCTGACGCGAAACAGCACCGCCGGGCGGCCGTCTTCCTTTGCCGCCTGCAGCGCCCCGGTCAACGCCTCGACACTGGTATAGGCCTCCTGGTTCATTTCGAGGATCACGAGCCCCGCCACAAAGCCCTTGTCGTCAGCATCGCTGCCAGGAGTGACCGCGCTGACGAGCAGGCCGGTGATTTCGGGAGTGAGCCCAAACTGCGCCCGCGCCTTCTCGTCAATCGCCACCACCTCGAAGCCGGCAATATCCCTGATCGTTTCATCGGCGAGCGGCTGGGGCACGGCGGGCGCAAGGCCCGCGGCCATCTGCGGCGCGCCGTCTTCAAGCCGACCGGGCGTCACGGCAACCGTCAGGGCCCTGCCCTGCCGCACCAGCCCGATTGAAACCGATTTGCCGATCTCGGCCTCTGCCGCAAAGCGCGGCAGATCGCGCAGTGTTTCAATGCTGCGGCCATCAAAGCTCAGCACCACGTCGCCCGGCTCGATCAGCCCGGCCGAGGGCCCCTTGTCCATCACATCGAGCACCAGCGCGCCCTTGGTGGAGGCCAGCCCCATAGAGAGCCGGATATCCTCGCTGACCTCCTGAATGCCTACCCCGAGCCAGCCGCGCCGGGTTTCGCCAAACTGCCGCAATTGCGCAATGACTGGTTTGGCGAGGTTGACCGGCACGGCAAAGCCAATGCCGAGGGCCGTGCCGCCCTGAGCCAGAATAGCCGTGTTGATGCCCACCACTTTGCCCGCCATATCAAACAGCGGCCCGCCCGAGTTGCCCTGATTGATCGCCGCGTCGGTCTGGATGAACTGTTCGTAAGGGCCCGATTGAATATCGCGGTTCCGCGCCGAGACGATGCCAAGCGTCACCGATCCGCCGAGCCCGAAGGGATTGCCCACCGCCATCACCCAATCGCCGACCTCGGCCCCGTCGCTATCGCCGAACTCGACGAAAGCCAGCGCGCGACCGGCATCGACCTTCAGTACCGCGAGATCGGTCTTTTCATCGGCCCCGACGAGCCGCGCCTTGAGCCGCGTGCCATCATCGAGAAACACCTCGATATCGTTCGCCCCGGCAATCACGTGATTATTGGTGACGATCACCCCATCGGGCGAAATGATGAAGCCTGACCCCAGGCTGCGGGCGAGCATCATCTCGTCCTCACCGAGCCCGGCATTGGGATTGTTCTCCTCAAGGAAATCCTTGAGCGGACTGCCATCGGGCGCGGTGGGATAGGGCTCGCCCTGATCGAGCCCGACCGAGCGCGAAATCGAGATATTCACCACTGCGGGCACCGTGTGCCGCGCCAGCGCGGCCACCGACCCCGGCCCTGTTTCAGCACGGGCCATCGCCCCCGGTCCGAAGGCGAAAAGCAGCAGCAGAACGAGAAATCGCGCGATCATCATGGCCTGACACTGGGGCCAAGCCCGGTTGCGCGCAAGCCCTCGCCGGGCCTCGTCACCAGCCGAGACTACGGCTTTTCACAAAAGCCGAGGGCCGGAGCATGGCCCCGGCCCTCTCATCGTGTTTATTGCGGCTTTACTGCGCCGGCGGCGCGGCCGGCATCTGCCCCGGCTGACCCACCGGACGGGCATCCGGGCTGCCGAAGTACTGGAAGAACTCCGTGCCCGGCGACAGCACCATGGTGGTGTTACCGGCCCCCATCGACGCCCGATAGGATTGCATGGAGCGATAGAACTGGAAGAACTCCGGGTCGATCTTATACGCGTCGGCATAGATCGTGCTTCGGTCAGCATCGCCCTGCCCGCGGATGGTTTCGCTGGCACCCCGTGCCGCTGCCACCACTTCCACAGCCTGACGTTCGGCCACCGCGCGCGCTGTCTGCGCCGCTTCCTGGCCGCGAGCCCGCAATAGCGCCGCTTCGGCCAACCGTTCGGCCTTCATGCGGTCGAAGGTCTGCTGGCTCACCTGCTGGGTGAGATCAGTCCGCAGGATGCGCACATCGACAATATCAATGCCGAGGTCCGCCATATCCTTGACGATCAAGGCCTTGGTCTCTTCCATCATCGCCTGACGCTCCACGCTGAGCGCGGCGTTGAATTCACGCAGACCATAGACCTGGCGCAGGGCGGAATCGAAGCGTGTTGCAATCCGGTCTTCGGCCACGCGCAGATCGCCAAGTGCCCGTTCGCGGAACAGGCGAGGGTTGGCAATGCGATAGGTCAGGAACGCGTCCACCTCGTAGAACTTGCCGCCTTTGACCTGCAGGGTCATGTTGGCAATGTCATAACGGAGCAGTCGGTTTTCGATGATCAGCACGCTGTCGACGACATTGGTCGGCACCTTGAAATAGAGACCGGGCTCGGTCTTCACATCGGTGATCTGGCCAAAGCGCATGACAATGGCCTGCTCACGCTGGTTGACGACGTAGATCGACGACAAAAACACATAGAGCGCAGCCGATATCGCGATCAGCAATACGATAAGACGGTTCATCAGTTGCTCCCCGTGCTCTGACCATTGACCAGCGGCTTGACCGTCTGGACGCCGGGTGTAACCCCCGGCAGGGGGAGATAGGGCAAGACGTTGCCGCCCGCCTTGTCGTCGAGCAATACCTTATTGGCATCGCCCAGCACCTGCTCCATGGTTTCAAGATAGAGGCGTTCGCGGGTGATTTCCGGCGCTTTGGCATATTCGGTATAGACCGAAATGAACCGCGCCGCCTCGCCCTTGGCCTCTTCGACCACACGGGTCCGGTAAGCCGCTGCGTCTTCACGCAGCTTCGCGGCCTGACCACGCGCATCGCCCAACAGCGTATTGGCATATTGGCGCGCTTCTTCCTGGAAGCGGTCCTCATCCTGCTCGGCACGCTGCACTTCGTCGAACGCATCGGCAACTTCCGCCGGAGGCGCCACGTTTTCAATGGCAACCTGCGATACCCTCACGCCCAGCTTGTAGCTGTCGAGAATGGCCTGAATGATGCCACGCACCTCTTCGGCAATCCCCGCGCGATCATTGCGGAAAATATCCTGCGCCGGCCGACTGCCGACGACCTGCCGCATGGCGCTTTCGCCTGCGGCCCGCACCATGTCCTCGGGCTCACGCACGTTGAACAGATATTCAACCGGGTCTGACACAGCCCACAGCACCGAGAAGCGCACATCGACGATATTCTGATCGCCCGAGAGCATGAGGCCCTCGTCGCTGCCCGCCCCGCGCGCGGTATTGGCCGAACCGATACCGGTCTGGTTTTCCGTCACGTTGACGCGTTCGACCGTCTCGACAGGCCACAAATGGAAATGCAGGCCCGGGTCACTCAATTCCGGCTTCGGACGCCCGAATTGCAGCTCCACGCCCACTTCCTGCGGATCAATGGTGTAAAACGCATTGAAACCCCACAGGATGACCAGCACTACGCCAGCGCCAACCACGGCCCAGCGCCCGCCGGGCATCTGGCCCGAAAGGCGGTCACGGCCGCGATTGAGAATATCCTCAAGGTTGGGTCCCGGACCCCGGCGTGGTGGACCACCACTGCCGCCGCCCCCTGGACTCTGCCCCCACGGCCCACCATTCCGGCCGCCGCCTCCACCCGTCGTATTGTCCCAGGGCATTGAAAACCTTTCATTTCCCCAATCAATTCACGCCTATATAGGGAGCGCCTCCCGCCCAATCAACGGCGGCGGCGTCGATAGACGCGCACAATGAAGCCTGCGCTGTCTTTTTCGCCCGGAACAATGTCCGGAAGGGCTGAATTGTCCCAGATTTCAGGGTCAATGAGCGGGAAATGCGCATCGCCTTCAGGCGCCAGCGCCACATGGGTAATGTAGAGCGTCTCGGCTCTCGGCAGCGCCAGCCGATAGATCTCGGCCCCGCCCGCCACCATGATGTCCGGCACGCCATCGGCTTGTGCAATCGCATCGGCATGGAGCAGCGCCGCATCGAAATCATTCACCACCAGCACCCCGTCGGGCTGATAGCCCGGCTGACGGCTGACAACGAGCGTCGTGCGACCCGGCAGGGGACGTCCGATGGATTCATAGGTCTTGCGCCCCATGATCACCGGTTTGCCGAGGGTCATGCGCTTGAAAAACGCGAAATCGGTGGGCAGGCGCCAGGGAATCTGACCTGCAGCCCCGATTACCCGGTTTTCGCCCATCGCGGCAATCAGGCTGATCGGCCTCATGCGCCCTCACCCAGCCGTTTCAGCCCCGGGCCCGAGAGCCGTACCTTGGTCCAATCCTCCATCATCTCGCCGCCGAGCGCTGTATAAAAGCCGATGGCGCTGGTGTTCCAGTCGAGCACCCACCATTCGACGCGCCCCAGCCGCTCGCTGACGGCCCGCTGGCACAGGGCCTCGATCATCGCCTTGCCAATGCCGCGTCCCCGCGCCTCGGGCCGCACATAAAGGTCTTCGAGCCAGATCCCGTGTCGGCCCTGAAAAGTCGAATAGGTGTAAAACCACAGCGAAAAGCCAACCGGCTCGCCCTGCCATTCGGCGATATCCGCAAACACTCTGGGCGCGGCGCCAAAGAGGTCGCGCTGCAGATCGGCTTCGCTCGCGTCCACCTCATGCAGCAGCTTTTCGAACGCGGCCAGTTCGCGGATCAGCGTGAGGATCAGCGCCGCATCCTCAGGGCGTGCCGCGCGCAGAGCCAGGCTCATACTGCGACCTCGGCTTTGATATGCGGGTGTGGGTCATAGCCCTCAAGGCCGAAATCCTCGAACCGGAAATCAAAAATATCCTGCACAGGACGCGCGAACCTTAGACTCGGCAGCGCCCGGGGCGCGCGCGCCAGCTGGGTTTCGGCCTGCGCCAGATGATTGTGATACAGGTGCACATCGCCAAAGCTATGCACGAAATCCCCCACCTTGAGCCCGGTCACCTCGGCCATCATATGGGTCAACAGCGCATAAGAGGCGATGTTGAACGGCACGCCCAAAAACAGGTCGGCGCTGCGCTGATAGAGCTGGCAGCTCAGCTTGCCGTCCGCGACATAGAACTGGAACAGGCAATGGCAGGGCGGCAGCGCCATGTCATCGACCTCTGCCGGGTTCCAGGCCGTCACAATGTGCCGCCGCGAATCCGGTTTTTCGCGGATCGAGCGCACAACCGAAGCGATCTGGTCGATGGTGCCGCCCCGCCCATCGGGCCACGAGCGCCATTGTGAGCCATAGACCGGGCCGAGGTCGCCGTGCTCATCGGCCCAGGCGTCCCAGATTTTGACCCCATGGTCCTGCAACCAGCGCACGTTGGTTTCCCCGCGCAGGAACCACAAAAGCTCATAGGCAATGGATTTCCAGTGCAGCTTTTTGGTGGTGAGGAGCGGGAACCCCGCCGACAGGTCAAACCGCAATTGGCGGCCAAACACCGAGCGCGTGCCAGTGCCCGTCCGGTCGGGCCGGTCGGTGCCGGTGTCGATGATGTCGCGCATCAGGCTGAGATAGGCGTGCATGGCAAAAGGTCCGATTCGTCTGCCGTAACGCTAATGCCCCTATCGCCTTGCCGGAACCGCCCCCTCGCCCCCGTACCGAAATTTTGATCCGCGCCTCAGCGCTCGCTGCGGCTCAACTCCCCCGCCGCGCTGACTTTCAGGGGTCGCCCGGTGGGCTCTGGCACGCTGATCGGCCAGCGCGTCGAAATCAGGCGATCCCGGGCAATGCGGGCCACGCTCACCCGGTCGCCCTGATTGCCCCCCAAAATGTGATAGGCCGCATCGTCCTCGCCGAAATAGAACCCGACATGGCCCGTCTCAGCCGCCGGGCTCTCCCGCCAGAACACCGCCACGGCCCCCGGCTGCGGTCGACAGCTCCGCCCGAAGCCGGCCCAGCTGCGCGCCCGCATCGGAAGGCGGGGCAAAGGCTCATCCGGCAATTGGCTGGCCACGCAATGCGATACGAAGAGCCCGCACCAGGGCGTCGAATCGGGGAACGAGCCGAGATGCAGATCGGCGGCCCAACCCGTAATCGTTGGATTATCGGCCGCACCTGGGGCTTCCTTCACGTCGCGCAGGCGCCACGCTTCGGCAAGCCAGGGTGTGCCGAGCCCCGCGAAGCCGTTGAGGGCCGCAGGCGGCGCACCGCCGAACAGCACGTCCGCCGTATCGGGCCCGATCACCCCATCGGGCCGCAGCCCCAGAATGCGTTGAAAATTGCGGATGGCGCGGATGGTCCGCCGCCCTGGTATGCCGTCGACTGGGCCGGGGTGGAACCCAAGCCGTTTGAGCGCGCTTTGCACCTCGTGATACATGCCTCAGCTCCAGCCACGCCATCCACGCCCAGAGTGTGCCCGGACCCCGGGGCCCGCCGCCAGTTCGGATGCCTCCCATCCGCATGATCCCGGACCGGACAATCAGGCAGGAACGAGCCCTAAGCCGCGTCTTGCGCCTTGGGCCTAGGCTCCCTATATTGGCCCTGTCCGCAAGGACTATGGCGATAAACTGCTGGCGTAATAAGCCTATTGGACCCGGGGGCAGTGCCCGGCGCCTCCACCAGATTTCCTCCCGGTATTGGCCGGGGCGTGAGGGGGCGAAACAGGATCGACAAGGGCGTAAAGGTCTGTCTTTTGCTCGGCATGGTACCACCGATATCGGGCCATCCTAGTAGTTGCCAATGACAACTATGCTAAGGTTGCTCTCGCCGCGTGATGCGGTGCTGGCACCTGACCTAAAGCCCTTCTGCTGTAGCAGGTAGAAGGCGGGGTTCGCAGGCACCTGGCAACAGAAGCCTGCACTTCCTTTTGCCGCTGTCCCCTATCGTGTTCTGTGTGCGCGCGTTTTTATGCGCTCTGGCCCGCTTGCGATCAGGCCGCAAGGCGCACTAAATGGCGTATTGCCTCATGAGGACACCATGGCTGAAGACCTGATCCGCTACGATATTCTGGCGCAGGAAGCGCTGCGCGGCGTAGTCCGCAAGGTTTTGGCCGAGGTGGCCCGCACCGGCCTGCCGGGCGAGCATCACTTTTTCATCAACTTTGTAACCCGCGCGCCCGGCGTTCGCGTCTCGCAGCGCCTGCTCGAGCAGTATGACAAGGAAATGACCATCGTCATGCAGAACCAGTATGACAACCTCAAGGTGCACGACACCGGCTTTGAGGTGGACCTCTCCTTCGATGGCCGCGCTGAAACGCTGGTCATCCCCTTCTCGGCCATCAAGGGCTTCTTCGATCCGTCGGTGCAGTTCGGCCTGCAATTTGATGTTGAAATGACCCGCGCCAACGATCCCGAGGCCCCGCCGCCGGGCCCCGGCGCGCCGCCACCCGAAAAGCCGACCCAGCCCCCGGCCGAGCCCGGTGAAAAGGTCGTGAGCCTCGACGCCTTCCGCAAGAAATAGCCCCGGTGGAAAAACGGTCGCTGACCATTGCCGGGCACCGCACCAGCCTCGCGCTCGAGCCCGAGTTCTGGGCGGCGCTCGAGGAGCTGGCGAACGCGCGGGGGCTCTCCATCGCCCAACTCATCCGCGACATTGATGAGGCGCGGCAGGGCCCCAACCTCAGCTCGGCGCTGCGGGTCGCAGCGCTCGATTGGGCGCAACGCCGCTAGCCGCAACGCCTATTGGCTTCCCGTCCCCAGGAGATCAACCGGCGCATCCCGCAGCGGGGCCGGCTTTGGCACGATCGGCGCCAGTTTTTCAGCTTCAGCCGCCATGCGCGCCGCCTCTTCGGCCGCAGCCTGTTTTCGGGCCTCGTCCTCGGCCCGAAGGCGCTCAAGCCGCGCCGCTTCAGCTTCCAGCGCTGAGGCCAAAAGCGCGTCGATCAGCCCGGTGAGATCGGTCTCGACCCGAGGCGTAGTGAGCGAACCACCAAGACCGAGGGTCGCCCGGGCGAGACTCGCCGGAAGGATACCCGCCGTTGCATCAGCCCGAGGGGCCAGCTCAAGGCTGCCCCCAAGCCCGAGATCGGCGAGCCGCAGACTCACATTGCCAAACAGCTGCCCGGTATCGCCGGTGATTCCGAGATTGGGCACCCGCACCAGACCGCCGCTGATGCTGAAGGCCCCCGAAACCATCGGGGCCGCAAACAGACCCGCGCCCAGCCGACGCTCAAGGTCCGCCTGCAGAGTTTCAGGCGGGGTCGAGATCACCGCCGCCGCATCGGTGACCGACACCAGCGCAGCCGGATCGAGCCCCGCAACGCCAAGAGACGTGATGGTGACGCTGCCGCTGCCGGCAACCCCGTTTTCCAGCGCCGCAAGGCTCGCGCCC
The DNA here is from genome assembly GCA_903828145.1 of uncultured Hyphomicrobiales bacterium. Taxonomy (GTDB): domain Bacteria; phylum Pseudomonadota; class Alphaproteobacteria; order Rhizobiales; family Devosiaceae; genus Devosia_A. The sequence continues at coordinate 140,297 of CAIKKY010000029.1, read as the reverse complement.
ACCCCGCTCACCGATCCGGTTGCCGACAGGCTGCCGGAAAGCGTCGTCGCGGCTTCAGGCGACAGGAGCGCCGCCAACGGCACGCCATCGAGCCCAAAGCGCAGCGTCAGCTCCTTGTCCGCCACGCTTCCCGCGCAGCACAGCCCGAGATCGAGGTTCAGCGTGCCTGAACCCACCTGCCCCGCAAAGCGCCGGATATGGGTCGATGTCCTGTCCCAGGTGAGATCGAACGCCGCGTCCGCGACCCGGTCTCTGCCCATAGCCGACAGGGTTTTGACCGTGAACCCGACCCGACCCTCGCTCCCGCGCCCCAGCGGGCCGAGATCGAGCGGACCGTCGGGCACCAGCGCCGCTGGGCCCGCCAGCAGCGCCAGCAGCAACCCGGCATCGGCGCGCTCAAGCGACAGATCGCCGGTGAGGCGCGGCGTACCGCCCAGCTGCTGCCGCGCGAGCGTGCCGGTGAGGGCCGCTCCGCCCATCTCGCCGGTGATGCTGTTCACCCGCAACGTGCCATCGGGCTCATACGAGATCGCCGCCGACACAGTGACGCCCGGCAGGCTGATGCCGCCCGCACCCGCCAGCGCGGCAAGCCCGGTGCCCTGCTCTAGCGCCGCACTGATCGTGCCCGAGACCTGAATCGCCTCAAGAGATTTTCCGCTCAACTGCCCGTCAAAACTCAGCTTTTCACGGCCCGATTGCAGCGACACCCCGGTGCTGATCGGCCCGCCCACCTGACCCTTGAGGGTCATATCGGCCACCACCGGCGCTGTGCCGGAAAATAGCGGCGTCTCCTCAAACCCAAGGGTGGCAAAGACCGCCGACAGGTCGCCGCCCGTCAGCCTGCCTGTCACATCAAACGGGTGCAGCAGCGCCTTGAAGAAGCCCCCCTCGAACCGGGCCCCGGCCTCGAGCGCGGCCGAGCCGAGCGTTCCGGTCACATCCACCGCTTGGGTGCCCTCGGCATTGGGCGGCGCGAAATCAAGCTCGAGCCGCGCCGGAAACACCGAATTGAGTGCCCCGAGCCGGTCCGCAGGCACCCCGACGAGCCCCGCAAGCGTCCGTAGCGCCGGCGCATCGGCCCGCGCGAGCGCGAGCACCGCCCGCCCCGATAGATCGGGCGCTGTCAGCGCACCAAACAGCGTCATACCCGCGAGCGAAACCGATGCCCCGCCCCAGTCGCGGGCCGAAAAATTGGTGACACCCACCACCCCGCCTGCCCAATCGGCGGTGAGCGCAACATCCTCGGCCCCGAGCCCCGCAAGCGTGATCCGTTTGGCCGAAACTTTCAGTTTGCCCGTCTGGAACGTCGCGCCGAACCCCAGTTCCGGCGCAATGTCCGGCAGGAGAGCCGCAAGCGCCGCACTCTGGGCGTCATCGAGCGTACCCAAGTCCGCGCCGAGCGTGAGGCTCGGATTCGTGCCCACGTCCATGCTGCCGGTGAATTGGTGCGTCAGGTCGCCAATCCGCAACTGGCCGGACGCAAAGCGCAGGGTGCCCTGCTCAAGCGCCAGATCCGCCGAGAGCGCCCCGTCGCGGTTGAACAGGGGATTCGCCTTGGCCGGCTTACGATAAAGCGCCGACAGCAGGTCGAGGCGTTTTGAGTTCAGCGCCACGCGACCTGCAAACCGGTCGCCGTCGCCGCCCTGATCGAGCCGACCAGCAAGGGTCAGGTGCGTTCCCCCCGGCAGGTCCGCCGAGAGTGATTTCAGCGTCCAGCCCCCGGCGTCAGCGGCAAGTTCCGCCGCCAGTTTGCGCAGTGGCAGACCCCGCAGGCCGAGTTCGGTGACATTGAGCGTCACCTCCCCAGGCATGCCGAGATGGGGCAGACCCGGCAATTCGCGGAACAGCCGCATCAATTCCCAGGGCCGCACGCTGGCTGTGCCGGAACCGGCAGACGGGCCGTTGAGCGGCGGCAGGGTCACTACCCCGCCCGACACGACGGCATCGAACGAGGTCTTTACGCCAAAATTCACCCGCGCCGCACCGGTGAGCCGCGTGGTAGTGCGGTTTTCATCGGGTAGAAGCGTATAGTCCGACACGATCAGATGATCAGCGGTCACGGTGACGCTGGCCGCAAGCGTCAGGTCACCGCGCCCCATTTCGGCGGCAGAGGGCGGCGGCCCATTCGGGTCCGGTCGCGGCGGTGGCTGCCGAAAATCCAGCGTGCCGGTAAAATTGGGCTGCGTGGTGCCGCTCAGCACGCCCTCAACGCTCGTCACGGCACCCGTATCGGCATTGCGGAGGCTCATGGCCAAGGCCGCCTCGCCAAAGGCGTCGACCCCGCCTGCCGACAGGCTGAACGCCTGCCGCACGCCGAGCACCGTACCCATGAGCTGGAGGTTGACGAGCCCTGAAGCTCCGTCGCGCTTCAGCGTGCCGTCGAGGCCCTCGGCCGTGAACGCGCCGCCATTGCGCCGGTCGGCAAAGCGCACCGCCCCATGGCTGATGGTGGCTGCGGCAATCGACACATCGGCCGAGCCGATGGGCCAGCCGAGGGCGCGCGCATCAAGGCCACCATCTTCGGCAATGGCAAGCGCCACCTGCGGGGTATCGAGCGTCAGCTCGTTCACCGTGTAGCGGTCGGTGAGGAAATCCATCAGCGAGAACCGCGCCGCAACCCGCGCCACGCGGACCTCCGGACCATCAGCCGCGCCCACGGTGACCGCGTTGAACTCCAGCGTCGGTTCGGGCAGCAGCGCAAACCGAATGTCGCCGCCAATGGTCACCGGCGCCCCGGCCACCTCGGTAGCAATCTGCTCAAAGCGCAGCCGATAGGCCGACCAGGGCATGAAGACCGGCGCCACAAAGGCGGCAAGCAGCACCAGAATAGCCACCACGCCCACAACGATATAGAGCCGGTTTAGCACCCCTGCACCGCAATTCCCCTCACACGCCCTGCGAGATTAGGCCAATTCTCGTGCCCGTGCCACGCCTCTGGCGGCTTTCGGGCAGGTTTCGTCACAGTCATGGCGTCAAAAGCCACCAAAACTCTGGCAAAACCGGGATAAGCGGATGCCCCTCGTGGATTTGCCCCAATCGCCCCCCTATATTGGCTCAACGAGAACAAAAAGAGATTCGCCCCCTATGCCCGCCGAACCGCAGCGCCTCGAGCGCCCCGCGCCCGGGGCCATCACCAGCCAGTTCGGCCGGCCCGCTTCTGATTACCTCAAGGGCCTCAACGACGAACAGCGCGCTGCGGTGGAAACCACCGAGGGGCCGCTGCTGGCGCTCGCGGGTGCCGGCACGGGCAAGACCCGGGTACTCACCACCCGCATTGCGCATATCCTGTCGTCGCGTCTCGCGCGCCCCGGCGAAATTCTGGCCGTGACCTTCACCAACAAGGCCGCGCGCGAAATGAAGGATCGTATCGGCAAGCTGGTCGGTTCGGGCGTCGAGGCCATGCCCTGGCTTGGCACGTTCCATTCCATCGGCGCGCGCATCCTGCGCCGCCACGCCGAATTGATGGGGCTGCGGTCCGATTTCACCATTCTCGATACCGATGACCAGATCCGGCTTATCAAGCAATTGCTCGAGGTCGCCAATATCGATGAAAAACGCTGGCCGGCGCGACAGTTCGCCAACCAGCTCGATGCCTGGAAGAACCGTGGTCTCCTGCCTGAAGACGTGAGTGACGCCGAGCATGCCGGCTTCGCCAATGGTCGCGCCATGACGCTGTATGCCGATTATCAGGCGCGGCTCAGAGCGCTGAATGCCGCCGATTTCGGCGATCTGCTGCTGCTCAACATCGCGCTGTTCAAGGCCCACCCCGACGTGCTGGCCGAATATCACCGCCGCTTCCGCTATATTCTCGTTGACGAATATCAGGACAGCAACACGGCCCAATATGGCTGGCTGAAGCTGCTCGCCAGCGGCCGCCCGCCGAGCGAGGCCAATATCTGCGTCGTGGGCGATGACGATCAGTCCATCTATGGCTGGCGCGGCGCGGAGGTGGATAACATCCTGCGCTTCGAGAAAGATTTCCCCGGCGCCAGGGTCGTGCGGCTCGAACGCAATTATCGCTCGACCGCGAATATTCTCGCCGCCGCCTCGCACCTGATTGCCCATAATGCCGATCGGCTTGGCAAAACGCTGATGACCGATGTGGCCGACGACGGCGACAAGATCGGCGTGACCTCGGTCTGGGATTCAGAAGAAGAAGCCCGCACCATTGGTGAGGAAATCGAGGATCTGCAGCGCCAGGGCGTCAAGCTCGATGACATTGCCATTTTGGTGCGCGCCTCGTTCCAGATGCGCGAATTCGAAGAGCGCTTCATCACTCTGGGGCTCAATTACCGCGTTATCGGCGGCCCGCGCTTTTATGAGCGCAAGGAAATCCGCGATGCGCTCGCCTATTTGCGCATCATCAACAACATGAACGACGATCTTGCCTTCGAGCGGATCGTCAATGTCCCCAAGCGCGGCCTTGGCGATTCAACCATCAAAGTGCTGTTCGATACGGCGCGGGCGCAGTCCCTGCCACTGACCGGCGCGGTGCGACTCCTCGTTGAAACCGAAGAGCTGAAACCCAAGCAGCGCAGCACGCTGCGCGACCTCATTCACCAGTTCGACCTCTGGGCCGAGCGTGGCCGCGCCCTGCCCCATGCCGAGCTGGCCCAGCAGGTGCTCGATGAATCGGGCTATACAGAAATGCTGAAGGCCGACAAATCGGCCGATTCCGCCGGGCGGCTTGAAAACCTCAAGGAACTGGTGCGCTCGATGGAGGAGTTCGAAAACCTCTCGGGCTTTCTCGAACACATCGCGCTCGTCATGGATCGCGACGCGGGCGACACCGATGACTCCGTCTCCATCATGACGCTGCACTCGGCCAAGGGCCTCGAATTCGATACGGTGTTCCTGCCCGGCTGGGAGGAAGGCCTGTTCCCGCACCAGCGCGCCCTCGATGAATCAGGTCGCGCCGGGCTCGAAGAAGAGCGTCGTCTTGCCTATGTCGGGCTCACGCGCGCCCGCAAGCGCCTCCGGATCACCCTGGCGCAGAACCGCCGTATCCATGGCCTGTGGCAATCGGCCATCCCCTCGCGCTTCCTCGATGAGCTGCCCGCCGCGGTGGTCGAGGTCAAAGACACGGGCTCAGGCTATGGCGGCTACGGCTATGGCGGCCGCAGCCGGTTCGATACGCGCGACCCGTTCGATTCGCTCTACGAAACGCCCGGCTGGCAGCGCGCCCGCACGCAGGCCTCAACCCGCCGCTCTGCGGGTCCGTTGACCATCGATGGCGACCTCGTGGCGCGTTCGGTTGAGACCCTGAGTTCGGCCTATGCACTTGATGAGCGGGTGTTTCACCTCAAGTTCGGCTATGGCCGCATCACCGGCATCGAGGGCAACAAGCTGTCCATCGATTTCGAAAAGGCCGGGCCGAAAAAGGTGCTCGACAGCTTCATCCAGAAAATCTGACTAGAGGCCCTCGGCCTCGCGCGCCCGTTTGCGTTCAATCCCGAGCTGGCGTTCGCGGAAGATGATGAACAGGCCCGAGCCGATCACGACACTCGCCCCGAGGAGCATCACAAGGCCGGGGGTATCGCCAAAAAACAGATAGCCGATCAGCAGGCTGAAGATCAGCGACGAATATTCAAACGGCGCGACCAGCGATACGTCGCCATGCCGATAGCTCTCGGTCAGCAGAACCTGCGCAATGCCGCCCGTCACGCCGCCGCCAAACAGCAGCAGCCACTGATTGGTACTCAGCGGCATCCAGCCAAAGGGTGCCGTGCAAAACCCAAGCACCGTGGCGCTCAAAAAGAAATAGAGCACGATTGTGGCGCTCTTTTCGGTCGCGACCAACGAGCGGACGGTAATCATGGCGCAGGCTGCAAACAGCGCGCCCGTCAGCCCCACCGCCGCCCCGATCGCTGCGCCATCCGTCACCACGCCGGCCGAAAGCAGGCTGAGGCGCGGCCAGGTCATGATGGCAACGCCCACGAGCCCGCAAAGCACCGCCGCCCAGCGGTAAAGCCGCACCGGCTCCTTCAAAAACAAGGCCCCGAGGATCACGATGAAAATCGGCGTCGCGTAATTGATCGCCGTCGCCTCAGGCAGGGGCAGATGCGTCAGCGCGAAAAAGCCCGATCCCATGCCGCCAATGCCCACCAGCCCGCGCAGCAGGTGCCCGCCGAGCCGCGACGTCCGCAGCGCCTGCCGCAAGTCACCGCGCCAGTGGAGAAACAGCACGACCGGCGCGATGGCAAAGAGCGAGCGGAACGTCACCAATTGCCCCGGCGGCAGCGTGCCCGTCGCCTTCACGAGCGTAGACATCGCGAGAAACAGGAGCACCGAGGCGACCTTAAGCCCAATGGCAAGACCCACATTCGGCGTAAAGCCGGGCTCGGCGGTGGGCGTGGACACGGGAAAGCTCGACTCATGGAGGAATTCAGGATTGTGCCCTTGCTATACCCAACCCGCGCGCCGCCCAATGCCTCTTATGGCCGAGCGCGCGCGACGAACCCCATTTGCCCGCATGGTGGGCTTTGGCGATTTCCGCTAAGCTCACCCCAATGCTGATCGCGTTTGTCCAAAACATTCCGCTGCTCGCGGGGCTGCTCATTGCCAATTACCTGCTCGCCGCCGTCTGTGCGGTGCGCGAGGTGGTGGCATCGCGCACCTCACAGGGCTCCATTGCCTGGCTCGTGGCGCTGGCCTTCCTGCCCTTTCCCACCGCCTTCATCTACCTGGTGTTTGGGTGGAAAGCCTTTGATTCCTATGCGCAAACCCGGCTGAAGGTGCGCCATGCGCGGCTCTTGCGCGGTGAAGAACTGGCGGTCATTGATCGGGAAACCGGCGCGCTCTGGCCGGTGCAATTGCGCGCCGCGGGCATGCCATTCCTCGCCGGCAACCGGGTTGACCTGCTGATTGATGGCGAGGCGACCTTCACCGCGCTGTTTGCCGCCCTCAGCGCGGCGCGGCACTACATCTTTTTGCAGTTTTACATCATCCGCGACGACGCGCTGGGCCAGCGCCTTGCGGACCTGTTGATCGCGCGCGCCCGCGCTGGGGTGCAGATCCATGTGCTTTACGATGATCTGGGCAGCAGCGGCCTGTCGCGCGCCTACAAGCGCCGCCTGATCGAAGCCGGGATTGAGGTCTGTTCGTTCAACCGGCGCCACCATGTATTGCGCCTGTTCGGCCCGATGCGGATCAACTACCGCAACCACCGGAAAAACGTGGTGATCGATGGCCGCATTGCCTTCACCGGCGGGCTCAATGTCGGGGTTGAATACCTGGGTCAGGACCCGAAGTTCGGCGCCTGGCGCGATACGCATGTGCGGGTCGAGGGGCCCGCCGCCTCGTCCTTCTCAGTGATTTTTCAGGAAGACTGGCTCTGGGCCACCGGCGATGCGCTCGAATTGCGCACCCCGCCCGTGGAGATGCCCGGGGAGTGCTCCGTCCTGTTGATGGCCACCGGCCCCGCCGACCGGTTCGAGGCCTGCCCCATCGCCTTTACCGATCTCATCGGGCAGGCGAAACAGCGGCTCTGGATCGTCAGCCCCTATTTCGTGCCCGATACCGATATCCGCACCGCACTCTATGCCGCCGCGCTGCGCGGGGTTGATGTGCGCATCATGCTGCCCTCGCGCCCCGATCATCTGCTCGTATGGCTCGCGAGCAATGTCCATGCCGATCTGATGGTCGAGCATGGCGTCGGCATCTACCGCTACACCGCCGGGTTCCTGCATGAAAAAGTGCTGCTGCTCGATGATCGGCTGGCTTCGGTCGGCAGCGTCAATTTCGACAACCGGTCCTTTGCCATCAACTTTGAAATGACCCTGTTCATGCCGCATCCGCGCCTTGTGGCCGAGGTTGAGGCCATGCTCGAGGCCGATTTCGCCCGCTCGACCCAGACCACGCTCGATGAGGTCGCGCACCGCCCCCGGCTCATGCGCTTCATTTCCCAGGCCGCCCGCCTCTTTTCACCGGTGCTTTAGGCTCATGATCAAAGTCGCCTCCTATAATATCCGCAAATCGGTCGGCACCGACCGCCAGCGCCAGCCGCACCGCATCCTGTCGATCCTTGAAGAACTCGATGCCGATGTGATTGCCCTGCAGGAAGTCGACCGCCGCTTTGGCGCCCGCACCACGACGCTCCTGGCCGAAGCCATTCTGGACCAGACCCGCTACGCGCCGGTGCGCTTCGGCATCCGCGAACAGTCGCTCGGCTGGCATGGCAATGCCCTGTTGGTGAAAAAGGGCATCGAGATCATCGCGCAGGAACGCATCGCGCTGCCCGCCTTTGAGCCGCGCGGCGCCGTTCTGGCCGATCTGCGGGTCGGGGGCGAACCGCTCCGCGTGGTTGGCATGCATTTGGGCCTGCTCGGCAACTGGCGGCTGAAACAGGCCGAGGCTGTGGTCAGCTATCTCGAGAAATTCGAAATCGGGCACCCGACGGTCATCATGGGCGACCTGAACCAATGGGCCACCGATGGCGGGTGCCTTGCGCAGTTTGCCCGCCACCACACCGTGGTCGCGCCCGGCCCGAGCTTTCATGCCCGCCGCCCCATGTTGCAGCTTGATCGGATCATCCTGAGCCGCGATCTGGCGCTTGGCGCAACCGGGGTGCATCACACGGCGCTGGCGCGTACCGGGTCCGACCATCTGCCCGTCTGGGCCACAATCGAGCGCAGGCGCGCGCCCGAGGCTGCCCCGGCATTGACATTTCCCTGAAGCCCGGCTGAAACCCCAACCCGTAACGCCCCGGAGGCATTCATGCCGCTCAATCAGCTCTCGACCCCGCTCAGCAAGGACGACGCCTACGCGCTGGTCGATGCCGTCATGGCCCGCGACGATCTGGCGATCACCGCCTCAGCCCATGAGGATGCCGAGACCGGCACCTGGGTCTTTGAAGCCACCTGCGATGAAACGCCCGATGTCGCGGCCTTTGCCGCCCTCGCCGAGGCGCTGTTCGGCGGCGCCCTGGATTTTACCGTTGAACCCATCGACCCAAGCGTCAACTGGGTGGCGAAATCGCTTGAAGGGCTGAAGCCCGTGGTGGCGGGCGGCTTTTATGTCTATGGCAGCCATGACGAGGCGACTGTCCCCACGGTGGGCGTGACGCCGATCCTCGTCGATGCGGCCCAGGCCTTCGGCACCGGGCACCATGAAACCACCGCCGGGTGCCTTGAGGCCATCGACAGGGTGCTGAAAAAGCGCCAGTTCCGCAGCATGATCGATGTCGGCACCGGCACCGGCCTCTTGGCCATTGCGCTCGCCAAGCGCACCCGCCGCCCGATCATCGCTTCAGATATCGATCCGGTCGCCGTCGTCACCACCGATGAGAACGCGCGCCTCAATGGCGTTGCAACCTTCATTCGCGGCATCGAGGCCGTAGGGCTTGATCACCCCGAAATCACCAAGGCCGGGCCCTATGATCTGATCGTCGCCAATATCCTCGTCGGCCCGTTGGTCGCGCTGGCACCCGATATGCGCAAAGCGGCGGCGCATGGGGCAACCATCATCCTCTCGGGCATTCTCAACACCCAGGTGCCGCGCATCGTGGCCGCCTACCACGCGCAGGGCATCGTCGTGGCCGAAAAGCTGCTGAAGTCCGAATGGGCAACGCTCATCCTCACGCGCCCCTGAGCGCAAACAAAAACCCCGGGCACGTGGCCCGGGGTTTGCTTTAAGCGTCGGCGTGAACGCCGGATCAGTTCGGGCGCTTGGTGAACGCGCCGAGCAATTGATATTCGTGAGCGCGGCCCCCGGTGCGGATCGCCTCGCGGCCCCGCGCTTCGATCACGCCGCCAAGGGCCTTGCGGAAGTCCCTGCTGGTCTCGGGCATGGTGGTGTCCTTCTCAAATTCATCTACACCCCAACTCATAAGGGAGTGCAGAGGTTCCAGTAAGTCCTTGGCGCGAAACGCTGCCATGCCCTCACTGCAGGGCGGCTTAAGACAGTATGAATGCGCTGCTCCCCCTCAACACCGCCACCGCGCCCTGCTAGCGTGGGCGCATGGTCAGCAAGGTGCCCCGATGACGTCGATGTTCTCCGCTCCCGTGTTTCAGTCCTTTGATGTCGAAACCACGCCAAAAACCGTTGCCCCGCGCCTCAGGGCGCTGCGGGCCGCGCTCGCCGCCGCCGGGGTGGATGGGTTTCTCATCCCCCGGGCCGATGCCCATCGGGGCGAGTCGGTGCCCGACTCCGAGGCGCGGCTCGCCTATGTCACCAGTTTCACCGGCTCAGCCGGGCTGGCGGTGGTTGGCCCGACCAAGGCCGCGCTGTTCATTGATTCGCGCTACACACTGCAGGCCCCGGCCGAAACCGACCCGCGCCGCGTCACCGTCATCGAAGTCGCCCATCCCGGCCCCTCGCCCCGCATTGCCGAGTTCCTGCCCAAGGGCGGCCGCCTCGCCTACGACCCCTGGCTGCATACCCCGAGCGAAATCGCTGACCTCACTGCGCGGCTTGGCGACCGGCTGACCCTTGTGCCGACCGACAACCTCGTTGATCGCATCTGGACCGACCGGCCTGCGCCGCCCACAACCCCGGTCGAAAAGCTGGGGCACAATCGCGCCGGGCGCGACGCGCTCGACAAGCTGGCGGCCCTCAGGGCCGACCTGAAGGCGGAAGGGGTCGATGCCGCGCTCCTCACCGTGCCCGAATCGATCAACTGGCTCTTCAACATCCGCGCCCGCGATGTGCCGCAGGTGCCGGTCATGCTGGCCTTTGCGCTTGTGCCGCGCACCGGCATGCCGACCCTCTATCTCAACCGCGCCATCACCCCCGATCTGCGGGTCGCGGTTGAGGGCGTGGCCAAACTCGCCCCCGCCGCCCGCCTCCCCGAAACCCTCCGCTCGCTGGCTGAAAGCGGTCGCCGCGTGCTGGCCGATCCCGCCACGGCGCCCATGGCGCTCATCGACGCGCTGCGATCCATTCGCCCCAGCGCCGTCATCGAAAAGCGCGATCCGGTGCTGCTGCCCAAGTCCATCAAGAACGAGGCCGAACTGGCCGGCATGCGCGAGGCGCATCGGCTCGATGGCATCGCGCTTGCGCGCTTTCTCTGCTGGTTCGATGCCGAGGCCCCCAAGGGCCAGCTCGACGAGATCGGCGCGGTCGCCGCGCTCGAACATTTCCGCCGCCTGGAATCCAGCTGCGTCGATATCTCGTTTGAAACCATTTCAGGGGCCGGCCCCAACGGCGCGATTGTGCATTACCGCGTCAATCGCGACACCAACCGGGTCATCGCCCCAGGCGACTTGCTGCTGCTCGATTCAGGCGCGCAATATCACGCTGGAACCACCGATATTACCCGCACGCTCGCCACCGGCCCGGCCAGTGATGAGGAAAAGGACCGTTTCACCCGCGTGTTGAAGGGCATGATCGCCATCTCCATGGCGCGCTTTCCCAAGGGCACCCATGGCGGGCACGTCGATATCCTTGCCCGGCAATTCCTCTGGGCCGATGGCGTCACCTATAATCATGGCACCGGCCATGGCGTTGGCGCGTACCTGTCGGTGCATGAAGGGCCGATCAACATTTCGCCGCGCTCAACCACGCCCTTCGAGGCTGGCATGGTGGTGTCCAACGAGCCCGGCTATTACAAGCCCGGCGCCTACGGCATCCGCATTGAAAATCTCATCACGGTGATCCCGAGCCAGCACGCGGGCTATCTGGAGTTCGAAACCCTCACCCTCGCGCCCATCGACACAAGGCTCGTGACGCTTGCCCTGCTGACCGATGCCGAGCGGGCCTGGCTCAATGCCTATCACGCCCGCGTTCTCGCCGAGATCGGCCCCTCGGTCGAGCCGGCGGTGCGCGACTGGCTCAAACGGGCCACCGCCGCGATCTAGGGCGTCAGCCGCCGACCAGCGCCAGCCACTGGTCTTCGTCAATCACCGGGATGCCGAGCGCTTCGGCATCCTTCAGCTTCGATCCTGCGCCGGGGCCAGCGACCACCAGATTGGTGTTCTTGCTCACCGAACCGGCGACTTTGGCGCCCAGGCGTTCGGCCATGGCCTTGGCCGCGCCGCGCGTCATCTTTTCAAGGCTGCCGGTAAAGACCACGGTCTGCCCCGCCACCGGGCTCTCGGCCGATACCACATAGGGCGCGGGCCGCACTTCGGCGAGGAGCGCATCGAGCGCCGCCACATTGCGCGGATTGGCGAAGAAATCGCGCACCGAGGCCAGAACCGCCTCGCCAACCCCCGAAATGGACGGGAAATCCGTATGAATGTCGCCGCCCGCCGCCGCTTGCAGCGCCGTGTCGCGGAAGGCCTCGATAGTTGAAAATGTCTTGGCAAACAGCGCCGCCGTGGTTGCGCCGACATGGCGGATGCCGAGCGCGAAAATGAATTTGTCGAGTTCCGGAGCGCGCCGCGCCTCAATGGCCGCAAACAGCTTTTCAAGCTGACGCTGGCGCTGGTCGCCTTTCGCCTTGCCGGGCTGCGGATCGGGCTCGGCCGCCTCAGCCCCGCCCTTCCGGTCGAGCGCCTGCTGTCGGCTGCGTTTCACCAGCGCATCGCGCACAGCATCTGCCCGCTGCGGCAGACGGAAAATATCCGCCGGGTGCTGCACCAGACCCTCGGCAAAGAACAGCTCGACATTCTCGCTGCCAAAGCCGTCGATATCCATCGCGTCGCGGGCAACGAAATGCTTCAATTGCTCAACAGCTTGCGCCGCACAGCTCATTTCGCCCGTGCAGCGGCGCACTGCATCGACCTTGCCGGTCTTCTCGTTCACGTCGCGCACCGCCGCCGACCCGCAGATCGGGCAGCGATCGGGGAACACATAGGGCACTGCATCGGCGGGCCGCTTGTCGGCGACAACGCCGATGATTTGCGGGATCACGTCACCGGCGCGCTGCACCACCACGGTATCGCCAACCCGCAGGTCCATGCCGCCGCGCAACGGCTCACCATCCGAGCCGATTCCCTTGATGTAATCCTCATTGTGCAGCGTGGCGTTTTCCACCACCACACCGCCCACGGTGACGGGCCGGAGCCGCGCCACGGGCGTCAATGCCCCGGTCCGCCCCACCTGAATATCAATGGCATCGAGCACGCTCGTTGCCTGTTCGGGCGGGAACTTGTGAGCAATCGCCCACAGCGGCGCATTCGCCCGCCAGCCGATCCGGTCGCGCCACTCGACGCGATCAACCTTATAGACCACCCCATCGATGTCGTAGCCGAGCGTCGCACGCTGCGCCTCGATCATCCGGTAATGCGCGAGCAGCGCATCGCGGCTCTGGCAGAGTACCGTCAGCGGATTGACCGCAAAGCCCCAGGCCCTGAAGCGGTCCATGACCCCCATCTGCGTCGGCGCCGGCAGGCTGGAGGCCGCGCCCCAGGCATAGGCGAAAAAATTGAGCTTCCGTGAGGCGGTGACCGAGGGGTCTTTCTGCCTGAGCGACCCCGCCGCCGTGTTGCGCGGATTAACATAATCCTGCCCGCCCACCGCTGCCGAGCGCGCCTTCAGCGCCTGAAACTCGGCATGGCTCATATAGACTTCGCCGCGGATTTCGATCTCGTCGGGCCACCCTGCCCCCGCGAGTCGATGCGGAATATCGGCAATGGTCATCAGGTTGCGGGTAATGTCCTCGCCCACGAGCCCATCGCCGCGCGTTGCGCCCTTGACCAGCACACCTGCCCGATAGGTGAGCGAGGCCGATAGCCCGTCGATCTTGGGTTCGGCGGTGAACTGCATGGTCGCACCGCCCTCGGCAATACCCGTCGCCGTGTCGAAAAACCGCGCCACGTCGTCATCAGTAAAGGCGTTCAACAGGCTGAGCATCGGCACCTGGTGCCGCACCTTGGCAAAGCCCTCGGCTGCCGGGGCGCCCACCTTGCCCGAGAGGCTGTCCGGGCGCCGTAACTCGGGGAAAGCCGCCTCGATGCTGAGGTAGCGCCGCTTCAACGCATCATAATCAGCGTCCGACATTTCGGGCGCGTCTTTTTGGTGGTACGCGACATCGGCCGCGACAAGCACGCCCTCGAGCCGCGCGAGTTCCGCGCGCGCCTGATCCTCCGACAGGCTCTCGATGTCCACACCGGCATCCGGGCCCAGACTGGTCATGAGATCTCCGAAATCAGCCGCCCGGCCGCCGCACGGGCTTCCTCGGTGATGGTCGCGCCGGCCAGCATGCGCGCCACCTCTTCCTGCCGCGTGCCGCCATCGAGCGTGCGCACATGGGTGCGCATGAACGCGCCTTCGTTAAGCGCCTGCTTTTCAATGAGGAGGTGCACCTGCGCGCGCGCCGCCACCTGGGGCGCATGGGTGACGGCCAACACCTGAACCTTGTGCGCCAGCCGCGCGAGCCGCCGCCCGATGGCATCCGCCACCGCGCCGCCTACGCCCGTGTCGATTTCATCGAAAATCAGCACCGGGGCCGATCCGCGATCCGCCAGCACCACCTTGAGTGCCAGGAGGAACCGGCTCAATTCGCCGCCAGACGCCACCTTCAGCAAGGGCCCGGCCGGTGTGCCCGGGTTGGTCTGCACCTGAAAACTGACCTGCTCAAACCCCTGCGCCGAGGCGCGGGCCCGATCGGTTTCGAGCGCCACGATGAAGCGCGCCGACCCCAGTTTCAGGTCCGGCAATTCGGCCTCGACCGCCGCCGAAAGCGCCAGCGCAGCCTTCGTCCGCGCCACACTCAGGGTTTCAGCGGCCTGCTGATAGGCGGCCTTCGCGCTATCGCGCGCCGCACTCAGGGCCTTGAGCCGTCCTTCGCTATCCAAAAGCGCCTGCAATTCGGTCTCATACTGCATCAGCACCTGCGCAAGACCATCACAGGTCGTCTGGTGCTTGCGGGCTGCCGCCCTCAGCGCAAACAGGCGCTCTTCGACTTCTTCAAGTTCGCGCGGATCAAAGGCCATCTCGCGCTTCAGGGCTTCCAGCGCATCCGAGGTGCCATCGAGCGCAACGAGCGAATTATCCAGCGCCTCGATCAGCGGCTGGAAAATCGTGGCACCCCCATCGGCCTTGCGCACCAGGCGCCGCATCAGGCTGAGCAATTGGGGCCCCGGCGCCGTTGGGCCATTCATCAGGTCATCGGCGTCACGCACATCTTCAGAGGCTTTTTCGAGCACCATCAGATGCTGCCGACGCGTGGCGAGCTCGTCTTCCTCGCCCGTCACCGGCTTCAGCGCGCCCAGTTCCCCCACCACATGCCGGGCATAGTCTTCGCGCTCTGCGGCCAAAGCGATAGATTTTTGTTCAAGCGCCACCTGCTCTTCAGCCGCACTGAATGCGGCGTAGGTCCGCGCCACCTCCACAAGAAGCGACTCATGGGACCCAAACGCATCGAGCGCCGCCCGGTGCGTCGCCACATCGACCAGCGCCCGGTCATCATGCTGGCCATGAATTTCCACAACGCGGCTGCCGATCTGCTGCAACAGCGCCGCCGAAACCGGCTGATCGTTCACAAAGGCCTTGGTGCGGCCATCGGCAAACTGCACCCGGCGCAGGATCAGCTCGTCATCATCGGTAATGTCATTGGCTCTGAGCAGCACCCGGGCCGGATGCTCATCGGGGAGCGAGAGCACCGCCACCACCTGCCCGCTCTCCTGACCGGCGCGCACCAGCGACGCGTCGCCGCGTCCGCCGAGCGCGAGCGTGAGGGAATCAAGCAGAATGGATTTGCCGGCGCCGGTTTCACCGGTCAACACGGTCATCCCGCGCTCAAGCGACAGCTCAAGCTGGTCGATCAAGACGATATTGCGGACCGACAAAGCGCTCAGCACGGCGCGAAGGCTCCTTCAGGTTCGGCGCAAATCAGGGCCGCGCCGAACTTACCGGACCACAGAACAAACAGGCAACGGTTTTCCGCAGCCGGTTAGTTCTTCTTGGGGGTTTTCAGCGTGGCGAGGGTGCTATTGGCATCCATCTTCGGCTCCACACCCGCTTTTTGCAGCAAGGCATAGGCCTTCTTGTACCAGTCGCTGCCCGTGTAGTTGTGCCCGAGCACGGCGGCGGCCGTCTGCGCTTCGCTCACAAGACCCAGCGCGAGATTGCATTCCACCAGCCGGTAGAGGGCTTCTTCGATATGGGTCGAGGTCTGGTAGCGCTCGGCCACCGTGCGGAAGCGGTTGATCGCCGCCGCATAATCGCCCTGGCCGAGATAGTAGCGGCCCACCGACATTTCCTTGCCCGCCAGCTGGTCATAGCCGACCGCCAGCTTTTCGCGGGCGTCGTCGACATACTCGCTCTTGGGGTAATTCGCGATGATCAGCGAATAGGTATCAATCGCGTCCTGCGAAATCTGCTGGTCGCGGGTGATGTCCTTGATCTGCCCGAAATAGGAATTACCTTTGAGGTAAAGCACATAAGCCACCTCTTTCGAGGTCGGATAGAGCGCTATGTAGCGGTCGGCGGCGAGAATGGCTTCCGGGAAGCGGCCAATGCGGTAATTGGCGAACACTTCCATCAGCTTCGCCTTCTCGGTGTAATCCGAGTAGGGGTGCTGGCGCTGCAGCTTGGTCAGCGTGCCAATGGCCGTATTGTAATTCTGCTTGTCCATTTCGGTGATCGCCTGCTGGTACAGGGTATCAGGCGGGACAATGGCCTCTTCTTTGATTTTCTGCGGGCCGAACATGCTGCACCCGGCGAGAACCGCCGCGAGGGCCACCGGAGCCAACAGGCCGAAAGCCCGACGCAAAAACATAGACTTATTCATCTCAAGGCCCCGTTCCTGAAGTGCAGCACACGCCGTGTTGCGCACTTACAAAGCAAACCGATCAAAACTGTGGCGGTCGTCAGCCCACCGAGCGGAGGTAGGACCGGACCTCGACCCCTTCCGGCATATCGTCAAGGGCATCGAAAGCATAGGGCAGTTCTTCGGCCGTGACGATTTCGTAGTTAGCCTCACTTGCAAACAGCCCGTGCAGCACAAGGGCATTGAGCGCATGACCGCCCTTATACGAGCGGAACCGCCCGTAAATCGGCAGTCCGCAGAGCGCCAGATCGCCAATCGCATCGAGCAGCTTGTGGCGCACAAACTCGTCTTCGTAGCGCAAACCGCCCGGATTGAGGATGCGGTCCTCATGCACGGTGATGGAGTTTTCCATCGACGAGCCCAGCGCATAGCCCGCCTGCCGCAGAATCTTGGCGTCGCGCACGAACCCGAAGGTCCGGGCCCGGCTCACATCGTGGTAATATTTACGCGGCGTCCAATCGAAGATCATCCGCTGCCGGCCAATGACGCGGCTGTCGAAATCGATCTCAAGATCGAACATGCGGCCATTATAGGGTTCAAGCGCCGCTGACGCTTCATTATTGCGCACCAGCACCTGGCGCATGATCTTGATGTAGCGACGGAACGACGGCTGCACCACAAGACCGGCCTCGATGATCGCCGTGACATAGGGCCACGCGCTGCCATCCAGGATGGGGCACTCGGCCCCGTTGAGAATCAGATGGGCGTTATCGACCCCAAGGCCCGAGAGCGCCGAAACCACGTGCTCCACCGTGGCCACCGACACGCTGTCGCCCAGATCGATGGTCGTACACAGCGTAGTGCGGGTCACGCGCGAAAAATGCACCGAGACCGGGCCAACACTGCGGCCGTCTTCCATGATGCGGGTAATGGTAATGCCGGAATCCGGTTGAGCAGGCTCGATTGTCAACGTCACCGGTGCCCCGGAATGCACGCCAAACCCACTAAATTCTAGCGGGGCGGCGAGAGTGCGCTGCCGCGTCGAAACCTTTTGCATTAGTCAGAACCCCCGCTATGGCTAAAACATGTCATAAACAATAAAACCCCGGCGCGAAAGCCGCACCGGGTCCGGTTTGTCGCGTTTCCCCCGCGCCTTGTCAGCCGTGCTTGCGCAAAAAGGCGGGGATTTCGATCTGTTCTTTTGTTTCTGAAGGTGTCTCAGCCCGCGGACCCGCGCGCGAAACACCCGTCTCGATGGCGCTCTGCGCCACCTTGTCTTCACTCGGCAAACCGCGTGTCGGGGCCTCGGCCGCAGGCTTCAGGCCGATGCCGACATTGGAAGCCAGCTTGCGGAACAGCGCCCGTGCATTGCGCGGCTCTTCGCTGCGGTCGGGCTCAATGGCGCGGTGCGCCACGAGCGGCAATTCCTCGGTCCGCGGCATGCGGCGCTGCCCATCCGGCCGTTCGGCGCTCGGGGGCACATAGGCCGTCGGCATCGGGGCATCGATGAGGCGCGGCATTTCCTCAAGCGCGGTCGAGCCCGAGGCATGCGGAATATAGGGCTCAACCGTCACGCCATCATCATCGTGATAGGGCGAAAGCGCCGGTTCGGTGCCGATGGCATGGGCCACGGCCCGCTTCACTTCGGTTTCAAACTCATCGGTGAAAGTCGGCTCGAGGCCGGCAGTGCCCGCCACCGGGCGACGGACCGTCGTTGCATCGAGCGGCGCACGGCCGGGATGCGACTTCATCGGCTCTACCGCCTGCACCATGGTCGCCTCTGTGCCCGTGGCCACCACCGACACGCGGATGGTGCCGGTCAGGCTCGGATCAAAGGTCGCGCCCAGAATGATATTGGCGTCGGGATCGACTTCCTCGCGGATACGGCTCGCCGCCTCGTCCACTTCATACAGCGTCAGATCCGGCCCGCCTGTGATCGAGATCAGGAGCCCCCGGGCGCCCTTCATCGACACATCATCAAGCAGCGGATTGGCAATCGCGGCTTCGGCAGCGTGCCGCGCGCGGTTCTCGCCCGAGGCTTCGCCCGTGCCCATCATCGCCTTGCCCATGCCGCGCATTACGGCGCGCACGTCGGCGAAATCGAGATTGATGAGACCTTCCTTGACCATCAGATCGGTAATGCAGGCCACGCCCGAATAGAGCACCTGGTCGGCCATCTTGAAGGCGTCGGCAAAGGTGGTCTTTTCATTGGCCACCCGGAACAGGTTCTGGTTCGGGATGACAATGAGCGTATCGACATGCCGATGCAGCTCGTCAATGCCGTCTTCGGCAAGCCGCGACCGGCGGTTGCCTTCAAAGCTGAAGGGCTTGGTCACGACGCCCACCGTCAGAATGCCCATTTCGCGGGCCGCGCGCGCCACCACAGGCGCAGCACCGGTCCCCGTCCCGCCGCCCATTCCCGCGGTGATGAACACCATGTGCGAGCCGGTCAGATGATCATTGATTTCGTCGATGCTTTCTTCCGCCGCCGCGCGGCCCACTTCGGGGTGCGATCCGGCGCCGAGACCTTCGGTGACCGACACGCCGAGCTGGATGATTCGCGGCGCGCTCGAGAGCGCCAGGGCCTGCGCATCCGTATTGGCGCACACGAAATCGACGCCGGTCAGGCCCGACGCGATCATGTTGTTGACCGCGTTGCCCCCTGCGCCACCCACGCCAAAGACGGTGATGCGCGGCTTGAGTTCCTGAATGTCAGGGATGGTCAGGTTGATGGTCATGATGGCCCCGGTGCGTGGCGTGTTCAGGCAGTATTAGTCGCCAATTCGTTAACCAGACCCTAACAAAACCGCCGAATTCGTTAACCTCTGCGCAATTTGCGAGAGCCATTAGGCCGCAGCTTACCGGTTGTTAAGCATAAGTTCGCGGGGCACCTAAAGACAATCCGCCCTAAAAAGCGTTAACGGCCAAGACTATCGTTAAAAACTGGAGCGCAACCAACTGCCGACGCGAGCGAAATACCCGTCAGTTCCCGTGAGCTTTGCAAGAGAATGCGGCGGCGTATATTCGTTGATACAGACCTGGGGATAAATGAGCATGCCGGAGACTGCGGCAAAACCCGCGCCGCGCGCCATGTCCGGCAGGCCGGAAATCCCCATCGGCCGCCCTGAGCGCACATTACGGCTCAGCACCCGCCGCGCCACCTCGGTCAGGCCCGTCAGCTCGCTGCCGCCGCCGGTCAGAACGAAGCGGCGGCCCGCGACATCCATCATGCCCGTCGCCTGCATCCGCTCGCCAACGGCCGTCAGCATTTCCTCAACGCGCGGGCGGATGATGCGCGTAATCTGCGCGCGGGTGATCTGCGCGGGCGCTTCATCCACGGAGACGCCCACCGGCGTGATCGGGATCAGTTCGCGCTCGTCGGTAATGCCTGGCAGCACCGAGCCATACATGGTCTTCAGCCGCTCGGCATCGGCCACGCTGATCGAGAGCTGGCGTGCAAGATCCATGGTCAGATGGTGCCCGCCAATCGCCAGCGCATCGGCATAGACCAGCGCCCCGTCCATGAAGACCGACACGGTGGTGGTCGCGCCGCCAAAATCGATGCACGCTACGCCAAGATCGGCTTCGTCCTCAACCAGGGTCGAGAGCCCCGACGCATAGGGCGTGGCCATGAAGGCCTCAACCTGCAGGTGGCAGCGGTTGAGCACCAGTTCAATATTGCGCATGGCGAGCGTTTCAGCAGAAACCACCGCCACATCAACGCCCAGCGTCTCCCCCACGAGCCCCTTGGGCTCGCGGATGCCCTTGTGGCCATCAATGGCATAGCCAATGGGCATGGCGTGGATGATCGCCCGCTCCTGCCGCACCGAGCGCTCGTTCACGGCCTTCAGCACGCGCTGGATATCGGCCCGCTCCACATCCTGCCCGCCGAGATTGACAGTCGCCGAAAAGGTTTCGGACCCGAGCCGCCCCGCCGAGACGTTGACGATCACCGATTGCACGGTGAGGTTGGCGCCGCGTTCGGCCATGCCCACCACCGTACGCACCGCCTGTTCGGCCTTGCCGAGATCGGCAATGAAGCCGCTCTTGATCCCCGCCGAGGGACCATAGCCAAACCCGATGACTTCAGCGGTATGCGTGCGGCCCTTCAGCGCCCGCCCCTCGGGACGCGGCACCAGCCGCGCGATCACGCAGCACATCTTGGTCGAGCCGATATCCAGCACGGCCACCAGCGAGGTGCGGCCGGGCTGCAGGGGCTTGAGCCGCGCGGTCATGGCATCGGTCATCATTCGGGTGCGGTTCCAGTCGTTGAATCATCCGGCAACGCGGTCTGGGCGCGTTCCACCGGGGTTTCATACTCAGCGGGGCCCTTGATCTTATGCGGGCGGACCATGGTCCTGGCCACGGCTTCGGCCGCCACCGGACCCGGCTTCAGGGTCACGAGCCCCTCGACGCGTAAATCGATGCGCAGCACGTCGCGCTCGAGCAGCTGATACTCGGTCTGGTACTGGTCCAACCGGCCAAGCGCCTCGGCCGTGCCGGTTTCCGGCAATTGCACCCGCAGGCCGCTCTTGTAGATGAGATCCCAGCGCCGGTCCGAAATCCGCGATAGCGCCACAAGCCCGGTCTTGAGCGCCGGAAAGCGGTTGAGCAGGCGCATCATGATGGCGGTGTCATCGGCCGCCCCCTGCCCCACGATCAGCGGCAGGTCGGGATAGCTCGCGCGGTCCGTGCCGATCCGCTCGCCACGCGCATCGATCAGCCAGGTCACCGTCCCGAGCCGCCAGCGTGCCACCGGGGTCTTTTCGGTGATGTCGACAATGATCCGGTCGGGATAGACCTTGCGCACTTTGGCCGATTGCACCGCCCGCAGCCACTGGAGCCGCGCCTGCGCTTCGGCGACATCGAAAGTGAAGATCGACGGCCCGGACCCGAGCGTCAGAAGCCGCACGATATCGCGGTCGGCCGTCAGCGTCTGACCGGTAATTTCAATGGAATGAATGGCAAACCCGGCCCCGGTCACCTGCCCCTCGGCGAGCGTCAGCACCCGCTCGAGCGCAGCGCCCACAGGCTCACGCCCGACATAGAGACCGCCAAGGCTCGCCAGAACCAGTGTGGCGAGGAGTCCGCGCCGCAGCGCGCGGCGATGGAGAACGGCAATATGGCTGAGCGAGGCCAGCCAGCGGCGATAGGGCGAAGGAGCAGGAAGCGGAGTGGGAAACAGGCGCGGGTCGGCAATCTGGGCAGGAACGAACGTCTTTGCCCCTACCTGTTGCAACTCGCATCCTCCACCATCCAGGACACCAGCGCCTCATATGAGTGCCCTGCATAAAGGGCCTGCTCAGGGAGGAGCGATGTCGGGGTCATGCCGGGCTGGGTGTTGATCTCAAGGCAAATCAGCGCGCCATCGGCGTCGGCGGCTTCATTGAACCGGAAATCGGTCCGCGATACGCCGCGGCACCCCAGCGCAGCATGCGCCTTAAGCGCCATCTTCTGCGCCTTGTCGTAAATATTTGGTTGAATTTGTGCCGGTAAAACGTGACGCGACCCGCCTGCGGCGTATTTCGCCTCATAATTATAGAAATTGAGGTCGGTAATGATCTCGGTAACACCGAGCGCCACGTCGCCCATCACGGCCACGGTCAGTTCGCGCCCGGGAATATAGCGTTCAACCATCACGTCTTCGCCCGAGGTCCAGTCTTCGCGCAGCAATTCCTGCGGCGGGTGCGATTGGTCTTCAGTGACAATGAACACCCCGAAGCTCGACCCATCGGCAATCGGCTTCACCACATAGGGCGGCGTCATGACATGCGCCCGCGCCACCTCGGTGCGCGGGGCAACGAGATGGTCGGTCACCGGAATACCGGCGGCCCGGAACATGATCTTGGCCTGATGCTTGTCCATGGCGAGCGCCGAGGCCAGCACACCCGAATGCGTGTAGGGAATGCGCAGGAATTCGAGCACGCCCTGAATGGCGCCATCCTCGCCGTAACGGCCATGGAGCGCGTTAAACGCCACATCCGGCTTGAGCGCGCGCAGCTGTTCGACCACATCGAACCCCACATCAATCTCGCTCACCCGATAGCCGGCACGCCGCAGCGCTTCAGCGCAGCCTGCCCCCGACGACAGCGACACCGGACGCTCGTTCGAGAGCCCGCCCAGCAAAACGGCGACGTGTTTGGTCATCGGCCTCTCCTTAAACCTGGCCGGTGAACGGCTCGCCATCCATGAATTCGCGCACCCCGCGACCGGGCACGAAATGGCCCATGCGCCGGATTTCCCAACTGAGCCTGATCCCCTGGGTATCGCGCACCTTCTGGCGCACCATTTCGCCGAGGGTCTCGACCTCGAACGCATCCGCGTCCCCGAGGTTGAGGAGAAAATTGGCGTGCAGCTCAGACATCTGCGCGTGGCCGAAGGTCAGACCCCGACACCCGGCCGCGTCGATCAGCTTCCAGCTCGAATGGCCGTCGGGGTTCTTGAACGTCGACCCGCCGGTGCGCGAGCGCGTCGGCTGGCTCGCCTCGCGCTTTTCGGTGATTTCGCGCATGCGCTCGAGGATGCTGTCCCGCTCTCCGGCAAAGCCCTGATACACCGCCTGAGTATAGACCACGCCGCGCGGACCGTTCGACTTGCGGTAGAGATAGCCCATATCGGCGTTTGACAGGGTGATGATTTCGCCCTCGCGCGTCACCCCACGCAGTTCCGCCACCCGCTCGCGCGTTTCGGTGCCATAGCAGCCCGCATTCATATAGAGCGCCCCGCCAATACCCCCCGGGATCCCCCGATAGAAAGCGAGCCCGTCGATCCCCGCTTCCGCCGCCGCCGTCGCCACCTTCACATCAGGCAGGGCCGTGCCGACCCGCAGCCGGTGCCCGTCGAGCACCTCGATCTCGCCAAAGCCCTTGGCCGACAGCCGGATCACCACGCCATCCAGCCCGCCATCGCGGATCAGCAGATTGGACCCGAGCCCGATCACCGTCACCCGGATGTCGCGCGGCAGGTGCTTGAGGAAAAACGCCAGGTCGGCCTCATCAGCCGGCTGAAACAGCAGTTGCGCCGGACCACCGACGCGAAACCAGGTGATTTCGCTCAGCATCTGGTTGGGCACGAGCTTGCCGCGCACGGCCTCGATCCACGGCCTGAGCGTGGGGATCAGATCGGGCCACAGCGGGGCCACGGGCCGATCGGCGGACGCGCTCTCGCTCATGGCAGGCTGGGCTCCAGCCCCATCAGCGCCCCGAGTTCACCCGGCAGGGCCGCGGCCCATTGCGTGATCGTGCCCGCCCCAAGGCAGACCACATAATCGCCCGCCGCCACGCGGGCCGCCAGCATCGGCGCCAGCATGTCGGGCCGGTCGATCACCCGCGCATCGCGGTGGCCGAGCGCCTTGATCCGCGCCACCAGTTCGCCTTGGGTCACGCCCTCGATCGGCGCTTCGCCCGCCGCATAGATCGGTGCGACAATCACCGTGTCGGCATCATTGAAACAGGCGGCAAAATCATTGAACAGGTCATGGACGCGCGAATAGCGGTGCGGCTGCACCACGGCAATGACATCGCGCCGGGTCGATTGCCGCGCCGCGCGCAGCACGGCGGCAATTTCTACCGGGTGGTGGCCGTAATCATCGATCACCGTCACCCCGCCGACACTCCCCGTGCGGGTAAAGCGGCGCTTGACGCCCGAAAAGCTCTTGAGCCCCCGCCGGATGGCCTCGGCGGGCACTTTCAGCTGGTCGGCCACCGCAATCGCCGCCGTGGCATTGAGCGCATTATGCTCGCCCGGCATCGGCAGTTCGAGCCCTTCGATCCTGAGGTGGGTCTGGCGGATGCGGTCGCGGATTTCGACCGCGAAGCGGCTGACGCCATCGCTGATTTCAAGATCCACCAGCCGCACATCGGCCTGCGGGTTACGGCCATAGGTGATGACGCGACGGTCGCGGATCTGGCCTACCAGCGCCTGCACATCGGGGTGATCGAGACACATCACCGCAAAGCCGTAAAACGGCACGTTTTCGACAAAGGTCAGAAACGCCGCCTTCACATGGTCGAAGTCCTGATAGTGATCGAGATGTTCCGGGTCGATATTGGTCACCACCGCCACATCGGCCGGCAGCTTCACAAAGGTGCCGTCGCTCTCGTCGGCCTCAACCACCATCCACTCGCCATCGCCGAGCCGCGCATTGGTGCCATAGGCATTGATAATGCCGCCATTGATCACTGTCGGGTCGAGATTGCCCGCATCGAGCAGCGCTGCCACCAGCGTCGTGGTCGTGGTTTTGCCATGGGTACCGCCAATGGCGATAGCGTTCTTGAACCGCATGATCTCGGCCAGCATTTCAGCGCGCCGCACCACCGGCAGGCCGCGATGCCGGGCCGCGTCGAGTTCGGGGTTGCCCGGCTTGATCGCCGAGGAGATCACCACCACCTGCGCATCCCGCAGATTATCGGCACTCTGGCCGACGGCAACTTCGATGCCCATTTTTCTCAGGCGCAGCACATTGGGATTTTCAGCGCTGTCTGAACCGCGCACCGTATAGCCCTGATTGTGCAGGATTTCGGCAATGCCGCTCATGCCAATGCCGCCAATGCCGACAAAGTGCACCGGCCCGATATCACGCGGCATCTTCATTCTGATCGTCCCTTCCCGGCCACCCGCTCAGCGAGATCGGCCAATAGTGTCACGGCGTCCGGCCGTCCGAGAGTCCGCGCCGCCTCGGCGGCTGCGGCCAGCCCCGCCGCATCACCGAGCCGTGACAGGAGCCGCGTCGCAAGCAAATCCGGCGAAAGCGTGGCCTGCTCGAGGATCTCGGCCGCGCCCGCGCGCGCCATAACCTCGGCATTGCTCTTCTGGTCGGCATCCAGCGCCCCCGGCAGCGGCACCAACAGGGCTGGTCGCCCCAGGGCGCAGAGTTCGGCAATGCTTGAGGCGCCCGACCGCCCGATCACGAGATGCGCCTTGGCAATCCGCTCGGGCAGATCGTCGAAAAACGGCGCCAGCTCGACATTGACCTTGGCCGCCCGATAGGCCGCCGCCACCTGGTCCATATCCTCGGCCCGTACCTGCTGCACCAGCACCAGCCGCGCCCTGAGGGCTTCGGGCAGAAGCTGGATGGCCGGGGGAACGATGCGGCTGAACACCGATGCCCCCTGACTGCCGCCGAACACCAGCACCCGTAGTGGCCCATCGGCAGTGAGCGCCGGATAGGGCGCGGCCACGACGGCGCGCACCCGGTCGCGCACGGGGTTGCCCACCACCACGCACTTGGCCGCAAGGCCGTCGGCCTTCTTCGTATCCGCAAAGCTGAGCCCGATGGCTGCAGCCAATCGCCCCAGCGCCCGGTTCGCCCGCCCCATCACTGCATTCTGTTCATGCAGCACCCCGGGGATGCCGCGCAACCGCGCCGCAATGAAGGGCGGAAACACGGGATACCCGCCAAAGCCGACGACCGCATCGGCCTTCACCGACCCGAACTTGAGGTAGGCGAGACCAATGCCATAAACAATGGTGAAACCGGCCTTGAGGAAGCGCAAAGGGTTGCGCACCGACGGTGTGGCCGAGGGGATGACATGGGTCTCGCGCGCCGGAAACCGGTCGCCATAGGCGGCAACCCGATGGTCGGTCATCAATTCAACCTGATGACCGCGCCGACGCAATTCCTGCGCCAGCGCCATGGCCGGAAACAGATGGCCACCTGTTCCGCCGGCCATGAGCACGAATAGGCTCATGTCCTGATCCTTCTAAAACTCATTCCGCCGGG
The DNA here is from genome assembly GCA_903828145.1 of uncultured Hyphomicrobiales bacterium. GTDB lineage: Bacteria > Pseudomonadota > Alphaproteobacteria > Rhizobiales > Devosiaceae > Devosia_A. Next base: position 113,982 of record CAIKKY010000029.1, on the reverse strand, counting down.
CTTAGCACCGACGCCCGATAGGCGGGAAGCCCGGTTCTGAGCCGTTCCTCGGGCTTCTTGCGCGTAAAGGCCAGCATCAGGCCCATTCCGAAGGCAACCGCCAGCATGGAGGTGCCGCCATAGGAAACGAAGGGCAGCGTCATGCCCTTGGGCGGCATCAGGTTGAGATTGACCGCGAGATTAATCGCCGATTGCAGCCCGAACTGGATGGCGAGCGTCGCGGCCGCAAGCCGCGCAAACAGGCTCTGCTGCGCCCCGGCGCTCAGCAGCGCGCGAATGACGATGAAGCCAATGAGCCCCACAAGCGCAATGCAGAACAGAATGCCGAACTCGCCCGCCGCCGCCGAAAACACATAGTCGGCATGCGCATCGGGGATGACCTTCTTGGCGAGGGATTCCCCCGGGCCGCGCCCGAACCAGCCGCCTTCGAGCAGCGAATTGAGCGCCTTGTTCACCTGATAGGTATTGCCGCCATCGGGGTTCATGAAACTGTCAACGCGCCGGGCAAAGTGCGGAAACACCGCATAGGCCCCGAACAGGAGCCCGATGGTGCCGAACCCAAGGCCGATGATCCAGAGCCAGGAAATCCCGGATATAAACAGTAGCGCCGCCCAGGTGGCGAAGGTGAGGCCGGATTGGCCAACGTCCGGCTGGAGCACCAGCGCGCCAACCACCAGCACCAAAAGCCCGAACGCGAGGATGCGCGCCGGCACAAAGGGATGCTGCATTTTTTCGGCAAAGAGCCAGGCCGCAATCACCGCAAAGGCCGGTTTCACGAACTCCGAGGGCTGCACCGTCTGCCCAAACAGCGAAATCCAGCGCCTGGCGCCCTTGTTCTCAACGCCGATTTTCAGCGTGAGCCAAAGGGCAATGACAAAACCAACGAGCGTGAGAAGCGCCACCCAGCGCGCCTGCCGCAGCGTGAGCATCGATGCACCGAGCATCACCGGCACCGCAATCCCGGCAAACATGGCCTGACGCACAATGAAATGCCACGAGTCAAAGCCCAGCCGCTCAGCAACCGGCGGGCTGGCAGCAAAGCTGAGCAACACGCCCACCGCGAGCAGCAGCAGGAGCGCGCCCAACAGCGCCTTGTCGATGGTCCACCACCACTCGGCGAGCGGGGTTTTTTTGTCGCGTGCGAACATGGTTCAAATTACCGGATGTCCGCCAAACGCTAGTCGGGTTTGGTTACCAGAGTGAAAAGATCGGCGGATTCAGGGGCCGCAGGAAACCCTTAGCGCAGCTTGAGCGAACTGAGCCCGATCAGCGCCAGCACGAAGGAAATGATCCAGAACCGGATCACCACCTGGCTTTCGGTCCAGCCCAGCATTTCGAAATGATGGTGGATCGGCGCCATCTTGAACACGCGCTTGCCGGTGAGCTTGAAGCTGAGAACCTGCACGATCACGGATACCGCTTCGAGCACAAACAGCCCGCCGATGATGGCGAGCACGATTTCGTGCTTGGTCGCCACCGCGATGGTACCAAGCGCACCCCCGAGGGCCAGCGAGCCCGTATCGCCCATGAAAATCTGCGCCGGCGGCGCATTGAACCACAAGAACCCGACCCCGGCCCCGATCAGCGCGCCGCAGAGCACCGCGAGTTCAGCCGTGCCCGGCACGTAGTTCAAAAGCAGATAGTCCGCGAAATTGGCACTGCCGACGAGATAGGCAATGAGCGCGAAACAGCCCGCCGCCACCATCACCGGCACAATGGCGAGACCATCAAGCCCATCGGTCAGGTTGACCGAATTGCCCGCGGCCACAACCACAAACGCCCCGAACAGGAGGAAGAACCACCCCAGGTTGAGCGCCAGCCCTTTGACGAAGGGAAAGTAGAGCGAGGTCGACGCGCCAGCCGGGCCAAGTCGCGTGATGAAATAGCAGGCGATAGCCGCAATCACAAACTCGAGCACCAGCCGCTGCCGCCCGGAAAACCCGGCATGCGACATGCGCTTGACCTTGAGATAATCGTCGTAAAACCCGATGGCACCGAACGAAATCGTGACGAACAGCACAACCCAGACATAGCCGTTTTCTAGATTGGCCCACAGCAGCGTCGACATCACCGCGCCCGCGAGGATCATCAGCCCGCCCATGGTCGGGGTGCCTTTTTTGGTGAGCAGATGCCCCTGCGGCCCATCTTCGCGGATCGGCTGGCCCGTCCCCTGACGCAGCCGCAGGCCCGCAATCATGCCCGGCCCGAACATGAACACGAAAAACATCGCGGTAACGACAGCGCCGGCCGTGCGGAAGGTGATGTAGCGGAAGACGTTAAACGCGGCGAGGCTCCCGCCCAGCTGCCCAAGAAAATAGAGCATTTACCCCACCCCGAACCGGCGTGAACTTACCTGAACCGCTCTCGGATGAGCTTGACGATCTGTCCAAGGCGAATGCCGTTTGATCCTTTGACCATAACAGCATCGCCATAGGCAAGGGCGCTAGAGAGCGTTTCCGCCAACTGCGCCGCATCGCCGTAATGGGTCACTCGGGCCTTGAGCCCCTTTTTCCCCGTGAGCGCGGCCGCGAGCGCCGCCATATGCGGCCCCACGAGATGGATTGCCCCGGCCCCCGCCGCCGCCACGCTATCGGCCAGCGCCACATGCAGGCTTTCGCTTTGCGGGCCCAGTTCCAGCATGTCGCCGAGGATCAGCACCTTGTTGCCGTCTGGCGCCTTGACCCCATGAAACAGCTCGAGCGCTGCGCGCATCGAGGCGGTGTTGGCATTGTAGCTTTCATCAACGAGCAGCAGCGGCCGGGTCCCCGGTCCGAGACGCTGGGTCAGCCCCCGCCCCTCCGGCGCGCCGAAATCCGCAAGCGCGGCACTGACCGCCCCGGGCTCACCGCCGAGGCTGCGCCCGACAATCAGCGCGCACAGCGCATTGGCGGCCATGTGCCGCCCCTTCACCTTCAGCGCCAGCGCAAAGCGCCCACCCTCATGGGCAATCTGCAGATCGGCCCCCTCGAGCGTTTCGGCATAGCGATCAATCCGCCAATCGGCGCTCTCCTCAAAGCCATAGGTGACGACCCGGCTGACCCCCGCCGCCCGTGCCCGCGACAAGAGGATATGGAGATAGGCGTGGTCGGCATTGAGCACGGCGACGCCGCCCGGCTCGATGCCCCTAAAGATCTCCGCCTTGGCTTCGGCGATTTCACTGATCGAGTTGAAAAACTCAAGATGCGCCGCCGCAACCGTGGTGATGACCGCCACATGCGGCCGCACGAGCTTCACAAGCGGGGTGATTTCCCCGGCATGATTCATGCCGATTTCAAACACGGCATAGCGCGCCTCGCGCGGCAGGCGCGCCAGCATCAGCGGCACGCCCCAATGGTTGTTGAAGCTCCGGATCGAGGCATGGGTCTCGCCCAACGCTTCGAACACCACCCGAATGGCTTCCTTGGTGGTGGTCTTGCCCGCGCTGCCGGTCACGGCCGCAATCCGGGCCCGGCTCCGGGCCCGCGCCGCCTCGGCAAGGCGGTTGAGCGCTTCGAGCGGGTCGGGCACCACAATCAGCCACGCCCCACCGACGCGGGCGAAATACTCTTCGGAAACGAGCGCCGCCGCCGCGCCATCCTCAATCGCCTTGGCCACGAAATCATGGCCGTCGTGCGTATCGCCCTTGATGGCAATGAACAGCGCGCCCTTGGGCAGCTCCCGCGAGTCGATGGAAATCGCGGTAATCGCGCCATCGCCAAGCCCCACGGGCCGCCCGCCGGTGGCTGCAAGGACCTCGGCGACGGACCAGAGCGGAGTCATGGGCGTTGGTTTTCCCTGATGGCGTCGAGGACCTCTTCATGGTCCGAAAAGTGCTGCTTTTCTGTGCCGGTGATCTGATAATACTCATGGCCCTTGCCGGCAATGAGCAGAACATCGCCATCTTGAAGCATCCCCACGGCATGCCGGATCGCGTCGCGCCGGTCGGGGATTTCCTCAGCCTTGGGCACAGCCGCAAGAATCTGCCGGCGGATGCCCGCCGCGTCTTCGGTGCGGGGATTATCGTCGGTAACGATCACCACATCGGCCTGGTTTTCCGCCACCGCCCCCATGATCGGGCGCTTGCCCGTATCGCGGTCGCCGCCACAGCCGAAAACAAGGATCAAGCGGTTGCGCACGAAGGGCCGGAGCGCATGCAGCGCCGATTCAAGCGCCACTGGCTTATGCGCATAATCAACAAAAACCGCCGCGCCCTTGTGGGTCGCTACCGGATCAAGCCGCCCTTTGGCGCCCTTCAGATGGTTGAGCGCCGCAACTGCCTGAGCGGGATCAGCGCCGGTCGCCACCGCCAGCGCCAGCGCCATGGCCGCATTGCTCACCTGAAACGCGCCGGTCAGCGGCAGGAGGAAACTGATCGGTTCGCCCACGAGCCGCGCTTCAACCCGTTGCGCATAGCCCTCGTTGGTCACCGTGCCGATTTCGAGATAGCCGCCCTCGGCCCCCACGGTCAGCACCGTTGCGCCCCGATCCAGCGCCGCGAACAGGAAGGGCATGTGCTCAGGATCATCGGTATTCACCACCGCCGCCCCACCCTCGGCCAAGAGCGTGGTGAAGAGCCGCAGCTTGGCATCGCGGTAAGCGTCCATGTCGGCATGATAATCAAGGTGATCGCGGCTCAGATTGGTGAAGGCCACGGCCCGAAAGCGGATGCCATCGACCCGGCGCTGGTCGAGCCCCTGGCTCGAGGTTTCCATGGCCACATGCTCAATGCCCTGCGCCTTGAGCGCGGCGAGATCGGCATGCAGCGCCTGCGGATCGGAGGTCGTCAGGGCGCGCGGGTCGAGCCCGGCGTCGGTTTCAAGCCCCACGGTGCCAAGGCTCGCGCCCCGAATGCCCGCCGCCGCCCAGATCTGACGCACAAAGGATACGACCGAGCTTTTGCCATTGGTGCCAGTCACCCCGACCATGACATCGGGAATGCCGGACGCGAGCCGCGCCGCGGCGCGCGCATAGGCGGCCCGCACATCGGCTACCACCACAACGGGCAAACCCGGGTCAACGGCGGGAACCCGGTCGCTCACCACGGCCTCGGCGCCTTTTTCCCGCACATCGGTCAAAAACGCATCGCCATGCACCTTGAGCCCGGGCAAGGCGAAGAACACATCACCCGGCTTCACCCGGCGGCTATCGGCCTCGACATGGTCCACATGGAGGGCGGGCACGGCCCCTTCAGCAGCCCCGTCCAAGAGCAGCGACAAGGCTAAACTCACAGTGCGGCCTCCCCGGCACTCAGCACCGTCCGCAATTCGGGCGGCACCAGTTGATCATCGAAAGACTGGCTGAAGTCCGGGCTGATTCCCAGCATAGGGGCGACCCGCTGCACGATGCGTCCGGTGACTTCCCCGGCATTCCAGCCCGCCGTGCGGCCCGACTGGGCATTTTCCTCATGCGGTTCATCCACGAGGATGACCATGGCATAGCGCGGCTTGTCGACCGGGAATGCCGAGGCAAACACCGCCAGCGTCTTGTCGGCGGCATAGGCCTTGCCTACCACCTTTTCGGCGGTGCCGGTCTTGCCACCCACCCGGAAACCATTGGCGAACAGGTTCATGCGCGACCCCGAGCCTTCCAGCGCGTTGAGCCGCAACAGATAACGCACCCGCGCGCTGGTCTCGGGGCTGACCACGCGTATGCCCTCAACCGCCGCGTCCTCAGCGCTCCGCTTGAACAGCGTGGGGGTCACCATCACCCCGTCATTGACCAGTGCCGCCACCGCCCGCACCATGTGCAGCGGCGACACCGAGAGCCCATGGCCGTAGCTTGCGGTCGCAGCAACCACCTCCGAAAACGTCTTGGGCACGCTGGGGGCCCGCATTTCCGGCACATCGAAGGGCACCGGCTGATCGAGCCCGAGCCGGGTCATAAAGGCGCGGAGATTATCCTTGCCCATGGCCTCCATGATTTTGATCGTGCCGATGTTCGAGGAGTATTTGAACACTTCCGGCACGCTCAGCACCCGGTGCTTGCCGTGGAAATCGTCAATCGTAAAGCGCCCGAAGCGCACGCCCTCGCTGGCATCGACCTGATCGGTCAGGCTGATCGCTCCCTGGTCGAGCGCCCCGGCAAAGGTGATGGTCTTGAAGGTCGAGCCCAGCTCGTAAATGCCATAGGTGATGCGGTTAAACCGCTGACCTTTGAGCCCGTTATAGGCGGCATCCATGGTATCGGGCCGGTTCGGGTCGAAGTCGGGCAAGGACACGAGCCCGAGGATTTCGCCGGTCGTCACATCCATCATCACACCGGCCGCCGCCACCGCCTGATAGCGGGTCAGGGCATCGCTCAGTTGTTCATAGATCGCGTGCTGCACCCGCAGATCAATCGAGAGGCTGACCGGTGCCAGCTCATTGCCCCGCGCCAGCCCAAGCGCCTGCAACATGCCGACATCGCGGTCGTCCATGGTCTTTTCAATGCCCATGGTGCCCTGGTTGTCGATATTGACCGCGCCAAGGATATGCGAGGCTTCCTGCCCCGAGGGGTAGAAGCGCTTGCTTTCGGTGAGGAAATCGAGCCCCGGAATGCCCAGTTCAAACACCTTGGCTTCAATCGCCGGGGTCAGCTCGCGCCTGATCCACACAAAGCCCTTGTCCCCTGTCAGCCGCTGGCGGAGCCAGGTGGCGTCGAGATCGGGCATCACCGTGCGCAGCTTCTCCACCGCCTCGTTGACATCAATGATCCGGCGCGGCTCGGCATACAGCGAGGGAGCGGGAATATCGACGGCCATTTCGAGCCCGTTACGGTCGAGCAGCGTCGGGCGTGTCGCGGTTATGAGGTCACGCGCCACCCCATCGATGCTCGAATCCGTCACCGTCGCGCCCAGTTGTACGAGGCGTCCGGCCACCCCGGCAAACAGCACGATGAGCACCGCAATGACAAAGCGGATGCGGGATTTGGTCAGAGTGGAGCGCGCCTTGTGGCCGCCGTCGAGCGAAATCAGCGAGTCGGTTACGAGCGCCATCAGTTGGTCTCGATCAGTTGGCCGATGGGATCAACGCCCGCATCGAGGGAGTGGAACAGGTCATCAAGCGCAGCCGGGTCGGGCGGCGGCGCGCGCAGCGGCAGGTTAGCGAGCGTGCCAAATTGCTCCTGCCTCGTTGGATAGAGGTTGAGCGCCACCTGGTGCCTTTGCACGATGGGGGCGACATACAGCGGCTGGTTGAGCGCGCTCCACCCCGCCTTCAACAGCGACAGCTCAGCGCTTTGCCGCTCGATCTTGCGTTCGAGCTGCACCTTTTCGGCCGCGATATCCTCGGATGAAAATTTGAGCGCATAAACGCCCACAAGCCCCGCAAACGTTAAAAACGCGAGGATCGCGTTGACGGTCTTGATCATCGCCGCCCTCCGACGCGGGGCAGCCCCAGCATCTCGGGGTCGAGCGGCCGGGCCGCTGCGCTGGTCCTCAGGGCCGCCCGCAAGGTTGCCGAGCGCGACCGTGGATTGGCCGCAACTTCCGCCCCGCCCGCGCGGATGGCCTTGGTCACCCGGCTCCAGCGCGGCGTTTCCGCAACCCGCATCGGCAGGTGGCGCGATTGCACCGGCTCAGCCCGTTCGGGCTCGAAAAACCGCTTCACGATCCGGTCTTCGAGCGAATGGAAGCTGACCACCGCGAGCCGTCCGCCCTCGCCCAACAGCCGCTCCGCTGCTGCGAGCCCATCAACTAACTGGTCGAGTTCGCCATTCACCGCAATGCGCAGGGCCTGAAAGCTGCGCGTCGCCGGATGCGCGTCGCCCGGCTTCCGACCAATGGCCTTTTCAATGAGCCGCGCCAGTTCCGTGGTGGTGCTGATCGGACGCTCGGCGCGCGCCAGAGCGATGTGGTGCGCAATACGGCGCGATTTACGTTCTTCACCATAGGCATAGAGCAGGTTGGCGAGATCGGTTTCATCGAGCGTATTCACGAGATCAGCCGCCGTTTCGCCCTCGGCCGCCATGCGCATGTCGAGCGGCCCCTCGCGCATGAACGAAAACCCGCGCTCGGGCTCATCAAGCTGCATGGACGACACGCCGATATCGAGCGCCACTCCATCCACCGGGCCATCGGCCAGGGTGTCGAGGGCGGAAAACGTGCCCGGCACAAAGCGGAAGCGATCGGGAAATTCGGCGGCGAGCCGTTCGGCATGCGGCTGAACGCGCGGATCGCGATCAATGCCGATCACGCTCGCCCCGGCCAGAAGCAGCGCGCGCGAATAGCCGCCGGCCCCAAATGTGCCATCGACAATCCGGGCGCCGCTCAGCGGCCCCAGGGCGTCGAGCACCTCAGTGAGCAGCACCGGCACATGCGGGCCATCGGGCACTTCGGCCTGGGGCGACGACATTTCGGGACCACTCCATTTCGGCTACGGCCGAATACCACGCAGAACTGCCCTTCGGGGCTCTGCCCTATGTGCCCCCGCGCCCGTTAAGATACTGTTGACTGTATGCGTGGCGCGCGCGGACTTTGGCGGCATCAGCCCGGAAAAGTGGTCGCCAGTTGACCTGTAAGCCGGGTTCTGTAGGGCCCGCGCCCGAAGACGCAGACGTGGTGACCATTCATCTTGGAGCACCCTTGCGGATACCCTCATGCAACCAACCCGGACGACTTCCCTCGAAATCGGGTGGGGTTGCCCCCGCGCCGCCCCTATTTGGTCTTGCTCCCGGTGGGGTTTGCCATGCCGTCCCCGTCGCCGGGTCCGCGGTGCGCTCTTACCGCACCTTTTCAACCTTACCGGCCCGAAGGCAGGCGGTATATTTTCTGTGGCACTTTCCCTGGGGTCGCCCCCGGCGGCCGTTAGCCGTCACCGTATTTCGATGGAGCCCGGACTTTCCTCCCCGCCCGAAGGCGCAGCGGTCACCCGGTCAACTGGCGCTGCGATATGGGCGTTCGCGTCCCCCGCCGTCAAGTCGCGCGCCGCGTGATTTGCCGATAGGCCGCATTGATCGCCTGCAGCCGCGCCGTGGCCACATCGATCAGATCTTCCGGCACGCCGCGCGCAATCAAGCGATCCGGGTGATGTTCGGAGACCAGCGAGCGATAGACCCGCTTTACCTCATCCGGATGCGCACCGCGCACCAGACCGAGGACCGCATAGGGGTCAGCCCCCGCCTCGAGCCACACATGCTGCGCTGTAATCTGTTCAAAGCGCGCTTCATCGAAGCCGAAAATATCGGAAATCGCCTTGAGATAACCCAGCTCCGCCTCATGCACGAGCCCGTCGGCCGCCGCGATATGGAACAGGCCATCAAGGACATGCTCCAGCGTTTCAGGACTATCGGCGAAAAACCGCCGGATTTTGCGGGCATAGGCATCGTACCCGGCCACATCCTGCTCGGCCATGCGGAACAGCCGCTCAACCTGCGGGGCAATACCCTCGGGAATATCGACAGTGCGGGTAAAGGCCCGGAATTCCGAGGCCGTGACCACGCCATCGGCCACCGCCATCTTGGCTGAGAGGGCAATCAGCGCCAGCGTGAAGGCGGCATCGCGTCCGCCCGGCAACCAGGTGTCGGGGTCGAGCGCCTTGGCGAGGGAGCCCACGAGCCCGGTGCGATCTGCCACCGACCCCCAGGCTGCGCTCAGCCGCTCAAATACCGACATCGCCCCTCCACCCCTGCGGCCCGACCCTTGCCCTCAAGCCAATACAGGGATGCCTCCAAAAAGAAAGACCAGAAACGGCCTCTCGCCGCGAGCCAGGCGCCTAGTCGAGGAACCAGTCCGCCTCGGGCGGCTGCGGGGCCCGCTGCCCATTGGGGCCCTCGTCGAGATAGAACCCGTCCGGGTCATAGCTGTCTGCCGCCGTGCCGTCCTCTGAGACCAGCCCCTGCCGGGCGAGATAATCGGCGAGCGATTCTGTCGTCGCATCCCGACGCGTGCCATTGGCGCCGGGTGCATCGGCATCGCTTAAGGGAAAGGGTTCGATTTGTTCAGCACCCAGCACGCGGGCCTCATCGAGGATCAGCGGGGGCTCATCGGTCTGGGTCGCCGGGCGTGCGGACCGCGGCAGGGGCACGGGCGCCGTCAGCGCAACTGGAGCCGCAGTCCCGCGCGTCGGCGGGGGCACCAGCGCCACGAGCGGCGCTGCGGGAGCGGCGTCGTCGGCATCAGAGATATAGCTCGGCAAGCCCTTGCCGCTCGCCAGACGCCGCGCCACAGGATCGGTGATCGGCTGCGTGGGCGGCTGGGCGGGCAGCTGCACAGCCGCCACCGGATGGGCCGCAGGGCCAGCGCCCTTGCCCAGAACCAGATCAGCGGCGGGCACCGCCAGAACCACAACCAGCCCCAACCAGGCGAGGCTTCCCTTGAGCTTTGAATCGAGCACCATCATCCGCTTCCAGCTTACCGCGTACACGCCCCGCTCCCCGGCCCGGTGAAACCCACCAACATGGCCCTTTTGTGAGCAGACTAGCTACAGGGTGTCAGGCGGCATCTGAATGCAAGCTGAACCAGCGCTCCCAGTCTAGGCGGGACGATAGCCAAGCAGCCGCGCGAGCGCGAGCACGAGGTTGGCCCGGTTGAGCGTATAAAAATGAAACTCGGTAATGCCGTTATCAACGAGTTCCAGCACCTGTTCGGCCGCAACCGCCGAGGCGACCAGCGCATGGGTTTCAGGATCGCCCTCAAGCCCGTCAAACCGCTCGGCCAGCCAGGTGGGAATGCTGGAGCCGCAGCGCGCCGCGAACCCGGCAATCTGTTTAAAGCTATGGATCGGCTGAATGCCCGGCACGATAGGAGCGGTAATCCCCGCTTTCTGTGCCCGCTCGACCAGCCGGAAGTAATCGGCATTATCGAAAAACATCTGCGTGATGGCGCGCGTCGCGCCCGCATCGATCTTGCGCTTCAAATTATCGATATCGGCGTTCCAGTCAGCGCTTTGCGGGTGCTTTTCCGGATAGGCCGCCACTGAAATATCAAAGTCACCAAGGGCGCGGATGCCGCGCACCAGCGCTGCGGCATTTTCATAGCCCTCAGGGTGCGGGGTAAACGGCTGGCCCACGCCCTCGGGCGGATCACCGCGCAAGGCAACGATACGGGTGACACCAGCGGCCTGATAGCCGCGCACCACGGCATCAACTTCGGCGCGCGACGCCCCGACACAGGTGAGGTGCGCCGCCGCCGGCACGCCTGATTCCTGAGTGATACGGCTCACGAGCCGCAGCGTCCGCTCGCGGGTCGATCCGCCCGCGCCATAGGTCACGGAGACAAAGCGCGGCTGAAGCGGCGCCAGCTTGTTGAGCGCATCCCAGAACCGCGCTTCCATATCGTCGGTCTTGGGCGGGAAAAACTCGAACGACACCTCAAAGCGCGGGCGCGCTTCCGCGCTCTGGCGGCTCGGGCGGCTGGTTTCGGGCGTCATCATCATTGTCCTTCCAAAGCACGCAAATGCCACAGTGCGACGGTCAGACCCTCGTCGACCGCGCCGGGCGGAAACACGGTTTCACTCACAAGGCCAAGCCCGGCCTGCGCCGCCCATTGGCTGATTTGCGTGAGGCTCATCCCCAGCCGCCGGTGCGCCTGATGGCTGCGCAGAAATTCGTGCGCATGGGGCAGAAAATCGACAATCAGCACTTCGCCGCCGGGGTTCAGCACGGTTTTAACCTGCGTCAGCAGGCGGCCCGGATCATCGAAATAATGCAGCACCTGATGCAGCACCACCGCGTCAGCGCGGCCGAGGCCCGGATCGAGGTCGAGAATGTCGCCAAGCCGCACCTGTGCATGGGCAATGCCCGCCCCCGCCAGCTTGGCGCGGGCCACGGCCATCATTTCGCGGCTCGTATCAATGCCCACGCCGCGCCGATAGCAGGGCGCCAGAAGTTCGAGCATCCGCCCGGTGCCGGTACCAAGATCAAACAGCGTGTCGATCACCCGGTCAGCAAACACGCCCCGGACCGCCGTTTCCACGGCCTCTTCGGGTCCATGCAGCAGCCGCAACTGGTCCCAGCTCTCGGCCACCTTGGCGAAAAAATCGGCCGCCTGCGCCTGCTGCTGCGTCCGCACCAGCTTGAGCCGCTCGCGGTCACGCCGCCGCTCGGGATCGGCCTCATCGGCCTTGGTCACGAGCCAGCGCGCCAGTTCGCCGCCCGCGCCCTCGGCCGCGAGCCCGTAATAGGCCCAGGCCCCTTCAGCGTGGCGCACGATCAGCCCGGCATCCGCCAGAAGCTTCAGATGACGCGAGACGCGCGGCTGGCTCTGCCCCAGAATTTCGGTCAGATCCTTGACCGATTGCTCGCCATCGGCCAGCAGCGCAAGGAGCCGCAGCCGCGTGCTCTCGCCCGCCGCCTTCAACACCCCCACAAGGTCAGCCGATCCCGCCACGCGCCTGCTCCAGATATAAAGATATCTTTATATCCGTTTTATCGTCCGGTCCAGCCCGCACAGCCTTAGCCTGCCATGCCGACAAAAGGCCCCTGCGTGCCAGACTTCCGCCTGCTTCGGCCGCTATACTCCATGCAGTTCGAGGAGATTCGCATGCGAAACGTTGTCCGTTCGCCCCTGCTTGTCGGGATTATGCTCGCCGTCGCGCTTGGTCTGGGGGTCTCGGCGCCCCCGGCGCTGGCGGCCTCTACGGCCACGGCCCGCGCCACGGCCACCCTGCCGGTCTATGATGGTCCCGGTCGCCGCTTTGAGGTCATCGGGAAATTGCCGGCAGAGTCGCGTGTGCACCTCCTGCGCTGCACCCGAAAGTCCGCCTGGTGCCTCATCATCCTCGACGGCGAACCCGCCGGCTGGGTGCTTGGGTCCTATCTCGTGGGCTCGCCCGCCAAGCTCGAAGTCACCCCCTCCGATCTGTTCGAAGACAGTCCCTTCGGTCTGCTGTTTCCCCGTTCGCCCCGGCTCCCGCCCCCCTGAACGGAAAGCCCGAACCGGCTTCATCCCCGGTTCAGGTTCCGGCCCATAAGGTCTGAAACAAGGCAGCAACGCCGTGACTGAGAGAAGGACCCCCAAGATGTTGAACCGCTCTTTAAAGACCGCCCTCGCCGCAGGCCTCGTGATGATCGCCACCGCAGGCACTGCGCTCGCCGCGCCGCTCTACGGCTATCTCGAAGACGATGCCCGCGTGCGGGGCAACCACAGCACCTATTCACCCACCGTCAACTGGGTGGTTGAGGGCGACCGCGTGCTGATCGTGGGCGAGTGGGGCAACTGGTACAAGGTCAAGATTCCTGGCCCCGATGGCTGGGTGCGCAAGTCGATGATCTCGTTCCACCGCCAGCACAATTGGGACGACGACTGGAATGATAACTGGGGCAACCACGGCGGCCCGGGCGTCTCCAGCTCCTTCTGCCTCAACAATGACAACGCCCAGTTCTGCTTCGGCATGAACAACTGACCACCGCAAGCAACACGGCGTCCGGCCCACCCCGGGCGCCGTTTCTAGGCATGGATACGGACTTGCCCTCGGGAGCCGTGCCCGCTACCTCAGCGCTCATGAGCACTGAACCGCAAAAAGCCCCCGACGCCAAATCAGCCGCCGACCCCAAGGCCATGAAGCCCTATGTGCGCCTCGCCGCCACGCTGGTCATGACCGGTGCCGGCATTTTCGGCCTCGAACGCTTCGGACTGGGGGAGGTGAAGACCTTCTTCGGCGGCCGTATCGACCCCACCATCCTCTCGATCCTTGTGATCGTTCCCATGGTGATGATTATCGGTGGCGGCCTCGTCTTCCTCATTGGCCGGATGCGTCGGCTTTAGTCGACCAGAAGCCGATCGGGGTCGAGCCCCTGCCGCTCCGCGACATCGCGCAACCGGCGGCCGACATACTGGTGCAGCCCATAGAGCACGGCGGCGCTGCCGACGAGCGTCAGCACAAAGCCCTGTGTGCCCTGCTGCGTGCCGACAAAAATCGCGGCAAAAAACCCGAGCGCCGCGCCGCCGACCAGCATGATCCAGCGCCGTTCCGCCTGCGATCGCATAGTGCGGGCCGTCGCTGTCAGCACATCGGTCAATTCCAGATCACTCATTTTATCGAAGATGCCGCCCTCGCGCCGGAGTGTGGCCTTATAGGCCTCGACCCGCTGGGCCATCAGCCCTTCGGCTGAAATCGAGCGCTTCTTGGTCGTGACGACCATCAGGATGACGACGCCCAGCGCCACCAGAGCCGCCAGCTCGAACATGAACATCATGCACCTAACCCTCCGCGCGTCGGAAACCGACCCCGATGGGGGCTCACATGCGCCCTTGCCGGGCCGGATTCAAGGCCGCCGCGGCGGCTCAATGTGATCCGGAACGCGCGCCATGCGTTGAAATGAGACCCACAACAATGATTGCCCCAAAATGACCCGCTCGCTCATCCTGCTTTTCGCCTGCGCCCTTGTGTTTTTTCCGCTGGATTTCCTGTGGCTGTCGCAGACCGGCAAGAGCTTTTATCGCCGTGAATTGGGCACGCTGCTGCTCGAGGAACCGAACCTCATCGTCGCGGCACTGTTCTACATCGCCTATGTCGCCGGCGTGGTCATTCTCGTCGCGGCCCCGGCCAATGGCGATGTGCTGAAGGCAGCGATGATGGGTGCCGTGCTCGGCTTTGTAGCCTATGGCACCTATGACCTGACCAATCTTTCGACCGTGCGTGGTTTCACCGCCACCGTGGCCGCCGTCGACATCATCTGGGGCACGGCGCTGACCGCCATGACGGCCGCGGGCGGCGTCTTCCTCGCGTCGCGCTTTGGCTGATCAATGTTGCGGGCTTTCTTCGGCGGCCTCGGGCGGGTGATGCCGCCCGGCCCGCGCGAGGATCTGTTCGCGCGCCATCACAATGAGGCCGGCGACCACGATAATGGCCCCGCCGGCCAGCGCCCCGGGCTCGATCAGATGCCCGAAGATGACATAGCTGAGCGCAATGCCCCAGGGCAGTCCGAGATAGTTGAACGGCTGCAACACACTGGCTGGGGCGCGGGACAGCGCCATCATCATCAGCCCGTGCGAGGCAATGGAAAGCACCATGACCCCCGCCACGATCAGGAGTTCGATCCCGCCGAGCGGCTGCCAGAAAAACACGCCGACGGCACTCGTCAGCACGAGCCCGACCACCCCGACATAAACCATGCTGGTTGCGGTGCTGTCGTGGCTCGACACCTTGCGCGTGAGCGCCAGATAGGCGGCATAGCAGGCGGCTGACCCCAGCGCGTAAACCACGCCCCAGCTGAACGGCAGGCCGCCCGGCCGGACGATGACCAGCGCCCCAAAAAACCCGATGGCCACCATGACAAAGCGGAACGGACCGACCTTTTCCCCCAGGATGGGGATGGCCATGACCGTCGCCAGAAGCGGATAGACCAGCACGATCGCCTGCACCTCAGCCAGCGGTACGGTGATGAGCGAGGCGGCGAAACACCAGATATCGACCACGAGCAGCACCGCGCGCACCACCTGCAGCAGCGGATAGCGCGAGCGGAAGGCCTGACTGAGCGGCGCCTGCCGCGCCACAAGAAACAGCGAGAAGGCGGCGAACGACCAGAACCGCATCATCGACAGCTGGAACGGCGAAATGGATTGCACAGTAACTTTGGTCAGCGCGTCCTGCACCCCGAAGATCAGCACCGCTGCAATGGCGAGGGTCATGCCAAGGCTGACATTATCAGCCTGGCGGCGGGCGGGACGATCACTCACGGCGCATCACTTTCTTCATCAGGAACGGCGGCTAGATGGCCACGGGCTTTACGCCGCGTCCACCCCCCTCCGCAAAGCGGTTCCTGCCCCACTCCAAAGCGGCAACGTGTTGAAGCGCCGCCATGAAAAGCCTATCCTCTGAACCTCAATGACCAAGAACCCTCCCCACCCCCCGGCCCCTGTGCCCGGCGTTGCCCTTATCACCGGCGCGGCTGATCGTATTGGCGCCGCCATTGCCACTCGCTTGGCCGCCGAAGGCTGGGCCGTAGTCATTCATTACCGCACGCAGGGCGATAAGGCCGAGGCGCTGGCCGCGTCGCTCCCGCGGGCCACGGCGATTCGGGCCGACCTCACCCGGCGCGACGACCGCGCGGGGCTGATTGCCGCCGCTGCCGCGCCCTTTGGCCCGCTGACGCTGCTCGTCAACAATGCGTCTGTGTTCAATCGCGACAGTGCGCGCGACCTCGACGAAGCCCTCTGGGACGCGCATTTCGCGCTCCATGTCGAAGCGCCAGCCTTTCTCGCGCGCGATTTTGCCGCGCAATTGCCCCCCGATAGCGCGGGCAACATCATCAATCTCATTGATTCGCGCGTCCTCAACCTGGCCCCTGCCTATCTCAGCTACACGCTGTCGAAATCGGCGCTCTGGACGCTGACCCGCACGCTGGCGCAATCGCTCGCCCCCGCGATCCGGGTCAATGCCATTGGTCCCGGCCCGGCGGAACCGCCTCCCGGCGTCAGCCCCGAGGCTCATGCCGCGAAGCTGGCCGCGCTGCCGCTCAAATCCAGCGCCAATGCCGAGGCCCTCGCCGATGGCGTCATGGCGATTCTGGCGCTTAAAAGCATGACCGGGCAGATGCTGGCCCTCGATGGCGGCGAGCACCTCGAATGGCCCGCCCGTCGCGGCCCCACGCCGAGGCGCCCATGACCCCCGAGAGCAGCATTGCCACCGGTCTCGTCGGCACCGAGGCCATCAAGCACTTTGTCAAAACCCTGCCGACCGCGCCGGGCGTCTACCGCATGTATGATGCCGACAGCGAAGTCATCTATGTCGGCAAGGCCAAGAGCCTCAAGGCGCGGGTCACCAATTATACGCGGCCCGATGGCCTATCGCTGCGCATCCGCCGCATGGTCGATGCCACCCATCACATGGAGTTCGTGCGCACCGAGACCGAGGCCGAAGCGCTGCTGCTCGAAGCCAATCTCATCAAGCGCCTGAAGCCGCGCTTCAATGTGCTGCTGCGTGACGACAAGAGCTTTCCCTACATTCTCATTGCCACCGACCATGAGGCGCCCGAGCTGAAAAAGCACCGGGGCGCCCGGCGCACCAAGGGGCATTATTTCGGCCCCTTTGCCTCAGCGCTCGCGGTGAAACGCACCATCAACGCGCTGCAACGCGCCTTTCTGCTCCGCACCTGCTCGGACAGCTTCTACAAGGGCCGCACGCGGCCCTGCATGCTGCACCAGATCAAGCGCTGTGCCGCCCCCTGCACCGGCGAAATCTCGCTCACCGATTATGCCGAGCTGGTGGATGAGGCGCGGCTCTTTCTCTCGGGCAAATCAAAGTCCGTGCAGGATCATCTGGCCGAGGACATGAACCAGGCCGCCGAAACCCTGGATTTCGAACGCGCGGCGGTCCTTCGCGACCGGCTTTCCGCTCTCGCGCTGATCCAGAGCCAGGGCGATGTCACCTCACGCGCTGTGGAAGAGGCCGACGTCTTCGCCATCGCGCAGGAGGCCGGGCAGTTCTGCGTGCAGGTGTTCTTCTTCCGCGCCCACCAGAACTGGGGCAACCATGCCTTCCGCCCGCGCGCCGACCAGACGCTCAGCGAGGCCGAGGTGCTGGAAGCCTTTATCACCCAGTTCTATGAAGATCGCTCGCCGCCCCGGCTGATCCTCCTCTCGCACGAGATCAGCGAAGCACCGCTGATCGAGGAGGCGCTCTCGGCCCGGGCTGGATCGAAGGTCAGAATCGAAACCCCGCAGCGCGGCGAAAAGCACGATCTGGTCAAGCACGCCCACGATAATGCCCGCGAAGCGCTGGGCCGCCAGATGGCTGAAGGCGCAACGCAGAAAACCCTGCTGAAGGGCGTGGCCGACCTGTTCGGGCTCGATGAACCGCCACGGCGCATTGAAGTGTACGACAACTCGCATATTTCGGGCACCAATGCCGTTGGCGCCATGATTGTCGCGGGCGAGGAAGGCCTGTCGAAAAAGCACTATCGCACCTTCAACATCCGCTCGACCGATATCACCCCCGGCGACGACTTCGGCATGATGCGCGAAGTGCTGACCCGCAGGTTTTCCCGCCTCGCGACCGAGAGCGCGCCCGAAGCCGAAGACGACCAGTCGGGCATGCCCGATTGGCCGGATGTCGTGTTCATCGATGGCGGCCTGGGCCAGCTCAATGCCGTTCGCGAGGTGATCGCCACGCTCGACCTGCCGCGCGAAGTGATCTTCATCGGCATCGCCAAGGGCGAAGAGCGCGATGCCGGGCGCGAAAAGTTCTTTATCGAGGGCCGCGAGCCCTTCATGCTGCCGCACCGCGATCCGGTGCTCTACTATGTGCAGCGGCTGCGCGACGAAGCGCACCGCTTTGCCATCGGCACCCATCGGGCGCGGCGGAAAAAAGACATCACTAAAAATCCGCTGGATGAGATCGAGGGTATCGGCCCCACCCGCAAGCGCGCCCTGCTTGAACGCTTTGGTTCGGCCAAGGCCGTGGGCCGCGCCGCCCTTGCCGATCTCTCGGCCGTCCCCGGGGTCTCCACCGCCCTCGCCCAGCAGATTTACGACTACTTCAAGGGCGAAGGCTGAAGCCCTCATTGATCACTGGCCAGACAAAAGCAAAAGGCGCCCGGTGGGGCGCCTTCATAAAGTCAAACCGTGCGGTCTGATTACAGGACGGCGACCTTGGCCACGTCCTTGATGGTGTCGCGGTTGATACCGAGATCACGCAGCTGGGTGTTGCTGAGCTTCGACAGCTCACGAACGGTGCGGTTATAGGCGGCGAACTGCGAAAGCTTCTGACGAATGTTCATGGATCGGGTCCTCAATCTGTTGAGGATTAAATAGGCACTCAAACCCGAGTTGAGGAGTCGTCTTTATCGAAGCCCAGCCATGCGCTGAGCGCAGGCCGGATTAACCGGCGTTCAGTTCCGGTTAACCTTTGACCCCCGACGACAGCATGATCGCCTCGGTCACGCGGCGCTGAAAAATGAGGTACAGTACCGCCACCGGCAGCCCGGCGAGCAGCGCCGCCGCCAGCCCGCTCACTCCCCAGCTGTCCTGCGCCTCGGAAATCGCCACGGTGATGGTCATCATCTCGGGCTTGGTCACCACGAGGAAAGGCCAGAGGAAGGCATTCCACGCACCAATGAAAGTGATGATCCCGAGCGCCGCCGTCACCCCCCAGTTGAGGGGCAGATAGATGCTGACAAGCACGCGGAGCGGGCCGGCCCCATCAAGCTCAGCCGCCTCGCGATAGTCTTTGGGCACGCTGTCGAAGAAGCGCTTGTAGACGATCACCGCCACCGGCGCGATCAGTTGCGGCAGGATCACCCCGAGCCAGGAGTTGATGAGCCCGAACCGGTGCATCAGGAAAAAATGGTTCACAATCAGGGCCTGCACCGGAATCATGAAGCTGAGGAGAATCGCGCCCCACAGCACCCGCCGCCCGCGAAACTGCAATTGCGACAGCGCGAAGCCGCAGGTGGCGCTGATGGCGAGCACGCCGAGCGTGACCCCGGCCGAGGTCACCAGCGAATTGAGATACCAGCGCCCGATCGGCGTCGACACCAGCGTGGTCAGATAGACCCCGATGCCCGCTTCGCCGCCGGCCATCTGCGTGGTTGTGGCAAGGATCGCAAACACCAGCGGAAACGCCCAGATGATCGTAACCCCGAGTGTTGCGAGCATGAAGCCGATGCTGATCTGGTTGAGCCGCCTCATGACTTCCGCCCCCGCGCCAGAAGTTGGGCCTGCATGAGCGAAATCGCGACCACCACAACAAACAGCGCCACCGCCACGCTGGCCGCATAGCCGCCCTTATCGTTCTGGAAAGCCAGGAGATAAATGTACTGCACCAGCACGATCGACACGTCCGACCGTGTGCCCTGGGCCATCAGATAGACCTGATCGAAAACCTTGATCTGCCAGATGAGCTGGATGGTGAGCACCAAGAGGAGAAACGGGCGCATCAGCGGCCAGGTAATGGCGCTGAACTGGGCGCGGCGTCCCGCCCCATCAATCCGCGCCGCCTCATAGAGATCAGGCGGGATCGAGCGGAGACCGCCCAGAAGAATCAGCACATTGAACCCGGCTGTCCACCAGATGGTCAGCACCGCCACAATCGGCAGCAGCATCCACGATTGCACCGCCAGATTGAGCGGGCGGTGCATAACGGCAAACCACACGAGCTGGAAGGGCCCATAGATCACCCAGTTCCAGATCAGCACCACGGTCGTGACGGGCAGCATATAGGGTAAAAACAGCACCGCGAGCACCACGCCCTGCACCACGCCCTTAAGCCTGTTGACCATCAGCGCCAGCATGAGCCCGATGAGCGTGCCCGGCACAACCGTCATCAGAACGAACTGGGTGGTGTTCACAATCGCCTTCATGAGGCGCGGATCGCTGAGGAGTCGGGCGTAATTCTGCACCCCGGTGAAATCACCGGCGACAATCAGCCCCTGCGAGGTGAGGCTCGACCACAGCATCTGCGCCGTAGGATAGACGAACAGCACCGCATAGACCGCCACGAAAGGCAGCACGAGAAAATAGGCGGCGCGGTCATTGCGCTTTTTGGGAGCTGAAGCGGACATAGGCCAACTCATGGGGCCCTAAGCCTTTTTGGTCAATCGCTTTGCCACGCTTTAGGGGTGACAAGCCCAAATTGCTCGGCTAGGCTTTGCTCATGAACCTCCGCGCCGCGTATTATTATTGGTATTTTACCAACGGAAGCCGCTGGCAGCCGGAGGGGCGCGTTTGATCTGACCGAACAAACGACAAAAACCCCGAAACGCCGCCAGACCCCTGGCGGCTTTTTTGTCGCCCGGGCCCAGCCAAAGACCCGAGGAGAGACAAATGCTGAAATCAACCGATGACCTTCGCATCAAGGAATTGCGCGAACTGCGCACCCCTGACGAGGTTGTTCGCGAGTTTCCGCGCACCGACGCCGCCACCAAAACCGTGCTGACCGCGCGCCATGCGCTGCACAATATCCTGCACGGCCACGACGACCGGCTGGCGGTGGTGGTCGGCCCCTGCTCCATCCACGACCCGAAAGCGGCCATCGATTATGCGCGCCGCCTCGCTCCCCTGCGCGAGCGGCTGGGTGCTGATCTTGAAATCGTCATGCGCGTCTATTTTGAAAAGCCGCGCACGACCGTGGGCTGGAAGGGGCTCATCAACGACCCTAATCTCGATGGCAGCTTCGACATCGACAATGGCCTGCGGCTCGCCCGCTCGGTCCTGCTCGAGGTGAACAATCTCGGGCTCCCCGCCGGGTCGGAGTTTCTTGATATGACCACGCCGCAATATTTCGCCGATCTCGTCGCCTGGGGCGCCATTGGCGCACGCACCACCGAGTCGCAGGTTCACCGCGAACTCGCCTCGGGCCTCTCCTGCCCCATCGGGTTCAAGAACGGCACCGATGGCAATGTGCGGATCGCGCTTGATGCGGTGAAATCATCGAGCCACCCGCACCATTTCCTCGCCGTCACCAAAACCGGCCACGCCGCCATTGCGGCCACCACCGGCAATGAAGACTGTCATATCATTCTGCGCGGCGGCAAAAGCACCAATTACGACGCCCAGAGCGTTGCGGCGGCAGCGACTGAATCGGAAAAGGCCGGTATTCGTCCGGCCATCATGATTGATGCGAGCCATGCCAATTCGTCGAAAAACCCGGAAAACCAGCCGCTCGTCATGGCCGATGTCGCCGCCCAGATTGCCGGCGGGGACCACCGGATCATGGGCGTGATGATCGAGAGCAATATCATCGCGGGCCGCCAGGACCTCGTACCCGGCAAGCCCTTGACCTATGGCCAGTCGATCACCGATGGCTGCATCGATTGGGCGACGACCGTCAGCGTGCTCGAAAACCTCGCCCGCGGTGTCGCCGCCAGGCGCCACAAGGCGGGCAAGGCCGCCTGAGCCTCAATCGAAGCGATTGGCTGCTGGCGGGTCCGATGCCGGAAAGGACTCGTCGGCGGCCTCATCCTCGGCCGTCCAGGTCTTTTTGGGCTGGTCGCGCATGCCCTCGGGCCCAGCGGGCCGGATCTGCACATCGGCCTCGGCGGGACCCGGCTTCTTCTTGTCTCTGAAGGCCGGTGCGGTCTTTGAGTTGCTCATAGCGCCCATCTCCTGTTGAATAGACAGGAACAATCCCCCGGCACCCTCAGGGGTTCCACCCGGTCTTTTGAGGAGCCGCGCCATGCCCCTGCCCGTCGCCCTGCAATCGCTGCCCAACCAGTTGACGCTCGCGCGCATTGCAGCCGTGCCGCTCATCGTCTTTCTCATTGTCACCGCCTGGGAACCGTTCCGCTGGCTGGCGCTGCTTTTATACATCGCCGCCGCCCTCACCGATTGGCTCGATGGCTTCCTCGCCCGGCGCATGAACGTGTCGTCGGACCTCGGCAAGATGCTCGACCCGATTGCCGACAAGCTGCTGGTGGGGGCGCTGCTCATCACCTTCGCCTATACGCGCGATCTCGGGGCGCTCGACCTGATCCCGGCCATTGCCATTCTGATGCGCGAAATCTTCATCGCGGGTCTGCGCGAATATCTCGGCAATCGCGCCGTCTCGGTGCCGGTCTCGCTGCTCGCCAAGTGGAAAACCACCATCCAGCTTGTGGCACTCGGCGCCATTCTGGCGGCGCCCATGCTGCTCGGCCTCACGGGCATTGCCATAGCGCTCCTCTGGGTCGCGGGCGCCCTCACCCTGTGGACCGGCTGGGAATATCTGAAGGGGGCCTGGCCCTCGCTCGCGGGCAATGGCACATGAAGATCCGCTATTTCGCCTGGCTGCGCGAGCGGCTCGATCTGGCGGAAGAAGAGGTCTCCCCGCCCCTCTCCGTGCTGACCATTGCTGATCTCATTGGGTGGCTGAAGTCGCGTGACGCGGTGGCCGAGGCGGCCTTTTCCAACCCGAGGCTCATCAAAGCGGCCATTGGCACCGAAATCGTGGCCCATAGCGCCCCCATTGCCGGGGCGACTGTCATCGCGCTGTTTCCGCCCATGACCGGGGGCTGACATGGCCGTACGGCTGATGATCGGGCGCTTTGATCCCGGCGCTGAAACCAATGCCTTTCTGATCGAGACCGCCGGGGCGGGGGCGGCCGTGACCTTTACCGGGCTTGTCCGCTCCGACCCGGACCACCCGGTGTCGCGACTGACGCTCGAATGCTACCCCGAACTCGCTGAAGCCCAGCTCGCCCGGGCGCTCGCTGAGGCCACAGCACGCTTTGGCCTGATCCGCGCCGAGGTGATCCACCGCCATGGCCCGCTCGACAGCGGCGAGCCCATTGTGCAGGTGATGACGCTGGCGCCACACCGCGCCGCTGCCTTCGCGGCGGCCGAGTTCCTGATGGACTATCTCAAAACCGACGCCCCCTTCTGGAAGAAGGAACAGACGGCGGATGGCGAGCACTGGGTTGAAGCCAAAGACGCCGACGACGCCGCGCGGGCCCGCTGGCAGACATGAAAAGGCCCCGCACGGGCGGGGCCTCAAAACGCCAGACCAGGCTGGCTTATTCCGCTGCGGCCCGCTTCGGCTGCACCGCTTCCGAATAGGCATTGATGAGTGTCTTGCACCCGATGCCCGGCTTGAACCGGAACTCACCGATTTCAGACACCGGCGTCACTTCGGCGGCGGTCCCCGTAAGGAAACACTCGTCGAAATTGGCCAGTTCCTCAGGCTTGATATGCCGTTCGGTCACCGTATAGCCATTGTCGCGGGCGAGCCCGATCAGGGTCTGGCGCGTGATGCCATTGAGGAAGCAATCGGGCAGCGGCGTGTGGATTTCCTTGCCCTTGATGAAGAACACATTGGCGCCGGTCGCCTCGGCCACGAGCCCGCGATAATCGAGCATCAGCGCATCAGCATAGCCATTGGCCATGGCCGCGTCCTTCGAAAGCGTGCAGATCATATAAAGACCCGCCGCCTTGGCCGAGCACGGAATGGTCTCGGGGCTCGGCCGCTTCCAGCGGCTCCACTCGAGCCGGATGCCCTTCAGCTTTTCCTCAACCGAGAAATAGCTGGGCCACACCCAGGCCGCGATGGCGAGGTGAACCGTGTTGTTGCGGCCGGGCACCGACAGCTCTTCCGAGCCGCGCCACGCCACCGGGCGCATATAGGCATCCACGAGATTGTTCTTTGCCAGCACCGCCCGACAGGCCGCGTTGATGTCGTCGGCTGAAAACGGAATCGTGAAATCGAGCGTCTTGCCGCTCTGGATCAGCCGGTCCGTGTGCTCCTTGAGCTTGAACACTTCGCCGCCATAGGCGCGCTGGCCTTCAAAGACGCTGCTCGCATAGTGCAGACCATGGGTCAGCACATGGATCTTCGCGTCCTTCCACGGCACCATTTCGCCATCAAACCAGATCCAGCCCTCGCGCTGGTCCATTGGCACTCCAGCCATCAGTCTCTCCCACTCGCATCCGGGTCAGCGTTGGTTCCCGGTTCCTCCGCAATCTGCCAAACAGGCTTGCCCTTGGCAAACACCAAGGGCTTTGGGATAAGTCAGCAATTGCGACCAAACGCGGAATAACAATGGCACTGGCCCCAATAAATGTCAACAAGGCTGACATAAATTCGGTTGTGGACGATCTCGCCCCTCTGCCGCTTGATGTCATGGGGCTGTTCTTCTTTGCCTATCGCGATTTCGTGGGCGATGCCGATGCGCTTTTGGAGCGGCAGGGGTTCGGGCGGGCGCATCACCGGGTGCTGTATTTCGTCAATCTGAAGCCCGGGATGACCGTGGCCGACTTGCTCGATATTCTGAAAATCACCAAGCAGTCGCTGGCCCGCGTGCTGCGGCAACTGGTGGATAATGGCTATGTCGAACAGCAGACCGGCCCCACCGACCGGCGCCAGCGCCTGCTCTTTGCCACGGAAAAGGGCCGCTCGTTTTTTGAAACGCTTTCCGCCACCCAGACCAGCCGCATCGAGGCCGCCTTTGCCGCGCTGCCGCCCGAGGGCAAAAAGCTGGTGCTCAAGTTTTTCGTCAGCATGGTCGAACCCTCCGACCGCGCGCTGCTCGACCGGCTGAAGCTGACCGACGCGCTTTAAAGCAGCCGGGCGCCGTCGGGCACGGCCTTGTCGATGGCAGCCAGAACGATCCCGCCCGCGTCATCGGCAAAGCCAAGCGTCAGCACTTCCGACATGAAGGGCCCAATCTGGCGCGGCGGAAAATTGACGACCGCCATCACCTGCCGCCCCACCAGTGTCTCAGGGGTATAATGCGCCGTGATCTGCGCCGAGCTTTTCTTCACCCCGATTTCCGGGCCAAAATCGATGATGAGCTGGATCGCCGGTTTCCGCGCCTCGGGAAACGGCCGGGCTTCGATCACCGTCCCGGCCCGGATATCGACCTGCATAAAATCATCATAGCCGATGAAATCAGCCATCAGCCGCGCCCCAGCTCCTCAGAGCGGAGCCGCGCTGCGCTCACCGCCCGGTCCATCAACGGAGCAAGGCCGGTATCGATGTCCATCAGCACCGCGAGCGCCGCCGCCGTCGTCCCTTTGGGCGAGGTCACGTTCTCGCGCAGCGTGCTGGCCGGCAGCGGATCAGCGTCCATCAGCGCCGCCGCGCCGGTTACGGTGGCGCGAGCCAGTCGCATCGCTTCCGGGGCGGTAAAGCCCTGACGCTCGGCCGCAGCGGCCAAAGCCTCAACCAGATGGAACACATAGGCCGGGCCCGAGCCCGACACGGCCGTCACGGCATCGATCTGCGCTTCGGTACCGAACCACATCACATCGCCCGCCGCCTTGAGGAGATCATCGGCGATCTGCCGGTCAGCGTCGCTCACCGACAGCGCAACCGCACCGGTGATACCGCGCCCGATCTGGGCCGGGGTATTGGGCATGGCCCGCACGATCCGGTCGCTGCCCAGCGCCTCGGCCAGCTTGCCAAGCGCAATCCCGGCCGCGATGGAAATGATGAGGCTGTGCCGTCCGACCGATCCTTTGATCGCGGCCAGCACCTCAAACATGGCCTGCGGCTTTACCGCGAGGACCAGCACATGCACAAAGACGCCATCCGGCGTCGATTGCAGCGCAATTCTGTGTTCGAACGCGAACAGCCGCGCGGCTTCCGACGGGTTGGGGTCGCAGAGCACAAGGCTCGCGGGCGGCAGACCCGCCGCAATCCATCCCCGCGCCAGCGCGAGGCCCATCTTGCCTGCCCCGATGAGGACAACCGGTCCGATATCCTTGAGGCTCACGCTTCGCCTACCGTTTCGAACATCACCTGGCTCAAGGCCTCCGATGCGCTCTTGCCGGCCCAGACTACAAACTGGAAGGCCTGATAATAGAGATCGCAGCTATCGGTCGCCGAGCGCAGCAGCGCCTCGCATTGCTGCGGGCTGACTTCTGCGCCGCCGCTCAACAGGTGCGAATTGCGGAACAGCACGACGCCCTCGTTGTTCCACATGTCGAAATGGCCGATCCACAGCTGCTCATTGATGAGCGAGATCAGCTGCTTCACCTCACCGCGCCGCGCCTCGGGCACGCGCAGGTCGAAGGCCGAAGCAATATGCAGCGATTCAAGATCTTCCATCCAGTTGAACGAGACATGATAATCCGACCAGCCGCCGCGCACCGAAATCGAGATTTCGTCCGCGTCCTGCCGTTCAAACGACCAGTCATTGATCGAGGCGATATGCTCGATGATGTCGACCGGGTGGATGGTCCGATCGGCTTCCAGTTCCAAAAGATAATTCATCAACATGTCCCGTTGGGCGAAGCGTTGGCCTGGTCGTCGCAATCTCCGGGTCCCGCCAGAAGCGGCACACGGTCTGCCTACGAATCGTCCGATGTCTTCAACCTACACGGGGCACCCGATTCAGGTTACGCCGACACCAGTTCCATCCAAGGCTTTCTCTTGTGGATGAAACGGGGAGTAGGGTTAACAGGGAGTAAATTTGCCGAGTCCCGACGCGCGTATCCTCAGCATAATCCCGTAACAACCGGGGTTATTATTCACAACTTTACTTGTTTGCAGCCGATTTGGCCTTCAAAGCCTCGACCTCGGATTTGAGCCCAGCGAGTTCGCTCGATTGAATCTGGGTCAATTCACGCAGCGCATCGAAATCTTCGCGTTTGACGAGGTTCATGTCCGCCACCAGCCGTTCGAGCTGGGCTTTCACCACCGTCTCGATCTCGCGCCGGACGCCATCAGCGACGCCTGCGGCGTTATTCATCAGCTTGCCAAGTTCATCAAAAAGCCTGCCGCTCTGGGTCATTGCCTTACCTCTTGTGGATCGCCTTCCGTATTTAGGCGGCGCGTCGCCGCTTGACCAGACCGCGCCCTCAACTAAAAGCGCATCTGTTGCGTGCGCATGGAGCCGCCCTTGCCCTTTCCCCCGCTCGATCCGATTGCTTTCGCCCTCGGCCCCGTGGTCGTGCGCTGGTATGCGCTTGGCTATCTCATTGGCGTGCTCGGCGGGGCCGCCTATGCGGCAAGTCTTTTAAAGAACACTGCACTGTGGGCCGGGGCGCGGCCGCCCTTCCCTGCGCCCGCCATCTGGGATTTTGCCTTCTGGGCCATGCTCGGCATCGTTGTGGGCGGCCGCGCTGGCTATGTGCTGTTTTACAACCTGCCGCACTATCTTGCCGCCCCCGGCGAGATTTTCGCGCTGTGGGATGGCGGCATGAGTTTTCACGGCGGGCTCATCGGCATCATCCTTGCCATGCTCGCCTTTACCCGCTCTCACAAGGGCCGGTTGCTCTCCGGGCTCGATCTCCTGGGGGCCGTCGGCACCATCGGCATTTTCCTCGTGCGGATCGCCAATTTCATCAATGCCGAACTCTATGGCGCGCCGACCACGCTGCCTTGGGGCGTGATTTTCCCCACCGATCCGCTGATGACGCCGCGCCACCCCTCGCAGCTCTATGAAGCCGCGCTGGAAGGGCTGCTGCTGTTTCTGATCATCCGCCTCGCCACCAACCGCTTTGGCGCGCTGAAGCGACCCGGCTTCGTCGCCGGGCTGTTCGGGGTCGGCTATGGGCTTGGGCGGATCGCCGTCGAATTCGTCCGCCTGCCCGACCCGCAGGTCGGGTATCTCGCGGGCGGCTGGCTGACCCTCGGCATGGTGCTGAGCCTCCCCATGGTCGCAGTAGGCCTATGGCTGATGCTGCGGGCCAGAAGGATCGCGTCATGACCGATGCTCTGCCGCTTGCCGCCCTCATCGACGCGCAGATCCGCGCCACCGGCCCCATGTCGATTGCCACCTATATGGGGCTCTGTCTCACCCACCCGCGCCATGGCTATTATACCGGCAGCGATCCCCTCGGCAGTGCGGGCGATTTCATCACCGCCCCCGAGATCAGCCAGATGTTTGGCGAACTCATCGGCTTCTTCATCGTCAACGCCTGGCAGCAATTGGGCGAACCGAAGAGTTTCACCCTGTTGGAACTGGGGCCGGGCCGCGGCACCCTGATCGACGATGCGCTGCGTGTAGCCGCCAGGGCCGATGGCTTTTTAAATGCGCTGCACCTCAACCTCTTCGAAAGCAACGTGGCCCTGCGCGCCCTGCAGCAGCAGCGCCTGGCGCGCTACAATCCCTATTGGGCCGATAGCGTTGATGCCGTGGCTGACGATCCGCTGATCGTTATCGCCAACGAGTTTTTTGATGCCATGCCGGTCCGGCAGTTCGTCCGCGCGCCGGATGGCTGGCACGAACGCCAGATCGGCCTCATCGACGGACGCCGCGCCTTCGGCCTGTCGCCCACCCCGATTTCGCCCGACGCCATGCCGCCCGAGGTCAAGTCTGCCGTCCCGGGCGACGTGTACGAGGTCAGCCTCGCGAGCCTCGATGTAATGCAGCGGCTGGGTGCCAAAATCGCAACCAATACCGGCGCCCTGCTCGCCATCGACTATGGCTATGCCGAAACGCAAACCGGCGAAACGCTGCAGGCCCTCCGAAAGCACAGTTTTGCCGATCCGCTCGATACGCCCGGCGAAATCGATCTTTCAGCCCACGTGGATTTCGGCGCGCTCGGCACAGTGGCGCGCGCGTGCGGGCTCGAAACGGCACCCGTCAGCACCCAGCGCGATTTCCTCTCGCGGCTCGGCATCGTCGAGCGGGCCACGGCACTGGCGCGCGCCAACCCCGACCAGCTCGATACCATTGGCGCATCGCTGAAACGCCTCACTGCGCCTGATGAAATGGGGACACTGTTTAAGGCTTTTGCGGCCTGTTCCCCCGGGCTGAAGCCGCTGGGGTTCGGTCCGTGACTCCGCCCTTTATCGCAAGCGCCACACTGGAAACGGTCGGTGTCCGACACGGTTTCTTCGGGCGTAACGGCGGGGTATCCTCAGGCGCGTTCCTCAGCCTCAACGCAAGCCTCACGGGCGGCGATGACCCGGACCAGGTGCGCGAGAACCGCGCGCGGATCGCCACAGCCCTCGGCTATGCGCCCCATGAGCTAATAACGGTCCGGCAGGTCCACTCGGCTGATGTCGTTACGGTGGCAGGCCCCCTGACCGATCCCCTTCCTGAAGCGGACGCGCTGGTCAGCGCCACCCCCGGCGTTCTCCTCGGCATTCTGACCGCAGATTGCAGCCCCATTCTTCTCGCCGACCCCCAGGCGCGAATCATTGGCGCGGCCCATGCCGGGTGGAAAGGGGCGCTCTCCGGCATTGTCGGCGCGACTGTTACCGCCATGGAACAGCTAGGGGCAGACCGCGGCCGCATCATCGCTGCCATCGGCCCCACGATTTCGGTCGCCCATTACGAAGTCGGCCCGGACTTCATGGCGGACGCGCTGGCGCTCGCCCCCGGCGCGCGACCGTTCTTTTCGATGTCGCCCGGCCAGCGTCCGCATTTCGATCTGCCCGGCTTCGTCGCAGCCGACCTCGCGACCGCCGGTGTGCGCACCATCGATGCCCTGGGCCTATGCACCTATGCTGACCCCGAGCGGTTTTTCTCGCACCGCTTTGCCACCCACCAGCGGACCGGCGCGGGCCGTCAGCTCTCGGTCATCGGACTAATCTGAAAAACCGTTGACCTTCGATGCAAAGCCGCATTGCGCGGCTGATCCTGAGCGGCTAAAGACGCCGCAACAGCGCCGGGCACCTCGCCATCGGCCGATAGCGGAGCGTCGTCGTGAAAATCGTCACCGGCAATTCCAATCGTGCCCTCGCCGAAGCCATCGCCAGCTACCTCGAACTGCCGCTGACCGATTGCACGGTGAAGCGCTTCGCCGACAAGGAAGTCTTTGTCGAAATCCATGAAAATGTGCGCGGCGAAGACGTGTTCATCGTCCAGTCGACCTCGTTTCCGGCCAATGACAACCTGATGGAGCTGCTGATCCTTTCGGATGCGCTGCGTCGCTCGTCGGCCCGCCGGATCACCGCGGTCATTCCCTATTTCGGCTATGCGCGGCAGGACCGGAAGTCGGCATCGCGTACTCCGATTTCGGCCAAACTCGTTGCCAATCTCATCACCGAGGCTGGCGTCAACCGCGTGGTGACGCTCGATCTGCATGCGGCGCAGATTCAGGGCTTCTTCGATATCCCGACCGATAATCTGTATGGCGCGCCCGTGATGGTCCGCGACATCCAGCGCAATTATCCGAACGGCAATCTGATGATCGTCTCGCCCGACGTAGGCGGTGTCGCCCGCGCCCGCGCCACCGCGCAGCGCATCGGTGCCGATCTCGCCATCGTCGATAAGCGCCGCCCCCGCGCCGGCGTCTCCGAAGTGATGAACATCATCGGCGATGTGGCCGGCCATGCCTGCATCCTCATCGATGATATCGTGGATTCGGGCGGCACGCTGGTGAACGCCGCCGAAGCTCTCCTCAAGGCCGGGGCCACGGAAGTATCGGCCTATATCAGCCATGGCGTGCTCTCCGATGGCGCAGCAGAGCGCGTGGCGAAGTCAAAGCTCAAAGAGCTTGTCATCACCGATTCCATCGCAGCCACCCCCGCCGTCGAAGCCGCGAAGAATATTCGTCGCATTTCGATTGCGCCGCTGATTGGCGAGGCCATTGCCCGCACCGCCTCCGAACAGTCGGTTTCAAGCCTCCTCGACTGACGGAAGCCTTGCTCAACAAGGCCCATTGCACTATAGCCACGGCCCATGAAGCGCCTGTCACCCCTGGAGGACGGGCGCGTGGACTTTGTGATCAAGGTCCACACCAACCCTGAAGGAAACTTCAATGGCTACTGCTGCTGTCGAGCTCAAGGCTCAGTCGCGGACCGGGGTGGGCAAGGGGGCCGCTCGGGCACTGCGTCGTGAGGGGCTCATTCCCGCCGTCATCTATGGTGACAAAAAGGCTCCCCTGCCGATCTCCATTTCCTACAACGAAGCCATGAAGCGCATTTATGCCGGTGGCTTCCTGTCGCACATCATTACGCTTGATGTCGGTGGCGAAAAGCACCGCGTGATTCCGCGCGACTACCAGCTCGATCCGGTCAAGGATAAGGCGCTCCACGTCGATTTCCTGCGCATCGGCAAGGATTCGAAAATCAATGTTCAGGTGCATGTGCGCTTTGCGAACGAAGAAGAATCCCCGGGCATCAAGCGCGGCGGCGTGCTGAACATTGTTCACCACACCCTCGACCTGACGGTATCGGCCGACAATATCCCCGAAGAGATCGTTGTCGATCTCGCCGGTCTCGATGTTGGCGACTCGATCCACATGTCCTCGATCAAGCTGCCCGCGGGCGCGGCTGACCACAGCCACGAAAAAGATCTGACCATCGCGACCATCGTCGCGCCGTCGGGTCTGCGCTCCGAAGAAGCCGGGTCGACCGGCGACGGCGCGAAAAAGGATTAATCCTTTGAGGGGCGGGCCAAACCCGCCCCTTTTTAAACCTCGGGGATAGCCGATGCAGCTCATCGTCGGTCTGGGCAATCCGGGGGAAAAATACCAGCACAACCGGCACAACATCGGTTTTCTCGCGATCGACGCCATAGCGCGACGCCACGGATTCCCCACCTTCCGCGAAAAATTCCAGGGCCTCATTGCCGAAGGCCAGATTGCCGGCGAGCGCGTTCTGGTGCTGAAGCCGCAAACCTTCATGAATCTGTCAGGCGACAGCGTGTACAAGGTGCTGGCCTTTTACAAACTTGCCCCCGCTGATGTGACCGTCATCTATGACGAAATCGACCTGGCGCCCGGCAAGACCCGCGTGAAAGTGGGCGGCGGCAATGGCGGCCATAACGGCATCCGCTCGATTGACCCGCAGATCACACCCAATTACCGCCGCATCCGCCTCGGTGTCGGCCATCCAGGCGACAAGTCGCTGGTCATGCACCATGTCTTGGGCGATTTCGCCAAGGCGGAACACCTCTGGCTGGACCCGCTGCTCGCAGCGCTCGCCGATAACGCCGATCTCATCGTCAAAGGCGACGAGAATGGGCTGATGAACAAACTCGCTATTGCAACCCGCGGCGATGGTGCCGAGCGCGAGGCGCGTCCGCCCACAGCGGATCCGACCCGTCCCAAGGCGCAAAGCCACATCCGCGCCGCCCGCCGCCCCGATCCGGTCAAACCGCCCGACACTGGCCCCATGGCCGCCATGCTGAAAAAGCTGTTCGATAAGGACTGAGCCGCAATCGGGGCCCCAGAAATGGCGAGGCCCCGCCGAAGCGGGGCCAGAAGCAGCTTACAGGCGTGCCATTGCCGGGCGTAAGCTGGCCCCTTGCGGGGTCTTTATGCCGACGTTTGCACGCCGACCGACCCCTGGAATTTATGATCCGCATCCGGCGCTGTCAACGAAAGCAACTCTGTCACTGATGCTTGTATGAGCGAATAGATCTCGGACCCGATGACCGGCGACATCAAAACCCAACGCCCCGTGGCGTCCATCTCCCGGAAGTGGTTCAGCCGCTCATAGCTCACGGTATTGATCATATCCGCTTTGACCCAGCAGTCTTCGCTCTCAAACGGCGGAGGCAGCCGTACCGGCATCCGGATTTTGGGCTGATAGGGCAGCATAGTGCGCGGGGCACTGGTACTGAGCGGCACGATGGTGCAAACGCCGTACCGGCGGGCGTCTTTCCGGCACAACACCACAACTGGCCGCTTCTTGACCATCTCGGGAGCCTTGAACCCGGAATAGTCGCAGAGGAGGATCACACCTTGGCCGGGATGCGCGTTTATACCCACTCCTTGTCAATAGCATCGCCACGGTGTCCGTAAAGCACACGGTGGCCGGGTGGTTACTCGGCTCCCCCGTTGACATCTTGGCCCTCTGGCCCGATGGGATGCGCAACGAATTGCGGGAGCAAGCCATGGGCTTCAAAATGGGTATCGTCGGGTTGCCGAATGTCGGCAAGTCGACCCTGTTCAACGCGTTGACGCGCACGGCGGCGGCGCAGGCGGCCAATTTTCCGTTCTGCACCATCGAGCCCAACGTCGGCGAGGTCGCGGTCCCCGATCAGCGGCTCGAAAAAATCGCCGTGATCGGCAAGTCGCAGCAGATCGTCCCGGCGCGGATGAGCTTTGTCGATATCGCCGGCCTCGTTAAAGGCGCGAGCAAGGGCGAGGGGCTCGGCAACCAGTTTCTCGCCAATATCCGCGAGTGCGACGCCATTGCCTATGTGCTGCGCTGCTTTGAAGACGGCAACATCATCCACGTTGCCAACAAGGTCGATCCCATCGCCGACGCCGAAGTCGTCGAGACCGAGCTGATGCTCGCCGATCTCGAAAGCCTCGAAAAGCGGCGCACCGGCGTCGAAAAGAAAGCCAAGCAAGGTGACAAGGACGCCAAGGTCACGCTCGATCTGATTGATCGCGCGTTGGTCCTGTTGCGCGAGGGCAAGTCGGCCCGGCTCGTCGCCCGCGCCACCGAGGAAGAAAAAGCCTTCCGCGAACTGCAGCTTCTCACCTCAAAGCCCGCGCTTTATGTGTGCAATGTCGATGAAGGCAGCGCCGCCACCGGCAACAGCTTCACCAAACAGGTCGAAGACTATGCCCTTCAGCATGATGCCGCCGTCATCGTGATTTCGGCTGAAATCGAAAGCCAGCTGGCGCAATTGCCTGATGCCGAACAGGGCGAATATCTGCAATCGCTCGGGTTGGATGAGCCCGGCCTCAACCGCCTCATCCGCGAAGCCTATCAACTGCTTGGCCTCCAGACCTATTTCACCGTCGGTCCCAAGGAAGCGCGCGCCTGGACCATCCATAAGGGCGACCGCGCCCCGCAGGCGGCCGGTGTCATCCACTCGGATTTTGAGCGCGGCTTCATCCGCGCCCAAACCATCGGCTATGAGGATTACGTGGCGCTCGGCGGCGAAGTGGCAGCCAAGGAAGCCGGCAAAGCGCGCGATGAAGGCAAGGAGTATGTCGTCAAGGACGGCGACGTGATGCTCTTCCGGTTCAACACCTGATCATGCCCGGTCCGTCATCCCGTTCGGACGCAGTCAGTGGCCAGAGCACGCCGCTCGGGCCGGTGCTGGTCACCGAACAGATGATCGTGCACTGGGCCCGGGCCTTTGATCCCCTGCCCTTTCATCTCGATCGGCAGGCGGCGCGCCAATCGCTTCTGGGCGATCTTGCGGCCTCGGGCTGGCATACGGTGGGCCTCGCGCTCCGGCTCATCAAGGAGAGCCCGCTGGGCACGCTGCCCCTCACCGGGGTCGCCGGGGTCGAAAATCTGAAATGGCTGCGCCCGGTCTTCCCCGATGATCGCGTGTCGGGCGAAGCACGCCGTGGTCCCGAAGACACTCAAACCATCAGCCTCGTCGTCACGCTGTCGACGCCGCGTTCCGGCCCGGTGCTGTCAGCGACCGTGCGCTTTTTTAGAAGCGAGCACAGATGACCCGCTGGTTCGAGGATGTGGAAACGGATGTCCCCTACCCGCTGGGTCGGCATCATTTCACGCACGATGAAATCGCCGAGTTCCGCGCGGCCTACGATCCCTTCAGCGCGGGCGCGGTGGCGTCCGGCTGGCATGTTGCCGCCATTGGCCATCGGCTGATGGTCGATACGCTCGCCGCCGAAAGCGCACGGCTTACAGCAGCGGGCGAGACCCCGGGCGTCTCCGGTCCGTCGCCGGGTTTCAACCGGCTGAGCCTGCCCCACCCCGTGCGGGCTGGCGATACGGTTGCGTACACGCTGGTCGTCACCCACAAGCGCGAGTCGAAATCCCTGCCCGGCTGGGGCCTCCTCATCAACCACATCATTGGCTGCACCGAGAGCGGCGAGACGGTTTATGATGTGGAGGTGGCAGCCTTCATAAAGCGGCGCGATTTTACCCCCACGCTCAAACAGCGTATGACGATGACATTGACCCGGTTGCCCTTATTGGGAAAATGGCTCGCCTTTAGGAGATGACCCCGATGCGCTTTTCCGCTTATGCCTTTATCGCGCTGCTTCTGGCTGGTCCGGCCGCGGCTCAGGGTCTGTCGGGCACGGGAGTTGAAGGCAATTGGGGCTGCCGGGCGCTGATCGACGGCACCAAGGCCGGGCTCCTCACCATTTACTCGGGCAGCTATGGCTATGCCTCGGCCAATTTTGCCAGCGCCGCCTCGGGCTCGGGCTCGGCCGAAATGGCCTCGAACGGCGTCACCTTCCTCGATGGTCCGCTCGTTTCGGGCGCCGGCATCACCACCGCCATCCTGGGCTTCGATGCCAATGGTCAGGACGTGCTGCAACTCTATACAGCCGACAAGAACGTGCTGAGCTGCACGCCGCGTTAAAACGCGAAACGCCCCGGCCGGAACGAGCGCGGGGCGTTTAATTCACCAAAAAGCAGCCGTGGCTTAATTCAGTGCCGCCCCGGGCCTCACGTAGACATCCGGGCTCTTGAGCAGCATCAGCTCGCTTTCAAGCTCATCGGCTTCAACCTCGGCAATCCGGCCGCTGCGGAACCCCACAATGATCTCGTGGATGCGCGCGGCACGGCGCTTGAACTCAATTTCGCTTTCCCCGTCAAACCGGGGCGTAGTGATCGGCGGCCATCCGTCCATCGAAACCTCCTCATAATTCCGATGACCTACCGTACGCGATGCCCGGTTAGGCCTCGTTGAGCGGCAGGTTAGAATTTGGAGAGAGGCCGGGACTAACTCAGGCGTCAGGCAGTGGCCGCGTTGTCATCATATAGCCCACCCCGCGCACGGTCTGGATCAACGAAGGCGCGCCCGGCACATCGATTTTGGCCCGCAGGTAGCGCACATAGACATCGACGATCTTGGTGCCGGGGTCATAGCCGTAGTTCCACACGCCCGAGAGCAGCTTCTGGCGGCTGACCACCTTATCGGCCTGCCCCATCAAAAACCGCAGCAGTTCGAACTCCTTGGCCGTCAGAGGGATCGGCGTACCGTCGCGCGTCACCCGATGCGCCTCGGGGTCGAGCACGAGCCCGCCCATCCGCAGCACGCCCTCACCGCCCGTTTCGCCGCGCCGCCGCTCCAGTGCCTCGATGCGCGCCAGCAATTCCTCGAAGGCAAAGGGCTTGGTCAGATAGTCATCGGCCCCGCCCTTCAGCCCCTCAATCTTGTCTTTGAGCGAATCCTTGGCGGTGAGCATCAGAATCATCACGCCGCGCCGCTCGCTGCGCAGCAGGCGGGCCACTTCCAGCCCATCGATATAGGGCAGCATCCGGTCGAGAATCACGAGATCGAACGGGTCCGTCCGCGCCCGTTCCATGCCATCACGGCCATCCAGCTCAACCGTGATCTTGTGGCCTTCGGCCGCAAGGCCGCGCTCCAGAAAGCTGGCAATGCGCCGATCATCTTCAATCACCAGAATTCTCACGCGGTGACCCCCGGCTGTGAGGGCACGGTGGGGAGCGCAATGGTCAGGATAGCGCCCTGCCCCGGTCCATTGTCGAGGCTGATCGTGCCGCCATGACTCAGCACGATTTCGCGGGCAATCGACAGCCCGATCCCAAGGCCATGGTTTTCGAGGTCCGCTTCGCCACGCCCCCGGAAAAACCGCTCGAACAGCCGGGGCTTCTCGTCCTCGGCAATGCCCGGGCCCGCATCGATGATGCGGATGATCGCGTGATCCGGCTCCAGCGCCGTCTCAATCCGAACGTCGCCACCCGGCGGCGTATGCTTGATGGCATTATCAAGCCCGATCAAGAGCGCGCGCTTCAGCCGCCGCGCCCGGCCCAACAGTATGGCCCCATCCGTTCCCCCCGCTCGGATAACCCGCACCTCACGCGCATCCGCAAGGAGGCTGCCCTCATCGCGCGCCGCGTCGACCAGGGCATCA
This sequence comes from uncultured Hyphomicrobiales bacterium, assembly GCA_903828145.1. Lineage (GTDB taxonomy): Bacteria > Pseudomonadota > Alphaproteobacteria > Rhizobiales > Devosiaceae > Devosia_A. The sequence continues at coordinate 77,009 of CAIKKY010000029.1, read as the reverse complement.
AGCTCGACATCGGTCGGCGCGCTGTCGCGATAGTCCGCGTCCTCCCGTGCCAGGCTCAGCAGATCCTCAAGCAGATCGCTCATCGCCTCGGCCTGGGTCCGCACCCGCTCAAGGCTCTGGCGCAGTCGCACCGCGCCCGCCGCGCCGCGGAGCCCGATATCAGCCTCACCCCTGAGGATCGTCAGCGGCGTGCGCAACTCATGGCTCGCATCGGCAAAAAAATCGAGGCGCCGCTCGGTATCGAGCGCCCGCTCAGCCTCGAGGGCAAGCCGCAGGGCGTCTGCTGCCGCAACATGCGCCGCCCGCTTCTGGTCGGCCTGACGTGAGGCCCGCACCAGCCCGAATCCAGCCACCCCGGCCCCCACCAGACTGCCGGCGAGCACCAGAGCGGCGAAGAGACCGAGGCGGTCGCGATTGGCCCCCGCCTCCCTGCGGATCAGGGCAGCATCGTCGCTCGCAACCTCAAGCGCCCGTAGAAGCAGCGGCCGCACCTCGTTTTCCAGCCGGAAGGTGACATCGCGACTCAAAATCTGCACGGCAACCGCTGTCTGCATCTGCCGATGGTTGGAGATCGCCTCGTTGGCGGCCCGATCAATCGCGTAATACAGTTCTGCGATCCGCTGCGCATCCTCAAGCCCGGGCAGCGCATCGGCCACCCGATCAGCCCCCGACAGGCCCACGATCAGGGCCTGCGTGGTCTGGTTCAGCCGGGCGAGCGCGCGCGTCACCTCCACCCGCGCCGCCTGCACGCCCTCCATCTCGGCGTCGCCGACCAGGATTACGCTCGTGACCGCCTCGCCATAGTGGCTGAGCAGGCGCTCGAGGGTCGCCGCTGCATCGGCCCGGGCGAGCACGGGGGCCAGCGCCGCCTCGGTATCGGCAACGCTGCGGGCCATGACCAGCGCCAAGCCGCCGCCGATCACCGACGCCAGGCCCGCCAATACCAGCAGCACGATCAGGTGCCGACGCACAGCCATTGAGGAGCCCCTTCTTGATCCGGGGCGCAATCTAGCACCAAACCACGGCTGAACTGAATGTCGATCTAGACGGTTTCGACCTCGGGCACCGGCAGCCGCAATTCCTGCCGTAGCCCGCCCTCCAGGCGGTTCACCAGCCGGATCGAGCCGCCCATCTGTTCGGCCACGCCCCGGGCAATGGAGAGGCCGAGTCCGCTGCCCACGATTTCGGGCCGGTCATCGGACTCGTGGCGAAAGAACGGCTCGAACACGCGCTCCAGCAACTCCTCCGGAATGCCCGGCCCTGAATCATCAATAACGATCAGCGCCTCACCAGCTTCAACCCGCAGGCTTACCCGGGCGCCTCCGCCATGGGTTGAGGCATTGCCGATCAGGTTGCCGAGAAGACGCCTGAGCGCGAGCGGCTGGCCCAGCACCCGGGCCTTGCCCGTGCGGCCCAGCTCGACGGGCAACAGCATGGCACGCAATTCTGCGACCACGGCCACCACGATTTCATCGAGCTGCAACGGAATCTCCGGTTCGGCCACCTCGCGGTTGCGCACATAGCGGATCGCCCCATCGCAGATGGCCTCGACCTGTTCCACATCGGCGAGCCACACGCGGCGCTCATCGTCGGTGAGAAATTCGCTGCGGATCTTCATGCGTTGCAACGGCCCGCGCATATCATGAGCCGCCATGGCGACGACCCGCAGCCGCGCCTCGATTGTGGTTTCAAACCGGGTACGCAGTGCATTCAGCAGCTTTGCAACCTGCTGACTTTCAGAATTTCCATTCGGGGGAACTTCGGGCGGCAGACCATCGGGCCCATCCGGCGCGCCCACAAAGCGCTCCAGCAGGCGAATTGAGGCGGTCACCCGCTGTGCAAGGAGCATGGACACACCGCCAAGACCCAGCCCGACCAGCCCCAGCCACGCAACAATGGTCCAGGGGGAGAACGAGAGCAGCGGTCGGGGCTTCATCATGCTTATCACCCAGAAGCTGCGCTCGGGGGCCGAGAGCGCAACTGCGAGCGTATCCGGGCCGGTATCCAGCACCATGGCCCGCGCCGAACTGCCGCGCAGGGCGAGGATGGCCTGCATCCGGTCGGTCAGGTCGCTGCGCAGACGCCCCGTGGGCAGGGACGTGACGCGATAGGCGCTGCCCCCCGGGCGGGTATCGGCATGGGTGTCAGCCTCGCGCGTTTCCACAAGCTGCTGCGCCACGCTCGTCAGCGACCTGTCGAGATCAGCCTCGGCCTGAACCCAGCTGGCCGCGAGACTCGCGAGCGCAGTCACCGCGAACAGAGCCGCAATGAGTTCGATCGCAAGACGAGGCCGGATCGCGTCGGTCACGGCTCGTTTTCACTGTCGACGCGCACCACCAGCTGGTAGCCGCCATTGCGCACGGTCTTGAACAGAACTTCGTCGGTCACCTCGCCCAGCTTGCGCCGGATCCGGCTCATCAGCACGTCGATTGAACGATCATACGGCCCGGCTGCGCGCCCTTGCGTGTGGTCGAGCAACTGGTCGCGGCTCAACACCCGGCCCGGCCTGTCGAGAAACACCCGCAACAATTCAAATTCCGCGCCGGTCAGATCGACCATTCGCCCGCTGGGCGAGGTCACTGTGCGCGAGGCAACGTCGGCAATAAGTTGGGCAAAGCGATAATGCGCCCGGGGCGTCGACGGGAGCGGCAGCGCCCCGGTGCGGGCCCGCCGCAGCACGGCCCGCAAGCGCGCCAGCATTTCGCGCGGGTTGAATGGCTTGCCGAGATAATCATCGGCGCCCAGTTCGAGCCCGATGATGCGATCCACCTCTTCTTTGAGGCCGGTCATCAGAATCACCGCCACCTGCGGCGTGCGCTGGCGCAGATAGGAGCAGATATCGAGCCCCGAGCCATCCGGCAGCAGCACATCGAGCAGGACGACATCAATCTTGTCGGTTGTGATTCGGTCCGTGAACTCGCGCCGGTTCGAGGCCAGCGACACCCTGAAGCCCTGCTCGCCAAGATAGCGGGCCAGCAACTTTCGAAGCTCCTGGTCGTCATCGACAACCAGCACATGCGCCTGCGTTGACAAGGGTGGCCCTGCCTTTCTGCCATAATGTGGCGAGAGGAGGACCCGTGGTCACGAGAAAAAAACCTGAAACGTGAGTCCGGGTCGTGTTTACCCGTACTCTATATCAGGGTTACCCATTATCGTTCAATGCCCTTCAAAATCCATGAGTTTAAAGACGTTTACCCCGGCAGCGCGCAGCTTCTCGGCGCCGCCCAGATCGAACAGATCGATCACAAAGCCGGCATGAATGACCTCGGCACCGGTGCGCCGCAGCAATGATACGGCAGCAAGCGCCGTGCCGCCGGTGGCGATCAGGTCATCGACCAGCAGCACCTTATCGCCCGGGCCCACCACGTCGGCATGGATTTCAATCGTGTCGACGCCATATTCGAGCGCGTAATTCTGGCCGATGGTTTCGCCCGGCAGCTTGCCCTTCTTCCGAACCGGAATGAACCCAACGCCCAGCGCGATGGCAACCCCGGCGCCGAAAATAAAGCCGCGCGCTTCAATCCCGGCCACATGGGTAATGCCCAGCGGCCGATGCGCCGCCGCAATCTCCTCGACACTCTGGCGGAACCCCTCGGGGTTCTCGATCAACGTGGTGATGTCGCGGAACAGAATACCCTTTTTCGGATAATCCGGAATCGAGCGAACGAGTGCCTTGAGATCTGCCATTCATGCCCCCAGGAAGCGCGAACAACGATCTCGCGCCTCAAAAACCGGAGGGGAGGGAAGCGGAGAACCGCAGCCGCGTCAAGCACTCAGCGCCGCGTTACGCGGTCCACCACGGAGCGGCTCATTTGCCCGGCATGAAAGGCCGCTTTCAGCGTTGCTTCACGGGCCCGCTGCTTCACAGGTTCGGTAAACAGTAAGGGTGCAGCCGCAAGCCCGACCTGGGTCAACGGATGGGCGAGAATGGTGCGGCCGAGGCGGAGGGCCGTGAGCGCAGTCTTGATCATCGGCAGGGTCCTTCTCTCGCGTGCGACAGCTCTAGTGTAGCGCGGATCACGGCAGGCACAAGGCAGGCGCTTTACAGGGTCACTCTCCCCCAAAGCAAAAGGGCCCCGGTGGGGCCCTTTCAGGATTTCTCTCTGTGTTTAGTGCGCGTTGGCCCAGAGGCGACGCTTCACGAGGTACATGACCCCGGCAAACAGAAACAGGAACAGCATCACGCCAAACCCGGCTTCTTTGCGCGCCACCAGATGCGGCTCTGCAACCCACATCAGGAAGGCCGACACGTCGCGGGCATACTGATCCGCAGTTTCCGGCACGGTGCTGCCGTTTTCGGCATCGCCGTAATCAACGGCGCCATCCGAGAGCGGCGGCGGCATGCCGATGGCATGGCCCGGGAAGTAGTGGTTGTAATACTTGCCATCCGGGATCTCCACGCCTTCCGGCGGGGTCTCTTCATAGCCCAGCAGCAGCGCGTGCATGTAATCCGGCCCGCCTTCAGAATAGGCGGTCACGTAGTTCAAAATCCACCACGGGAACGGCTGGGTCGTGGTGCGGGCCTTAGCGATCACCGAAAAATCCGGCGGCATAGCACCGCCATTGGCCGCACGAGCTTCCTGCTCATTGGCAAAGGGCGCCGGCCAACGGTCGGCCGCCACACCGGCGCGCGCACCGCCCTCAACACCGGCATCGGCGATCTGATACTCGGCCGCCAGCGCCTTGACCTGACCTTCAGTGAACTCGGGGCCACCGGGTTCAGCCAGATTACGGAACGCCAGCAGATTCGCCGAATGGCATGAGGCGCACACTTCCTTGAACACCTGGAAGCCGCGCTGCAGTTGCATACGGTCAAACGTGCCGAACACGCCGCCGAAGGTCCAGGACTGCTTGGTAATCTCGGGCACCGAGTGCCCGGATTCAGCCGCCGAAACCGGCGACATCATCATCGCGAGGCCAAGGGCCAGCGCGCCGAACAGGGTTTTGGTCGTCTTCATGATCATCGCCCCTTATTCCGCCGCAGCCGGCTGACCGAGAACACTTTCGGAGATCGACGCCGGCAGCGGCTTGGGCGTTTCAATCCGCCCCAGCACCGGCAGCACGACGAAGAAGTACAAGAAGTAGTAGGCCGTGCAGACCTTCGAGAAGTCGGCCACCGAGAGCCCGAGCACGTTGGCATCGGCCGGCGACGCCCCAAGATAGGCAAGCAGCACGAAGTTCACGACGAACAGGGCATAGAACCACTTGAACATCGGGCGGAACGTACCCGAACGCACCTTCGAGGTATCAAGCCACGGCACGAAGAACAGCACGAGGATCGACCCGGCAAAGAAGATCACGCCGCCGAGCTTGCTATCGATAAACAGGATGTTGAAATCGATGGCGCGCAGAATGGCGTAGAACGGCAGGAAGTACCATTCGGGCACGATATGCGCCGGGGTCACCTGGCTGTTGGCCATCACGTAATTGTCCGGATGCCCCAGAAGGTCCGGCGCAAAGAACACGAACCACGCAAACGGGATCATGAAGACGAGGATCGCGAACAGATCTTTCATCGTGAAGTACGGATGGAAGGGCAGCGTGTCGCGGCTCGACTTCACATCAACGCCGGTCGGGTTGTTGTTACCCGGCACATGCAGCGCCCAGATGTGCAGCACCACCACGGCGGCGATCACGAAGGGCAGAAGGTAATGCAGCGAGAAGAAGCGGTTCAGCGTGGCATTATCCACCGCAAAGCCGCCGCGCAGCAATTCGAGCACCGGAGTGCCGACCACCGGAATGGCCGCAAAGATATTGGTGATCACCGTCGCAGCCCAGAAGCTCATCTGGCCCCACGGCAGCACATAGCCCATGAAGGCGGTCGCCATCATCAGCACGAAGATCAGCACGCCGAGGATCCACAGGATCTCACGCGGCGCCTTGTACGAGCCGAAAAACAGCCCGCGGAAAATGTGAACATACACCGCAAAGAAGAACATCGAGGCGCCCACAGCGTGGACCGCCTGAATGATCCGCCCGCCATTCACGTCGCGCCGGATATGTTCGACCGAGTCGAACGCCATCGCGACATTGGGGGTGTAATGCATGGCCAGAATGATGCCGGTGATGATCTGCACCACCAGCATGACGGCGAGGATGCCCCCGAAGGTCCACCAGTAATTGAGGTTCTTCGGTGTCGGGAAATCCAAAAGGTGGGTCTTGGACCACCGGATCACCGGCAGGCGTTCATCGAGCCATTTCTCGACGGCGCTGCCCGGCACATAGCTGGAATCGTGGCTGGCCATGTTGGATACTTCCCTTAGCCGATCTGCACTTTGGTGTCAGAGATGAACGTATAGGGCGGCAGCACCAGATTTTTGGGCGCCGGACCTTTGCGGATACGACCCGCCGAATCGTAGTGCGAGCCGTGGCACGGACAGAACCAGCCATCAAAATCGCCCGATTCACCCACCGGCACACAGCCGAGGTGGGTACAGTTGGCGATCATGATGAGCCACTGTTCGTGGCCCGGCTTGGTGCGCTGTTCGTCGCTCTCGGGATCCTTGAGATCGGTCAGCGGCACGGCCTTGGCCTCGTCGATCTCCGCCCCCGTGCGATGACGCACGAACACCGGAAGACCACGCCACTTGATGGTGACGGACTGGCCTTCTTCGATCGAGGCCAGGTCAAATTCGATGCTCGCGAGCGCCAGTACCGAGGCGTCCGGGTTCATCTGATTGATGAGCGGCCACGCCGCGCCGGCAACGCCAACGGCGCCAACGGCGCCCGCTGCCACGTATAGGAAATCGCGCCGCCCGGTATCGGGCGCGCCCTCATGTGCTTTGGTTTCGGTCGCCAAGATGAACTTCCGTCTGTTGAGCCCCGACGTCCCGCCCGGCCCCAGTCCGCCAGGCTTGCGCCAAAAGCGACCACCGCCCGGGCAGGCGTCTGATTTCCGGGTTCTTTTGGCACTGTCCAACTGGCTTGTCCAGCCTTGTCCCGCGCCCGAACCCGATGACTTTCATCGTTTCCGTCCCTAAACTGCCGCCCTCAGTCCTCTTGCCAAAGGAAGCCTCGAATTCCCGTTGATCTCGCCCTTTACCAGCCCGACATTGCCCAGAACACCGGCACGCTGCTGCGGCTTGGGGCATGCCTCAATGTCCATGTGCACATCATCCACCCCACAGGCTTTACCTTTTCGGCGAAATCCCTGAAGCGCGGGGCGCTTGACTACCTCTCGCACGCCGATTTCACCGAGCACGACAGCATGGAGCAGTTTGACCTGTGGCGCGTCGCGGCCGGTCGGCGGCTGGTGCTTTTGAGCACCAAAGGCGCCGAGTCGGCCTATGGGGCGGCCTTCACCCCCTGCGACATTCTGCTGCTGGGGCGGGAAAGTGCCGGCGTGCCCGATGCTGTGGCTGAACAGGCGGCCCTCCGGCTCCGAATCCCCATGCGACAAGATCGTCGCTCGCTGAACGTGGCCGTCGCCGCCTCGCTCGTGCTAGGGGAAGCGCTCCGACAGACCGGCCATTTCGAAACACTCTCATGACCCTGCCCGATAAGTTCGACGCCAACAAAGCCATCGCTGCCGCCTGGTTCCGCCAGCTGCGCGATGATCTCTGCCGCGCCTTCGAGACCCTCGAGGACACGCTCGCGGGACCGAACGCGCACCTGCCGTCGGGCCGTTTCGAGCAGAAGCCCTGGTCGCGCACCGATCATTCCGGCGCGCCGGGCGGTGGCGGCGAAATGTCGCTGATGCATGGCCGCGTCTTTGAAAAGGTCGGGGTCCATATTTCGACGGTTCATGGCGAGTTTTCGCCCGAGTTTGCCAAGGCCATGCCCGGCACCGAAGAGGGCGCGGGCTTCTGGGCCTCCGGCGTGTCGCTGATCGCGCACCCGTGGAACCCCAATGTCCCTGCCGCGCACATGAACACCCGCATGGTTGCCACCGGCCAATGGTGGTTCGGCGGTGGCGGCGACCTCACCCCGGTTCTGGATCGGCGCCGCACCCAGACCGACCCCGATTCCATCGCCTTCCATCACGCCATGCAACAGCCCTGCGATACTCATGGTGTCGATTACGCCGCCTATAAAAAGTGGTGCGACGAGTATTTCTGGCTGGCGCACCGCAAGGAGCCGCGCGGCATCGGCGGCATTTTCTACGATCACCACAACTCGGGCGATTGGGCGAAGGACTTCGCCTTCACACAGGATGTCGGGCGCGCCTTCCTCTCGGTGTTTCCCCAGCTGATCCGCGCCAACATGGAAACGCCCTGGACCGAAGCCGACCGCGAGGAACAGCTCGTGCGGCGCGGCCGCTATGTCGAATTCAACCTGCTCTATGACCGGGGCACCATGTTCGGGCTGAAGACCGGCGGCAATGTCGACTCGATCCTGTCCTCCATGCCGCCCGCCGTTCGCTGGCCCTGACCGGAACCCACCCCGCCCCTGCGCCATTAGGGCAGAGAGGATGAGGAGACCGGGCGATGAAAACCTATGCCTGTGGCACTCTGGTGCCAGGATGTTCATGGACGGCCCGCGCCGAAACCGAGGCCGATCTGGTCGCTCGCGCCGCCGCGCATCTGCGCGAGGCTCATGGCGAGACCGAAATCCGCCCGGATATGATCGAGCGGATCAAGGAGCGGATTACCGAAGCCGATGACGCCGCCTAATCAGGCTGAAGCGCCGCACTCAGCAGGGCCTCGCGGCTCAGTGTGAAGCCACTGTCGATCCAGAGCCGCTCGGCGCGTTTGAGCGCGTCACCCACGGCAGGGCCTGCCGCGAGCCCCGCCGCCAGAAAATCACGACCAGCGAGCGGCAGGCCCTGCGGTTGAATGGCCGCAAGCCGCGCCCTGAGCGCCGCTTCGGCTGCCGCCCCCCAACCGAACAGCACCCGCGCAACCCCCAAGGCGTCATCCACCACCTCGGCATAGCGGTAAGCGGCCTCGTTCAGCGCCACCTCACCGATCAGCGCCGCCGCCGCCAGAATAGCCGACGCCCGGCGGCTCTCAGCCTTCGACAGCCGCCAGCGCGCCTCGAGCGGGTCGAGCGCGCCTGTCTCTGCAAGCAGCGCCAGCCGCGCGGCAAAGGGCGGGTGATCAAGCCCGGCCTCATGCGCACTCACCCGCGCGATACCGAGCGGCGACAGGTCGCCAATCCCGGCCTCGGCCATGGCCGCGAGCGTTTTACCGATCCGCGGCAGGCTCAGCATCTTGCGCATCTCGGTGCCCACCCGTTCAGCCGCAAGCCGCCCCAATGTCCCGGCTGCCTCGGCACAGGCTGCAACGCCATCCGCATCGAAACTCTGTTGGGCATGGCTCGCCGAAAACCGGAAGAACCGGTAGACCCGCAACCGGTCCTCGGCGATCCGGGCCCGCGCATCGCCAATAAAGCGCACGCGCCGGGCGAGGCAATCGTCGAGCCCCGACAAGGGGTCGAACAGCGTGCCATCCATGCCAACATAGAGCGCATTCAGCGTGAAATCGCGCCGCGCGGCATCCACCGCCCAATCGGTACCGAAGGCGACTGTCGCGTGCCGCCCATCGGTATCGACATCTTCACGCAGCGTCGTCACCTCAACCACCAGCGCGCCGCTATGGAGGGTAACCGTGCCGTGCTCGAGCCCGGTGGGGTGCACGGCAATGCCCGCCTTGGCCGCACGCCGCATCACCGCGTCGGGCGTCAGTTCAGTGGCAAAATCAATATCGGTCTTACCCCGGTCGAGCCCCAGCAGCGTGTCGCGCACGATGCCGCCGACCGCGCGGGTCCGCCCCTCGGCGCCGCCCAGCAGCGCCAGAACCCGCTGGGTTTCCGCCGCGTGGAGCCACGGTGCATGGCGCAGGCGCTGCAGCGCGGCCTCAACGGTCGGCATCCAGCCCTCCCTGCAATGCCTGCTCGAAAAATACACGGGTCAGATTGGCCGTAATCCCCCAGATCAGGAATCGGTCATGGTCGATCCGCCAGGTCCGGTGCTCCACCCCGTTGCGGCTGACCTGGTGCGTGCCATAGCGGGCCGGATCCATGAGGCCCGACAGCGGCACTTCGAACAGGTCTGCCACCTCATCGGGATTGGCGAGAAACGGCGCACGCGGCCGCACCCGCGCCACCACGGGGGTAATGAGATAGTTGGTGCCGGTAAAATAGAGCGGCAGATAGCCGAGCACTTCGGCGTCCGATGGCTCAAGACCCACCTCTTCGGCTGCCTCGCGGAGCGCTGCCGCCGCCGGACCGCTGTCGCCGCGATCAATTTTCCCGCCCGGAAACGCCACCTGCCCCGAATGGGCGCGCAGGCTGGTCGCCCGCTCGGTGAACAGTACGCTCAGCCCCTCGGGCCGCTCGATAAGGGCAATCAGCACCGCAGCGGCCACCGGCGGGGTGTCCGGCGGCACATCCGGCCGCCAGTCAGGCACCAGCGGCTGGGCAACATCCAGTCGTGGCGGCGCCGCGAGCAGCCGTCCGGCAATGGTGCTGATGAGGCGCATCTGAGTCAGACTGTCCTCCCCGGGCCAACCAGCCTCAGGCGCGTGGGCGCGCCCCAAAGGCGCGGATCGGTCCGGCAAGCGTCGCCGCCAGACTCGCGTCATCAGCATAGACCAGTACGCGGTGAGGGTCGACCGGCCCCGGAAATTCGATGGCACCGGGCCGCGTTGGCACCCAGCCGAGCGGGCAATAATAATCCTGATCACCCACAAGCAGCACGAAGCGGCCCGGACCCTGGGCCAGCGCCCGACGGGTGACTTCGCGCGCCAGAAGCTTGCCCGCGCCGCGCTTCCGAAACGCCGGGTGCGTGGCAAGCGGCCCGAGGAGATAGCCATCGATGCCGCCCACGCTGATCGGCGTCATCCACACCGCGCCCGAGCGCTGGCCATCGACCTCGGCAATGAGGCTGAGTGTGGGATCAATCGGAAAGCGCTCGCGTACCCGAAACGCCGTGCGGGCGAAGCGGCCCGGCCCGAAGGCTATGGCGTGCAGATCGTCAACAAAACCATCATCGGCAGGGGTGGCCGGCCGTACAGTCGGCTGGCCGGGCTCAGGCGGCGGCGCATCGGCGCGCGACAACTCGAAGGCATTCATGTGACTGTTCCCGGATCGTGGAAGAACGAGGGACCGGCATTGCCGGCAGCGACCATTACGGTCGTCGGGTCACGAAAAGGGCCTTCTCCATCCTGGACGCCTCCTGACGTCTAAATTCGGCATTAACACCTGTGACCAGTGACGTAAACGCCGAATTATCAACCGCGCTCCGGTTTCGTACACCGGCCGGGATACGCTTGGGAAACAAAGCAACCGGGGGACGCACCATCAAGGGGATTTCCACCCGGCGCGCCGCATGGCATTAGCCGGGGTAATGATCAACCTTGCGCATATTTCGGATGTTCATCTTGCGCCCATGCCGCCGGTACGGGCCCGCGACCTTATGAGCAAGCGTCTCGTCGGCTACATGAACTGGCGCATCAAGCGCCAGCGCACCCTTGCGGGCGATGGGCTGGTGAAGCTCGTCCATCACATGAACAGCCACACCCCGGATATGACCGCTGTAACCGGCGATCTCGTCAATATCGCGCTCCCCGCTGAATACAACACCGCCCACAACTGGCTTGAAACCCTAGGCGACCCGGCCCGCGTCTGCGTGTCGCCGGGCAATCACGATGCCTATGTCAAAGGCGGCCTCGACAACGCCTTCGAGCGCTGGGGCCAGTATCTGCGAGGCGAAACGCTCGACACCAGCCGCTTCCCCTATGTGCGGCGGGTGGGCGATGTGGCGATCATCGTCTGCTCAAGTGCCGTACCGAGCGCGCCCGCCTTTGCGCTTGGGCACTTCGACGCGGCTCAAGGGGCGCGCCTCACCCGGCTGTTGAAGCTATTGGGCGAGGGCGGCTATTTCCGCGTGGTGACCATCCACCACCCGCCCAACCAGGAGCTGTCGCACTACCGTGTCGGTCTCTATGGCGCCGCGATCTTCCGGCGGGCGATTGCCGAGGCCGGGGCCGAACTCGTGCTGCATGGGCACACCCACCAATCAAGCATCTATGCCATTCCGGGCCCCGGGGCCGATGTCCCGGTGGTCGGCGTCGCCGCCGCCGGCGCGGCGCAGGGCGATACCGGCGGGCACGATCCGGCGCGCTATAACCTGTTCTCGATCCAGCGGCTTGGCACCGCCTGGCAATGCATCATGCGCGAGTATGGCTTTCAGCGCCTCTCATCGGATATCGTCCTGCGCCTGAGCCTCAGGGTATATTGAGGGTAATGGACCCGCATTTTCACATTGGCGCTGCCCATTTCGACCCGGCAACCGGCACGGCGCGCTTTACCTATGGGCTGGGCGAGCATCGCTTTACCGAGACACTTGGCTTCCCCTCGGGCTTTGACGCGAGTGCTGCCGCCACCCCCGCCTTTGAGCGCCTCCTCGGGCTGACCGGCGCCGTGCTCGGCGTCAGCTATTTCAAGCTGCTTGCGCCGCTTGGCATTTCGCTCGATAGCCCGTTGTCGGCGCGTGAACGCGTCTTCCTGCTCGATGTCTATGAAAATGGCCTCGGCGAGTTTTACGCGCGCAATGATCTGCGGCGCTTCGGGCGGATCACCCTCACCGCGCCCGAGCGCACAGAAACGGCTACGCCGCCCCCCACCCTGCCCGATCGGGCCCTGGTGCCGATTGGCGGGGGCAAGGATTCGCTCGTGTCCACCCAATTGCTTGAGCGGGCGGGCATTCCGTTCACGCCCTTTGCCGTCAATCCCAAGGGGCCGATCCTCACCTCGGTTGCGGCGCTCGAGCGCCCCCCGGTCTATGTCACCCGCACGCTTGATGCAGAGATGCTCCGCCTCAGCCGCGAGCCCGGCTATTTCAACGGCCATGTGCCCTCGACCGCCATCAATTCCATGATTGCCGCGCTTACAGCCCTGCTCTTTGGGCACAACCGCATCATCCTCTCCAACGAGCGCTCTGCCTCCGAAGGCAATGTGCAGTTCGATGGGCGCGAGGCCAACCACCAGCATTCTAAGTCACTCGGCTTCGAACAGTTGATCGCTGAAATCCTCAGCAGCGCGACCGGCGGTGCGCTGAGCTATTTCTCGCTGCTCAGGCCGTTTTCAGAAGCCCGCATTGCTGCGCTGTTTGCGCGGGAAACCCGCTTTGATCGCGTGTTTTCGAGCTGTAACCGCAATTTCCGGCTCGCCGGACATGAGGGCCCGCTGTGGTGCGGCGAATGCCCCAAATGCCATTTCGTGTTCCTGATCTTCGCCCCCGCCATGGCCAAGGACCGACTGATCGGCATTTTCGGCAAAAACCTGCTTGCTGACCCCAAGACCGAATCCTCCTTCCGGGAGTTGACCGGGCTCGCCGGACAAAAACCCTGGGAGTGTGTGGGCGAAATCGAAGAGGCCGCCGCCTGCCTCTATCGGCTCACGCAAGCCCCCGAGTGGCGCAACGATGCGATTGTCCACGCGCTCGCGGCCGACCTTGAGCGGCAGTATGGCGCGCCGCGTCTCGTTTCCGCCTACGGGGCACTGTTTGACGATGCCGATGCGCACCTGATCCCCCAGGAACTCAACCAGAGGCTGCGCCATGCGCTTTGATCTGCCGGTCCTCCTCTATGGCGCAGGCCGCGAGGCCCGCTCGACCCGCGCGTTTCTCAAAGCCCGCGCGCCCGATCTCAAGGTTTATGTCACCGTCGATAGCGGTATGGCCGATATCGACGGTGCCGAATTCATCAGCCCCGAAGACCTGAATGCCGCCATGGCCGAACAGCGGTTCGGCACCATCGTCAAAAGCCCGGGCGTGTCGCGCTACCGGCCGGTGTTTGCCGTGGCGCGTGAGGCAGGCATTGCCGTCACCTCCAACCTCAACCTCTGGGCCGAGACCTATCGCGAAGGCCGCATGGTGATTGCGATCACCGGCACCAAGGGCAAATCAACCACGGCGACCCTTGTCCACCTGATGCTGGTGCACTCGGGCCTTGATGCCGGCCTCGCCGGGAATGTCGGCCTCGCCCCGCTGGAGATTGCGGACCGCAACGCCATCGTCGTTTTCGAACTCTCCAGCTATCAGACCGCCGATATGGCCTTCCGGCCCGATATCGCCGCGCTCACCAACCTCTCGCCTGAGCACACCGACTGGCATCGCACGGTCGAGCGCTATTATGCCGACAAGCTTAACCTGATCGACCACGACGCGCCCTTCCCCGTGGCCCTCGGCCTTGCGGCGCGCGACAATCCGCTGGTGCTCGCTGCGCTCCGCGATAAAAAGCGCCTCGTCCCACCGCTCGCGCCCTTTCTCGTTGATCGGCTCGATGTCGCCATCGCCCGCTCGCGGCTGAAGGGTGACCACAACCGCGACAACGCCCTTCTCGCTGCCGCCATTGCGCTGAAGGCCGGAGCGACTTTCGACGGCATTATCGCAGGGATCAAAGCCTTCCGGCCCCTGCCGCACCGGCTGGAAGACCATGAGATCGGCGGGGTCACCTTCGTTGATGATTCCATTTCCACAACGCCGGAGGCCACCAAGGCGGCGCTCGCGGCCTATCAGGGTCGCCGGATCGCGCTGATCGCGGGCGGGCACGAACGCCAGCAGGACTACCGCGAACTCGCAACCCTGCTGAGCGCCCGGGGCGTCACGGTGCTTGTTACTCTACCTGTGACCGGCGACCGGCTGGCGACCCTCGCCTATGCCGCTGCCCCCGAGGTCGAAGTCGTCGAAAGTGCCACCCTCGATGCAGCGATAAAGGCCCTGAAGGCCCGCGCCGGTCAGTTCGATACCGTCATCCTCTCGCCCGGCGCGCCGAGCTATGGCCAGTTGGAGCGGCCCGGCATTGTGTTCAGCAATTTTGAGGACCGCGGCAAGGCGTTCATCCGCATGGCCGAAGCCGAGTTCGGCTGATTAATCCGGCTTTGGCGTCACGATCACCCGCCCGGCGATATCGCCCTTGAGCAGGGTCCGGGCGAGGTCCGGCACCTCTTCGAGCCGCGCTTCGGTCACCGCTTCGGCATAAAGCCCCTCGGCAAACAGCGTCGCGAGTCGGTCCCAGGCGGCGCGCCGAACATCGAACGGCTGCATCACCGTGTCGACGCCCGAGAGGGTAATGTTGCGCAGGATGAACGGAATGACGCTGGCCTCAAAGCCCAGCCCAGCCGCATTGCCGACTGCCGCCACTGCGCCGCCATAGCGCACCTGCTTCAGCACCTCGCCCAAGGGCGCGCCGCCAATCGTATCGACGGCCGCAATCCATTGTTCCTTGCCCAGCGCCTTACCCGCCGTGTCGCTGAGAGCCTCACGGCCAATCACGCGCGCCGCGCCAAGCCGCGTCAGCCAATCGCTGAGTGCCGGCCGCCCGGTCGCGGCCACCACGCTATAGCCCAGCCGCGCCAGCAGCATGACGGCGATACTGCCCACCCCGCCGCCCGCACCGGTCACCAGCACCTCGCCTGATCGCGCTTTGAGCCCCAGCGATTGCAGGCGGTTAACGGCCATCATCGCCGCGAGCCCCGCCGTGCCGAGCACCATCGCTGTCCGGGTGTTGAGCCCTTTGGGCATGGGCACCAGCCAATCGGCCTTCACCCGTGCCCGCTGCGCATAGCCGCCGTAGGTCAACTCGCCCACGCGCCAGCCGGTCAGGATCACCGCCTGCCCGGGGTGAAAGCGCGCATCGCGGCTTTCGACCACGCGACCGGCAAAATCAATGCCCGCGACATGCGGCCAGGTCTTGACCAGCCCGCCAATGCCATTGAGCACCAGCGCGTCCTTGTAATTGAGCCCGCTCCAATCCACCGAGACGAGCACCTCGCCCTCGGGCAGCGCCGTCAGCGCTAGCTCTTCAACGCCGCTGACAATAGTCTGCGGTGCACTCCCTTGCCGCGACACCAGCGCGCGAAATCCCATGGCTTCCCCCCTGTCCCCTCAGGGAAACCCTAGCCGGTCCGGTTCAGGGCTTCAACGCAGGGAGCACGGGAAAAGCACGGCGTTTTTAATCGAACGCGGTCACCATCAGGGCCGCTCTTTATGCTCGGGCAAGCCGCTGCGTCTGGTGTGCGCCAGCGCTTCAAGCTCGCTTTCGCTCATCGACTTCGCCATGGCCTGACTGGCGCCTTTCAGCGCCGATTTCGGCGTGTCACCGCGCTTGGCGCTGAGGGCGGCACCAGCCGCTTTCTGCTGGGCTTTCGATCTGGCGGGCATGTCATCCTCCTCAACGAGAGAAGGAGGCAACGCCACGACTGAACCGTTGTTCCCGCCCGCGATCAGACGGTCTTCAGCCAGCCGCCATCGATGAAATAGGTCGAGCCCGTCGCATAGCTTGCCTTGTCCGACGACAGGAACACGAACAGGTTGGCGATTTCCTCGGGCGAGGCGAAGCGCTTCATACCGCCCGCGTCTTCGGCCACCTTGTCGAGATGCGCCTGCCAGTTGTCGCCCGCAAGAAGCTTGGCGGTCTTGATCCAGTCCGGCGTCAGCACCAGACCCGGATTGACGGTGTTCACGCGGATATTGTCGCCCACCACTTCCATGGCGAGGGTCTTCGAAAACATCATCAACGCCGCTTTCGTGGTGTTGTAGATGGGCTCGTACCACAGGGGCTGCACGGCGCAGATCGACGCGTTGTGCAGCACCACGCCGCCGCCCTTCGCCTTCATCTGCGGCACCAGCCCGCGGGCCAGCCGCACTGCGGCCATCACATGCAGATCCCAATAGAACTGCCAGCGCGCATCATCGGCAGTAAGGATGGTTTCTTCAGAGCCGGTGCCAGCATTATTGATGAGAATGTCAGCGCCGCCCATGCCGCTTGCGGCGGCAATCACCCGCGCACAGCCATCGGCCGTGGCGACATCTGCGCGAACCGCTTCGGCGCGTACGCCAAAACGCGCCGCAATGCGGGCGGCTTCGGCGCTGGCGCGATCAACGTCCCGCGCGGCGATGAGCAGATTGGCGCCTTCGGCGGCGAAGCCGTCGGCAATCGCGAGGCCGATTCCCACGCTGCCGCCGGTAATGACCGCCAGCTTGCCCTTGAGTCCCAGCTCCATGATCCCACTCCCCCTAAGGTCCGGCGCCCCCGCGCCGGTCGTATTGCTAGGCGCCCGGCCCGATCGAGCCTCAGGCGGCAGTCGGCGGCGCCATGGCACCCGTCATAATCGCCACCGCATCGGACATGGTATAGTCCTTGGGATTGATCACGGCGATGCGCTTGCCCAGCCGATGGACGTGAATGCGGTCCGCCACTTCAAACACATGCGGCATGTTGTGCGAAATCAGCACGATCGGCAGGCCACGCCGCTTCACGTCGAGCATCAGCTCGAGCACGCGACGGCTTTCCTTCACCCCGAGCGCGGCAGTGGGCTCATCCATGATGACCACTTTCGAGCCGAAGGCCGCAGCGCGGGCCACGGCCACGCCCTGACGCTGGCCGCCCGACAGTGTTTCCACCGCCTGCGAAATGTTCTGGATGGTCATCAGCCCGAGTTCGGACAACTTGTCGCGGGCGTGCTTTTCCATCGCCTTGCGGTCGAGCATGCGGAACACGCTGCCGAGCGGACCCTTTTTGCGGATCTCGCGGCCGAGGAACATGTTGTCGGAAATTGACAGGGCCGGCGACAGCGCGAGGTTCTGGTACACGGTTTCGATCCCGGCATCGCGTGCCTGCATGGGGTTCGAAAAGTTCATGACCTTGCCTTCGAGCCGGATCTCGCCCTCATCGGGCGTCACCGCGCCGCACAGGGCCTTGATCAGGGTCGATTTGCCGGCGCCATTGTCGCCGATCACCGCAAGGATTTCGCCCGGATAGAGGTCGAAATCCGCGTAGTCGAGGGCCACGACGCGGCCATAGCGCTTGACGATACCGCGCGCCTGGAGAACAGGGGTCTTATCCATTACGAGGCAACCTTTCTGATCCACTGGTCGAGCGCCACGGCGCCGATGATGAGAACGCCGGTGAGCAGCACTTTCCACTGCGGATCGGCGCCCAGCATGTTGAGGCCCATCGAGACCACGCCCACGATCATCGCCCCAAACAGCGTTCCGAGGATCGAACCGCGCCCGCCGAACAGCGAAATACCACCGATCACAGCCGCCGTGATGGCCTGAAGATTATAGTCCGTCACTGCCGCCGATGGCGAAATCGAACCGTTCCGGCCAATCGACACCCAGGCTGCGAGCCCGGCGATGAGCCCGGCGATGCCATAGACGCCGATCAGGACGCGGTTGACCCGGATACCCGAAAGCTGCGCGGCCTCAGGATCATCGCCCACGGCATAAAGGTGCCGACCCCAGGCCGTGTGGTTGAGCGCGTACCAGAGCACGAGCACCAGAACCACCATGGCAATGACGCCCAGCGTGAATACGGCACCGGCAAATTTGAAACTGTAGCCGAACACATGCAGCATCGGCGTTATCGCCGTGACATCGGCCTCACGCAGGGTCTCGTTGGCCGAGGTGATGAACCCCGCCGCCATGACGATATTCCACGTGCCCAGCGTCACGATAAAGGGCGGCAACTTGACCACCGAGACGAGCACGCCGTTGAGCACGCCCCAGGCGCCAGCGAGCAGGAACCCGAGCAGCAGCGCAATCGGCGCCGGAATGCCCAGATGCACCACCAGCGCCCCGGTCACCCAGGCCGACATCACCATGATGACGCCGATGGACAGATCGATACCCGCCGTCAGAATGACGAGTGTCTGGGCTGCGCCCAGAATACCAACCACCGCGATCTGCTGCAGAATCAGCGTCAGGGTGTAGCTGGAGAAAAACTTGCCCCCGATGGCGACGCCGAACACCGCGACCGCAAGGATAAGCACAATCAACGGCACTGCCGCCGGATTAGCATGGAGAAAGTGCTGGACGCGCCGGATCGGCGACATTTGCTCTTCGAACGAGGCGACACTCTTGTCGCTCTTGTCGATGACTTTTTCGAAATCCTGTGCGCTCGACATGCACCCTCCCCTCGGCGCTCGATGAGCGCTCCCCTTCTGAAGTCGGAAGGCGGCTGGTTAAAGCCGCCTTCCGCTAGACTTGACCTAGATGATGATCCCGAAAAATGCGGGGATCAACCCCAGCACTTCGCAGTGCCGTCGGCCACGCTGATCGAGGGCACGCCCTCGGCCGGCTTGTCGGTCACGAGGTTCACGCCCGTGTCGAAGAAGGCCTTGCCCTCAGTCGGGGCCGGCTTCTCGCCAGTATCAGCCCACTTCTTGATCGCTTCGATGCCGTAAGCGGCCATCATCAGCGGGTACTGCTGTGAGGTCGCACCGATCTGGCCATCGGCCACGGCCATCACGCCCGGGCAACCGCCGTCGACGGAAACGATCAGCACGTCCTTCTCCTTGCCCACGGCCTTCAGCGCCTGGTAGGCGCCCACGGCTGCGGGTTCGTTGATGGTGTGGATCACGTTGATGTCGGCATCCTTCTGGAGAAGGTTTTCCATGGCCTTACGGCCGCCTTCTTCGTTACCATTGGTCACGTCGTGGCCAACGATACGCGCATCATCCTCGTCGCCGATCTTGTTCGGGTCCTTGGGGTCGATGCCGAAGCCCATCATGAAGCCCTGATCGCGGAGCACGTCCACGGTCGGCTGCGACGGGACCAGATCGAGGAAGCCGATCTTGGCAGTGGCGGCCTTGTCGCCAAGGGTCTTGGCAGCCCAGGCACCAATCAGCTTGCCGGCTTCGAGGTTGTCGGTCGCGAAGGTCGCGTCGGCAGCGTCGATCGGATCAAGCGGGGTGTCGAGAGCAATCACCACCATGCCGGCGGCCTGTGCCTTCTTCACCGAATCCACAATCGCCTTGGTGTCCGAAGCGGCAATCAGAATGCCCTTGGCGCCATCGGCGATGCAGCTTTCAATGGCGGCAACCTGGCTGTCATGGTCGCCATCAACCTTACCAGCGTAGGTCTTCAGCTCAACGCCGAGTTCGGCGGCCTTGGCCTGTGCGCCTTCCTTCATCTTCACGAAGAAGGGGTTGGTGTCGGTCTTGGTGATCAGGCAAGCCTTGACGGCATCAGCCGCCTGGGCACCCGAAATTGCCATCATACCGGCAACCACCGCGGCCGAAGCCGCAGCCAGAAGAGTCAGTTTTCCCATAGTGTCCTCCCAGGGATGTGAAGCGTGTGTCGGCTTGGCCGATCACCCGCTGGTGGGGCAGGCTTGACCCGCTCCACTGTGCCCCGAGATTTGCGCAAATGCGCGGGCTCTGTCAATAAGTTAGTCCAGTTGATTTATTAATTGACAAGCGTTTCACACCGCCTCACGATTTACTAATGAGATAGGCAGGTTGAAGCCTTTGTAAAAAAAAGGCTATTTGACAGTCTCTACAGGAAAGACGGTAGATCGTTATGGTGGTGAGCGCCCTGGTGGGAGCATTGGACACACGGGGGGGCGGGCTCGCGCGCGGCACCAACCAGACCGGCGTGCGCCTCTATAACGAGCGCCTCGTGCTGTCGCTCGTCCGCCGCCATGGCGCCCTGCCCAAGGCCGATCTGGCCCGCCTGACTGGCCTTTCCGCCCAGACCATCTCGATCATCGCCAACCAGCTCGAGGCCGATGGCCTGTTGCTGCGCGGCTCGCCGCAGCGCGGCAAAGTCGGCCAGCCGCTCGTGCCCTATTCGCTCAACCCCAATGGCGCGGTGAGCTTCGGGCTGAAGATCGGGCGGCGCAGCATTGATCTTTATGTGCTCAATTTCGCCGGCACGGTGCTGCACCTTCTGCACCAGCCCTATGCCTTCCCTACCCCCGAATCGGTCCGGCACTTTACCGAGGCCGGCATTGTCGATCTGCTCGGCCGCCTGCCCGAAGCGCTCCGCGCCCGCGTGGCCGGTCTCGGCATTGCCGCGCCCTTTGAAATCTGGACCTGGCACGAGGAAATCGGCGCGCCGAAATCCGAGATCGACGCCTGGCGCAATGTCGACATGCGCGCCCTGATCGCCGAAGTCTGCCCCTGGCCGGTCTATTTTGCCAATGACATCACCGCCGCCGCCGCCGCCGAACTGATGTTCGGGCACGGGCCGCGTTTCCTCGATTTTCTCTATGTCTATATCGGCTCATTCATCGGCGGCGGGCTGGTGCTCAATGGCCACCTGTTCCCCGGACGCACCGGCAATGCCGCAGCGCTCGGGTCCATGCCCGCGCCCGATCCGCACCACCCGGGCCGCATGGTGCAACTGGTCAATGTCGCCTCGATCTATGTGCTTGAACGCAAGCTGAAGGATGCCGGACGCGAATCCGAATTCCTCTGGCGCTCGCCATCCGAATGGCGCCCGGACTTCGGACCCATCCTCGATCAATGGATCAGCGAAGTGGCGAGGAGCCTCGCCTTCGCCATCACCGCCTCGGTCGCGGTGATCGATGTGGAAACAGTGGTCATCGACGGCGCGTTTCCCGCCTCGGTGCGCGCCCGCATCATCGCCGAAACCGACGCGGCGATCCGCCGCCTCAACACTCAGGGGCTGACGCCGTTCCGGCTGGTCGAAGGCGCAATTGGCGACGCCGCCCGAGCCATGGGCGGCGCCACCTTGCCCCTTTTGGCCAATTTCACGCCAGACCGCGAAGTCCTGTTCAAGGACAATGCGTGACCGAGGCGTTTGGCGAGAGCCTTATTCCATGCGGATCTGCAGCTTCACGTCGGTCGGACGCCCCTCAACCGCGCGCTCGAACGCCTTGATCGAGTCTTCAAAACTGAAGGTCTCCGAAATCAGCGGCTTCAGATCCACCCGGCCCGACCCCATGAGCGCAATGGCGCGATCATACTGGTGGGCATAGCGGAAGACGCTTTCGATCCGCAGCTCGCGCGTTGACAGCGTGGCGATATCGAAATCCACTTTTTCCACCGGCAGGCCGACCACCACAATGGTCCCACCGGGGCGCGGCAGATCGGCAATCGTCGCCCAGGCGCGCGGCGAGCCGGAGCATTCGAACACCACATCGGCACCCCAATCGTCGGTCAGCTTTTTCACTTCCGCAACAAGGTTCTGCGTCGTCACATTTACAGGAATGACGCCCTGGTAGCGCGCCGCGATATCGAGCTTGGGCTGGGCCAGATCAGCCACGATGGCGCGCGAGCAGCCGCCCGCGAGCGCCGCAATGGCCACCATCACGCCAATCGGCCCCGCGCCGATCACCACCGCCGTGTCCCCCGGCTTGATGCCGGCCTTGGTCGCTGCCTGCATGCCGACGGCAAAGGGTTCAACCATCGCGCCTTCGGCAAAGCTCACCGTCTCGGGGAGCTTGAACGTGTAATTGGCCGGATGCACCACATAGGGCGTCAGCACCCCGTGCACCGGCGGCGTCGCCCAGAAGGTCACAGCCGGATCGATATTATACATCCCAAGGCGCGACGCCCTTGAACTGGGGTCGGGTACGCCCGGCTCCATGCACACGCGGTCGCCCACCTTCAGAGTGGTCACCCCGGCGCCAACCTCAACCACCGTGCCGGCGGCTTCGTGCCCGAGCACCATCGGCGCATTGACGATGAACGGCCCAATCCGGCCATGGGTGTAATAATGCACGTCCGATCCGCAGACGCCCACGGTGTGCAGCTTGATCTTCACCAGGCCGGGACCAACATCGGTCGGCAGGTCAATCTCGCGCAGTTTCAGTTCGTGCTGCTTTTCGAGCACCAGCGCCCGCATCATCGCCATGGAAGCCTCCCCTAGGTCTTTTTTGACCAATAGGCGATCTCGCTTCGGCTGTCAGCCCGTGGACGCGGCCCTTTGTGGGGTTTAGTTGGCTGTACCCGGGCCGGGCGCAAAGACAAAAAACCACAAAAACACCAGACCCAAGGCGACCAGAACCCCCACAGTCGAAAACAGCAGGACCCGCATGTTCATCAGGCGACTGTTGCCCTGGCGGACCTCTGTGGTCGATTTGCCCGGATCATAGGTTTTCATGGTCATACTCCCTGCTCAGGGAGGGAACGTCCCTCCGGGAGGGCGGGTTCCGACGCCCCTTGACCCGCCCCGTCCCGAGGGGCAACCATCGGCCATGAAAAAAAGCGTCCATCCCGTCTCTGCCGCCACCCTCACCCGCATGATTCATGCCGGCGCGCGCCGCATTCCCGCTGATCTCGTCATTAAGGACGTCAACCTGCTCGATGTCGTTACCGGCGCCATCACCCGCACCGATATTGCCATTGTTGCGGGCCGCATCGTGGGCACCCATGCCGATTATGAGGGCCTTGAAACCATCGACGGGCGCGGCCGCTTCGCCGTGCCGGGCTTCATCGATACGCATCTGCACATTGAATCCTCGCTGATGACCCCGCTCGAATTCGACCGCTGCGTGCTGCCGCATGGCGTCACCACGGTCATCTGCGACCCGCATGAAATCGCCAATGTGCTGGGGGTCGAGGGCATCCGCTATTTTCTCGATGGTGCCGAGCGCACCATCATGGACATCCGGGTCAATCTGTCGTCCTGCGTCCCCGCGACACCGTTTGAAACCGCAGGGGCCACGCTCGAAGTCGATGACCTGCTGCCGCTTGTCGATCACCCGCAGGTCATCGGCCTCGCCGAGATGATGAATTTCCCCGGCGTGCTCAATGCCGATCCCGGCATCATTGCCAAACTCGTCGCCTTTCAGGATGGCCATATCGATGGCCACGCGCCGCTGCTGCTCGGCACCGATCTCAATGGCTATCTCGCCGCTGGCATCCACACCGACCACGAATCCACCAGCGCTGCAGAAGCGCGCGAGAAGCTGAAAAAGGGCGTGGCGGTGCTGATCCGCGAAAGCTCGGTCTGCAAAGACCTGCCGCAACTCGCTGAAATTCTGGATGAAAACTCGTCGTCCTTCGTCGCGCTCTGCACCGATGATCGCAACCCGGTGGACATCGAGGCCGAAGGCCATCTCGACAATTCGATCCGGCATCTGATCCGGCTCGGCCGCCCGCTCCACCACGTCTATCGGGCCGCCTCGCATTCGGCCGCCCGGATTTTCGGGCTCACGGACCGGGGCTTCATCGGGCCGGGCTACCGGGCCGATATCGTGCTGGTCGACCGGCTGGAGGATTGCTCGGTCTCCGATGTGATTTCGGCCGGGCGGCTCGTGACGCCCGCGCTGTTCGATACGCGCCAGCCGCTGCCGCCGGTCGGCCTGACCTCGGTCAAGGCCAAGCCGGTGTCAGCGCAATCCTTTGCCGTGCCGGTCAACCCGAACCGCAACGCGACAACGGTGATCGGGGTCAAGCCCGGCTTGGTGCTCACCTTCCGCGATAGCGCCACGCTCGCCTCGGGTCCGAACGGGCTGATGCCCGATCTCGAAAACGACGTGATCAAGGTGGCCGTGGTCGAGCGCCACGGCAAGAACGGCAATATCGCCACCGCCTTCACCCGTGGCTTCGGGCTTACCCGTGGGGCGATTGCCTCCTCCGTGGGCCACGACAGCCACAACATCACGGTTGTCGGCGCCACCGAGGCCGATATGGCCGTGGCGGTCAACCGGCTGATCGCCATGCAGGGCGGCTTTGTGGTCGCCGATGACGGACAGATCAGTGCGGAACTGCCCATGACCGTGGCCGGGCTGATGAGCGAATTGCCCTTCGAGGAGATCGCCGCACGGCTCCACAAGCTGCGCGCCGCCGCCCGCGCCATTGGCTGCACCCTGCCCGAGCCGTTCCTTCAGGTCTCGTTCCTCGCCCTGCCGGTCATTCCGCATCTCAAGATGACTGACCGTGGCCTGTTCGATGTCGACGCCTTCGATTTCGTGTCATGAGCCTCGCCAGCCTGTTTCTGGCGCGACTCTATAATCTCTCGCCCGCCCAATCCGGCGTGCGGCGGCACCGGGGTATTCGCGTCGCCATGGCCGATGGGGCAACGCTCGCCACCGAAGTGTTCGAGCCCCGGGCCAAGGGCCCGCACCCTACCCTGCTCATGCGCGAGCCCTATGGGCTTTCGGGCTTTTCGCGCATTGCCGAGCTGTTCGCCGAGCGCGGCTATATTTTCGTGTTGCAGGCCTGTCGCGGTACGGATCGGTCGGACGGCGAGTTCGACCCGCTCACCCATGAGCGCGACGATGGGCTCGCCACGCTCGCCTGGATCAAGGCGCAGCCCTGGTTCGATGGCCGGCTCGGCACCACCGGCCCCTCCTATCTCGGCTATGCCCAATGGGCGATTTCCGATTCCCTGCCCCCCGGCGCCGCCATGGCGACCAAGGTGACCAGCGCCGAATTCCGCTCGGTGGTTTTTCCCGGCGGCGGGTTCGCGCTGGGGCTCTGGCTGAGCTGGCTGCAAACCGTCGAGGGTCTGCGCGGCGATGTGCTGGGCACGGCCCGCCGCATGATGTCCGGCGGCATCGAACGGGCCACCTTACGCGCCACCATGACCCTGCCGCTCTCCAATGCCGATCAGCGCGCCATCGGCCACAAGGTGCCGTTCTGGAACAAGTGGCTCGATAATGCGGTCGACAATGAGGGATTCTGGGCCCCGCTCGATCACACCGTGCGCATCAGCGCCGCGACGCCGCCCAACAGTTTCACTTCGGGCTGGTATGATTTCATGCTCGATCAGCTCATCCGCGACTATCAGTCCATGCGCGCCGCAGGCCATACGCCCCATCTCACCATCGGGCCGTGGTTCCATGTCAGCTCGGACCTGCAACGCGAAAGCGTGCGCCAGACCTTCGAGTGGATGGACCATTATCTGCTCGGCACCAGACCCTTGCGGCTAAAGCCCGTGCTGCTCCACGTCTCGGGCCGCGAGCACTGGTACAGTTTTGACAGCTTTCCCCCGCCGAGGCGCGAATTGGCGCTCTGGTATCTCCACCCCGATTCGGTGCTGTCGCAACGACCGGTGCGCACCACGCCACCCGACACATATCGCTATAATCCCGCCGACCCGACGCCCGCCATCGGCGGCGCCATGTTCGCGTTTTCGGGAGCGGGGCCGGTGGATCAGGCCGAACTTGAAGCCCGCAAGGATGTGCTGAGCTACACCTCGGTGCCATTGCTGGAGGAGGTGACGTTGGTTGGCCAGCCCACGGCGATCGTCTTCATGCGCGCCGATCTTGAAACCGCCGATCTCTTCGTACGACTCTGCGACGTTGCACCCTCCGGCCAGTCCATCAATATCACCGATGGCTACCAGCGCCTGACGGCAAAGACTGACAGGGATGCCGATGGCGTGTGGCAGGTCCGGCTCAGGCTGCATCACACCGGCCACAGCTTCAAAGTCGGCCATCGCCTGCGCGTGCTCATTGCCTCGGGCGCCCATCCGCGCTTTGCGCGCAATACCGGCACCAGCGAGGCGCTGGGCGATGCAACAACGCTCAAACCGGCCCGGATCGAGATTTTCCACGATCCGAACCGGCCGAGCGCGGTGCATCTGCCGATGGTCGATCTACCGACCGAGAGCGCCATCACTTAGGGCTTATCAACGAGCCCCGCAGCCTGACAGAGTTCGAGCGTCAGCGTGCTGAGATCGAAGGTGGTCAGGGCCTCGTCCACGACCTGCGGGTTTTCTGTGTCGCCACCGGCAGGGGCCATCTGGTCGTCACCGCCACTGGATTCGTCGGCCGTCTTCGTGGTTTCGGCGCCCGACTGGTCATCGAGCGAGACCCGATAGAGTTCCTCACACCGAGCCTTCACATAGGGATAGTCATGGTCCGACACGGTGATGCCATTCATCACCACGGGCGTTTCCGGCAGGTCGACGGCCGGTACATCCTGCGCCAGCGCCGGGGCAATCCCTGCCGCGATTACGAGAGGCAGAGCTGAAAAGATCGAGAGCTTCATGGACGTCTCCGTTGGTCTTTGTTGAACGCGGGGCCCGTTTCCGGGCCTCGCGGTCTCAACGAGGAGAGATCGTCGTGGTTTCCTTGTGCCGCATAAGCCGACTATCGGGCTACGCGTTCGCCTTCACCCGCGCGCGGGCCGCATGGAGGATGGGCTCGGTATAGCCCGAGGGCTGGGTGGCGCCCTCAACGGCCAGCGCCAGCGCCGCCTTGAAGGCTTCAGACTCATCGAAGCGGCCGCTCATTGTCTGGTACAGCGGGTCGCCCGCGTTCTGGCCGTCCACCACGCCCGCCATGCGTTCGAAGCTCGCCCGCACGTCGGCCAGCGACACCACGCCATGGGTCAGCCAGTTGGCGACGGCCTGCGCCGAAATCCGGCAGGTTGCGCGGTCTTCCATCAGCCCGACATTGTTGATGTCCGGCACCTTGGAACAGCCCACGCCCTGATCGACCCAGCGCACGACATAGCCGAGAATGCCCTGCGCGTTATTGTCGAGTTCGCGCTGGATTTCATCGCGGCTGAGGGTTTCCGGCTTCAGAACCGGCATCGAAAACAGCGCGTCGAGGCCCGGCGTTTCCTGGTTGTGGCGGCGCTTCTGCGCGGCGAACACATCGACCTGGTGGTAGTGCAGTGCATGCAGAATGGCCGCGGTCGGTGACGGCACCCAGGCCGTATTCGCCCCGGCATTGGGGTGGCCGATCTTGGCCTGCATCATGGCGGCCATATCGTCGGGCCGGGCCCACATGCCCTTGCCGATCTGCGCCTTGCCCGAAAAGCCGGTCTCAAGCCCGATCAGCACATTGCGATCCTCATAGGCCTGAATCCAGCGCTCGGACTTCACGTCGTCCTTGCGCAGCACCGGCCCGGCCTGCATCGAGGTATGGATTTCATCGCCCGTGCGGTCGAGAAAGCCCGTGTTGATGAAGAACACGCGTGCCCGCGCTGCATGGATCGCGGCCTTGAGGTTGGCCGATGTCCGGCGCTCCTCATCCATGATCCCGATCTTGATCGTGTTGGGCTTGAGCCCGAGCATGGCTTCGACGCCCGCGAAAATCTCGCAGGCAAAGGCCACTTCGTCCGGCCCATGCATTTTGGGCTTCACGATATAGATTGAGCCATGGCGCGAATTGAGTGTGTCGTGCAGCGCACAGAGCACGCTCACGCAGGCATCCATCAGGCCTTCGCCAATGGGCAGGCCTTCGGCATCGAGAATCGCTGTGCTGGTCATCAGGTGCCCGACATTGCGCACGAGCAGCAGCGACCGCCCTTTCAGCACCAGCGGCTGGCCATCAACACCGGTATAGGTCCGATCCGGATTCATCCGGCGGGTCAGCAGCTTGCCGCCTTTTTCGAACGTATCTTCGAGCGCACCGGTCATCAACCCAAGCCAGTTGCGATAGACCCCGATCTTGTCTTCGGCATCCACTGCCGCGACGGAATCCTCGCAATCCTGAATGGTGCTCATCGCCGCTTCGACGATCACATCGGCGAGCCCCGCCGGATGATCCTTGCCGATCATATGGGTCGGGTCGATCACCAGTTCAGCATGAAGGCCATGGTGCCGGAGCAGCACATTGGCGCCGCTGTAGCCGACAAACTGCGCCTTGTCCTTGAGCGTGGTCGGCCCGGACTTTGTATCGATGTGCAGCTGGTTGTCGACGATCCGATAGGCCGTCACCTCGGCATGGTGGCCCTTGAGGAGCGGGAAGGCTTCATCAAGAAATTCGGCCGCCCGCGCGACCACGGCCGCGCCGCGTGCCGGATTATAGGCCTTGCCCAGCGCCAGCGCGCCCGTGCGCTCGAGCGCGTCGGTGCCGTAAAGCGCGTCATAGAGGCTGCCCCACCGCGCGTTGGCCGCATTGAGCGCGTAGCGTGCATTCGACACCGGCACGACAAGCTGCGGGCCGCAGACACTCGAGATTTCCGGATCGAGCCCCTCGGTCTCAATCTGGAAGTCACCCGGCTCGGCCACGAGATAGCCGATATCCCTCAGAAAAGCCTCATAGCCCTTGGGATCGTGCGCGACCGGGCCATTGCCCCGGTGCCAGGCGTCAATTTTGGCCTGCAACACATCGCGCGTCGCAAGCAGCGCGCGGTTCTTCGGCATCAGGCGGGCGACAAGCCCGCTGACGCCGGTCCAATAGGCCTCAGCGGCAATCCCGGTGCCCACAAGCGCTTCGGTTTCGATGAACGCCGCAAGACGCGCATCCACCTGAAGCCCGGCCTTCGTTACGTAATGTGCCATTGTCATGCTCCCGTGTGGGGCGGTGCGACCAATGCCGCGCATCGCCAGGACTTATGTCGGGATTATCCCTCAGGCCGCCTGTTCGGCAAGACCAGATTTCAGCGGTTCGCCGCGCACATAGGTTTCGACCACCGCCCGGTCGTCCCCGCAGGTCTGGAGCAGGAAGAGTTCCTGTTCAAGGCTGTCGACCGTTTCCATCCGCAGCCGCATCTGCGGCGTGGCGCGGGAATCCAGCACGACAATATCGGCGTCATACCCGGGCGCGATCCGCCCGATACGATCCTCAAGTCCCAGAGCCCGCGCATTGCCGAGCGTCAGGTGATAGAACGAGCGAAACGGCATCAGCCGCTGGCCGCGCAACTGCATCACCTTGTAGCCCTCGTCCATGGTGCGCAGCATGGAGTATGAACTCCCCCCGCCAACATCGGTCGCCGTTGCAATGCGCACGCCGCGCGCATGCAGCCGGTCGTAATCGAACAGGCCCGAGCCGATGAACAGGTTCGACGTCGGGCAGAACACCGCAATACTGCCCGTTTCGGCCAGAACGTCGGTTTCACGCTCGCTCAGGTGGATGGCGTGGCCCAACAACGTCTTGGGGCCGAGGAGATGGTACTTTTCATAAATGCCCACATAATCCCCATAGTTGGGATACAGCGCGTTGGCATAGGCAATTTCGGCCAGATTTTCTGAGACATGCGTCTGCACATGCAGGTCCGGAAACTCACGCTTCAGCGTCTCGGCGGCCTCCATCTGGGCCGGTGTCGAGGTAATGGCAAAGCGCGGGGTAATGGCATAATGCGCCCTGCCCTTGCCATGCCACCGGCCGATCAGGGCCTTTGAGTCATCATAGCCGCTCTGGGCCGTATCAAGCAGCGCTGCGGGCGCATTGCGATCCATCATCACCTTGCCCGCCACCATCAGCATGTCGCGCTTTTCGGCCTCGGTGAAAAACGCATCGACCGATTGCGGGTGCACCGAACAATAGGCCGCCGCCGTGGTGGTGCCGTGCCGGATCAGCTCATCGAAAAACCGACTGGCAATGCGGGTCGCGTGCCCGCTATCGGCAAAACGCTGTTCCTCAACAAAGGTATAGGTGTTGAGCCATTCGAGCAGCGCCGCCGCATAGGCGCCGATCACCTGCATCTGCGGGAAGTGAATGTGGGTATCGATGAAGCCGGGCAGAATGAGCTTGCCCGAATGATCCTTCACCACGGCACCCGCGACGGGCCGATAGGCACCGACGCGCACCACCCGGCCCGCCTCGATCTCGACCGCGCCATCCTCGATGAACACGAAAGCGCCCGTATCGTCGCGCGCCTGGGGCTCCTCGATGAAACTCAGCACCCGGCCCCGAAGGATGGTGGTGGTCATGAACTCCCCTCGCGGAACCATTGCACCAGCAGGGCCCGCTCTTCAGGCGTAATCTCGGTCACATTGCCGGGCGGCATGGCATGGGCGTAACCGGCCTGCATGGCCACATCATGGGCATGGTTGGCCACCGCTTCCGGCGTATCGAGGATGACGTTCTTGGGCGCCTCATGGAGCCCTTCCCACGCCGGTTCAGCGGCATGGCACATCGAACAGCGGGCCATCACCACATCAGCGGCCGCGGAAAAATGCTCGGCCTGCATGAACTTCTCACCCGCCACCGACGCGACGCTCGCCGCACTGCCCGGCAGTTTCGGGCCAGAGGACAGCCACGCGATGACGAGGAAAATCGCAATCGCCACGGCCCAGGTCCAGCTCGGGTTGCCCTTACGCGCGTGGCGCGTGTTGAAATAGTGCCGGATCACGACGCCTTCGAGGAAGATCAGGCCCGCAATCAGCCAGTTCCATTCGGTCGCAAAGGCGAGCGGGTAGTGGCTCGACAGCATGAAGAAGATAACGGGCAGCGTCAGATAGTTATTATGCAGGCTGCGCTGCTTGGCGATCTTGCCATATTTCGCGTCCGGCACCCGGCCCGCCTTCAGATCCGCCACCACGATCTTCTGGTTGGGGATGATGATCATGAACACATTGGCGCTCATGATGGTGGCGGTGAACACGCCCATATGCAGCATGGCGGCGCGGCCGGTGAACAGATGCGTATAGGCATAGGCCATGGCGACGAGCACCACGAACAGGAGCCCCATCAGGCCATAGGTTGATTTCCCGAGCGGCGATTTGCACAGCGTATCGTAAACAACCCAGCCGAGCCCGATGGACCCCATGGAAATCAGGATCGCGCCCCAGACCGGCACGTCGAGCACGTTGCGATCAATGAGAAACAGGTCCGCGCCCGCGTAATACACGAGGCACAACAGCACAAAGCCCGACAGCCAGGTCGAATAGCTTTCCCATTTGAACCAGGTGAGGTGCTCGGGCAAAAATTCCGGCGCCACGAGATATTTCTGAACGTGGTAGAAACCGCCGCCATGCACCTGCCATTCCTCGCCATGGGCGAGCGGAGGCAGGCTCGGGGTCTTGCGCAGCCCCAGGTCAAGCGCAATGAAGTAAAAGCTCGATCCGATCCACGCGACCGCGGTGATCACATGCGTCCAACGCGCCGCAAACGTGAGCCACTCATAAAAGATCGCGTAATCCGGCATCGAAAACTCCTTCACATCGTCACAAAAAAAGGGCGAGTCCGGCTGGACTCGCCCCCTCTCAAGCCAATTGGCTTAGCTGGCGCTCTCGACGCCCTTGACGAACCAGTCGATCACGGCGAGATCGCCGAGCGACATGACTTCACCCTCTTTCACGCGCAGCGTGCCTTCGGTGTCGTAGATCGGGCCGGTAAAGATGTCGAAAGTCCCGTCCTTGTAGCCAGCCTGGATCTTGTCGGCTTCGGCGGCAACATCAGCCGGCACGTCCTTGTTATAGGGCGAGATGATGACGGTGCCTTCCGTCATGCCATCCCACGTGTCGGACGAAGCCCACGAACCATCGAGCAGCGCCTTGACGCGTTCAACATAGTACGGGCCCCAGATGTCTTCGATGGCGGTGAGATGCGCGTTCGGCGCAAAGCTCGACATGTCAGCGCCCTGGCCAAAGCCATGGAGGCCCTTCTGCTCGAGGATCTGCAGCGCGGCCGGGCTGTCGGTGTGGGTCGTGACGATGTCACAGCCAAGGTTCACCAGCGTTTCGGTCGCAGCAGCTTCCTTCGGCGGATCGAACCAGCTGTCGATCATGACGAGCTTGACCTTGGCGTCCGGGTTCTTCTTCTGCGCCGACAGCGCATAAGCGTTCACGCCGAGCACGACTTCCGGCACCTTGAACGAGCCGAGGTAGCCGAGCGTGCCGGTCTTCGACATCATGCCCGAGATCGTGCCGAGAACGGCGCGGCCTTCGTGGAACTTCGAGTTGTAGGTCGACACATTGTCAGCCCGCTTGAAGCCCGTGCAATGCTCGAACTTCACATCCGGGAACTCGGACGCGACCTGCAGGGTCTGGTCCATGTAGCCATAGGAGGTCGTGAAGATGAGCTTGCAGCCCTGGTTCGCGAGATCGCGGATCAGCGGCACGGCAGACGCGTCTTCCGGCACGTTTTCGACATAAACGGCTTCAACCTGGTCACCGAGTTCGGCAACAACCTGCTCGCGGCCCTTGTTGTGAGCCCAGGTCCAGCCATAGTCACCGATGGGGCCGAGGAAGATGAAGCCAACCTTCACCTTTTCAGCGCCAAAAGCCTTGCTGCCGACGAGCGGCAGGGCAGCGGCGGCGGCGCCGGCTGCCTGAATGAAGTTACGACGATTGAGAATTGCCATGGAAATGCTCCCTGTTACGGCGTTTCTTAGGTGGCGGGTATGAAAGGCCTGCCAAGGCAAGCCGGCGCGTTGGAGCCAGCCCGGTCTCTCATCGAGATCAAGGCGAGAACCACAACGGTCATGAGATAGGGCATGGCTGCCCAGAACTGCGACGGCAGGATCGAGAACCCCGCCGCTTTCGCATAGAGTTCGAGCGCCATCAGGAGCCCGAAGAAATAGGCCCCGACGGCGAGGCGCCCCGAGCGCCAGCCGGCAAACACCACGAGCGCCAGCGCGATCCAGCCGCGGCCCGCCGTCATGCGTTCAGCCCACATCGGGGTGATGACCATCGAGAAATACGCGCCGCCGATCCCCGCCATGGCCCCGCCAAAGGCAATGGCCAGAAAGCGCACGCCCACCACCGAATAGCCGATGGAATGGGCCGACAGGTCGTTTTCGCCCACCGCGCGCAGGATCAGCCCCGCGCGGGTGGATTTAAGGAACCAAGCGACGACGGCGACCATGATGAGCGCGAAATAGACAATCGGCGAATAGCCGAAAATCACCTTGAGCAGCGGATCACGCGCCAGTTCGGGCGGGAAGATCGAGCTGAAGGGCGCCACGATCCGGCCCACAAAGCTCAGGCCGATCAGCGAGGAGAGGCCCGTGCCGAAAATCGTAAGCGCGAGGCCGGTCGCCACCTGGTTGGAATTGAGCCCGAGCACGAACAGCCCGAAGAACATGCCGCCGAGTGCACCGGCAACGCCCGCGCCCACCACGCCAAGCCAGGGGCTGCCGGTGTAGACCGTCACCGCAAACCCGGCGATGGCGCCCAACAGCATCATGCCCTCAACACCCAGATTGAGCACACCGGCCTTTTCGACCACCAGCTCACCGAGGCCCGCCAGCAGGATCGGGGTAGAAATGCCCACCACGGTCATGATGGCGGCGATGATGAAATTGATATCCATCTTACTGCCCCCGAACGGCCTGCGCCGTGCCCGATACAATCCGCACGCGATAGCGCACCAGAATGTCGCTCGCCAGAATAAAGAACAGCATCAGCGCCTGGAAAATACCCGCCGTCGCATTGGGGATATGCACCGTGGTCTGGGCCACCTGCCCGCCCACATAGGTCACCGCCAGCACGATACCGGCAATCAGGCAGCCAATGGGGTGCAACCGCCCGAGGAACGACACGATGATCGCCGTAAAGCCATAGCCCGAGGGAAAGCCGAGGTTGATGGTCTTGAGCGCGCCAGCGAACTCCAGCGCGCCGGCAAGCCCCGCCATTCCCCCGCCAATCAGCATCGACAGCCAGATCGTCTGGTTCGCATCAAACCCGCCATGGCGCGCCGCGTGCGGCGCCGCACCAACCACCCGGATCTGGTAGCCGAAAATCGAGCGCGACATCACGAGCCAGAAGATGAACGGCAGCACGATTGCCACCGCAACCCCAAGGTGCACCGTTGTGCCCGGGAACAGGATCGGCAGACTCTGCTCGGGCAGAAGCGGCGCCGTTGCCGGGAAATTCTTCCCGTTCGGGTCTTTCCACGGCCCGCCGACGAGATAGCCCAGAACCTGCAGCGCCACATAGGTCAGCATCAGGCTGGAGAGGATTTCATTGACCGCGAAGCGGGTCTTCAGCACCGCCGGAACCGCCGCCCAGGCCGTGCCACCCACCATGCCGGCGAGCACCATGGCCAGCATGATGATGCCACCGCCCGCGCCACCGGCGGCAATGCCCACACCAGCCGCCGCCAGCGCCCCGATGATATATTGGCCTTCGGCGCCGATGTTCCACACATTGGCGCGGTTACCAACCGACAGCCCGAGCGCAATGATGATAAGCGGCGCGGCCTTCATCGCCACGTCCTGCCACTTGTAACTGGCCAGCAGCGGGGTGAGGAAAATATCAACCACCGCGCGCACGCCGTCGATCCCCAGCGCATCGAACACGAGAATGCCCACGAGCATGGTGGCGATCACCGACACAATCGGGGTCACCACCAGCATCAGGCGGCTGGGCTCTGCGCGTTTTTCAAGCTTGATGCGCATGCGCCAACTCCTCGGAAAGATGCCCGACTTCTGCGGTCGGATCGCCATGAATGCCACCCATGAGGAGGCCAATCTGCTCGATGTCGGCGTCTTTCACCGCCATCGGCCGCGACAGCCTTCCCTCGTTGATGACCGCCAGCGTGTCGCTGAGGCTGAGGAGTTCATCCAGGTCCTGGCTGATGACCACAATGGCAGAACCGGCCGCGGCGAGATCAACCAGCGACTGGTGAATCGCCGCCGCCGCCCCCGCATCGACGCCCCAGGTCGGCTGGCTCACGACCAGCACTGAGGGCTTTTGCAGGATTTCGCGGCCCATGATGAATTTTTGCAGGTTGCCCCCCGACAGCGACCCGGCAAGCGAGCGGGGCCCCTGCGCCTTCACCGCGAAAGCAGCAATGACCTCACCGGCATAGGTGCGGGCCTTGCCCTCGTTGATGAGCCCGCCATTGACCATGCCGAGCCGATCACGGGCCGTGAGCACGGTGTTTTCGGCGAGCGTGAAATCGGGTACGGCCGCGTGGCCGTTCCGTTCTTCCGGCACGCTGGCCATGCCCTTGAGGCGGCGCTTCTTGGCGGCCAGCTGGCCCATCGCTTCGCCATCCACGGCGATAGCGCTGCCCTCGGCCACAATCTCCTCGCCCGATAGCGCAAGGAGCAGCGGGTTCTGCCCATTGCCGGCCACCCCGGCAATGCCGAAAATCTCACCGGCGCGCACCGAGAAGCTGATGTCCTTGAGCGCCACGCCGAAATGCCCGTCCTTGGGCACATTCAGCCCCCTGACCACCAGCCGTTCAGCGCCAAACGTGCGGCCATCGACCTTCTTGATATCCTTGAGCCCGCCGCCGATCATCTTTTCGGCCATCGAGCGCGAGGTTTCCGTGCGCGGGTCGCAGGTATCCACCAGCTTGCCGCCGCGCAGGATCGTCGCCGTCTCGCACAGCGCCTTGATCTCATGCAGCTTGTGCGAAATGTAGAGGATCGAGCAGCCTTCGGCCGCCAGCTTGCGCAAAACCACAAACAGCTGCTCGACTTCCTGCGGCGTCAGCACCGAAGTCGGCTCATCCATGATGAGCAGCTTGGGGTTGAGCAGCAGCGCCCGCACGATTTCAATGCGCTGGCGTTCGCCCACCGACAGCGTGGACACGATCCGGTGCGGATCGAGCATCAGGCCATATTGGGTCATGACCTGCCGGATGCGGTTTTCGAGATCGCGCGCCGGGATTTTCGCATCCATGCCGAGCGCGATGTTTTCGAGCACCGTCAGCGCTTCAAACAGCGAGAAATGCTGGAACACCATGCCAATGCCGAGCTTCCGCGCGGCCTTGGGATTCGACACGGTCATGCGTTCGCCGTTCCAGCGGATTTCCCCGCCATCGGGCTGCATAATGCCATAGATCATTTTGACGAGGGTGGATTTGCCCGCGCCATTTTCCCCGAGCAGCGCATGAATAGCGCCCGGCTTGACCTCAAAACTCACATTGTCATTGGCAAGCACACCCGGAAATCGTTTGGTGATGCCGAACAGCGACAGACGCGCGTTGACCTTAGCGTCCAACTGCAACCCCCGGTAAATAGGCCCCAGATGCGTCGGCCTCATCGGCGAGACGCCCCTTGTTCATTACTGTAACTAATATTTCCGCTGCGGCCAGCGCGGCGATCACTTCGGGCCTTTTATCCCCAACGCCCGCAACCGCCCCGATAGGAGAAATGAGCCGATTGAGTGCAAATTGGTCATGTCCCTCAGCGCGATACCAATGGGTGAAGCGCGCGCGCTTGGTCATCGACCCCACCATGCCGACATAAAGGGCGTCCGGCCGCTGCAGCGCTTCGGCCGCAATCAGAAAATCAAGCGCATGGTCATGGGTGAGAATGACGAAGGACGAGCCCGCGGGCGCGCTCCGCACCAGGGCCTCAGGCATGGCGACCGCATGGGTCTCCACCTCAGGCGGCAGGTCAACCAGAGCATCGGGCCGCGTATCAACGACATGGCAGCACAGAGGCAGCGGCGCGAGCGCCCGCGCCAGCGCCCGGCCCACATGCCCGGCGCCAAACACATAGACGTGCGGCCGGTGCGCGCGTTCCGCCTCAATCCGCCGCACAAGGCCTGACCGGATCCGCGCATCGACCAACCGGATCGCCACATCAACCCGTCCGCCGCAGCATTGTCCGATTTCGGGGCCAAGCGGCACATCGAGGCTGGTCAGCGCCTCGCCCGACACGAGGGCCCGACGGGCCCGATCGATGCACAGATATTCCAGCGCCCCGCCGCCTATTGTCCCGGTCTGATCCTCAGCGCTCACCAGCATGAACGCGCCAGCTTCACGGGGAGTAGAGCCCCGGACCGCCACCAGTTCGACGAGAACCGTGGGCTCATTCCGATCAAGGAAGGTCCGGAGCGCTGCGGGGGTCATTTTCGGGGGTGACCCTTCAGCCGCTCCACGGCCAGCAGCACCCGCTCGGGCGTGGCCGGCATGTCGAGCCGGGGGGCAATCTGATAGTCGGCCACCGAGGCAACGGCCATTGAAAGCGCCTCAACCACAGAATAGCCCAGCACCAGCGGCGGCTCGCCCACGGCCTTGGAGCGGCCAATGGCCGGCTCCTTGTTCTCGCTCCAGTCCGCAAGCCGCACGGTGAAATCGCGCGGCATGTCGGAAGCGAGCGGGATTTTATAGGTCGAGGGCGCATGAGTGCGCAGCTGGCCCTTGCCATCCCACCACAGTTCCTCAGTGGTGAGCCAGCCCATGCCCTGCACGAAGCCGCCTTCGACCTGCCCGATATCCAGCGCAGGGTTCAGGGAGCGGCCCACATCTTCGAGCACATCAGCCCGATCGACCACATATTCGCCGCTCAGCGTATCAATCGTCACTTCAGAGACGGCTGCGCCATAAGCGAAATAATAGAACGGATGGCCTTTACCCGAGGCCCGATCCCAGTGGATTTTCGGGGTCTTGTAGAACCCGGCGGCCGACAGCTGCACGCGGTTCATCCAGGCTGAGGCCGCGAGTTCGGCAAAGCCCATCACAGTGTCGCCGACCACAACCCCAGCGGGCTCAAACCGCACATCGCGTTCGGCCCTGTTGTGGAGCGCCGCCGCATGGGCTGCCATGCGCGCCTTGATCTGGTTGGCGGCATCCAGCGCCGCCATGGCATTGAGATCGGTGCCCGAGGAGGCCGCCGTCGCCGAGGTATTGGGCACCTTGCCAGTATTGGTCGCGGTAATATGCACCGCCTCAAGCGGCAGGCCGAAGGCATCGGCCACCACCTGCGCCACCTTGGTATGGAGCCCCTGCCCCATTTCGGTGCCGCCATGGCTGAGATGCACCGAGCCGTCGCGGTACACATGCACCAGCGCACCAGCCTGATTGTGCCAGGTCGCGGTGAAGGAAATCCCGAACTTCACCGGCGTGAGGGCAATGCCCTTTTTCAGCACCCGGTTGTGGGCGTTGAACGCCAGCACCGCCCGACGCCGCGCCTGATAATCGCAGCTGGTTTCAAGGTCCTCGACCAGCCGGTGGATGACATTATCCTCAACCACCTGATGATAGGGCGTGATGTTGTCGCGATCCGTGCCGTAGAAGTTCGCTTTGCGGATGTCGAGCGGGTCTTTGCCCAGCGCATAGGCAATGTCTTCAATCCAGCGTTCGGCAGCAATAATGCCCTGCGGCCCGCCAAAGCCCCGGAACGCGGTATTCGACTGCGTATTGGTAAAGAGCGGCTTTGAGCTGAGCTTGACCGCCGGATACCAGTAAGCGTTATCAGCGTGAAACAGGGCCCGGTCGGTCACCGGCCCCGACAGATCGGCCGAAAAGCCGGCCCGCGCCGCATAGGTCGCCTCAACCGCCGTGATCCGGCCCGCGCTCGTGTAGCCGACGTCGTAATCGACCACGAAATCATGGCGCTTGCCGGTGATCATGAAATCATCGTCCCGGTCGGGGCGGATTTTCACCGCGCGGCCGGTCAGTTTCGCGCCAAGCGCCGCAGCAGCGGCGAAGACATTGCCCTGCGTTTCCTTGCCACCAAAGCCGCCGCCCATGCGGCGCATGTTGACGGTCACAGCCGCATGCGGAATGCCGAGGACCTGCGCCACCATCACCTGAATTTCGGTCGGGTGCTGGGTCGAGGACTGCAGCGTAATCTCGTCGCCTTCCCCCGGCAGCGCGATGGCAATCTGACTTTCGAGGTAAAAGTGCTCCTGCCCGCCAATGCGGACCCGGCCCTTGACCCGCGCATCAGCCTTGGCAAAGCCCTCTGCCAGATCACCGCGCTGCAGCGTTAGCGGCGTGGTAACGAGCTTGCCGCCCTCATCCAGCGCTTTTTCAACGTCCAGCACGGCCGGCAGATCGGTATAATCGATCCGGGCGAGACGCGCCGCACGGCGGGCCGCGTCGCGGCTCGTAGCGAGGACCAGAAACAGCGGCTGGCCCCAGTAGTTGACTTCGGTTTCCGCAAACAGCGGCTCATCATGGGCATGGACGCTCGAGATGTCATTCTCGCCCGGCACATCCTTGGCCCCGAGGACGCGCACCACCCCGGGGACAGCCAGCACTGCGGCAAGGTCTATCCGGTCAATCCGGGCGTGCGCCCGTGTCGAAAGGCCAAAATAGCCATGGAGCAGACCTTCCGGCTCGGGCAGATCATCCACATAGTCCGCGCGACCCTGCACCTGCTTTTCAGCCGAGTCATGGGCCTTCGACTGGTGCAGCACCGACGGTGTGATCGGGGTTTGCCGGTTCATGCCACCGCCTCCCGGCTCAGGCTGGACCCGTCGCCTGTGGTGTCGAGATGGAAGCGGCGCAGCAGATTTCGGGCCGCCACCAGCCGATATTCAGCACTCGCCCGCATGTCGGTGAGCGGCTGATAATCTGTCGCATAGGCCGAAAGCGCCGCTTCGATGCTGGCGTCTGACCAGACCTTGCCGACAAGCATCTGTTCCACAGCGCGAGCCCGCTTCGGCGTCGCCGCCATGCCACCATAGGCAATGCGCAGGTCCGCCACGCGGCCCGCATCGAGCTTGAGCCAGAAGGCACCGCACAGCGATGAGATATCCTCGTCGCGCCGCTTCGAAATTTTGTAGCAGGCGAGTTGTTCACCACCCTTGAGCGTCGGAACGATAACCTCTTCAACGAACTCGCCGGGCTGACGGTCCTGCTTGCCATAGGCAATATAGAAGTCTTCGAGCTTCACCCGGCGCCGCACATCGCCGTGCCGCAGAACGATATCGGCCCCGAGCGCGATCAGCGGCGGTGGGCTGTCGCCAATCGGCGACCCATTGGCGATATTGGCGCCCACGGCGCCCATGTTCCGTACCTGCGCGCCACCAATCCGGTCCCAGAGCGGTTGCAGCGACGGAAACAGCTCGACCATCGGTGCGCGCGCATCGGCATAGCTCACCGCGGCCCCCAGATGCAGCGCGTCGGGTGTGCGCGTGATGCGATTGAGTTCGGGCACCTCGCCGATGAAAATGATCGGCCCGATATCGCGCATGAACTTGGTGATCCACAGCCCCACGTCTGTGCCGCCGCGCACCAGCGTCGCCTCGGGATGGGCCGCGTAAAGTGCTGCCAGTTGGTCAACCGACTGCGGCACAAGGATCCGGTCGCGCCCCGCGCCCATGTCGAGGAGAGCACCATCCTTGAGCGCCTCAAGGCGGGCCGTCATCGCAGCACGCTCGGCAACCAGCGGGTCAGCGCCCGGCTCGCCATGGCTTGAAATCTGCATCGCGGCCTTGATGATCGGGCTGTAGCCCGTGCAGCGGCAGAGATTGCCCTGCAGCGCCGTTTCAACGTCGAATTGCGTCGGCTTCGGATTTTCCATCCACAGCGCATAAAGCGACATGACAATGCCCGGGGTACAGAACCCGCACTGGCTGCCGTGGGTCTCGACCATGGCCTGCTGCACCGGGTGCAACTTGCCGCCCGGGCCGGACAGATGCTCAATCGTCACAATATGCGCGCCATCAAGCCCGCCCATCAGCGCGATACAGGCATTGACGCCCTGGTAGCGCAACACCCCGTCGCGCAGCCGCCCAATGAGCACCGTACAGGCGCCGCAATCGCCCTCGGCGCAGCCTTCTTTCGAGCCCTTCAGCCGCTGTTCAAGTCTGAGCCAATCGAGCAGCGTCCGCGTCGCCGGCACATCATTGAGCGTCACATCATCGGCATTGAGGATAAAGCGCAGCGACGACCGGGTCACGCTCAGCTCCCCCTGTAGGTCGAATAGCCATAGGGCGAAACGAGCAGCGGCACATGATAGTGGCTGGCCTCGCTCACCGTGAAGCGCACCGGGACAATGGACAGGAACGGGTTGGCCAAGGCGATGCCCGCTGCCGCGAAATAATCGCCCACATGAAACACCAGTTCATAATCGCCCTTGTGCATGGTCTCGCCCTCGATCAGCGGACCATCCACCCGGCCATCGGCATTGGTGGTTACCGACTTGACCCCGTGCACATGGTCGCCATGAACCACATAGAGATCAATCCGCATCCCGGCCGCCGGGCGGCCCTGGGTTGTATCAAGAACATGGGTGGTGAGACGGGCAGGACTAGCCAAAATCAAATCCTCTTTTGAGAGCGGGCGGTGGCCCAGCCCACAGCAAGCAGTATAGGACTGCCTCAACTTTGGGCATAATTGCGTAAGCGCACCGGGCCTACAAGGCTGTTTTTTACCAACTGGTCCAAAACTGATGCACTTGCATCAGGCCCTTGGTCAGGGCGATAAACTGGTATCGATTTTCGGGAGACTACCGTGATGCGTTACCCCCGCGACATGCAGGGCTATGGACCCAACCCGCCCAACGCCCAGTGGCCCGGCGGCGCGCACGTGGCCGTGCAATTTGTCCTCAATTATGAAGAAGGCGGGGAAAACAACATCCTGCATGGCGATGCAGCCTCCGAAGCTTTTCTCTCCGAAATCGTCGGGGCGGCTCCGTGGCCGGGCAAGCGCCACTGGAACATGGAATCCATCTATGAGTATGGCGCCCGCGCCGGGTTCTGGCGTCTTCACCGCATGTTTACCGCGCGCAATCTGCCCGTGACGGTTTACGGCGTGGCCTCGGCCCTGGCCCGCTCCCCGACCCAGGTCAAAGCCATGCAGGATGCCGGATGGGAAATCGCCTCCCATGGGCTCAAGTGGATCGACTATAAAGACCACGATATCGAGCACGAACGCCGTGACCTGCACGAAGCCGTGCGCCTCCATACCGAGATCACCGGCGAGCGCCCCCACGGCTGGTATTGCGGCCGCACTTCGGTCAACACCGTCGATCTCGCCTCTGAAGAAGGCGGCTTCACCTATGTGTCCGATACCTATGACGACGACCTGCCCTACTACCGCGAGCACTGGGGCACGCCGCAGCTCATCATCCCCTATACGCTTGATGCCAATGACATGCGCTTTGCCACCCCGCAGGGCTTCAATTCGGGCGAGCAGTTCTTCCAATACCTGAAGGATGCCTTCGATACGCTCTATGAAGAAGGCAAGGCCGGATCCCCCAAGATGATGTCGATCGGGCTTCATTGCCGTCTGATCGGTCGCCCGGGCCGCGCCCAGTCGCTCGCCAAATTCATCGATTACGTGCAAAGCCACGATAAGGTCTGGGTCGCCCGCCGCATCGACATTGCCGAGCATTGGCTGAAGACCCACCCCTATGAAAAGCCGGCCATCCGGCCCTCAAGCCTGCCGCTCGACGATTTCACCCAGCTCTTCGGCAGCATTTTCGAGCATTCCGAATGGGTGGCCGAGCGCGCTCACAAGCGCGAAATGGGCCCGGCCCACGACACCGCCACCGGCCTGCACGCCCTGATGTGTCAGGTGTTCCGGGGCGCAACGGGTGATGAGCGGCTCGCGGTGCTGAAAGCCCACCCCGATCTTGCCGGCAAACTTGCCGCCGCGCGGCGCCTCACCGCCGCGTCAGAAGCCGAACAGGCCTCGGCCGGTCTCGATGCCCTCACCGACGCCGAGCGTCAGACCTTCACCGCCCTCAACGATGCCTACCAGCAGAAGTTTGGCTTCCCCTTCATCATTGCGGTGCGCGACAACACCAAGGCGGGCATTCTCGCCGCGATGACGACGCGGGTGAACAACGCGCCGGACGTTGAGTTCAAAACTGCCTGCACGCAGGTAGAACGCATCGCCGAACTGCGGCTGAAGGCCCTGTTGCCGGGCTGACCAGGCTCAACACGCTGATCCTGAAAAGCCGGTGAGACGCCCCGGCTTTTCATGTCGTGCCGCGCAGATGTTTCGGGCGATAGTCGCGCGGGTCAAGGCAGGCATTGTAAAGCGCCTCGGACAAAACGAAGGGACGCGTGCCCTTAATCTGACGGTACCGCACCTGGCGGAGGTTTTCGGGGAAGGCGCTCCATAGCTCAACGCGTCGCGATTGCTCCCGTGCAATCTCCCAGACGTCGGCGATCGCCTCTGCCAGGTCCTGATCCTCGCTGTAAACGACCGCGACATCCCAGGCCTTTTGTCGCGCCGTAGACACGAGGTCGAGCGCCACCCGCACGTCGATCCCCTTTTCCCGGGTGATGACTTCCCCGGCCACAAGCACGGTATGCCGCAGGGGTCTGGTCACGCACAAAACGCCCTGCCGGGTGAGGGATAACAATCGCCGGTCCCATTCGGACCGGGCGTCTGGCATCACCTGTCGCGATGGAACGCCGGTGTAATAACGGACCGAGTGGGCTGCCCAGCCCTGCGCCGCACAGACAGCGGCGTGCAATGCAAGCGGGTCGAAATTCGCGTGCTGGTGATCGAAGGCGTCTTTGGACCGATGGAACAGGTTTGG
Organism: uncultured Hyphomicrobiales bacterium; assembly: GCA_903828145.1. Lineage (GTDB taxonomy): Bacteria > Pseudomonadota > Alphaproteobacteria > Rhizobiales > Devosiaceae > Devosia_A. Next base: position 33,557 of record CAIKKY010000029.1, on the reverse strand, counting down.
CGCATCAAAGAACGCCGTCGCCCGCAGGATGCTCATCTGGCACCCGCAAAACCAAAACCCCGCCGGGGGCCGTTTCCGACCAAGTCCGACGGGGTAGGTGATTTGCTCAAAATATGGTCGATCCCACAACGCTTCAAGTACATTTTTGTTTCTGGGCGTTACACGCAAAATGCCGGGTTGAACGCGACTATATACGTATTTATTGCTATCGTCAGCCCGTCCAGTCGAGGCGCAGAGTCCGGCTGAAAAGGAGACCACCATGCCCAGGATCCTGCCGTGCCTGTGGTTCGATGACAGCATCGCCGAAGCCGTTGAATTCTATTGCGATGTGTTCAAGGACGCCGAAATTCGCAATATGCAGCGCATGCCCGATGGCAAGGTGTTCACCGCCACCTTCCGGTTGCGCGACCAGGAATTCATGGCGCTGAACGGCGGCCCGCTCTTTCCCTTCACCGAGGCGGTGTCATTCTTTGTGTCCTGCGCCGATCAGGCTGAAGTCGACTATTTCTGGGAAAAATTCACCACCAATGGTGGGACCGAATCAAGGTGCGGCTGGCTGAAGGACCGCTTCGGCCTGTCGTGGCAGATCGTACCCCAGGCTCTGCCGAATCTCATCGGCGGGCCGGATCGTGTGGCAGCCGGACGCGCCATGCAGGCCATGTTGAAAATGCGGAAAATCGATGTGGCGGCGCTCGAAGCCGCCTATGCCGGCCCCTGATATTTCGGGTCTTTACAGCGCCAGAGAACGGGAGCAGGCTGAACCATTAACAACAAACAGAAGGAGGTGATCCAATGTCTCATCGGAACATGCTGAGGACGAAGGGTCTTGGACGCTCCATCAGGCTGGAGCAGCCTCTGGTCTGAGAACCGTCCGCGCCTTGTGCAGGACTCTTCGGCCTTAGCCATCCGGAAAAGGGCCGCCCCCAGGGGCGGCCCTTTTTGCATCCGCCACGATCGGCATCACCCCTATTCACCTATCGGGCAATACGCTATTTCAGAGCGTCATTTTCAAGCGAGCCTGGGACCCAATGAGCGAAGCTGCTGTCATCCTGCCCCCGCCGACCGACCTGCCTGCCTTTGCCCGCTCGGGCATCAACCTCGCGTCAGCCGGGTTGGGCGCCAAGGCGATTTTCGCGACTGATGATTTCTTCGCCGAGGTTAACCGCATGCTGGCCGACAAGCCGGCCGAGTTCTACCCCACGCTCTACGACGATAACGGCAAGTGGATGGATGGCTGGGAAAGCCGCCGCAAGCGCGTTGCCGGGCATGATTTTGCCATCGTGCGCCTCGCAACCCCGGGCGTCATCCGCGGCTTCGACGTCGACACCTCGCATTTCACTGGCAATTTCCCGCCCGCCGCCCGCATCGAAGGCGCCGTGGTAAAATCCGGCGACCCCACCGATGCGACGGTCTGGACCGAAATCCTGCCGCTGAGCCCGCTGTCTGCATCGGCCCATCATTTCTTTGCCAGCACGGCGGGCGATGTCTTCACCCATGTCCGGCTCCACATCTACCCCGATGGCGGCGTGGCGCGTCTGCGCGTCTATGGCGAACCGCAACTCGATATCAGCGGCCTTGCCGGCAAGACCATCGACCTCGCGTCCGGCCTCAATGGCGGCCGCGTCGTCGCCTATTCCGATGCGCATTATGGCGCGTTCCACCGCCTGCTCTCGCCCGGTCGCGGGCTCGATATGGGCGATGGCTGGGAAACCCGCCGCCGCCGGGTGCCGGGCAATGACTGGATCATCATTGCGCTGGGCGCACGCGGCATCATCGAGAAGGTTGAACTCGATACCGCGCACTACAAGGGCAATTTCCCCGATTCCGCTTCAATCCTCGCGGGCGACGCCGGATCGGGGCTCGATGACCTCACCCAGGCGATCATCACCCAGGCCATGTTCTGGCCCGAGCTACTGCCACAACAGAAGCTGCAGGCCGACCACATCCACGCCTTCGATACGCTGAAGCCGGTGGGCCCGGTCACCCATATCCGGCTCAATATCTTCCCCGATGGCGGCATTTCGCGCGTCCGGCTCTGGGGCAAGCTCGCCTGATGGCCGAGCGCCGCATCATCATCCGGCCGCTGACCAAAGAGGGTTTTGCCTCCTTTGGTGAGGTTATCGAAACGGCGGGCGCGCATCACTATGCCATCAACAAGGGCATGACCGAGCGCTTTCACGATCTCGCCACGGTTGAAATCGGCGGCGACAACGGGCGCACGCTCGTGTCGCTGTTCCGGGGCAAGCCCTATGCCCTGCCGCTGACGCTCGATCTGCTGGAACGCCATCCGTTGGGAAGCCAGGCGTTCTACCCGCTCTCTGGCCGCCCGTGGCTGTCCATCGCGGCCCCCGATGCCGGCGGCAAACCTGGCACGCCGCACGCCTTTTTGTGTGGTCCCGATCAGGGCGTGAACATCAGGCGCAACACCTGGCACGCAGTTTTGACGCCGCTGCACGCGGTTTCGGACTTTCTTGTCGTTGACCGGGGCGGCGACGGCAATAATCTCGAAGAATACACGCTGAGCGAGCCCTGGCTCGTCGTTGAAAGCTGAGGCCCATGCAGACCCCCGACTTCATCTCGCGCCTGCTCGATGTCATTGAAACGGAAATCGTGCCCAAAACCCGCAAGGGCGTCGCCGGCGGCAACAAGATTTTCGGCGCGGCGATCCTCAGGAAGGCGGACCTCTCGGTGGTGATCGCCGAGACCAATAACGAGACCGATAATCCGCTGTGGCATGGCGAAATGCACGCCATCAAACGCTTTTATGAGCTGCCGGCCTCCGAGCGGCCGGACCCGAAAGACTGCCTGTTTCTGGCCACGCACGAGCCCTGCTCGCTCTGCCTGTCGGGCATCACCTGGTCAGGCTTCGATAATTTCTACTATCTCTTTGGCTATGAAGCGACGCGTGACGCGTTCAACATCCCGCACGACATCCGCATCCTCAAGGAAGTCTATGCGGTGCCCGATCCCGACCGCAGCGCTGTGCCGGATACCCGCCCGCTCTACAACCGCAGCAACGCCTTCTTTGAAAGCCACGATCTGCTGGCGATGATTGCCGGGCTCGATCGCTCCAGCAAAGAGCGCCTCGTGGCGCGGGTCGATGATATTTCAGCGGCCTATGGCGATCTGTCCTCGGTCTATCAGGCCGATAAGGGCAAAAAAGGCATCCCGCTCAGCTAGACAAACACCGGCAGGGCCGATGCGGCCAGCGCCAACGCAAGCAGGCTCGCCGCGTAAAGCGCGATCAGCGAAAATCTCAACATGAAATGGGCCTCCGCGCCCTCTGGGGCGCGCGAACGCGCCATCACAGCATGGTGACTAAACATCAGCGCCCGGTGGGAAGTTCCCGCCGGGCGCTTTGTTTAAATCAGAGGGTCAAGGGAACCCGTCAACCGCCGAAGCGGACGGCCTTATCCGTATCGGCACGGCGCACGCGACCGGCCTCTTTCTGCTTCTTGTCCCAGCGCGGCTTGCCGGGCTTGGCTGCTGCGGGGCGAGCGTCGCCCGTTGCCGGCTTCCGGGGATCGGGCGCACGCGCGTCAGCACCACCGGGCTTGCGGGCGTCCGCCGGGCGGGCTTTAGCAGCCCCCGAAAAATGCTTGGGCCGGTCAATCCGGCGCTCATGGCGGGGCACCGGGGCACGCGACACGGCATCTTCGGCCGAGATCGGCTGGCCGCCAGCACCCTTCAACTCGCCCGTCACCGGCAAGGTGCGGCGGATCAACCGCTCGACATCGCGCAGCTTGGAGCGCTCTTCACCGCTCACGAGCGTGATGGCAATACCCGAGGCACCGTTCCGCGCCGTGCGACCAATGCGGTGCACATAGTTTTCGGCATCGTCGGGCAGTTCATAATTGATCACATGCGTGATGTCCGGCACGTCGATACCGCGCGCGGCGATATCGGTGGCCACCAGAATGCGCACCTGACCCGAGCTGAAGCCCTTGAGCGCCGCCTGACGGGCGTTCTGGCTCTTGTTGCCGTGGATGGCGGCTGCCTCATGCCCGTCGATCTCGAGGTTCTTCGCCACGCGATCGGCACCATGCTTGGTGCGCGAGAAAATGATGACGCGCTTGAGGTCCGGGTCTTTCAACAGCCCGTTCAGCACGCCGCGCTTTTCCTTGGTGCCCGACAGGATAACCTGCTGCTCCACCTTGCCAGCCGTCTGGGCCGGCGGATCGGCTTCAATCCGCACCGGATCGCGCAGGAGACCGGCAGCGAGCGCCGCGATTTCGGGCGCCATGGTGGCCGAGAACATGGCCGTCTGGCGACGCGGACCGATACCGGCGGCAATCGCTTTCACCGCTCCGATAAAGCCCATGTCGAGCATCCGGTCGGCTTCGTCGAGCACCAGCCAGCGCGTCTCGTTGAGGCGCAGCTTGCCATCGTCGATGAGATCCTTGAGGCGGCCCGGCGTGGCAATCACCACGTCAACGCCGCGGGCGATCTTCTGGACCTGGCCGGCGCGCGACATGCCGCCGAGCACGAGAACGGTCGAGAGCTTCTTGCCCGAAAGCTTGTGCAGCACTTCGTCAATCTGCACCGCAAGTTCGCGGGTCGGCGCAAGGATCAGCGCCCGGGTGGTGAGGGGGTTGGGGCGGCCCTTGAGTTCAAGGATACCCGCAAGGATCGGCAGGCCGAACGCGGCGGTCTTGCCCGATCCGGTCTGGGCGATGCCCATGATGTCGCGCTTTTCAAGCTGCGGCGGAATAGCTTTGGCCTGGATCGGGGTGGGCACCGTAAAGCCCGCCGCATCGAGCGCCGCGATCAGTTCGGGCGCAAGGCCAAGCTCGGTAAAGGAAGTGATCAAAACAAAAAGTCTCTGTGTTTGGGCGCTAGAACCAGCCAAATGGCGCGCCAATCCGGCCCCTGGGGGCGGGAGGTCAAAGTCAAAAGCGACAGGGAAATGTCGCGGCATCGGGTTTGCCTGGTCCTTCAAAGGATCAGGTGCTTCACCGCTCACCGCTTTGGCCGATAAGGAGGAAGCCAGTTACCACCGTTTCGGCAACTGGCGCTCATATGGGCTCTTCACCGGGCTTTGGCAAGAGCTAATGGGTTAAAGCCCTGCATACCAGTCATACCCGCGGTCTTCCCAATAGCCGCCTTTGCCGAGGCCCAGCCCGGCAAAACTATCCGTCAGCTCGATGGTGTGGACGTATTTCGACATCTTGTAGCCAAGCGCCCGCTCAAGCCGGATGCGCAGGGGCGCGCCATTGGCAATCGGCAGCGCCGCCCCGTTCATGCCATAGGCGGCGATAGTTTGCGGGTGATAGGCGTCCTTGAGGTCGCAGCTTTCATAGTAAAGGGCGCGACCGAGAAGATCATAGCATTTGAACACGGCATAGCGGGCCTGCGGCTTGGGCCGCGCCTCGGACAACAGGGTGGACAGCGGCACGCCCGTCCATTTGGCAATGGTGCTCCAACCCTCCACGCAATCATGCCGGGTGATCTGCGTGCGGGCGGGCATGGCCTGGAGTTCCGCCAGCGAATAGCGCTTTTCCGTCTCCACAAGCCCGGTGATGGTGAGCTGGTAGTCGGCAAAATTACGCGCCGCGAGCGCCGCATAGTCCGCCGAACTCAGACGCGGATCAACCGAGCCGTTCGGCTTCTGGCCCTGCCGGATTTCGCTTTCAGCAAATTCGCGGGCCAGGGCCCCCTCACCCACCAGCAGCCGCTGCGCGGCTTCAGTCAGCTGGTTGGCGCCCTCGAGCAGATCGCGCACCGGATGATCGCGCTTGCCCAGAAAGTCGAACGTATCGCAGCCCGACAGCAGGAGCCCTGCCCCCGAGGCTGCGCCGAGCCCGAGAAGTCGCCGCCGCGACAGCACGATCCGGCTCATGGCCCGGCCTCCCTGTCGATCCGGTAGCGCCCCGTAATCATCGAGCGCATCAGGTTGATCGGCCCGGCGAGCACCACCATAACGACATGGATCAGCACGAACAAAGCCATCAGCACCATGGCCGCAAAATGGATCGTCCGCGCCGTCTGCCGCCCGCCGAACAGGTCGATGAGCCAGGGCCAGCCCGCGTTCATGGCCGGGCTCATCGCCAGCCCGCTCAGAATGATGAGCGGCAGCAACACCCCGAGCACACTGAAATAGGTGAGCTTCTGCAGCGGCGAATAGGTTCGATGGCGCGGGAACCGGAAGCGCGCATGCGCCGTAAGATCGCGCGGCAGGCTGCGCACATCGGCCGCCGTGGGCACGAGCGCGCGCCAATGCCGGGTGAAAAGCGCGCTGATCAGCCAAAGCGCCAGGGCCCCCACAAGCACCCAGGCAAAAAAGAAATGCACGACCCGGCCCGTGGCGAGGTCGCGAAACGAAGGGATCGTCATGCTGCCGGGAAAGGCCACAGCGTCCGGCCGCGTCGCCCCGCCACTGAGCCCGAGAAAGCCCGTGGTATCGAGACGCTGACCGAACAGAACCGTGTAGCCCTCCGGGCCTTTCGTGCCCTGTCGCGCGCCGATTTCGAGCACCGCATTATCAAACGCGAAGCCCGATTGCTGGCCGATATAGAGCGTGGGATGGGCGTTGAAAATCTGGAGCCCTGTCGGCACCAGCATGAAAATCGCGATGACCCACGCCCAGTGCGAAACCCGCGTCAAGAGCCCATGCCGCCGGATCAGAATGCCCTTTGCGTCGGGCGCCGCGCCGGGGGCCGGGCTCTTGTCGCTGTCGGTCATCACACCTCCGGTCGCGCCGCCCAGTTCAGGCCGCGCCGCATGATCGTGGCCATTTCCTTGACCTCGAACTCGGCGGCACGATGGCCGAGGGTCGAATGGAAAACGCGGCCCTTGCCGTAAATCCGCTTCCACACCACCGGCATCACCACGCCCTTGGTCCAGGCCGCATGCTCGCCCGAGAAGGTCGTGGTGGCCAGCACCTCAACCGAGGGGTCCATATGCATGTAATACTGTTCCGAGTGATATGGGAACGACTTCGGAATGCCCTGCATGATCGGATCATCGGGCTTCGTCACATCCACCGTGTAGTCGATGATATTGCCCGGATGCGCCACCCACTGGCCGCCCACCACGAACTGATAATCCACCGCATCACGGAAGGCATCGCTCATGCCGCCATGGTGCCCGGCAAGGCCGACGCCGCCTTCAATGGCCTTCACGAGATTGAGCATCGGCTCTTTGTCGATCTTGCTCATCGTGTAGATCGGCACGATCAGGCTCAGCTCATGAATCGCCGGATCGGCCAGAACGGCCAGATCCGTTTCCACCCGGACGGAATACCCGTCCTCATGCAGCATGCGCCGGTAGATGCCTGCGCATTCCTCGGGGTCATGCCCGTCCCAGCCGCCCCAGATGATCAGTGCCGTGCGCATATTAACGCTCCCCTTGAGTTACGGGGCGAGACACTAGCGGATCAGCCGGGCATTTCCAGCCCCTATTGTCCCGACGGCGCCGCCCGCTCGAAAATGATGCTCGGTTCGCCCTGGTAGCTCACCCGTGCCAATTGGGTAAAACCGAAACGCTGCGCCACCCGGATCGAGGCGAGATTGTCCGGATCAATCAGGCAGGTGCGCCTTACCTGCGGAAACTTCTGGTCCGCCCAGCCGAACAAAGCCGTCATCACCTCGGTGGCATAGCCCCAGCCCTGCGCACTCGGCACAAGGCCCCACCCTGCTTCCAGCGTGCCTTCCATGCTGGGTTCAATGTCGCGCCGCATTTCCTGAAAGCCCGCCTCGCCCACAAAATGGCCAGTGGATTTCTCTTCAATGGCAAAAAAGCCGAACCCCATGAAATGCCACACGCCCGCATGCCGGAGCAGACGCTGCCAGGCCCCTTGCCGGGTTAAAGGCGACCCGCCGATGAAGCGCACCACATCGGGATCGCGCCACATTTCGCAATAGGCGTCGAAATCCGAGAGGCGGTGTTCGCGAAGAATCAGGCGTTCAGTCTCCAGCGTCGGAATAAAGTCCATAGTCGGCCCCAAAACAAAAAGCGGGCCAATCTGGCCCGCTTTAGTCTGGCCTGCAACTAGAGGCTATTTAGTTTACACGCGTATTTACGTATAACCGTCTCACCGCGCTGCCATTTCCCGCCGTTCGCGATCGGTGACCTGAGCCAGATCAAGCACCTTCTGCAAATTGGCCGCGTGACGGAACGACGGCTCCTGCATGGTGCCGGTCCGCACCGCTTCAGCAAAGCGCTGGTAATTGGTGGGCACGGTCGGCACATCCACTTCCTGCCAGGCGCCGCTTTCAACATCCTCGCCGAGGCAGACGCGCAGCCGCGAGCCATCGTGCCGGTGCTGCACTTCAACGCCGCCCTTTTCGCCATAAACGCGAAGGCGCAGCTCGTTCATATGCCCGGTCGCCCAGCGGCTGGCATGGATCACGCCGAGCGCGCCATTGTCAAAATCAACCGCCATGGTGAAGCTGTCATTGGCATCGAGATCATACTCGCCGATCTTGTTGCCCGGAGCCTTGTCGAAGGTCTTGAGCCGCGCAAACACATGATCGATCTCGAGCCCCGAGCCAAACGAGGCAAAATCGAGAATATGCACGCCAATATCGCCCAGCACGCCGTTGGAGCCGTGCTTTTTCGACAGCCGCCACAGCCACTGGCTTTCCGTGCGCCAATCGCCCCAGGCCTTGGAAACGAGCCAGCTCTGCAGATAGCTCGCTTCAACATGCTTGACCGCGCCAATCTGGCCCGAGAGCACGATTTCGCGCGCCTTCTGCAACTGCGCCACATTGCGATAGGTCAGGTTGACCATGTTGATGAGGCCGGAAGTTTCGGCCACGTCGACCATCTCGAACGCCTTCTGCGCGTCCGTTGCCAGCGGCTTTTCACAGAACACATGCTTGCCGGCCTTGAGCGCGGCAATCGAGGTCGGGTGGTGGATCGAGTCCGGCGTTACATTGGTGATGGCGTCGAACTGCCCCCACTGCAGCGCCGCATCGAGCGAAGCGAAGCCATTGGGAATGTTATGCGTGGCATTGAATTTGGCCAGCCGGTTGGGATCGACATCAACGCCGCCCACAACCGACACGCCGTCAATCTGCGCGAAATGGGTGGCATGGTGCGCAGCCATGCCGCCCGTACCGAGAACGAGTAGACGCATCGACTTATAACCTCAGGACGTGGGGTGGCTGGTGAGCTTGGCGCCGCGCTCAACGATCTTTTCGAGCGCCTTTTCAACCGGCGTATTCGGCGCCTTCAGCAGGTGCGCGTTGTTTTCCGGGTTATAGGCCCAGTGCGCCGCGTTGCGGATCACCTGGCCGACCATCTTGTCGTGATAGGTCGGGTAGGTTTCATGGCCGGGGCGGAAGTAGAAGATATTGCCCGCGCCGCGCCGGTAGGTGAGGCCCGAGCGGAACACTTCGCCGCCCTGGAACCACGACACGAACACGGTTTCGAGCGGCTCGGGCACCGAGAAGGGCTCGCCATACATTTCTTCGGTTTCAAGCTCGAAGAACGGCGGCAGGCCCTTGGCAATCGGATGGCCGGGGTTCACGACCCAGATGCGCTCGCGTTCGCCCGCTTCGCGCCAATGCAGGTTCGCCGGGGTGCCCATCAGGCGCTTGAATACTTTGGAGTGGTGGCCCGAGTGAAGCACGATCAGCCCCATGCCTTCCCACACCCGCTGCACCACACGGTCCACGATCCGGTCTTCGACCTTCTCATGGGCGGCATGACCCCACCACACCAGCACATCGGTCTCGGCCAGCTTCTGCTCGGTGAGCCCGTGGTCGGCATCCTGCAAGGTGACGGTCGAGACCGTGAAGGCCTTGTCTTCGCCCACCAGCTTGGCGATCTGCCCATGCATCCCGATGGGATAGAGTTCCGCCACGAACTTGTTCTTCTGCTCGTGGACGTTTTCGCCCCACACCGTAACCTTGATTGCCATCATGCATCTCCTCTTGTGCCACAGCCCGAGGCTCAGGGGCCCGACGCGGTGTCAAAACGGTTGAAGTCATCGTCTCACTGCACCGGCGCGCGCTCAAAAACCGCCGCCCGATGCATAAGGGTCCGGTTCCCCGGTTCAGCCCGCGATGGGCTTGCCGGCCGTATCGAAGCGGTGCACCCGACCCTCGAGCGGCTTCACCGAAAGTGTGTCACCGGGCTTGTGCCGCGTCGTGCCATCTTCGCGCATGTTGAGCGGCTCTTCTGCACCAATGTCGATATAGACAAAGGTATCCGACCCCAGGTTTTCCGAATGGACCACCGTCCCGGTCCAGGCCTCATCGCCCGTGCCGAGCACCAGGTGCTCGGGCCGGATGCCAATGGTTTCGGCCCGGTAGCGCGCCGCGTGGGCGCCGGTGAGAAAATTCATCTTCGGCGAGCCGATGAACCCGGCCACAAACAGCGATTGCGGATTTTCATAAAGTTCAAGCGGTGTGCCGACCTGCTCAACCAGACCATCGCGCAACACGCAGATCCGGTCGGCCAGCGTCATGGCCTCCACCTGGTCATGGGTCACATAGACCATGGTCGCCGTGTTCATGGCATGGTGAAGCTTGGCGATTTCCAGCCGGGTGGCGACGCGCAGCGCCGCATCGAGGTTGGACAAAGGCTCATCGAACAGGAACACGCGCGGATCGCGCACAATGGCACGGCCAATCGCAACGCGCTGGCGCTGCCCGCCCGAGAGCTGCTTGGGCAGGCGCTTAAGGTAGGGCGTGATCTGCAGCATGTCGGCCGCCGCCTCGACGCGGGTCTTCACCGCATCAGCGTCTGATTTCGCCAGCTGCATGCCAAAAGCCATGTTCTCGTACACCGTCATATGCGGGTAGAGCGCATAGGACTGGAACACCATGGCAATGCCGCGCTTTGAGGGCGCCAGCGCATTGACCCGCTCGCCATCAAACATCATGTCGCCCGAACTGATGTCCTCGAGCCCCGCCATCAGGCGCAACAGGGTGGACTTGCCGCAGCCCGAGGGCCCGACAAACACCATGAACTCCCCGCTCCTGATCTCGAGGTCGACCCCCCTGATCACTTCGACGGCGCCGAAGGACTTGCGGATGTTTTTGAGTACGATCTGCGCCATGAATTTAGCCTTTCACGCCGCCGGCGGTCAGGCCGGAAATGATCTTGCGTTGAAAAATGAGGACGAGAGCAACAAGCGGTATGGTGACGATGACCGAGGCCGCCATGATGTTGCCCCAGGGGATTTCATGCTCGGAGCCGCCCGAGAGCATCGAGATCGCCACCGGCACGGTGCGGGTTGCATTCGATGAGGTGAAGGTGAGCGCGAACAGGAATTCGTTCCACGCCCCGATGAAGGCGAGTAGCCCGGTGGTGACGAGCGCCGGCCACATCAGGGGCATGAACACCCGCGTGATGATCACCCAGGGCGTCGCTCCATCGACGATGGCCGCCTCTTCGATTTCAATAGGCAGATCGCGCATGAAGGTGGTGAGCACCCACACCGTGAAGGGCAGCGTGAAGATCGTGTACGAGAAAATCAGCGCCCAGGGCGTATTGTAGATGCCGAGGAAGCGGATCAGCTCGAACAACCCGGCGAGCACCGCAATCTGCGGGAACATCGAGACCCCGAGGATCACCATGAGCAGCGTGCCCCGCCCCCGGAACCGCACGCGGCTGAGCGCAAAGGATGCCGTGACCGCAAGGAACAGCGCGCCAAGCACGGTCACCGTGGCGATGAACACCGAGTTCAGCAGGTTCTGCGGGAAGCTGCCGGTATTGAGCACCTTCACATAATTTTCCAGCGAGAAGCCCGTGGGCCAATAGGTGACGCGGAACAGGTCGGTTCCGGATTTGAAGCTGGTGAGGATCGCGTAATAGAACGGGAAGACTGCCACGACGACGATGAAGACGACGAGCGCGTAAAACGCGGTCTTTTTGAGGATCGTCCAGGCCATCAGCGATCTCCCCCGTCAAAGCGCACATTGCCCAGCCAGATATAGATGCCGGTCATCACGGCGATGATGAGAAACAGCAGGGTCGATTGCGCCGAGCCATAGGCGAACTTGTCGAAATCAAACAGGTTCTCGCGGCTCACCACGCTCATGGTCTCGGTGGCCGAGCTATTGGGCGTCAGCACATAGACGAGATCGAAAATCCGCATGGCATCGAGAAGGCGGAAAATCACCGCCACCATCAGCGCCGGGCGCACCAGCGGCAGCGTCACGCGGAAAAACACCTTGATCGGATGCACACCATCGATACGCGCCGCTTCATAGACATCCTTGGGCACCATCTGCAGGCCCGCGAGGATCAAAAGCGCCATGAACGGCGTCGTCTTCCAGATATCGACGATCAGCACCGCCGTCATCGCCGTGTCGGCCGATGCGGTCCAGGCGATCTTGGTCGAAATCAGCCCCAGGCGCATCAGCATGTCGTTGATGATGCCGAACTGATCGTTCAGCATCCAGGCCCACATTTTGGCGGAGACGATGGTGGGAATGGCCCACGGCACCAGAATGGCGGCGCGGACAATGCCGCGGCCCTTGAATTCTGCGTTGAGCACCAGCGCCACGATCATGCCGATCACGGTTTCGAGTGCGACCGACACCACCGCAAAGCGCACGGTATTGCCGACGGCGTTCCACCACACCGGATCAACCAGCAGGCCGGAGAAAATCGTGCGACCACTCTTCAACGTGGTCCAGCCGAGGTAGTTTTTGAAGCCCACGAACTTGCCGCCATACAGGTTGGTCAGCGAGGTATCGGTGAGCGAGAAATAGATGGTCCTGAGCAGCGGCCAGCCGGCGACAATCGCCAGCGCAATGAGCATGGGCAAGAGGAAGATCATCGCAGAGCGCACACGCGATCGGGTCAATTCCGACGCAGCATGGCGTCGTGCGGCAACCGCCTTGGGCGGTGCGAGCGCTTCGGTGGTCATGAGTGTCTCCCCAGCCCCTCAGAATACGAAAGTCCGGGAGGCGGAAACCGCCCCCCGGCTTAGTCTTTGGTTCTTACCAGGCTTCGCCCTTGAGCTCGGTCAGCTTGGCTTCAAGCAGCTCGAGGTTTTCGGCGGCAGTACCGGTGCCCGACAGCGTGTCATGCACGGCCGACCAGAACAGGTTCGACACTTCGTTGTACTTCACCTTGGTCGGTGCCGACGGACGCGGAACGGCGTTCAGGAAAACGTCCTTCCAGCGCGGGATGATCGGCATGGCCGTTGCAATGTCGGCGTCGTCATACAGAGCCACGATCGTCGGCAGGTTCGACTGCTTGATCGCGCGTTCTTTCTGCACGGCGGTCGAGGACAGGAAGAGGGCGAGCTTGACGGCTTCGTCCGGGTTCTTCGAGTACTTCGACACGGCAACGTTCCAGCCGCCCAGCGTCGCGGCGGAGCGGGCGCCTTCGCCCTCACCAGCCGGCAGCGGAGCCACGTCGAACTTGCCCTTCACGGCCGAGTCATCGCCATTGCCGAGCTGGAAAGCATACGGCCAGTTGCGCATGAACACGGCATTGCCGAGCTGCCACACGCCGCGGCTTTCTTCTTCCTGATAGGCCAGCACGCCTTCCGGCGCGATGGAGCCAACCCAGCTCTTGGCCGCTTCGAGAGCAGCAATCGCCTGCGGGTTGTTGATCGAGATCGACCCATCGGGCTCAACGATCTGACCGCCGCCGAACGACTTCACCCATTCAAGGGCGTCGCAGGTCAGGCCTTCATAGGAATTACCCTGGAAGACGAAACCCTGCATGTCGGCAGCGCCGGCTGCGCGCTCGGCGTCCTGGATTTCCTTCGCCGTGGCGGCGAGTTCAGCCCAGGTCTTCGGCACGGACTTGCCGTACTTCTCGAGCAGATCCTTGCGGTAGTAGAGCGCGGGCGCATCGGTGAAGGCCGGCAGAGCAACGAGCTTGCCGTTCACGGTCTGCGACTCGATGATCGAGGGGAAGTGATCCTTCACCACGTCTTTGGCGGCGTCGCTCAGATCGAGGAACTGGTCCGCAAGCTGCGGGGCCCAGATCACGTCGGTCTGATACACGTCGATGTCGCTGTTGCCAGCGGCGAGCCAAAGCTTGTACTGGCCGAACTGGTCGGTGGTTGAAGACGGCATCGGGACGATCGTCACCTTGTTGCCCGTCTCTTTTTCGAACGTATCGAGCTGCGAACGCAGGAACTCGAGGCCCGTGCCGGTATCGCCGGAAACGATTGCGAGATCGGCAGCCTGCGCAGCCACAACACCCAGTGTGGCACCGACCAGAAGGCCGGCAATCAGAGTCTTGATCTTCATATAGTCCTCCCAATGAAGCATGTGACGGAAGGCACAGGGCATCGCCGTCATGGGCGCGTGCCCAGCCGTCGATTAATCTGCCTCCCCAAAGCAACCCCGATGCGTGAGACTTTCGCCTTCGTCAGCATTCAAAGCGCTTTGACTAAAAAATTGGACGAAAGCCCAGGCTGAGTCAAGCGTCATTCCGAGCCGAAATCACAGGCAGAGGACTGCGAATTTTGCGCTCGGTTTTCACAATTCCGGTCGGATCGACCCGAAACCGTCCACCTTTGGCGCGATCCAACGGGCCTTGGCCGTGACGTTTGTTCAAAACGCTTTGGAAAACCTGCTCGGCGCTTTAGCTTGCCGGGGCCGACAAGCCGCTTTATGCAATCCTCACGTCGGCTTCACGAAGGGACCAACCCGCGCGGGGTGGGGCTCGAGGCTGACCGGGAGAGGCCATGAAGCTCAAGGATCTGGCAGCCGAACTCGGCCTGTCACAAACCACGGTCAGCCGGGCCCTCAACGGCTATCCCGAGGTTAATGAGGCCACCCGCGAACGCGTGACCGAGGCTGCCCTGCGGCTCGGCTATCGCGCCAACGCCAGTGCCCGGCGCCTGGCCACCGGCCGCGCCGGGGCGATTGGGGTCGCCCTGCCCATCCAGCGCAACATGGCCTTTGGCCCCCACATGTCCGAATTCCTCTCCGGCCTCGCCGAGCGGCTGGCCCAGCAGGAAATCGACCTGCTCGTCGCTCCGCTCGACAATGAAGATGAAGTGCCGGTGTTCCGGCGGCTGGCCGAGAGCCATCGCGTCGATGCCGTCATCATTTCAGCCCCGATCATCAATGATCGACGCATCAAGGAGCTGACCGATCTCGGCCTGCCTTTCGTGCTGCATGGCCGGGTGGACTCGCCCCTGCCCCACGCCTGGCTTGATATCGACAACGAGGGCGCGTTCCGCCGCGCCACCGCCCATCTCATCGACCTCGGCCACAGGCACATCGCCATGATTAATGGCCCGGAAGAACAGACCTTCGCCATCCACCGCGATCAGGGCTTTCGCTCCGCCATGCTGGCACGCGGGCTGACGCCCGATCCGCAACTGATCGGCGGCGGCCGCTTCACCGATGAAAACGGCTTACGGCTGGCGCAGGCCTTCCTCGAAATGACGCCACGCCCGACGGCTTTTCTGGCCGGCTCCATGATGACGGCCCTCGGGGTCTTCCGCGCTTTGCGGCTTGCCGGGCTCGACTTGGGCAAAGACGTGTCCATGATCGCCCATGACGACGTATTTCCCTATCTCAATGCCGATAACATGGTGCCGTCGATGTCGACGACGCGCTCGTCGATCCGGGCCGCTGGCGCGCGTATTGCCGAGCTGGCGCTGCAGATCCTTGCGGGCAAACCGCCCAGTTCCATCCATGAGCTGTGGCCGGTCGAACTGGTGCTGCGCGAATCGAGCGGTCCCGCCCCCGCCGATCCCCGCGCCAAGGCGTAAGAGGACGGCAGTGGCCGGGCATGACTGCCAATCCTGTGCATGTCAGGCAGCAGCGTCCCGGCCACGGCGCGATAAAACGGTGTTAGCGGCTGCACCTCAACCCGGCTGTTCCGGTATTGTCATAAATCTGGGCTTTACAAGATGAGCAGCCCGGATTCGCGGGGCTTGCTGTGCGCCGCAAATCGGCCGATCTGTTGAACCACCGCCCCGGTGCCCCGCGCGAGGAGACGACAGTGAATATCCTGTTCATTACCGCCGATCAGTGGCGCGGCGATGCCGTGGGCTATGCCGGACGTACCCCGGTAAAGACGCCGAATGTTGATGCCTTTGCTGAAGAGGCTGTGGTTTTCCTCAATCATTTCTCGCAGGCGTCCCCCTGTTCCCCGGCCCGCGCAGCGCTCTATACCGGGCTCTACCAGATGAATAACCGGGTGTGCCGCAATGGTACCCCGCTCGATGCCCGGTTCGACAATATCGCCCGGGCCGCCCGGCGCGCCGGGTATGACCCCACCCTGTTCGGCTATACCGATCAATCGGCTGATCCGCGGCACTACGCCCCGGATGATCCGTGGCTGCGGACCTATGAAGGCGTGCTGCCGGGCTTCACCCTGCGCGCCCGCCTGCCCGAGGATGAGCGGCAGTGGCTGAGCTGGCTGGGCGCGCGCGGCACCCATTTTGCCGATAGTACCGAGGCCCATCGTCCTGTGGGCGTGCCGCGCGGCACGATCAGCGATGCGCCGCCCGCCTATGGGGCCGACGAGACCCAGACCGCCTACCTGACGGATGAATGGCTGCGCTGGCACAGCGAGCAGGACCGGACACGGCCCTGGTTCGCGCATCTTTCCTACCTGAGGCCGCACCCGCCCTTTATCGTACCCGCGCCCTATAACACCCTGATCAACAAGGATCAGGTGCCGGGCTTTCAGCGCGCCAAAAGCCCCGAGGCCGAGGCGGCGCTGCATCCGCTTCTTGAGTGCGCCCTGTCCCTGACCCCCGCCGCAAGCTTCGTGCGCGATGCGCCCGGCCTCGTCCGCGACCTCCCCGACGCGGCGTTCCGCCAGATCCGGGCGACCTATTACGGCATGGTGGCCGAAGTCGACGCGCAACTGGGCCGGGTGTTCACAGCGCTGAAACAGACCGGCCAGTGGGACGATACAATCATCATCCTCACCTCGGACCACGCCGAAATGCTGGGCGATCACTACGCGCTCGGCAAGGGCGGCTTCCACGACCAGTCCCAGCACGTGCCGCTCGTCCTCCGCGTGCCCGGCGCTGTAGAAGGCCGCCGGGTCGAGGCGTTCACCGAGGCTGTCGATCTGTTCCCCACGCTCCTTGATCTCTTAGGCGTCGCGCCGCTCCATCACCCGGATGGTCAATCGCTGCGCGCCTTCCTTGGGGACACTCCACCTGAACCCTGGCGCGATGCGGTGCATTGGGAGTTCGACTTCCGCGATGTGGAAGCGGGCACCACCGAGACCTGGTTCGGTCTGGGCTCCGCCGAACTCAATCTGGCGGTCGTCCGGACAAAAACCTGGAAATACGTGCATTTTCAGGCGCTGCCGCCGCTGCTCTTTAACCTCGTCGATGACCCCGCCGAGTGCATCAACCTCGCCGAAGACCCGGCGCACCTCAAAACCCGCCTGCTCTTCGCCGAAAAACTGCTCGCGTGGCGGGCCCGCCACCTCGACCAAACCCTCGCTCTTCAGCAATTGACGCCCGCCGGCGTGCGCACCGGCACGGCCGAAAGGACCACGCCATGACCGACCTGCTCGTTTCAACGCAATGGCTCGCTGCCCATCTTGCTGACCCGACGGTCGTTCTGGTCGATGCCAGCTGGTATCTGCCCGCCATGAACCGCAATGCCCGCGCCGACTATGCAGCGGGCCATCTGCCCGGGGCGCGGTTTTTCGGCATCGACGACATTGCCGACCAAGATACGACCCTGCCCCATATGCTGCCGACGCCCGAGCGTTTTGCTGCAACCGTGGGGGCCATGGGCATTGCCGAGACCGACACGATCATCGTTTATGACGAGCTGGGGCTGTTTTCAGCGCCGCGCGTCTGGTGGACCTTCCGCGTTATGGGCGCGCGGGACGTGCGCATCCTCGATGGCGGTGGGGCACAATGGCGCGCGGAAAACCGGCCCATCGAAACGGCCGCCCCGGCGAGTACGCCCAAGCGCTTTGCCGCGACGCTGCACCCCGATCTTGTTGCCGATTTCGCCGCCGTCAAAGCCATTGCCGACAGCGGCGGTGCCGCCCTTATCGATGCCCGCCCCGCAGATCGATTCCGGGGCGAGGCGCCGGAACCGCGCCCCGGCCTCGCCTCGGGCCATATTCCACACAGCCGCAGTCTGCCCGCCGCGCTGTTGGCTGCCAACGGGCGCATAAGGCCCAAAGCCGAACTGGCCGCGCTCTTTGCCGAGGCCGGGGTTAATCTCGAGGGCCGGATCGTCACCACCTGTGGCTCGGGCGTCACCGCGTCGGCGCTCGCCTTCGCGCTGGCGCTCCTCGGGCGCCCCGATGTCGCCGTCTATGATGGCGCCTGGGCCGACTGGGGGAGCCGTAAGGACGTGCCGGTCGAAACCGGCCCGGCCCGCCCCTGAGCCCCGCCTAACCGCGCGACAGGCGCCAACTGCGGACCTCAAACGGCCGCAGCTCGGCCCCCGGCCCGCGATCCCAGTTTTCCTCAAGGATCGACAGGCTGCCGCTCAGCCGCCAGCCCTTGGGCGGCCGCACCTTGAACTCGCCGCGCCGCCCCGAGGGCTCGTAAACCCTGAGGATCAGCCCGTTGCCATCCTCGGCCGGTTTCAGCGCCGAGAGCGCCGCTGGAATGCCCTCGATATCGATCGGCGTCACCACTCCCGCGCTGAGGCCCGAGACAGCCATGGCCAGAAGCGGCTGGTTGAGGTCTTCGGCCTCCTCGCGCACATGGCCCTCGTGCCAATCACCGGCATGGGGATAAAGCGCATAGGTAAAGCGCTGCCCGCCCTCGTCGGCGAGCGGATCGGGATAGACCGGGCTGCGGACGAGGCTGAGCCCAAGCACATTGCCCTTGGCGCTGTGGCCATATTTGGCATCATTGAGCAGCGCCACGCCAAAGCCCGGCTCGCTCATATCGACAAACCGGTGTGCCGGGACTTCGAACTGCGCCTGATCCCACTCGGTATTGTCATGGGTCGTACGCCGCACCACGCCATTGGCATGCTCGAAGGTCGCGTGCGATGTGCGCACATTGAGCGGCGTCAGGCTGCGCAACAGGCAGTGCCGGTCATGCCAGTCGATTTCCGTGAGGATATCGAGCCGTCGGCTGTTCGCGCCCAACAGATAGGTCTGCGTCACACTCGAGGCGCGGAAGCGCCGCACCACACGGATGGCCACCCGATCGGGCCCGCTTTCGGTGACCTTGATGCTCTCGGGTTCACACAGTTCAATACCCTTGCGGGCATAGTCATCTTCAAGATCCCACGCATCCCAGTTGCGCGGCTTGTCGATGGGATAGACCCAAAGCTGGTTGCCGCGCCCGCCGAGCGCTTCGCGCCCCGTGGACTTGTGCACCAGAGAGCTGATCGTACCATCTTTGCCGATGATTGCCCTGATATGCGCGTTCTCCAGCGTGGTGTCGCTGACACTGAGGCCCGGTTCGGGCACGAGGCTGGCGCGCGGCAGAACCGTGATGCTCATAGGCTCAACCATCAGCGCG
This sequence comes from uncultured Hyphomicrobiales bacterium, assembly GCA_903828145.1. GTDB lineage: Bacteria > Pseudomonadota > Alphaproteobacteria > Rhizobiales > Devosiaceae > Devosia_A. Next base: position 14,209 of record CAIKKY010000029.1, on the reverse strand, counting down.
GGCGCCAGATGCGCCGCCCCGGTCAGGGCAATGCGCAGCGGTCGGCGGTTGAGCGAGGGGTTCACCACCAGCACGCCATCAGCCAGATCGCCCTTGGGCAGATGCTGCGCGAGCGTGCGCAATGCCATCTGCTGGCGGGCCTGCGCCCGGCCCACGGCATCGTTCAGTTCGCGCTCGGCATCGGCATAGACCTCGGCAATCGATGAGCCCGGCAGAATGTCGTGGAACTCATTCTTCAGCACCACGCGCCAGATATGCTCGAGGCTTTCGGGCTGGTCCGCTCCCATCAGCGCGGCGAGCCCGCCCATGATCTCCGCGGTGATGAGCGCCCGCTCGGCCTCGCGGTGCGCCTTTTTCACCGCCGACTGGCTGGTGAGCGTCGCCCGGTGCAATTCAAGATAGATATCGCCCTGCCAGCTTGGCAGCGTCACCTTGTCGGCAGTCCGATGCGCCTGCGTGAAAAAATCATCGACACGCGACCAGCGCACGCGCGGCAGCGCGGGGAAATCGCGCAGTTGCACTTCGCGCTCGATATACTCGGGCGTCACTCCGCCGCCACCATCGCCATAGCCAACCGCCAACAGCGTCGTCGGATGCACGGTCTTGCCCCGGAAATTCTTCCAGGTGGCCACAATGCACTCGGCGTTCACCGCGCCATTATAGCCGTGCCAGGGGTTTTCGAAGGTATGCGCCAGCACCCTGCTGCCATCGATCCCTTCCCACCAGAAGAGGTCCGCCGGAATCCGGTTGGTTTCGTTCCAGTTGACCTTGATCGTGAAGAACGAATTGATGCCGCCCTGCCTCAAAAGCTGCGGCAGGGCCCCCGAAAATCCGAAGCAATCGGGCAGCCAGCACACCGAATGCCGCACCCCGAACACCCGCTCGAAATAGCGTTGTCCATAAAGGATCTGCCGCCCGAGGCTTTCGCCGGTCGGCATATTGGTGTCGGGCTCAACCCACATGCCGCCCACGGTTTCCCACGATCCGGCCTTCGCCTTGGCCTTGATCGCTTCAAGAAGCGCCGGGTCATCCTCTTCAAGCTGCGCATAGTACTGCGCGGTGGATTGATTGAAGCGGAACGCGCCGCCACCGGGGGCGGCCTCTCCCTGCCGCGAATCCATCAGCGACAGCGCCGTGGAGAAGGTCCGCCGCATCTTGCGCCGGGTTTCGGCATAGGGCCAGAGCCACGCAAGGTCGATATGGGCGTGCCCGGTGAGGGCAATTTCGCCCTGTGGCGGGAAGCGCGTCTGCAGCGCTTTCAGCCGGTCGACCAAAGCCCGGTCGGCCCGCGCCACGCTCGCGCGCTGCGCATCGGTCAACCCGGCCGGGTTCGCCTTGAGCGGCGGCAGCGCCCAGATTTTCTGCTGGCCCGCCTCGGGCGCAAAGCGCGCGATATAGTCCTCGGTCGCGCTTGGCCAGTCGAGCGCGTAAAACGCCTCTTCGGCAGCGGAAACAAGGTGCGGCACCACCTCATGCTCGCCCAGCTGCACCGACGTCTCATGCACCTGCGTCAGCCGCAAATGCAGCCGATCCACCGCGAGATCGACCATAACCACGCGCGCCCCCTGATAGACCGGGTTCCGCACGGGCTCGCCGAAAGGCAGCCGCGCCACGGCATCGGCCTTCAGGCTGAACCGATGCGCCCGCACGCCATACTCGCGATGATAGGGATCGTGCCCGAAGCTCTGGGTCTCGTCGGCATAGCTGAGGCTCACCAGCGCTTCCCCGCCGAGATCAAGCCGCAGCCGCGTCTCTGCCAGCGCGTAATGCTCGGGCACCTGCACCTCGGCCGCAAAGCTGTGCACACCGTCGCTATCAGGCCACAGAGCCCCTGGGGCCAGCGGCTGGCCATCGAAAGTCATGGCGGCGACCGGCGCGTTTTCGCGCTCGCGCCAGAAATACAGCTCGTTGAGCCGAACGCGCACACGCTCGATCCGCTGTGCCAGTGTCAGCGCCATGGATGGTTCCCCCCGGTTTATCGTTGAGATATGAAGCACAAAGCAGCAAAAGCGCATAGGCCCCTACCCGCCCGCTTGGCAGCCTTGCCTCTGCCGCGCTAGGTACGGCGCAAAGGAGCCGCATCATGTCCAGCCGCGCCCATACCTTAGCCGCCATGGAACGTCGCGTCCGCCGCCTCGGCCGTCCCTTCGGGGTCAGCCTGCTGGTGGCGCAGAAGCGCACCCCCAAGATCGAGGCGCATGGCGGCTATATGCTGCGCGACGATGAGACCTTCGTCATTGTCTTCGGCAATACAGGCTACGAATACTCAGCATCGCTTGAAGAGGTCGAAGAGTTCCTGACACAGAGCCGCGAGGCGGCGCGCGACACCGAGCCCAAAAAGAAAAAGCGCTAGCGCTTTCGGGGCCCGCAATACGGCGGGTTCGTCCGTTTTACGACGATTTCTGGACACCGGGCGGGAACTTTCCCGCCCGTTTTTCATTTTGACTGCCGACAGCGTCTTCGGGAACGGCGATCCGCCGGGATCGAAGGCTGAGTTCGCAGCACGGGATCGCCACCGGACTGTCAAAACCGGCGCCGGGTCATGCCCCGGATGACACCAAACATGGGAGCGTTGCATGTCTCTTGGTACCATTCTCATCATCCTCCTGGTGCTGCTTCTGATCGGCGCCCTGCCGGCCTGGCCCTACTCCCGCTCCTGGGGAGCGTATCCCTTCGGTATTCTGGGCGTCGTGCTCGTCATCATCATCATCCTTGTGTTGATGAGGGTTTTCTGACGAGCGGAACGCGAGCCAAGGTCGCCCCCCTTTTGGCTCGCTTGCACCCCGGTTCGCCCGAACCGGGGTGCACCTTTTTTCGGCCCCAGCCGCCCGCCGCCGGTTTTTGATCTTTCGCAACTTTGAGATAAAAAGCCGGACTAGTATCTGGCTGTAACGTCCCGGGAGGGAACCATGCCGACGTCAACCACTTCCAAGCATGACGACGATCTGGCCGCACAGGTTGCGCAATTGCAGGCCGACCTGAAATCCATCACCAAAACTCTGCAGACCATGGCGGGAACCGGGGTCGACGACGCGCAGGGCCTGGCGCTCCACGGCGCTGAAAAGCTCGTCGCCAAGGGCAGCAAAGCCATGCACGACGTGCAGGACGAATTCACCGAGGTCGAAAAACAACTGAAGGACACAATCCGCGAGCGTCCGCTCACCGCGGTTGCAGGCGCTCTGGCGCTTGGCTTTCTTCTCGCTGCCCTCAGCCGCTGATGCCGCTTCTAAACCAGATCCTCAAGCTGATCGGGCTTGAACTCGATGATCTGTCGGCCGCGCTCCGGCGCGACGTGATCTTTGTCGGCATGACCGGCGCGCTGCTGCTGGTGGCCGTCATATTCCTGATGGTCGCCCTCTATGTCGGCCTGGCCGATGCCTTCGGGCCCATGGTTGCGGCGCTGGGCATCGCGCTTGGTGCGCTCGTGCTGGCGCTCATTGTCTTTGGCATCCGGGCGCTCAATGAACAGGCGCGCAAACGGCGCGAACAGGCAGCCCGCAAAGCCACCGAGCGGACCGCCCTGATCACCTCGGCGGCGCTGACAGCGCTGCCGATGCTGCTGGAAAAAGAAGGCTTACGGAAAATTGGCCTGCCGCTCGGCGGTGTGATAGCCGCCGCCTGGCTGCTGCTCAAATCGGGCGAGAAAAAAGACGGGCCCGCCCCCGACTAGTCAGCAGGGGGCGGCGCAAGCACCTGCAGTCCGCCAGCATGGATCGCGAGGTCATAGCGCCGTTCCAGCGGCACCAGCTCGCCGTCGATCACCGCATGCACCCGCGCCTTGCGCCGTGGAAACACCAGCGTCAGCGCCGTCACCGACTCGACCGACACCAGCGGATGCGATTGCCATTGCCCATAGGCAAAGCGCATCAGCAATTGAGCCAGCGCGAAGGGTCGCATGGGCGCCACGACATACACCCCGAGCCGCCCGCGATCGAGCGCTTCAGCAAAGGGCACAGGCCCCGGCCCCAGCACATTGTTCGAGACCGAGAGCGCAGCGGCACGCCGCCGCTCGATGCCAGCAGCGCTGTGCAGTTCCACCGCGAAGCTGAGCGGCCGGTTCAGCGCCTCAATCAGCGCGCGGAGGCTCGCCACCATTTTACCCCAGCGGTTCCGGTAGGGCAGACCCTCGCGGATGCGCACGAGGCGCGAGTGAAATCCCACCGCGAACTGGTGCACAAAGGGACGGCCGTTCGCCGTGGCAATATCCACCCGGTGCAACGTGCCTGTGGCCAGCGCAGCCACGGCCGCAACCGGCTCGAGCGGCAGACGCAGGCTGCGGGCAAACAGGTTCATGGTGCCGAGCGGCAGCACGGCGAGCGGCTTGTTGGCAAAAAAGCAGATCCCCGCCGCCGTTGAAATCGTGCCATCGCCACCCCCGGCCAGCACCACATCGGTCGCCGGGTCAGCTGCCGCAAGGCGCAGGGCCGCCTCAATTTCGGCGCCCGTCACCAGTCGACATTCCAGCCGATGGCCAGCCTCGGCAAAGCGCAGGACCGCCGCGGCAGCAAAGGCCTCGGCATCCAGAGTTCTTAAAGTGCCGCTGTCGCGGTTGAGCACGCCCACAATGCGCATGCCCAACTCTAGCCGACGGACACGCCACCCGTCGACCGCAACACGAGCCGAACCATCAGCCGATATGGCGCGTGCTCGTCACCTGGGCCGAGACAGCATCCGGGCCGTAATCGCCTTCACCTTCGACTTTCAGAAGGTCCTGCAAACGGGTGCGCGCGCGGCTCACCCGGCTTTTGACCGTCCCCACGGCGCATTGGCAGATTTCGGCGGCCTCCTCGTAGGAAAAGCCCGAAGCGCCGATCAGGATGATGGCCTCGCGCTGATCGCTCGGCAGCATGTCCAGCGCTTTCTTGAAGTCGCTGAGGTCCATGATCCCATATTGCGAGGGGTGGACGGCCATGCGCTCGGTGAACAGCCCGTCTGAATCCTGAATTTCGCGGCCGCGCTTACGCATCTGACTGTAAAATTCATTGCGCAGGATGGTGAACAGCCACGCCTTCATATTGGTGCCCATCTCGAAGCTTTCATGCTTCGCCCAGGCCTTCATCACCGTGTCCTGTACGAGGTCATCGGCCTTATCGTGCCGCCCCGAGAGCGACACCGCAAAGGCGCGGAGGCTCGGCAGGGTGGCCAGCAGTTCGCGTTTGAATCCGGGATCCTGAGTGGCCATGGGCTCACTCCCCGTCTTCGGGGGCGGTCGCAGAATTCAGGTGGACCGAACTCTGCCGCTCCACCTCGTCGAGGCGATCGAGCAAATCCAGCAGGTGCGGCGGAATGCCCTGATCCTCGACCGTTGCAAAAAGCGCGCGCAACTTGCGGCCGATGTCCGTGTTCGGACCCAGACCATCGTCGCGGCGTCGCCTGAGGGCGCTCAAGTCGTTCATTGGTTTCTTGTCTCGCATTGGCTCCGGCCCCGCGACTGAGAGTGACGCCCCTTATTCAGCCGCGTCCGCCACAATGCAGCCAATTGGAAATAGTTCCATATCGGCAGGAACCAAGACCCCTGCCGCTCGTTTGTTTATCATGTAAGCCTCAGGGGCATCACGGGGAGTATTTCGTCCATGACCTTGTCGACGCGTATCGCGCCGCATCTTCCGTATCTGCGCCGTTTTTCTCGGGCAGTTACCGGATCCCAGACATCAGGCGATGCCTATGTTGCCGCTACACTGGAAGCGTTGATCGCCGATATTAGTATTTTCCCGGATGCATCGAACGATCGCGTGGCGCTTTACAAGCTGTTTTCGGCGCTGTTTTCCTCGTCCGCCATTCAGGTGCCCGAGCCCAATCCTGCGCTCCCCTGGGAATCCCGGGCCGCGGCCAATCTCGCCGCCCTCACGCCCCGTGCCCGCCAGGCCTTTCTGCTGGTGGCCGTCGAGGGCTTTTCGCACCTCGAAGCCGCTGAAGTTCTGGGGGTCTCCGATGCCGAATTCACCGGACTGCTCGATGTCGCCTCCCGCGATATTTCGCGGCAGGTTGCGACCGACATCATGATCATCGAGGATGAGCCGCTGATTGCCATGGACATCGAGCAGATGGTCGAGGCGCTGGGGCATCGGGTGGTGGGCATTGCCCGCACCCATAAGGAAGCCCTCGCGCTCTACACCCAGACCGAACCCCGCATGATCCTCGCCGACATTCAGTTGGCCGATGGGTCGTCAGGCATTGATGCGGTCAACGACATCCTGCACCTCCACACCATCCCGGTGATCTTCATCACCGCGTTCCCCGAACGCCTGTTGACCGGCGAGCGGCCCGAACCGACCTTCCTCGTCACCAAGCCGTTCAACCCTGATATGGTGAAGGCCCTGATCAGCCAGGCGCTGTTTTTCAACGAGGGATCGCGGGCCGCCGCGTGAATTGGGCGTTTTTGGCACCCGCTTCGGAACTCGCTGCCCGGGGTCGCCGTTTGGTCGGGGACCCATCAGAAGGAGGCCCGAAAATGCTCCAATACGCCCTGCTCTTCCTCGTGATCGCGCTTGTCGCCGGTGTCCTTGGCTTCGGCGGCCTGGCCGGCGCCGCATCGGGGATCGCCCAGATCCTGTTCTTCCTGTTCCTCGCCTTCCTCGTGATCTCGCTGGTGGTGAGTCTGGTGAGAAAAGCCTGAAGTAAACGAACGCCATTTGCCCGCAGCGGCCTCGCCCGATCAGGGCGAGGCCGTTAGGCTGTTACACGCCGTAGCGCTCGTGCCCGAGCGCGGTCATCACGCCGCGCAGTTCGGCAAGGCCCTTGAGCCGCCCGATGGTCGGATAGCCCGGCTGCGAGCGGCGGTCGAGATCATCGAGAATGTCCTGCCCATGGTCGGGCCGGAAGGGAATGCTCCAGTCGGCGCGGCCCTCGGCCTTCCGCCGCCGCTCTTCCATCAGGATTTCGGCGATGAGCGCCACCATGTCGGTATCGCCCCCCAGGTGTTCGGCCTCGTAGAACGAGCCGACCAGCGCATCGGTATCGCGCTTCACATTGCGCAGATGAATGAAATGCACCTTGGACCCGAAACCCGCCATGATCCGCGGCAGGTCATTATCAGGCCGTGCCCCGAACGAGCCCGAACAGAGCGTCATGCCGTTTGATGGACTATCGACCCGATCGAGGATCTGCTTGTAATCGGCTGCGGTGGACATGATGCGCGGCAGGCCCAAGAGCGAAAACGGCGGATCATCCGGGTGGCAGCACAGCCGCACCCCCACCTCTTCGGCCACCGGCACAACCTCTTCGAGAAAATCGATGAAGTTTTGTCTGAGCCGCTCGGGCGAGATCGCGCCATATTCGGCCAGATGCTCGCGCACCCGATCCAGCGTCATGGTTTCCGTCGAGCCGGGCAGCGCCGTGGTCACCACGGTGCCCAGTTCCGCCTTCCGCGCATCGCTCATGTCGGCAAAGCGTTGGTCAGCCGCCGCCGCCACTTCCGGCGTGAAGCTCTCCCGCGCCCCGGGCCGCTTCAGGATATGAATATCGAAAGCCGCAAAATCATGGATATCAAAGCGCATGCAGGTGCCGCCGTGCTGCACCGCGTAGCGCAGGTTCGTGCGGGTCCAATCGAGCACCGGCATGAAATTGTAGCAGACGACCTCAAGCCCTTCCGCCGCGACATTGCGCAGGCTTTCCTTGTAATGGGCGATATGGGCGCGCCAGTCGTTCTTCTGCTTCTTGATGTCTTCGGACACCGGCAGGCTCTCGATCACCTCCCAGGCGAGTCCCGAAGCCGTGCCATCCGCCCGCGTCGCGATTTCACGCTGGCGCTGCCTGATCGCGTCGCGCGACCACATCACGCCATTGGGCACATGGTGCAGGGCTGAAACCACCCCTTCGACCCCCGCCTGCAACATGGCATCGACTGTGGCCAGATCTTTGGGCCCGAACCAGCGCCAGGTTTGTCTCATCGTCCCCTCCCCCTTTAAGTCAAAAAGCTGCGTCCAGCAGCGCCCTGTAATCCTCAGCTGAGGCTGCGCGCGGATTGGTTGCCGCGCTATGGTCCGCCAGCGCCCGCTCGATGACGAACGGATAATGCGCCCGGCTGACCCCCATGGCGGACAGCCCGGGCGGCAGGCCCAGGCGTCGATTGAGCGCGTCAAGCGCCGCCGCAAGATCGCCCGGCACCCCGAGCGCCGCCGCGAGCCGCGCGATCTGCTCACCCGCCACCCCGGCATTGAACCGCAGCACGCTCGGCATCAGCACCGCGTTGAGCGTGCCATGGTGCAGCGCCACATCCTTCAGGCCGCCGAGCGCATGGCTCAGCGCATGCACCGCACCGAGACCCTTCTGAAACGCCAGCCCGCCCATGATCGCGCCCATCAGCATGTCGCTGCGCGCCTCAAGGTCGTGCGGGGTGGTGAACGCCCGCTCGATATGCCGCCAGATGCGCCCCGCGCCCTCGAGCGCAATCGCATCGGCCACCGGGTTAAAGCGTGGCGAGCAATAGGTTTCAATGCAGTGGCTCAGGGCATCAAGCCCCGTCGCCGCCGTCAGCCCGGGCGGCAGACCCAGTGTCAGCAGCGGGTCGGCGATAGCGCGCTTGGGAATGAGATGCGGCGAAATGAACCCGAGCTTTCGCCCATCGGTGAGCGTGATGAGCGCGGCACGCCCCACCTCGGCCCCGGTGCCCGCTGTGGTCGGAATGGCAATGAGCGGCGCAACATCGGCGCGGATGCGGTCGAGCCCGCCATAAATCACCGCATAGGTTTCGAGTGGCCCCGCATGGGTGGCAAGCAGCGCCACGCCCTTGGCGAGATCAATCGGCGAGCCACCGCCGAGCGCAACGAGCCCATCGCACCCGCGCGCCCGATAAAGCGCCAGCGCCTCGGCCACCGCCTCTTCGGTCGGGTTCGACGGCGTGCCATCGTACACGGCGACATCGGCAGGCAGAAGCGCCAGCGCCTGCGCCACGAGGCCCGCCGCGACTACGCCCCGGTCGGCCACCAGCAGCGGCCGCGTGATGCCGAAATCCTTGAGCGCGTCGGGCAGCGTGTTGAGGGCGCCCGCGCCAAACTCGATACCGGTCAGGTAGGTGATGCGGGCCATGGTCTATCCATTCGCGATTTCGAGAAGCACTTCGGCGTGGCACGGCGTGCCTTCGGCACACCAGCAGGCCAGATTATAGCCCTTCAACTCGGCAACAATCCGACCAAGCGGCGGCGGATCGCCGGGCGACAGCGCCGGATCGAGCGCGCCGATCAACCATTGCGTGCACAGGTCAACCGCCTTGGCCTGCGCCCCTTTCGCATCCAGCCGATAGCGCTTGGCGATCTCGGCCACCTCAAACGGGTTGCCCCAGGGGCCGGGCCGCGTGACCTTTTTGGCCGCAAGGCCATTGAGCGCGAGCGATTGCGCTTTGAGCGAATAGCCCTTCTGGCGCGAAAGCGTGAGGCGCTGGGGCCTGACGCCGGACACAGCAGTCGTCGTCACCGGATATCCTTGTCATAGATGAATTTCGGCATTTCGAGCCGGAAGGCGATGGCGAGGAGCCGCAAGGCAAAGCCGATGATGATCGTGCCCAGCGCCACCCAATCCTCTGGCCAGCCGAACCCGATGCCGAGCGTATAAAGCGTGCCCGCCACAATCGCGACCGTGGCGTAAAGCTCGCTCGAAAACACCAGCGGCACCTCGTTGACCAGCATGTCGCGCAACACCCCCCCGACAATGCCCGAGACCATGCCCGACACCACCACGATGATCGCGGTCTGGCCCATGCTCGAGGCGACCTCGCAGCCAATAACCGTGAACACCACGAGCCCGAACGCATCGAGCACCAGAAACGGGTAATGCAGCTTGGGCATGAAGCGGGCGAGCGCAATGGTGGCAAACGCCGCCCCGAGGCAGATGATGAGGAGCGCCGGGTTCGCCACCCAGGCGAGCGGGAAATGGCCGAGGAACACATCGCGCACCGTGCCACCGCCGAGCGCCGTCACCGACGCGAGCACCACGACGCCGAACCAGTCCATCTTGTTGCGCCCGGCCACCAGCGCGGCTGAAATGGCCGCGGCGGCAACAGCGATATAACCGGCATAGCTCAAGAGCACGTGCGCCTCCCGCAGTGAGTCGGCACTCTAGCCGAGCCCCATGCTCTGGCAACTGTCAGACGCTTGCGCTAACCCTGTGCCCGGATTTTTCGCGCCCAAAAGGATCGCCATGACCACCCACCACTTCGTGCCCAGTGCCTGGCACAATGTCATCGGCACGCTGCCCGCCGCTCTCACCATCCAGTCCGGCGATGTGGTGATCACCGAAACCCTGGATGCGGCAGGCTTCGACAAAGCCAATACCCGGCAGAAGCCCGGACCCAACCCGATGAACGGGCCGATTTCTGTGGCGGGCGCCGAACCCGGCGACAGCCTGCGCGTCGATATTCTGCGCATGACGCCCAACCGCGCCCATGGCTGGACCCGCGCCGCGCTCGCGGCCAATGTGGTGGACCCCGAAAGCGTGCGCGACCTGCCCCCGCGCGATGCCGCCAACTGGCACATCGACCTTGAGGGGCACACCGTCACCCTCGCCCCGCCCGTGCCGGGGCTCGAGCATCTGGTCCTGCCGCTTGATCCGATGATCGGCTGCTTTGGCGTGGCCCCGCCGCTGGGGCAGGCGTTTTCCACCGCCACCAGCGCCGAAAACGGCGGCAATATGGACTATCGCGGCTGCCGCCCGGGCGCGAGCCTGTGGTTCCCCGTCGCAGTCCCCGGCGCGCTGTTTTTCGTGGGCGACTGCCACGCCATTCAGGGCGATGGCGAAATCGTCGGCACCGGGGTGGAAACCAGCTTCGAGCTGGAGCTGCGCCTCACCGTCGATAAGGCGCTGAAGGTCACCTGGCCGCGCGGCGAAAACGCCGACAGCATTTTCACCATCGGCAACGCCCGCCCGCTGGATCAGGCGCTGCAGCACGCCACCAGCGAAATGCTGAGCTGGCTCATCACCAGCTATGGCCTTTCGCGCGTGGCCGCGAGCCACCTGATGGGCCAGGTCGTGCGCTATGAGGTGGGCAATGTCTTCGACCCCGCCTACACCATGGTCTGCCGGATCGAGAAAAAATGGCTGCCGCACCGGCGCGGCTGAGCCACAAAACAAAACCGGCGACCTGAGCCGCCGGTTTCTGTCTCACCCCTGACGGGAGCAAATCGGCTTACCCGCCAATTTTTGCGCCCAAGGGTCGCGCGTTATGCCTGCAAAATCGGCTGACCCGCCGATTTTGCGTCCAAGGGGCGCGCTCTATTCTTGCAAAATCGGCTTACCCGCCGATTTTGCCCGCAAGCTCATCCTCGATATGGATGCGGATGATCTCGTCGAAATTGCTTTCGGCTTTGAACCCCAGGCCTTCGGCGCGCTTGGCGGCGAAATTGCGCGGCCAGCCGGCCACCATGGCGCGGATCTTGGCATCGGGCACATCTTTGATGAGCTTCACGGCCTTATCGCCGGCCACGCGGCGCAGCGCTTCGATCTCTTCGCCCACCGTGGCCGAAAGCCCCGGCACCGAGAGCGTGCGGCGCCAGCCGAGCGGGGCCGTATCCATTTCGGCCGCCCGGGTCAGAAAGCCCACGGCCGCGCGCGGGCTGGCAAACCAGTGCCGCACATCCGGGTCCACCGGCAGCACCGCTTCGATGCCCACCAGCGGTTCGCGCAGGATATTGGAGAAAAAGCCCGAGGCCGCGAGGTTGGGCTTGCCCGGCCGGATCACGATGGTCGGCAGGCGGATGCCCACGCCATCGAGGAAGCCGCGCCGCGAATAATCATTGATCAGCAGCTCGCAGATCGCCTTCTGCGTGCCATAGGAGGTGAGCGGCGCATTGAGGAATTCATCGCCAATCGCTTCGGGGAACGGCGCGCCAAACACCGCAATCGACGAGGTGAACACGAGGCGCGGCTTATACGGCGCCTTCATCCCCTCATGCCGGATCGCTTCGAGCAGCAGCCGCGTGCCATCGAGATTGATGCGATAGCCCTTGTCGAAATCCGCCTCCGCCTCGCCCGAGACAATGGCCGCCAGGTGAAAGATCACATCGGGCCGCAGGGCCACCAGCTTTTCCGCCGCGCCCGGCGCCGACAGATCCGACGCGATGGTCTCCACCGGCCCCGAAAACACCGGCTTTGCCGGCTCGATCACATCGGCGAGCGTGAACCGCGAAATGTCGGCCTTGCCAATACGCCCGGCCTGAACCAGCGCCCCGCTCAGCTTCCGCCCCACCATACCGGCGGCGCCAATAATCAGCACATGCATGGGATTCCCCTGTTTTTCGGGCCGGATATTACCCAAGGGCGCACGAAGGGCAAGCGCTTGTCTGACAAATTTTAGGGGGTGGGGGTCTTAAGGTTCGCGATCGCAACCAGTTCCTGAACCGCCTCCCTTACGCCTGACTTTAGATTGTCGATATCTTTCTTGTGCGCTCGGAAGCGACGGGAATGTGCGGCCTTATCTCCCAAAGCCTTAACTTCTTGAAGAGCCGTGCGGCTGCCCCGTGAGAGATTCCAAGACACCTCCCCCAAACATCGATTTATCATCTCACCTAAAGCAACAAAATCCCCATTCCTGTCTTTGAGCTTCTCGGCAATATTATTGCCCTCATAGATCTCAATAATAAGGGCCTCTATTAATTTTCGCAGTAAAACAGCGCAACTATCATAAAACCCGCTCTCATATGTTCCATTTATTTCTATAGATATTTTTTCTAAATAGTTTTTCATTGACGAGTATATATCTCGATAAATTATATCGTCATTGCTTTCATTTGATTGTGTTTTTGGGCGTTTTTTAAAATCCAGAAGGGCAACACTTAATCTGGACGATATTTCAAATATTTCATGAATGTCGGATTTATGAATTGCCATAGAGGTGCTTCGCCATACTTTCGAACAATCCGTCTATTTTCTCGGAACTAAGGTCCGGAGAAATGTGAATCTGTAAGTCGATATGCACAGATGGTGATTTTGTTCGTGGATGAGTACTCTGGCTTTCTACGCTGACCGCGACGCTCTCCGACGACTGAGCGCTCTCTATAGTTTCGGAGAACTTTGCCAGATCAACCAAGGCACGAAACGTACGAAGGCTAAGTTGTATTTCCTCAATTCCTTGGTCAGAGTTGTTTTTTAAAATTTTCTCTAAGTCGACATCTTTTTGGATGTGCGCTTTATCATAGACCTTATACAATTCAGGAAACGCTCTAACTATACCATCCGCCAATGTAGACTTATTTCCTGAACGATAATCTCGCCACAAGCTGGTAGGGACCTTTGCCGCAGTAAAACCGAGAGCTTCTAGAACTTTCAATATCGTAGCATCATAACTCGACGCGTATCCGACCGATTTCAACCACGCTGTAGTTGCTTGCTCTGGTACAGCTACCTGCGACAACTTTGAAAAAAACTCCGAAAGCTTTCCGAATGATTTTGTTTGAACTGCCATAACCATCGCCTTTTCAAAAAATTCAAGGTTAATTGAACCTCGTATGCTGGCACTGAGAGTATCGGCATATGGGTATCGGGTTATTGCGTACAATATAGGCGAAAATCCCAAGGTCAATCCGTCAATATCGTCTAGATTTCGGCTTGGTCAACGGCGCCACATTCGCTTCGTAGAGCCGGAACAGGTGCTGAACCCGCTCCATCTCTGATTTGAACGGGTCGCGGCGGTAGCAGGCGTCCACAGCGCGATCGAGCGCGTGGTGAGCATCCAAAAGGTCGGATGGCATGAGATTGGGGTCGTAAAGCTGCGCCAACGTCTCGCCGGGATAGCGCGCGCGGGCAGCGAGCACCGCTTGCGCTGCCGCCTCAACCTTGGCCCGTTGGGCCGGGCTCGCGGTCTCGGGCCAGACGAAGTTGTTGTAAACAACGAGCACGGAATACTGGTAGTCACTTTTCAGACGACCTGTCACAGCCCGCATCCACGCGTTGTGCATGAGTGAGGTGAGTATCCCGAAGTGCCAAAGGGATGCGTCGGGCAGGAGTCGAAGCTTGTTACTTGCAACGGTATGTGGCGACATAAAGCCAATCGGCATGTACGTCCGGCGTTCGGATGAAACCTCAGGCAAGGCAAGATACGTCGAGGTTGGGAAATTTTCGACGTGGAACCGGGTTGGGGGGGACTGTCAGCAATTTCGTGTGTGGCGGGCGATTTCACGTTACGCCGCCATGGCTCTGATGAAGCGATCGCCGAAGATGACGGCGAACTGCGCCTTGGCCATTGACCATTCACGAGGGGGCATTTTCCACTCTTTCTCTG
>CAIKKY010000028.1 GCA_903828145.1 uncultured Hyphomicrobiales bacterium | reverse complement strand
CAATCACCGGCGATTACTCGAACCCATCGGCAACATCCCGCCAGCGGAAGCCGAGGCAAACTTCTACGCGGCACTGGAACAACCGCCCATGGCCGCATAACTTAAACCAAACAGCCTCCGGAACTCCCGGTGCGGTTCACTCCGGCTATATGAATACCAGACACTAGTGTGAAGCGCCGCAACACTTGTGACCCAGGGGCGCATCGTCTAGATGCATAGCCTGTGACGACAAGGGTCCGGGCGATGCTGTTTGATACCCCCAAGGCTTTCATTGAGGCGCCGCGCCACGCGGTCACCGTGTTCGGCATGGCCGGCGTCGGCAAGACCTGGCTCGCCTCGCTTTTACGCAAGCACCACTGGTTCCATTACTCGGCCGACTACCGCATCGGCACGCGCTACATGGGCGAGTTCATCGTCGACAATTTCAAGGCCGAGGCCATGAAAGTGCCGTTCCTGCGCGATCTGTTGCGCACGGACTCGATCAAGATCGAAAGCAACATCACCTTCGCCAATCTCGATCCGCTCTCGACCTACCTCGGGCGGCCAGGCCATGGGGCAAAGGGCGGCTTGCCACTGGGCGAATACCAGCGGCGGCAGGAGCAGCACCGCGTGGCTGAAATTGCCGCGCTCGAAGACATTCCCCGCTTCATCGAGCGGGCCGAGAGCCTGTATGGCTATTCCGATTTCATTGCCGACACCGGCGGATCGCTGATCGAGGTGGTCGACCCCGCCAATCCCGATGATCCGGTGATTGCGGCGCTGCGCGCCCACACCGTGCTGCTGCACATCCGGGGCACCGAGGATAATGCCCAGCAGCTCATTCGCCGCTTCCGCGACAGCCCCAAGCCGATGTATTATCAACCGGCCTTCCTCGTTGAAAAATGGGCCGAGTTCAAACGCGTCAATCAGATCGTCCACGATGATGATGTCGATCCCGATGCCTTCGGCGCCTGGGGCTTTGAAGCCCTGCTCCGCGACCGCCTGCCGCGCTATCAGGCGCTCGCCGATAATTTCGGCTATACAATTGACGCCAGCGACCTGGCTGACATCCGCGACGGACAGGATTTCGTGGGGCTGATCGCGCGCGCCATCGCCCGTCGGAGCTGAGAAAGACCCGCCATGCCGATCCGCATTCCCGATAATCTGCCGGCCCGCAAAACCCTCGAAACCGAGGGCGTGGTGGTGATGGATTCATCGCGCGCGTCACGGCAGGACATCCGGCCGCTGCAGATTGGCCTGCTCAACCTGATGCCCAACAAGGAGCGGACCGAGACCCAGTTCGCCCGGCTGATCGGCTCGACACCGCTGCAGATCGACCTGACCCTCGTGCGCATCACCGACCACCAGTCGCGCAACACCTCGGAGGACTACCTCAGGAGTTTCTATTCCACCTGGGAAGACGTGCGGAACCGCAAGTTCGATGGCTTCATTGTCACCGGCGCGCCGGTCGCTCACATTCCTTTCGAGGAGGTGAAATACTGGCGCGAGATGGTCGAGATCATGGATTGGACCGGCACCAATGTGCACCACACCATGTTCATCTGCTGGGGCGCTCAGGCGGCGCTCCATCATTTCCACGGGGTCAAGCGCTACCGCATGGCGAAAAAAGCCTTTGGCGTGTTCCGGCACACCCTGGTGGGCCGCCCGACACCCTGGCTCCGCGGCCTGTCCGACAGCCCGATGATCCCGGTGTCGCGCTATAATGACATTGACCGCAAGACCATCGGCGCGGGGCTCGATGTACTGATCGACAGCGACATTGGCGTGTGCATGATCGAAGACCGCACGCGCCCGGCGCTCTACATGCTCAATCACTTTGAATATGACAACCGCTCGCTCGCCGATGAATATGAGCGCGACCTGAAGGCCGGCCTTAACCCCGATCTGCCGGCCAATCTCTACCCCAATGGCGATACCTCGGCTGAGCCCGAGAACCGCTGGCGCAGCCATGCCCATCTCATGTTCCAGAACTGGATCAACGAGATTTACCAGACGACGCCCTATGACATGGCGGCCATCGGCGCCCGGTGACGGGGCTCTCGGGTCTGCCCCCACGGGCGCGGCCGATTGAACTGGGCTCAAACATGCCTATATCGAGGCGGTCCCTGTTGCGGAGCCGCTCGTGCCCGATGCCCCCTTGCGCCTTATCGACGAGATTGGCCTCGTGGCCCGCACCCTCGCCGAACGGGCGGTGCGGCCGGGGCGTCGCCGCCTGCGGCTCGGCGTCACCGGGCTCGCGCGCTCGGGTAAGACGCTGTTTATCACCGCCCTTGTCGATGCCCTGACGCGGGGCACCCGCCTGCCGGGTTTCGCGCCCATGGCCGAGGGCCGGATGATTGGCGCCAGCCTCATTGAACAGCCGCATGCTGCCGTACCGCGCTTTGCGGTCGAGACCCACCGCAACGCTCTCATCGGGCCCGATCCGCACTGGCCGCAGTCGACGCGGGGCCTTTCCGAACTGAGCCTCCTCATCCGCTATCGCTCAAAGAGTTTCGGCACGCCGCAGCGCGAACTCGAAATCGACATCGTGGATTACCCCGGCGAATGGCTGCTCGATCTGGGGCTTCTCACCCTCGATTTCGCGAGCTGGAGCGACCGGCTCCGCGCCATCGCGACAGCCGACCCCAACCCGCCCGGCTTCCTCAGCGCTGACCCCCAGGCTGTGCTGAGCGTTGAGGCCACCGAAGCGCTCGCGCGCGATTTCACCGCCTGGCTCAAAACCAAAAAGGCCGACCCCACGGCCCTCCTCGCTTTGACACCCGGGCGGTTTCTGCTCCCCGGCGAACTGGAGGGCAGTCCCGCCCTGACCTTTGCGCCCCTCCCTGCCCCCGGCCACATAGCACCGCGCGATAGCGTGCATGCGCTTTTTGCGGCGCGCTACGAGGCCTATAAGCGCCTCGTTGTACGACCGTTTTTCCGCGATCACTTTGCGCGGCTCGATCGGCAGATCGTCCTGGCTGACCCGCTCTCGGCGCTCAATGGCGGCGCGGCGGCGCTATCGGCGCTGAGCACCGCGCTCACCGATACACTCACCGCCTTCAGGGCGGGGGACTCGAACCCGATCACGCGGCTCGTTGCCCGGCGCATCGACCGCATCCTGTTTGCCGCGAGCAAAGCCGACCATATCCATTCGACGAGCCATGATCGCCTTGAGGCGCTCCTCAACACGCTCGTCGCCGACGCCACGCGCCGCGCGCGTTTTTCCGGCGCCGCAACCCGGTCGCTGGCGCTCGCCTCGGTGCGCGCCACCCGTGAAGCCGTGGTCGACACCGCCGAAGGTCCGCATGATGTGATCGTCGGCGTGCCCGAACAGGGCGAGCGCATGGGTGCAGTGCTCTATGATGGCAAGACCGAGATCGCGCTGTTTCCCGGCGATCTGCCCGAGACCACCGAGACCCTGTCCGCAGCGCCCGCCGGTCGCCTGCATTTTCTCAATTTTCGCCCGCCGCTCCGGCTTGAGCGCCGGGCCGATGGCACCCCGGCCCTGCCCTATATCAGGCTCGACCGGGCACTCGATTGGCTGATCGGGGACTGGATGAAATGAGAGATCCCTTCGCCACCCCGCTCGGTCCATCGACCAACGGCCCCACCCGCCCCGAGCCGCGCCCGGCGCGCGTCTTTCTGCCTGAAACCCTCTCGGGCCTGTCACCCACGCCAGAAAGCCTGAGCGCCGACGACCAGCACCGGCTTATCCCGCCGAAGCGGCAAACCTGGATTTTTCGGCTTGCGCTCTGGGCCGGGGGGCTGCTCCTCAGCCTCGGGATCGGTCTCGCGCTTGACAGCCTTGTGCGGGCCGCCTTTGTCCGTTGGTCCGGGCTTGGCTATTTTGGGCTGACGCTGGTCATTCTGTTTGGCCTTGCTGTTTTTGTCCTGCTGATCCACGAGCTTTTCGGGCTCGCCCGCCTCTCGCGCCTCCGCGACCTGCAGGCAAGGGCTGCAACAGCGCTGGACAACAACGCAGCACCGCTCGCCCGCCGCGTGGTCACTGATCTCGACCGGCTCTATGCCGCGCGGGCCGATCTGGCGCGGGCCCGCGCCGAGCTGGCCGCCGACCGGGCCCATATCCTCGATGGGGCCGACCTCATCCGCGTTGCCGAAGGGCGGCTGATGCACCCGCTCGATCAGGGGGCGCGAGCCCTGACGGCTGCTGCCGCCCGCCGGGTGGCGCTCGTTACCGCCATCAGCCCCCGGGCGCTGGTTGATCTGGCCTATGTGCTTTTCGAAAGCCTGCGGCTCGGCCGCGATATCATGCAACTCTATGGAGCACGTCCGGGGCTCTGGGGCACCGTGCGGCTCTTCGGCGCCGTGCTCGGTCACCTCGCGGTGACCGGTGGCCTGGTGCTGACCGATGGCGTGGTGGAACAGATGCTGGGCCAGGGCATGGCGGCCCGGGTTTCGGCCCGGCTGGGCGAAGGCGTGGTCAATGCGCTCATGACCGTGCGGGTGGGCATTGCGGCGCTCAGCGTTGTCCGCCCCCTGCCTTTCATCGCCGAGAAACCCCCGGCGATCCGCGAATTCCTGCCCGATCTCCTCAGCGTGCTGAAGCGCGAGAGCTAATGAATACGGGCCGATCTCCTGTGAGGGAGACCGGCCCGCTGATAGCGACCGATCACGGGGAGCGTGCGAAGCTCAGTGGGGACTGGGGCCCGTGACCCTGGTCGCTAAGCTGAATTGCGTTGGCTGGTCTGGCTGCGCCAGGCCCCGACAAGTCCGTCGACCGAGGCCGCATCGAGTGTCTGGAAGCGGTTTACCGCCCAGCCGATAGACGCGCGGTCCGGGATGTCGCGCCAGGGCAGGCTGGCGATGATAGGTTCCACCAGCCCATTGGCGACCCCCATGGCCTTGAGCGCCACCGCCACCGCATCATAATCCTGCGCCGCCAGCCACTTGATGACATGCTCGGGGGCGATGGCCAGCTTCACCGCCAGCGCTGCCGCCGAATGGTGGCCATAGCCGAAGCGGGCAAAGCGGGTGATGGCCCGATCATCGAGCTGGTTACGGTCAGACAGCGCCTTGACCTGATTATAGGCGAGCGCCCATTCCTTGCTCGAAAACCCGGCGCGGCTCCGCAGCCGATTGAACACGAGAGTCGCGACCTTCTCCGCCGCACCGCCTGGTCCCTGCCCATTCGCCTGCGCCGCCACCCGGCCGAGAATCGCGCGTCCGGCCTCTTCGACCTGCCCGCGCACCACCGACCAGTCGATATCCTGACGCCCGCGCAATTCCATAGCCAGGGCCTCGTCAGACCGGGCGCGCTGGGCGAGCCGCGCCAGCGTCTCCTTGCTGAGTTCGGCCCCGCTATTGCGGACGAGCCGCTGGATTGACGTCGCGCCGCCGTGCCGGGCAATCGCCTGGCTGATGCGGTCGCCCACCACCATACGCCCGGCAATAGCGTGGCGGTGGTCGTCCGAATAATGCGTGGCGATCTCGACGAGATCATTTTCCGACAGATGATTGGAAAACTCGAGCAGCGGCCGCGCCACCTCGATGGAATCCCGCGCCAGCCGCAGCACCACATTATGGGGCGCATGATCGAGCGGCGTCAGGATGCGGGCAATATAGGCCCGGGCCTCGTCTTCCACGAGATCGGCGAGTGAGCACAGCACATCGTCATATTGCGCGTCCTGTTCGCCGTCGATGCCCTCGACGATATTGGCATAAAGCTGCGCCACATGGCGGAACAGCTGGTCGCGGGCCTGTGTCTCGGTTTCAGTGCCAAGGACGCGATGCCCGCCCCCCCGTCGATAATCTTCTGCGATCCTCAGTAGCATTCCAGTCCCCTTTGTCCCCAAGTCGCAGGGTCCACCCTAGGGACAAAGCCATGCCCGCGGCTAAAGCGCAGCGGCGGCATTTGTGTAAAATTGTATCGATTGCGCGGACGGTCAAACGCCCTGTGTGGCCAGCGCTGCGCGCCGTCGCCGCACGAAAGAATCGGCGGTGTAAACGACGAGCGACAGCCAGATCAGCCCGAAGCTGATGAGCCGCAGCGGGTTGAGCGGTTCGCCCAGCACCGTGGCCGCGAGCAGAAAGGCAATCGACGGCGCGATATATTGCAGCATGCCGATGCTGGTGAGGGTGAGCCGCTGCACTGCAAAGGCAAAGGCCAGAAGCGGCACGGCCGTGGCCGGTCCCGTCAGCGCGAGGAGCCACAGCGTGCCCATGTCAAACGCGGCATGGCCGACCGCGAAATGCACCAGGAGGTAGAGCGCTGCAATCGGGCTCAGCAGCAGGGTTTCAACAAACAGCCCAACCGCCGAGCTGGTCGGCGCCGTCTTGCGGATGAAGCCATAGAGCGCAAAGCTGACGGCGAGCCCCAGCGCGATGACCGGAATGTGCCCAAGGCCAAGCGCCTGAACGCCAAGGGCCACGAGCGCAATCGCCACAGCGAGCGCCTGCCAGCGGTTGAGCTTTTCGCCAAGGAACAGCATCCCCAGGGCCACATTGACCATGGGATTGATGAAATAGCCGAAGCTCGCCTCAAGCACCTGATCGGTATCCACGGCATAGACATAGATCAGCCAGTTGGCTGCAAGGAACAGGGCCGCCAGCATGAGGCTCCGCACCATCCGGCCGTTTGTCAGTACCGCGCGCACCTCGGCCATGCGGCCCCAAATGACCAACACAGCGCCGACAAACAAAAGCGCGAACAGCGTGCGACCGGCCACCAGCGTCTCAGCGCCAACGCTGCGCAGCAGCTCGAACAGCAGGGGCAGAAAGCCCCAGAGCACATAGGCGATGAGGCCGGCACCAAGACCGGTCTCGGTGCGGGTCGGCTGAGTGGACAGAACGGACAAAACCAGGGCCTTTCAGGCGCTCCGGCGCGATAGGGCCGGAAATCGCGCCTCTCTTACCAGCCGGGTGGGAGGCCGACCACCCGGAATTCACCCCAGGTCGCCATGCGACAAAACCTTACGCCGAAGCCGCTCAGGCCTCCGCTTCGTCCTCGTCGTCCGCCTGCCCCGAAATCGCTTCGAGATATTCAAGCAGCAGCGGGTTGAAGAGGTCCGGGTCCTCAAGCGGCGCGAGGCGCGCGCAATCCTCGAGCACGACCGCAAAGGCGGTCTCGAGTTCCTCAGACAGATTTTCATGGAGCGCAACGGTATCGGGGAAATCGAGTTCGCCAACGACCAGCAGGGTCGGTGCCGATACCGCGCCGAGGCTCGTCCAGGCGGGGTCCCGCTCTTCCTCATCGGTGAGATCGGCGTGGTTGAGCGCAATGCCGTTCATATCCAGGAACAGATCGCGGACCTCGCCGCTTACCCGGCCCGATTCCGACAGGGGCCCATCGAGATAGAGATGCGCCTCAATCCGGTTGACCGTATCCATATGGCCACGCGCCGCCGCATAATCGAGCGCGTCTTCCAGATCGATCGCTTCATCAGGGAATTCCGGCGGATCTTCGCCGGTCACGGTGGTGCCCACGAGAATGAGCCCCACCGTGCGTTCGGGGTGATCGAGCGCGAAATCGAGCGCCAGCGCGCCCCCCTCCCCGCAGCCCACCAGCACCACGGCGTGCAGGCTGAGCTGATCGAGCACGGTTTCGAGATCGATCAGCGCGTTGAACGGCGCGTCTTCGCTTTCGGTCGCGCCAAAGCCGCGGCGGTCGTAGCTCATGACATGGTAGCCCTCGGCAGCGAGAAGCTCCATCTGCGCGCCCCACATGCGCCGGTCAGCGCATTCGGCATGCAGGAACACCACCGGCAGGCCAAAGCCATCGGCTTCGCCCCGGATCAACGCGCCATCAAAGGCAATTTCAAAAGGGGCGGCCATGGCACGGGCTCCACAAGAGGGTCAGAAACAGGCGGGGTCGCGCCCCGCCCGCACTCAGCGCGTCAGGCGCTTGTAGGTCACGCGCTTGGGGTTGACGGAATCCGCCCCCAGCCGGCGGATTTTGTCCGCCTCATAGTCCGCGAAATTGCCTTCGAACCACTCGAAATGGCTGTCGCCCTCATAGGCCAGCATGTGCGTCGCCAGCCGATCAAGGAACATGCGATCGTGGCTGATGACCACGGCGCAACCGGCGAATTCTTCGAGCGCCTCTTCGAGCGCCGCCAGCGTTTCGGTATCCAGGTCATTGGTCGGCTCATCGAGGAGCAGCACATTGGCCCCCGATTTCAGCATCTTGGCGAGGTGCACGCGGTTGCGCTGCCCGCCCGAGAGGTTGCCGACCTTCTGCTGCTGGTCCGAACCCTTGAAATTGAAGGCCGAGGTGTAGGCGCGCGAATTCATCTCGCGCTTGCCCAGCAGCAGGATTTCATTCCCGCCCGAGATTTCCTCCCACACCGTCTTGTTCGGATCGAGGGAGTCGCGGCTCTGGTCGACATAGCCCATGTTCACCGCCTCAGCGATGCTGATTTCGCCGCTATCGGGCTGTTCCTGCCCGGTCAACATGCGGAACAGCGTGGTCTTGCCCACCCCGTTCGGCCCGATGATGCCGACGATGCCGCCCGGCGGCAGCTTGAAGCTGAGATTGTCGATCAGCAGCCGGTCGCCGTAAGACTTCGACACACCCTCAACCGAGATCACGTTCTGCCCGAGCCGTTCGCCCGGCGGAATGATGATCTGCGCGGTGGTCGACTGCGTGCGCGCCTCGTTGATCTTGACCAGCTCGTCATAGGCCCGAATACGCGCCTTGGATTTGGCCTGCCGCGCCTGCGGCGACTGGCTGATCCAGTCCTTTTCGCTGTTGAGCACCTTGAGCCGGGCCTGATCCTCGCGCTCTTCCTGCGCAAAGCGCTTGGATTTCTGGTCGAGATAGGCCGAATAATTGCCCTCATAGGGAATGCCGCGGCCGCGATCGAGTTCAAGAATCCAGCCCGTCACATTGTCGAGGAAATAGCGGTCGTGGGTGATGATCAGCACCGCGCCGGGGAATTCGCGCAGATGCTTTTCGAGCCAGGCCGTGGTCTCGGCGTCGAGATGGTTGGTCGGTTCGTCGAGCAGGATCAGATCGGGTTGCGACAGGAGCAGCGCGCACAGCGCCACGCGGCGCTTTTCACCACCCGACAGCGTGGTGACATCGGCATCGCCCGCCGGGCAGCCGAGCGCTTCCATCGCGACTTCAACCTGCGATTCGAGATCCCACAGGTTCTGGGAATCGATCACGTCCTGCAGCTTGGTCGCCTCATCGGCGGTCTCATCGGAATAGTTCATCATCAACTCGTTGTAGCGGTCGATGACGGCCTTCTTTTCCTTGACCCCGGTCATGACATTGCCGAGCACGTTGAGCGCCGGGTCCAGCTCGGGTTCCTGCGCCAGATAGCCGATCTTTGCCCCATCAGCGATCCAGGCCTCGCCCGAAAAGTCGGTGTCGATCCCGGCCATGATGCGCAACAGGGTCGATTTACCCGAGCCGTTGGGGCCGAGCACGCCGATCTTGGCATCCGGATAGAAGCTCAGATGGATGTTATCGAGCACCTTCTTGCCCGAGGAATAGGTCTTCGAGAGACCATGCATGTGATAGATGAACTGGCGGGCCATCGAGCACTCTTTAAAAAAAGGGGTATCGTTGCCGCCTATCTATGAGCTTTGGGCGCGGGGGGCAACCGGCTCACTGAAAAGGCCAGAGGATAGGCAGGAGCGGCACCGAAATCACCATGACGAGGATGCTGAGCGGCAGGCCAAGACGCCAGTAGTCGGAAAAGCGGTAGCCGCCCGATCCCATGACCAGCGTGTTGCACTGGTGCCCGACCGGCGTCAGGAAATCTGAACCCGCCCCAATGGCCACCGCCATCAGAAAGGCTTCGGGCCGCAGCCCGAGATCGCCCGCGAAACTGGCCGCAATCGGCGCCATCACCAGCACGGTTGCAGCATTGTTGAGAAACGGCGTCACCGCCATGGCCGACACCAGAATCAGCGCCAGCGCCCCATGGGCCGGGAGCGTGGCCGCCAGCGTTGATAGTCCATGCGCGATGAGGTCCGTGGCCCCCGAGGTGCGCAGCGTATCCGAGACGGGGATCAGCGCCGCCAGCATGACCAGGATCGGTCCATCGAGCGCGCGGTACAGCCCCACCATTGGCAAACCGCCCGTCAGCACCATCAGCACCGCTGCGCCAAAAAACGCCACCCCGACCGGCACCAGCCCCGCAGCCGTAATCGCCATGGCCGCGAGCAGAATGCCAAGGGGCAGAAGCCGGTTGCGCGCTGAGCCAAGCTTCAGGTCGCGGTCAGCAAGCGGCAGGCAGTCGAGCCCACGCAGGTCTTCGCCCAGCCGCGCGCGCGGCCCCCGGAGGAGCACCACATCGCCCGCCTCAAGCGCAATATTGCCAAGCCGTTCGGTAAACCGCTGTTCGCGGCGGCTGACGGCAAGGAGCGACAGCCCCGTCCGTTCATGGAGCGCGTACTCCGCCGCCGTCCGCCCCCTGAGCGGGGACACGGGACCGATGACGGCCTCAATGGTCTGGTCTTCGCTCGCCACCGCCCCGCCCCGTTCCCTGAGCCTGAGCCCGGCCTGCGCGATCATCAGATCGAGCGCCTCGGGCTCGCCTTCGAGCAGCAGCTGGTCGCCGGCCCGCAGCACCACATCCGGCAGCGGCACCCGGCGCGCGTCAGCGGCGGACCGGATGGTCGTCACCATGGCGCGGCCATTGGCGAGCTTATGCAGGTCCGCCACCGTTGCGCCGGCAATGGCCGACCCCTCGAGCACCAGCGCTTCGGTGGTATAATTGGTGATCTCGATGGCCTCGTTGACCGCCAGACCGGCCCGCTGGCGGGCTGGCAGGAGCCAGTAAAACAGCGAGAGGAACACTACCCCCGCCCCGGCGAGTGCGAGTCCCGAGGCCGTGAAATCGAACATGTGGAACGGCTCGCCCGTCAGCGATTCGCGCACACGCGACACAATGATGTTGGGCGAGGTGCCAACCTGCGTCACGAGCCCGCCCAAAAGCGCCGCAAAGCTCATCGGCATCAGGAACATCGACGGCGAAACGCCGGAGCGCCGCGCCATCTGGTAGGCAATGGGGATCATCAGCGCCAGAGCACCGATGTTTTTCATAATGGCCGAAAGCGCCGCCACCACCACAATGAGCAGCAGCAGTTGCAGCCGGGGCTTTGTCACATTGGGCGCAATCCGGCGCACCAGATCTTCCATGATCCCTGATCGCGACACACCGGCAGAAACGATCAGCGCGCTGCCCACGATGATTACAATGTCATCGGAAAACCCTGAAAACGCCTCTTGCGCCGGCACGAGGCCAAGGCCGATGGCCAAGAGCAAGCCCAGAACGGCCACCAGGTCATAGCGGAGCTGGCCTGCGACGAACCCCACCATGGTGAGCCCGATGACGGCAAAACTGAGCCCCATAGCGACGGTCATGAGCGCCCTCCCCCACACCGCCTAATGCGCGGGGCGGCGTCAGGTTGCCTCAGGGCGCAATGTCAACGGCAATGGATTTGAACGCCGGGGTGCGGGATCGGACATCGACGGCCCGGCCGGTCAGCACATTGGCCTCGGGGTAATAGGCCAGAAGCGAGCCTTGCGGCAGATCGAACCGGTAGGCACGGCCAGCAAAGCGGCCGGTCGCCGATTGCAGCGTGACGGGATCGCCATCCCCGAGCCCGAACGCAGCCATGTCGGCGTCGGAGAGGAACACCGCATCGCGCGGCGCATTGCGCCGATAGCTGTCGGTCTCCTCATAGATGATCGAGTTGAACTGCCCTTCCGACCGCACGGTGGCGAGCGTGAAGCGCCCCCTGATCTGCGGCAGCGGCACCGGCACAAAATGCGCCTTCTTGTCCTGGGTGCCGAAACTCGGCGCATGCAGCACGCGCTGCCGGATGTGGAATTCCCTTTTGGCGACATCAATATCGGCCAGAGCCTCAAGCCCCGGCACAATGCGCGCAATCGCCGCCCGCACGGTGCTGTGTTCCTTGAACGCCGAAAAATCGATGGGACTTTCAGGCAGAAGCTGCGTGGCGAGATCCGCAAGGATCACCGTTTCCGGCCGCACAGTGGCGTGCCGCGTAATGCCGCCGTCCGATAGCCGCACGAAGTTGAACATCGATTCCTGCGTGGTGGGCGACCATTCCTCATCGCGCGCCGTCACCGGCAGGATCAGGCATTCGCCCTCACCGAGGCCATGCACATGGCCGCGGTTGAGCGTAGTGGTCAGATACAGCTTGAACCCGATGGCCCCGAGCGCCTCGGCCGCAAAGCCAGTATCCGGCGTGGCCGCATAAAGATTGCCGCCCATGAGTACGGCCGCGTCGATCGCGCCACGCTGCGCTGCCTCAAGCCCGGCCAGCGTATCGTAGCCCGCTGCCCGCGACAGCGTAATGCCAAACACCTCTTCCATGCGGCGGAACACCGCCTCGGACACCAGCGGCTTGACCCCAATGGTGCCGATGCCCTGCACGTTGGAATGGCCCCGCAGCGGCAAGAGCCCGGCAAACCGCCGTCCCACCATGCCACGCACGAGCGCCAGATTGGCAATAGCCTCGACATTGGCCACCCCATGCTCATGGTGGGTCATGCCCATGCCCCAGGCAAAGACGACAGTCTGCCGCTCGGCATAGCGCGCACCCACGGCCTCGATCTCGGCCCGGGTAAGCCCGGTGCGGGCTTCGATCTCGTCCCAGCTGGTCCCCTCGATCTGCGCCTTCAGCCCCTCAAACCCCACGCTATGGGCCGCAATGAACGCGCGGTCCTCGGCCCCGAGCGCCAGCACGGTTTTGATGAGGCCGTAAAACAGCGCGATGTCCGAGCCGATTTTCGGCTGCAGATAATAGGAGGCAATCTCGGTGCCCCCCGTCAGCATCGAGCGCGGGCTTTTCGGCACGGCGAATTTCACGAGGCCCGCTTCTTTTGCCGGATTGATGACAATCACGTCCCCGCCCCGGTCGCGGCAGGCCTTCAGCATATGCACAAAGCGCGGATGGTTGGACGACGGATTGGCCCCGATCACAAAGATGCAATCGGCCCCGGTCAGGTCCTCCAGTTCGATGGTGGCCGTCCCTGTGCCGATGGTCGTCGCCAGCCCCTCGCTGGTGGCCTGATGGCAATAGTACGAGCAGTTGGAAATGTTGTTGGTGCCATAGGCCCGCGCCAGCAGCTGGAACACGAACCCCGCCTCGTTGGACGACCGCCCCGACGAATAAAACAGGCTGCGCGCCGGTGCCGTGGCCCTGAGCCGCTCAGCGGCCAGCGCGATGGCCCAATCCCAGTCTACCGGGCGATAGTGGTCGCCACCCCTGGGCTTGTACATCGGGGTATCCAGCCGCCCGAGCCGCTCCATTTCCCTGCCGGAAAGCTGCTGTAAATCGCTGATCAGACGGGTGAACTGGCTTTGGGGAATGGCGTCCTGAATATCGGTTGATTGCGCCTGCACCGATTTGTTGCAGACCGAAGGGAACTCGCCCAGCTCGTTGACCATGCCGCCCTTCTGCCCGCCCATGCCATAGGCACAGGCCTTGCAGGTATTATGCGACCCCATGGCCTTACCGGCCTTGCCAACGCCCATGTCGCCGATGGTGCGCGCGGCATAGAGCAGTTTTTTCGCGCCCCCGCCGACGATCCTGTCCTGCGCCTTGAGTGTCATGTCTGTCCCCTGTCACGCTTGTGTACCAAGGCCGTTGCGGCGTGGAAAGGCATCTGGTCGCGCCCACGGCTCTGCGCTAGGCTCTCTCAGCGGCTCAGGGAGACTCGGGGGAGGGTCCGATGGGTGACGTCTTCGATTTCGTCGTCGCGGCTGATCGGGCCGCCCTCATGACGGCGCTTGAGGTGGAGCCCGGCCTTCTGGGGGCCCGCCATGCCTCCGGCGCCTCGCTCATCGCCTACGCGGCCTATCACGGCCAGAACGACCTCGCCCGCGAACTGGGTCAGCGGGCCAAGCCGCTCGATCCCCTGGATGCCATCATTATCGGCGATCAGAGGTCGGTTGAGCACGCGCTTCAGGCAGGCTGGGACGCCAACGCGCTGTCAGGCGACGGGTTCACACCCCTGGCGCTGGCCTGCTTCTTCTCCAATGAGCCGGCCTTTCAGCGCCTGCTGCCGCTCACACAGGATATCAACCACCGCGCCAACAATCCGCAGCAGGTGGCGGCCCTCCATGCGGCCACGGCCCGCCGCGCCACGGGCATGGTCGAAGCCCTGCTGCGCGCCGGCGCCGATCCCAACCTCAAGCAGGCCGAAGGCTTTCGGCCGCTCCATGCCGCCGCCCAGCATGGCGATCTCATGATTGCCGGGTTGCTGCTGGTGGCCGGCGCCCATCCCCGCTCGGAAACCGATAGCGGCAAGACCGCCGCCGATTACGCGCGCGAAGCAGGGCACATCTGGCTCGCCGGACGTCTGCAGCGCCTGATGTAAGGAAGGCGCGGAGCCGAAGCCCCGCGCCCCATCGGCCAAGCAGAAAAGGGAGCGTCGGCCCTCACCACCAGCCGACCAGAGACCGGCCATGCGTGCCGGATTGCCCCTCAACGTGGCGTCCTCGGTTTGGTTGCGGGCGACCCGAGCGCGGCAATAAAAAGCCCCCGCGTCCGGCAAGGGACGCTGGGGGCCGAGGCTGTGGTGCAAACACCCTCTGCCGGAGGGCTCACTCCGGTGCCTGTCCCTAGCAGAGCCCGGTGGCGTGGTCACGACTTTCGCACCGGCCACCGCGCGGCCAGTCATAAATGAGTAAGATTCGCGCAGAGGGTGGATGCCTGATTATTTAATAGGCAGGCGTCCGCCCGCGGGCCAGTGATCGCTGCAGCGCGCTCAGGCGTTCAAAAGACCGCAAACCCCTGAAATAACGAACCTTTTTGGCAGATAGACCGAGTTGGCACGGGCCTTGCAGCGTAAGGCAGCGGTGCAAACACCCATCTGTCGGAGGTAAACATGACAGACTTCAATCGCCTTCTGGCCACACTTGGCCTTGGCGCCGCGATCACGGTGAGTTCATTCGCTCCCGCTCTGGCCGCAGACGACACGATCAAAGTCGGCATTCTGCATTCGCTATCGGGTACGATGGCCATTTCCGAGACGACGCTGAAAGACACCATGCTGTTCCTGATCGACCAGCAGAACAAAAAGGGCGGCCTGCTTGGCAAGAAGCTGGAAGCCGTTGTTGTTGATCCCGCGTCCGATTGGCCGCTGTTTGCCGAAAAGGCCCGCGAGCTGATTTCCGTCGACAAGGTTGCCGCCGTGTTCGGCTGCTGGACGTCGGTCTCGCGCAAGTCAGTGTTGCCGGTGTTCAAGGAACTGAACTCGATCCTGTTCTACCCCGTGCAGTACGAAGGTGAGGAATCCGAGCGCAACGTGTTCTACACCGGCGCCGCGCCGAACCAGCAGGCCATTCCGGCCGTCGACTACCTGATGAGCGAAGAAGGCGGCTCGGTGAAGCGCTGGGTGCTCGAAGGCACCGATTATGTCTACCCGCGCACGACCAACAAGATCCTCGAGCAATATCTGCTCGATCATGGCGTGGCAGCAGAAGACATCCGGACCAATTACACCCCGTTTGGCTTCTCGGATTGGCAGACGGAAGTCGCGGCCATCAAGGACTTCGGCTCAGCCGGCAAGAAGACCGCCGTGGTCTCGACCGTGAATGGCGATGCCAACGTGCCCTTCTACAAGGAACTGGGCAACCAGGGCATTTCCGCCGAAGACATCCCCGTGGTGGCCTTCTCGGTGGGTGAAGAAGAACTCGCTGGCCTCGATACCAAGCCGCTCGTCGGCCATCTCGCCGCCTGGAACTATTTCCAGTCGATCGAAACCCCCGAGAACACGCAGTTCATCGCCGACTGGCGCGCCTTTACCGGCAACGACAAGCGCGTGACCAATGACCCGATGGAAGCCCATGTGATCGGCTTCAGCCTCTGGGTGCAGGCGGTTGAAAAGGCCGGGACGACCGATACCGACAAGGTGCTCGATGCGATCATCGGGCTGGAAACCCCGAACCTCACCGGCGGCATCTCGAAGATGCTCCCGAACCACCACATCACCAAGCCGGTCTACATCGGCGAAATTCAGGATGATGGCCAGTTCGACGTGGTCTGGAAGACCCCCGAACTCGTGCCGGGCGATGCCTGGTCGGATTTCCTGCCCGAAGACAAGGGTATCGAAGCCGATTGGACCCAGCCGATCAATTGCGGCCACTACGACACCGCAACCAAGACCTGCGGCGCACCCGCCTCTTAATCCTGACCTCCTCCCTTGACGTCAGGTCCGGCAAAGGCGGCTCACGCTGCCTTTGCCTCCCTCTCCCGCCTCTGGTGACGTGATGCTGAAGCGCTGTCTCGCCGTTTTGATGCTCCTCCTGTTCGCCGCGCCGGCCCTCGGCCAGGTGCCCGACATCGCCCCCCTCGTCACCGCATTGGCGAAAGGCGATTTCGCTGAACGCGACGCCGCCATCACCGCGCTCGCTCAAAGCGGCGATGCCCGCGTGCCCGTCATTCTCAACGCGCTCGTTGCAGGCGCGCTGTTTGTTGATAGCCGCACCGATACCATCGTCCGCGCCGAGAAATCAGGCGATGCCTACACGCTCACCAACCCGCTCGATGCGGCCCCGCTCGGGGATGCGCAAAAGAGCGACCTTGAAAAGATCAAGGTCAACAATGCCCTGCGCGGCAAAATCAAGACGCTCATCGGCCAGATGACCCTGCTGAGCCCCGACCGGGCAACGCGCCTCTCCGCGGCGCAAAGCGTGCTGAAAACCGCCAGCCTCGATATGCTCGATCTGCTCAAGAGCGCTCATGCGGCTGAAGCTGATCCCGAGATCAAGGCCGTCATGGCCCTCTCGCTCGAGGTCCTGACCCTCAAATCCGACGCGAGCCTTGCCGAAAAAACCAGCGCCGTTGACGCCATCGTCGCGCGCCAGTCCCGCGCCGCCCAAACCATCCTCCTCACTGCAAATGAGACCGCCGCCGATGACGTGAAGCCGCTGATCGAGGCGGGCATCGCCACCCTGTCGCGCACGCTCGGGGTCTGGGATATCGGGCAGAACATCTGGTACGGCCTGTCGCTCGGCTCGGTGCTGCTCTTGGCCGCCATCGGCCTCGCCATCACCTTCGGCGTCATGGGCGTCATCAACATGGCGCATGGCGAAATGGTCATGCTGGGGGCCTACACCACCTTTACCGTGCAAACTGTGTTGCGCACCTCTTTGCCGGGGCTAGCCGACTATTCGCTGCTCTTTGCGCTGCCGCTTGCATTCCTGTTCACGGCCGCCTGCGGCATTATCATCGAGCGCGGCATCATCCGGTGGCTGTACGGCCGCCCGCTCGAAACCCTGCTTGCCACCTGGGGGCTGAGCCTTATCCTGCAACAGGCGGTCCGCACCGTCTTTGGGCCCACCAATCGGCTGGTGGATAACCCAAGCTGGATGTCGGGCGCGTTTCAGCTCGGCGAACTGGTCATCACCTGGAACCGGCTCTGGATCGTGATCTTCGCGCTCGTTGTATTCCTTGTCCTCCTCATCGCGCTCAACCGCACGCCGCTGGGGCTTCAGATGCGGGCCGTCACGCAGAACCGCCGCATGGCCTCGGCCATGGGCATTCGCACACCATTCGTGGATGCGCTCACCTTCGGCCTTGGCTCCGGCATCGCCGGGCTCGCCGGGGTTGCCTTGAGCCAGATCGATAATGTCTCGCCCAATCTCGGGCAGGGCTACATCATCGACAGCTTCATGGTCGTGGTGTTCGGCGGAGTGGGTAACCTGTTCGGCACGCTGGTCGGCGCGCTCAGCCTCGGGGTCGCCAACAAATTCATGGAGCCCTATCTCGGCGCCGTGGTCGCCAAGATCGTCATCCTCGTCCTCATCATTCTCTTTATCCAGCGCCGTCCGCGGGGGCTTTTTGCCCTCAAGGGCCGGTTCGTCGAGAGCTGACCCCATGCTGACCAAAGTCCTTCTCACCGGTTTCGACACCAAGGCCCGCTGGCTGATCGGGCTTATCCTCCTCGTCGCGCTGCTCGTGCCCGCGCTCAGCCTCATGGTGCCCCAGGGGAACCCGCTGCATCTTGATGCCTATGTCGTCACGCTCTTCGGCAAATATCTGACCTACGCCATTCTGGCGCTCGCGCTGGATCTGGTCTGGGGCTATTGCGGCATCCTCAGCCTCGGGCACGCGGCGTTTTTCGCGCTCGGCGGCTATGGCATGGGCATGTACCTGATGCGCCAGATCGGGGCGCGCGGCGTCTATGCCAACCCCGTGCTGCCGGACTTCATGGTCTTCCTCAATTACAAGGACCTGCCCTGGTTCTGGACCGGCTTCGACCTGTGGTGGGTTGCGGTCCTCGCGGTGCTGGCCGTACCCGGCCTCGTCGCCTTTGGCTTCGGCTGGCTGGCCTTTCGCAGCCGCGTCACCGGGGTCTATCTGTCGATCATCACCCAAGCGCTGACCTACGCGCTGCTGCTGGCATTTTTCCGCAATGATCTCGGCATGGGCGGCAATAATGGGCTGACCGATTTCAAGGACATCCTCGGGTTCAACGTGCAGGCGCCCGAAACCCGCGCCGCACTGTTCGCGGCCACTGCGCTGCTGCTCGCGGGCTCGATCTTTGTTGTCTCGGTGATCGTCAATTCCAAGCTCGGCAAAGTGATGATCGCCGTGCGCGATGCGGAAAGCCGCACCCGGTTTTTAGGCTGGCGGCCCGAAAACGTGAAGCTCTTCGCCTTTGTGGTCTCCGCGCTGATCGCCGGGCTCGCCGGGGCGCTCTATGTGCCGCAGGTCGGCATCATCAATCCGGGAGAATTCGACCCGGGCAATTCCATTGAAGCCGTGATCTGGGTGGCGGTCGGCGGACGTGGAACCCTGCTCGGGCCGATTGTGGGAGCGCTGCTGGTGAACCTGGGTAAAACCGTGTTCACCGGTGCGCTCCCCGACTATTGGCTGTTCGCGCTGGGCGGCCTCTTCGTGGTCGTGACGCTGTTCATGCCCAAGGGCATTGTGGGGCTCTGGGCGCAACTGCGCCGCCGCCGAGCGAAGACCCCGGCCCCGACTGTCGACCGCGCGCCCAGCCTGGAGCCCGCAGAATGACCGAAAAACACGAAACCATGCTCTATCTCGATGGCGTGTCGGTGAGCTTTGATGGCTTCAGGGCGCTCAATAACCTGTCGATCATTGTGCATCCCAACGAAATGCTGGCCATCATCGGGCCCAATGGCGCGGGCAAGACCACGATGATGGACATCATCACCGGCAAGACCCGCGCCGACGATGGCGAAGTGTATTTCAACGGCACCATCGACCTGTCAAAGCGCAGCGAGGCGGAAATCGCCAACCTCGGCATCGGCCGCAAATTCCAGAAGCCGACCGTGTTCGAAAGCCAGTCGGTGCGCGATAATCTGGTGCTCGCGCTAAAAACCAGCCGCAGCATCTTCAGCGCGCTGTTTTATACCGAAACAGACGCGGACGGCGCCCGGATTGACGACATCCTGCGCACGGTGCGCCTCACCGGCCGCGCCGAGGCGCTGGCCGCCGATCTCAGCCACGGCCAGAAACAATGGCTCGAAATCGGCATGCTGCTCGCGCAGGATCCTAAGTTGCTGCTGGTCGATGAGCCGGTAGCGGGCATGACCGACTCCGAAACCGCCGAAACCGCCACGCTGCTGCGCGATATCGCCAAAACACGCTCGGTGGTGGTGGTCGAGCATGACATGAGCTTTGTGCGTGCCCTGAATACCCGCGTCGTCTGCCTTGCCGAAGGCACCGTGCTCGCCGAAGGCTCGCTCGATCAGGTGAGCGCCAACCCCATTGTCATCGAACGCTATCTCGGGCGGTAAGGAGCGAAAATGACCAGCCTTTCCGTCCGGGCGATTGATCTGTTTTACGGCGCCGCGCAGGCGCTGCGCGGCGTTTCGATTGAAGCGAGGCCAGGGCGCATCACGGCCGTTCTCGGGCGCAATGGCGTGGGCAAATCGTCCACCCTGCGCGCCATCACCGGACTTAATGCTATCGCCCGGGGCGAAATCAGCCTCGATAGCGCCGTGCTTGGCAAGGCCCCGCCCTATCAGCGCGCCCGGCTCGGGCTCGGCTACGTGCCGCAGGGCCGCGAGATTTTCCCGCTGCTCACGGTGAAGGAGAATCTCGAAACCGGCTATGCCGGGCTGAAGCCACGCGACCGGGCGGTGCCAGACTATGTTTTCGAGCTGTTCCCGGTGCTGAAAACCATGCTCAACCGGCGCGGCGGCGACCTGTCGGGCGGCCAGCAGCAGCAATTGGCCATTGCGCGCGCCCTTGTCACACGGCCGAAAGTGCTGGTGCTCGATGAACCAACCGAGGGCATCCAGCCCTCGATCATCAAGGATATCGGCCGCGCCCTGCAGTTTTTGCGCGATGAAAAGGGCATGACCATTCTTCTTGTCGAGCAATATCTGGACTTCTGCCGCGAGATCGCCGACGACATCTACATTCTGGACCGCGGCGAAATCCGCCACAAGGGGCCCGCGAGCGACCTCGATAAGGCAGAGGTCCGCCGCCATCTGATGGTGTGATGTGAACGCAGTTTCGGGCTTTGTCAGGCACCAGCGCGCCCGCGGACGCGGCGAGATCGTCGTCAAGCCCGGGGGCGGGGAAACCCGGCTCGAGCGCCTCTATCAGGAGGGCTGCGCCAAAATCCGGCTGCCCCGCCCCGATCAGGGCCCGGCCGAAGCCGTGCTCATCAACACGGCGGGCGGGCTGACCGGCGGCGACGAGATTGCCTGGCAGATTACCGCGGGAGCCCGGACGGCGCTCGTCCTCACGACGCAGGCAGCGGAGCGGGTCTATCGCTCGCTGGGCGATGCGGCGCGGGCCCGCACCACAATCAGCGTTGGCGAAGGGGCCAGCGTCGAATGGCTGCCGCAGGAAACAATCCTGTTTGAGCACAGCCACCTGCACCGAACGCTTGAGGTCGATCTCGCCCCGGGCGCGCGATTTCTGGCGCTTGAAGCCGTGCTACTCGGTCGCGAGGCCATGGGTGAAGCGGCGCTTTCAGCGCGCTTCCGCGATGATTGGCGCATTCGGCGCGAAGGCCGCCTTCTCCATGCCGAAGCCACAAGGCTCGACCCCGATCCCCTGGTGCGCGACGGCCTCAGCCTGCTGCGGGGCGCGCGCGCCTTTGCGACGCTCGTCTATGTGGGCCCCGACGCTGCGCTGAAGCTCGAGCCGCTCCGCCGCCTGAGTGCTGCGAGCAGCGCTGAGGCCCAGCTCGGCGTTTCCCTTGTGGGCGACCGGCTGGTATTACGCGCTTTGGCCCCCGGCGGGCTTGCGCTGCGCAAAGCGATCACGCCAATCATGGCTGCCCTCTCGGCGGCACGCACCCTGCCCCGTCTCTGGACTTTTTAGGATTCCGACATGAACCTGACGCCGCGCGAAAAAGACAAGCTCCTCATTTCCATGGCCGCCATGGTGGCCCGCCGCCGTCTTGAACGCGGCGTCAAGCTCAACCATCCCGAAGCCATCGCGCTCATCACCGATTTCGTGGTCGAAGGCGCCCGCGACGGCCGCACGGTGGCCGACCTGATGGAGGCCGGGGCCCATGTGGTCACCCGCGCCGACGTTATGGATGGCATTGCCGAAATGATCCACGACGTGCAGGTTGAAGCGACCTTCCCCGACGGGACCAAGCTGGTCACCGTCCACGAACCGATCCGCTAAGGAGCCGCCCGATGATCCCCGGCGAAGTGCTGACCAAAGACGGCGACATTGAATTGAACGCGGGCGCGCCCACGATTACGCTCATTGTCGCCAACACCGGCGATCGGCCGATCCAGGTAGGCAGCCACTATCATTTTTACGAAACCAACGCGGCGCTGTGCTTTGACCGCGAGCTGACGCGCGGCCTGCGGCTCGATATCGCGGCGGGCACCGCCGTGCGCTTTGAGCCCGGACAATCGCGCGAAGTGCGGCTCGTGCCGCTTGCCGGGGCCCGCAAGGTCTATGGCTTCCGCCAGATGGTGATGGGCGCGCTCTAGGTGCCGAGGTCGTCGGCATAGACGGTCGTGCCGCCATCGCCGGCGACCACGAGATAGACGATGTCGACAATCTCAAACCCCTGCGCGCGGATATCGCGGGCCGCAATGGGGTTGAAGCGCAATTGCTCGTGCAGATAGCGCTGCGCTTCCGGATAGGCATCGAGCATCCGGTCGAGCCGTCTGCGGCCGAACTGCGCGCCGGGCAGGCTTGAGATCCGCTCGACCCGGATCGCGTTGACCGAACTGACCCGGTCAGCATCGCGATAGAATTCGCGGCTGGCGATCCCCCCGACCAGCGTCATCATGTCCATGTACTGCGCCAGCGCGAGGCTGGGCAAGAGCGTCAGGATAAGCGCCATCAGGGCCCATACTGGCCGCATTTTTGCCGTCTGCCCGGTCATGATAGTCCTCTTTGAGCGGAGTAGGCCCAGATGACCACACAGATCGAGGACTTCAAGTCGCGGCTTGCTGCCGTCCTCAGGGACCTCGAGGATGAAGATCGGCGCGACAGTGAAATGCTGTTCCGGGTGGGCCAGATGGCCTCGCACCTCATTACCATAGCGGGCGTTCGCTCGTGGCGCGACCTGAAAAATACCCTGACGCCCGACAAGCGCGCCGGTCTGCTCAATGAGTTTCAGTCTGAAGGCAACCGCGTGATGGCGGCCGGCCATGCTGCCGAAGCCTATGCCATTCAGGTGCTCGCCATTTCGGTCATCGCCCGCACCATCAATGATCTTCAGGTCACCGCAGGCGAAGATGTGCTCGACCCCATCATCGCACTGGCCACCGCGGCCTATCGCTCAGCGGTCGCACGCTACGACCGGGCGGAGACGGACTCTCCGCCCGGTGCCGTGCTCGATTAGTCCTTGGCCGGCAGAGCGCGCAGATACGCGACAATCGCCGATACGTCGTCGTCGCTGATCTTGGCGTAGAAGTACGGCGACGGCATGGGCGGCAGAACGTGACTGCCATCCGGCCGGGTACCGGTGCGGAGGATCGCCTTGATCTGATCATCCGAATAGGATTTCAACCCGGTCGGCGTGATATTGGCCGAAATCGACTCGCCCCACGGACCGGGGAAGTGATTGCCACCGGCGCCCAGCTTGGTTTCGAACTGGGCCATGCCCTTTTCGTCAAACGGGGTGTGGCACACGATACAATGGCCGAGCGGGCCAGCGAGATAGGCACCATACTCAACCGTTACACCGGCAGGCACATCGGCCACGCTGGTGATCGGCGGGCCATAGGCCGGCGGCAGCGGGATATTGTACTTTGATTCCCCGGGAGCATTATCGACGGGCTTCAGCGTGCGCAGGTACAGAACGACCGACTTCACGTCCGTATCTGACAGACCCTTGTAAACTTCGAACGGCATCGGCGGGCCGATCAGCGAGCCATCGGGGCGGATACCCTCGCGAATGGCGCGCACCAGCTCGTCGTCGGTCCACCCGGCGATCCGGCCTGCCGGGGTGATATTGCTGGCAACCGCATGCATCTGCGGGCTGTCGTCCACCACCGAGCCCCCGAAGAGCTTGGTATCATCCGGGCCATTCGGCCCCTGCGGCGTGTGGCAGTTGCCGCAGGCCATGATCGAGTTCACGAGGTAATCGCCCCGTTCGACAGATGCATCGGCCAAGGCCGACGACACCAGAAAACCACTCGCGGTCAGAACCGCCGCGAGCATCAGTGAAAAGCGCATGGAAATCCTCCACAAAAAAACCGGCCCCGAGCCCGATATGTCGGTCAGCCCAGCCAGACCTCCGTCAAAATGGAGGCAAATCACACCATAAGGTCGACCTTCTCCCGCGGCAAGTCCAGTACAGGTAATCGCTTATATAAGATGGACCGCTTGTGCGGTGGAACCCGCCCGACGCCTCGCGTTGCGCTACGCCAGTATTTCTTCGCCGATGGGGGGCTTCAGCGTCGCCCCATAAACAAAGCACAGCGGCGCGACACCGGGCCCTGACACGGGGTCTTTGCGCGAAATCAGACTACCCGTCCAAAAGTCAGAAGCGCGCCCGGACCGGGCGCGCTTCACGATCCCTCTGATCGGACGATCAGTTAAAGTGGTAGTTGAAGCCGGTCTTGATGGTCTGGACGGTCAGATCATACTCCGATGCGCCGGCCGTGCCGTAGAACATGAAATTGCTTTCAGCACTATCGAAGGCCACATCATCGAACTGGCTGTAGTTATACGAGGCAAACAGCGACAGCGTGTCCGTGAGCTTCACATCGCCCTGCACACCTGCCGTCCACCCGGCGACCACCGCTTCATCCTTCCACTCGCCCGTGAACGGGTTCATGCTGGAGTAGCTCACCCCGGCAAGCGCGAGGCCCGCATCGGCAGAGAGCAGGATGTTGCTATCGAGGGCAAAGCCAAGCCGCCCGACGGCATTGGCCGTCCAGTTGATATCCAGCGCTTCCGTCTGAATGAGCGGCAGGTCTGGGCCATCCAACGAGATGTATTGTTCACCGTCATCTTGAAGCGACGACAACGAGGCATTGACTTCAGCCCCGAACACGACCTGACCAAGCTGGTACAGATAGCCAATCTGGGCGCCCGCCAGCCACCCTTCGATGCTATCGAGCTTGTCCTGCGATTCCGCGTAGTTGAACATCCCCTCGGTATCGCCCGCCTGGCTGGTGGCAAAACCCCAGCCGTCGCTGACAAAGGCATCAACCCACATCTCGGCATCCATGGGGTCCATGGCGCAGAGGGACCGAATGGGCAGCGGGAAGGGCTCAGTGAACGTATTGATCGAGCCGAATGTCTGGCCGGGCTGGAAATACTGCTCCAGAACCGGGCACTCCAGCGAGTCTGCGGCTGAGCCCGTCGCCCAACCTGCATGACCACCGATATAAAGGCCGGTCCAGGTCCCGGCCTCTTCGGCGGGTTCCATCATGGCCAGATCGGCGGCCAGCGCGGTGCCAGAGAGCAGTACGGCCGTCACGGCCACGGTCGAAAGCAGATATTTCATGGTCAAACCCCCACAGCAGAATTGGTGTGTTTCTGGAGGCTATTCCCATCCAAAATGGAGTCAAACCGTTTATGCTCAAATTTGAGACTATGCGAAATTGGTATTCGTCCTGTTGCAGATCAGTATCAAAGTATAAACACCTATAAAAAGGTAAAAACCTTTTTCCAGACAACGAGTTTTATTGGCGAGGCGCATCGATAGTCGCGCGGTTGACTGAATCAGGGCGACGCAAACCAGCGCGCGCGAGTGCGTCCGCACCCCGTGAGGCCGAGCGCTGCCAGCGTCGCCCCGCCCCCGCGACTCGGGCACTCGCCCGCCGCCAATCCCCGTGCGGTTGCCGTCAAATGGGGAGTGTGCTGATTTTTGCATCACGGACGCTGGACAGCCTGTGAAATAGGCGGTTGAAATGGGCCCTGCCCGCCTGAAAGGATTGTCATGCCCGCCCGCATTTCCCGCGCCACTTACGCCCAGATGTACGGCCCCACCACGGGCGACCGCGTGCGGCTCGCCGATACCGAGCTGTTCATCGAGGTGGAAAAGGACCTCACCACCTATGGCGAGGAAGTGAAGTTCGGCGGCGGCAAGGTGATCCGCGACGGCATGGGCCAATCGCAGGCTACCCGCGCCGAGGGGGCCGTAGATACGGTTATTACCAACGCGCTGATCCTCGATGTCACAGGCATCTACAAGGCCGATATCGGCCTTCGCGATGGCCGCATTGCCGCCATTGGCAAGGCGGGCAATCCCGACACGCAATCGGGC
Organism: uncultured Hyphomicrobiales bacterium; assembly: GCA_903828145.1. Lineage (GTDB taxonomy): Bacteria > Pseudomonadota > Alphaproteobacteria > Rhizobiales > Devosiaceae > Devosia_A. Next base: position 121,427 of record CAIKKY010000028.1, on the reverse strand, counting down.
GTCACCGTCATCATCGGGCCGGGAACCGAAGTCATTGCCGGTGAGGGCAAGATCATCACCGCCGGGGGCATGGACAGCCACATCCATTTCATCGCGCCCCAGCAGATCGAAGAAGCGCTGATGAGCGGCATTACCACCATGCTCGGCGGTGGCTCCGGCCCGGCGCATGGCACGCTCGCCACCACCTGCACCGGACCGTGGCACATCGAGCGCATGATCGAGAGCTTCGATGCCTTCCCCATGAACCTCGCCCTTGCCGGCAAGGGCAATGCGTCGGTCCCGGCCCCGCTCGAGGAGATGATCCGCGCCGGGGCCTGTTCGCTGAAGCTGCACGAGGATTGGGGCACCACCCCCGCCGCCATCGACAACTGCCTGAGCGTTGCCGACGATTACGACGTGCAGGTGATGATCCACACCGACACACTCAATGAATCGGGTTTTGTTGAAGATACGGTGGCCGCGTTCAAGGGCCGCACCATCCATGCCTTCCATACCGAAGGCGCCGGCGGCGGCCATGCACCCGACATCATCAAGGTGGCGGGTCTGCCCAACGTATTGCCCTCATCGACCAACCCTACCCGGCCCTACACGGTCAACACGCTGGCCGAACACCTCGATATGCTGATGGTCTGCCATCATCTCTCCCCGCGCATTGCCGAAGACGTGGCCTTTGCCGAAAGCCGGATCCGCAAGGAAACCATCGCCGCCGAGGATATTCTCCACGATATGGGCGTGTTCGCCATGATGAGTTCCGACAGCCAGGCCATGGGCCGGGTGGGCGAAGTCATCATCCGCACCTGGCAGACCGCCGACAAGATGAAGCGCCAGCGCGGCCGCCTCGCCGAAGAGACCGGCGATAATGATAATTTCCGCGTGAAGCGCTATATCGCCAAATACACCATCAACCCCGCCATCACCCAGGGCATGAGCCGCCACATCGGCTCGGTCGAAGTCGGCAAACGCGCCGACCTCGTTGTGTGGTCGCCGGCCTTTTTTGGCGTAAAGCCCGAGATGATCCTGCTGGGCGGCTCGATTGCCGCCGCCCCGATGGGCGATCCCAACGCCTCGATCCCCACCCCGCAGCCGATGCATTACCGCCCCATGTTCGCCGGGTTCGGCAAGCTGAAAACCCGCTCGTCGGTCACCTTCGTGTCGCGCGCCGCATTTGATCTGGGGCTGCAGGCCCGGCTCGGGGTCGACAAGGCGATGGTGCCGGTTGAAAACACGCGCAACATCACCAAGGCCTCGCTGCTGTTCAACAATGGCATGCCGCATATCGAGGTCGATCCCGAAACCTATGAAGTGCGCGCCGATGGCGAATTGCTCACCTGCGAGCCCGCCACCGAACTGCCTATGGCGCAGCGCTACTTCCTGTTCTAGGCGCAAACCGGCACCGGGGCGCGGGCAGCGGCATCAGTCCGCTGCCTTATGACGGGCTGTCGACGGCAATATGGATCGGACGGCAGGTGCCTATCGGGCCCCTTGCCCTGTAAACGGAGCCTTCACGCTCAGTGCAGGTCTGACCGCCGATGGCCGTTAAGCCGAAGAAGGGCTCGGCGCGTCCGGCGAGGTCTATCTCGTGGGCGCCGACATGACGGCGCGCACCGACAGCCGTTTCCTTAGCGAAGATAAGCCGGGCTACCTCGCCACGTTCAAAGATCTTGGCGTGGAGCCTGCCACAATCGCGCGCATCGACGCGTCCGGCCACGCGATCCTCAACCAGAAGATCGATACCGATGCGGTCACGGCCGCGCTGTCAGGCGAACGCGGCACCAAATTCGTGAAGGATTACGGCCACGTCGATGTTATGTCGGCCTATGGCCTTATGATGTGGCCAGCCTGCGCTGGGCGATTTTAGCAGAAAGAGATGCGTCTGAGGCGCTGGCGCCGCTCTTTGCCCTGCGCAGCGCCATCCTCATCGCCACCGGCCTCGTGCCTGTCGTGCACACCCTGATTGCCCTCGTTGCCGCACGCGTGTTCCTCAACCCGATTGCCCGCCGACAGGCCGGTGTTGAACAGCTGAAATCGGGCGATGAAAGTGTCGCAATTGCCCGGCGCGGCAGCGAGCCCGTGCAGCACGCAACCAGCTCTATCTGGTTATCAAGGGCGGAATCGGGGTCAGCACCGGCGATGGCGCCGACAGCAAGCTCGTGCAGCGTCTTGAGCCGCGCGAGGTGTTCCTGGCCCGCGCCCTCCTGACCAGCGGCCCCTCGCCTGTGGCGCTGAGCGCTCTGAGCGAAGTGTCGGTCATCGCCATTCCGGCCCAGGCCCTCTTAAGGTTCCTCTCGGCCAACCCGCACCTGGCGCGCCGGTTTGAGGCTGTGATTGACCTGACCGAACACGGCCTCGTGGTCGCCGCGACTGCGGTCGCCTGATCGGGCGGGGTGCCTCCCCGCCCGGCGTGCCTTTAATGGAAGTGGTACGCCCACCCCACGGTGATGGTCTGGTCAACAAGGTGCCGTTCCATCGTGGCCGACCCGCTTTGCATGCTGTCGATGAGCGCCACCGCCGGGGTCGTCGCCAGCGTGCCGTAATCGGCGTAGCGATAACCAAAGGTCAGCGCGAGATGGTCATCAATCATGCGCTCGAAGCCTGCCCCGACACTCCAGCCGGTCAGCAGCGAATGGTCGATGATGGTCAGGCCCGGCGTTTCATCTTCAAGCGTAGCCCTGAGCGTATCCTCCGAGCGGACTTCAGCGAGCCCAAGCCCAGCCGCCACATAGATCAGCCAATCATCGGCCGTCACGCCGAACCGCACCCGCGCATCGGCCAGCGCCGTGGTTGCCGTCCAGTTGGTCACGCTCGTATAGGCACAGGAGGTGCAATTGAACGTGCCCGTGATGCCTTCGGCCGCGGTGTCACCGCCCATAGGGCTCACCGCAGCGCGCAGGTCCGCGCCAAGAAACAGACCCGTATCGCCGACGGCATTGAGGCCCAGTTCGAACCCGAGCCCGATATCGCTCAGTGCATTCGAAACATGCCCGGTGCCGCTCAGCGTATCGGAAACGGGACTATAGCCGCTGGTATAGGTCGCCTCCCCGGTATAGGTATAATCCACTGTGTTGGCGACGGCCCGGTAGGCGCCGAATGTCCCGAGGTAGAGGCCGGAAAAGGCACTGTCTGCAGCCGGCGTGGTCTCGGCGGCCAGCACCGGAGTCGCAAGAGCGCCCGGAACCAGAACGAGACCACCTGCCAGCGCGGTTTGAGCAAGGGAACGCATCATGGGGAAATAACCTCACCGGGTGCAGCAGATCCTGCACTAAAGAGTTGGGGACCGTCCTGACGGCGGGGCTTGCCCGTCGGTCCAAGCGGCAGGCTGTCAATAAACCGGATCTCCGGCAGGGCCGCTTCGGCGCCCACCAGCGGCAGGCAGGCGGCGCGAACCGCTGCCGCCACCGTGCTGGCCGAGGCCCCGGGCGCTTTCACCAGCACGAGCCCGAGCCGGGCGAGGCGACCCGACGCGCCGTCTTCGCGATCAAGCGGAAAGCTGAGCGCGCTCACCACGTCCGCGACACTGGCGGCAGCAAGATCGAGATCAAGCGCGTTGAGCTTGACCCCGCCGAGATTGATCGTGTCGCGCGTCCGACCGAGGATCACGAACCGTCCATCAGGCCGCATCCGCGCAAGATCGCCCGGATAGAACCAGCCGTCCCGGAATACGGCGCGGGTCGCGGCCACATCACCCTCATAGCCCGCCGCCATGGCCGGGCTGCGGCAGCGCAGCTCGCCGGGCTCACCGACGGGCACGACAGTGCCCAACTCGTCAACAATTTCCACGGATTCGCTCGGCAGCACACCGTAGCCGACCTCGTCCTGACTCCAGCCCGGGCCGATGCGGGCCGAGGCCGAAATCGCCCCCTCGGCATTGCCATAGCCGATCGTCAGATGCGTCGCCTGCGTCAGCCAGCGCAGCACCTGGGCCCGCGATACCGGTGCCCCGCCCGCAATCAGCGCCTGAAATTTCGGCGCATAAGTGTCGCGTCCCACGAATTCATCGAGCTGGGCCGGCGAGCCAATGACCACGCTCGCCCCCCGGCGCTGCGACGCAATCATCTGGCCGGCGAGCGCCGCCGACAGGTCGGGGAAATGCACCGCAAGCCCATTAAACAGCGCCCATCCAGCAATGGTGAAGGCCGGCAGGCTGAGGGGCGGAAACAGAATGGCGACCCCGCCGTCATAGGCCGCCCGCGGTACGGCCAAAACGCGTGCCGTCCAACTGGCCGGTCGTGCAATGAACTTGGGGCGTCCCGTGCTGCCCGAAGACACGGCGACCATGGCGATCTCGGTTTCATCGCGATAGCCGCGAAGGGGCGGCACCGGCAAATCGCTCGGGGCAGCCCAACTGGCGTCCACGGCCACGGCCTGGGCAACACTCAGCCCCGCGGGCAAAGCACCAAAATGGAAGAAATGCGTCACGCCAATCGCCGTGGCGGGCAGCAGCGGGTGCCAGTCGATAAAGGCACCGCCGAGCGTTGTCACCGCGAGGCCAAGCAAGTATGCTACAGGCCCGTTGCGCGAGGCGATGACCACCCGCGACCCGGGTCCAACGCCAGCGGCAGCCATGCGCGCGCTATAGCGCACCACGAGTTGGTGCACCGTTGCGGCCGACAACTGCTCTTCGCCCACGACGAAAGCCACCGTCGCGCCGCCCTGGCTCAGGCGCTCAAGAATCTGAACGGGGAAATTCGCGGACACGGATCGGAGATTCCTTTTGATGCCCGCATCTTAACGCATCTTCGCGCGCGGCATTCGCACCGGGACGGAAATGGCCGGAATTCAAAACCATTCTGGTCGCAATCAGAGAGCCGAATTGGCCGACTGCGCAACCGGACGATCTAGGTCAAGACGCAGCCCTGATCGGCCGCTAGACTGGATGAACCAGAGCAAGAGAAGGACCAAGCCATGCGCTTGAAAGACAAGATCGCCGTCATCACCGGGGCCGGTTCCGGCATGGGGCGCGCCATGGCCGAACTCTTTGTACAAGAAGGCGCGAAGGTCGTCGCTGCCGATTGGCACAAGGACAAGATCGAAACCGCCGTGCATGAGATTGGCGGCTCGATCATCGCCCATACCGCCAATGTGGCCGAAGAGGCCGAGGCCGTCGCCATGATCGAACGCGCACTCGGCGAATGGGGCCGGATCGACATTCTCGTCAACAATGCCGGTGTGATGGATCTGTTTTCCTCGGTGGCCGATGTCACCAACGAGATGTGGCGCCGCTGCATGGCCGTCAATGTCGATGGTCCGCTGTACGCCATGCGGCGGGCCGTGCCCGAAATGCTGAAACAGGGCTCGGGCGCCATCGTCAATATCGCCTCGGTCGCGGCCCTTGGCGGGGGCTCAGCGGGGGCCGCCTATACGGCGTCGAAACACGCGCTTGTCGGGCTCACCCAGTCCACGGCCTATCAATATGCGAAGACTGGTCTGCGCTGTAACGCCATTGCGGCGGGCGGGGTCAACACCAACATCATGCAGTCCATCGACCAGACGCAGATCGACCAATCAGCGCTCGGCCGCATCGGGGCGTGGCACGCCGCCAACCCGGGCATGCTCGAGCCCATCGATCTTGCCGAGGCGGCCCTGTTCCTGGCGTCTGACGCCGCCCGTTTCATCAATGGCGTCATCCTCCCCGTCGATCGCGGCTGGACCGCTGCATAAGGGCACGCTAACAAAGGGGGCGGGCCGGGAAGCCTCGCACAATGAGAGTGCAATGCCGCAGACTGTCCGCGCCTTGTCCTATCTGCCCCCGGGGGTAACGCGCTCGGGGGACGAGCCGCGTCTCGCCCTCGCCCATGACGAACGCCGGGTACGCCGCCGCCTCCTGACCCTGTCTGACGGCACTGGCGTTCTTATCGATTTCCCCACCCCGATCACCCTCGAGCACGGCAGCGCTTTGCCGCTCGATGATGGGCGCACGCTCGGCATCGACGCCCGCCCCGAGGCCCTTTACGCCGTCACCGGCCGCGACCTGCGCCATCTGATGCAATTGAGCTGGCACCTCGGCAATCGTCACCTCAAGACCGAAATCGAGAGCCGCGACGGCTTGCCCACGCGCCTCAAAATCCTGCGCGATCACGTGATCCGCGACATGCTCCTGGGGCTCGGCGCCACGGTCGCCGAGGTCACCGAACCGTTCTCGCCCGAAGAGGGTGCCTATGCGCATGGCCATGCCGAGGCGCCGCACGCGCTCCTGAACCGATGAGCGACAGCGCCGCGCTCCAGAAGCTTCTGACCTGGCTGTCCCCGGCTTTTCCCGTGGGGGCCTTCGCCTGGTCGGCCGGGCTCGAAACCGCTATTATGGACGGCACCGTCACCACGCGCCCGGCGCTGGAAAACTGGATTACCGGCTCGCTCGGCCATGGCGCAATGAAAGCGGATGCGCTCATTCTCGCTGAAGCGTGGCGCGTCGCCCGGAATGCCGAAGCCCTGCACCATCTCGCCGATCTCGCGCTGGCGCTGATGCCCAGCGCGGAACGGCTGAAAGAACAGACCCTGACCGGCGAAGCCTTCCGGCAGGCGCTTCTCGCCTGGCCTATGGGCCAGCCCCTCGCCCCCCTGCCCGTCCCCGCGCCCTACCCTGTGGTGATCGGCTGGGCGGCGCGCGGCCATGACATCGGACTTGGCGACACGCTCCTTGCGTTTCTGACCGCGCAGGTGCACGGCCAGATCTCGGTCGCCGTGCGCCTCGTGCCTTTGGGCCAAACCGATGGCCTCAAAACCCTGGCCGCGCTCGAACCCCTCATTGCGGCCCGCGCCGACTGGGCGCAATCGGCGAGCCTCGATGATCTTGGCGGGCTTGCCTATGCCGCCGATCTCGCGCAAATGCGTCATGAAACACTCGAGCCAAGGATTTTCCGCTCATGAACATGATGGTCGCTTCACTGGTTTTCGTGTGCTTGTTGACAATCGCCCTGGCGACCATGCTGTGGAGCCTCGGCCGCACCTGGCCCATCCGCAACAAGCTGTTGCTGGCGCAGGCGGTCATCGGGCGTCCGGGGGCGACGCGGGTCAAAAAACGCTGGGCTTTTCTGACCATGCTCGTCGCGCTGGGCCTTGGCATTCTCGCCCTGTCCCTCGCCGATAAGGTGGCTGGTGGCCCGGGCCTGACCTTCGCCGGGCTGGTGCTTGGCGCGCTCCTCATCGCGCGTGGCGTTGCGGGCTATGCCGCGCCCTGGCGGCGGCTCTTTCCCGAAGAACCTTTCGCGACGCTCGATCGTAAAACCTATTCGCCGCTGGCCCTCGGGCTCGGCATTGGCTTTCTGCTGCTCGTTCTGATGAGGCTGCTATGACATCGACCCATGGACCCCTCCGCGTCGGCATTGGCGGCCCGGTCGGCTCAGGCAAGACCACGCTGTGCGAAATGCTGCTCAAAGCGCTGCGCGACCGCTATTCCATGGCCGTCGTCACCAATGATATTTACACCCAGGAAGATGCCTTGATCCTCAACCGGGTCCAGGCCATTGCCGCAGACCGTATCGTGGGCGTGGAAACTGGCGGCTGTCCGCACACCGCCATCCGCGAAGATGCCTCGCTCAACCTCGCGGCAATTGACGAACTCACCGCTAAATTCCCCGATCTCGATATCGTGCTGATTGAATCGGGGGGCGACAATCTCGCCGCGACCTTTTCGCCCGATCTCGCTGACATCACGCTCTATGTGATCGCCGTTTCCGAGGGCGAGAAAATTCCGCGCAAGGGCGGGCCGGCCATTACCCGGTCCGACCTTCTCATCATCAACAAGGCTGATCTGGCGCCCTATGTGAACGCCAGCCTCGCGGTGATGGAACAGGATACGATCCGCGTGCGCGAGGGTCGCCCCTATGTCTTTACCGACATGCTGCGCCGCGACGGGCTTGAGGAGATCATTGCCTTCATCGAGAAAATGGGCGGCCTGACTGCGACCGCCGCAGCCTGATCAGCGATCCCGCAGCGGCGGCTCGGGCGGCGCTTCGGGCAGATCCGGCACCTCCTCGGGCTCGGTCACCGGAATATTGGGCGGTTCGGTCACCGGCGGTTCAGCGGGCGGCGGCGGCATTTCTTCGGGCGGGGTCACGGGAATCTGCCCCATAACCAGAACCACCACCGAGCGCGGCGGCAGGGTTGCCGCGCCATCAGCAACCGGCAGCACCGCCTTGTCGTCCGACACCATGCCCACGGTCCAATAGCCCTGGGGCAGACGCGCCAGCACCGGTTCCATGCGTCGGTTGAACCACACGATCAGATCGTCGCTCTCGGTCTGCAGCCGCATACCCAGCACCGAGGCTGCCGGGTCATTCCAGTCGGCATAGGTCATTTCGCGGCCATCCGGGTGGAGCCAGATCACATCGCGGCGGCCATGCTTTTCGTGGCCGGTGAGGAAACGATCCTGCGTCAGCGCTTTGTGCGCCTGCCGGAAATCATTGAGCGCGGCGACATAATCAACCAGCGCCCCATCGGCCTTTTCCCAATCGACCCAGGTGATGTCATTGTCCTGGGCATAGGCATTGTTATTGCCGTGCTGCGTGCGGCCAAATTCATCGCCCTGCTGCAACAGCGGCAGCCCGCGCGACAGGAACAGCGTGGCGAGCAGCGCCCGCACATCGCGCCGCCGCTGGGCATTCACGGCCCCATCGTCGGTGGCGCCTTCTGTCCCGCAATTCCACGAATGATTGCCGTTGTGCCCATCGCGGTTGTCTTCGCCATTCGCCTCATTGTGCTTGTCGAGATAGGAGACAAGATCAATGAGCGTGAAGCCATCATGCACCGCGAGGAAATTGATGCCATGGCTGGGCTTGCGACCCTGAAAATCGAAAATCTCCGCCGAGCCCGACACCTTGCCGGCCAAAGCGCCGATCTTGCCCTGGTCGCCGCGCCAGAATGAGCGCACGTCGTCGCGATAGGTATCGTTCCACTCGCGGAAGCGTTTACCGAACTGGCCCAGTTGATAGCCGCCCGGACCCGGGTCCCACGGCTCGGCCACAAGGATCGACTTGCCGACCACCGGATCGGCCTTGATGAGATCGAGCAGCCCCGCCTGCGGGTTGAACCCCGGCTCGCGCCCCAGAATGGGGGCCAGATCAAAGCGGAAGCCCGATACGCCCATGTCCTCGACGAAATAGCGCAGCGATTCAAGCACCAGCCGCTGCGTCGCCGGATGATCGCAGCGCAGCGTATTGCCCGTGCCTGAATCATTGACCAGCTCGAGCCCCTGCTCGGTCTCGACATGCCGGTAATAGGTCCGGGCATCGAGGCCCTTGAGGCTGAGGATCGGGCCCTGCGCGTCGCCCTCCCCGGTGTGGTTATAGACCACATCGAGAATCACCGAGATGCCGGCACGCCGATAGAGATCGGTCATGGTCCGCAATTCCTGCGGCCCGCGCGGCGCAAGGCGCGGATCGAGCGCGAAATAGGTTACGGGATTATAGCCCCAGGCATTGGTCAGCCCGAGCGAGGGCAGATGCCCATCGTCGATGAAGGCTGCAACCGGCATCAGCTCCACGCAATCGACCCCGAGGAAGGTCAAATGGTCGATCACCCGCTTGGTGGTGAGCCCCGCAATGGTGCCGCGCAACGGCCCCTGCACCGAGGGGTGGCGCATGGTAAAGCCGCGCACATTGAGTTCATAAAACAGCGTCGGCGCCTTGGTGCGCGCCCGGGCCGGGGCATTGGTTGCCCCCACCACCACGGCCTTGGGCATCAGCGGGGCTGTATCCACCCCGGCATCACGCGGCAACCTGAGGCGCGGCGAGCGCACAAAGGCCCGGTCAACACTGCGCGCATAGGGGTCAACCAGCAGCTTGTGCGGGTCAAAATACAGGCCGCGCTGCGGCGCATACTCGCCATCGGCGCGAAACCCATAGCGCAGCCCCGCCCCGACGCCCGCCACCAGCCCATGGTGCACATGTCCATCATGACCATCGAGTTCGAAGCGGGCGACCTCATGGTCGAGTTCATCGTATATCGAGACGAACAGCGCCGACGCCGTTTCCGAATAGACGGCGAAGTTCACGCCCTCAGCGGTCAGCGTCGCGCCCAGCCGTTCGGGCCGGCCGCCGCCGGGAACAAAAATAGGGGTCAAGTCAGGGCCGTCCTCAGGTGATAACGCTCGGCGCATCACGGCCGGTGCGGGCGCGGATTCCGGCAACCGCTTCGGCAATGGCGATGAGCGGGGCGAGGGCAGATTGGGTATCGAGGTCATGCTGTCCATGCGCGGGCTCGTAGCGTTCGAGGTACACCCGCAACGTCGCGCCCACCGTTCCCGTTCCACTCAACCGGAACACAATCCGGCTGCCATCGCTGAAAATCAGCCGCACGCCCTGCTGGCCGCTGACTGAACCATCGACCGGATCGAGATAGGTAAAATCATCGGCCGACGCCACCATCTTACCATCGAGCCGCGAGCCGGCCAGCGTCGGCAGGCGCTCGCGCAGGGCCGCCATCAACGCAGTGGCGGCGGTGGCATCCACCTCGTCATAGTCATGCCGCGTATAGTAATTGCGCCCATAGGTCGCCCAATGGTCACGCACGATGTCATCGACACTTTCCCCGCGCGCCGCCAGAATATTGAGCCACAACAGCACCGCCCAGAGCCCGTCTTTTTCGCGCACATGGTTCGAGCCGGTCCCAGCGCTTTCCTCGCCGCAGATGGTGACGCGGCCGGCATCGAGCAGATTGCCGAAAAACTTCCAGCCGGTCGGGGTCTCATGCATTTCAATGCCGAGCTTTTCTGCCACCCGGTCGGCCGCCGCACTGGTCGGCATCGACCGGGCAATCCCGGCAATACCAGCGGCATAGCCCGGCGCGCGCGGCGCATTGGCGGCAAGGATCGCGAGCGAATCCGACGGGGTGACAAAGCGCCCGCGCCCGATGATCAGATTGCGGTCGCCGTCGCCATCGGAGGCCGCGCCGAAATCGGGCGCGTCCGGCCCCATCATCAGGTCATAAAGCGGCTTGGCATAAACGAGGTTGGGGTCCGGGTGGCCGCCGCCGAAATCCGGCAGAGGCACGCCATTGATGACCGTGCCCTTGGGCGCGCCCAGCAGGTCTTCGAGAATGCGGGTCGCATAGGGGCCGGTCACCGCGTGCATGGCATCGAACTGCATGCGGAACCCCGAGGCAAACAGCGCGCGGATCCGGTCGAAATCAAAGAGCTGCTGCATCAGCTCAGCATAATCGGCCACCGGATCAATGACCTCGACCGTCATGCCGCGCACCTGCTGCACACCCAGCCGCGACAGGTCGATATCCGGCACATCATAGGTTAGATAGCGCGTTATGGTCTTGGTATGGGCGTAGATCGCATCGGTGAGCTTTTCCGGTGCCGGTCCGCCATTGCCGACATTGTATTTGATGCCGAAATCGCCATCCGGTCCGCCCGGATTATGGCTCGCCGACAGGATAATGCCGCCAAAGGCCCGGCTGTGACGAATGACATGCGATGCGCCGGGCGTCGAGAGCAGCCCGCCCTGCCCCACTTTCACCGCGCCAAAGCCATTGGCCGCCGCAATTTTGATAATACGCTGGATCGCCGTGTCGTTGAAATAGCGGCCGTCCCCGCCGATCACCAGCGTTTTACCCCTGAACCCCTCCAGGCTGTCGAAAATCGACTGCACGAAGGTCTCGACATAATGGGGCACCGCAAAGCGCTCGGTGCGCTTGCGCAGGCCCGATGTCCCGGGCTTCTGGTCAGAAAACGGTTGGGTTTCAATCGTTTGGATCGGCATGGTGCTCCCGTCCCGTCAGGGTGGCGTAGAGATCGGCATAGTGGCGGGCGCTTTTGTCCCACGATACATCAGACTTAAGCCCGCGGCGCTGCATCTTGCGCCAAACTTTCGGCTGCTGGTAGAGCGCAAAACCGCGCCGCAGCGCCTCGCCCAGCGCCTCTTCGGTCACAGGCGAGAACACGATGCCGGTGGCGGCGCCGGCATCAAGCGCGGCAGCGTTGGCGTCAATCACCGTATCGGCAAGCCCCCCGACCCGCGCCACAAGCGGAATCGAGCCATAGCGCAGCGCATAAAGCTGGGTCAGCCCGCAGGGCTCAAAGCGCGAGGGCACCAGCATGACATCGGCCCCGCCCTGGACGAGATGGCTCAACGGCTCATCATAGCCGATCATCACCCCGACCTTGCCGGGGTGCCGCGCCGCAGCCGCCCGAAAGGCCTGTTCGAGTGCCGCGTCGCCCGAGCCCAGCACCACGAGACGCCCGCCGTTCTCAACGATCATATCGATATGGGGCACAAGCAGATCGAGCCCCTTCTGCCAGGTGAGCCGCGACACGACCGAAAACAGCGGCCCCTCGCCCGGCTCAAGCCCGAACCGCTCTTCGAGCGCCGCCCGGTTCTGCGCCCGGTCGCCAAGCGCATGAACGCCATAGGGCACCGCCAGCGCCGGATCATGGCCCGGATCCCAGACCCGGGTATCAATGCCATTCAAAATTCCGAACAGACTGTCCGCGCGGGCCCGCAGCAGCCCTTCGAGCCCCATGCCATACTCCGCCGTGCGAATTTCATGGGCATAGGTCGGGCTCACCGTCGTCACCGCATCGGCGGTCTGCAGACCGGCCTTGAGGAACGACAGATTGCCCCAATATTCGAGCGCGCCTTCGCCTGCCGCCCGATAGTCGAGCCGCAGCGCATTGAACACATCCCACCCGAACACGCCCTGAAACGCGATATTATGCACGGTCAGAACGGTCTTGACCCCAGTGGGTGCATTAAAACGCGCATAGGCGGGCACGAGCCCTGTCTGCCAGTCATGCGCATGCAGGATTTCCGGCCGATAGGTCGGAACGAGCCCGGCGCCCAGCTCATAGGCCATGAACGACAGCGCCGCGAACCGCCGCGCATTGTCCGGCCAATCGCGGCCATCCGGTCCGATATAGGGGTTGCCCGGCCGCCCATAGAGGTGGCCTGCATCGAGCACGAGGAGGTCAAGCGCGGCGGCCCGCCCCTTCAGCAGCCGCGCCGGACCGCCAAAATAATCGGCATGGCTCCAGAGCACCTCAGGGTCGGCCAGCGCCGCAATAACCGCCGGATAGCCCGGCACCAGCGTCGTCACCCGCACCCCGAAGGGCGCGAGCGCAGCGGGCAAGGCCCCCACCACGTCCGCGAGACCGCCCGTTTTCACGAGCGGCACGATTTCGGACGCGATGGACAGCACCTCGATCATGGCGTGCGGCTGGCGACCAGCCGATCAACCATCGGCTGGGTGACAAGCGTCACACCCTCGGGCGTGCGGCGGAACCACTTGGCATCGAATTCAGGATCTTCGCCCACGACCATGCCTTCAGGAATGTTCACGCCGCGATCGAGGACGATCTTCTTGAGCCGCGCACCGCGCCCGATGGTGCAATGGGGCAGCACCACTGCTTCCGACAGTTCCGAGTAGGAATGCACCCGGCAGCCAGTCGACAGCAGTGTCTTGTTGAGAAGCCCCCCCGACACAATGCAATCGCCCGAGACCAGCGAATTGACCGCCGACCCGCGCCGACCCTCAAAATCATGCACGAACTTGGCCGGTGGCGTGATTTCCGCAAAGGTCCAGATCGGCCAGTCGCGATCATACAGATCAAGCTGCGGGGTCACGTCAGTCAGGTCGATATTGGCCTTCCAATAGGCATCAACCGTGCCCACATCGCGCCAATAGGCCACTTCCTCGTTGGGCGAGCGCACGCAGGAGCGCGGGAACCGGTGCGCCCAGGCCGAGCCGTTCTTGACGATATAGGGAATGATGTCCTTGCCGAAGTCGCGGCTCGACCCCGGGGTCGCGGCATCGCGGCGCAATTGCTCCATCAAAAAGCGCGTCTCGAAGACGTAAATGCCCATCGAAGCGAGCGCATAATCCGGCCGGTCGGGAATCCCCGGCGGATTCTTTGGTTTTTCAACGAAATCAACGATCCGGTCGCGGCCATCGACATGCATCACGCCGAAACCTGTGGCCTCCATGCGCGGCACTTCAAGGCAGCCAATGGTCACGTCCGCGCCCGTATCGACGTGCTGGCGCAGCATGATTTCATAGTCCATCTTGTAAATATGGTCGCCCGCGAGCAGCACGATATAGCGCGGACCATAATCCTCGATGATGTCCATGTTCTGGTACACGGCATCGGCCGTGCCCTCGTACCATTGCGTCTCGGAGACGCGCTGGCTCGCCGGGAGCACATCGAAACTTTCGTTTCGTTCTGTGCGCAGAAAATTCCAGCCGCGTTGCAGGTGCCGGATCAGCGAATGCGCCTGATATTGCGTCGCCACAGAAATACGGCGGATGCCCGAGTTCAGTGCATTGGACAGCGCGAAGTCGATAATGCGGCTCTTGCCACCGAAATAGACCGCAGGCTTGGCGCGTCGGTCGGTCAGTTCGAACAGGCGCGTGCCACGCCCGCCCGCCAGCACATAGGCCATGGCCTCACGGGCCAGCGGCGATGGGGTCCGGTAATCAGCCATGACAGTCCTCCTCCCTCAAGGATTGTGCTTATTATTCAGCACAGGTCAAATAGAGCGTCGACATTGGCGGCAGGGTCAGGTCTGCATAGGCACCAAGACCCGGCACATCGCTTTGTTTGGCAATCACTTCGCCCAGATTGCCCATATTGGTGCCGCCATACCAGCCCGCATCGGTATTGAGCCGCTCGCGCCAGATGCCCGCTTTGGGCATGGGCACGCGATAGGTCTCGCGCGGCACCGGGGTGAGGTTCGCAATCACCACCACGGGCGACGCGCCAGGCGCCTGCCGCGCAAAAGCGAAGACCGAATTGGCATGGTCATTGCCAATCAGCCAGCGGAACCCCTCAGGCTCATTGTCCCGCGCGTGCAGCGCCGGCACATCGCGATAGGTGGCATTGAGATCGCCCACAAGCCGCCTGACCCCCTCATGGGCCGGAGCATCGAGCAGATACCAGTCAAGCGCCTTGGTCTCGGTCCATTCCTCGCGCTGGGCAAATTCCTGCCCCATGAACAGGAGCTTCTTGCCCGGCCACCCCCACATGAAGGCGTAATAGGCCCTGAGCGAGGCGAACTGTTGCCAGTCATCGCCACCCATTTTCGCGAGGAGTGAGCCTTTGCCATGGACCACTTCATCATGGCTCAGCGGCAGGATGAAGTTTTCCGAAAAGGCGTAAAGCGCCGCGAAGGTCATGTCATTGTGGTGAAAGCGCCGATGAATGGGATCACGCGCCATGTAGCGCAGCGTGTCATTCATGAAGCCCATGTTCCACTTGAACCCGAAGCCCAGCCCACCGGCATCGGCCGGGGCGCTGACGCCCGACCAGGAGGTGGATTCCTCGGCAATCATCATGACGCCGGGGTGCTGGCGGTAGGCCTCGACATTGACCCGCCGCAGGAACGCCACGGCTTCGAGATTGTGGTTGCCGCCAAACTGGTTGGGCACCCACTCTCCGGCCTGGCGCGAGTAATCCAGATAGAGCATCGAGGCCACGGCATCGACCCGCAGCCCATCAAGATGGAAATGCTCAAGCCAGTAGAGCGCGTTGTTGACGAGATAGCTCGCCACTTCCTTGCGCCCGAAATTGTAGATCGCCGTGTTCCAGTCCGGGTGATAGCCTTGGCGCGGATCATCATGCTCATAGAGCGCTGTGCCATCGAACCGCGCGAGCCCATGCTCGTCGGTGGGGAAATGCGCCGGCACCCAATCGAGGATCACGCCGAGCCCGGCCGCATGCGCGGCATTGACGAAGCGCTTGAACCCCGCCGGATCACCAAACCGCGCCGTGGGCGCATAAAGCCCGGTCGGCTGGTAGCCCCAGCTCGGATCATAGGGATGCTCGGTGATCGGCAGCAGTTCGAGATGGGTGAACCCCATATCGGCGGCATAGGGAATGAGCTGTTCGGCCAATTGGTCATAGCTCATGAAGCCGCCATCGGCCCGCTTGCGCCACGAGCCGAGGTGCACCTCGTAGATCGACACGGCCGTGCGCCGCCAGTCGGTCTTGCCGCGCTTGTCGATATAGGCCGCATCGGTCCAGGTGAAGGGACTGGGGTCGGCAACGACCGACGCGGTCTTGGGCCGCATTTCCGATTGCCGCGCAAACGGATCGGCCTTAAGGGGCCGCAGCGTGCCATCGGGGCCGACAATCTCGAATTTGTAGAGCGCGCCCACACCCACTGCGGGAATGAACACTTCCCAGATGCCAGTATTGAGCCGCAGCCGCATCGCGTGCCGCCGCCCGTCCCAATCATTGAACGGGCCGATCACGCTGACGCGCCGCGCATTGGGCGCCCACACCGCGAAATGCGTGCCCGCAACGCCCTCAAAACTCATCGCATGGGCGCCGAGCTTGTCGAAAAGCCTCAGGTGCGAGCCCTCGCCGATATAGTAATCATCGAGCGGGCCCAGCACCGGGCCGAAACTATAGGGATCGTGCACATCCCAGACACCGCCCTCATTGCGCGCCCGATACTGGATCGGCTGGCGGTGTTTGATGGCGATCTCGCCCTCGAAAAATCCGGCGTCGTCGCGCCGGACCAGCTCGCCCAGCACCGCACCGTCGAGCGACATGGCCGTCACCGCGCTGGCATGGGGAATGAAGCAGCGGGCCATAAAGCGCCCCTCAGCCTCATGCAGCCCCAGAATGCCGAACGGATCGGCATGGCGCCCTTCGATGATGGCCCGGATATCGTCCGCGCCAGCTTCCCCTCGCTTGCCCCTCGCCAATAGCTATCCTTTCCGGGCCGGAACGCCCCAGATGTCCTCTGCATACTGCCGGATGGTCCGGTCGGAGGAGAAGAACCCCACATGCGCTGTGTTGCGGATGGCCATTGCGGCCCAGGTCTTGGTATCGTGCCACAGCGCATCTACCTGACGCTGCGCGGTCCAGTAGGCGTCGAAATCCCGCGCCACCATAAACCAGTCATGGTCATAAAGCCCGCCCACGAGATCGCGGTAGCGATGCGGATCGTCGGGCGAAAACACGCCGGTCGCAATCGCTTCCAGCGCTTCGCGCAGCACCGGCGACAGGTCGATGGCGCTGCGCGGCACGTCGCTGCGCGCCCGCTTGTCGGCAACCTCATGGGTTGTGAGCCCGAAGATCACCATGTTGTCGGTGCCCACCTGCTCGAGCATTTCGACATTCGCGCCATCCAACGTGCCGATGGTCACGGCGCCATTGGCCATGAACTTCATGTTGCCCGTGCCCGAGGCTTCCATCCCGGCCGTCGAAATCTGCTCGGAGAGGTCTGCTGCCGGCATGATGATTTCGGCAAGGCTCACGTTGTAATTGGGCAGAAACGCGACCTTCAACAGCCCGCGCACCGCCGGATCATTGTTCACGACCTTGGCCACATCATTGATGAGCTTGATGATGAGCTTGGCATTCCAGTAGCCCGGCGCGGCCTTACCGGCGAAGACCTTGACGCGCGGCACCCATTTTTTATGCGGCTGCGAGCGAATGGCCGAGTAGAGCGCCACCGTCTCGATGATGTTGAGCAACTGCCGCTTGTATTCATGAATGCGCTTCACCTGCACATCGAACAGCGCATCCGGCGACACCGTAAAGCCCAGGCGATCCTTGATCACCTGCGCCAGCGCCACCTTATTGGCGCGCTTGATGGCCATGAACTGGGCCTGGAACCCCGGATCATCGGCATGTTTGTCGAGATCAACCAGCGCATCGAGATCATCGAGGAACTTCGGCCCGATCCGCCCGGCGATCAGCTTGGTCAGGGCCGGGTTGCACTGCATCAGCCAGCGCCGCGGCGTCACGCCATTGGTCTTGTTGTTGATCCGGCCCGGATAGAGCCGATTGAGATCGGGAAACAGCTCGGATTTGATGAGTTCGGAATGGAGCGCCGACACGCCATTGACCGAATGGGAACCGACAAAAGCCAGTTGTCCCATGCGCACGCGGCGGCTGCCATGTTCATCGATGAGCGAAATCGCGGCAATCTGCGGCTCGGTAAAGCCGCCCATGGCGCGCGCCTCGCCCAGAACTTCAGCGTTGATCGCATAGATGATCTGCATCTGGCGCGGCAACATGCGCTCCATCAGCGCCAGCGGCCAGGTTTCAAGCGCCTCGGGCAACAGCGTGTGGTTGGTATAGCCGAAGGTCGCCTTGGTCAGCGTCCAGGCCTGCTTCCACTTCATCCCATACAGATCGATGAGGATGCGCATCAGCTCGGCGATGGAAATCGCCGGATGGGTGTCATTGAGCTGGATCGCCACCCGATCCGACAACGACCCCAGGTCGCCATATTGCTGCATATGCCGCCGCACAATGTCCTGCAGCGAGGCGGAGGAGAAGAAATATTCCTGCCGCAGCCGCAATTCCTGCCCGGCGGGCGTTGAATCGGCCGGATAGAGCACCCGGGTAATCGACTCCGCCTTGGCGCTTTCCGCGAGCGCCCCGATGTGGTCGCCCGAATTGAAGCGATCAAGCAGGATCGGGTCAATCGGCTGCGCGCTCCACAGCCGCAGCGTATTCACCCGATCGCCACGCCAGCCGACAATCGGCGTATCGAAGGCAACCGCGAGCACATGTTCAGCCGGGCGCCATTCGAGCCGTGTCGTGCCATCGGCCTCGGTCATCGCCTCGACATGCCCGCCAAACCCGATTTCATACGAGCTTTCGCGCCGCTCGAATTCCCAGGGGTTGCCGTGCGCCAGCCAGTCTTCGGGCAGCTCAACCTGCCAGCCTTCGCTCATTTCCTGCCGGAACAGGCCATGCACGTAGCGGATGCCATAGCCATAGGCCGGGATATTGACGCTCGACATGGATTCAAGAAAGCAGGCCGCGAGCCGACCGAGGCCGCCATTGCCCAGCGCCGCATCGGGCTCCAGCGCCACGAGATCATTGAGATCAACCTTGAACCGCTTCAGCGCTTCGCGCACCGGCTCCATCAGGCCGAGGTTGCTCATCGCATCGCGTATCAGCCGCCCGATCAGGAATTCAAGGCTGAGGTAATAGACGCGCTTGTCGCCGGTCCGCCAGGTTTCGCGGCTCGACTCCATCCAATGATCGATCACGCGGTCGCGCACCGCCAGAATGGTGGCCTTCAGCCAATCATGCTCGCGCGCAACCAGCGGGTCTTTACCCACCGAATAGGTGAGTTTTTCCAGAATGGCGGCCTCAAGCGCGTCAGCGCTCAGCGCGCGCTTGTCAGGTGTTGGCACCTCGAGCACGATAGTCGATGCGGTCATTAGATATTGGGCCTTTGTTGTAGCTCCCCTCAGAGCAAGCACTGTCGCAAAGTTTAACGCCGGGGGGAAGGCCGCCAGCCCCGCGCTCAGCGAAGACCCGAGGCCCGACATATGCGCCGGGCTCATGGCTTATGACAGGCTTCGGTCATGCCGACGGCGTTTCTTCAGCAACGCCCGCAGCCAGCACGGCCCGCCGCTCCTCAATCCCGGCCGTTTCCCGGCGGGTCTTGGCCGACAGGCTCGGCGCCGTGGGTAGGATGTGCCCGAGGATCGAGGTGATGATGAGCAGGGACGGCACCGCGATGAGTCCCCCCACCGCGCCCCAGGCCCAGATCCAGATCGCCAGCGACAGAAAGATCAGGAACGGGTTGATGGTCATCGCCCGGCCCAGAAGATTGGGCGTAACGAAATTCCCTTCGATGAAATTGACTAAGAAATAGAGCCCCATGGGCAGAAGTCCGCCAATCAGCCCGCTGCCCAGTATGCCGCCCGACCCGAGCCCGGTGAAAAACAGAAGCGCCGCGAGCCCCGCCTGCCCGAGAAACGGAATGTAATTCAGCACGAAGGCCAGCGCGCCCCAAAGCAGCGGCGAGGGTAGGCCGATCAGCGCCATCAACCCGCCGACAACGATCCCCACCCCGACATTCACGAGGGTAATGGTGATGAGATACCGGCTCACCTTGTCTTCGACATCGCGAAACACATGCGCCGTGCGCCAGCGCATACTGCGGCTGATGCAGAGCCGCAGCGTGGCCACACGGATGCTGTCGCGCGTCGCCAGGTAAAAATAGAGGCTGACGAGAAAGATCAGCACCGCGGCGAGCACGGCGGGAATAACCGCCGCAGCCGATGCCACCGGCCCCCCGTCATTGACCGTCACCGCCACAGCCTGATCCTCACCCAGCGCACCCTGAACCTGATCCTGCAGCGCCCCAAGGGACTTCAGCGGTTCGCGGAGGCTGGCGATCTCGGTCTGCAGGCGGGCCCAGAGCCGGGGAATGCGCGTCGCCCAATCCATCAGCGGTTGGAAGAACAGGAGCCCTGCCCCCGCGATCAGCAGCATGAACAGCAGCACAACGAGCGCCGCCGAGATACCCGGCACCATACCGCGCGCTTCCAGCCACCGTGCAATGGGCCCGAACATCAGGCCCACCGTAATGGCCAAAAACAGCGGCGCGAGCACGGATTGGCCGACTTTCAGCACGGCCAGCACCGCAATGAGCCCGATGGCAATGGTCGCCAGTTGCGCCGACCGAACGATGAGATTTTCAAAATTGGTGCGGGCCAGAGCGCGTTCAAGCGCCCGCGACCGTTCGCGGCGTAACGTGGCGGGCAATCCACTCTCCCCTGCTCGATGATCGCTAACGCAGTGGACGGCGGCCCGTTCCGTCCTGATCGACGGGCGATCAGCGCCCGACTAATATCAGCACCGGATTCGCCCCGTAGCGGGCGAAAAGGCGATCACAAGGACAGGCCATGACGCGCAAGATCATTATCGATACCGACCCCGGACAGGACGATGCCGTGGCCATTCTCACCGCCCTCGCCTCGCCCGAAGCGCTGGACGTGATCGGTATCGTGGCGGTTGCCGGCAATGTGTCGCTCGCCCAGAATGCCCGCAATGCGCTGAAGATCGTCGAACTGGCCGGCCGGACCGACGTGCCGGTCTATGCCGGGTGCGAACGCCCGATGCGCCGCACTCTCATCACCGCCGAATATGTGCATGGCGATACCGGGCTCGACGGCCCCGACCTGCCGCCGCCCGTGAAAACGCTCGAAGCCCAGCATGGCGTTGATTATCTGATCGAGGCTCTGATGAGCCACGAGCCCGGCACCATCACGCTGTGCACGCTCGGGCCGCTGACCAATGTCGCCATGGCCATGGTCAAGGAGCCGCGCATCATTGGCCGCATCAAGGAAATCGTGATGATGGGCGGGGCCTATTTCGAGGTCGGCAATGTCACCCCGGCAGCTGAATTCAACATCTATGTCGATCCGGACGCCGCCGATGTGGTGCTGCGCTCGGGCGTCCATATCGTCATGGCCCCCCTCGATGTGACCCATATGATGCAGTCGACCCCGAAGCGCCTCAAGAAGCTGCTTGAGATTGGCAATAAGGCCGGCACGGCCGTCTACCAGATGCTGAGCTTTTCGGAGCGCTTTGATCTCATCAAATACGGCACCGAAGGCGCGCCGCTGCACGACCCCTGCGTCATTGCCTATCTCTTGAAGCCCGAGCTGTTCGAGGGCCGTCACATCAATGTCGAGATCGAGACGACGAGTGAACTGACCGTGGGGATGACCGTGGCCGATTACTGGGGCGTCACCGACCGCAAGCGCAATGTGCACTATCTGCGCTCAGGCGATGCCGATGGGTTCTACGATCTGCTCGCGGAACGGCTGGCGCGCCTGCCTTAAGCGAAGATCGCCCGCCGCGCGATGGCGAGGCCCTCGTCAAGCAGGACCTCGGCCCGCGCCTCGGTGGCCGCCTCAACATAACAACGCAGTTCGGGCGCGTTGCCCGAGCCGCGATAATGCAGGATTTCACCATTGGCAAAGCGGACCCGTGGTCCGTCGAGCGTCGTAAGGTTCATGTCACTGCCGCCCGCCAGGGCGCTGAGCGATGAAGTGCCCCAGCTTGCCACCAGCCGCTCGAGAAAAGCCTGCCCCCGTTCAGGCGGCACATCCGCCAGCCGATCACTCCGCGCGGCAGGAAGTTCGAGCCTGTCAACCAGCGCCGCAAGGCTGAGCCCTGCCCGCGCCGCCAGCGAAAACGCGGCAATCAGCGGCAGGATGGCATCACGAGTTGGAAGGGCGCTGAGATGCACTTGGCCCACACGCACCGGCGAGCCCAGCAGCGTGCCGCCATTGGCCTCGAACCCCACCACCACCCGGCCCGGGCTTTCGGCCATAGCCGCGATCACAAAGGGCGAACCGACGCGGGTGCGGATCACCGTGGCAAACCCGCCCTGAGCCTCGATCCCCGAGTTGGAGGTGACGGGCGTCACCACACAATCGGCCCCCACGAACTGCGCCGCGAGAAGCCCCAGCGCGTCGCCGCGCACAAACTGACCATCAGCAAGCAGCAGCAGGGGCCGGTCGCCATCGCCATCGGTCGATACAATCGCATCAAGCCGCTGCGCCCGGATCGCCGCGTGGCACGGCGCGTAGATCGGGTCGGAGAATGCCTCGGTATCCACCGGAATAAAGGTCTCCGACCGCCCGATGCGCACGACCTCGGCCCCCGCCCGCGTGAACAGCGACACCAGCATGTCGCGCGCCACGCCTGATTGCTCGAACACCCCGATCCGCCAGCCCACGAGAAGATCGGTGGGCATCAAAAAGCGATAGCGCTGCCGATAGAAATTCCCGGCCAGCGCCGCCTCGCTTCTCAGGGGCGGCGAGATCACTTCCGTCGCCTCAGGACGGAGCGCCGCGATGATCCCCGCCTCGTCGGCTTTACTGATTTCGCCCAGCCGCGTGTAAAATTTGAGCCCGTTCCGGTCCGCCGGAATATGGCTTCCCGTGACCATGATGGCCGGGCACCCGGCCGCCATCGCGTAAAGCGCCAGCGCCGGTGTGGGCAACGCGCCGCAATCGACCGCCTCGATCCCGGCTGCGTGGAGCGCCGCCGCGCAATCGCCGAGCAGGGCCGGGCTCGATGCCCGCAGGTCGCGCCCCAGATAGACCCGCTCGGGTCGTTCGCCCTGGGCCGTGAGGTGGCTCAGGAACGCCGTGACATGGCGCCGGGCCACGGGCCCGAGGAGCGCGCTCGTCAGCCCGCGCAGGCCGCTTGTCCCGAATTTCACCTGATCGCTCATCAGCCGCCCTCTTTTCTACTCGCTAGGCACTCCAAAGCGTTAAGGCAAGCTTAACGCCTTTACTGGCATAGTCCCGTACATGAGCATCTCGGCGAGCACCACGCGATCGGCCTGGGCCGATCTTGAATATCGGCGCCTCAAGACCCGGCAATGGGCGACGGATTCCATTGCTGCAGGCCAGCAGGCGGCATCGAACCTGATCGGCGTCACGGGCGAATCCGATCAGGTGACCCAATCCCTGCGCGTTGCCAATACCCGCATCCAGAAAGAAGCCCGCGACCGCCGCGTCAAGAGCGCCCGTGAGTCCGGCCAGATCGTCGCTGACCGCATGACCAATACCGAAACCGCCGAGCTGACCCAGAAGACCCGCGATGCCCAGCAGCGCGCCATGCTGCGCATGAACCGGCTCGCCTGACCTTTACCGCGCCGCCGCGAAACCCTAGCTCTTGTGGCATGGATCTCGCGCCCCTGTTTTCTTCTCCCATCGATACCCTCGCCCGCGCGCTCATCGGCGCGACCTTCACCGTGCGCGGCTGCGGCGGCATCATTGTCGAAACCGAGGCCTATGGCCGGGCCGACCCCGCCTCACACAGCGTCAACGGACCGACGGCGCGCAACCGCGCCATGTTTCTGGGTCCCGGCCATGTGTACGTTTACCTCAGCTACGGCCTGCACCATTGCATCAACCTGGTCGGACAACCCGGCGAGGCGGTGCTGATCCGGGCGCTGCAACCGCAGATCGGCCTGGACGCCATGGTGGCGCGGCGCGGACCCGTCCCCTTCCATCGGCTCGCGGCCGGGCCGGGCAATCTCGCCCGGGCCCTCGGCATCGGGCTTGAGGACAATGGCCTGCCGCTCGAGCCCAGCTTCGACCTCGCGTTGCCTCAAAGCCCGGTCCCCGTCTCCACCGGCCCCCGCATTGGCCTCACCAAAGCGACCGATGTCCTCTGGCGGTTTGGACTTTCGGGATCAGCTTTCTTGTCGCGCCCGTTTCCACGCGCTAGGAACAATCCCGAAATCTGAGGAGACCCACTGTGACCGTTGACGACCTGATCCGGGCCCTGCTCGCCACCGGCGAGATGACTGAAGATACCACCGACAGCCTGAACCGCATCGCCGCCGATTCGGCTGCGGGCCACCTCGATCCCGACGACGCGGCCTATGTCGAGGCGCTGCACGCGCGCCTTATGGGCGCGGCCGCCACCTCGGCCGACGCAGCCCCTCAGCTCACCCTCGAAGACTGGCGCGCCCGCGCCCTCAAGGCCGAAGCCGAACTGGCCCGGCTGACCGCCAGCCCATCGGCCTGAGTACGCCAACCCTTTTTCGTTTGGGCCCACCCTGCTAAGGGTGCGCCCGGCGGGCCCATAGCTCAATGGTTAGAGCTGACGGCTCATAACCGTCTGGTTCCAGGTTCGAGTCCTGGTGGGCCCACCACTTCCCCACCCCCGCATGCCGAGAGTGCTGGAAAACCCTCCCGCTTTTGTGTTTAAAGCGCTTTGGAAGCGCCAAGGCGCAGTGAAACCGGGCTCAGGGGGGTTCCATGCAGTCCCGCATCGATGATGCACTTTCTGGCGCGCGCCGCAGTCTCGATACGCTCAGCCCGGCGGACCGGCAGCTTTTTGCTCTGCGGCTGAAGCGCAGCTTTGCGGACCTCTATCAGCCGATGAAAGCCCTCTACGGCCACCTGCCGGATTTCGAGTCGCGCGTCGATGATATGGTGCTCAGGATCGCCCAGGGCTGGGCGGCGCGGCCCGAGCGGCTGAAGCACCTTGATCTCGAGGCCGATCTCGAACCGGACTGGTTCCTGCGCGAAACCATGGTGGGCTATGTGTTCTACCTGGATCGCTTTGCGGGCAACCTCAAGGGCGTGCTGGATAAGCTCGACTACCTCGAAGAGCTCGGCGTCACCTATGTGCATTTCATGCCTTGCCTGATGCCGCGCCCCGGCGACAGCGATGGCGGCTATTCGGTGATGGACTACCGCCGGATCAACCCCGATTATGGCACGCTCGACGATATCGAAATGGTCTCGGCGAAACTTGCCGAACGCGGTATCCGGGTCTGTATCGATCTTGTGCTCAACCACACTGCCAAGGAACATGACTGGGCCGATAGGGCCCGCGCCGGCAGCGCCCCGCACCAGGCCTATTACTGGATGTTCGAGGACCGCACCTGGCCCGACGATTATGAAAAAACCCTGGTCGAGATTTTTCCCGAACACGCGCCGGGCAATTTCACCTATTACCCCGACCTGAAAAAATGGGTCTGGACCACGTTCAACGAGCACCAGTGGGATCTGAACTGGGCCAACCCGCAAGTCATGGCCGAGATCGTAGACATCATGCTGTTCCTCGCCAATAAGGGCGTCGGCGTGGTGCGGCTTGATGCCGTGGCCTTCATGTGGAAACGGCTCGGCACCCGCTGCCAGAACGAGCCTGAAGTCCACCAGATCCTGCATGCGCTGCGCGCCGCCAGCCGCATCGCTGCGCCCGCACTGCTGCACAAGGAAGAGGCTATTGTCGCCCCGACTGATCTCATCCCCTATCTCGGGGTGGGCGCGCATACGGGCAAGGAAGGCAATCTCGCCTATCACAACACACTCATGGTGCAGTTCTGGTCGGCGCTCGCCACCCGCTCAACCCGGCTGATGACCCATGTGCTGAAAACCCATTTCCCGCTGCGGTTCGAAAACGCCAGCTTTGCGACTTACATCCGCTGCCACGATGATATCGGCTGGGCCATAACCGATGAGGACGCGGCGGCCCTCGGCTTTTCCGGTGCAGCGCACCGGCGCTTCCTCGCTGAATTCTACACCGGCGATTTCGCCGGGTCCTTCGCCAAGGGACGGCTGTTTCAGGATAATCCAGCCACGGGCGACCGCCGCAATTCCGGCACCAGCGCCGCGCTGGTCGGGCTTGAACGGGCCCTTGAAACCGGCGATGCCCACGCGCGTGATCTTGCGGTGCAGCGCCTGTTGCTCGGCCACGCGCTGATCGCAAGCTTCGGCGGCATGCCGCTTCTTTACATGGGCGACGAGCTGGGGCTCCTCAACGACGACAGCTATCTTGATGATCCGCATCGCCAGCACGACAGCCGCTGGATGCACCGCCCGATGATGGATTGGACCCTGGCCGCAGCGCGCCACGACGAGACCCAGCCCGCCGGACAAATTTTCAGCGGCACGCGCCATATTCTCGCGCGGCGCAAGGCGGTTGCGGCCTTTCACGCCAGCACCCCCACCGAAGTGCTCGACTGCGGCGTGGATGGGGTCTTCGCCTTCCGGCGGGTGAGCCCGACCGAAACGGTGCTGGGACTCTTCAACTTCACCGAATACTGGCTCTCAGTGCCCCGCGCCTTCGCTGAAACCGCCGGCGCAAGGCGGTTTCATGACCATCTGAGCGACGCCCAGGTGGACACACCCGATGGCTTCATTGCTTTGCCGCCCTACGCGCGGGTCTGGCTCGGCTGACGAAAAAGGGGGCGCATGGCCCCCTTTTTTTACACGCGTTAGGTCCGTCCTCAGGCGCGCGTGAGCGCAATCCCGGCGGTGTCGAACAGCGCCGCGGCGGTGGGCGCAAAGCCCGGGTCGATCCTGTCGCCCACCCGGATCGGCTGATCGCCGCCGAGCGCCGCGGTAATTTCCTGCCCGGATTTGAGCCGCAGCATGGCAATCGTCTCGTTTCCGAGCCGTTCGACCAGCTGCACCGCACCGGGCAGCCGTGTGCCAGCCCCGAGACCCAACATATGCGGGCGCACGCCGAGCGTGACCTGATCGCCGACGACGACAGCGCCCGGCCGGAACGGCAGCATCGCAACGCCGAGATCGGGCGACCCGACCGTCACAGAACTGGAGGTAACCCCTTCAACCGTCACCGGGAGGAGATTCATCTTCGGCGAGCCAATGAACCCGGCCACAAACAGGTTGGCGGGGCTGTGGTACAGCTCGAGCGGTGTGCCCACCTGCTGCACCACACCGGCGTTCAGCACCACAATCTTGTCGGCCAGCGTCATGGCTTCGACCTGATCATGCGTCACATAGATCATCGTGGCCTTGAGATCCTGATGGAGCTTTGCCAGCTCCATCCGCATGTCAACGCGCAGCGCCGCATCGAGGTTGGACAGCGGTTCATCGAACAGGAACACCGCCGGTTCGCGCACAATGGCGCGGCCAATCGCAACGCGCTGGCGCTGACCACCCGACAACTGGCTCGGCCGCCGATCGAGCAGGTGCTCCATCTGCAGGATGCGCGCGGCCTCAGCGACCTTGGCTTCCTTTTCCTTCTTCGGCATTTTGGCGATGGTCAGCCCGAAGGCGACGTTCTCGCGTACCGTCATGTGCGGAAAAATCGCGTAGGACTGGAACACCATGGCAATCCGGCGATCCTTGGGCGGCACGTCGTTCACCACCCGCCCGCCAATGCTGAGCGTGCCCCCGGAAATATCCTCGAGCCCGGCGATCATCCTGAGCAGCGTGGATTTCCCGCAGCCCGAGGGGCCGACGAACACCACGAACTCACCATCCTCAATAGCAATATCAACGCCTTTGATGACATCGACCGGACCGTAGCTCTTTTTGAGCCCGGTGAGCGCGACATTGGCCATGGCCTAGCCCCTTTCAGGAATGACGTGGAGAAGCCCGTACTGATCGACCATCACGGGTTCAGGATCGGTGACATAGCCGCCGAAATTCGCCTTGCCATTGTCGGCAAAGCCCAGAATGACGAGCCCGTCGCCGGTATCGACAATGCGGGCCGCATAGCGCTTGCAGGGCTCGGCCCCATCAAAGAATGTCCCCGGCGCCACGCGCCACGGCCCGCGCGGATTGTCGGCGATCAGGTAATGATTGCCCGTCACCGGGCTTTCAGGATTGATCGCCTTATAGCCCGTGCTCCAATGCGTCGACGAGGTGCAAAACAGGCAGTACCAGCGCCCGTCGACCGCAAACACCTGCGGCACTTC
Organism: uncultured Hyphomicrobiales bacterium; assembly: GCA_903828145.1. Classification (GTDB taxonomy): domain Bacteria; phylum Pseudomonadota; class Alphaproteobacteria; order Rhizobiales; family Devosiaceae; genus Devosia_A. The sequence goes on along the minus strand of CAIKKY010000028.1, from coordinate 93,519 downwards.
AAGCTGGCCGAAACCGCCCGAAAATACCGGCTTCTGCAGGGTCCAGGTCATGAGATCGTCGGAGGTCGCAAAGCCGATGGCGCCGCCGCCATTGGGCTCAGCCACACCCGGCACGCGGGCCGTGAAATACATCAGCCAGCCCTTGCCGCTCGGGTCGCGCATCACCCACGGGTCGCGCATGGCGCGGTCGTGCCAATGGCCGACCATGTGGTCCTTTTCATAAAACTGCGCGTTGGGCCCCTGCAGATCGAGGGCGAGGCCGTTCCCCACCCGGGTCCACTGGTGCAGGTCCGTCGAGGTCGCGTGGCCGACGCGCTGGTAGAGCGCGTTTTCGGCGTGCGATGTGCCGGTGTAAAACAGGTGCCAGAGCCCCGCATCATCCTGCACCACCGAGCCGGTCCAGGTGGTGTAATCATCCCAGCCCGGCCCCTCGGACGGGGTGAACATGGTGCCCAAATGCGTCCAGGTCTTCAGATCATCCGACACCGCATGACCCTGCGTCACATTGAGGTGCCGCAGGTCGGGGTCGATCAGCGTCTTGTCGGCCTGCAGGAAGAACCCGTGCCAGCGCTGCCCGTCATGGGCGTACCAGCTATCCCAGATCCACTTTTTCTCTAAAGCGATAACCATGAAAAACTCCGTCAGCCCTTGACGCCGGTCGAGGCGATTGAGGCAATGAATGCACGCTGCAACACGAGATAGAACACCAGCACGGGCACCGTGATGAGGCTCAGATAGGCCATGATCTCGCCCCAGGCGCGGTTGAGCTGGAAGAAATACTGCAGCCCCACCATCACCGGGCGATAAGTCTCTTCCTGCACCACCATCAGCGGCCACAGGTACTGGTTGTACATGGCAAGGAACTTGAGGATCGCCACCGTCGCGAGCACGGGCCCGGCGAGCGGCATCACCACCTTGCGGTAAATCTGACCCCAGCTGGCCCCTTCCACGCGGGCCGCTTCGATGAGTTCGCCCGGCAGATCCTTGAAATATTGCACAAACAGGAAGATCGCGAGACCGTCGGCCACGAACGGCACGATCTGCACCCGGTACGAATTGAGCCAGCCGAAGGTGAGCCCCTCCGCCCCGATCCAGGGCAGCTTGGACGCGAGCAGCAGCAGCGGGATGGCGATGGTCTCAAACGGCACAATCAAGGTGGCGAGAATGATTGTCAGGATCAGGTCGCGCCCGCGCCATTCCACAAAGACAAAGGCAAAGGCCGCGGCCGAGCAGACCAGCAGCGAAAGGACGACCGTGACACCAGTCACCACCACCGAGTTGAAGATGAACAGCCCCACCGGCGCCCGCCGGAAAGCGGCGAGGTAATTGTTCACCGAAATATCGCCCACCGGCAGGAAGGCACGGAGGCTCCCGGTATCAGTCAGCAATTGCAGGTCGGGCTTGAAGCTCGACACAATCATGAACACGAGCGGGAAGACGAACATTACCGCAATGAGGCCGAGGATCGTGTAGCGCACGATGAGGCGCAGCCGGTGCGTATCGCCAGAAATCATGGCCATCAGCGTTTCTCCCGCGTGAGCCAGCGTTGAATGAGCGAGATGGAGAGCACAATCGCGAACAGGATGACCGATATCGTCGAGCCGCCCGAAATATCCTGCTTGCCATAGCCGCGCTGCACCGCCTGAAAGACGATGGTCTGGGTACTGTCGAGCGGTCCGCCCCGCGTCATCACGTCAATCTGCGAGAACAGCCCGAACGCCTGCATGGTGATGACGATCAGGATCAGCACCGCAGTATTGCGCAGCCCCGGCCAGGTCACATAGCGGAAGGTCTGCCACTTGCTGGCGCCTTCAATGGCCGATGCCTCATAGAGCGTCGGGCTGATGGTTTGCAGCCCCGACAGCCAGATCACCATATGAAAGCCGACCGCCTGCCAGATGGACATGACGATGATGGCGCCCAGCGCGGTTTCCTTGGTGCCCAGCCAGTCGACGGGCCTGAACGTGCCGAAACTGAGAAAGGCCAACAGATTGTTCAACAACCCTGAATTGCCGTCGTAAATGAAGCGCCAGAGCAGTGACACCACCACAATCGACACGACCACCGGCATAAAGTAGATCGCCCGGAACAGGTTGATGCCGCGCAGTTTCTGGTTGATGAGCAGGGCGAGGAGCAGCGCCAGCCCGCCTTGCGCGGGGGCGACAATCAGCACGAAAACGACGGTGTTGAGGATCGCGGTCATGAAGACCACATCCTTGGCGAGCACAAAGGTCCGCGCTTCGCCCAGCGTGAAGCTGAACCACTCGCGCATCCCATCAAGGCCCGGATAATCAGGATTTTTGCGGGTATAGCCGCGCAGCGCCGGATAGGTGGCTGCGCCCGCCTCGTCGCGCACCAGCGCGCCGGCCGCGTCCCGGACCGGATCAAGGGTCAGCGTCGCAACGCCGAGCAGCTGCTGGTAATTATCGACCCCGACAAACTGCGCCGGGTTGGGCGACACCAGCCGCTGATTGGTGAAACTGAGCCCGATAGCGAAAATGAAGGGCACGATGACGAACAGTGCGATCAGAAAAATCGCAGGGCCGGCCATCAGCCACCCGGTACGGTTCGATCGTAAAAATCTGGAAGCCATGGCGCGCACCCGTCACGAAAAAGGGTGGAGCCCCGGCGTACCGGAGCCCCAGAAGCAGAGGCGGGCTTAGTGCCCGTAACCGCTGTTCTTTTCGATGTCGGCGTTGATTTCGTCAACAGCGGCGTCGAGCGTGGCGGTCACTTCAGCACCCTTGGCGATGTCCGCCAGCGCCTTCTCGAACACCTTGGCCTGAACCACGTAGCCCGGGGTCACCGGACGCACGAAGCCCTGCTTGGCCGAAAGATCGAAGAACACGTTGAGCGGGCCGCCCGGCTTGTAGTTTTCGGTCATGGCGGCTGCGGTCGGCGTGGCCGGGATCAGGCCAATGCCGTTCGAGAAGTTCGCGAGATACTTGTCCTGCAGCGCGAACTCGATGAACTTCGAAGCCCCATCGGGGTGCTGCGACTTGGCCGAAACGCCGAACTGCCACGACGCAGCGCCGATCTTGGAGCCATTGCCGAAATCCGGCGCGGGCAGGAACAGCACGTCGTCAAAAGCAGCGAGAGCCCCGAGAGCGGCCCAGTTGCCGTTCCACGAGAAGGCATACTTGCCATTGGCAAAGCCCGAGTCACGGTCAGCCGGATCCTGCGTCGCCTGGGCATAGCCATCGGTGAACAGGCCCTGCCACCAGGTACCAAAGGTCTGGGCGGCTTCGCCGTTCAGCGCGCCTTCGGAGGTCTTGTAGGTGGTGCGATCAACGATATCGCCACCGAAGCTCTGCAGGAACGGCGAGAAGGCGTAGGGGAACCATTCGCCAGTCCACGCGGTGCCGAGGTCGAGCGCGAATTCATACTTGCCCGAGGACTTGGCCTTGGCGAGCGCATCCATGAACTCGTCTTTGGTCCACGGCTGGTCGAGAGTCGGAACGCGCAGACCAAGCGCATCGAGGGTCGACTTGCGGGTGACGAGCGAGATCGCCGCATCCCACAGGCCGATCGAGTAGAGCTTGCCGTTCCACACGCCCTTGGTGCCGGGCAGGAAGTTGGCAATCTTGGTCTCGTCAATGGTCAGCGGCTGCAGATAGCCAGCCCAGGCCCAGTTCGGCATGTTCGGGCCGTCGACGTCGATGATGTCCGGCAGGTTGCCGGCGAGAGCGCCCGCAGTGACGGAGTCATTGTAGGCCGCCTGCGGGAACGACTGGAGTTCAACCTTCCAGTCAGCCTGCGAGGCGTTGAAGTCGGTCACCAGCTCATTGATGAGCTTGATTTCAACTTCGTTGCCGGCGCCGTGGTACCACATGGAGAGCGTGGTCTGAGCGTAGGCGGACGTGGCCGAAAAGGCCGTCGCGAGCATAAGGCCCGCGATAAGTGAACGACGATTCATGACAGAAGTCCTCCCGAGACTTTTGTGGTTTGGGTTAAAGCGACGCCTTTCGGTGCAACCACCGAGCGGCGCCAGTAGACCGGACCCGACACGATGTCGGGCGCGGATGGAGACCGGCTCTCACCGGCAATGAGCGACAGCAATCGCTCGGCCGCACGCTCACCCATGGCGCGGTAAGGCAGATCCACGGTGGTGAGCGGCGGAAACAGGGTTTCGGCGATGACGCGGTAATTGTCGTAGCCGGCAATCGAGATATCGTCGGGCACGCGCCAGCCGCGCGCGCGCAGCAGCCCGTACGTCCTTAGCGCCATGCGATCATTGCCGCAGCAGATGACGGTCGGCGGATCATTGAGCGCCAGTAGGCCTTCGAGCGCCGGGATCAGCACCTCATTGTCGGTCTCGCGCCCCGGTAGTTCGCCCGGCGCAATCAATGAGCGATCGGGCCCGATCCCCGCTTCAGCCAGCGCGCGCTGATAGCCCGCAAGGCGCAGCGGCGTCGCCACTACATCTTCGCGCAAGGTGAGGTACCCAATGCGGGTGTGCCCGGCCTCGATCAGCTTTTCCACGAGATCATGCATGCCCTTTTCGTCATCGGGCAGCACGGCGGGCGTGCCGATATCATCATAGCCATTCACGATCACGATCGGCGTATCGGCCGGCACCGGCGGCAGCACCACCTTCTGGTGATACTCGGCCACATAGATGAGCCCCTCCACCCGGTGCTGCAAAAAGGTATCAATCAGAGGCGCGGCGCGGCTCACATCGCCGCCCGTATCGGCAATCATCAGTGTCTTGCCGCTCTTGGCCATCGCCTTCTGGATGCCCTGCACGATGAAGAGTTCCGGCAGGCCGAGCGACTGCGCCTCTTCGAGCGTGACGGAAATAGCACCGGTGATCAGCCCGACGAGACCCGAGCGGTTGGAGCGCATCATGCGGGCCGCCCGCGACGGCACATAGCCAAGTGCCACCATGGCGTCAGTCACGGCCCGGCGCGTATCGGTGCCCACGGGCGCATCGCCATTCAGCACGCGGCTGACCGTCTTGGGCGAAACGCCCGCAGCTCTGGCCACGTCGTAGATGGTTGACACGGATACGGCTCCCCCGATGCCGCCCGGCTTATGACACCGGTGTCATGACATCGGTGTCACGTTTAGCCGCAGAGACGACACCGGTCAAGTAAGGCAGCCAAAAAACCCGCTATCGGGCACAAGGGCCCGCCCAGCTCAGTCGGTGGAGATCACGCGGGGGAACCCGAACGCCTTCGGCGCGTTTCTGAGACCGGGGCGGTCCCGAGCAAGAGGAACACATCCATGACCCGTCTTCCCAATCCATCTCCCCGGCGCTTCGGCGCAAAAGCCCTGATCGGTGCTTTGGCGCTCATCGGCGGCTTGGCCGCAGTGGCGCCGGTTGCTGCTGCGGAAGCAACGCTTTCGCTCAATGTCCGATCCGGCCCGGGCACATCCTATCGGGTGGTCGATACGCTTTATGCGGGCGAAAATGTCACCATTGACCGCTGCTCGACCACCGGGTGGTGCTACATCATCCATTCCGGGCCCGATGGCTGGGTCAGCCGTCGCTACCTGCTGGGTGAAGGCGGACGGGCCGAAGTGCGGGTGCGCCCGCAGGTGAGCTTCAGCTTCTCCTTCGGCCGCGGCGATGGCTTTTCCTATGGCTTGCCGCGCGGCGGCACCCGCGATCTCGTGTGCCTCGTCACCTTCTACAACCGCAATCAGGTGGAAGGCGGGGCCGACGCCAATGTGCAGCGCGCCGAAGTGATGAGCCGGGCCCAGGCCGAGTACTACGACTCGCCCAATGATCGTCAGCGCATTTTCGATTATGGCACCAACCAGCAGACGCGCGAGACCTGCGCCTATCTCGACAGTCTCAATAACTGACCGATTGCGCTTTTCCCCATCAGCCCGCCCCCTTGGCGGGCTGATTTTTTTCGCGCCGCAGCCGGTCGTTTATCCACGCGGTTGACCCTGCGCAAATGCGCACGCCGCCGCCCCGCTAAAGCGGAGGGGAACAACCGGGGGAACAGGAGTGATTTTCAGGATCGCGCTGGTGGCCTTGGCCCTTGCGGGGCTGATCGTGGGCAATGTCGTCGGGCCGCTCGGGCACGGGGCGTGGTCGGGGACCATCTTCACCGCCGCCACCCTGCCGATTCTGGCCGCACTCCTCGTCGATATCGTGCAATCGCTCCGGCGTGGTCAGGTGGGGCTCGATCTCGTGGCGGCCGTATCGATGAGCGCGGCGCTTGGCTTTGGCGAATCGCTCGCCGGCAATGTGGTTGGGCTGATGTACGCCGGTGGCGAACTGCTCGAGGCCTTTGCCGAGGGCCGCGCCCGGCGCGAAATGACCGCGCTTCTTGAGCGGGTCGCCCATACGGCGATGCGCCATGTCGATGGGCGGCTCGAGGAAGTGGCCATTGGCACCCTGGAGCCGGGCGACCATATCCTCGTGCGCTCGGGCGAAACCCTGCCGGTCGATGGCAGCGTCGTCTCGGGTTCAGGCGGCACGCTCGATGAATCGGCCCTCACCGGTGAAGCCCTGCCCGTCTGGCGCGCCCCAGGTGAGACCGCGCTGTCGGGCTCGACCAATGCCGGGGACTCCTTTGATCTGCTCGTTAGTCGGCCCGCGTCGGAATCGACCTACGCCCGCATCGTCAGGCTGGTGGAAGCGGCGCAGGAGGCCAAGGCCCCGGCCACCCGGCTCGCTGACCGCTACGCCCTCGTCTTTCTCGGGGTGACACTGGTCATTGCAGGGCTCGCCTGGGCTCTGAGCGGGGACCACATCCGCGCCCTCGCCGTGCTGGTCGTCGCGACCCCCTGCCCGCTCATTCTGGCGCTGCCCGTCGCGCTGATTTCCGGCCTCTCGCGCGCCGCCCGATCCGGTGTGCTGGTGAAAAACGCCGGAGCGCTCGAAATCCTCTCGACGGTGCGCACAGCCATTCTCGATAAAACCGGCACGCTCACCTATGGCCATGCCGAAGTCACTGAAATCCGGCCGATGCCCGGCGTCGATCCCAACGAGGTGCTGCGGCTCGCCGCATCGCTCGATCAGGCCTCGAACCATGTGATCGCCGAGGCGCTCGTCAAGGAAGCCCGCCGCCGCAACCTGACCCTCACCCCGCCCCACTCGGTCATTGAAGATGCGGGCGCAGGCGTATCCGGCTGGGTCGGCGATATCCCGGTGGTGGCGGGCGCCAGCCGCTATGTCATGCGCTCGGTTGAGGGCGACATCGGGCTGTTGCACGATGGTCTTGATGGCGAAACCGCGCTCGTCACCGTGGGCGCCGCCGGGCGGCTCTTCGGGCTCATTGCTCTCAACGATCCGGTGCGCCCCGATGCGCAGAGGGTGCTCGAGGGCCTCCGCGCAATCGGCGTGACCCGGCTCATTCTCGCCTCGGGCGACCGGCAGGACGTGGTCGATGCCGTCGCCCGCGATCTGCCACTTGATCTCGCCCGGGGCGACCTCACGCCCGAGGACAAGCTGGCTCTCGTTGCCGCAGAAAGCGAAAAGGCGCGCACCCTGATGATCGGCGATGGCGTCAACGATGCGCCGGCCCTCGCCACCGCCACGCTGGGCATCGCCATGGGCGCACGCGGCTCGGCCGCCTCCTCGGAAAGCGCCGATGTGGTGATCCTCGTCGATCAGTTGGGCCGGGTACTCGATGCCCTGCGCATTGCGCACCGCACCCGCCGCATTGCGCTTGAAAGCGTTGTGGGCGGGCTTGGGTTATCGCTCCTCGGCATGATCGCCGCCGCCCTCGGCTACCTGCCCCCACTCTCGGGCGCCGTGCTGCAGGAAGTCATCGACGTGGCCGTGATCCTCAACGCCCTCCGCGCCCTCAGATAGCGTGGAACGGCTCCCCGACGGCGGCTGGCCGGGCCAATTGCGGTCCCACAGATGCCGGACCTCGCAGTCGCCCGGACGGGCAGGGAGAACTCCCCCTGCCCGCCGAGGGGTTTAGCCTGCGAAGGTGTAGGCGGTTTTCACCTGGGTGAAGAACTCGGCAGCATAGCGGCCCTGTTCTTTCGGCCCATAGGACGAGCCCTTGCGCCCCCCGAAGGGCACATGGAAATCGACACCCGCCGTCGGCACATTGACCATCACCATGCCCGCTTCGGCATTGCGCTTGAAATGGGTCGCGTATTTCAGCGAGGTCGTGACGATGCCTGCCGACAGACCGAATTCGGTATCGTTGGCCGTCGCCAGCGCCTCGTCGTAATCCTTGACGCGGATCACCGCCGCCACCGGCCCGAAGATTTCCTCGCGGGCGATGCGCATCTGGTTGGTCACTTCGGTGAACAGCGCCGGCTGCAGGAAGAAGCCCTCGGTGTCGCGGTTGAGCCGCTGACCGCCGGTGACGAGCTTCGCGCCTTCCTTCTGGCCGATATCGATATAATCGAGATCCTGCTTCAGCTGGCCGGCATCAACCACCGGTCCGATTTCGGTCTCTTTGCTCAGCGCATCGCCGACCCGCAGGTTCTTCACCCGCTCGGCGAGTGCCGCGACGAACGCATCATGGATGCCCTCGGTGACAATGACGCGCGAGGTGGCGGTGCAGCGCTGCCCGGTCGAGAAAAACGCCGATTGCGCCACGCTTTCAACCGCCACTTTCAGATCGGCATCATCGAGCACGATGGTGGGGTTCTTGCCGCCCATTTCGAGCTGGAACTTACGCATGTGTTTGACCGACGCCTCGGCCACGCGACGGCCGGTGCCCACCGACCCGGTAAAGGTCATGGCCGACACATCCTTGCTGTCGAGCATGGTCTGCCCCACGACCGAACCGCGCCCCATGACGAGGTTGAGCACGCCCTTGGGCAACCCGTTGCGATGCAGAATATCGACAATCGCCCACGAGCAGCCCGGCACGAGATCAGCCGGCTTGAACACCACGGTGTTGCCGAAGCAGAGCGCCGGGGCGATCTTCCAGGCCGGAATGGCAATCGGGAAGTTCCACGGCGTGATGATGCCGATGACGCCCACCGGCTCGCGGGTCATTTCGACCCCGATATTGGGGCGCACCGAAGGCACGCTCTCGCCCGAAAGGCGCAGCGCCTCACCGGCAAAGAATTCGAAAATCTGCCCGGCACGCGTCACTTCGCCAATGCCTTCGGCCAGCGTCTTGCCTTCTTCCTGCGAGAGGAGACGGCCCAGTTCGTCCTTGCGCGCAAAAATCTCATGCGCGGTTTTCGACAAAACGGCCCAGCGTTCCATCAGGCCCGAGCGCGACCAGGCGGGAAAAGCCGCTTTCGCCGCCGCGATCGCCGCTTCGGTATCGGCGACGCTGGCGCGGGCATAGACCCCCACCACATCCTTGAGGTTCGAGGGGTTGATGTTGTCGGCGCCATCGCCGCCCACCCACTCGCCATTGATCAGATTCTTATGGAGTTCGGTCATGAATTGGGTCCCGTCAGAGTTAAATGAGGTCGGCTTTGCTGAGGTCGCGCATCAGGTGGCTTGCGCCATAGGTCCAGGGCGCGGCCTCGGTCGACAGCCGGACAATATTGGTGAGCGTGCCAAGCGCCGGGGTCGAAATCGATACCACGTCGCCCGCCTTGTGCGTGAAGCCCTTGCCCACGCCGCCGCGATCCTTCACCGGGGCGAACATGGTGCCGAGGTACAGCACAAAGCCATCCGGATACTGATGGTGCCGCCCGACCGCCGCAGCGACCAGCGCTTCGGGCGAGCGGGAAATCTGGCTCATCGAGCTGGCGCCCAAAAGCTCAAACCCGTCTTCGCCTTTTACTGCGAGCGCAATCTCGGCCTCTTTGACCGCCGCGATGGTGAACTGGCCGTCGAACAGCCGGATGAACGGCCCGAGCGAGGCCGAGGCGTTGTTATCCTTCGCCTTGCCCAGAAGCAGCGCCGAGCGCCCTTCGACATCGCGGAGGTTCACATCATTGCCGAGCGTCGCACCGACGATCCGGCCGGTGCTCTGCACCACCACAGCCACTTCCGGTTCAGGATTGTTCCATTCCGAAATCGGCAGGATGCCGACATCGGCGCCATAGCCGACACTCGCCATGGGCTGGCACTTGGTGAAAATCTCGGCATCCGGGCCAATGCCCACTTCGAGATACTGGCTCCAGACGCCGCGCGCGATCAGGGTCTGTTTGACCTTCATCGCTTCGGGCGAGCCCGGCAGCAGCTGGCTGAGATCAGTGCCGATGAGCGAGAGAATATCGCGCCGCAGCAGATCGGCCTTGGCCTTGTCGCCGCGCGCCTGCTCTTCGATCACCCGTTCAAGCAGCGACACCACAAAGGTCACGCCCGCCGCCTTCACCGCCTGCAGATCGATGGGAGAGAGCAGCGAGGGCCGGGTCAGATCCTGTCCCCGGACAAAGGAATTATGCAGCAGATCATCGATCCGCCCGATGGCGGTGCCCTTGGCCTCGGCCACGGCGCGGGCCGGATCGGGGCTTTCGCAATAATCGCGCGAGGTCGGCGCCGCAGCAGAGGTGATATCAATCACCTCGCCAGCGCGCACGGTGACAATGCGGGGATAGCTGAACCCCGGCACCCGTGCGCGGCCAAGCAGCACACCCTCTGTAGGAACGATCATACTGTACACGTCATCCTCCCCGCGTTGACGGCGGCTAGTTACCCCTTTGAGGGCGGCGCTGTCCATAATCCAGAGGTCGGTCGCCGCAATTTGCGCGCATTCGGCAGCGCGAATACTCAAAACGGAGACCTGCCCATGCGCCTCATCCCGATTCCCGTGCTGTTTGCCGTCGCGCTTTTCGCCGTCCCAGGCCTTGCCGCCGAGTCTCAGATCACGCTGTCAGGCACCGGCACGGCCAGCCTGACCCCCGACATGGCGGTGATTTCAACGGGCGTGACGACCGATGGGGCCTCGGCGCGCATGGCGCTCGACGCCAATTCGGCGGCGATGACGGCGGTGCTCGCCGCCCTGCAATCGGCCGGAATTGACCCCAAAGACCTGCAAACCTCGGGGTTTTCGGTCAACCCGACCTATGTCTATACCGATGGACGCGATGCGAGCGGCAACCCGCTGCCGCCCACCATCAGCGGCTACCAGGTGACAAACAGCGTAACCGCCACGCTGCGCGATCTCGACAGGCTCGGGCTTGTGCTCGATGAAACTGTAACATCGGGCGCCAACACCGTGAATGGAATCAGCTTTTCAGCGTCAAACCCCACCGAAGCGCTCGATAGTGCCCGCAACGCGGCCTTTGCCGACGCACGGCGCAAAGCCGAGCAATACGCCCGCCTCGCGGGGCGCACGCTGGGGCCGGTCGAGGCCATTGCTGAAGGGTCTGCGCCGCCGGTCTATAACCAGCCCATGATGCGCGTGGCCGCCGATGCCGCAACGGCCGTGCCGGTCGCCGCTGGCGCTCTTGCCTATGAGGTGACAGTCACCGTCACCTGGTCGCTCCTGCCCTGAGGCTTAGCCGAGTACAACCTTGATGATCATGTTGAGCCCCACGAAGGTGAGAAAAGCCGCAAAGGCGAGCTTGAGGGTGCGTTGCTGCATCCGGTGCGCCAGCGCGGCCCCAAGGGGCGCACAGAGCGCCGCCGTGGCTCCGACAAACACCAGAGCCACGAGGTTCACATAACCCAGGCTGAGCGGCGGACGACCGGGTACATCCCAGCCCGAAATGACAAAGCCCACCGTACCGGCGAGCGCGATGAACACGCCCACCGCCGCGCCGGTGCCAACGGCCTTGTGCATGGATGCGCCAAAGGCGTGCAGCGTCGGCACGCTCAGCGACCCGCCGCCCACCCCCATCAGCGCCGAGATATAGCCAACCACCAGCGCGAAGACGCGGTGTGTCGTGGACGAATTCCGCAAATGCCCCACCAGCCGCTCCTGGAACGGCAGGAGGATATTGGCCGCAATGAACAGCGCCATGACGCCGAACACGATGCGCAGCACATCGCCGGTATAGAGCCGGGCCATCAGCCCGCCGATCAGCGTGGCAGCAACTACCGGCGGCGCCCAGAGCTTGAGGATCGCCACATCGACCGCGCCGCGCTTGTAATGGGCCCGGGCGCTCGAAATGCCGGTGGGAATGATAATGGCGAGCGACGAGCCGACCGCGACATGCTGGGCCACATCGGCCCCAAAGCCGAGGAGCCCCAGCGCCGAAGCCAGCGCCGGTACAATGATCGCGCCCCCGCCGATGCCCAGAAGCCCCGCCGCAACGCCGGAGATGACGCCCGTTGCCAAAAGGCCGAGCGCGAACGGAATAAGCGTGGCAAAGTCCATTGTCTTTCCTTCGGGGCCTCGAGGGCGGAACCGGCGCTTGGTCCACGCGTTGTGGCGCACTTGAGCAAGCGCCCGGACGGCGGCATTCATGTGCGGTTCAGCCGTGGGGCGTCAATGATAATTCAAGTTCAAACCAAAAAGGGAACACCGCTATGCGTCTAAAGAACTGGCTACTCGCCGGCACCAGCGTCGCTGTCCTTGCCCTCGCGCCGCTCCCGGCCCTTGCGCAGGATACGGGCGCGCTGATCAACGCCTATGATGCCTATATGCAGGCCCAGGCCTCCGGCGATGCCGATGCGATTTCGGCGGCCCAGGCGGCCCTCGAAACGGTGTGTACCGATAATGGCTATGCCAGCCTCGCGGAGTGTCTCGACGCCATTGCGGTGATGACCCCCCCGGCCGAACCCGCGCCGGCCCCGGCCGAAGAGCCCGCGCCCATGGAAGAACCTGCGCCTGTTGAAGAGCCTGCGCCGATGGAAGAGCCTGCCCCGGCAGTTGAAGAGCCCGCCCCCGCAGCCGAGGAAGCTGCTCCGGCAGCCGATACGTCGGCCCAGTTCATGGCCGATCTGCAGGCCGCGCTCGATCGCTATCAGGCCGCGCTCGATCAGGTGACGAATGGCGATTACGAAGGCGGCCTTGCGGCAGCCACGGCCGCGCGCGCCGATATCCAGGCGCTCTGCGATGCCAATGGCTATGCCGACATTGTCGCCTGCGTGGGGCAGGACCTGCCCCCGCTGCCCGCCCCTCCGGCCGAGCCCATGGCTCCGGCGGCTGAGCCTGCACCGGCCCCGGCTGATACTGCGCCTCAGGACGTTGCTCCCGCCGACCAACCGGCAGCGGAACCCGCAGCCGAACCGGCAGCGGAAGCGCCTGCCGAACCCGCGCCCGCGCCGCAACCGACGGCAGAGGAGCAGGCTGCAACGGCCCTCAACAATGCCTTTGAAGTCTATAAAGTCGGGATCAGCCAGCTTGAAGCCGGCGATGCCGCCGGGCAATCAACCCTTGATGCCGCCAACACCCAGTTCAGCGAAATCTGCGCGACGCTGGGGCTGACCGACATCACCGAATGCCTCAACCGCTACGGCATCACCCTGCCGCCGGTTCCGGCTCTGCAGCCTGCCGTCGAGCCCGCAGGCCCCGCGCTCTCCGATCTGCCCGCCGCTGCGCAGGAGGTGACCCCGCAGGCCGTCGAAGTGCTGCCCGAGGCCATTGCGCCCGAGGAAGCCGCCCCCGTGCTCGACAGCACCAAGGATCTGACCCGCGCGACCGATCAGGGTGTGGCCCCGCCGCCCCCGGCGCCCGAGGCCCCTGTGGCCCCGCCCCCGGCCACCGACGAGGCAGCCCAGCAGCAGATTCAGCGGATGGAGCCTCTTTCCGTTGATGCGGCCCAGGGCGAAGCTCTGGCCCAGCAGGCCCTGCCGCCGATCGTGGTGCCGCAGAATGTGACCGTGATCAACAACGTCACCAACGTGACCAATGTCACCAATATCTCGACCATCACCAACACGGTGAATAACAACCTGCAGCAGCCGGCCCAGATGCCGCAGCCCGGTGCCGTGCCGCAGCCTGGCCAGCCCGAATCCAACTACACCAATTCCGGTTTCATCTTCAAAATCGGCATCAACCTCATCATCTCGAACCCGGCCCAGGATTTCGACCGGATCACCGATGGCGATCAGGATCGGGTCTATTACGAACGCCTGTCCAACGGCCGGATCAAGGAGACTGTGGTGCGCCCGTCGGGCATCCGCATCGTCACCATCCGCAACCGCTGGGGCGAAGTGCTGCAGCGCTCGCGCATCCTGCCCAATGGCCGCGAATATATCCTCGCGTCCTATGATGATCAGGGCGATACCGAGGACGATTTCTTCAACTGGCGCGACCCGGGCGAAGACCTGCCCCCGCTCCGGCTGACGATTTCGATCCGCGACTATATCCTCGATGCGGATCGGGCCGATGAAGATCAGGTGGAACGCTTCATGCGCAAGCCGCCGGTCGAGCACGTGCGCCGCATCTACACCATCGACGATGTGAAGCGCTCGGCGCGCCTCAGGGATTCCCTGCCGCGCATCGAAGTGGGCGGTCTCACCTTCGATAGCGGGGCCTCGACCATTCCCCGCAGCCAGATCGGTGCCCTGTCGAAAGTGGCTACGGCCATGCTCTCGATGCTCGAGGACAACCCGGCCGAGACCTTCCTGATCGAAGGTCACACTGATGCGGTGGGCTCGGATGCCGCCAACCTCGTGCTGTCCGATGCCCGTGCCGGTACCGTCGCCCGCATCCTCACCGACTTCTATGGCGTCCCACCCGAAAACCTGGTGACCCAGGGCTATGGCGAACGCTACCTGAAGGTGAAGACCGAGGCCGCAGAACGGCTGAACCGCCGGGTCTCGATCAAGCGCATCACGCCGCTGGTCACCATGGCCCGCTAAAGCGAGCCGCAAAATCAGGATGGGCCGGGAGCGATCCCGGCCCTTTTCATTGGGCAAGGGGTAAACAAAAAACCTCTTGTTTGGAAATGGTTTAGCCCATTTTTCGGAGTCACTTTCTGAGCGCCCGCAGGGATCGGGAACGATCTCAACCAGCAAACGTTTCCAATCTCTACGGGTCTCAAATCAAAGGAGCATTCCATGGCTATCCCAGAACGCGACACCGTCTATACCCCGCCGGGGACAACCCGGACCGAGCCGACACCGGTCTACACGCGGGAATCGAACGCCACGGGGTGGTTCGTGGGCATTATTGTAGCCTTGGCCCTGCTCGCCATTGGCTACCTGGTGTTTTCGGCCAATACCCCGTCAACGACATCGGTGGATATCACCACCTCGCCGGCCGTAACGACGCCGGCCCCAGCCGATACAGCCATCCCGGCCCCTGCGGACACCACCGCACCGGCCCCGATGGTTGAAGCCCCGGCGCCTGCCCCGGCGCCCGCGCCCCAACCGGTGCCCGCCCCGGCCCCGGCTCCGGCGCAATAAAGCCGCCACTCAACGAACGGCTTCCCTCCCGATAACTGCTTACGCCCCGGCTGCCCCGCCGGGGCATTTTTTCGCCCTTTACCTCGCCCCGGGATGGGTTCATTGATCGGCGACGGACCAGCATCAGCGGAGCTTACCGATGGAAATCGGACTCTATTCCTTTGCCGAGAACACGCCCGACCTGCTCAACAACAACCACCTGCAATCGCCCGCCGAGCGGCTCAGCGATCTCCTCGAGGAAATCCGCCTCGCCGATGAGGTGGGGCTCGATTTTTACGGTCTGGGCGAGCATCACCGCCGCGAATTTGTCGCCTCGGCCCCCGCCGTCATCCTCGCGGCGGCCGCCGCCATCACCAAGCGTATCCGGCTCTCGAGTGCGGTCTCGGTGCTCAGTTCCGATGACCCCATCCGGGTGTGGCAGAACTTTACCACCCTCGACCTGATCTCGAACGGCCGCGCTGAAATCATGGCCGGACGCGGCTCGTTCATCGAGAGCTTCCCGCTTTTTGGCTACGCGCTGGATGATTACGACGATCTGTTCGAAGAAAAGCTGGCAGAGCTGATCCGCATCCGCGAGGGCGGCACGGTCGATTGGCCCGGCTCCAAACATACCAAGCCCATTCCGGGCATCGAGATTTTCCCCCAGCCCGTGCACGGCACGCTGCCGCTGTGGATCGCGGTGGGCGGTACGCCCAATTCTGTGGCCCGCGCCGCCTGGTATGGCCTGCCGCTGATGCTCGCCATCATTGGTGGCCGTCCCGAACAGTTCCGGCCCTTGACCGAACTCTATCGCGCGACCGCCGAAAAGCAGGGCCACGACCTCGCCAGGCTGCCCATTGGCGTCTCTTCGCATGGCTTCATTGCCAAGACACGCGCCGAAGCGCTCGACACTGCCTTTCCGGCGCACAACATGATGATGACCAAGATCGGGCGCGAACGCGGCTGGTCGCCGGGCACCCGGGCCCAGTTCGAGGCCGGCGCCGGGCGCGACGGCGCCTATTTCATCGGGGAACCAGCAGAAATCGTCGACAAGATCCTGTTGCAGCACGAATGGTTCGGCCACCAGCGCTTTGGGCTGCAGATGAGCGTCGGCACCCTGCCCCACAAAAAGATCATGCAAGCCATCGAACTCTTCGGGACTGAAGTGAAACCGGCGGTGACAAAAGCGCTTACCGGTGGATAAATACAGACTATCCCGTATTCCTGTTTAGTTTTTATTAGTGAAAATGCGTAATTCATGGGTCCAGAGGTGACCCATGCTACCGATATACTACATCAACCTGAACGCCCGTACCGACCGCCGCGCCCATATGGAGGCCCAGTTCGTCCTGCTGGCGCTCGGGGCTACCCGCATCGAAGCCGTGCGCCCTGATAATGCGGTAGCCACGCTGTCGCGCCGGGGGTGGTTGCGCAATGCCTTCCACCGGCTCGATCCGGCAACGCTCTGCCGCACGCTGAGCCATGCCGAGGTGCTTGATCACATCGTGCGCAGCAATGCGCCGCTCTCGCTCGTGTTGGAAGACGACGCGCTGCTGGCCGAAGGCCTGCCCGATTTCCTGAAGTCCATTGAAGACCTGCTGCCGGGCCATGTCGATCTCGTGCGCCTCGAGACCTGCTATCACCCCGCCGCCCTCGGGCGCGAAGCGCTGCTGCCGCGCGGACCGGTGGGGTTGCGCCGTCTCTGTGGCACCCAGCCCGGTTCGGCCGCCTATCTGGTGCGCCCCCAGGCGGCGAGCGCGATCCTCAAGGGTCTGCCGCAAACCGGCGAAGCCATAGATGACATGCTGTTTTCAAGTTTCGGCTGGGGCCTGTTCAACCTCACCATCGGTCAAACCGTGCCTGGCCTTGCCGTTGAACTCGACAAGCGGCGCAGTTTCGCCCACCTGCCGATGACGCGCGGCGATGTCGCCCCGGCCCGCGAAGCCATGCTGCGGCAGAAACCGAAAACCCTGCTCACAGGCCTTAAAAGCCGCAGCCGTCTTGTGCGCGCCGCCACTCGGCAATGGAGCCATTTCGGCGCGCATGCGCTGTGGGGCGACAAGGAAGATGTGGGTTTTGCCGATGACCGCCGCCTGCGGCGACGCTGAGCGTCACCGGTGGTCGGCTTACTTGCCGCTGCGGATGAGGGTCTTGATCGGCAGGGGCGGCAGGCCGGACCGCTCGGCGATCTGCCGGTCCTGATCCATGATGAAGGTCCGGGCCGGCTCATCGCCATCGAGCCCGCCGAGCAATTCCCCAGGCACCCGCCGGTTGGACCGCTGGCTGCCATCTTCATAGACCACGTTGAACAGAACGAATTCGACGCGGGCAGCAGGTTTCTTGGCCATGACGGCCTCCATTACTCAAGGCCCCGAACGGGGCAAAACGGCAGAGCGGCCCTTATGAAAAGATCCGCTCGCCCTGTTCATCGATGATCTGCCGCCCCTTCGAGAGCGCCAGCGCCGCGACATCGGATTTGCCCGAAAACCGGTCGGCCCGCACGAAGCGGTAGCTCTTCATCTCACCGGCGATCTCTTTTTCGATCCGCCCCGCAAGCTGATACTCCGCCCCGTTCATCATCACCACCGCGAGGATGCGAAAGCCCTTGTAGCTGTCCTCGCCGAGAATCTCGTCCTCGTGCGCTGTCGACTTGCCGAGACCACCCCCGAACAGCCGCTGCCAAAAGCCCATCCCTGCCTCCCTGTGTGACGAAACGGGCGGCTCTTTTGCCGCCCGCCCAAATCCCTGCCCGTCGATCAGTTGTCGAGGAAGCTGCGCAGCTTGCGGCTGCGGCTCGGGTGCTTGAGTTTCCTCAGCGCCTTGGCCTCGATCTGGCGGATACGCTCGCGCGTCACCGAGAACTGCTGGCCCACTTCTTCGAGCGTATGGTCGGTGTTCATGCCGATACCAAAGCGCATGCGCAGCACACGCTCTTCGCGCGGCGTCAGCGAGGCCAGAACGCGGGTCGTGGTCTCGCGCAGGTTCGATTGAATGGCGGCATCAATCGGCTGGATCGCGTTCACATCCGGGATGAAATCCCCGAGGTTCGAATCCTCCTCGTCGCCAATCGGCGTTTCGAGGCTGATCGGCTCCTTGGCGATTTTCAGAACCTTGCGCACCTTGTCGAGCGGCATCTGCAGCTTTTCGGACAGCTCTTCCGGCGTCGGCTCGCGGCCGATTTCATGCAGCATCTGGCGCGACGTGCGCACGATCTTGTTGATCGTTTCGATCATATGCACCGGGATACGGATGGTGCGCGCCTGATCGGCAATCGAGCGCGTAATCGCCTGGCGAATCCACCAGGTAGCATAGGTCGAAAACTTGTAGCCGCGCCGATACTCGAACTTGTCCACGGCCTTCATCAGGCCGATATTGCCTTCCTGAATGAGATCCAGGAACTGCAATCCGCGGTTCGTGTATTTCTTTGCAATCGAGATCACGAGACGAAGGTTGGCCTCGACCATTTCCTTCTTCGCAATGGCGGCTTCGCGCTCGCCCTTTTGCACCTTGTGCACGATGCGGCGGTATTCAACGATATCGAGGCCGGTTTCGGTCGCGAGCGTATGAATGTCGCCCCGCAGGTCGCGGATCGTGTCGGCCTCGCGGCGCGCAAATTCGCCCCAGCCCTTTTCCGACCGGCCCGTGATCGTCTCGCCCCAGTTCTGGTCGAGTTCGCTGCCGTAATAGGCATCAAGGAAGGCTTCGCGCTTCACGCCATAGCTTTCAGCGAGGCGCAGCAACCGACCTTCAAGCCGCACGAGGCGCTTGTTGATGTCATAGAGCTGCTCAACAAGGCTCTCGATACGCGAGGCGTTGAGCGACAGCGACTTCACATCGGTAATGACCTCGGACCGCAGCGCGTCGAGATTGGCGAGATCGGTCTCGCTCGCAGCGGCACGACCGGCGATGCGGTCTTCGGTGTGCTTGTCCTGCAGGCGGCGCATCTTGCCATAGGCTTCGGCGATCCGGTCGAACGTGGCCACGACCTGCGGCTTCAGTTCGGCTTCCATCGCCGAGAGCGACAGCGAATTCTCGAAATCGTCGTCCTCGTCCTCGACCGGGTCCTGCGGGGCCTGCGGCTCCTCGGGCACGTAGTCGTCGTCTTCGCCCGAGCCCGAGCGCACAACCGGCTTCGGCTTGACGGCAGGCTTCGGCTCATCGCGGAACGAGGTCCGTTCGACCTCAACGGGCATCACCGGGGCGGCCTGCTTGGCATCGGGGCCAGCATAGGTCGCTTCGAGATCAATGATGTCGCGCAGCAGAATTTCGGCATTGGCGAGCTGGTCGCGCCAGATGATGATGGCCTGGAAGGTCAGCGGGCTTTCGCACAGCCCTTCGATCATCGTCTCGCGGCCGGCCTCGATCCGCTTGGCAATGGCGATTTCGCCTTCGCGCGACAGCAGTTCGACCGAGCCCATTTCGCGCAGATACATGCGCACCGGATCATCGGTGCGATCACTGCCTTCACGCGTATTGGATTTTGAGGTGACGGCGGTGCCGGTCCGTTCGGCGATCTCGCTCGATTCTTCTTCGGGCGTATCGGGCTCGGCCTCTTCGACCTCGTCCTCATCGACGACATTGATCCCCATGTCGGAGAACATCGCCATGATGTCTTCGATCTGCTCCGAGGTCACTTCCTCGGAGGGGAGCACGGCATTCAGCTCCTCATAGGTGACATAGCCGCGCTTCTTGGCGACTTTGATGAGCTTCTTGACCGCCGCATCCGACAGATCGAGCAACGGGCTATCGGGAGTTTCGGTGGTCGCACCGGCCTCCGGCTTCTCGTTGTCTTTCGTCTTCTGCGGGGTTGCTGCCTTCGTGGCCATATCGCTCGCTGCTCCGGGGGGCTGCCTGCTCGGTCGGGCGCCAGGTATTAGATGGTCATGGCTTGAGTTCTGGTAAAGGGCCCGCGTGAAATCGGCTGGAGCGTCCCGCCGTCACAAGTCCGTCACTGGGTGCGGGTGAAGTGATTCGCCCACAAGCACAACGGCGCGGCCCTCACGCTCGGTTAAAAGCTGCGGGTCGCGCGCCCAGATAACGAACCAAACCCTTCAATCAGCGCCTCGGTACCTTCGACCGTGGTGATCTGGTTCTGAATGTCCCGCAGCCTTTCGAATGTTTCTTCGCTCGGGTCAACACCCAGCGCCACTTCGGCTGCTTTGAGAGCCTTATTTAGTTCAACGGATTTGTAATGCAAGGCCAGCGCGTGTTTTAGTCCGGTTTCCGCATCTTCATCGGCTGTTCCGGCCCCCAATTGCCACACGCCCTGCCGCGACAGGCTCTCGCGCATCTTGGCAATGGTTTCGCCGAACCCCCGTGCCCCCAGCGCCTCGCTGAGCGCCGCCGCCGTAATATCATGGTCGCGCGCCACAAGATCGAGCAGCGAACTGAGGAGCGTCCGCGCCACCGGCGAGGGCAGATCAAGCGCCGCCAGATGCTCAAGCCGCTGTTCGGCAAGCCCCGGATGGTTGATGAGCGAGGTGATGATCACCGCCTCGCGCGGGGTGACATCAAGGCTCCGGCCCGGCTTCATCAGCCGGGAATTGCGCAGCGTGTCCGAAACCACGAGCTTGGGTGACCCGCGCGAGCCCTGCAACGACGGCTGGCGCTGCCCGGTGCCGCGACCGCCCTGCCGACCCGCGTCGATACGGCTTGCCCGCACGGGGGCAAAAAACGCCGACAGCCGTTCATCGAAGGCCTGCATGTAGTGCCGCCGCACCGAAGGCTCGGCAATGGCATTCGCCCGGGCCTTGAGCCGCGCTTCGAGTGCTGCCCGCGCTTCGGGCGTTTCGGGCACGCTCCCGCCGGTCTCAAGGCTCCACAGCGTATCCGACAGGCTGCGCGCCGCCTCGATCACCGCACCAAAGGCCGCCGAACCTTCGGCCTTGATGAGATCATCCGGGTCCTGCCCCTCGGGCAGGGTCGCAATCCGCACGGATCGCCCCGGCTGCAGGAAGGGCAGCACCAGCTCAGCCGCCCGCGCTGCTGCCCGCTGCCCGGCGCCGTCGCCGTCAAAGCAGAGGATCGGCACATCCGCCATGCGCCAGAGCAGTTGCAGATGTTCCTCAGTGAGCGCCGTGCCGAGCGGCGCGACCGTACCCTCGAACCCGGCCATCACCGCCGCAATCACATCGAGATAGCCCTCGACAACGATCACCGGCTTGTTCGTCCGCGCCGCCTCACGCGCCGCCTGGCCATTGTAGAGCGTCATGCGCTTGTGAAAGAGGGCTGTTTCCGGCGAATTGAGGTATTTGGCCGGCACATCCGCCGCCATGGCGCGCCCGCCAAAGGCGATGACCCGCCCGCGGAAATCCATGATCGGGAACATCACCCGGTTGCGGAACCGGTCATAGGCCATGGGCTGGTCGTCGCGTTTGACCACAAGGCCAGCCGCATCCATATCGGCAGCCGACACGCCATTGGCGGCCAGATGCTCCTTGAGGCCATTGGCGCTTTCGGGCGCAAACCCGATACGGAACCGGGCAATCGCGGCCGGCGTCACCCCCCGCCCCTGCAGATAGCCGCGCGCCCGGGCCCCGATATTGTTTTGCAGCGCCGCCTGATAATAGGCCGCCGCAATATCCATCACATCGTAAAGCGTGCGCCGCGAGGCGTCGGCCTCGGCCTCGCGCTGGTCGCGCGCCGGCATGGGCAGCCCGGCCATGCCCGCCAGCTTTTCAACCGCCTCGGGAAAGCTCATCCCCGCCCTTTCGGTCAGAAAGCGGAAATGGTCGCCCGACACCCCGCACCCGAAGCAGTGGTAGATGCCGCGCCGGTCATCGGCATGGAAGCTGGGGGATTTTTCGCCATGGAACGGGCAGCACGCCCAATAGTCGCCGCGACTCGGCTGGCTCTTGCGCTTGTCCCAAAGCACATGCTCGCCCACCACCTGCGAAATGGGCAGGCGCTGCCGGATCTCTTCAAGAAAGCCGTCGGAAAACCGCATGGAACCCTGATGCGCTGTAACTTAGGCCCTCAAATGGCACGGGGCAGCCCTCAGGGCCACCCCGACCCCCAGAGTTATCCAGCCTGCTGCTCAGGCTTTCCACAGCCGCCAGGCCATCGCGAACAGCCCGACCGAAAACAGGATGGCCAACACCCCCGCCAGCGTCACCAGCACCAGGGCCCCAAGGAGCGGCGCAAACAGGAGCGCGAGACCGAAGAGCACATAGAGTACGCCCGAGAGCAGCACCGGCCAGATGCGGGCATAATGGTGCCGC
The DNA here is from genome assembly GCA_903828145.1 of uncultured Hyphomicrobiales bacterium. Classification (GTDB taxonomy): domain Bacteria; phylum Pseudomonadota; class Alphaproteobacteria; order Rhizobiales; family Devosiaceae; genus Devosia_A. The sequence goes on along the minus strand of CAIKKY010000028.1, from coordinate 71,184 downwards.
TCGCGCACGATGACGGTGATTTCCATCACGCCCACAACCAGCGCCTGCAGGCCCACCATGGCCGTCAGCACCGCCGCCGTGAACAGCGTGGCCAGAAGCGGCGAGAGGAGAATAAGCACACCGGCAATAATCGCGAGCACGTTGCGCACCACGTCGAACCAGAAATTGCCGGTCTTCGCGCCGCCAAAACTCAGGCTCCAGAGCCCCAAAAGACCATCGACCAGAAACAGCGCGCCACCAGCGATCACGGCAACCGTCAGCGCCGCCCCGGGCGCAAAAACGGCATAAAGCCCGGCGAGCAGCATGAAGACCCCGCGCAAGCCCGTGATGAGGGCAATGCGGCGCTTCAGTGTCTGTGCTATCGGCATGATCGATCCATCTTCGGTTGCGATTTTGAGACTCTAGCACCGAATCGGGGGCATTTCCGATACGAGCTTGTGCGCGGGTCGGTGCTTGCGCCCACCGCGCAGCCGATTGAAGGTGCGCTTGCGCACGCCGCGCTGTCGAAAGAAGGTGCGCCACCGAGTCGCGCCACCGTTTATTGAGGTTCCCGTGCCTATCGCCATTTACGTGCTGGCGGTTGCTGCCTTTGCCGTGGGCACTGCCGAATTCATCATTTCCGGGATCCTGCCAACCCTCGCTGGCGATCTTGGCGTCTCGATCCCGGTCGCGGGACTGCTCGTCACCGCCTATGCCTCGGGGGTGGCCGTGGGCGGTCCGGCCCTGTCCATTTTCACGGCCCGGTTTTCCCAGCGCGCTGCGCTGATCGGCATCATGCTGCTGTTCACGCTCGCGCAGGGGCTTTGCGCTGTTGCGCCGGATTATTTCACCCTGCTGCTCGCCCGCCTCGTCGCCGCGGCCTCCCATGGCGTGTTCTTCGGCGCAGGCAATGTGGTGCTGGTTGCGCTCGTGCCGCGCGAAAAGCAGGGCAGCGCCTTTTCGCTGTTTGTCGGCGGCATTACCGTGGCCAATCTGCTCGGCCTGCCGGCCGGAACCGCCATTGCCCAATTTGGCGGCTGGCGCATGAGCTTTCTGGCCGTCGGTGTGCTCGGTATCATTGCAACCCTCGCCCTGATCTTCAAGCTGCCGCCTGCGCGGGCTGATGCGCCGCCGCGCGCTGCCTTTGCCACCGAACTGCGCGAGCTGCGCCACCACGAAGTCTGGCTGAGTTACATCACCATCGCGCTCGTCATGACCGGCGCTCTCGCCTTTGCCACCTATCAGGTGCCGATCCTCCTCACCGTGACGAGGCTAGATCCGGGGCTCATTCCGCTCTACCTGCTGCTGGGCGGGGTGGGCTCGACCTTTGGCATCTGGCTCGGTGGTCGCGGCACCGACTGGAAGGCCATGCCGTTCCTCCTCGGCGTGCTGGCAGCACAGGCCGTGAGCTACGCCCTGATGCTGCTGACCGCGCCCCATGCCGCCGCCATGACGGTCAACCTTCTGGTCACCTCGGCCCTGGGCTTTGCCTTTTCCACACCCTTGCAGGCCCGCGTGCTGCATGCCGCGCACAAAGCCCCGAACTTTGCTTCGGCGCTTCTGTCCACCGCCTTCAACGTCGGCATCGCCAGCGGCGCCGGGATCGGAGCCCTGCTGCTGTCCGCCGGGGTGGGCTATGCCCTATTGCCCGGCGTCAGCGCTTTGTCGAGCACGCTCGCCTTTGGCGTGGCGCTCCTCAGCTGGCGGCTTGATCGCCGCCGCTAGAGCCTCAGCCGAGCGCGGCCTTCACCGCGCCCGAGGCCTTGGAAAAATCGATCCGGCCGGGGTATTTCGCCTTAAGCTCGGCAATGACTTTTCCCATGTCCTTGCCGCCTGCGGCACCGGTGGCGGCAATCGCCGCGGTAATCGCGGCGGCCAGCTCGTCGGGGCTCAGCGCCTTGGGCAGGAATTCGGCGAGAATGGCGATTTCTTCGCGCTCGACCAGGGCGAGATCCTCGCGGCCAGCTTCGGTGAAAATCGCGAGCGATTCCTCGCGCTGCTTCACCATCTTCTGCACCATGACCAGCGCATCTTCATCCGACAAGGGCGGCTTACCGGCGCCGCGCGCTTCAATGTCCTTGTCCTTGATGGCGGCATTGACGGCACGGAGCGTCGCCGTGCGGCGCTTGTCCCCGGCTTTGAGTGCGGCTTTGTAGCCTTCGGCAATCGCCTCGCGCATGGCACGTTTCCTTTTTGACTGTAGCGGTTTCGTCCCCATATAGCGCAAAACTGATCGCGCGCCACTTGCGCTTCGGCAGCGCCCCTTCTATGGCAAGCGCTCAACCGACATCGCCCGACCCAACTGGAGATCCCGCCCATGACCGGCTGGCAGCAGAAGCCCGCGACCGCCCTGTTGATCCTGAGGGACGGCACCCGCATTGAGGGCCAGGGAATCGGGGCCATTGGCCATGCGGCCGGCGAAGTGTGTTTCAACACCGCCATGACCGGCTATCAGGAAATCCTGACCGACCCGTCCTATGCCGGGCAGATCATCACCTTCACCTTCCCCCATATCGGCAATGTCGGCACCAATGATGAGGACATCGAGACCGTCAACATGGCGGCACTCTCGGGCGTGCGCGGCTGCGTGCTGCGCGCCGACATCACCAACCCGTCCAATTACCGCGCACTCGACAAGCTGGATGCGTGGCTGAAAAAGCGCGGCATTGTCGGCATCACCGGGGTGGATACCCGCGCCCTGACCGCCATGATCCGCGAAAAGGGCATGCCCGATGGCGTGATCGCCCATGAGCCGACCGGGCAGTTCGACCTCGCCTCGATGCAGGGCGAACTGAACGCCTTCCCGGGGCTCGAAGGGCTGGACCTCGCCAAGGACGTGTCGACCACCCAGACCTACAGCTGGGACGAGACTCCCTGGACGCTGGACGAAGGCTATGGCCGGCTCGACAAGCCGCAGTTCCATGTCGTCGCCATCGATTTTGGCGCCAAGCGCAACATCCTGCGGCAATTGGCCGGCGAAGGCGCGCGGGTCACGGTGGTTCCCGCCACCGCCACGGCCCGCGATGTGCTCGCGCACAACCCCGATGCCGTGTTCCTCTCCAATGGCCCTGGCGATCCGGCAGCTACCGGCCAATACGCCGTCAAAACCATTCGCGACCTGATGGACAGCGGCAAGCCGATCTTCGGCATCTGCCTTGGCCATCAGCTGCTCGGACTGGCCGTCGGCGCTCGCACCCAGAAGATGCATCAGGGCCACCATGGCGCCAATCACCCGGTGAAAGACCTGACCACCGGCAAGGTGGAAATCACCTCGATGAACCATGGCTTTGCCGTGGATACCGCAACCCTGCCCCAGGGCGTGACCGAGACCCATGTCTCGCTGTTCGACGGCTCGAACGCCGGGCTCGCGGTGGATGGCAAGCCGATCTTCTCGGTGCAGTACCACCCCGAGGCCAATCCCGGCCCGCATGACAGCCATTATCTGTTCACGCGCTTTTTAAACCTCGTGCGCGCGCAAAAAGGCCTGCCGCTGAAGCGCGAGCATGTCGCCCCGGGCGAGGACGCCTAGACGCTCCCCACAAAGGTATCGCAGGCGCGGATATCGCCGGTCGACAGGCCCACTTTCAGCCAGTGCATCCGCTGCTCGGCGGTGCCATGGGTGAAATTGCGCGGAGCGACCTGCCCGCCCGTCAGCGTATCGTCGCCAATCGCATTGGCAGCGTTGATGGCCTCTTCAGTGTCGCCGGTATCGAGGTAGTTCATTTTCTGCGCGAAATTGGCCCAGACCCCCGCGTAGCAATCGGCCTGCAATTCAACGCGCACCGAATAGGCATTGGCCTCCGAGGGGCTCATGGCCGGTCGCCGGGCGGTGAATTCGGGAAGGACCCCCAGGAGGTTCTGCACATGATGGCCCACCTCATGGGCTATCACATAGGCCTCGGCAAAATCGCCGGGGGCGCCAAACTGCTGGCGCAACTGGTCGTAAAATCCAAGATCGACATAAACTTTCCGGTCTACCGGGCAATAAAACGGACCTGCGGAGGCCTGCGCGTCGCCGCAGCTCGAAGCGGTGGCGCCCGTAAACAGCACCAGCGTCGGCGGATCATAGGTCTGGCTATTGGCCGCAAACACCTTGGTCCATAAATCCTCGGTATCCTTGGTGACCACGGAGACGAACCCGGCGAGCTGATCCTGATTAGCCCCTTGCGGGGGGGCCCAGCTCGCGGGCGTCGTGCCGCCGCCATTCAGCACGTCGATGGGGTTCTGCCCACTCAACAGCCATACAAGCCCGAGCACCACGATCGTGCCCACAATCCCAAGCCCGCCGGTTCGCCGCCCAATCGGAATGCGGAAGCCGCCCGGCCCGCCGCCGAGCGGCCCAAGCCCGCCGCCGCCCTGGGCCCGTCGATCCTCTACATGCGCGCTGCGTGCCCGATCCTGCCACTTCATGCACCTGCCTCCACCGGCTGATCGCCGTCCCGATACAAGTCGTTCGGGGGCCGGGCCGCTCCGCCCCCGGCATGGATTTGAAACCCTTGACTTCCCCCTCAATCCGCCTTGCACTCAAGACGCAGGGATTTTAGGGGGGTCCAATGCAGCCGACACGCGACATGGTTCAGCTGCTTGAAGCGGCCGATATCACCATCAACGGGTCACGCGCCTGGGACCCGCAGGTCCATTCGCCGCGCTTCTGGCAATATCTTTTTGCGCGCGGCACGCTCGGGCTGGGCGAGGCCTATATGGAGGGGCTGTGGGATGTCCCCGACATGCCCGAATTCTTCAACAGGGTGCTGCGCTCCAAAGTGCCCGAAGGGGTGCGCGTCACGCCCCACCTCATCTGGCAGGTGCTTCAGGCCAGACTGTTCAACATGCAGGATATCGGCCGCTCCCGGCGGGTGGCGGCTCTGCATTATGCCGAGACCGAGGCCTATCGCGCCTCGCTCGATGACCGCATGACCGGTTCATGCGGCTATTGGCCGGAAGGTGTCACCACGATCGATGCCGCCCAGGAGGCGAAGCTCGATCTCGTCTGCCGCAAGATCGGGCTGAAACCGGGCGACACCGTGTGGGATATCGGTTGCGGCTGGGGCGCCTTCATGGGCTTTGCCGCTGAACGCTATGGCGCGCGCTGCGTGGGCGTCACCGTATCGCCCGATCAGGCCGCCTATGGTCGCCAACGCTACGCGCACCTGCCCATCGAGTTTCAGGTGAAGGATTATCGCGAGTTTGAGGGCCGGGCCGACCATGTTGTGTCCATGGGCATGTTCGAACATGTGGGCCACAAAAACCACCGCGCCTATTTCGAAAAGGCACGCGCGGTGATCGCTGATGATGGCCTGTTCATGCTGCATACGGTGGGCGACCAGCGCAGCAGCGAAACCATCGACCCCTGGCTCGAAAAATACATTTTCCCCGGCGGTGTCATTCCGTCGATGGCCCAGATCGGCGCCGGTATTGACGGGCTGTTCAGCGTCATCGACGTGCACAATATCGGCCCGCACTACGACAGGACGCTGTGCGCCTGGCACCGCAATTTCACCGCAAATTGGCCGACGCCCCAAACCGAGGCTGACCGGCGGTTTTACCGCATGTGGGAATATTACCTCCTCGTCTGCGCCGGCGGCTTTCGGGCGCGGGTGCTGCAGGTATGGCAGGTTGTGCTCGCCACCCGCGGCGTGCCTGAAGGTTATGTCACGCAAAGATGAAGCAATCGGCGGGGCTAGACCTGCACCACCACCGCCAGCCCGTCGGCCTCTTCATCGGCCGACGCCAGTTCATGCGGGCCAAAGCCCTCGGCGCGGTTCACATTGAGCCGTACGGGTGCACTGTGCAGGTCGAGCACCACATCGAGCCCGCCATGTTCCCCGCGCACCAGCACCTGTGCGCCGGGCTCGAAAGTCTTGAGCAGGGCGATCAGCGCGCCGACCGTAAGCCCGGTCTGGGGTTTGAAGCGGCGGGGACGGGCGGGGGTGAGAGTGTCGAGCACTGGAGCGCTCCTTCGATCTGCGACCGCTCGACTCTGCCCGGTCGGGTCGCCGCGCCGCACCCCGCAAATAGGGGGCACTCCACCCTATATTGGTCAGAAGTGCTGTAACCGCGCCACGAAGTGCCCCAGCTCCGACTGCTTGCGGATGCCGAGCTTGTCATAGACAGCCTTCATGGTGGATCGCGCTGTGTGCGGGGTGATGCTGAGCTGCGTGGCGGCAGCGCGCGTATCCTGCCCCGAGCCGATCAGCGCCGCGAGCCGCGCTTCGGCAAGCGTGAGACCGAACAGCTGCAGAATGCGCGTCGCATCATGCCGCTCCGGCCCGTGCGGATCGGTGAGCAGAACCAGCGCCCGATCGGGCACGGCCCCATGGTCGAGCGGCAGCACATGGGCGAGCAGCACCCCACCCTCCGGTCCGCTGAGCGCCACCGGATCGGTGACGCGCGGTCCCTTGCGGGCAAAACTCATGCTGAGCGCCCGCTGCAACGCCAGCCGCTCAGCGGCCGTCCCCTTCAGCAGCACGTCGCCGCGCTGGCCGCCATGGGGCCCGAGCAGCCGCCGCGCTGAGCCATTGGTGGCAATCAGCGTGCCATCGGCCCGCACAATCGCGGCGGCCCGCCCCGATTCCTCAATGAGGTCGAGAAACTCACCCCCCGAGCCCGGAGGCCGGTCAGCCGCAGCGCTCCGCCCGACAAGGCGCGGCTCAGACCACACTGAATTGACCTTGGTGGCATGGAGCGCAAACACGAAATCCAGCGGCCGGAGGGCCCGCATGTAGTCGGGCGACGAATCGGTGATCTCCACCGACAGCGCCTCGGCATCGATAATGTCCGAGACATTGGAATCAACATGCTGAATGAGGCCGGCTTCGCTCAGCCCGAAAAACGTATCGACGCCGGTCCGGTCGCGCATCACCGGCCCACGCGGGCGCACCGAGGCCCTGAGCCAGGCCTCGCCATTGACCGACGCTTCGCCCATCAACACCCCATCGATCAATTCAGTCCGCGCCGTGCCGGCAATGGTGGGGTTGGAATAGAGCTGGCGCATCCGCGATGCCCCCGGTTCGTCCATCACCGAGCCCAGGACATACATGCCCTCGCCAATGCCGCTGCCGGGCTGGCCCTCGACGGACACCCCCACAAGCCCGCGACAATAAGGGGCAAGCCCCGATCCGGTCGGCGCCTGATAGAGCCCGAGAATCCCGATGCTCGCATCGGTCAGCCGCAGCGGATCGGGCACAAATCGGCGCACCGCCGCGCGATCAATGTGAAACCCGACCCACAGCACATCGAGCGCCAGCTTGCTGAACGGCGGCAGGAGCGCGGGCCCGGTTGCCCGGTCCGTGAGCGCAAGACCCGATTGCCGATAGACACGCTCGCTAAGCATCAGGCCTTCCTTGCCCTGGGAGAGTCGCTGGAAGACGACCAGCGACGGCGTAGAGCTAACACAGCCTGCGTGTCAAAGCGGTTATCGGCGATATTTGCCGGGCTGATGGTCAACAACCCTCAATCGAACGCCCCGAGCCGGGCGAGGACTTCGCCCGATATACCGTAGAGTGCAATCACATCGCGGTGATCGTGCAATCCAAGGGCTTCGCGATGCACGAAATAGGCCCAGACGGCTGCCGCGGCTGCCTTGAGCCGCCCGGTCCGCTGCTGGCTGTCGACACCGGGCGCATCGGCCAGGCGCAGCGCGGCCAGGGCCTTCCGGACCGCCTGGCCGTGGTGACCGAGCGCCGCGGCCCGTTCGGCCATCAATTCTGCATTCAGCGTATCTAATCCGCTGGGGGACGAGCGCGTCTGCGCCTCTAGGTCGGGGTATCTCAAACTCATGATGAGCCTAACCTGGGAGCGTGGGGACGGCCGGGCAAAACGCCACTGGTCCACCCCTACCCGGATATTCCTTGCGAGCAATTAACCGCCACCGCTTTCGCGACTGAAAAAATCAGGGCACAACCCCGATCATGATCGACCAGCCCCGCCCGCGCCAGACCGCCACACTCATCGGCTTTGCTGCCGTGCTGCTCTGGTCGTCGCTGGCGCTGCTCACGCGGGCCGTAGGCGCCATGCCGCCGTTTCAGATCACCGCGCTCAGCTTTCTCATTGGCGGGGTGTCGCTGTTCATCCTGCGGCCCCGGGCCAGCCTGCGGGCTTTGCGCCAGCCGCTTCCCACGCTGGCGCTCGGGGTCGGCGGGCTGTTTTTCTACCACGCGTGCTATTTTTTCGCGCTCAGCGCTGCACCGCCTGTTGAGGCGGGTCTCCTCAACTACCTGTGGCCGCTCCTGATCGTGCTGTTCTCGGCCCTGCTGCCGGGCGAGAGACTGTCCCGGCACGCGGCTCTGGGGGGCCTCATCGCCTTTAGCGGGGCGGCACTCGTGATCATTGACGGTGGCGGGCTCAGCGGGTCAGTGGCCCAATGGCCCGGCTACCTCGCGGCCCTTGCGGCGGCGGTGATCTGGGCCGTCTATTCGGTGCTGTGGCGACTGCTGCCCCGCGTGCCCAGCGAGGCCATGGCCGGCTTCTGCCTCATCACGGCCTTTCTGGCCTTTGCGCTCCATAGCGTCACCGAACCGACGGTCTGGCCCCAGGGCGCGCTGCAGTGGGGCATGCTCGGACTCCTCGGGCTCGGTCCGGTGGGTCTTGCGTTCTACTTCTGGGATATCGGGGTGAAGCGCGGCAACCTGCCGCTGCTTGGGGTTGTATCCTATGCCGCGCCGATCCTCTCGACGAGCCTGCTCATCCTCGCCGGAGAGGGCCGGTTCACCCCGGCAATCGGCCTTGCAGCCGTGCTGATGACCCTCGGCGCATTTCTTGCCAGCCGTCAGCCGAAACCGGGGCCAGAGCCCCTCAGGTCAGGAGCCTGACGCCTGCAATCACCATCAGGACCAGGATGATGATCCCGACGATCATGATCCCGAACACGATCTTGGCTGCCCCCGCCGCGCCGCGCGCGAGGCCGGTAAAGCCCAGTGCACCGGCCACCAGGGCAATGACGATGAGAATAATCAGCAATTGGGTCATGACGCTCCCCCCGAGAGTGCCGGAACGCTCCGGCGCGCCGGTAAACGGCAGAGCAGCCCTTAGGTTCCCGCCTAAAGCGTGCGGGCAACCTCTTCGAGCTGTTCGGTGGCCATGCCCCAGCCCTGCTGGAAGCCCCGCTCCTCATGCTGGTCGCGATCGGCTTTGGTGAAATGCCGGACCCGGGCAATGTAGCGCGTCTTGTTGCCTTCGGGCTCAAAGCTCAGCACGGCCGTCATGAACGGCTTTTCAGAGGGCATCCAATCCCCGAGATAAGCATCGGAAAACACCAGCCGCCGCTCGGGCACCACCTCGAGATATTGCCCGGGATTGGGTACGCGCTGCCCTTCGGGGCTTTCCATAATTAGCAGGGTGCCACCGCCCGGCCGCACCTCGCCTGTCACTTCAACCGTCTTCCAGGGCCGTGGCGTGAACCAGCGTTTCATCAGCTCGGGCTCGGTCCAGCAGCGCCAGACCGCGCTCACCGGCGCATCAATGAGCCGTGCCAGCACCAGCTCGCGCGGATCGGTGGGGGCAAGGATGATGACTTCGGCCATGAACGCGTCTCCCGCTGTTTCACCGCATTCTGCCCAATTGCCGCGCCCCGGCCTAGCCCCTTTGCACGGGGCCAAATGAAACGGCCCGGACCAGAGGTCCGGGCCGCATGTGCGCTAGACCGGGGTCAGTTGGCCCAGGTCGTGTACCCGATCTTCAGCGTGGTGCCGACAAAGCCATTCACCCTGAACTGCGCAATACGCCCCTCATTGGTGCGCATGCACACATAGGTGCCCGGCGGCACGGCGCCGATCGACACGCGGTTGGGCGAGAAGGCCGCCACCGAACACCCGGCAAAGCCGCGGTTCGAGCCATCGCCCACCGCAATCCGCGCGCCATTCACCGGCGTGATGTAGCGCAGGATTGCCGTTTGCGCCTCGAACCAGAAGTCAGCCCCGGCCGAGCCGACGACGCCCGTGTCGAGATCGGCCTCATAGGTCTGCGGCACATCGAGCAGCGCCGTCGAATAGGTCACCGGCACCACCGGCGGCGGCGGCACGGGCAGGCCCATCGTCACCTTGAACGACGAGGTTCTGTTATTGATGGCCGCGCCGAGCGACGGCTTGTCGCTGGTGATGTTCTGGCACAATCCGCCGAAATTATTGTCGACGCAGATCCGCGCCACTGCCCCGCCATAGAGTTCGATGGACGAAATCCGGTCATTGAAGGCCGGCAGGGATTTGCGCTGGCCAAGGCCGACGCACAGCTGATCGCCCGAGTAATTATTGCCTGAATAGAAACACGCGCCCGGCTCATCATCGGAGGGCTCATCGCCCGGCGCGGGGGGCGGTGGCGGCGGCGGCGGGTTATCGCCACAATTGACACTGAGGCTGGGGCCGCCCGATCCCATGGTAAAGCCGAAGCTGCACTTGGGGTTCTTGCCCGCACCAGCGCTTTCGTCGGCGGCAGCGGCATCATCGGTGGGCACGAGATACCCCGCGCTCACCCAGCCATCGGGGCCATCATGCTGCACAAAACAGAAATTGGTCGGCGAGCATTCGGTGACCGAGACGACTTCCCCGGCATCGAGCTTGTCCACAATGCCGTAACTCAGTCCCGGCCCGGTTCGTACATTCACAGCAGATTTGGCCGCCGCTTCGAACCCGAAAGCCGCCCCTGCACCAAAGAGCAGCCCGAACAGGGCTACCCCAGCCCCAATGCCTCTAGATAGCGTCATCTTGGTCTCCCTCAGAAGGCCGGGTCTCTGCCCGGCCAATGATGTCCACTCCAGCCTTGCGACGCTGAACGGCACCTGAATATCGGCTTCAGAATCCGTTATCGCGCAAGTCGACAGCCCGTTTTGCTTGCCTCCATTTGCCCCGAAATTATGATCAGCTTACGAATTGGCGGGACGGCCGAACAGAACGAAGATGAATACTAAGCACTCGCACGCGGAATACAGTTTGATGTAAAGCAAATTCGAGATCGACGCTTTGGACCACGCCGACGCAGGTCTCCTCTGCGCCACCGGGTGAGCCGCGCCCCCTTCCCTTAGGCATGGGCTTCGGCTAGAGAGCCCGCTTAGCCCAGAGACTCGACTGAACGCCGCCCGCGCCCAACGCCCGGGTGCGGCTTTCGTGCAGCAAGACCAGCGCTACCGCGCTCCCGACGAGAGAGAGACGACATGCCGAAACGCACCGACATCAAATCCATCCTCATCATCGGTGCGGGCCCGATCATCATCGGACAGGCCTGCGAGTTTGATTATTCCGGCACTCAGGCCTGCAAGGCGCTGAAAGAGGAAGGCTACCGGATCATCCTCGTCAATTCGAACCCGGCGACGATCATGACCGATCCTGATCTCGCCGATGCCACCTATGTTGAGCCGATCACGCCCGAAATCGTGGCCAAGATCATTGAAAAGGAGCGCCCCGATGCGCTCCTGCCCACCATGGGCGGCCAGACCGCGCTCAATTGCGCGCTCAGCCTGAAAAAGATGGGCGTGCTGGAAAAATACAATGTCGAAATGATCGGCGCCGATGCCGCCGCCATCGACAAGGCCGAGGACCGCGAGCTGTTCCGCGACGCGATGACCAAGATCGGCCTCGATACCCCGCGCTCGCTCATTGCACACAACACGATCGAGGCCCTGCAGGCGCTCGAGGTGATCGGGCTCCCCTGCATCATCCGCCCGAGCTTTACCCTCGGCGGCACGGGCGGCGGCATTGCCTATAACCGCGAAGAATATCTCGCCATCTGCGAGAGCGGCATCGACGCTTCCCCCACCAGTGAAGTGCTGGTCGAGGAATCCGTGCTCGGCTGGAAAGAGTTCGAGATGGAGGTGGTGCGCGACAAAAAAGACAACTGCATCATCATCTGTTCCATCGAAAACCTCGATCCGATGGGCGTGCACACCGGCGATTCCATCACGGTCGCCCCGGCGCTGACCCTGACCGACAAAGAATACCAGATCATGCGCGACGCCTCGATTGCCGTGCTGCGCGAGATCGGTGTTGAAACCGGCGGCTCGAACGTGCAGTTCGCCATCAACCCGGCCGATGGCCGCATGATCGTCATTGAAATGAACCCGCGCGTGTCGCGCTCCTCGGCGCTGGCGTCGAAAGCCACAGGCTTCCCCATTGCCAAGGTCGCGGCCCGCCTCGCGGTCGGCTACACGCTCGATGAACTCGAAAACGACATCACCGGCGGTGCAACTCCGGCGAGCTTCGAGCCGAGCATCGATTATGTGGTCACCAAGATTCCCCGCTTCGCTTTTGAAAAATTCCCGGGCGCTGACACCCGTCTCACCACCTCGATGAAATCAGTGGGCGAGGCCATGGCCATCGGCCGCACCTTCCAGGAATCGCTGCAAAAAGCCCTGCGCTCGCTTGAGACCGGGCTCACCGGGCTCAACGAGATCGGCATTCCCGGCTACAGCGCAGATGCCTCAGCGTCTGAAAACACCAATGCCGTGCACGCCGCCGTCGCTACCCCGACGCCGCAGCGCCTGCTGCATGTCGCCGAAGCCATGCGGCTTGGCTATTCCACGGCGGAAATCCACGAGGCGTCGAAGATCGACCCGTGGTTCCTCGAGCAGATCGCCGGGATCGTCACCATGGAAAAAGCCGTGCGCGAGCGCGGCCTGCCCGATAATCCGGCGGCGCTCCGCCTCGTGAAGTCCATGGGCTTTTCCGACAAGCGGCTGGCCGAACTCTCGGGAACCGGCGCGCGTGACGTGCGCGCGCTGCGCAAGTCGCTCGGCGTCCGGCCGGTCTATAAGCGGATCGACACCTCAGCCGCCGAATTCGCCTCGCCCACGGCCTATATGTATTCGACCTATGAAGCCCCCTTCAACGGCGCGCCCGATGATGAGGCCCGCCCATCGGACCGCAAAAAGGTCGTGATCCTCGGCGGCGGTCCCAACCGCATCGGCCAGGGCATCGAGTTCGATTACTGCTGTTGCCACGCGGCTTTCGCCCTCGCGGAAGCGGGCTATGAAACCATCATGGTCAACTGCAACCCCGAAACCGTCTCGACCGACTACGACACGTCGGACCGGCTCTATTTCGAGCCGCTCACCGAAGAAGACGTGATCGAAATCCTGGAAACCGAAAAGGCGAATGGCACGCTGCACGGGGTTATCGTGCAGTTCGGCGGCCAGACCCCGCTCAACCTCGCCGACGCGGTTGAAAATGCCGGTGTCCCGATCCTCGGCACGCAGCCTGGTTCGATTGACCTTGCTGAAGACCGCGACCTGTTCTCGAAGCTGATTTCGCGGCTGGGGCTCAACCAGCCCAAAAACGGCATCGCCTATTCGCTGGAGCAGGCCCGCATCGTGGCCGAACGGCTTGGCTATCCGCTGGTCATCCGGCCGTCCTATGTGCTCGGCGGCCGCGCCATGCAGATCGTCCATTCGCCCGGCGAGTTCGAGACCTATGTGCAAGGTACGCTCACCTCGCTGGTGCCGCCCGATATTCTCAACCGCTACCCCAACGACAAGACCGGCCAGATCAACTCGGTGCTCTCGGATAATCCGCTGCTGTTTGACGGCTACCTGTCGCGCGCCATCGAAATCGATGTCGATTGCCTCGCCGACGGCACGGATGTGTTTGTCTGCGGCATCATGGAGCACATCGAAGAAGCCGGTATTCATTCGGGCGATAGCGCCTGCTCGCTGCCCCCCGTGCACCTCTCGCCCGAGATCATGGCCGAACTGAAACGCCAGACGCGCGAACTGGCGCTGGCGCTCAAGGTCGGCGGGCTGATGAACGTGCAATATGCGCTCAAAAACGGCGTGATCTACATTCTCGAAGTCAATCCGCGCGCCTCGCGCACCGTGCCCTTCGTGGCCAAGGTCATCGGCAAGCCCATCGCCAAGATCGCCTCGCGCATCATGGCCGGGGAAAGCCTCGCGAGCTTCAACCTCAAGGAAGAGGTGCTGAAGCATGTGGCCGTGAAGGAAGCGGTGTTCCCCTTCAACCGCTTCCCGGGCGTTGATACCGTTCTGGGGCCGGAAATGAAGTCGACCGGCGAAGTCATTGGTCTCGATACCGATTTCGCCCGCGCTTTCGCCAAGTCGCAGCTCGGCTCTGGCTCGAAGCTGCCGCGCGACGGCACGGTGTTCATTTCGGTGCGCGATGACGACAAGCCCATGATCCTGCCGTTCTGCCGCGATCTTGTGTCGGCCGGGTTCAAGATCGTCGCCACCTCGGGCACCTACAAATTCCTCGCTGAAAACAGCGTGGCCGTGACCAAGGTCAACAAGGTGCTCGAAGGGCGCCCGCATATCGTCGATTCCATGAAGAACGGCGGCGTGCAGCTCGTCATCAACACCACGGATGGCACCCAGTCCATCGCCGACAGCCGCGACATCCGCCGTACGGCCCTGATGGGCAAGATCCCCTATTACACCACCATTCCCGGCGCGACGGCGGCGGTGGCGGGCATCCTTGCCTATCGTCAGGACAGCCTCGATGTGCGAAGCTTGCAGGATTATTTCGCTGCCTGAGTCGCTCCGGGACTTGCGAAGGAGACTGCCTGATGCCCGGATCGCGGCCTTTGTCCATTGATGGTTATCTCGAAACCCAGCCGCCCGCGCAGCGCGAGCGGCTGGAGACGCTGCGGCGGCACATCCAGAAGATCGTGCCCGAGGCCGAAGAGACCATCTCCTATTCCATGCCGGCCTTCCGCTACAAAAAGCGGGTGATGGTGTTCTTCGCCGGCTGGAGCAGCCATGTCGGCATCTACCCGGTGCCGCAGAACTCTCCGCAGCTGATTGCCGAGCTGGAGCCCTGGCGCGACGGCAAGGGCACCCTGCGCTTCCCCCTCGATACCCCATTGCCCTTCGACCTGATCTCGCGCGTTGTAATGGGCCTCAAATCCCAGATCGACGAGAAGGCCCAGGCAACAAAAACCGCCACTGCGAAGGCCTAGGTCTCGCGCTCTCGCCGCTTGGGGCCGAGCCGGGTGATGGCCGCCCGCGCGCCGAGGCAATCGGTCAGGAGCCGCAGATAGCTGAGGTAGACCGGTCCGCGCGGCCACACGAGCACATGGCCATCATCGCTGATCGCCACCTCGGCCCGGCCGTCATCGTCCAGCCTGTCGAGCCCCGGCACCAGGGCCTCGGGCAGCGCCAGGGTCACCCCATTCGACAGGCTCACCACAATCTGTCGGCCGGCTGCATGGAAGCGCACCGCCACCATGGTCGGCGCCGACGGGCGAGCGGTCGGTTCAGTGTTGACCATTGGCGCTAATCCTTCCGGTTTGGAGCCTTGAATCGCCCCCGATTGCCGCATCTAGGCAATTCAACGCCGTGATGCAGGTGGCGTCGCCAGAAATGTCATATAGGGTGCTGCCAAGGTATGCCTCGGGGGGCAGAACATGTGGGGCATTGATCCCTTGTATAGCCTGTCCGGCTTCGCCGTAGGCTTTATTGTTGGCATGACGGGAGTTGGCGGTGGGTCTTTGATGACGCCTCTTCTCATCTTGCTGTTTAATGTCCACCCCGCAACCGCCGTGGGCACCGATCTGCTGTTTGCCGCCATCACCAAGACTGTGGGAACCGCCGTCCATGGTGGGGTCAACCGCAGTGTGGACTGGAAGATTGTCCTTACGCTTGGTCTTGGAAGCGTTGCGGCGGCGGCAATCACGCTGGTTGTTCTGGCACAAGCCGGCGGCCAGAGCCCGGAGGTCGCGCATCTGGTTGGCGTGGTACTCGGCGGCATGCTGCTGGTTACCGCCTTGTCGCTCGTGCTTCGCCGCCAGCTTCTGGCTCTGGCAACGGGCGTCAGAGCCCCGAGCGCCCGCACCCAAACCATCCTCACCCTGCTGTTCGGTGCGGTTCTGGGCGTCATTGTTTCAATCTCATCTGTCGGCGCAGGGGCGATTGGCGTTACGGTTTTAATGGTCCTTTATGCCCGACTGCCCCTCAGCCGCATTGTAGCAACCGACATCGCCCATGCCGTTCCCCTCACCCTCGTTGCCGGTCTCGGACACTGGATGATCGGCAATGTTGAATGGGGCCTGCTGATCTCACTGCTCGTGGGTTCGGTGCCCGGCATTGCCCTGGCCAGCTTCTTTGCACCCAAAATCCCCGAACGGGTGGTACGAGGCCTATTGGCCGGGGTACTGGTCCTCGTCGGCCTGAAGCTGTTGACCGCCTAAAGCGTCGCGATGAGAAGAACCCCCGCGACGGGCTGACCCCGGTCTTCGCGCAACACGCAATCGGTGCGGCTGAGCAGCGTGAGCCCGGCCCGGCTGACTGCCGCCTCGGCGGCCGCCGTCTGATGCGCAAAGCGCAGGCTCTCGCCCACAATCAAAGGCTCCGGCCCGTCATGGCGCTCGAGCGAAAAGGCGAGCCGCCCCCCGGGCGCAAGCCGGGCCGCCGCAGCCGCCAGCACCGGATCGAGCGGGCCGACGTAATTGAACACATCGGCCGCAACAATCAGATCCGCCGCCCCGGGGGCTTCGGATAGGAAGGCGACGAGATCGCCCTCACTGAGCCGGGCATAAAGCCCCTTCCCGCGCGCCTCAGCGAGCATCCGGGGCGACAGATCAACCCCCTCAAGCCGCCCGGCGCGCGCCCCCAGCGCCACCCCCATGAGACCGGTGCCACAGCCCAAATCATAGGTGAGCCGGGCCTGCGCGAAGCCCGAAGCAACCAGCGCGTCAACCAGCATGTCGGGTGTCTTGTAGCGCAGCGAACCGACCAGCGCCGTCTCGAACCGCGCCGCATAATCATCGAACAGCGCCGCCACATAGCGCGGGGCCGCCACGGGCGAACCGATCCCGAGCGCCGCAAGCGCCAGCGGGGCCCCAAAGACCCCCGCAGCATCGCGGTCCGCAACCTCCTGCCAGGCAGCGATCGCCGCATCCCGGTCGCCTGCATCCTGCGCATAGCGCGCCAACAGGCTCCATCCTGCGGTCCAATCCGGCACCAGCTCCAGTGCCTGCGCCATCAGGTCGGCTGCGCCGGCCTTGTCGCCATCGCGCGCCAGACCCTCGGCATAGGACGCGCGCCGATCGGCTGTCAGATCACCGGATGAATGCTGCAAGGCCGACAAAAGGGCACCCGTAGGAACTGGTTTTTACGTAATTAATCTGACATCGACAGTGAGTAAAAGCTAGAGATGGAGCGATTTTCATTTGGCCCGAACCGCTCCCTCCGCTAGTATTGTTTTGTTGCCTCTCCACGTGAGGCGCGGCTGGTTTTGCCGCTGCGGCACATCCTGTTTGTCCATGCTTTTGGGCATTGGGGCTATACGGTCCGGGGTCTTTAAGCTGCCTGCCAGATCTTGATCTGGCGGGCGTTTTCGGCTGGCTGTGTGACATATTGCCCCTCTCCAAAATCCGGGCTAAGCTTTTCCCGTCGAATATTACGGCCGACACTTCGGGCCGGCTAACAACGCCTGCCTGTGTTGCCCGCAACCTTCGATCGGCGGCTGATGCCATTGGGGTCTGATCGCCGCCGCGAGAGACTGCGAGAGGGACATATATGGCTACCGGCACTGTTAAATGGTTCAACGGCCAAAAGGGCTATGGATTCATTCAGCCTGACGAGGGTGGGGCTGATGTTTTCGTGCACATTTCAGCTGTGCAGCGCTCTGGCCTGAACGGCCTCGATGAGGGGCAGAAGGTCATCTACGAGATTATCAAGGACAAGCGCACCGGCAAAAACGCTGCCGACAATTTGTCCGCCGCCTGATCGGCTGCATGATCTCATCGGCGTTGAGGGGCGTGGACCGGTGGTCTGCGCCCTTTTTGTACCGGTTGAGGCGCTGCAGCAGCGCGGTCTCGAGGGGACCGGCCCCGTCCCGCGCCGGGGTCCGGTGCGAAAGCCGGACCGGACGCTTGACCATTGTGCCCTGAGCGGGCACTCTTTACCTGATGCTTCCCCCATGGTTCCGGCTTTGTTGAAGCCGGGCATGGTTGGGAAGCTTATGTTTTGCGCGTTGGAGACGTTGCCATGGATAAGATTCCAATGACCCCGGCCGGCTATAAGCGGCTGAGCGAGGAATTCCGCCGTCGCACCGCCGAGGATCGCCAGACGATCATCGCGGCCATTTCCGAGGCCCGCGCCCATGGCGATCTGAGCGAAAACGCCGAGTATTCGGCCGCCAAGGAGCAGCAGAGCCTCAATGAGGGCCGCATCAAGGAGCTGGAAACGCTCCTCGCTCTGGCCGATGTGATCGATGTCACCAAGCTCTCGGGCAGCACGGTCAAGTTCGGCGCCACCGTCCGCGTGATCGACGAGGATACCGAAAAGGAAAGCCTCTACCAGATCGTGGGCGATGCCGAAGCCGATATCAGTGCCGGTCGCGTCTCCATTTCGTCGCCCATTGCCCGCGCCATGATCGGCAAGCAGGTCGGCGATTCCATCGAGGTGGTCGCTCCCGGCGGTGCCCGGGGTTACGAGATCCTCGAGGTCCGCTTCATCTGATCGGCCGGGTTCACCCCCGCCGAGACGCAGTTTTCAGGGGTTATGCGATGGGGTCGGGGCAGCCTTTGCCGTTCCGGCCTTGAAACGCGTAGGACAATCGCCCTATTTTCAGTCACCTTTTTTGCCCTCTGCCCCAGGAGCATCCGCAGATGCATGCCAAAGTCGTTATCATCGGGTCGGGTCCGGCGGGCTATACCGCTGCCATCTACGCCGCACGCGCCATGCTCGAACCGGTGATGATTGCCGGGTTGCAGCCGGGCGGTCAGTTGACCATCACCACCGATGTGGAAAACTACCCCGGCTTTGCCGACGCCATTCAGGGCCCCTGGCTCATGGAGCAGATGAAGGCGCAGGCGCTTCATATGGGCACAAGGGAAGTCAACGACATCATCACCGAGGTTGATTTCGACCGGCGCCCCTTCGTGCTCAAGGGCGATAGCGGCAAGACCTATACCGCCGATGCCGTGATCATCGCCACCGGCGCCCAGGCGCGCTGGCTCGGCCTGCCGTCCGAAGACCGCTTCCAGGGCTTTGGCGTATCGGCCTGCGCCACCTGCGATGGCTTCTTTTACCGCGGCAAAGAAGTCGTGGTTGTGGGGGGCGGCAATACGGCGGTTGAGGAAGCGCTGTTCCTCACCAATTTCGCCAGCAAAGTGACCGTGATCCACCGTCGCGACGAATTCCGCGCCGAGCGGATCATGCAGGACCGCCTGTTCAAAAATCCCAAGATCGAGGTGATCTGGAACGCCGAGGTGGCCGAAATTCTTGGCGACGAGGCTCCGCGCTCCGTCACCGGTATCCGCATCCGCGATACCGCCTCGGGCACCGTGACCGAGAAGAGGGTGGACGGTGTGTTCATTGCCATCGGCCATACGCCCGCGACCAAGGTGTTCGAGAGCAAGCTCGACATGAAGGCCGGCGGCTACCTGAAGGTCGTGCCCGGTGGTACGGCCACCACGATTCCCGGCGTCTTTGCGGCGGGCGACGTCACCGATGATGTGTACCGGCAGGCCGTCACTGCGGCCGGCATGGGCTGCATGGCTGCGCTGGAAGCCGAACGCTTCCTTGCCGCCCATCAGCTTGCCGAAGCGGCGGAATAGCCCATGTTCGATTGGGACAAGCTCCGCATCTTCCACACCGCCGCCGAGTCAGGCAGCTTCACGCATGCTGCGGAAAAGCTGAACATGAGCCAGTCGGCCGTGTCGCGCCAGATTTCGGCGCTGGAAGAGGATCTTGGTCTCAAGCTGTTCATCCGCCACGCGCGCGGGCTGGTGCTGACCGAGGTGGGCGAGCAATTGTTTCGCACCGCCCACCGTATGCATTGGGAACTGCAGCAGGTCGAAACCCAGATGTCCGAGAGCCAGGAGGTGCCAACCGGGCCCCTGCTCGTCACCACTACTGTGGGCATCGGCTCGACCTGGCTCAGTTCCCGCATCCACGAGTTTCTGAAGCTTTATCCCGAAATCCAGATCGAGATTAAGCTCAACGACGCCGAACTCGATCTGGCCATGCGCGAGGCCGACGTGGCTATCCGGCTCCACCGGCCCAACCAGTCCGAGATGATCCAGCGCAAGCTGTTCACGGTGCACAATCACTTCTACGCCTCGGCGAGCTATCTTGCCGAGCATGGCGAGCCCAAATCGGTCGATGAACTCGATAAGCATCGGGTCATAACTTTTGGCGAACCGGTGCCGCAGCACCTTGGCGACATCAACTATCTCGAACGGCTCGGGCGCCCCGACTCGTCGCCGCGCCGCCCCGCCATGAAGGTCAACGCCATCTACGGCATGATGCAGGCCTGCCGCGCCGGTATCGGCATCGCCATGCTGCCCGATTACGTGACCGAGGACGAAAAGACCCTGCGCCGCGTGCTCGAATCCATCGAGCTGCCAGCCTATGAGGCCTATTTCGTCTATCCGCCCGCGCTCAAGAACTCAAAGCGCGTCGGCGTCTTCCGCGATTTCCTCGTCGGCAAAGCGCGGGAATGGCAGTTCTGAGTCGGCCACGGGGTCAGCGACCCCTGCGCTAGAGGGGCTGAGCAGCCCGCCCACCTGCGTCGGGCGGCCTCACCCTACGACCGAAACGTTATTTATACCTTCATTCTCAAAGACTTAACGCCCATGCGCTGGACGCATAGGTGCTATGCCCTGTGCTTGGTTGAAGCCGAAGGGTCGGCCGCCTAAGTGAGCGCCAGCATAGAACCGCGCTCTCACTCCTCCTCCTCGCGCGGTCTGTGTTCCTCTCGCAGTCAGCAGTGATTGCAAAAGCCCCGCTCCCCCTCGAGCGGGGCTTTGTCTTTTCCGGTTTCAAAATCAACGGTTTATTCAGGTTACTGGGTCAGCACACCTGACCTAACCCTGCGCCGGGTGCATAGCTAATATGTTAGCTGCAGCATTGCTGACCAAACGGTCAAAGATCATAGTGCTCGTGTCGATGTGAACCGCACCGTTTCTCCTCCCTCGGTCAGGTTCTGCGGCAACCGGATCAGGCCGTTTCCTCCTCCCTCGGCAGGGTCCACAGGCAAAGGCGTGAACTCCTCCTCCCTCGCGCACTTGCCGCACTATTGACTGGATGTTTCCATCCGATCACAGGCTCCATCCCTCGGGATGGGGCCTCTTTTTTTTGCCATCGGGCCGAGGCCAGCGCTACGGCGCATGGATCACCTGAAGCCATTCCGGCAGTGCATGGCTGACGTTCGCAATCGGCGTTTGTGCAAAGGCGCGCCGGGCGCGATAAGCGACCTCAAGAGATTGCGGTCCATCCTCCTCCTCCGGATCGCTTCTCACAGCCAGCAGCCCCTCCCCTCCTCGGCTGCTGGTGCTCGGGGTCCGCTTTGGCGTGATGTCCCTTAAGGCCTCGCTCGCCCCTCGAGCGGGGCCTTTTTATTGCCTCAACGCACCCCGGCCGCAAAATCCTGAATACGCGCCACCGCTTCGGTCAGCTGAGTGGTCGCCGCCGCATAGCTGAGCCGCATATGGCCCGTCAGCCCGAAAGCGGCGCCATGCACCAGCGCGACGCCGGTCTCTTCGAGGAGCGCCAGCACCACATCGGCATCGGTCTCAAGCCGCGCGCCGCCTTTTGAAACCTTGCCCAAAAGCCCGGCAACCGAAGGAAACACATAGAACGCGCCTTCAGGCGTCAGGCACTCAAGGCCCGGAGCGGCATTGAGCCCCGCCACCACCAGATTGCGCCGCTCCTCGAACACATCGCGCCAGGACTTGAGGAAATCCTGCGGGCCCTCGAGGGCCTCAACCGCCGCCCATTGCGAAATCGACGAGGGATTGGTGGTCGATTGGCTTTGCAGTTTGAGCATGGCCTGAAGCAGCGGCCGGGGCCCTGTGCAATAGCCAATGCGCCAACCCGTCATCGCATGGGATTTTGACACGCCATTCATGGTGAGCGTCCGCTCGCGGAGCGTCGGTTCGACTTCAGCCAGCGTGGCGAACCGCCCGCCATCATAAACCAGCACCTCATAGATATCGTCGGTGAGGATATGCACCTGCGGATGCCGGAGCAGCACGGCGGCCAACCCCTTCAGCTCGTCGGCGCTATAGGCGGCCCCTGTGGGGTTGGACGGGGAATTGAGAATGAGCCATTTCGTCCGGGGCGAAATCGCCCGTTCAAGCGCCTCGGGGCTGAGCTTGAACCCGGTCGCGGCGGTCGCGGCCGCATAGACCGGCTGCGCATCGCAAAGCCGCATGATTTCGGGATAGCTGACCCAGTAGGGCACCGGAATCACCACCTCATCGCCCGGATTGAGTGTGGCGAGCAGAGCGTTGAAAATCACCTGCTTGCCGCCCGCCGACACAAAGCAGTCCTCGGCCGCAACCGGCAGACTGTTGTCGCGCTGGAATTTGCGGGCCACTGCCTCTTTCAGCTCGGGAATACCATCGACATTGGTGTAGCGGGTCTTGCCTGCATTGATGGCACGGATCGCCGCCTCGCGCACGTTCTGGGGCGTATCGAAATCCGGCTCGCCCGCGGCCAGTGCAATCACGTCGCGCCCGGCCCGCGCCATGTCGGCGGCCTTGCGCGAAATCGCCACCGTGGCGGACGGCTGAATGCGCCCGAGTGCGTCTGACAGAAATGCCATTCTGGTCTCTCCCTTATGCGCTTGAGCAATAGGCCGCGAACGGCTTTTTCCGCAAGGGTGCTGGCGGCGGCGGCGGGTCGGACCGCCTTGGTTTGGCCATTGATCGGCCCGGATTTTTCCCCGCGCCCGATGTTTATTCATCCCATTGGGGTGGTGTGGTGGTCGGGTCGGACCACGAGCCAGGAGATCGCCATGCTCAATACCCAAGGGAGAACTAAACTGCTCGGTGCTGCTGTCACCTCGTTCTCATTGACATTCGTTGTCGTCAGCCTCGCGATCCTGTTCGATCTGCTGCCGTCCCAGACCCTCGTCGGCGTCGGCAATCTCGATACGGGCGTCGTCCTGCTGATGACACCCCTGGCCGCCCTGACCCTCGCGCTCGGCATCGAAGTCTTTCGCACCGCTCGGGCCGGACGTTTGCCCAGAGCCCTCCCCGCACGGCCCGCGCCGCTCTCGGGCTGGCGCCCGCCGCCGCGCGCCTATTGAGCCCCAGGCGCGCCGCCGCGCTTTCGTCCTCGGCTTGACGGCAGCAGAGCGAAGGCCCACCTTTGGCACCAGTGCCCTCCAAAGGGGCAGGTGCGTACAGAGGATTAGGCTGATGCTGGTCAAGCCCGCCGTTTTGGTGGTTGTCATCGCAATCGGCGCCGCACTCGCTGCCGGCCCGGCGCTGGCGCAAACCCTCACCATCAAGAGCCTTGAAGGCCCGCACGACGCCCCCATGCAGCTCGTGGTGCCCAGCCTCGATATCACCGGGGCCTCGGCCACCGAGGCCGAGATTCGCGCGGCTTTTGCCGATCCGGCAACACGGGCGGGATTCTTCGCCGATTTCGACGCAGCCCGCATCCATCTGCCGAGCTTTACCCTGAGCCTGTCGGTCCCCGCGACCGAAACTGAGGGCCCGCCGGTGATGTACACCGCCACCTATACGGATGTGGCCCTCGTCGGCGTGGAGCACGGCACGGCTCATAGCCTCAGCATCGGGTCGATCGACGTGGATTACGGCAGCCTGGGCGGTACGCTCAGCGTTGCCGAGATACGCGCGCTCAACGTCAATCTGGCCGGAGTCTTCGGCATTGACGACGCGGCCGGTGATACTGCGGCCTTGCGCCCGCTCAGCGGCCCCATAACCATCGAGCGCGGCAGTCTCGCCCTTGAGGGCGTGACCTGTGACCTCGGCCAGATCAGCATCGGCGCCACCGAAACCCGGCCTGTCAATGCCGCACTGGACAAACTGAGGGCCCTGGCGCCATCGACGCCTGACGCACCCGTCGATCCGGCAGTTTTCAGCACCATCCTCGATAGTTTCGTTGACATCCTGACGTCCTATCGCGGCGGCGAGGCCGAGCTTGCGGGCTTTACCTGCACCGCACCCTCAGGCGATGAGGTCGCGCAGGTTTCGGCGGGCCCGATCCATCTCGATGCATTCGAACCCGGAGTCTATCCGGCCCTCAGCGTCGGCAACTTCACGCTCACCGCCCCGGGCACCACGGCAAGCCTTGACGGCCTCGTGTGGAAGCGCATGGATTTCCGCGCTGCCATCGCCGCGCTGCGGGCCGCGCCCCGACACGATGCACCCTGGCTGGCGGCCAATTGGCGGCTGCTCATTCCCGATATTGCCGGGATGAGCCTTTCGGGCCTGGCCATCGACGCGCCTGATCCGCAGGACGCGGCCAAACGCCTCGCCGTCAGCCTCGGCGGTTTTGATCTGAGCCTTGGCGCCTATCGCGACGGCATGCCGTCCACGGTATCGCTGCTGTTCGACCGCTTCACCATGCCGATCACGCCCGACATAACGGAAACGCCCTTCACCGAACTGCGGGCCCGGGGCATTACCGAACTGACGGTCAGCCTCGCGGGCAGCGCGCAATGGGATCGCGAGCGCCACGACCTGACCCTCAGCGGCCTTACCGTCGATGCGGGCGGTTTTGGGCGGATTGTCATCGACGCGGCTTTTGGGGACGCGACCGAAGCCCTCCTGTCGGACAACCCGGCCATGGCCGAGGCCGCCGCGCTGCGCCTCAGCCTCAAGTCTCTCACGGTGGCGCTCAAGGACGGCGGCCTTGCGGGCATCCTGCTGGCGGGATCGGCCAATGAGGCGGGCGAGACGCCCGAGGCCTATCGCACCGGCATGTCGGGGCTCATGCAGGGCATGGCCCTTGCCTATCTCGGCAATACCGACGAAGCGCTTGGCGTCGCCCGCGCGATCGGGGTCTTCATTGCGGGGGCGTCTGATCTCACCCTCAGCGCCACGGCCAAAGACCCGGCGGGCGTTCTCCTCGCCGATTTTGCCACGCTTGAGAAGGACCCCTCAGTGGTCGGAACCCTCTTTACCGTGACCGCCTATGCGTCGGGCGCTGCTGTCGCCCTGCCGCCGCGCGTGCCGGTTTCTGCCGACCGGCCCAACGAGGACGGCGTCAGTCTTGAAGACCAGAAATTGCGGCTCAAATCGCCCGCAGCCCCATCGCCCTGATCGGCGCGCGCGCGGAACGGAGCCCTGGACTTGCCCGTTGTTCGGTCAAGGAGGAGGACCAGATGCGTGTCGACCAGATTTTGGGACTGAAGGGCCGCGATGTGGCAGAAATCGCGGCGGCGGCGCCATTGAGCGACGCGGTGAAACTGCTCAACACCCGGCGGATCGGCGCGCTTGTGGTGCGCGATGCAGCGGGCGTCATGGTGGGCATCCTGTCGGAGCGCGATATCCTGCGCCGCCTGGAGACGGACCCGGTGGCCGTTTTGGCCGCCCCGGTGCGGCAGGCGATGAGCGCGCCGGTGATCACCATCACTGCCGAGGCCGGTATCGATCAGTTAATGGCGCTGATGACCAATCACCGCATTCGCCACCTCCCCGTCATGGCGGGCGGCGACGTGGTCGGCATCGTCTCGATTGGCGACGTGGTGAAAGCCAAGCTCGATGAAAGCGCGAGCGAGGCCGAGGCGCTCAAGGCCTATATCGCCAGCTGAGCGCGCCTGCGGGTCGATAAGGCAATGCGGGGCAATTGTGCATTGCCCCGGCGGCTGATCGTCGGCTATCGAGAGGCCTTATTGAAAAAGGCCGCTCATGCCCCGCTCCCTTGCCACCTTGGCGCTCCTCCTGACCACCATGATCTGGGGGTTCGCCTTCGTGGCGCAGAAATCCGCCATGGAGTCGATGGGCCCGCTCACCTTCATCGGCGTCCGCTATCTGCTGGGGGCTCTGATTGTTGTTCCGCTGGCGCTGCGCGAATGGCGCCGACAGAACCGCCGCCTCAACCGCTTTGAAACCCTGATGATCGGGCTTATCGCGCTCAATTTCTTCTTGGGCGTCTATCTGCAACAGGCCGGGCTGACGATGACGACCGCCACCAATGGCGGCTTTTTGACCAGCCTCTATGTGCTCATCGCGCCGCTCGTGGCCTGGGTCCTCCTGAAAATGCGGCCGCACCCGATTTTGGTCATCGCTACGCCCATGGCGCTCGTCGGGGTCTACTGGCTCAATGGCGCACGCTTCACCGATCTGAATTTCGGTGATGCACTGGTGCTGCTCTCAGCGCTGGCCTGGGCCGTGCAGGTCGCCCTGATCGGCGAAATCTCGAAACGCACCGGGCTCCCCATCACCATTTCAGTGATCAGCTTCCTCGTCACCGCGCTCGCCGGTCTCGTCGGCATGGCGCTTTTCGAAAAGCCCGATCTGGCGATCATCACCGCCCATTGGCCGCAACTGGGCTATACGGCGGTGTTTTCCACCGCCATCGCCTTCACGCTGCAGGCCGTGGCCCAGCAATATGTGCCGCCGGCCAATGCCGCCATCGTGCTCTCGGCTGAAGGGCTGTTTGCCGCCCTCGGGGCCGCGCTGATCCTCGGCGATCGGCTGGCCCCGCTTGGCTATGCCGGTGCGGCCCTGATTTTTGCGGCCATCGTGCTGGTCGAAGTGATCCCCGCGCTCCGGCAGCACTTCCGCGCTGCCGCCTAGTCCCCGATCCGCTTCATCACAATCGACTGACACACCACAAGCAGCATGCAGGCTTTGAGTTCAATCGTGTCAGGGGCGCGAAAGGTGATGGTGCTGTCAGCGGATTGGCCGAACAGATCGAGCCGTCCCTCCCAGCGATTGGCACCGTCGGGCTTTGCCCCATCGATGATGGTCTTACCGAGATAAGGCCGGTTGCGCGCGCTATCGGCGGCCTTGCGCAGTGCCGCGACCGTGAAGCACAGCCGATCCTTCTGGGGACCGCAGAGGCTCACCCGGTAGTCCGAGAGCTGGTCCGGCGACCACAGCCCTTCGACACTGGCGGTCTCGGCCCGTGCAGGGGCCGCCAGCATCAGGGCACACAGCAGCAGGGCGGCAGCAGGGATCACTCGCATCGCATCTCACCTCGATTGATGGGCACCGCGCCCGTTCAGCGGCAGTGGGCGTATTATCGAGCCGACAAAATGACCACAGCATGAACGGGCCCGCCTGTATTCAGCGGTAATTCCTGTTGAGAGCCGCCGGTCTGCCCTCGCGTCGGGCTGCCCTGGCACGGCAGAAAGGACGCCATGTCCAAACTGTATTTTTCCTATTCGACCATGAACGCCGGCAAGTCCACCATCTTGCTGCAGGCCTCCTATAACTACATTGAGCAGGGCATGCGGACGCTGCTCCTGACCTCATCGCTTTATGCCGAGGGCGATATCGGCATCATATCCTCGCGCATCGGTATTTCCGCTGCGGCGGACCTGTTTGGCGCCGACGATGATCTGTTCCAGCGCGTCAGCGATGCCATGCAATCGGCCAAGATCGATTGCGTCTTTGTCGATGAGGCGCAGTTCCTGACCGAGGCGCAGGCCTGGCAACTGGCGCGCGTCAGCGACCGGCTCGATATCCCGGTCATGTGCTTCGGCCTCCGCACCGATTTTCAGGGCAAGCTGTTTCCGGGGTCGGCAGCCCTGCTCGCTATTGCCGATGAGCTGCGCGAAGTGCGCACCATCTGCCATTGCGGCCGCAAGGCCACCATGGTTGTACGCCAGAGTGCCGAGGGCGGCGTGTTGACCGAAGGCGATCAGGTCTCGATTGAAAAATCGGTCTATGTTTCGCTGTGCCGCCGCCATTGGGAAGAGGAAATCGGGCGCTGGCCGACCCGGCGTCCGGGCTAGGAGCCACCATGCCCGCCTATGCTGCCCTGCTGCGCGCCGTCAACCTCGGCTCCACCAGCCGCATCAGCAGTGCCGACCTCTGCCGCATTGCCACCAAGTGCGGCTTTGCCGATGTCCGAACCTATATCGCGAGCGGCAACCTGCTGTTCAAAACTGATGAGACGGAAGTCGCGGTGCGCGACACGCTGGAGCAGGCCCTCGCCGCCCATTTTGGCAAGCCCGTCGGCGTCTTCGTCCGCACCCATGCTGAACTCGCCGCCATCACGGCCCAAAGTCCCTTCGCTGATCGGCCCGGCACAGCGAGTGTCGTGCTGTTTCTGCATAAGCCTCCCGCCGCCGCGGCCCTTCAGCGCCTTGTCGCGCCCGATGGCGAGGAGGCCGCGCTCGGCACCCGCGAAATCTATCTCCACTATCCAAACGGTCAGGGCCGCTCGCGCCTGAAGTTGCCCGCGCTGGCCGACGGAACGGCCCGCAACTTCACCACCGTGGCGAAACTGCGCGATCTGACGGCCTGAGCGCGGCCGAGACCGGAACTTAAAGCGCATTGTCCTCGTTTTTGGCCCCATGGGGGGCTTTTGGAGGACATGATATGACCGCATCAAAGCTTGCCTGTCTGGGCGCGCTGCTCGTGGGCACCGCCCTGGTGACTGCCAGCGCCCAAGCGGCCGAGGCTCTATCCTCGGCCAATGTTCGTTCTGCCCCGTCTCCGGCTATGTTGTCGACGTCCTGACGCCCGGCGAGGAAGTCACGGTCGACCACTGCCAGTCCAATGGGTGGTGTTACATCATCCATTCCGGCCCCGATGGCTGGGTCTCGGCGCGCCTGCTGTCCGCCGACGATGGTATGCCGCCGATGGTTGACGACGCTTATGACAGCGCCGATGACAATTCCGATGACGGCACCGATGGCTGGGACGACGGCGACAATCCCGACGATATGAACAATGCCGATGTCGATGTGAACTTCGGCTTTGCGCTGCCTGGCTTCCGCTTCCAGCTCGGCACGGGCGATTTCGACCGCCTGCCGCTGCGGTCGCGCTCGGCCCGGGTGTGCTTCTTTGAGCGCAGCTATTTCCGGGGCGACAGCTTCTGTGTCCGGCCTGGCGAGCGGCTGCCGAGGCTCGGCGAATGGAACAACCAGATCTCGTCCATCGATGTGCGCGGCAATGCCCGGGCGCTCGTTTGCGACAACAATAACTTCGGGGGCCGTTGTGTCGTGGTGTCGCGCGATCTTTCGACCCTCGGCACGAGCGGCAACGACAAAAACAGCTCGATCCGCGTCCGCTGATCCGGCTCCACGCCCCACCGCCTGCCCGGCGGCGGGGGTTCTGCCTGAGGAAGTACCCATGATGATGGACGCAGAACCGGTATCGGCATGGCTGGGGTTTACCGGCATGATCGAGCCTGGTGGCGTGGGGCGCATCGCCGCAGCGCTGAATGCTGCCGCCAATTCCGGCCTCACCCAGGTGACGCTCGCCTTTTCATCCAATGGCGGCTACGTGGCTGATGGGGTTTATCTCTACAACCACATCCGCGCTCTGCCGCTGCGTGTGGCGATTTACAACACCGGCAGCGTTTCCTCGATTGCCGTGGCGGTATTCCTTGCTGCCGCTGAACGCTATACGTCGCGCCACGCCATGTTCATGATCCACCCCACAACCATGTCCTCGACCGATGGCCTGACGGCCCGGCGCCTGCAATCAACGCTGGATGCGGCGCTGGCGGATGATCATCGCACTGACGAGATCCTGCGTGAACGTTCGGCGATTCCCGCCGAGATCCTCGCGGTCCGGCGGCACAGCGAAGTCCACATCGCGCCGGACGACGCGGTCCGCTTCGGCCTTGTACAGGCGGTGCGCGAGTTTCTTCTCCCACAGGGGCAGCAGATCGTGCAGATCTAGGGTCATGGTACCTCGCAAAAAAGCGGCGACGGACGACCGGCTGATCCGCCAGCCGTCCGCGCCCCGGGCTTAGCTGTTATTGGAGGACGGCTTGTCGCTGCGGTTGATGTCGCGGCCCATGTCGTCCTGATTATCATCGACCTGACGGCCGGTGCCGCCCTGGGATGTGCGGTTGCCCTGGCCAGCGCCCTGCCCGGCCTGACCCGACTGCTGGCCGGACTGGCCGCCCTGTTGGCCAGCGCTGCCCTTGCCGCCCTGGGGGTTGCCCTGGCCGGACTGCATGCCGCCTGAGCCTTTGCCAGCCTGGCCGCCGGCTTTGTCGGACTGGCCAGCCGGGTGCTGGCCCTGCTGCTGCTGTCCGCCTTTTTCGGGCCCAGATTTGTCATTCTGATTGTTGGGGGTCATTGGGATACGCTCCTCTGCGTCATGGTCCGGTTCGGCCGTTCACTCAGGCCTCAGGCTAAACCTGCCGACACCCCGCCTGTTCCGACGTCGCCCGGTCACGAAATCCTCATCGCGCCATTTTGTTGCTCTTTTGTTCGCATCAGTTGTGCGCATCCGGGTGGTTCCCGATGACAGGCGCATCCGCAGTGCCTATCTAGGTTGGCCCACCGGACCCGCCGATCAACCGGACATCGTTCATGCCGCCCAAAAAGCCCGCCGAGCCCGCGACCAGCTTCTCGATCGATGACTTCATCGGCGAGATCGAAAAGGCCGAGGCCGAGGAACTCGGCAAGCGCCTGCCGCAGGAGCGCCTGCGCAACAAGCGCGCGCTCGATAATGCCGCGCGCCGCGCCGCCGAGGCCGCTGGCACCGGCATGGCACCGCTCGAACCCCAGCCGCTCGAGAAGCCGAAAAAAGCCACCCGCTCGGCCGCCACCGGCATGGCGCTGAAGGCACCAAAGTCCAAAGCCAATGCAGTGGAGCGCCCGGATTTCGATGGCTTTGGCGAAGCCCCGCAGGCCGGGTTCAACCATGTGCCCTCGGGCAAATCACGCAAGTCCACCGTGGCCATGCCGGGCCAGAGCCTTGCCGGGGCGCAGACCGTGGGCATTTCGGCCACTGTTAAGGCCCTCGAAGACATCATTCTGCATGGTCGCAAGGAAGTGGAGGGCAATACCGAGTGGCGTCCGCACCGCCCGCTGCGGCCGGCCAAATCCGAAGGCGGCATCCCCTTCCGTCTGGTCACCCCCTACGAGCCGCAGGGCGACCAGCCCACGGCCATCGCTGCTCTGGTGGAGGGCGTGGAAAACGGTGAGACCGATCAGGTGCTGCTGGGTGTCACGGGCTCTGGCAAGACCTACACCATGGCCCAGACGATTGCCCGCACGGGCCGACCGGCGCTGATCCTCGCCCATAACAAGACCCTGGCCGCCCAGCTCTATGGCGAGTTCAAGAGCTTTTTCCCCGACAATGCAGTCGAATATTTCGTCTCGTATTACGACTACTATCAGCCCGAAGCCTATGTGGCGCGGACCGACACCTATATCGAGAAGGAATCCACCATCAACGAGCAGATCGACCGGATGCGCCACTCGGCCACCCGCGCCCTGCTTGAACGCGACGACGTGATCATCGTCGCCTCGGTATCGTGCATTTACGGTATCGGCTCGGTGGAAGACTACACCTCCATGACCTTCGATCTGCGCAAGGGCCAGAAGGTAGACCAGCGCGAAGTGCTGCGCGCCCTCACCCAGCTGCAATATAAGCGCGGCGATGTCGGCTTCACCCGCGGCACGTTCCGCGTGCGTGGCGACACCATCGAACTGTTCCCGGCGCACTATGAGGATTCCGCCTGGCGCGTGACGCTGTTCGGCAATGAAATCGAGTCGATTGCCGAGTTCGATCCGCTCACCGGCAAGAAAAGCTCTGACCTCACCGCCATTCGCGTCTTCGCCAATTCGCACTATGTCACGCCCCGCACCACGCTGAGCCAGGCGATCAAGGAGATCCGCAAGGAACTCGCAGCGCGCCTGCAGGAGCTAAACGGCGCCGGACGGTTCCTCGAAGCGCAGCGGCTCGAACAGCGCACACTGTTCGACCTCGAAATGATGGAAGCCACCGGCAGTTGCGCCGGCATTGAAAACTATTCGCGCTATTTCTCGGGCCGCAAACCCGGTGAACCGCCGCCGACCCTGTTCGAATACCTGCCCGACGACTCGCTGGTGTTCATCGACGAGAGCCACGTCACCATCGGCCAGTTGGGCGCCATGTATCGCGGCGACTTGCGCCGCAAGGCGACCCTCGCCGAATATGGCTTCCGCCTGCCCAGCTGCATGGACAACCGCCCGCTCCGCTTCGAGGAGTGGAACGCCATGCGCCCCCAGACCGTCTATGTGTCGGCCACCCCGGGCGCGTGGGAAATGGAGCAGGCCGGCGGCGTGTTTGTCGAGCAGGTCATCCGGCCTACCGGCCTCATTGACCCGCCGGTCGATATTCGGCCGGCCAAGAACCAGGTCGATGATGTGGTGGATGAAATCCGCCGCACCAACAAACAGGGCTACCGCACGCTCGTCACCGTGCTGACCAAGCGCATGGCCGAAGACCTGACCGAATACCTGCACGAGCAGGGCATTCGCGTGCGCTACATGCATTCGGACATCGATACGATCGAGCGCATTGAAATCATCCGCGATCTGCGGCTCGGCGGCTTTGACGTGCTCGTCGGCATCAACCTGCTGCGTGAAGGTCTCGACATTCCGGAATGCGCGCTGGTCGCCATTCTCGATGCCGACAAGGAAGGCTTCCTGCGCTCTGAAACCGCGCTGATCCAGACCATCGGCCGCGCGGCGCGCAACATTGATGGCCATGTGGTGCTGTACGCCGACAATATGACCGGCTCGATGGAACGCGCCATTGCCGAAACTAACCGCCGCCGCGAAAAGCAGGTGGCCTACAACACCGAGCACGGCATCACGCCGCAAAGCGTGAAGTCGAACATCAAGGAAATCGTGGATTCGGTCTACGAACGCGACCGGGTAACGGTGTCGATTGGCAAGGATGCCAAGGGCAACGAAAAGGTGCAGGTGGGCGCCAATCTGGCGGCGGTCATCAAGGACCACGAACGCGAAATGCGCGAAGCGGCCACCAACCTCGAATTCGAAAAAGCCGCCCGCCTCCGCGACGAAATCAAGCGGCTGAGAGAAATGGAACTGGATTCGCTGTAAGGCGAGATCAGCTGAGGCGGGTGCAGGGCTCAGCCGAAAGCCCGGCGAAGGGCCTCCGGATCAGTCTGCTCATCGACCACCTGCGCATGCTGTGACAACAGCACCAGCAGGTCGCCCATCTCGTTCTTGTCCTTGACCATCACCAGCCGGCCGGGCGCATTATCCAGCGCCTTCACATCAGACATCTTCAGCGACACGGCAGCGACCGAATTGATGTTTCGCGTCGCAAGCTCCGACACAATGAGACGGTCGTCCAACAGTACCGTCGCCGCGAAGTCCCAAACGTGGTTGGACGCGCCAATATGATTTTGGTGACGAGCCACTCTGCCCGGACCGAAGGCCCGCTCGAGCGTATCGATCAGCGATTTTGCAGATTTCTTCGTCTCGGGCTGCGTACCAACGGCCTGAACAAGCGCAGCGTGAACCAGTGAGCTGAGCCCAGCGAGGGCTGCCGGCAACTGATCGGCGGAAACCGCGTTCGCCATCACCTCATGTCCGGAAACGGTAAAGCCCTTCGCCGCCGCTTCCGCCCGCAGCAGTCTCAAATAAGTCTCCGCTGTCCCGGCAAGATCAGCGATAGCAAACCCGGACGCAAAATCTGTAACGCGAAAGCCAACCTCGAGCTGGCTGACCCGCAAGACCGCGTCCTGCCCACCAGGCAAGACAATCGGAAAAGTCACATATATGCCTTCGGGGCGCTCGGTCAGGCTGATGAGCCCGCGCGTTGCTTCGGCGACATACGATGCGAGTCCGCGAGAAGTGGTCATGAAACTTAGCACCATCAGACGAGGACCTCCGTCCAATCAGGTCTGGGGAACCCCGCCATGGGACCCACGTTAAAGGCCTGACCCACCCGTGCAAGAAGGTCATCATATGACTCTTCCTGCGGCAGGGGAATGGCAACGGGCAGATTGACTCCCACAGGCTTGTCGCCGCGCCAATTCAGGTCAAACGGATGTAGATGAGACCCCTCAATGCTCGCCAGCCGGTACGGTTGCGGCGCATTTGCCGGGTTGCGGTGCTTAGCCGTCGGGCGCCAATCCAGCCGCACCAGCGGTTCCACCGATGCGCCAAACATGATTTCCAGTCGGAATGTGACCTGCATTTCAGGTCTGAAGCGATGGGCCTTGCCGCGAAAACGGAGGCCCTCGACTGTTACGCCCTCGATATCCAGCGGCGCGACAAGATTGACCCAGTCGTCGTCACTCCGGGTTGTCCAGCGGGGTGCCGTCGCAAAGCTCTTTGGGGCAAGAACAAGTGTCTCAACAGAGGCCTTCATGCCCTCGATTTATACGCATTAACTCTTAAAAGCGAGCTACTTCCCCGCGCTCGGGGCCAGCGTCACTTTCAGACCGTCGAGCTCGTCGCTGAGCAGGATCTGGCAGCTGAGGCGCGAATTGGGCTTCTGGTCGAGCGTCGAATAGATCAGGTCTTCCTCATCGTCCGACATGGGCGGCAGCCTGTCGAGCCAGGCCGCGTCTACATAGACGTGGCAGGTGGCGCAGCTGCACGCGCCGCCGCACTCGGCCTTGATGTTGAGGCCCCAGTCGCGGATCACTTCCATCACGCGCCAGCCATCGAGCCCTTCAAGCTCGTGCTCGGCTCCCGCCTGGTCAGTGACGAGGATCTTCATTACGCAACGCCCAGTTTCTTTTGCAGCTTGGTCGAGCTGGTCGTGTACTGGAACACCACGCGCTCGCCCGGCGCAATCACCGCCTTGGCGGCCTGTGCCATCAGGGCAGCCTCATGGAAGCCCGAGAGGATGAGCTTCAGCTTGCCTGGGTAGGCGTTGATGTCGCCAATCGCAAACACGCCCGGCACCGAACTCTGGAACTTCTCGGTATCCACCGCGATCAGGTTATCATTGAGATCAAGGCCCCAATCGCCAACCGGCCCGAGCTTCATGGTCAGCCCGAAGAACGGCAGCAGCCGGGTCGCCGGCAGCGTGATTTCGCCGGAATCGGTCTGCAGGTTGATCGCGCTGATCTGGCCATCCTGGCCTTCAATCGAGCCGATCTGCCCGAGGAGGAAGTTGATCTTGCCCGCGGCCACCAACTCTTTCATCTGGTTGACCGATGCCGGGGCCGCCTTGAAGGCGTCGCGGCGGTGCACAAGGGTCAGCGAGCGCACGATGGGCTGCAGATTGAGCGTCCAATCGAGCGCCGAATCGCCGCCGCCGACAATCACCACGTCCTGGTCGCGAAAATCTTCCATGCGGCGCACCGCATAAAACACCGACTTGTTCTCATAGGTCTCGATGCCTTCGACCGGCGGACGCTTCGCCTGGAACGAGCCACCGCCGGCCGCGATCACCACAACCTTGGTGCGAAACACCTCATCAGCATCGGTCGTGAGCCGGAACGTGCCGTCCTCCAGCTTGTCCATGGACGTGACCATGCGGCTCAGGTGGAACTCGGGCCCAAAGGGCGCAATCTGCTGCATCAGATTGTCGACGAGCCCCTGCCCTGTCACCATCGGGAAGCCGGGAATGTCGTAGATCGGCTTTTCGGGATAGAGCTCCGCGCACTGCCCGCCGGGCCGATCCAGAATATCGACGAGGTGACACTTGATATCGAGCAGGCCCAGCTCGAACACGGCAAACAGGCCCACAGGGCCTGCCCCGATGATCACGACGTCGGTGACGATTTCACTGTTGCTCATCAACATGGGTCCAGTCAGTCTCGGTGCCGGGCGGTAACGCCCCGCAGGCATCTTGGCAAGAGGCGCCCCTGTCGCGGGCCGCCCGGTGAAGGTGGTTCAGACGGTCTCGGTCGCCCGCCGCAGGTAGGGCCGCGTGCCAAGCGGCACTTCAGTCTTGCCCACCGGCTGGTAGAAAATATCGACCGTGGCGAGCGTACCGGCGCGGAGTGCCGCACGTGTCGGCTCGTGCTTGACCACAAAGGCAGTGATGCCGCACCGCCGCATCAGCGGAATCTGGTCGGCCAGCACATCGCCCACGGCGCGCAGTTCGCCGCCATAGCCATAGCGCTCGACCAAGAGCCGCGCCGACGAATAGCCGCGCCCATCGGTGAAGCCCGGAAAGGCCACAGCAATCGAGGAGAAGCGGGCGAGATCCGCCGCTACGTCTTCCACCCGGTCACCAGGCGCAACGAGAAGCCCGTTCGGATGCGGATTGGCCAGCACGACGTCGCGATTGGCGCGGAACACCGCCAGCGGAATATGGGTATAGCGCACGCTGCCGAGGTCATCGCCCTCGGCATAGGCCCGGAACGGATCGGCAATAAACGCGCCCGCTTTGAACAGCGTCAGGTCAGCTTGCACCATGGGCTTGGCGATGGCTCCGTTGAAGTCGAAATGAATGCCGCATTCTTTTTTGTTGAGCCCCCGCCAGCGGCCGGCACGCGGGTCTTCACCATCGGCCACAATGCTCGTGCAGGGCGCGCAGCCGATGGATTTATAGCCCTTGTCATAGAGCGGATGCTCCGGCAAGCCGTGCTTGGCCTTGTAGTCGGCAATATCCTGATCCGAAAAATAGGCGAGCGGATTGATCTTGATCCGATCATCGCTCGTCAGTTCAAAATGCGGCAGCACGCCGCGCTCTTTGGTCTGGTAGCGCTTGCGGCCCGTGACCCAGCCGCCAAACCCTTTGACGGCGGCGTCGAGCGGCTCGGTCTTGCGGATATGGCAGCACGAATCCGGGTCGGTCTCCCACAACGTGCCGTCAGGATCGAAGCGCGCCACATCCTTGGGGTCCGGCGTCAGTGCCCGCACGTTCTTAAGACCCAGCTGGCGCTTCAGCGTCTCCACATAATCGAGCGTCTCGGCAAAATGCTTGCCGGTTTCAAGGAAATAGACCGGCAGGTTGCGGTCCACTTCGGCAACCAGATGCAGCAGCACCGCCGAATCTGCCCCGAAGGACGAAACGATGGCAATATCGCCCGGCAGCACTTCGGCGACGGCATGGCGCAGCACGCCCGCCGCGTCCATTTCGTCATAGAGCCCATTGAGCGCCATGATGGCGAGCGACCGCTTTTCACGCACGGAATCCGCCGCCATCAGGGTCGCAATCGTACTAGTCTGCGCCATAAAGCGCCTCCTTGAAGGGCGCATCGCCCAGCCGCCGATAGGCCATCAGGAAGGTTTCCGCTGGCGTTGTACGAGCGGCGAGATAGGTGTCCACCAGCCGTTCAATTGCGTCGGGCACAGCCTCGGCAACGAAGCCCGGCCCCAGAATATTGCCAATGCTCGCGGTCTCAGTGGCGTCGCCACCCACCGTGATCTGATAAAGTTCGGTGCCTTTTTTCTCGACGCCGAGAATGCCGATATGGCCCACATGGTGGTGCCCGCAGGCATTGATGCACCCGGAAATCTTGATCTTCAGATCGCCGATTTCGGCCTGCCGCTCCGGCGCGCCGAACCGCTTGGAGATTTCCTGCGCAATCGGGATCGAGCGCGCATTGGCGAGCGCGCAGAAATCGAGCCCCGGGCACGCGATCATGTCGGTGATCTGCCCCGCATTGCCTTCGGCAAGGCCATTTTCCACGAGCACCGCATACAGCGCTGCAAGATCGGTGATCTTCACATGCGGCAGCACGAGGTTCTGCTCATGGGTCACGCGCAATTCATCATGCGAATAGCGCTCGGCCAGCCCGGCCACCACGTCCATCTGGGCGTCGGTCGCATCGCCCGGCGCACCACCAATGGGCTTCAGCGAAATCGTCACCGACACATAGCCGGGTTGCCGGTGCGCATTCAGATTGCGCTCCAACCAGCGGCCATAGGCCGGGTTGACGATCTTTTCGCGCGCCACATCGACCCGGGTCTCGTTGATCCGGTCAAACTCCGGCGGGGCAAAATAGGCTGTTATCCGGTCAAGTTCAGCCTGCGGCAGGGTCAGCACGCCGCCCTTGACCGCGGCGAACTCCTCATCGACCTGTGCCCGGATCGTGTCGATGCCTTCCTCGTGCACCAGGATCTTGATCCGCGCCTTGTACTTGTTATCGCGCCGCCCATAGCGGTTATAGACGCGCAGAATGCTCTCCAGATAGGCGAGCAGATGCTCGTGCGGCACGAAGGGCGAGATTTCCTTGCCGATGATCGGCGTCCGCCCGAGACCGCCACCCACCCACACCTGCCAGCCGATATCGCCAGTGGCATTGGTCGCTGCCTGCAGCCCGATATCGTGAAAGCGGATGGCGGCGCGGTCATGCGTCGCGCCGGTCATGGCGATCTTGAACTTACGCGGCAGATAGCTGAACTCGGGGTGCAGCGAACTCCACTGGCGCAGGATTTCCGCCACGGGACGCGGATCGATGATCTCGTCGGCAGCCGCCCCCGCGAACTGGTCGGTGGTGATATTGCGGATGCAATTGCCCGAGGTCTGGATCGCGTGCATTTCCACCGAGGCCAGATCGGCGAGAATGGGCGGAATGTCGCGCAGCTTCGGCCAGTTGAACTGAATGTTCTGCCGCGTCGTGAAGTGCCCGTAGCCGCGATCATAGGTCCGCGCAATATGGGCCAGCATGCGCAGCTGCTTTGCGCTCATCGTGCCATAGGGCACGGCAATGCGCAGCATATAGGCATGCAGTTGCAGATAGAGCCCGTTCATCAGCCGCAGGGGGCGGAACTGGTCCTCGGACAACTCCCCCGCCAGCCGACGCATCACCTGATCGGCGAACTGGTCGGTGCGCGCCTTCACAAAGGCCGCGTCAAACTCGTCATATCGATACATGGCCATCCTCATCGAGATGCTGGCGGTCAAAACGCGGGGCGGTCGGGCCCTCGGCCCGGATACGTTCGCGGATGCGGTCGGGCACGATGGTGTCACCGACGCGTTTCACCGTTTCGATTTCAATCGAATTGATCCGCCCGGTGGCCTTGGTCCGCGCCAGCGCCGTGTCCCGCGCCTCCGCCTCCTCAGCCCCAAAGGTACGGGCCTGCTGCAGGTCTTCAACCCATTGGCCCGCCCGGTCGAGATAGACCGTCGCCCCGCTCATCAGCTCATTGCCGGTGAGAATTTCCATCATGCCACCTTAACTTCAGCCTTGGCGAGTTTGATCGCCTGATCCCAGTCCCCGTGGGCAATGGCCTCGCCCACAAAAATAATCGCCGGCCCATCATCGAGTTCGGTGATGCCCGCCGCGAGCGAACCCAGCGTACCGCGATAGAACAGCCGGTCTGCCCGCCCGGCCCGCACGACGACGCCCACCGGAATGTCAGCGCCCGCGCCCTCGGCAATCAGCCGCGCTGCCGTCGGCGCAGCCACCGATTTGCCCATGTACAGCGCCAGCGTCAGCCCCGATGCGGCGAGCGAGGCCCAGTGCTTCAGTTCTTCCGAATTCGCGCCATGGGCTGTGGCAATCACGAAGCCGCTCGAAATCTGTCGCAGCGTCACGGGCGTCGCGGTATCCGCCGCAGCCGCCAGCGCCGCCGTGACGCCCGGCACGATCTGGTGGGCAATCCCGGCCCTGTCGAGCGCTTCGAGTTCTTCCCCGGCGCGGCCGAAGATCATCGGATCGCCGCTTTTGAGCCGCGCCACGCGCTTGCCCTCCTGGGCGAGCCGCACGATCAGCCCGTTGATTTCCCCCTGGGTGAAGGAGTGATGCCCCTTCTGTTTGCCAACGAGAATGCGTTCGGCATCGCGTCGGCCCATGTCGACCACTGCGCTGGGCACCAATTGATCATGCACGATCACATCGGCCTCCTGCAGCAGCCGCTGGGCGCGCAGCGTGAGAAGATCTTCGGCCCCCGGCCCGGCCCCGATGAGCCAAACCACGCCCGCCGCCTTCCCGGCCCCGGCATGGCGCGCCAGCACCGCCTCGGCCTCGGCTTCGCCCGTGCCGGCAATGAGGGCGGCTTCAACCGCCGGTGAGGTGACAATTTCCTCGTAATAGCGCCGCGCCGCCGCCCCTTCGAGCAGCGCTTCCACCCGGTCGCGCATCCGGCCTGCGAGCTGTGCGAGCGCGCCGAGATTGGGCGGCAGCAGCGCCTCGATCCGGGCGCGGATCAGCCGGGCGAGGACCGGGGCATTGCCTTCCGATGCCACCGCAATGGAGATCGGCGGCTGCACGATAAGCGATGGCGTATAGAATTCACATTGGTCGGGCACGTCGACGACATTGAGCAGCACGCCCCGCTCATGGGCTGCGGCAATCGCCGCCACGCCGTCCGGCCCCTCGTCGCCCACATAGACCAGCACTGCGCCCTCAAGGTCCGCCGCCGCAAACGGGCGCTCGTGCACTTCATGCGCAAAAGGGGAGAAATCGACCTCGATGTGCCGGGAGATAATCACGACAATTGCAGTCGTCTTACTGACCAGTCGGGCTTTGTTCAGAGCTTCATCGCCGCCGCCAACAATGACGATGCGTTTGCCCTGAACCTTGAGGCTCACAGGAAGTGTGTTGAGCGCACCCATTCTCAGTCCAGTTTGGAAAGCCTGTTACATAAGCGTCGCACTGACTTTGAGCAAGCTATTGAAATCCAATAGCTTTACTATTCCCTTTGCGGGGCAGGACTTAGAACGGCATTGGCCTCAACGGCACAGAGGCAAAAAGATTTCCCCGCAGCGGCACCGCTGGCGACAATCCGTGCCCTCAAAGCACCCGAAACCGGGCGCCGCGCACCGCTCAAACGCGAAAGGTCAGCCTTGCCGCTCGGGCACATGCACCACAAGCCCATCAAACTCGGGCTTTACCTTGATCTGGCACGACAGACGGCTCGTCGGCTTCACGGCAAAGGCGAAGTCCAGCATGTCCTCTTCCATCATCGAAGGACCACCGACCTTTTCGGCCCAGTCCGCATCGACATAGACGTGACAGGTAGCGCAGGTGCAGGCCCCGCCGCATTCAGCCACGATGCCGCGCACGCCATTCATGATTGCGGTTTCCATCACCGTCGAGCCAACCTGCCCCTCGACATCCAGCCGGACGCCATCGGGCTGCACATAGGTGATCGTGGGCATCATGAACCTCGTCGTCTCTGGTGGCTGGCATATAGCCTTCCCTCAGGAGCCGGGCAAGCGCTCGCCGCTCTCCATCAGCGCCTCGATATAGCGCACCCCCTCCTCCACCGTCACCGCGAGGTCATCGATCCATTCTGGATCAAGCGGCCGACCCTTTTTGAGGTTCAGTTCGATCTGCCGTGCCCGGTCCTGCACCCCCCAGGCGCCAATGCCCGCCGCAGCGCTTTTGAGCACATGCAGGCGCTCCCCCAATTGCGCCAGAGTGGTGGAATGTTCGAGCGCGCTGAGGTACCGCGGCGCGAGCGTATGATAGAGCGTCAGGATTTCAATCAGCACCCCGCGGTCGCCCGACACCTGCTTGACGAGATGGTCAAGATCGATTGGACTAAGACGGTCCGGGGCTTTCGGCGGTGACATCAGCGTCATGAAGGGGCGTCCGCGGGCCAATCCCGTTTCTTGACCCTATTCATTGCGGCTGAAGTCCCGGCTAATCCGGTCGGTTCAATTTGAACTTTTCCACCGGACGCCTTGTTCGCGCCACGAAATTAACCTTCGTTTAAGAAAGCGTTCGGTTTGCCTCAAATTGCTTGTATATGAGAGAACCCCATATGGGGCGGAGTGGGTATCGGGTCGAAAAACACACGCAGTTTTTCATGCCGATTTGGACAAATCCCGGCGACGGGGCGACTGACGCGGCAATCCCGCATGCAGTCGAGGCGAGAGTTGTGACGAGTTATGGCCAAGAAGTCTGCGACACCACAAAATGACCCCGCGTCTCTGGCGTTTTCGGCCGTCGAAGACGCCCTGAAGGATTCGGTGTTTTCCGGGCTCGATCAGCCGGCCGCCCCCGCCGCGTCCGAAGATCGTCCAGCTGCCCAGCCCAAGCCCGCCCCGCGCGAACAGACCGGCCGGTCTGACCGTCAGCGCGCCGCCGAAAAATTCGCCGCCCAGACGGGGTCCGTCGCCAATGACGACCGTTTCCCATCCGCGCGCATTATCTATGGTCTGCAGTCGCGCTCGTCGAATACCCCCACGCTGATCGCGGGCGGCATCGGCGCCGCCTGGGTCGTGGCCATTCTCGTCGTGGCGCTCATTCGCGGTGAATTCACGAGCCCCGGCTATTTCGGCTCAACCGATTTCTTCAGCCTGATCGCGCTGGCCATTGTGCCGGTGGTCGGCATGTTCGCCATCGCCACACTCATTCGACGCGCACAGGATCTGCGCAACGCGGCCGCCGCCGTCACTCAGGCCGCCATCCGCCTTGCCGAGCCCGAAACCACCGCGTCGGAAAAAGTCGCCTCGGTTGGCCAGGCCGTCCGCCGCGAAGTCAACGCGCTGGGCGATGGGCTCGAGCGCGCCCTTTCCCGCGCCGGCGAACTCGAAGTGATGATCCACAACGAAGTCACCGCGCTGGAACGCACCTATTCCGACAATGAATCCCGTATGCGCGCGCTCATTCAGGAGCTGGCGAGCCAGCGCGAGGCGGTCATCACCAATACCGAGCGCGTGCGCGAAGCCATTACCGAGAGCCACACCGGCCTCGTGTTCGACCTCGACATGATCTCGCAGCGCATCGCCGGCACCATTGTGGAATCGGGCGGTAACCTCACCAAGGCGCTCGAAAGCGCTGGCAATTCGCTCAACGGCGCCTTTGGCGAACGCACCGAAAGCATTGTGCAGCTCATCGATCAGCGCACCTCCAACCTGCTGGTGGCGCTCGATGATTCCGCGTCGCGCCTCAACATCACGTTAGAAGACCGGGCCAACACGATTTCCGGCGCGTTTGAAAACCGCACCCAGGAACTCAATTCGGTCATCGACAACCGCCTCGCGATCATCACGGAATCCCTCGATACCCGCACCGCCACCCTCGCGGACGCGATCGACAACCGCACCTCATCGCTCTCCAAGCTTCTGTCACAGGGCGGCATCCAGTTGCTTGACCAGTTGCGGGATCGGGGCCACGAGGTTTCCGCCGCCCTCGATATGATCGGGGTACGCATTGCCTC
Organism: uncultured Hyphomicrobiales bacterium; assembly: GCA_903828145.1. GTDB lineage: Bacteria > Pseudomonadota > Alphaproteobacteria > Rhizobiales > Devosiaceae > Devosia_A. The sequence goes on along the minus strand of CAIKKY010000028.1, from coordinate 28,606 downwards.
CGACATCAGCCTTCGCGCTGGCGAAGCCGAAACACTGATTTCCGGCCTCTCGGGCCAGCTCGATGAGCAGGTCCAGATTCAGGTGAACGCTATGGAATCGCGGCTCCAGTCCGCGATGATCGAACTGTCGGGCGCCCTCGATGACACCACCGAGCGGGCCCGCATCACCCTCACGAGCGCCGGGTCGCAGAACCTCGCGCAGTTCGATGCGCATCTCGAAGATATCGCCAACTCGATCGATTCCCGCATTGCCGGGCTGTCGGACGTGGTGGGCGACCGCGGCGAGCGTCTCATCGAGGCGCTCGACAAGCACAACTCAACCTTCTCGGCCCGCGCCAACGTCCTTGAAATGGCGCTGGATGAAAAGAGCGAGCATTTCAATGAAGTCGTCGGCCAGCGCGCCCGCGAACTGACCGAAACCCTTGGCCAGCGCGCCAAGCAGCTCGCCGATTCCATCGGCACCCGCAGCCGCGAAATGGCCGATGCGCTCGAAGGTCACACCCAGATCATCGCCGATGCGCTCGATGGGCGCACCGAACTGCTCAACGAGACCCTGCAGGCCCGCAACAGCGATTTCTCCGAAACGCTGCTCGGCCGCACCCGCGAAATCGACGAGGCCCTGTCCTCCCGCACCCGCGACCTCGAACTGTCGCTCAACACCCGCGCCGATGCGCTGGAACAGACGATTGCCCAGCGGACCGCCGAACTCGGTTCGACACTGGCCGAGCGCACCAGCGAATTCTCGGAAATCATCGTTACCCGCACTGCTGATCTCAGCGCCCAGATCGAGGCGCGCGGCCGCGAACTCGATTCCGGCCTCGCCCAGCACGTGAGTGCCTTCGACCAGACGATTTCGGCCCATGCCCAGACGCTTGATGCCACCATCATGAAGCATGCCAAGGGCATCGATGACACGCTGGGGGCCCACAATCAGGCCATTGCCGAAACGCTCGATCAGCGCACCGAGGCATTGGCGGCGTCGGTGGGCACACGGGCGGCTGAACTTGGCGAAACGCTGGCCGAACGCACCAAGCAACTGTCCGAGACGCTGGGCAGCCATACTGTTGAAATCTCGGCGGCGATTGCCGACCGCACCAGCGAACTGGCCCGCACCATCGAAGAGCAGGCCCGCACCGCCGCCGACACCATCGACATCAGCGTGCGCGGCGTGGCCGAAACCATGAATGACCGCTCACGCGCCGTGACCCAGCTCATCGAGAGCAAGGTCGCTGAAATGGGCGAAAGCCTTGGCCGGGGCGTGGATAATGTCATCCTGCGCATCGCCGATGCGGAAACCGGCGTGGTTGGCCGCATCGATGGCGCCGCCTCGACCGTGGGCGAAAACGCCCGCCGCGCTGCCGATATTATCGAAACCGGCGTCAATTCCGCCCGCAAGGCCATCACCGACATGGTGGACCAGCGTCTCGGCACCCTGCCCGAGGCCATCACCGCCCGGGCCGACATCACCGCCGAGCGTCTTGCGGCGCTCAACAGCGCCATCAACACGGCCCTGGTGCAATCGATGACCGATCTTGAATCGGGCGCCGATCGCATTGAAGAAACCATCACGCGCCGCATTGTCTCGGCCACCAAGACCATTGCCGACGACATCAACGGCACCGCTGACCGCATGGACATTGCCGTGCGCACCGCGCTCGACCAGATCCAGTCGACCTCGCGCGACCTCGATAACCTGCTGTCGATCAAGGCCGTGGCCGCAGCCGACGCTGTGGGCGGCCGTGTGCTCGAGATCAACCGCGTAGTCACCGAGCATACCGATGCGCTGGGCACGCTGGTTGCCGACCGGTCGAACCAGCTGGAACAGGCGCTTGTCGGCCACACCGGCATTCTCGGCCAGGCCTTGTCGCAGCATGCGAGCCAGGCCGAAAGCCTCATGAGCCAGTCTACGGCCCGCATCCTCACCGATGTGACCGCCGCACTCGGCAAGCTCAATGATTCGAACGTGCTCCTACAAACCGTGCTGGAAAGCTCGACCGCCAACCTCGCCCACCTTGAAAACAGCGTCGCCCACCAGACGGCCAATTACGCCGGCACTGTGCGCGAAGCGATTTCGGCCACCGAAGAAGCGGGCCGCCTGGTGTCCGAACATGTGGGTGCCCTTCAGGGCTCGATCTCGGGCATGGTCTCCGAGTTCGGCAGTCTGCTCGGCACGCTTGAAACGGAAGCCACGAGCCTCAATCAGGCTGCCACCAGCCTCAGCGCGGCCGGCACCCTGACCCTCTCCACGGTCGACGAGCGCCGGGCGGCCATCCATGCGCTGGCCCACAGCTTCACCTCGCGCGCCGACGAGATTGATGCCCGCATGCGCGGCTTTGCCCAGTCCATCGCCGAAACCGTGTCGGAAACCGAAGCCCGCCTCACGGCGGTGCGCAGCGGCATGGAACAGACCCTCGAGACCTCGACCATCGCCGTGGCCGAAACCATCGAGCAGGCCGCCCAGGGCTTTGATCGTCTCGTCAGCGTCAATAATGACAAGATGCGCGCGGCCTTGGCCTCCTCCAGCAATCTTTTGGAAGACGCGATGCGCTCGACCTCGGAAAAGGTGCTGGGCCGCATTTCGTCCTTCTCCACCAACGCCAGCACCGAAAGCGAACGGGCCGCCGACGCCCTGCGCCAGACCCAGGCCACCATGATCCTCGAAATGCAGCAGGCGCTTGAACAGGCGAGCCTGCGCTTTGGGGAAACCGCATCGGCCATGCGCGCCACCGCGCGCGAAGTCGGCTCGGAACTCGAAGCCACCCGCTCCGAACTGGCCAAGGGCGTGCTCGATCTGCCGGAGGAAACCCGCGCCAGCGCCGCCGCCATGCGCCGCGTTGTGGCCGAACAGATCGAGGCCCTGTCCGAACTCAACGCCATTGTCCGCGCTCAGCCCCAGACCTATGACCTCTCGAACGCGCGACCGTCGCCGGCACCGGCCCCGCGCCAGCCCGCCCCTGCACCGCGCGCTGAAATGCCCGCGCCGCAGCAGCCGGCGCCTATTCAGCCCGCCCCGCCCGCGCCCGCGCCGCAGCCCGCCTCTGCGGCGCCTGCAACGCCGCTCGCACCGGCACCATCTGCCTTTAATCCGGCTCCCCCGGCCCCGGCCCGCACGCCCGAGCCTGCGGCACCCGATGTCAATGGCGGCTGGCTGCGCGACGTGCTGCGCAATGCCTCAGGCACGCCGGCGACCGCCAATCCGCGCCCGGCGACGCCGCCAGCGCCCACCGCCAAGCCGCTGAACGGCCTCACCGATGATATCGCCCGGGCGATTGAACCGACGGCCCTGGCCGATGCCTGGGCCCGCTATCAGAACGGAGAGGTCGGCACGTTCTCGCGCCGCATCTACACGCTCGGCGGCCAGGCCACCTACGACGATGTGCGCAAGCGCCTCACCCGCGACACTGAATTCGCCCAGACCGCACAGAGCTACATGAACGAGTTCGAGCACTTGCTGAAACGCGCCGCCGCCGGGTCGCGACCGATGGAAGAAACCCGCGAGATCCTGCTGTCGGATCGCGGCCGCGTCTACACCATGCTGGCCCATGCCGCCGGCCGCCTCGGCTGAGGCCGCTTGGCTCTCTCCTGGCGGTGAAATAAAAAGGCCCTCCATGCTGGAGGGCCTTTTTCTTGCGGCCAGCGCCGTGGCTCACGCCATCGGGTCGGCAATGTCGAGGGACGCCTGATCCACAGGGTGCCCCTGTTTCGGCTGCATCCGCAGCGACACCCAGACGAGCACCGCCCCACAGCCGGCAAAGGCCCCGAGCCCGATCCAGGCCGCCGAGCCAAAGGCCGCAATCAGCGCCCCCATGCCAATGAGCACCAGGATGGAAGTGGCCTGTTGCAGCACATAGCTGAAGCCCTGCGCTTCGGCCGCAATAGTATCATCGGTCCAGTTGGCGATGAAATACATGCCGGCGAGATAACCGACGGCAAAGGTAATGCTGTGCAGCAATTGCAGGGCAAACAACACGTAAAGCGGCGGCTGAAACGCCATGGCCACCCAACGCGCGGCAGCAACCAGCGAGGCGATCATCACGAGATGCCGCGCCGAAACCCGGAGCCTGATGCGCTTCCACAGGAACATCATCGCGGCCTCAGCGGCCGCCATCGTGGCGATCAGAAGGCCGATCACGCCCTCGGGAATGCCCTGGGCCAGCCATTGCAGCGCGCCAAAAGCGCCGAGCGCCGAATGGCTACCGTAGAGCATGGCGATGCCGATGAGCGCCGCCATGAACCAGGGCTTCCTCAGCATGGCGCGGGCCTCGGGCGGCACGACCGGCTTCGCCTGCGCCCGGGCCGCTTCGCCCCGGAACACCGGCAATTGCAGCGACGCCAGAACCCGCACGAGCGCGAGCCCGACGACCAGCGGCACAAAGGACCAGCCGCCGAGATAGCCGATCAGCGGCCCCGCCCCGGCTGTCGCTGCCATATAGCCCAGCGTGCCCCAGGCGCGAACGGCGGCGAAATCGGTGCCGCGCCGCTCGGTCATGCGCATGGTCGCCGCATCGACAATCGGCACCATGGCCGATGTGGGCACGGCAATCAGCACCCAGGCCGCCGCAATGGCCCAAAATCCGCTGACAAAGAACAAAAGCGCCGGGGCAATCCCCGCCAGCACCGAGAGCCCGATAATCATCACCCGCCAGTCACTGGCCTTGTCGGCCAATCGCCCGATCAGCACATTGACCATCAGCATGGCAATCAGCGGCAGGGCATTGATGATGCCGATCTCGCTTTCAGCGACGCCGTGGCTTTTGAGCCAGATGCCGAAATAGACCGAGGCGACGCCAGTCGACCCAAAAACGGTAAAATGGAAAATCGAAGCCCGCACCTCGGGCGAAAGCCGGGTGCTGACGGGAAAACGGGACATAAACAAAAGGCTCCGGGGCGACTCAAGTCGCGCCACTGTTCACGCTTTCACCTGGATATAAAAGCCCGCGCTTAGTTGCGCGCACCGGCCCGTTGCTCACGCGGCGGACGCCTGAGCCGCAGCTTGCGCGGTTTGCGCGGCACAGCCGGCTGCGTCCAGTGTACTAGCTCGAGAAGTCCCTCGGGGGTTTCCACCACCGCCGTGCAGCTTTCCACCCAATCGCCGGTATTGACGTAGTGGATGCCCGTCCGCTCATGCATATCGGCATAGTGAATATGGCCGCAGATCACGCCATCGGCGCCGGTCTCGTGGGCCTCAAGCGTCAGCGCCTCTTCAAAGCGGCCAATCACGCTCACGGCGTTTTTCACCTTGTGCTTGGCCCAGGCCGACAGCGACCAGTAGGTGAGCCCCAGGCGCCGCCGCACCCAGTTAATGACCACATTGACCCGAAGCGCAAAGCGGTAGGCCCAGTCACCCACATGGGCGAGCCACTTGGCATGGGCCACCACCACATCGAACTGGTCGCCATGGATGACGAGATAGGTCTTGCCCTGCGCCGTGGTATGCACGGTGCGGTCCACGCATTCGATCTCGCCGAAATACGTGCCGAGATATTCGCGCAGGAATTCATCGTGGTTGCCGGGCAGCACCACAAGGCGCGTGCCGGCCATGGCCTTATCGAGCAGAATATCGACGAGCGCGTGATACTCGGCCGGCCAGTGCCAGGCCTTGGCGAGACGCCAGCCATCAACGATATCGCCCACGAGATAGATGGTTTCCGCCTCGTGCCAGCGCAGAAAATCATTCAGCTCGGCAATGCGGGTTGGCCGCATGCCCAGATGCACATCCGAGATGAACAGCGCACGCACGCGCCGCACGTCTCTCTCGGTTTCGGTCATCGGGCCGGTCCTCTCCATTCGCTCATGCGGTGGTTCTTATCGCATTCCGCGGCGGCGCGCAGAGGTGAATCCGTCCAACTGGAGCCCGAAGATGGGGAAAACACCGCCGCCAAGTTTATTTCAGCCGGTCCTTCAGGGCCATGATCCGGGCGTAACTGGCCTCGATCCGGGCCCGAAAGTCCGGGTTGGCCTCGGCCTCGTTCACCAGAATGGCGCGCACTTCATCGGCCAGGCTCGCCCGGGGTTTCAGCGTGTTGGAAAACAACAGGATATCCGTGCCCGCCTCCACCGCCGCCACCACGGTTTCCTCAAGCGTATGGCTCTTCCGGATCGCGCCCATTTCGAGATCGTCCGAAATCACCACGCCCGGAAATCCGAGTGTATCGCGCAACAGGCCCGAAATCACCGGCCCCGAGAGGCTCGCGGGCTGGCCCGATGGGTCAAGTCCGAAGTGCACCAGATGGCCGATCATCACCATATCGGCCATGTCTTCATTGATGAGCTGCCGATAGGGCGCGAGTTCCGTTTCGCGCCAGGTGGCGGTGATATCGGCTATTCCCTCATGGCTATCGGCGGTTGACGAGCCATGGCCGGGAAAATGCTTGAGCGCTGTCAGGACCCCGGCAAGCCGATGCGCCTCGATCAGGGCCCGCGCATAATCGGTGACAACGCCAGCATCACGCGAGAAGGAGCGGCCAAAGCGGGCAATCACCGGGTTATCCGGGTTGAGCTTCAGGTCTAACACGGGCGCAAAATTGAGGTTGAAGCCAAACTGCGCCAGCCCCTCGGCCATCGCGGCATAGTCCGAACGGGCTTCGTCCACTGAGCGGGTGCGCGCTTCGGTTTCCGCATTGGGCAATTGCGGAAAGCCGGTATTGGCCCCGAGCCGGGCAACCGCCCCGCCCTCCTGATCAATGGCAATGAACGGCGGCGGTCCGCCATCGGTGGCCGTGCGCAGGGCGCCGGTCAATGCTTTGATCTTGGCCGCGGACCCAAGGTTGGTTTTCAGCACCATCACGCCGCCAACCCCGCCCGCGCGCAGATCGGCAATCACCGCTTTGACCCCCGGATCGGCAGGCCCGGTGCCGACAAAGCCAACCAGGATCATCTGCCCCGCCATCTGCTCGAGGGTCGCGGCCCGGGCAAGACCGACCGTCAGGCCGATCGCCACAAGCACGAGGCCCATGCGGGCAGCAAACGTAACGGCCATATCGGCACCCTTCAAAACAGAACGGGGGGCATCATGCCCCCCGAATGCGGCAAAAGCGGCTGAGATTAACGGTTCTGCCGGTTCTCGACGAGATCGGTCACCACCGAAGGATCGGCCAGCGTCGAGGTATCCCCGAGCGCGGAGTACTCATTCTCGGCAATTTTGCGCAAAATACGACGCATGATCTTGCCCGAGCGGGTTTTTGGCAGGCCGGGGGCAAACTGAATGAGATCCGGCGAGGCAATCGGCCCGATTTCCTTGCGCACCCAATTGCGCAATTCGGTCTTCAGCGCCTCGTCGCCCTCTTCGCCCGTCATCAGCGTGACATAGCAGTAAATGCCCTGCCCCTTGATATCATGCGGGTAGCCGACCACCGCCGCTTCCGACACTTTCGGGTGCGACACGAGGGCGCTCTCCACTTCGGCCGTACCGAGACGATGGCCCGAGACGTTGAGCACATCATCCACCCGCCCGGTGATCCAATAGTATCCGTCGCTGTCGCGGCGGCAGCCGTCGCCGGTGAAGTAATAGCCCTTGTAGGTCTCGAAATAGGTTGCAATGAAGCGCTGATGGTCGCCATAGACCGTGCGCATCTGGCCCGGCCAGCTATCCTTGAGCGCCAGCACGCCCTCGGCCTTGGTCTCGGTCTGCACCTTGCCTTCGGGCGACAGCACCACGGGTTGCACGCCCGGCAGGGGCCGCGTGGCCGATCCCGGCTTCGTGGGCGTGGCCCCCGGCAGCGGCGAAATCAGCGTGGCGCCGGTTTCGGTCTGCCACCAGGTATCGACGATCTCGCAGCGCCCCTTGCCCACGTGCTTGTGGTACCAGAGCCAGGCCTCCGGATTGATCGGTTCGCCCACCGAGCCGATGAGCCGCAGCGAGTCCATTTTATAGGCATCGGGCAGATCGGGGCCCGCGCCCATCAGCGCGCGGATCGCCGTCGGCGCCGTGTAGAAAATGTTGACCTTGTGCTTTTCGATCACCTGCCAGAACCGCGACGCATCGGGATAGCTGGGAATGCCTTCGAATACGACGGAGGTCGCCCCGTTCGCCAAGGGACCATAGACAATATACGAGTGCCCGGTGACCCAACCCACATCCGCCGTGCACCAGAAGATCTCGCCGGGGCGGTAATCGAACACTTTTTCATGCGTGTAGCTCGCCCACAGCAGATAGCCGCCCGTGGTGTGCAGCACGCCCTTGGGCTTGCCGGTCGAGCCCGAGGTATAGAGGATAAACAGCGGGTCTTCCGCGTTCATCGGCTCGGGGTCGCAGAACGGCTCAACGCCAGCGGCGGCCTCATGCCACCACACGTCGCGGCTGCCCTTCATGGCCACCTCGGCGCCGGTATTGTGCACCACCAGCACCTTTTCAACGCCGGGGCAACTTTGCAGCGCCGCATCAACGTTTTTCTTCAGCGGCACGGTTTTGCCGCCGCGGCGGCCTTCGTCGGCGGTGATCACCACGCGGCTGTCGCAATCATTGATGCGCCCGGCGAGCGAATCCGGCGAGAACCCGCCGAACACGACCGAATGCACCGCCCCGATACGCGCACAGGCGAGCATGGCGTAAATCGCCTGCGGGATCATCGGCAGGTAGATGGTCACGCGGTCGCCCTTCCTGACGCCCAGTGACTTCAGCACATTGGCGCAGCGGCTGACGCGCTCGTGCAGCCTGCGGTAGGTGATCTTCTCATCGGTGCCGGGGCTATCCCCCTCCCAGATCAGCGCCACCTCATCGCCGCGCTTGTCGAGGTGCCGATCAATACAGTTGTACGAGACGTTCAGAATCCCGTCTTCGAACCATTTGATCGAGACATCCGGGTACTCGAAACTGGTGTTCTTGATGATCGTCGGGGTCTTGATCCAGTCGAGCCGCTGCATCTCGGCGCGCCAGAACGCATTGGGATCCGCAACCGACCGCTGCCAGGCGTCGTGATATTGCGCCTCGGTCATGTGGGTGCGCGCGAGCGCAGCCGCACTCGGATGGAAAACCTGCGAATCCGTCATCATATCCCCCTGCCGCCTTTGTTTGCGGCCGTCTTGAATATGAAAACTCTAATCAGGGAAATCCCGGCGGGCAAGCGATGGCAGGGGTAATGGCCCTCAGCCTTTAGTGCGCTATCGCATCCTTGATGAACGGGATCGCCGGCAGGGCCTCGCCCATCAGCGCATCCGCCCCGTGGTACACCATGCGCAGCGCCACATAGAAGATGATCACAAGACCGACCCAGGCAATCCAGCGGAAGCGGTTAAGCAGACCGGCAATGAACGACGCCGCAACGCCCATCATCACAACCGACAGCGCAAGACCGAAGATCAGCGCCTCGGCATGGTGCTGCGCTGCGCCAGCGACCGCCAGAACATTGTCGAGCGACATCGAAACATCGGCGATGATGATCTGCAGCACCGCCTGCCGCAGGGACTTCTGGGGCGCCCGGCCCGCCACCCGGCCGTCGGCGTTGAAATCGGTATCGGAAAGGGCCTCGTCAGCTTCGGCGTCAAATTCATGCGCACCGCTTTTCAGCTCGCGGTACATTTTCCAGCAGACCCAGAACAGCAGCAGCCCGCCCGCCACCAGCAGTCCGCCCCCCAGAGACAGCAATTGCGTGGTGATCAGCGCAAAGCCAATGCGCAACAGGGTCGCCGCCAGAATACCGATCAGGATGGCGCGCCGCCGCACCGAGGCCTGCAACCCGGCAGCCGCGAGGCCGATCACCACCGCATTATCACCGGCCAGCACCAGATCGATCATGATGACCTGCAAGAAGGCGGCGAAGGCGGTAGCATCAAGGCCGAATGGCATCAGGACAACCCACGATTAAAACAGTTCTGGCCTTGTAGGCGCTCACCGGGGCCGAGAAAAGCGTTTTGTCGACCTCAGTCGCGCCGGGAGCAGGCGCCGTGCGTCTCAGTCTTTTTCAGCGGCGCCAGTCGCCCCATCCGGCGTGTCTGTGGACTCGGCCACGACGCTTTCGCTTTGCGTCTGGGCAGTGGCGAACCGCGCCATGATGGGAATGCTCAAAAACGCGAGGGTCGCGAGCGCCGCGGCAAACAGCATACGGCGGACGAACCGGCGATCATGCCGCCCGTCAGCCAGAGGCTCATCAAACCACGGCTCATCAAGATCGACCACCGCAACCGGGTCCGCCGGGCGCGGCCGTTGTGCCGGGCGCACGACCGGGCGGGCCACCGGCACGGGCTCCATCGCCACGGCCGGTTCGGGCTCAGGCTCAGGTTCCGGCGAAACGGGCTCCGGGTCGAGGTTGCGCAAGGCGCGATCGAGCCGACGCATCCGCTCCTCGATCGGGTGCGGGGTCCGCAGTGCTGTTGCGGCCCGCTCGGGTTCAACCGGGGCGGCAGCAGGCGCAAAAGCAGCCCCGTCACCGCCAGACGAAACAGGCGCTACCGGGGCTGACTGGCCCTGCAATTCAGAAATACGGCGCTGGAACTGGTCCACTTCCGGGCGGTCGGCACTCAGCGACGGACCGGCAATGGCCATCACCAGGTCATCGACAAGACTATCCACGCTTTCAGGGCCGGTTGCGACGCGCTGAAGGCGCGGAAAACCGGCGGTCTTGATGGACTCACGCTTTGGCATTCTTCACAGCGCTCTTGTCGGCGCTTCCCTTGTCTGAGGGCTTTTCAGCCGCAGCTTTGTCGGTCCCCGCCTTCTCGGCCGCCGCGTCTTCGGGGTCAACCGCCAATTTAGCCGGACCGGGCCGATCGACCGATGTCTTTTTGGGACCGGAATTGAGCGTACTCAGGGCCTGCACTACGGCGCCATTCAGCGCCACCACCCGCTCCGCCGCAACTTCCGCTGCGCGCCGCGTGCTGGCCGTTACGGCCTCTGTCGCCTGTTCGAGCCGTTTGGTGGCGGCCTTTTCCTCGGCCGTCATCTTGCCGATAACCGCCTTGGTGCTCTCTTCAAGCCGTTTGTCGAACCCAACCAACGTGTCCTTCAAGGATTGCTCGAGCCCCTTGGCGATTCCCGAAATGGCCACAGAAACCTCGGTCATCCCGGCACCGGTTTCAGTGCGGATCGTGGCGGCATCGGCTTCAAACCCGGAGCGCACGGTGTCAGCAGCGGCCTTGAGGCTCTTGCTCACCTGCTCGCCCGATTTCGTCATAACGCCCGTCACTTCGACGAGGCCGGCGGCCATGGCTTTTTCGATACCCTTGGTGCGTTCGGCAAACAGCTGGCGGACATTCTGTTCCTCCGCCCCCAGCGCATCGGCAAGCGCCTGGCGTTGTGCCTTGAACTCCTCGGTGAGGGCGCGCGCCTGCACATCGGTCAGCGCATTCATCTCGGCGCCAAGATCCTTCAGCCGGGCAGCCAGACCATCGACTTCGCGATGGGCGCCTTCGGCCATTTGCGCCGCCCCCTGCACCATGCCGTCGCTCATCTGCCGCAGTGTCTCAGCCAGCCGCTCCTCGAAATCGCGACTCGATTCCGTCATGCGGTCGGCAAATTCGGCGCTGCGCGCCTTCAGGAAAGTCGCAAGCAGCTCGGTCCGCGCGTCGAGCACGGTCCCCAGAGTTTCGATCTCGCCATCAAGCGCCTTGGCGCGCTCGGCATTGAACACGTTTGACTGCGCGGCGAGCCGACGCAATTGCTGCGCGAAATTCTCCTCCAGCGCCCGCGCGCTGTGGTCGAAAGTGGTCTCGATGTACTCTGAACCCTTGCCCAGAACGGAATCGATTGTGGTGGCACCGGTCTTGAGCGCGCGCTCCAGCCCTTCGGCACGGTCGTTCAACGTCGTTTCGAGCGCCGAAGTGCGCTGGGTCAGGCCCTCGAGCAACTCGGTCAAGGTCCGGTCGATCGGCATGAAGGCGCTGGTTGAGGCCGCTTCGAATTCGCGGCGGCCGGAATCGAGCCGCGTGCGGATCGTCTCGGCTATCAGATCGGCAGCGGCAATCAGGTCGCGCGTCATCTCTTCAGTCGCGCCAGACAGATCGGCAGCCGCCTGGCGGCCGGTCCCGGCAACGCCCTCGGCCTCACGCCGCACCGCGGTTTCAAGCTGGTTCAGAGCGCTCGAAAACACCCGGGTCATTTCGAGCCCGCTCTGGGCCCCGGCTTCGCGCAGCACCTGAATATTGAAGGCGATGGCATTGTCCGATGCCGTGCGCGCCGCATCGAGTGTTTCAGCGAGGGTAGCGCCGCCCTCTTCAATCGTCGTCCTGAACCGCTCATTGGCCGCGCCCAGAACGCCGGACAGCGCCTCGGTGGTCTGCATCAGCGCCATATTGTGCTCGACGGCGGCCTTGGACATGCGCTCGCGCGAGTGATCGACTGAGACTTCCATATCCCTGAGCGTGCCGCTCAGGCCCTCGGCATGGGCATCGATGCGGGCGAAGGTCGACGCCAGCTTTTCTGACAGCGCCTTGCTGATCGCCTCGCTGCGCGAACCCACGGCGTTGTGGAAGCCCTCGAACTGCATGCTGACCGTCTTGATCAGCTGTTCGCCGCGCTCGTGCAACACGAGGTCCAGTTCGGCGGTGCTCTCCCGCAGCGCCCCGTTGACCTCAATGGCGCGTTCCATGCGCTCGGCGCTCTGCTCCAGCGCCGGCACCAGCTTGGCCTCGGCCCGTTCGGCCACATCGCTAAGCTTTGTCATGCGCTTTTCCAGCTCGACTTCCATTTCGTCGAGCCGCACGCCGAAGGCTGTGTTGATGCTGATCCACGCCGCATCGAGCTTCTCGCTCGCCGTAGTCCCGCCCGCGTCGAGCACCGAGCGGAACTGCTGGGAACTTTCGCGAATGCGGTTCTCGAATTGCCCCAGCGCGCCATCGAGGCTGCCTTCAACCGAATTGGTCGCCTGCGCGATGATTTCGTCGGCCAGTGTCGCCTGCCGTTCCAGTTCCCCGGCAATGCGGCCGAGGGCGACTTCCATATCGGCGCCCAGCTGCGAGCGCTGCTCTTCAAGCGCGTGCACCATGCCCTCACCCGAACTGGCAATGACATTGCGCAGCGCCAGGAGGCGCTGATCCAGCGCATGGCGCAGCGGTTCGACATCGGAGGCGACAACGGCCGAAATATTCTGGGCCAGGCCCTGGGCCGCATCGGCCACGGCTTCGATCACCCCGCGATTGACCTCTTCCACCGTGCCGCGCGCGTAATTGCCCGCTTCCACGATCTGTTCCGTCAGCGCGGTGAGTTCAGCCTGCAGCGCTTCGCGGGTGCCCCGCACCGACTCGCGTACCTGATCGGTCGCCGAGGAGACGGATTCCCGCTGGCGCGCCAGCTCCTGCACGATGGAAAACAGACGGCGTTCATTGTCGTTGAAGGCCTTCTCCATCGCATCGATGGCGCCCCGGACCTTTTCCTCGATCGAGAGCGTGCGCGTCATCGAGCGCTCGAGCTGCTCGTTGAGCATCGAGAGTTCTTTGTGCACCACGTGGCGGATGGAAATCACATTGCCCGAATTGGCCGGCGTCGGCTCGGTGAAGCGGGCGATTTCATCGCGCACGTCGTCGGATTGCGCGCCAAGGTCGCGCAGGCGGAAATCGAGCCACAAAAATAGCACGACGGCGCCCACCGGAATGAGCGCCACGACCAGCAAGGTAACGAGTCCGCCCCCCAGCCAGAAGCTGGCCGTCCCGAGCGACGATCCGGCAACCAGCAGTGTGATCGCCGCCACCAGCACGACCCAGACAAGGCTGAGCGCAATGGTCAGCCCGGAGAGACGGAATCGCGGCCCCTGCAGGCCCCAATCCAGGTCATTATCCTGCATCAGCCCGCCATCCATGGGGGAGTTCTGCTCATAGGCGGATTGCGCGAGGTTCGCGAACTGTTGCTGGGTCCGTGTACGCATACCAACTCCGCGGCGCAAAACCTGCGCCTATAGTTAAAATTCTCTTAACGCCGAATTATGGGTGTCCCCGTAGGGAACAGTGGAAAATACGCAATCGCTGCAAATCGGTCTCATCAAAACCGGAGCCGAGTGCGTCTGGTGCGCCGGGAGCACGTTAAATTGCCCAAATTTTAGGCACATACTCCCTGATTCCAGCCTGCAAGACCCCCAAAATCCTTAACGCTTCGTTACCACGATTAAGGCGCATCGCAAGGGGAGCCGCATAGACGGAGAAACCCGTAGGCGGGCTCCACAAAGCGGTGAAGTCCCGGCCCGAGAGCCGCTGGACAGCACCTCGGCTGCGGGCCCTGGTGCCTCAAAACTGACCAGTCAGAGCGACGGGGTGGCTCGATTATTCGCGCGCGAGTGCATCCACCGGCCGCAATCCGGCAGCCCGCCGCGCCGGGAAAAATCCAAAGCCCACGCCAATGACACTGGAAGCAAACAGCGCAACGAGGATTGAGGCCAGCGAATAGGAAACCTGGAAGCCAAACGCGCTGACGACCGCGCCGAGTCCCAGCGCCAGCATCACCCCCATGGCACCCCCCACGAGGCAGACCAGCACGGCTTCGATCAGGAACTGTGTCAGCACATCGCTGCGCCGCGCGCCGACGGCCATGCGCACGCCGATTTCGCGCGTCCGCTCGGTGACGGAGACCAGCATGATGTTCATCACCCCGATGCCGCCGACCACCAGCGAGATGACGGCAATCGCTGACACGAGGAGCGTGAGCGTCATGGTGGTCGCCGTGATGGCGTTGCGGATCGAGTTGGCATTGAACACGAAGAAGTCCTTGGTGCCGTGCCGCAGCAGCATAATGGCTTCGATCTGGGTCGCCGCCGTATCGACATCGGCGCTATCGGCCACCCGCACGGTAATGCCCGAAAGGGCGGACTGGCCAGTCATCCGCGTCATGGCCGTGGTATAGGGCACCCAGATATTGAGGCTCTGGCCGCCGGGCCCGAACCCGGTGCTTTTGGCCGCCACCCCGATCACCCGCAGCGGCACGGCGCCCACAATGATCACCTGCCCCAGCGCGGTCTCGCCCGCCTCAAACAGCTCGGCCTCGGCATTGGGATCGATCACCGCCACCTGCGCCCGACTGTCGATATCGTCCGTCTGGAACCCCTGCCCCTTGTCGATGGTCCGGCCGTTCACCTGGAAATAGTTGAGCCCCACGCCCGTCACCTGGGCACTGGCCGATTTATTGCCAAACAGCACGGTGCCAGAGCTGTTGACGGTCGGAGTCACGCTGTCCGCAAAGGGCTCGGCCGCCAGCGCCCGCGCGTCTCCTTCAGTGAGCGTCCGGATGCTGCCCGCCGAACGGTCGCCAAAACCGGAGCCCGGCAGGACCGTGATCGTATTGGTGCCGAGGGCCGAAATCTGGCTCAGCACCTGCTCCTGCCCGCCCTGCCCCAGCGCCACCACCATCACCACCGAGGCAATACCAATGACAATGCCGAGCATGGTCAGAAAGCTGCGCATCCGGTGCGCCAGCATGGAGCGGAGCGCGATGGAAAAGGCGTTGCCAAGCCGCGCGAGGCTGGCCCCGAACCCGGCCTTGGGCAAAGGCGACGCGAGGCGCCCGGGCCGCGCCGACGCCGTGGCGATCCGCGTATCCCGCACCACTTCGCCATCGCGGATTTCAATGGTCCGTTCCGCCCGCCGCGCCACCGCCGGATCATGCGTGACGATAATCACCGTGTGCCCGGCCTGATGCAGTTCCGACAACAGATCAAGCAGTTCCTCGCCGCTCTTGCTGTCGAGCGCGCCCGTTGGCTCGTCGGCCAGAATGACCTCGCCGCCATTGATCAGCGCCCGCGCGACGCTCACGCGCTGCTGCTGCCCCCCCGAAAGCTGCGAGGGCCGGTTATAAAGCCGGTCGCCGAGCCCGAGCCGAACAAGCAGGTCGACTGCCCGCTCTTCGCGCAGCGCCGCCGACGTGCCGGCATAAATCGCGGGCACCGCGACATTATCAATGGCCGAAAGTTCGCCCATGAGATGATAGCGCTGGAAAATGAAGCCGAAATGCTCGCGCCGCAGCGTGGCCAGCTCTTCAATGCCAAGGCCCCCCACTTCAACCCCATCGAAGCGATAGCTCCCGGCACTCGGCCCATCGAGGCAGCCCAGAATGTTCATCAGGGTGGATTTGCCCGACCCCGAACTGCCGACAATCGAAACAAACTCGCCCGCGGCAATATCAAGCGTCACGTCTTTGAGAACCGTGACTTCGCCATCGCCCAGCGGAAACCACCGGGTGATACCGCTGAGCGCAATAAGCGGGGCCATCAGCCGCCTGCCCGCGGCGGCACGCCCATACCGGGCCTGCCCGACCGGCTGGAGAACCCGCCAGGGCGCGGTGAGGGTGATCCGGCAAGCCCAGCCCCACCCACCACGCGATCGCCTTCCGTCAGCCCCTCAAGGATTTCGGCCAGCACCTTGTTATTGATGCCCACCTTCACCTCATGGGCCACCGGCACATCATCGGGACCCACCAGCATGACCGTGTAAGTCTCGGGCCCCGAACGGCTCAGCGCCGACGCCGGCACAAGAAGCGCCTTTTTCGATTCACTCAGCACGATGCTGACCTGCGCCGTCATCGATATCCGCAGCGCCCGATCGAGGTTCGGTACGTCGATCAGCCCATCATAATACACCGCCTCGGTGACACTCGCGCTGCTCGATGCCCCATTCGACAGCGACCGGGGTGCCGGATCAATCGAGGTCAGTCGCGCCTCAATGGGCCGGTTGAGCGCACCGAGCACAGTGAAATGCACGCGTTGGCCGGGCTTCACCCGCGTCACATCCGCCTCGGAAATCCGCGTGCGGATGCGCATGGTGTCGAGATTGGCGATTTTGATCACCGTCGGCGCCGAGGCCTGTGCGCTCAGGGTCTGGCCCACATCGGCGAGCACCGCCACCACCGTGCCGCTCACCGGTGCCACAATCCGGGTGCGGCTCAGGTCAACCTTGGCGTTTTCAAGCTGCACGTTAGCCTGCATGATCTGCGCATCGATAATGGCGATCTGCGTCTCGCTCGCATCGAGCGTGTTCTGTGCCGTTTCCAGCGCCGCGTCCGAAATCACCGCATTGCCCTGCAGCCGCTTGGCGCGATCGAGCGCCCGCTGGTTCTTGTCACGGTCGGCAAGCCGCGCTGTCCGCTGCGCCTCAAGGCTCGCCATCGCCGCCTCGGCCGACCGCACGGCATTCTCCTTATCGGTCGGATCGATCTCGGCAATCAGGTCCCCCGCCGTCACATCCTGCCCGAGCGTGACGGTCACGGTTTTGACGATCCCCGAAACCTGCGCCCCCACGCTCACCAGTTCGCTCGCCTCGAGCGTGCCCTGAGCCAGAACCGCATCCTCAATATCACCGCGCCCGACCGTGCTGAGCGCCAGCCCGGCCAGCGGATCGGGCTTGGGTGAGAAAAAGCTGAGGCCGCCATAGCCGAGCGCCACCACAAGGATGAGCCCAATGATCCACCGTCCCCACCGCCGCTTCTTACGCAGCACCGGCCTCGGCACGACGGCGGAAGCCTCATGGGGAACCGACTGTACGTTCACGGCAAACCTCACGGATAACAGCGGGGCCCCAGGCCCCCGGGCACGCGCCCGACTCGAAACGAGCCTACGCCACAACTCTCAAGGGGACATTACGGCGCGATGAAATCTTGTTCAGGATCAAGGCGGCACCAAAAACATCAAAGCCGCCTGCGGTGAGCGGGCGGTGACCCAATTCTTTAACGGGCCTAAGGTTTCGACCTGCCGCACGGGCGCAATCCGCTTACGGGTCTTCGTTGAGTGCCACGCCCGGCGCGTCGAGGTTGAACCAGCCGGGCCGGTAGCCCCAGAAGTGGATGTGCTCGGGCGCACCAAACGCCCCGGCGAAGCCGCCCATGGCGATGCCAATCGTGTCGGGCAGATAGCTGCCGCTGCGAAAGAACCCGCCGCCGCCACACACCGGACAAAAGGCGGTCAGGATATCGGGATGGTCCTCGCCATCCGAATACCAGGTGCGGGTTTCGCCCGAAATGGCGACCACATCCTCATCGCGAAACCAGCCTGAAAGGCTCATCACGCTGCCCGACCGGCGCTGGCACAGCGTGCAGGCGCAGCCGTGGTAATGCACCGGCGGCGCTTTAACGGTGATGCTCAATTGCCCGCAATAGCAGCGTGCCGTGTGGTGCATACCGCCCCCCTCCTGTCAGCGCTCTCGTTAGCCCCGAGCCTAGCGCCGCTTGCGCCGGATCGAAACGGGCAACGGGCACCCGGCGCGCAAAAAAAAGGGCTGCCGAAGCAGCCCTTTCAAATCTGGTAGGATCGAACCGATCAGAGGTGCCAGATGGCGCCCAGGGTGAACTGGGTGAACGCGTCGGAATCCGTGGTTTCACCGAAGCTGACAGCCTGAGCGCGGAGGCTCATCGAGTCAGTCACGTCGAATTCAGCGCCAAGGCCACCGGCCAGTGCCCATTCCCCATCAACCGCACCAGCGCCGGCGAGGCCGTAGATGGTGATCGGGTGCAGATCGAGACCGGCGCGCGCTGCGACATAGCCTTCAACGCCCGAATCGGTGCCGTCGTTATAGGCGGCGATTGCGCCTTCAACGCCGAGCAGGAAGTTTTCCGACTGGGTGAACGTCAGACCACCGACAACGCCGATGTTGTAGTACTCATCGGTGTCCAGGCCGCCCTGAACGCCAATGTAAGCGCCGGTGGTCGAAACAGTGGCTTCAGCAGCCGGGGCGTCCGCAACCTGCAGATCAGCAGCCTGAGCGGCAACGGTGCCAACAAGACCAAGACCGAGTGCGAGAACAAATTTGGAGATCGCCATTATTTACCTCAAAGTTGGAGATGCGAAGAGCGCCTTGTTAACCAGGATTGTCAAAGAGGCAAATCCTAAAGCTGATCTTGAAACTTCTGGGTACATTTTGTGGCGCAGCGGCAACAACGACCTCCAAAATACCGAGGTCTGACTCGCCATTAACACTTCATTTTGGATATAGAGAGTTGCTTTTTGGGCAATTTATCTCCAAAATGAATATATAGTGCGCCCTCTAGCCGCCGCTATTCCCTGAGCCGGGCCGCTCGAATCGCCTGGAGAGCCGATGCATCGCACCCGGAGAGCGCACGGGCGGTCGGTCGCATGCCCCCTGCATCAATCACGAGCGGATGACCAGCCCCTCGATCCTGAGCCGGACGACGAGACCCCACGGCCGACGGTACGATCCCGTACCGCACTATCGCTTATCGACCTTCGTCCTATCGGAAACGCGCAGAGCTAATGTCAGAAACGGCTGAATTCTGAGCAGTTTTCGGATCGTTTATTCAGTAAAAAAAGCAATAAATTAGATAAATCAAACTATATATTGGCAAAATCTTTGAAATAAATCCGGCGTTTACGCGCTCATACGAACTGATAAACATTTCACCAGGCTATAACCATCAGTCTCCGGCGCTGTATTCCTTGATATGAGGAGTTCTGACCGGGGCCAGCCCACCAATCACGGCGACGGATGGCAGGGTTGGAAACGCGAAGATCGAGCACGTCGACTGCCAACCCGTCTTCGGGTTCGCAAGCAGCAGGGGCAAGACATTGGTTCGACTGTCACTTATTCTCCAGAGCCGCTGGGCCCCTTTGCTGGTCACCACCGCCATTGTGCTTGGCGTGCGCCACAGTTTTGGCAGCCTGCACCTCGTCGACCCGCTCCACAGCGCCGGAACACTCTGGCCGAACTGGTCGCTTCTGGCGGGCGGCATCGATGCGCTCGCGGCGCTGGCGCTCGGCTATCCGGCGGTCATCGGCATCATCCTCGGGGCCCTGCCGCTCGGCAGGCCCGATCTGATGATCGCGGCCCTGCCCGGCGGATTGGCCGCTGGCGGCGCTGCCCTGGTCGCCCTGCAGGGCTATCGCTGGGCCATGGGGCCCGTTCGGTTCTGGCGCGCCCCTACGCCCGTCGACGTGGCTTTTTTCGCCACCCTCTACGCCCTGGCCTTTGCCGCTCTGTGGGCGGTCGTCGCCTGGGTTAAGGGCACACCCCTGCCCGTCGCCGACATCGCCCACCTGGGTTCAGCAAGTCTATCGGGAACAATATTCACAATTTTAGCCCTGAACATCATCACCTCGGGCGCCGCTATGCTGATACGTAGAATCTAGTCTTTAAACTCAAATTGGAGACATATACAACCAAAGGTCTCCGATTTGAGCCTGAAACGGGTTGACCGCATGAC
Organism: uncultured Hyphomicrobiales bacterium; assembly: GCA_903828145.1. Lineage (GTDB taxonomy): Bacteria > Pseudomonadota > Alphaproteobacteria > Rhizobiales > Devosiaceae > Devosia_A. Next base: position 8,547 of record CAIKKY010000028.1, on the reverse strand, counting down.
GAGCGCGGGTGCCCCCTTCTCATTCTGGGGGCGTAGAGCAACCCGTCAGAGTGGTCGGCATGCCAAAGCTTCTGAGTGCCTTTCCCATTGCCGAATGCCGGTCGTCGGAGGATTTCCTCACGACCTATCGGCTGATGAACCCCCACATCGGTCGGGTCAGGCCGCTGTCCATGGGCGCAGGCGCCGCGGGTACAATCCGCCTGTTTCAACTGCCGCAGGCGCAGATCATCGCAGATGAGCCGGCCGGACTGGAACTTCAGGGCGACACGCCTGAGCGACTGTTCATCGTCTTGCCCCTCGGCCCGGGCGTTGAGTGCCAAGGCATGTCCATTACCGCCCATGAGCCCTTCATCGTCCCCCGCGATGAATTCACGGTGCGGGTCCATGGGCCGGGTGATCGCCTGTATTTCGGCCTTGATCGGGCTTTCGCCGAGCACGAGCTTATGGGCGATGATCGCCACCGGCTGAAGGAAGCCCGCGCGGGCGGAACCCCGGGTCGTCGACTGCACCTGTTCCGCTCGCAGCTGCTGCGCGTCATCAGCGCCATCGACGAGGCCCCGGCGGCCGTCATCAACAACCAGCGGTTTCGCGCGGCGCAGGAGGATCTCTTGTTTCTCGCGCTGGCACAGGCGTTCACCGACCCGGAAAGCCGCGCCCCCGAGCTGGCGATCCCCCAGGCCCACAAGCGCGCCCGCGATTACATCGAGGCCCATTTTCGCGACGACATCCGCATCATCGATGTTGCCGCCGCCGTCGGCACCAGCGTGCGGTCGCTGCAGGCCGCATTTCGCACCTACGAGCAAACAACGCTTTCCCGCTATGTGCACGACAAACGCCTGCATTTCGCCCGGCACCGGCTGAATGCCGGCTCTCCCGAGGACACCGTAACCAGCATAGCGCGCGACAGCGGCTTTTCGCATCTGGGGGAATTCAGCGTCCACTATCGGGCGCTGTTTGGCGAATCGCCATCGGAAACCCTGCGTCTTGCGCGCCGCGATGCCACCCGGTCGCTGAGAGGGCTGGGGTGACAGGGAACCCGCCGGTCTCGGCGGAACGCCCAGCTCACCGCGCAAAACGTTGCACGGGACTGATGAGGGCTGCGCCAAAAAGGCGCTTCAAAACCAAGGGAAAAAACCGGAAAGCCAAACCTCACGATGAAGTTTGGTGGGTGCACAAGGACTCGAACCTTGGACCCGCTGATTAAGAGTCCTCAGTTGATGTATTCCGCTGTGTTCCGTTAGTCTCCCATAGCCTGCAATCCCTCATATTTTTAGGGACTTGTATCGCATTTCAACCCCCTTAGCCGCCCGAACATCTCCGCTTGCCTCCGCGACATACGTCCGGTTAGTGTCCGGTCAGACTATAGGTTGGAGCAACACATGCAGGTCTTGCGCGAGGGCCCCCTCAAAATTACCCGGTCAGTTATCGACGCTGCTTGGCGTCGGCGCTCGAACTCCCAGCGATTGGTTGTTTCAGATGCCGAGTGTCGTGGCCTCGCGCTGGTGGTGAACGCCACCTCGATGTCGTGGACCTACTCGTACAAGCCGCGTGGCACGAACCCGTTGACTGGAAAACGGTTCGCCTCCCAGTCGATCACCATCGGCAACCCCGAGACGCACGCCCCGGACGATGCCCGCCGTGAGGCAAACCAGCACAAGGGGGCCAACAAGATTGGCAAAGACCCTGCCACCGAACGTAAAACGGCCATCAACGCAGCGGCGTCGAAACATTCGCGGGCCACGGGGGTCATATTTGACCTTTACCGATCGGCGTTACCGAGACGTCGGAACCTGAGAGGGCACGGCTCGCTGTCCCCGCGCCACGTGGCGGGTGAACTGGCAAACGCCGAAGCGGCGTTGCGCGAGATGAATTGCATCAACAAACCTGTCGATGAGATTACGGCAGTTGATATCCGTCGCATGCTTGAAGCAAGCGCCACCAAGCCGGCGGCCGCCAAACATCGGTTCGGAGCGCTCTCGCGATTTTTCGACTGGGCACAGGACCAGGGCTCCTTGGCAGCGAACCCATGCTTGTTAATCGCGAAGCCCAGTCGCCCGAGAGCTGTGCCCGCGCGAGAGCGTTTCCTGACTTTACCTGAGTTGGCTAAGCTCTGGAGCGCCGCGGAGGCTGCACCAGGCCTACATCCCGTTCATCGCGACCTTGTCCGTTTCCTGATCGCCATACCCTGCCGACGTGGCGAGGCAGCAGCCATGGATTGGTCACACGTAAATTTAGACGCGGCGATTTGGTCGCAGCCGGCGCATATGACCAAAAACCGGGAGGCGCACCGGCTTCATCTCCACCCTTTAGCCCTCTGCATCTTAAAGCGCCGGCAGTCTGAAGCAGGAAATCCGAGCCACGGCTTGGTTTTTCCCTCACCGCGTGCAGGCACCCAGATCCAGACGTTTAGTGACATTATCGAGCACATGCAGGCGGCTGCCCCTGGGACACCGGACTGGAGCTTTCACGATTTTAGGCGCTCGTTTGCTACTGCTCTCGGGGAAGCTGGCGTGCCAGAAACCGTGGCTGACGCAGTGCTAAACCATCGACAAAGCGGCACCCGAGGTGGCGTACTCGGCGTCTACCAGAGGGCGCAACGGTGGCCGGAACAGCTAACAGCTATGAGTGTTTGGGGGGATAAACTTGAAACGGCAGTCACCATCGAAGCGAGACAAGGCAGAGCCCGGGGTAGCCGAGCATAATAACGGCAATGAACCAGTCGGCATTGAACTTGCCCTTACTTACGCCGCCGATGAACAAAGCCCGCGGGGAAAGCATATCGATACGCTTGAGGCGCTCCACACCCAACTCACCGTTATGGAGTTGGATGCTGAGGCAACCGTTGGGTGGACCCGGGCACAAGCCATTTACGTACTGGATGCACTCAAGGCGGCCGTTGCCGACTTAATGAACAAGGAAATCGGTGCCGATGCGCAGACCGTTGTCTTTGTTTCCCACCCGGCGACAGAGCTTTTGAGCGGTCTAATTCGAGCCCTCAAAGACCTAGATAATGGGTTAGTCGACACTCGCCTTAAGCCCGCTGAAGGGCTTGGAGGAGCTTTGAACTCTGCGGAGCAGCATGAGCTAGTCAACATGGCCCTAGAGGCAGCTTCAATTGTGCGGGACCAAAAGCGGCTGACATGGCCGGAGGCTGACGCGCAGGTTGCCCGCGCTTTAAATGGGATCGGCCTCAAATACCGGAAACGGTCGATCACCGCCAAACTCCTAGGCAGTTGGCGGCACTACGCAAAGAGAAGACCCAGGTCAGCAGTTAGCGAGAGCGTAAAATAGCTCCGGTCAACTTACGCTTCCTTGGTGGCACCAATTGGCAGGCAATAGCCAACTGGAGCACTAAGCATGCAAACGGAACGCGCAAAACACTTCCCCCGCGGTCGATGCACCCCGGCGGAAAGTAGTGCACTTGACGAGAATGAAGACCGTGTCTCTGGGGAAAACACCTTCTTGAGCGGTGCCGCCGACACGTCGAACCTTCCAACCTACGTTGACCGCCGAACTGGCGCGGCCCTCGTGACATCTCGACTGTTCCCAGTGTCCAGACGGACACTAGAGACTTGGCCTTTGGTATGGCGGCGGGTCAACGGTCGCGCGATTTGCCGCACGGCGGAACTGTTGGAATTCGCACAGTCCAAATTGGACGCCGCCTCCCCGGTTAGGGGTGGTCCGGGCTAAGGCCCGCGCCCCGCAAATTCCCTTTCACTGACCGCAGCCCTCGCGCCGCCGCACCTTATGCGTCGGGCAGGCGCTTCTCGTTCAAAAATCAGATGCCATTTGGAGGTGTCAAATGACGACTGAAAAGAACGCGCGCACCAGCACGCACCCCACAGCAGATTGCGGACTGATACCGCGCAAGAAAATTCGCCTCAGTGGCGCGCGCTATGAGCAGCCGGTCGGCAAGCGCTTTGACCTTGGAAAAGACGGAGCACTCATCAAGACCGTCATCGGAAAAAGGTCGCAGCCCGCAGAACTGCTGAACCTTCAGTTTGAGACGGCTGCCGAAGGACTTAAATTCATCGAGGAGACTGGCCCCGAAACCATCTTCTTCGCGGGCACTTTCGAGGGATCGCTCGAAACGGGAACCATTGTCAGTAAAGGGGTTCTTGCGGGAGCGATGAACGCCTTCTCTCCGGACGATTTGCCTGACCTGGTCTCCGCGACGAAGGAGCACTTGTCCTTCCGCGAAGGCCCGGCGATCGCGACTATCGACATGGACAAGAAGCGGGCCGACCAGGTGACGGCGCTTTGGCCAGAAGTGCCGAACGACTGTTTGTCCCCTCATGAGGTCCGCGCCGCACTTATCGAACTGGCCCCCGAACTGGCCGACTGCCCGATGCTGGTTCTGCCTTCATCGTCTTCGATGCTCCAGAACAAGAATACGGCGGAGATCGTCAGCGGTCCCGGTGGCTGGCACGTGCATATCGTCGTGAACGATGGCCGCAAAGTCCCCCATCTTCTTGAGAGCCTTCACCTCCGCGCATGGGGTCGCGGCCGGCACTGCTTTGCGTTTGTTAGTCGTGCGGGGGCCACGCATTTCCGCAGCTTGGCGGACCAGGCGCTTGGACGACCGACGCAACCCGTTTTTGTCGCGCCAGACCTCTGCGAAGCCCTGACCTACGCTCCGGGCGGTATGCTGACAATCAATCTCGAGGGAGACTTCCTCGACGTCGATGCGGTGCTCCTAACGGAAGCGGACCGTATTGCAGCAGCGAGGAACATGAAGGCGGCCGCTGCGACCCTCGAGCCGCACGCGAAGACAGTGAAAGGGGCCATCAAGCGGGCCAAAATTGCTGAACTGACAGGAAGGGGCGTCGCAGCAGACACCGCCGCGCACGCAGCGCATTTGCGATACGACAGGATGATGCTGGCCGGGTCCGACACCGTCATTTTCGAGGATGGCATCGTCGTCACTGTTGGCGATTTGCTGGGCCCCAAAGGCGCTGACTTTGACGGGAAGCTATGCCTCGACCCGGTTGAGCCCGACTACGACGGCGGTCGCGCCGTCGGGAAGTTTTTCTGGAACTCCGGGCGCGGACCTGTGGTGCACTCCTTCGCGCACGGCAGCACGACTTATCGCCTGGCTCATGACGATCAGAGCATTTTTGCGGCTATTGAAGCTGGAGGTGCTGATCACGCCCGCCTCGTCGCCGCGCTGGCAAATGCCGAAGTCAATTCAATCGTCGCGGCCCAAGCCGAAACTGCCGTCGCCAAAGCGCTGGGCCTCGGCACCAAGCGTCAGCAGCTTCAGGAGGAGGTTGCGAAAGTCAGGAGCAAGATCGCGCGCCATTCCGGCGAGACCGAGCCCGTGCCGCTGATCGACGTTGCCTTTGACCAGAGGCTGCCCCCGTCCGGGTTCCCCTTTGTCCGTCACGAGCCGAAGCGCGTCGTGATTTTGGACCACCGCGAAGATGTCCGGCACCTTACCCGGGCTTATGGCGTAATGCCTGCATACAACCTGATCTCAAAAGAGATTGGCTGCGTCGGGGTTGATGAGGGCAGTGGCGACAACAAGGGGTCGGCCCTTTTTTCGCTCATGCGGAGCCTGTGTGCGCTGAATGAAGTGCCGACCGAAAACTTCGACGCGCATTTTCTCGCCCTTGCCGACGAGAACGCTCGTAACCCGGTCACGGACTACCTTAAGCCCCTCCCGTGGGATGGCGCGCCGAGGTTCGACAAGCTTGCCGCCGTGATGGGGCCCCGTGACCCCGAGGTCGCGCGCATCGCGGTGCGGATCGCGCTTTTGCAGGCCGTTGCTGCGGCCGACCATGCGTCGATTGCCCGTGGGCTTGATACCGAAACACGGGCGCATTTCGAAAGCATCATTGTCTTCCAAGGCGGTCAGGGCCTGGGCAAAACCAAGGGGCTGAGGAGGTGGCTGCCTCGGGCGCTCCGCCAGTACATGAAAGAGGGGCAGGTCCTCGATCTCCGCAACAAAGATAGTCACAAGCTCGCTGTCTCCTGTTGGATCTGCGAGTTGGGCGAGCTCGAAGCCACCTTCAAGAAATCCGACATCGCCGCGCTGAAGGCCTTCGTCAGCAAGGACATGGACGAGATCCGGCTGCCCTACGCCCGAGCCGCCTCGACGTTCCTGAGACGCACGGCGTTCTTCGCCAGCGTCAACGAGGAGCACTTCCTGTCCGACCCCACCGGCAACCGCCGCTTCGTACCCCTGGCGGTGACACAGGTTGACCCCGGTTGGAGCGATGACGAGATCGATCAGCTTTGGGCCGAGGCCTGGCACCGGTACACCGCCGGTGAGCGTTGGTGGCCGACCAAGGACGAGGAACCGGTTCTCGCCGCCAACGCCGAACGGTACCGGGCGGTTCTCCCCATCGAGGAGAAACTCGATCAGCGTTACGACTGGGGCAAACCGGCTTCTGGCACTCGGCGAACCGCCATTCAAGTTTGTAGTGATCTCGACGATCCCGTTCCCGGCCCGAGCACAGTCAAAGCCATTCAAGCGGCTCTCCGTCGTCTTTGGCTTGCCTCGGGCTTGGCTGAGTTCCGGGACGGCGACCTCTGGACAACCGACCAAAACGGCTCAGCAAGGCGGGTAAACTCATCCGGTGGAAAGAAACCGGGCTGGCTCTTGCCGCCTCGGCGGCCGGCGGAAACTATGGCCCAAGCGGGCCAGACTATTCCTCCCCGCCTTAGCTTGGTCGGCTCAGGCTCTGACGTAGCCGTGCCCGCGGTCAAGACGTACCCCCTCCCCCCCGCCCCGAGCCCAAGGGGGTGAAGAGGTGAAGAGCTCACTCCTAAACGTCGGTCAAAAACAGCAATATATTAGGTGGGATATATATGTGGGGGAGAGGGAAAAGGTTCTGGCGGCGGTCTTCACCTCTGCACCTGGCCCACCGGGTGCTGGGCCAGATCCCCATCCCCGAGCAATCTAGAGAAAACAAAATGACCTCAGAAGAAAAAATCGGCCGCGCAGCCCAGATGCTGCTCCAGGAAATCAGTGATTTCCTGCTATTTGGGCCAGCAGACGACAACAATTTCAGTGAGCTTCTATTGAAAATGCTAGTCACAAACGGCGTGCTCAAAGACGAAGGTTATAAAACCCCGCCAAGCTTTGTTTTGCTGAAAAAGCGCATCGTAACCGAGCTCCCAGTGTGGATCACTAAGGCGTGACATTTACTTGCCGGCGACCTTCAGGTCGTCGGCAAGCAGTGCCCCGGTCAGATCAAACCCAGCTTTCGAGCGAGCTTGGCCATTTCAGTTAACTTGGCTCGATCCTGACGGTGCCGTTCTATGGCCTGTTTGGTGAACTCCCCGTGCCGGTAGTTGCCGTTCCGCTCACCTTTCGGCGCGCCGGCTTTCCCGCCATGTGAGCGGCACCGCTTGCGTCCAGTCACCGCCGGGTTCTTGCACTGCACCCCCGACCGGGCGATTGCCCCGCACCGCTGACCCGGCCAATCGGGGCCAAACAGCTGCTTTCCGAGTGTAGGCATAGTTGCACCTCCGTCCATGGATTGACGGTATAATAATACCGCATTCTGCCGGGAAACCAAGGAACAAGGCCTGCAGCTAGATTGGCGCTCCATATTTGTGGAGTATTTTGCCACGCCCCCAAATGCAATATGTCTATGGTCCACTCTCGATCAGCACGGTTTGCGTACGACATTCAGGGGCGCACGGCACCTTGTTGGCGGCAGCCTTGATGCCTTCATGGACAGCCCCCGTCGCTCACCACGGCCAGAGCGGCCAACTCAACCGCCCGAGTCTAAGTCACGCTGGATAGAAGTTGTAGGCAACGTCACCAACTGCATGCTGGCGAGTTCATGGCGGGCGCCCCCAACGTAGTTCTCATCGGTGGGCCGGGCACCGGCAAGACCCACATCGCCACCGCCCTCGGCGTCCAGGCCGTCGAGCATCATCGCAAGAAGGTCAGGTTCTTCGCCACCTTCGATCTGGTCAATGCGCTCGAGCAGGAAAAGGCCATAAACAAGGCAGGTCACATGGCCGACAGGCTCTCGAAGCTTGACCTCGTCATCCTCGAAGAACTGGGTTACCTGCCCTTCAGCCCCTCGGGCTGGGCGCTGCTATTCCACGTGCTCTCGAGGCTTTAAGAACAGACCAGCGTCGTCATCACCACCAACCGCACTCCTCGACCGCCTCACCCACCACTGCCACATCCTTGAAACCGGGAACGACAGCTTCCGCTTCAAAGCCAGTTCGACGAAGCCGAAAACCAGAAAGGAGAAGTCCCTGACTCGACCCGCGGCCAATGAGGCAGCACAAACCATAAACCCGGGTCACTTCTCAATGAAAATCCCGGGTCAACTCTCAGTGCAAATCAACAACCTCGACCACCCAACGCTATATTGAGGCTGGTGAACATCAAATGCAAGCAGCGGTGGAGAGTTGTAGATCGGCAATTATCCGTTTGATTGAGCGGGGCTCGTATCCTCAACGCAACTACCATCTGACCAGTATATTACGATCTTGACAGAATCACCAGTCGCAAAAACGTTGCCATCAGGGAATTGGGCACTGAAAAGCATAAATTCACTCAATTGCGCTTTGACATAT
>CAIKKY010000027.1 GCA_903828145.1 uncultured Hyphomicrobiales bacterium | reverse complement strand
GGGACTGTCAGCAATTTCGTGTGTGGCGGGCGATTTCACGTTACGCCGCCATGGCTCTGATGAAGCGATCGCCGAAGATGACGGCGAACTGCGCCTTGGCCATTGACCATTCACGAGGGGGCATTTTCCACTCTTTCTCTGAGCGGTTCAAGATCAGGTAAAGCAGCTTGGTGGCAGCATCGTCGCTGGGGAAGTGCCCTCTGGCCCTCACGGCGCGGCGCAGCTTTGAGTTCAGCGCTTCAATGGCATTGGTAACCGGTATGAGGGAGGCGGTGCCAATATCTGGCTGCGGCGGTTTGAGCTGCAGCGTATGGTGCGACCATCCGGGATAGAGGCACCGGGAGCACGAGAGTGCGGGCAGGCCGTTTTATACGATGAGCTGAGAGCTCGAGTTAGTAGCTGGCCGCCTCTGCGACTTGCCCGGTTGCGCCGTGAGCGCGGATCCGTAGGTGTCGTGTCGCCCGCCGCTCCCAATCGTAAACAGATGGGAGAGGCCTGTGGTGAAACGGGTAATTGGCATGGATATCCACCGCACTTTCGGGGAGGTGGTGATCTGGGAAGAGGGTTTGTTGCGACGGGCCGGGCGGGTGGACATGACCCGAACGGCGCTTGAGGGCTTTGGCAAGACCTTGCTCAAGACCGACGAGGTGGTGATCGAGGCTACCGGGAACGCCATGGCGGTGCAGCGCGTGCTGTCGCCATTCGTCGCCCGGGTGGTGATCGCCAACCCGATGCAGGTGAAGGCCATAGCGCACGCGCATGTAAAGACCGACAAGGTCGATGCCGGCACTTTGGCGAACCTTTATGCGGCGGGCTACCTGCCTCAGATATGGACACCCGACGCGCGAACCGAGCGGCTGCGCCGACTGGTGGCCAGGCGCGACCAGGTGGTTCGGCATCGGACCCGGATCAAGAATGAGGTTCACGCAATCCTCCACGCCTATCTGATCCCGCCCTGTCCGCATGCCGACCTGTTCAGCGGAGTGGGTCGGCGCTGGCTCGGTCGCCAACCCCTGCCGGCTGACGAAACAGACGCTGTGGCGCGACACCTGCGGGAACTGGACCGGCTCGCTGACGATCTCCAGGTTCTCGATCGCGAAGTTGCCCAGGAGGTGATCGAGGACGGCGCCGTGAAGCGGTTGATGACCATCACTGGGGTTAACCTGATCGTGGCGGTAGGGCTGGTGGCGGCGATCGGCGACATCGAGCGGTTCTCGAGCCCGCAGAAGCTGGTGAGCTACATGGGGCTCAACCCTCGGGTGCGGCAGTCCGGCCTTGGGCTGGCGCAACATGGCCGCATCAGCAAGGCAGGCCGCAGCCATGCCCGTTCCATGCTGGTGGAAGCGGCCTGGGCAGCAGCCAAAGCGCCGGGCCCGCTGCATGCATTCTTCGTGCGGGTGCGCGCCCGCCGTGGCCATCAGATCGCTGCCGTGGCGGTGGCCCGCAAACTGACTGTGTTGTGTTGGCATCTGCTCACCAAAAACGCCGATTACCTGTGGGCGCGTCCGGCACTGGTTGCGGCAAAGACCCGGGCCATGGAACTGCAGGCGGGTCAACCGCAGCAAAAAGGCAATAAGCCGGGATCAGCCCACGCCTACAACATCAAGGCGTTGCGCGATCAGGAAATAGCCGTGGCGAAGAAAGCTGAGCAGGCCTATGAGCACTTCGTCGGCCATTGGCAACCGAGGCAGCCAAAGCCTCAGGTGCGCGAGCGCCCCAATCCGACGAGGCGCGAATGATCGGCGGCCCCACGGAGCTTGCAGTCGGCGCTCCGTTCTTCGCCACGAGGTCGCTCGCGCAAGGCTCTTGTAGCAGAATCTTGCACACAAGGTCTTGTCCATCTCATCCGTCGTATAGACGATCCTGCGGACCTCATCGGGGAATGCAAAAAACGGGATCACCTCGGCCCAGGCACGCCGCCAGCTCTGGCCGATGGCGGGATAGCGCTGCCCCCAGGGCCCGGCGTCGAAGTCAGCCAGTGAACCGCACCGGGAGTTCCGGAGGCTGTTTGGTTTAAGTTATGCGGCCATGGGCGGTTGTTCCAGTGCCGCGTAGAAGTTTGCCTCGGCTTCCGCTGGCGGGATGTTGCCGATGGGTTCGAGTAATCGCCGGTGATTG
>CAIKKY010000026.1 GCA_903828145.1 uncultured Hyphomicrobiales bacterium | reverse complement strand
GCTCAAAGGCAGCACTGGCAGCGCCGCCGGCAAGAAGTTGGTCGAGAAGTTCATTCGGGATCGAAGGCTCTTTGCGTCGAGACATATCGGGCTCCTTGTTTACCCATTATGCCTGCCAAACACGGAAATCCCGACAGTCCCGCGTCGAGTGTCGGCGCCTAGGGTTGTAGAAGCGCTCGATATAGTCGAACACATCGGCCTTGGCATCGTCCCTGGTGCGATAGACCTTGGCTGCGGTGCGTTCAGTCTTGAGCGATGAGAAGAAGCTCTCCATCGCCGCATTGTCCCAGACATTGCCGGACCTGCTCATCGAGCAGGTAATGCCGTGATCGGCCATCAGCCGCTGGAACTGCTCGGATGTATACTGGCTGCCCTGATCGGAGTGATGCAGCAGGCTGTCAGGCTTGCCGCGCCGCCAGATGGCCATGGTCAGCGCATCGGTCACCAACTGGGCGGTCATCGATGAACTCATCGACCAACCCACCACTCGTCGGGAGTAAAGGTCGATCACCGCCGCCACATAGAGCCAGCCCTGGGCCGTCCAGATGTAGGTGAAGTCGGCGATCCACTTCTGGTTCGGCGCCGATGCCACGAACGACCGGTCCAGGATGTTGGGCGAGACCGCGTGGCGCTGCCCGCCATCCTTGGGCAGGCCCCGACGGCGGGGACGTGCCCGCAGGCCTTCCTGGCGCATCAGCCGTTCGATGCGATGCAGGCCTGCGTCCAGCCCCTCTGCCAGCACGTCGTGCCAAACCCGCCGGGCGCCATAGGTGCGATCGCTTCCGGCAAAGCTGGACCGGATACCGGCGACCAGCACCTCGTCATACTGAGCCCGTCTACTCGGCGAGCGGTTGAGCCAAGCATGGAAGCCCGAGCGAGACACACCGAGCGCCCCGCAGATCCACGAGACCGGCCAGATCCCTCGGTGCTTCGCAACAAAAGAGAACCTCATATCGAGTCCCTGGCGAAGTAGGCCGCGGCTTTTTTTAGGATATCGCGCTCCGCCTTGAGCTTGGCGACCTCGCGGCGCAGCTTCTCGATCTCAAGCTGCTCGGGCTTCATCTGCCCCTTGCCGGGGAATGCCTGCTGTGGGTCGGCGGCCTGCTCGCGAACCCACTTGCGCAACACGTTCTCATGCAGGTCCAGATCACGGGCCGCCTGCGCAACCGCAACGCCCCGTTCCCTGACCAGCCTGACAGCCTCGAGCTTGAACTCCCGGCTGAACTTGCGTCTCTCCATCAAAACTCTCCAGTTCAAAAAACACCTTAACTCGGTGTCCTCAAAACCGGCAGCAGCTCACAATTCCGAACCCTGTCCCAATGCGGCTGAGGTCCTCCATCACCATCTGGTTAGTCATTCCGAAGGCTTTAACCTTCTCTAGGGCAGCCCTACTCATCCCGAGCACTCAGCAGGTGTTCCTTCAGGCTCCTGAAAATGGCGTTGAACACCGCCTGATCTGTCGTTGCAGGCAAGTTGAGATTGATCGTGTAGGCCAGGTTCAATCCGAGCGATTGTGCCTTGTCTGGCGTCACTTCGGCTTTGGGCACGGCCGGAATGAGGTGTTTGGACTGGTCGTTGGCGACATCGGTGGAAGCTAATGTGGAAAAGTCCGCATACGAAAGCAGCTTCTTGAGGGTCCCAAGCGTCTGACTAGCTGACGAGCTGTCTTTGGCCGCCCCTGTGACCTCAATGATGAGCGACTTCAGTTCGAAGTCCCCTAACTCATAGAACTGCTCGTCTAACGTCCGAAGCGGGGCGTAGCCATGACGGACCGCATCAGCCACCGCCGCTCCACCGGTCTTGTCGTTCCGAAACCGCTTGTAGAGTTCCGTTGGCGTTCCGTCCGACGCAACGAAGTTGATGCGCTTCAGATACGACAAGATGGCACTCCCGGCACCGCCCCTCATCAAGAACGTGTTGGTGACAACGTCACCCGTTACACGGTCCGGAGTGGCAGCTTTCTTGATCCGCTCAAAGACAGTTCCCAAGGAACCAGGAGAGGCCAAGTAGGGAAGGACGGCAGTGGCCATCTATTACCTCTATCGTGTTTCGACCGTAGCCCGTGATGGCGAACAACCAAGGTGGCTTAGAGCTAATCGAAGCAGCTCGCGATCGTCGGATCTATATGTCGCACAGCAAACGCAACTTTGTATACGTGGTTACAATTATAAATACAAGTAATCACTTAAGGGCACTAGCTATGTGCACTGGCTGACTAACGTGAGTTTCTGACTATCGACTATCCGACTGGCGCCGCATTTAGGGCGCGACGTCCGTCGCGCAAGTCAGTGTTTACTGCTCAAATTGGTTTAAAGTACTGACTGTGTTCAAGGAAATGGTACGCCCGCCGGGATTCGAACCCGGGACCATCCGATTAAAAGTCGGATGCTCTACCACTGAGCTACGGGCGCATCGGGCCGCTGGGCCGTGCGCGCCGGAACATAGACATCAACGCCCCGCTGTCAATTGCTAAACGCGGCGGGTGGACCTCTGGGGTTCAGGGGTCCGGGGGCGTTGCGGCGTCTTCGGTCGCCAGTCCCTCGAGCGGCGTGCCGGTATAGGGCTCGGGCGTACAGGCAATACCGATGGCGTCGAGCCGCTCGCAGATCTGCCCGGCGGTGAAGCTATCGGCAATCGGGCCGACAATAACCCGGCTCTGGCCGCTTTCATCCGGGAGGCTGAGCAGGGGCCGTAAGCCGAGCAGCAGGTTGCCGGCATCGTTGACGAGCGTGGCCCATTCGGCGCTGGCATCGGTCGCGGCAATGGCTGGTCCAAGCGCAATGCCGTGGCTGAGGTTGAGATCAACGGGCGTGTCTTCGGCGGGCAGCCGATCAATGGCATCGCCGAGCGGGAGTTGCGTGACCTCGATGGCACCGCCTGGCACCTCGAGACGCGTGACCGGCGTATCGGTGGAGCCGGTGATCATCGGGTCGCTCTCTGCCGCGGCGCTGAGCGTGGGGAAGCTGTCCTCGATTCGGCCCAGACGGTCGGCCACCGTGCGCTGATCGGCTTCGGTGCCGTTCAGCCGATCCATGAGATTGCCGGTTTGCGCTTCGAGCGCCGTGGTGGTCTGGTACAGTTTGGCTACGCCGGACTTCAGGTCCATGATGGATTGGGGATCGACCCGCGCACCGTGCAAAAATCCATGAAATTCAGCCGGAATCAGCCCGGCTGCGCTAAACGTGCCAATAGCGAAGGTCCAGACAAGGGCGCACAGGCACGCCCAGATCGTCAGGTCCATGCGATTGAGATAGCGGTGCGGTCGCGGCGCAGCGGTCAAGGGTTTACCTTTATAGGTAAGGGCGAATCGGTATGAACACTACGCATGTTACCACGCAGGGCCGGTGTTATCGGATTGCCAACACGTTGCGGTCACAAAGGTTGGGGATAGGTTTGGTGTTCGAGGGCTTGAGATGATCCCCTTTTCAACAGTCATTCTTGCCGCGGGCGAGGGCACGCGCATGCGCTCGGCCTTGCCTAAGGTGCTGCATGATGTCGGCGGCTTGCCGCTGGTCGGCCACGTGCTGAAGGCGGCGCAGGGCGCGGGCTCGGCGCAGATCACTGTGGTGATCGGGCCCGAGCATGACGCCGTGGCGACGCTGGTGAGCGGGCTTGATCCGGCGGCGCGTTTCGTGAAGCAGACCGAGCGGCTTGGCACCGGGCACGCGGTGCGCATGGCGCGTGCGAGCTTTGACCAGAGCCCCGACCCGGTGGTGGTGCTGCTTGGCGATGCGCCGCTGATTTCCGCTGCCACCGTCGCGGCCATGATCGATCAGCTCGCCCATGGCGCGGATATTGCCGTGGTTGGCTTCGAGGCTGCTGACCCCACGGGCTATGGCCGGCTTTTAACCGAGGGCGACACGCTTCTCGCCATCCGCGAGCATAAGGACGCAAGCCACGCCGAGCGGGCAATTACACTGTGCAATTCCGGCGTCATTGGATTTGGGGCCGGAGTGCTGACCCGGCTCATCGACCGGATTGGCAATGCCAATGCCAAGGGCGAATATTATCTGACCGACGCGATTGAACTGGCGCAGGCCGATGGTGGACGCGTGACCTATACCATCGCGCCCGAGGCCGAAGTGCAGGGCGTCAACGACCGGGCCCAGTTGGCACGGGCCGAGGCCCAGTTTCAGGCGCTGCGGCGCGACGACTGGATGGCGGCGGGCGTAACGCTGAAAGACCCGACGACAGTGTATTTCTCCTTCGACACGGCACTCGGGCGCGATGTGGTGATTGAGCCGCATGTGGTGTTCGGTCCCGGCGTGGTGGTCGAGGAGGGCGCGGTGATCCATGCCTTCAGCCATATCGAGGGTGCGCATGTGGGGCCGGGGGCATCGGTGGGGCCCTTTGCCCGGCTGCGGCCGGGCGCTGATCTGGGCCCTCATGCCAAGGTGGGCAATTTCGTTGAGGTCAAGAACGCGCAGATTGGCGCGGGCGCCAAGCTGCCGCACCTGAGCTATGTCGGCGACGCGAAGATCGGGGCGCGGGCCAATCTTGGGGCCGGCACCATCACCTGCAACTACGATGGGGTGAACAAATTTGAGACGGTGGTCGGCGCTGATGCGTTCATTGGCTCCAACTCGTCCCTCGTGGCGCCCGTGACCATCGGGGAGGGCGCCTATGTCGGCTCGGGCAGTGTGATTACCCGCGATGTCGAGCCCGGGGCGCTGGCGCTCGGGCGGGCAAGGCAGGACAATAAGCCCGGCTATGCCGCCCGTATTCGGGCGCGGGCCGAGGCGCTGAAAAAAGCACGAAAGGGCTGACCCATGTGCGGAATTGTCGGAATCATCGGGGTTGAACCGGTTGCGCCGCGCCTTGTGGACGCGCTGAAGCGGCTTGAATATCGCGGCTATGACAGCGCCGGGGTGGCCACCCTCGAAGGGGGCGAAATCACTCGCCGCCGGGCTGAAGGCAAGCTCGGGAACCTGGCGCAGAAGCTGAGCTTCGAGCCGCTATCGGGCACGATCGGCATTGGCCACACGCGGTGGGCGACCCATGGGGCGCCGACCGAAGGCAATGCCCATCCGCACGCGACCGACAAGGTTGCCGCGGTGCATAATGGCATTATCGAGAATTTCCGCGAACTCCTCGCCGATCTTGCACAAGACGGCTATCGGCCGAAGACCGAAACTGACACCGAATCGGTGGTGCTGTGGGTGACGCGCGAACTCGATCGGGGTGCCGATCCCGAACTCGCCGTGGCGCGGACGCTCAAAGTGTTGCGCGGCGCTTTTGCGCTGGCCTTCATGTTCAAGGGATTTCCGCACCTGCTGATTGCGGCCCGGCGCGGTGCGCCGCTCGCCATTGGCTATGGCACAACCGAAATGTACCTCGGGTCTGATGCCATGGCGCTCGCGCCCTTCACCGCGCGGCTCAGCTACCTGCTCGATGGCGATTGGGCGGTGCTGACCCCGAAGGGCGTCGTGATCCGCGATGGTGCCGATGCCCTCGTGCAGCGCGAAATGCAGGTGTCGCAGGCCTCGGCGCTGCTCGTTGACAAGGGCAATTACCGGCATTTCATGGCCAAGGAAATTGCCGAACAGCCCGAGACCGTTTCCCATACGCTCAGCCATTATGTCGACATGGGGGCGGGCCGGGTGGCGCTGCGCGAGGCGCTGCCGTTTGACTTTGGGGCCCTGTCGCGCATGACCATTTCGGCCTGCGGTACGGCCTCTTATGCGGGGCTTGTGGCCAAATACTGGTTTGAAAAATACGCGCGGCTGCCGGTCGATGTCGATGTGGCAAGCGAGTTCCGGTATCGCGAACCGCCGCTCGAGCCCGGTGGGCTGAGCCTGTTCATTTCGCAATCGGGCGAGACGGCCGATACGCTGGCGGCGCTGCGCTATTGTGCGCGCGCAGGCCAGCATGTGGCCGCCCTGCTGAACGCGCCGGAATCGACCATCGCGCGGGAAAGCCATGTGGTATTTCCCACCCTCTGTGGCCCGGAAATCGGCGTGGCGTCGACCAAGGCCTTCACCGCCCAATTGGTCGCCCTCGCGAGCCTGGCGGTCGCCGCCGGGGTGGCGCGCGGGGTGATTGCGCCCGCGCTTGAGGCGCAGCTCGTTGATGCGCTCACGGGGTTGCCCGGGGCGATTTCGCAGGCGCTGCTCCTGGAACAGCAGATCGAGGGCGTTGCCAAGCGGCTGTCCAAGGCCAAGGACGTGCTCTATCTCGGGCGCGGGGCCCTGTTCCCCATTGCGCTTGAGGGTGCGTTAAAACTCAAGGAAATCAGCTACATCCACGCTGAGGGTTATGCGGCAGGTGAGCTGAAACATGGGCCCATCGCGCTGGTTGACGAGCAGATGCCGGTGATCGTCGTCGCGCCGTCTGATGAGCTGATGGAAAAGACCCTGTCCAATATGCAGGAAGTGCGGGCGCGCGGCGGCAAGATCATCCTGATTACCGATGCCGCTGGGGCTGCCGAGGTGGGGCCGGATGTGGCCGAATTGCTGATCATCCCGAAGGTGCATAGTTTCGTGGCGCCGATTGTCGCCACCATCCCCGTGCAGCTTCTGGCCTACCATACGGCCACCTTCATGGGCACCGATGTCGACCAGCCGCGCAATCTCGCGAAATCGGTGACAGTGGAATAGATGCAGATCCATCCGCTGTCGCCGGCGCGTGTTGCGGACTATCTCGCCTTCTTTGATCATCGGGCCTTTTCGGATAATCCGCAGTGGCAGAGCTGCTATTGCAATTGCCTGTTTGCCGATGAGGCGGGAAAGCCCTGGGCGGCCTATAGCGCCGAGGAAAACCGTGCCGCAGTGGCCGAGCGCATCGCCCAAGGCGTGATGCACGGGTTTCTCGCCTATACCGATGGAGGCGTCGTTGGCTGGCTTGGGGCAGGGCCCAAGGAGTCATTCCCGGTGTTTGCCCATGAGCCGCCGGGCGACCGCGACGGGATCGGGGCGCTGACCTGTTTCCTCGTTGCGCCCGCGGCACGGGGACAGGGGATTGCGCGGGCGCTGCTGCGGGCGGCGCTGGCAGGGTTCCGCGCGTCGGGGCTGAGCCTGGCCGAGGCCTATCCGCGGCCCAGGGCGCTGACGGCGGCGGCGCTCCATTATGGCCCGATGAGCCTGTTTGTGGCCGAGGGCTTTGCGCTTCATGCTGAAGAGCCCGATGGCAGCGTGATTGTGCGGCGCGCGCTCTAGGCCGCGTCTTTCCGGTTAAAAAGTAAGCGGGCGGGGTCTTGCCCCGCCCGGTTTCGTTTTGATCCTCAGAACCCGATCAGCTGCAGCCGGTCGTTGTGCCGCAGGTGTCGCATTTCAGGCAGGTGCCGTTCCGCACCATGGTGAAGTTGTGGCACTCGGTGCACTGGTCGCCGGTATAGCCCTTCATCTGCGCCTCAGCGCGAAGCAGACCCGCGTCTTTGGGCGTCGGCGGGCTCGGGATCGGGTTCAGTTCGGCCGCATTGAGCGCTGTCGGCGCTCGGGTCGGTTCGGCCTTCAGCGCATTGGCACCCGACACGGCGGTAACCAGCGTGCTGGTTGAAACCGATGTGGTCTGCGGGGCAAAGGCGGTGGCGCCGCCTGATACGAGCATCAGGTTCTGGTCTTTGACGCGGCCCCGCGTCATGCCGCGTGACACGAGCGTGCCAGCCGGCACCGGCGCAGGGGCAGTGCTGCGGGCCACGCCTTCGGCTTCGCCTTTCGACAGGGCCGTCGGAGATTCGGGGCTCACATGGGCGAGATCGTCGCGGTCGAGATAGGACACGGCGAGTTCGCGGAAGATGTAATCGAGGATCGAGGTCGCGTTCTTGATGCGATCATTCCCCATCACCATGCCCGCCGGTTCAAAGCGGGTGAAGGTGAAGGCCTCGACGAATTCATCGAGCGGCACGCCATATTGCAGGCCGAGCGAGATGGCGATGGCGAAGTTGTTCATCATCGCGCGGAAGGCAGCGCCTTCCTTATGCATGTCGATGAAGATTTCGCCGAGGCGGCCATCGTCGAATTCGCCGGTGCGCAGGTACACCTTATGCCCGCCGACAATCGCCTTCTGGGTGTAGCCCTTGCGGCGGTTCGGGAGCTTTTCACGCTCGCGCGAGACGCGTTCGATGATCCGCTCGACGATCTTTTCGGCAATCACCGGGGCCCGGGCCGCCGCATTCTGGGCGAGCAGGGTATCAAGCGCATCTTCGTCCTCATCGTCGGCCTCATCGGCCAGCAGCGAGGAATTGAGCGGCTGGCTGAGCTTCGAGCCATCGCGATAGAGCGCATTGGCCTTCAGCGCGAGCTGCCAGGAGAGCATATAGGCTTCCTTGCAATCGGCCACGGTCGCATCGTTGGGCATATTGATGGTCTTCGAGATCGCGCCCGAGATGAAGGGCTGCGCGGCAGCCATCATCAGGATGTGCGATTCAACCGACAGGTAGCGCTTGCCGATCTTGCCGCAGGGGTTGGCGCAATCGAACACCGGCAGGTGCTCGAGCTTCAGGTGCGGCGCGCCTTCGAGGGTCATGGTGCCGCAGACATGCAGATTGGCGGCCTCGATATCCTTCTTCGAAAAACCGAGGAAGGGCAGGACTTCAAAGCCCGGATCAGCGATCTGGGCATCGGTGACGCCCAGGGACTTCAGGAAATCAACGCCCAGCGTCCACTGGTTGAACACGAATTTGATGTCGAAGGCCGAAGCGAGGCCCTTGCTGATCGCGGCGATTTTGTCGTCGGGGAAGCCCTTGGCGCGCAGGGTCGAGGGGTTGATGCCCGGCGCCTGGTCCATGTTGCCATGGCCCACGGCATAGGCCTCGATCTCGGCAATGTCGGATTCCGAATAGCCGAGGGTGCGCAGGGCCGGCGGCACGGCGCGGTTGATGATCTTGAAATAGCCGCCACCGGCGAGCTTCTTGAACTTCACCAGCGCGAAATCGGGCTCAATGCCGGTGGTGTCGCAATCCATCACGAGACCGATGGTGCCCGTGGGGGCAATCACCGAGACCTGCGCGTTGCGGTAACCATGCTTTTCGCCGAGTGCCAGCGCCTCGTCCCACACGGCCTTGGCCCGGTCGGCCAGCGGCTGGTCGGTGATCGAGGGATGATCGAGTGCAACCGGCAGGATCGACAGGCCTTCATAGCCATCGGCCTTGCCATGGGCGGCATTGCGATGGTTGCGGATGACGCGCAGCATGTGCTTGGCGTTGCGCTTGTAATCTTCAAAGGCGCCCAGTTCCTTGGCCATTTCGGCCGAGGTGGCATAGGCGACGCCGGTCATGACCGCGGTGATCGCCCCGGCAATAGCGCGGCCTTCGGCGGAATCATAGGGAATGCCGGAGGTCATCAGCAGCCCGCCGATATTGGCGTAGCCGATACCGAGGGTGCGGTAGATGAAGCTGCGTTCGGCAATGGCCTTCGAGGGGAACTGCGCCATCATCACCGAGATTTCGAGCACAACCGTCCAAAGCCGGCAGGTGTGTTCGAAGGCGGCGACGTCGAACGTCGAATCGGCGTTGCGGTAGGGCAGGAGGTTGACCGAGGCGAGGTTGCAGGCCGTGTCATCGAGGAACATGTATTCCGAGCACGGATTGGACGCGACGATCGGCCCGGCCTCCGGCGAGGTGTGCCACTCGTTGATGGTGGTGTGGTACTGCAGGCCCGGATCGGCCGAGGCCCAGGCGGCATAGCCGATCTGGTCCCAGAGGTCGCGCGCCTTGAGCGTCTTGATCACCGTCTGCTTGCTGCGGCCCGTCAGGTTCCAGTCGCCATCGGTTTCGACGGCCTTGAGGAAATCATCGGTGACGCGCACGGAATTGTTCGAGTTCTGGCCCGAAACAGTCAGATAGGCCTCGCTGTCCCAATCGGTATCGTAGACCGGGAATTCGAGATCGGTGTAGCCCTGGCGGGCGAACTGGATGACGCGCTGGATGTAATTTTCCGGCACCAGCGCCTTCTTGGCGGCGCGGACCTCGCGCTTCAGCGCCGGGTTTTTGGTGACATCGAAGCAATCATCGCCCGAGCCTTCGCAATTGACGGCGGCCTTCATGATGGCCTTGAGGTGCTTCGAGACCACCTTGGAGCCGGTGACGAGGGCGGCAACCTTCTGCTCTTCCTTCACCTTCCAGTTGATATAGGCTTCGATATCGGGGTGGTCGATATCGACCACCACCATCTTGGCGGCGCGGCGGGTGGTGCCGCCCGATTTGATGGCGCCCGCGGCGCGGTCGCCGATTTTCAGAAAGCTCATGAGACCCGACGAGCGCCCGCCGCCCGAGAGCTTTTCGCCCTCGCCGCGCAGCTTCGAGAAATTCGAGCCGGTGCCCGAGCCATATTTGAACAGGCGGGCTTCGCGCACCCACAGGTCCATGATGCCGTTTTCATTCACGAGGTCATCATTGACCGACTGAATGAAGCAGGCATGTGGCTGGGGGTGCTCATAGGCCGACTGCGAGGCAACGAGCTTTTTGGTGAAGGGGTCGACATAGAAATGGCCCTGGCCGGGGCCATCGATGCCATAGGCCCAATGCAGACCGGTGTTGAACCACTGCGGGGAATTGGGCGCCACTTTCTGGGTGGCGAGCGTGAAGCAGAGTTCATCGAAGAAAGCGCGCGCATCGTCTTCGGTGTCGAAATACTTGCCCTTCCAGCCCCAATAGGTCCAGGTGCCGGCGAGACGGTCAAACACCTGCCGGCTGTCGATTTCCGAGCCGAAGCGTTCGGCTTCCGGCAGCTTGGCGAGCGCCTTTTCATCGGGCACCGAGCGCCAGAGCCAGGAGGGAACATCGTTCTCCTCGACCTTCTTCAGCACCTTGGCGACGCCGGCCTTGCGGAAATACTTCTGCGCGAGAATGTCGGCGGCGACCTGCGACCAACTGGCGGGCACCTGAATATTGTCGAGCTTGAACACAACCGAGCCATCAGGGTTGCGGATCTCGCTCGTGGTCGAGCGGAAGTCGATGCCCTGATAGGCGCTCTGGTTGGCTTTCGTGTACCGGCGGTTGATGCGCATTCGCTATAATCCCCAAAAACGTGCGGACAAGTCTTGCCCGGCGGTTCCGCGTTGGCGGTTCCGTCCCAGAGTTCGACGCTTGCCCCAGCCGCCTCATTGGAGACGGCCCTATGCCCCATCGGGTTCCTGACCGGTCTTGTGCCGGTCCTGTCGCCCAAAACTGTACTGCACCCGAGCCTTGCGACTCGAAACGGCGCACCGGATGAAGGTTGGCGTTTCACGGTGAGTCGTCAATGGCGCAACCAGCTCGGTGCCACTAGGTATAGTAGTCAGTCTGACCCAAAAGCTCTAAATGAAGTATGGCACTTGTGAATAGCGGGGATAAGCCGGAAATGTGAATTGGGGGCACAGGGCCCCATAAAACCTCAGCAAATCCGTGTGATCGGGCAGGGGCCATGGGGCCAGCGGCGGCTCAGGGAGCTCGGGGCTGCGGCAGACTTACAAGGCTGCGCTACCGGCAAATACGCGGGCGAATCTCGCCCTCGGCTGTCAAGCCGGGAATTTTTGAGCTTTTTCACCCTGCTGCTTTTCCCCTCTGCGCGATGGACATGACCGGCTGATGACAGTGGCGCCACGCGCCCGGCTGCGCCGGGGCCAAAGTGCTGGTGAGGCGGGCGGACCCATGCTAGACGGTGACCGCAATTAAACGGGCGGCCTTTTGGGGCCTCAAGCACACGGACGATTCGGTATGGCACGCGGCGGCAAGTTCAACTGGGGCGATTTTCTTCTCGAAATTTTCACCTGGTGGCGCGGCAACACCTGGGGCACGCGGCTGTGGGTGGCGACCAAGGGCGAATTCGTCGGCGAAGACGAGCGCGGCAACCGCTATTTCCGCTCGAAGCCCGGGCAACCGCTTGGCCCGAATGGGTATGAGCGGCGCATGGTGATCTATGCCAATGGCGTGGCCGAAGCCTCGGAAATCCCGCCCGGCTGGCACGGCTGGATGCACTATCGCCGTAAGGACCCGCCGGACGCGGAAGCCTATGTGATGAAATCATGGCAGAAGCCGCATCAGCCCAACCAGACCGGCACTGCCGCCGCCTATCGGCCGCAGGGCAGCCTTCTGGTGACGGGCGAGCGCCCGCGCGTGACTGGCGATTATGATGCCTGGTCGCCCGAATAAGGGCGGATTGAGCTTGCGCCGTTTTTCACTTCTTTTTGCGGGCCTTGTTCTGGCCCTCGGCACCGGGTCGGTTTACGCCGAAACCATTGCGAACAAGGTCGCGCGCTTTTCCGGCCTCGACAAGATCACCGGCCGCATTACGCAGTTTGATGTGTATGTGAACGAGACCGTGCAGTTCGGGGCGCTGCAGATTACCCCGCGCGCCTGTTACTCGCGGCCCCCCACCGAGACAGAACGCAATACCGTTTTTGTCGAGGTCGATCAGGTGACCCTCAAGGGCAGCATCAACCGCGTGTTCACCGGCTGGATGTTTGCCGATAGCCCGGCGCTCAACGCCATCGATCATCCGGTCTATGATATCTGGCTCGTCACCTGCGCGCAGACCTCAGATGTGCCGCCGCCCGATGCGCCGGTTGATGCACCGGTTCCCAAGGGTGCAGCGAACGCACCAGACCAAAAGGGTTGATGGAGAGACAGACCATGATCGACTCCCCGCGCGTTGAAATTCGGTCGCCTCTGCGCCTTGTTGAACTTCGCCGTGATGTCGTCATACCGTTCAGCGATGTCGCAGGGCCGACGATTGGGCAGCTGTTTGACCTCTTGAACCAGCACGCGATTGAGCCTCTTGGCCCGCTGCTGTTTCACTATTGGCGCATTGTCATGCCCGAATTGACGGTGGGGTTCGGCGTGCCGGTGGCCGAGGATTGTATCGTGCCTGATAGCCTCACCGAGGCTGTGCTGCCGGGCGGGCGTTACGCCACGCTCACCTATTTTGGCCCCTATGAGGGGCTGGTCGAGGCGACCGCTACGCTCTTGGCGTTCATTGCCCACTCCGGCGATGCGCCGGATTTCGAACGTCGCGCCGATGGTGAGCATTTCGCGGGGCGGTTCGAACTCTATCCCAATGGTCCCGACGACGAGCCCGATCCGGCCCGCTGGGAAACCCAGATTTTCATCAAACTGGCCTGAGGTACACCATGCTGCTCAAGGATCGCATCGCGCTGGTCTATGGGGCCAGCGGCGCGGTGGGGGCTACGGTGGCGCGGGCCTTTGCGCGCGAAGGTGCTGTGGTGGTGCTCGCCGCCCGGCGAATCGCGCCGCTCGAGGCCGTGGCCGCTGAAATCCGGACTGCCGGGGGCCGGGCCGAAATTGCCCCGGTCGATGCGCTCGACCCAGTGGCGCTGGAGGACCATCTCAAGCGAGTGGTGGCCCAGCATGGGCCCGTGCGGATCATGTTCAACGCCGTGTCGTGGGATGACGTGCAGGGCGAGCCGTTGACCCGCATGGCGGTTGAAAGCGTCATGGCGCCCATCACGCTCGGGCTCAGGACCTGGCTCTTCACCGGTCCGCTGCTTGCCCGCCATATGGCTGCGCATGGCGGTGGCGTGATTTTGGGGATTACCGCCAATGCCGGGCGCGAGCCGGTGGCCAATGTCGGCGGCTTTGGCATCGCCTGCGCGGCGGTTGAACATCTCCTCCGGCAATTGGCGGTCGAAAATGGTCCGCACGGGGTGCGGGTCTGCTGGGTGCGCTCGCCGGGCTCGCCGGATGCGCCCGGGGTGCGTGAGGTCTGGACCGAAATTGCCCGCGCGCGCGGCATCAGCTTTGAAGCGCTCCATACCGAATTCGCCAAGGACACTCCGCTGAGGACAATCACGGCGCTGGCGCAGGTGGCCGACGCGGCGGTGCTCCTTGCATCCGATCTTGCGGCCGGGATGACAGGCACGCTGGCCAATGCGACAGGCGGCAGCCAGATCGACTAGCGTGGTTGCGCGCTCTCAGCCTGATCCACGGCGAAGAAATCGCCGCGATGGCGCAGCGCGTCGGCAAGGCGCAGCTCGTAATCCTCGCGCGCGATTTCCACCGCCCCGAAGGTCTTGAGGTGATCGGTAATGAACTGGGTATCGCAGAGCCGGTAGCCGCCGGCGCGGAGGCGCAGCAGCAGGTTGGCCATGGCAATTTTCGAGCAGTCGGTGCGGGTATGGAACATCGATTCGCCAAAGAAGGCGGCGCCAAGCGCCAGCCCATAGAGCCCGCCCACGAGGTCGGACCCATCCCACACTTCAACGGTATGCACGTGCCCCCGCAGAAACAGGGCGCCATAGAGGCGGCGGATTTCCGGGTTGATCCAGGTGCTGTCGCGATCCGGAGCGGGCCGCGCGCAGCCCTCGATCACCGCCTCGAAATCGGAATCGACGGTCACGCGATAGGGGTGGGTGCGCAGCGTCTTTCTGAGGCTTTTGGAGATATGGAACGCATCGAGCGGCACGATGCCGCGCTTTTCCGGGCAGACCCAGAACAGGTCGGGCGCATCGGCTGATTCCGCCATGGGGAAAATCCCCGCCTGATAGGCGCGGATGATCAGCTCGGGCGTGAGATCAACGGCAAAGGGGTCACGGCTGCGGCGCATGAAAACCATATGGGCCGCAACCGCCCGCTTGTCAAAAGCCTCAGGCCTTGTCGGCCTTCAGGTATTTTTCGAGCCAGTGAATGTCATAGTCGCCGGCAATGATGTCCGGCTCCTTGATGAGGCGCTGAAACAGCGGCAGCGTGGTCTTGACCCCATCCACCACGAATTCATCGACAGCACGCCGGAGGCGCTGCAGGCATTCGGGCCGGGTGCGGCCGTAGACGATCAGCTTGCCAATAAGCGAGTCATAATAGGGCGGGATCGTATAGCCCTGATAGACCGCCGAATCGACGCGAATGCCGACGCCGCCCGCCGGGTGGTAGAACTGGATCTTGCCGGGCGAGGGGGCAAAGGTCTGCGGGTCCTCGGCGTTGATCCGCACTTCAATGGCATGGCCGGAGAAGTTGATATATTTCTGCTCAAGGCTCAGCTTTTCGCCCGAGGCGACGCGGATCTGCTCGTAGACAATGTCCACGCCGGTGATGCGCTCGGTGACCGGATGTTCCACCTGCAGGCGGGTGTTCATTTCGATGAAGTAGAAGTGATTATCCTCGTAGAGGAACTCGATGGTGCCCGCGCCCGAGTATTTCAGCTTGCGCATGGCAGCGGCGCAGATCTCGCCGATTTCCATCTGCTGATCCTTGGGCACGGTCGGGGCCGAGGCCTCTTCCCACACCTTCTGGTGGCGGCGCTGCAACGAACAGTCGCGCGTGCCGAGGTGCACGGCGTTGCCCTGGCCATCGCCCATCACCTGCACTTCAATGTGCCGGGGCTTGGTCAGATACTTTTCCATATAGACCGAGTCATTGCCGAAGGCGGCTTTGGCCTCGGAGCGGGCGGTCGACCAGGCAATCAGCACATCGTCTTCCGAGAAGGCGACCTTCATGCCGCGCCCACCACCGCCAGCGGTGGCTTTAATCAGCACGGGATAGCCGATCTCCGCAGCAGTTTCCTTGGCCTCGGCCTCGGTCTTCACTTCGCCGGCCGAGCCCGGCACCACGGGGATGCCCAGTTCAACGGCGGTCTTTTTGGCCGTGATCTTGTCGCCCATGATTTCGATATGGTGCGACGAGGGCCCGATGAAGGTGATCTTGTGCTCTGAAAGAATACGGGCAAAGCGCGCATTCTCCGAGAGGAAGCCATAGCCGGGATGCACCGCATCAGCGCCGGTAATTTCACAGGCTGCCATGATCGAGGGGATATTGAGGTAGGAATCGCGCGCCTGCGGCGGCCCGATGCAGACGCTTTCGTCGGCAAGCCGCACATGCATGGCGTTCGAATCGGCCGTGGAATGCACGGCGACCGTGGCAATGCCCAGTTCCTTGCAGGCCCTGAGGATGCGGAGCGCGATCTCGCCGCGATTGGCGATGAGGACCTTCTGGAACATGGCCGATCCTTATTCGATCACGACGAGGGGCTGACCGTATTCGACCGGGCTCGAATCGTCGACGAGAATGCGCGTTACCGTGCCCGAGCGATGCGCCGGGATCTGGTTCATGGTCTTCATCGCCTCGATGATCAGCACGGTCTGACCTTCGGTCACCCGGGTGCCCAGGGCGGCAAAAGTCGGCTTGCCGGGTTCGGGCGAGAGATAGGCGGTGCCCACCATGGGGGAGGTGAGGGTACCCGGATTGGCCGCGAGATCATCGGCCGCCTGCTGGGCAACTGCTGCCACGGCCGCAGAGGTGGCATGCGGGGTGCTCTGCGGCACCGGAGCGGCCGGAGCCACGGGCTGCGGCGCATAAGTGGGCATGGCCATCTGGGGCATGGTGTTCTGGAAGGTGCGGGTGACGCGCACGCGCATATCCTCGCGCTCGATCTCGATCTCGGCCAGGTTCTGCTCGTTGAGGAGCTTGGCGATCGATCGGATCAGCAGCTGGTCGGCGTTCTGGGAGGACTTGGTCATGGCGTCTCTCTTATCGTTTATCGGCTATCGCGGTAAGGGCCAGCTTATAGCCCGTGGCACCCAGCCCGCAAATGACGCCCGCTGCAACGGCGGACACATAGGAATGATGGCGGAACGGCTCCCGGGCGTGGATATTGCTGAGGTGGACTTCGATCACCTTGAGGCCCGTCGCGCGGATCGCATCGTGAATGGCAACCGAGGTGTGGGAATAGGCGCCAGGGTTGAGGATCAGCGCCTCGTACTGGCCCATTGCCTCCTGAATCCAGGTCACGAGGTCGCCTTCGTGGTTGGACTGGCGGCAGGTCACATCGAGCCCGAGCGCCTTGCCTTCGGCAATGCACAGCGTCTCAATGTCAGCGAGCGTCTGAGTCCCATAGGTCTGCGGCTCGCGCGTGCCGAGCATGTTGAGGTTCGGGCCGTTGAGGACGAGAACGCGGTGAGCCATGATTTTGCCTTGTGCACCGCCCCCCCGTTGGGCGCAAGCGCAGGGGCGGTGTAATGCACGAAAAAGGGCCAAATTGCGGCGTCAGGTGCCGCTTTTGGCTCTGGTTTTAGCTGTTCTAATCCGTTTCGCAGGTGATGGCGCCGCAGGCCCGCATGTTTTTGATCGCCGCCCGCAGGGCATCGACGCCAACCGCTCCCGCAATCACGCTGTCGCCCAGGATGAAGGTCGGGGTGCCGGTAATGCCGAGCTTTTCGGCAATGGCGTAATTGGCCTTCAGTTCGGTGGCGACCACGTCGCTGTTCATGCCCGCCTGCAGCGCTGCCGGATCAAGTCCCAGTGATGCGGCGGCGTTGAGGGCTGCCGCCCTGTCGATCTGGCCGCGGGTCGAATAGAGCCGCTGGTAGAACGCCCAGTAATCAACCTCGGGATTGGCGGCCACCTGCACGGCAACCCGCGCAGCATCCATCGAGCCCTGGCTGAGGATCGGGAATTCCTTGAGGATCAGCTTGATGCCGGTATCTTCCTCGAGCAGGGCCACGAGATCGGGCAGGGCCTGGCGGCAATAGCCGCAATTGTAGTCGAACAGCTCGACGAGCGTGATGTCGCCGTCCGTGTTGCCGATCACGGCATGGTTGGGCGAGGCAAAGATCGCATCGCGCATTTCGGCGATGGTGGCTTTGGTCTTGTTGGCCTTTTCCTGTTCGGCGGCGCTTTGCAGCGCGCTGGTCATCCGCGCGAGGATCGACGGGGTTTTGACGAGATGATCTTCAACAAGAGCGAGGATCTGGTCGGCATCGAGCGCGGGGGGCGGCACCACGACCGGGGCCGGGTTCTCGGCCACGACGGTTTCGGCGATCGCCCGGATCTGATCGTTATTCGGCACAGGCCGCAATCCGGCCAGAACCCCGACGCCGAGGAGGGCGCCCAGCAAGAACACAACGACAAGAGGTAAAAACCGCTTCATGGGTATCCCCAGACCAGAATTGGCCGGTGTGATAGCCGGGATTGAGGGGTTTGGCGAGAGCACTGGCCCAGAGGTCGCAGTTGAGGCGAGCGGCCTAATCAGTTAGCGAAGAGGCATGGATACCATGCTGCCGGGCCTCAGGCCGTTTTACGTGATGGAAATTACTGCCCGCTCGAAAGAGCTGGAGGCGCGCGGCCAGCGGGTGCTGCATATGGAATCGGGTGAGCCGGGGGCACCGCCGGCGCCCGCCGTGCGGGAGGCCGTGCGCCGGGCGCTTGATCTGCCCCAGCACTATACGCCCTCGGGTGGTATTGCGCCGCTGCGGGCGGGACTTGCAGCCTATTATGAGGCCCAGCATCGGGTGGCCGTGCCGCCTGAGGCGATCATGGTGACCATGGGCTCGTCTGCGGCCTTCATCCTCGCGTTCCTCGCGGCGTTCAGGCCCGGTGCGCGGGTGGCGGTCACGCGGCCGGGTTATCCGGCCTATCTCAACACGCTATTGGGCCTCGGCATGGTGCCGGTTGAAATCGAGGTCAGCGCGCAATCGGGCTGGCGCCTCAGCGCTGAGGATGTCGAGCGGGCCTATCGCGAAACCCCGTTTGACGGGCTGCTCTTTGCCTCGCCGGCCAATCCGACCGGCGCCGGGGTGACCGGTGCTGCGCTCGCGGCGATCGCGTCGACCTGTACGCGGCTCGGGGTGCGGTTCATTTCCGACGAAATCTACCATGGGCTCGACTATCGCGGGCCCTCGGTCTCGGCTGCGGAATTTGACCCCGACGCCATCATCATCAACTCGTTTTCGAAATATTACTGCATGACCGGGTGGCGGGTGGGCTGGATGGTTCTGCCCGAGGACCTAAGGGCCCGGGCCATGATGCTGCAGCAGAACATGTTCATCTCGGCCCCGACGTTGAGCCAGATCGCGGCGGTCGCCGCCCTCAGCGAGCGCGATTATGCCGAAGAGCAGAAAGCGGGCTACCGCACCAACCGCGAGATTCTGGCCGAGGGGCTGGCGCGCCACGGGCTGGTGGCCGCCAATAGCGGCGATGGCGCGTTCTACAGCTATGTCGATGTGTCGGCCTTCACGAGCGACGCCTTGAGCTTTGCCATTGCTCTGCTTGAAAAGGCCGGGGTGGCGGCAACGCCAGGCATCGATTTTGATCGCGTCAACGGGCACCGCTTCATGCGGTTCTCCTACGCGGGGACACGGGCAACGGTGACCGAGGCTGTGGACCGCATCGACCAGTTCCTCACAGCGCTATAGGCGCCAGGTGGACGCCCCAAAGAAAAAGGCGGAGACCCGGGTCTCCGCCTTTGTGCTGTTCAGGGTCGGTCGTTCAGCCGATCAGGTGCCGAGGCCGAGGCGGCGCTGCCACCAGCCAGCCTTTTTCGGCTTTTCATCCGGCTTATCCGCCGCCGTGGTGCTGACGACGATTTCGCCTTCCGGAATGGCCTTCTTGCGTCGGGCCGCGGGGGCTTCTTCGGCCTCTGCGGTCGCGTTTGCCTCGGCGACCGGGGCTTCGGCCTTCGGAGCCTTGGCTTTAGCCGGGGCCTTGGCGGCCTTCGGGGCTTTGGCGGGCTTCGGTGCCGGCTCGGTTGCGACAGCTTCCGGGGCGTCGATCGCGGCGTCGGCGGCTTTCGGCTTCCGGGCGCGGCTGCGCTTGGGCTTTTCCGTCGGTTCGGCTTCGGTCACGGGTTCAGCGACCACGGCTTCGGCAACGACTGTCTCGGCGGCGTCGGGCTTTTTGCGACGACCCCGCTTCGGTTTGTCGGCCACAACGTCCAGTACTTCGGCGACCGGCATGTCGGCCATGGCGATGACTTCATCGCGCGGCGCGGCTGTGCCTGCCTCGGCAGAGGTCTCACCGGCCTGATCTTCGGGGCGACGATTACGGCGTCCACCCCGACGACCGCGACGGCGGCGGCGGCGCGGTTCGCCATCGGCGTTGAGGCCTTCATCGGCGCCTTCGGCCTCAAGACCATCTGCATCCTCGTCGGTATCGACATCCGAGGCTGCTGCGGCAGTATCGGCCTGCGGTTCGCGGGCTTCCGTCCCGGCGCGGTCATCAGCACCCCGGCCGCGACGGCGGCGGCGGCGACGGCGGCCTGTCCGTTCGGCATCACCGGCATCGGCACGGCGGTCTTCACCGGCGGGCGCTTCTTCTTCCTCGTCTTCATCCTCGATGATCGCGTCATCGACGGCGGCATCGTCGGCATCGACCGGGCTTGCCGTATCGACGCGCACATGCGTGCCGGGGATCACTTCACGTTCGAGCGAGCGGGCTTCACCGCGTTCGATGGCAAAATGCGACGGCCCGACGTGATCATCGGCCATGATGGTGATCGACAGGCTGTACTTAAGCTCAAGACCCGTCAGGGTCATGCGCTTTGAATTGAGGATGTAAAGCGCCACATCGGTGGGAACGCGCAGGTTGATCGATTGACCGGGCTTTTTGAGCACATGGTCCTCGACATTGCGCATGACCATGAGCGCCACGCTCTCAACCGAGCGCACGAGCCCGGTGCCCTGGCAGGTGGGGCACTGGTGCGTCGAGCTTTCGACCACGCCGAAGCGGATGCGCTGGCGGCTCATTTCCAGAAGGCCGAAATGCGAAATCCGGCCGACCTGAATGCGGGCCCGGTCGTTCTTCAGGCATTCCTTGAGCTTGCGCTCAACCGCCCGGTTGGAGCGGTTTTCCATCATGTCGATGAAATCGATGACGATCAGCCCGGCGAGATCGCGCAGCCGCAACTGGCGGGAGACTTCTTCAGCGGCTTCAAGGTTGGTCTGAAGCGCGGTGTCCTCGATATTGTGCTCTTTCGTCGCCCGGCCCGAGTTCACGTCAATGGAGACGAGAGCTTCGGTGGGGTTGATGACGATATAGCCGCCCGACGGCAGGGTGACCTGCGGGGAGAACATCTGGTCCAGCTGGCTTTCAACGCCGTGCTTGGAGAAAATCGGCGCGTCTTCGCGGTAGAGCTGCACGTTTTTGGCGTGGCTCGGCATGATCATGCGCATGAAGTCCTTGGCCTCGCGATAGGCGTCATCGCCGGCGACCAGGAGTTCGTCGATATCCTTGGAATAGAGATCGCGGATGGTCCGCTTGATGAGCGAGCCTTCTTCATACACGAGGCAGGGCGCGGTCGACTTCAGCGTCAACGTGCGCACATTCTCCCACAGCCGCTGCAGATATTCGAAATCGCGCTTCACTTCGGCCTTGGTGCGCGAGGCACCCGCTGTGCGCAGGATCACGCCCTGGCCCTGCGGCACCTCGAGATCGCCCACGATATCCTTGAGGCGCTTGCGGTCCGCCGCATTGGTGATCTTGCGCGAAATGCCACCGCCACGGGCGGTGTTCGGCATCAGCACCGAATAGCGACCGGCCAGCGACAGATAGGTGGTGAGCGCCGCACCCTTGTTACCGCGCTCTTCCTTCACGACCTGCACCAGCATGACCTGCCGACGCTTGATCACTTCCTGAATTTTATACTGGTGGCGGCGCGGACCGCGCTGACGGCGCTCCTGCACGTCTTCAAGCGCATCGCTGCCGCCCATGCTTTCCACGGGCTCGTTCGAGGTCGGCGCCTGCTCGATGTGGCTTGCGCCGTCATCATCGCTGGCATCGTCGTCAACGCTATCGGTCGGGGCGGCGCTCTGGGCGTGGTCCGAGGCCGGTTCATCGTCATCGTGATCGGCTTCGTCGCGCAGCAGTGCTTCGCGATCGGCGACCGGAATCTGGTAGTAATCCGGGTGGATTTCGGAAAAGGCGAGGAAGCCATGGCGGTTGCCGCCATATTCCACGAAGGCGGCCTGCAGCGAGGGTTCAACCCGCGTCACCTTGGCGAGGTAGATGTTCCCCCGCAATTGCCGCCGCTGGGCGGATTCGAAATCGAATTCCTCGAGCCGGGGCCCGTTAGTGACAACGATCCGTGTTTCTTCCGGGTGGATGCCATCCACCAGCATTCTCTTGGTAGCCATAAAAAGTAACTCCGCGCACCCGCTCTGGCACGCCGCGAGACCGGAAAGTCGGTCGCCGCAGTGGCGCGCCCGGCAGGGCGAATGGTTCTAAGGATATGGCGCTCATCGCGCCGAAAAGAGCGGCGCGCGCGCCGCTCCGGTGATGGAGAGCGATGGCATTGGGGAAAGCAGCCTGATTTGCGCTCAGAATGATCGCAGTCTCGCCGCTCATAGTCCGCCCGGTGGCCATCCGACCTCTTCCTCGGAGCCAGGTGCCCGAAGCTGGCACTGCTGGCCGTCGACCCCTAGGGGCCGGGATTCGCAAGTGTAACGGTGAGTTGCCGCAACTTGAGACGATCAATCGTCCGCAAGGCCCAAGAGGCGGCGCTCACGCAGCACCGAAGCTCCCCTTGGGCGGATAAGCTTCCGCCACAGCGTTAGGCTTTATGGATATTGCTTCAAATTGGCAACAGGAAAGTCAGTTTGGTCCCATTCGC
Organism: uncultured Hyphomicrobiales bacterium; assembly: GCA_903828145.1. Taxonomy (GTDB): domain Bacteria; phylum Pseudomonadota; class Alphaproteobacteria; order Rhizobiales; family Devosiaceae; genus Devosia_A. Next base: position 30,545 of record CAIKKY010000026.1, on the reverse strand, counting down.
TGTGCTTGCTTCCCTCAACCGGGCTTGTCATTGAGACAGGCCGATGCCGCCCCAGAATCGCCCGAGTGCTCTGGCCAAAGGAGGCGTGGGCGGGGGGAACGGCCGGATCGGGCGGATCAGGCGAGCCAAAAAGGGTGCAGGATTGCGACAGGGCTTCGGGATATTGTGTTGGGCATGATCGGCCGGGCCCGGGTTATGCTGGTGGCGTTGCTGAGCCTCGTGGCGCTTGTCTTTTTGGCGCCGGGGGCAACGCTGGCGCAGTCGCCCGCCGTTTCAGCCGATCCCGTCGTGCTCGATGCCCGCGTGACCGCCACAGCCAGCCGGGCGCGCCTCATCATCGATCTCGATGGGGCGACACCTTTTGCCATCGTGTCGCTGGCCGATCCGTTCCGCATTGCGGTGGATGTGAAGGCGGGTGCGCTGCGAATCGCCGCGCCGCCGGATGTCGCCGGGCAGGGGCTTGTCACCGGGTTCACGCTGGAGATGGCCGACAGCGGCCGGGCGCGCGCTACGCTGGTGCTTGCGGGGCCGGCGCAGGTGCAGCAGGCCTATTTCCTCGACAAGGTGGCCGATCAGCCGGCGCGGCTGGTTGTGGATCTGGTTCCGGATGGCGAGGCGAGCTTCCGCAACCGGGTGGCGGCCGATAAGGCGGCCTCTGATGCGGCCAAAGCCAAGGCCGAAGCCGAGGCTCTCGCGGCTGCGGCGCAGGCTGCGGCCGAGGCGGCTGCTGCCGTGCCCGCACCAGAGACCAGGCAGGCGGCGCCCGAGACAAACGCTACGCCCGATGGTGCGGCCAAAAAGGGAGCGGCCGTCAAGCCGCTGATCGTGGTCGATCCCGGCCATGGTGGGGTCGATAATGGCGCGACGGCGGCATCGGGCGTGCATGAAAAAGACCTGACGCTGCTGTTCGCACTCGATCTGCAGGCGGCGCTCATGGCGACCGGAGCCTTTGATGTCGCCATCACCCGCACCGAGGACACTTATCTGACGCTCAACGAGCGGGTGGACCTCGCCCGAATGAACAAGGCCGATCTCTTTGTCTCGCTGCATGCCGACAGCTTTCAGGAGCCCGATATCAGCGGGGCGAGCGTCTACACGCGCGATGAAAACGGCGGCGATGTCCTTGATAAGGTGCTGGCCAACGGCGAGGGACGCTATGACGTGGTGGCGGGCTTTGCCAAGCCCGATGGCACGCCGGAGCCGGTCTTGGGTGTGCTGCTCGATCTGATGCGCCGCGAAGTGCGCAAGGAAAGCTGGCTCGCGGCAAAGTCGATCATCGACGAGCTGGCGCCGTCGGTGGCGCTGCGGCGCTTTCCGGTCCGTCAGGCGGACTATTTCGTGCTGCAGTCGCCCGATGTACCCTCGGTTTTGGTGGAGCTGGGCTATATCTCCAACCTGACTGATTTTGCCAATCTGCAGAAGCCGGACTGGCGGTCTAAAACCGTCTCGGCCCTGGCCCGGGGCATTGCGCGCTATTTTGAAGGGCGGAACAAGGCGGTTGCCTCGCAATAGGTTTTTTGCAAAGACCCGCCCAAGGGACGCCGTTGCGGGCGTCCACTGACCCTGTGCCGGAAACCCGGCCACTTATTGACGAGGCCTTGATGCTCCGCTTTCTGGGATATTTCTTCGGGTTTCTGGTGTTCTGCATGTTTGCTGCAGTGGCCGGGGCGGCGATCTATCTCAACCAGGTGTCAGCCAAGTTGCCCGATTATACCGTGCTGAAAGACTATCAGCCCCCGGTGACGACGCGCGTTCACGCGGCTGACGGGTCGCTTCTGGCCGAATATGCGCGCGAACGCCGCCTGTTCCAGCCGATTGAAACCATTCCGCCGCTGGTCATCGACGCCTTCCTGTCGGCTGAAGACAAGGATTTCTACCAGCACAACGGCCTTGCCGTTGAAGGCATCATCCGTGCGCTGCGCGATAATATCATGGCCAAGATCGAAGGCGATTCCGGGCCGCTGGTTGGCGCATCGACCATTACCCAGCAGGTGGCCAAGAACTTCCTGCTCACCACCGAGCAGACCTGGGACCGCAAAATCCAGGAAGCCCTGCTCGCGCTCAGGATCGAGAGCACCTTCTCAAAGGACAAGATTCTCGAGCTCTATCTCAACGAGATTTTCCTCGGCATCAATTCCTATGGGGTGGCGGCAGCGGCGCTCAACTATTTCGACAAGGCGCTTTATGAGCTGACCCCGTCGGAAGCGGCCTATCTCGCTGCGCTGCCCAAGGGGCCGAATAATTACCACCCGTTCCGGCGCACCAAGCAGGCGATTGAGCGCCGCAACTGGGTGTTGGACCGCATGGTGGAGAACGGCTACCTGAAAAAGGAAGCGGTCGAGGTCTACAAGCAGGAGCCGCTGAACGTCAGTCCGCGCACCGGCGGCAGCCAGGAATATTCGGCCGAATATTTCACCGAGGAAGTGCGCCGTCAGCTGGGCAAGCTCTACGGCGAGGCCGAACTCTATGGCGGTGGCCTGTCGGTGCGCACCACACTAGAGCCCAAGCTGCAGACCTATGCGCGCAAGGCGCTGATGGACGGGCTCATCACCTATGACCAGACCTATGGCTTCCGCGGACCGGTGGCGACCATCGATACGGCTGGCGATTGGGGCGCGGCCATCAATGCGGTGAAGCCGCTCGGCGATGTGCCCGAATGGACGCTGGCCGTTGTGCTCAGTCTCGACGGCAATGTCGCCAAGATCGGCCTCAGGCCGATCACCGATGTCGATGGCAAGGTGGCCGTCGAGCGGGTGATGGGGACCCTCGATGGCAAGGACGTGCCGTGGGTCTCGAAAAAGCTTAATCAGGTGCTGAAGGTCGGCGACGTAATCTATGTGTCGCCGGTGGCGGATAAGGACAGCAGCTATACGCTGCAGCAGGTGCCCGAAATTGAGGGTGCGCTGGTGGCGATGGACCCGCGTACCGGCCGCGTGGTCGCCATGGTCGGCGGGTTCTCGTTCGCGGAATCCGAGTTCAACCGGGCGACGCAGGCGCTGCGGCAGCCGGGCTCATCGTTCAAGCCGATTGTCTATTCCGCCGCGCTCGATAATGGCTATACGCCCGCCTCGGTGGTGCTCGATGCGCCCATCGAAGTTCTGAATGCCGATGGCACGGTGTGGCGGCCTGAAAACTACGGGCAGGAATTTTACGGACCGCAGACCCTGCGGCGCGGCATTGAGCGCAGCCGAAACGTGATGACGGTGCGGCTGGCGCAGGATCTCGGCATGCCGCTGATCGTCGACTATGCCAAGATGTTCGGCATCTATGATGATCTGAGCCCGGTGCTCGCCATGGCGCTCGGCTCGGGCGAAACCACCGACATGCGGATGACAGCGGCCTATGCGACGATTGCCAATGGGGGCCGCCGCATTGTGCCGACGCTGATCGATCGTATCCAGGACCGCTACGGCAAGACCATCTACAAGCATGATGATCGGGTGTGCGATGGCTGTTCCGCTGACCAGTGGGCCAACCAGCCCGAACCGCTGATCATCGACAATCGCCCGCAGGTGCTCGATCCGATGACCGCCTATCAGATCACCTCGATGATGGAAGGCGTGGTGCAGCGCGGCACCGGCACCCATGCCAAGGTGCTGAACCGGCCGGTGGCCGGCAAGACCGGTACCTCGAACGACTATAAGGATGCGTGGTTCATCGGCTTTACGCCGGAGCTGGTCGTGGGCATCTATCTGGGGTTCGATACGCCCAAAAGCATGGGCAAGCAGGCAACGGGCGGCGAGATGGCGGTGCCAATTTTCACCGACTTCATGATGGACGCGATGAAGGGCAAGCCGCCGACTCCGTTCAACATGCCAAGCGGCATGACGGCCGTGTGGATCGATCCAGCGACCGGCATCAAGGCGACGGGCGGCGAGAGCGCGATATATGAGGCGTTCAAGCCGGGCACAGGCCCCAACCTCGTCACCTCGGTGATTGGCGTTGATTCGTCGGCTTTCCAGAATATCGAGGGTGGGGGACAGGAACCGGCCGGTATCCTGCCGCCAGCGCCTTTGGGCACGGATGGCACGGCGCAACCGACCGATGGTCAGTTGAGCGGGACCTATTGATGTACGTCGGCTTTCCCGATCCGCGGCTGAAGCTCAAAGCGGCGCTGCGGCCGGTGGATGCCGACTTGATCGCGATTGGCGAGCAGTTGCGCGGGGCGGCGGCAGCGGCAGACGCCTATGGGCTCGCCGGGCACCATATCGGGGCGATTGATCCGGTGATCGTGGTGAGCCTCAGTGCGCCCGAGGCTGTGCGAGACTATCGCGTGTTCTACAACCCGGTGGTGGTGGACAGCGCTGAGGCACTGGACGCCGGTCCTGAAGGATCGGTCGCCATGCCGGGCGTCAGCATCGACGTGATGCGGCCCCGCTGGGCGGTGGTCGGCTTTGATGATGAAAGCGGCATGGCGCAGACGGTGCGGCTTGAGGGCTGGGCGGCGCGCGTTGCGCTCCACGAAATCGACCAGATGAACGGGGTGTTCTTTCTCTATCACCTGAGCCGCATGAAGCGCGACATGGTCATTCGCCGGTATCAGAAAATCAAAGCTTAGCGCAGCGGGCTGATGAGCGTGAAGCGCCAACGCTGCGCCGCGCCGGGCATATGCCGGGTCAGCCGCCGGTAGATGAGGCCCGACACCACAAAGATCGCGAGCGAACAGGCGAGGAAATAGAGCCCCGCCACCGAATAGTGCAGCAGCACGTTGAAATCGCGCTGAAACAGTTCACCGGCCTTGGTCATCAGGTCTTTCTGATCGTCGATCACCGGCAGGGTGAAATAGACGAGCGTGGTGGCGTGAAACAGGAACACCACTTCATTGGTATAGGCTGGCCAGGCCAGCCGGATCATGTGCGGCCAGACGATGCGGCGGAAGCGCGTGCCGGGGCTGAAGCCGAAGGCGCGCGCCGCTTCGATTTCGCCGCGCGGCACGCTGGTGAGCGCACCGAACAGGATTTCGGCGGTATAGGCCGTGGTGTTGAGCGCAAGAACCACCGGGCCCAGCACCAGCGGATTGAGCACGATGCCATCGATGCCCAGCGGCTTCCAGACGCTGAGGTTCAGCGCCAGCACCATCGAGTAGATCATGAAGAACTGGATGAAGAGCGGCGAGCCCCGGAACATATAGATGTAGCTCGACGACAGCCGCCGCAGCAGGCCATGCCGCGAGGCTTTGCCCAGCGCAAGGAAGATGGCGAACAGGAAGCCGATGGGGATCGAGGCGAAGGCGAAATACAGGTTGAAGAGCGCCGGTTTGGCGAGCAGGGCTATGTCGGCGAGGACGGCGGTGAGCTGGGTCATGGGGCATTGCCCACAATGGCCATGCCGCGGCGGGCGCGGCGGGTGAGGCTTAAAAAGGCCTTTTCCGACACATAGGTGAGCCCGATATAGAAGATGAACAGCACAAGGTAATAGGCCCAGCGCCAATCGCCGTGAATCACCCCGGCACTGCGGGAGAAGTTGGGCTGACCAAGCCGGTTGGCCCAGAGCACGATATCGGCGATCTGCAGAAGCGACAGCAAGGAGGTGGCCTTGATCACCAGCATCCACACATTGGAGAGGCCCGGCAGGGCATAGGCCCACATCTGCCGCACCCGGAAGCGCCAGAACACATCGGCAGCGCTGAAGCCAAATGCGCGTGCCGCTTCAATCTGACCGGGGGCGACCGCGCGCATGGCGCCGGACATCACATTGGCGGCAAAGGCGCCATAGACGAGCCCGAGCGTAACCGAGGCGAGCGCCAGATATTCGGGCGTACCCAAAATCCAGTTGGCTTCAGCGCAGGGCGGCCACGCGCCATTCTGGGCGGCGATGGTTTCGGGCGAACAGAGGGTGAGGGCGCGAAGCGCCTCAACGGCCTGTTCAAAGGCGAGCGGGAAAAACAGGATGAACAGCACGTCAGGAATGCCGCGCACCATGTTGGTGTACACAAAGCCAAGTCCGCGCAAGGGCCAGAAACCGGAGAGTCGCGCGCCGGCGCCCAACAGCCCGAACAGCAACGCAAAAGCGCCGCCAGCCAGGGCGGCAATCAGGGTGAACTGCACGCTGGCGTAAAAGGCGATATGCTTGCCATTGGTAAGATAGGCAATCCAAAAGCCGAGATCAGGCCCGAACAGCCCGCTCCAATATGCCTGTGCTTCAGCCATGGCTGCCCCCCGGCAGAAAAGCGGGGGCGAATGACCGCCCCCGCTTCATCAATCAGTTGGCGAAGATCGGCGTCTTGCGGTCCGGGAACCACTTGAGGATCAGCGCTTCGAGCGAGCCATCGGCCTTCATGGCCTTGATGGTGTCATCGAGCTTGGCCTTGAGGTCGGCATCGCCCTTGCGGACGCCGGCGCCAATGCCATCACCGAGGATCACATCGGGCCCCGTCGCTTCGAGCGCGCCGCTCGAGGACGTCACGACTTCATCGACATAGGTACCGTCACCAAAGAAGATATCGATATTGCCTGCCCCAAGGTCGGCAAGGGCCTTGTCGGCCGTATCGAACGCCTTGACCGTATTGGAGGCCCCAAAAGTCTCTTCAACGAACGACGCCTGAATAGTGGCACTCTGCACGCCGATGGCCTTGCCCGACAATGCATTGAAGTCGAGCGAGGTCCCGGCCCGCGCGACATATTTCGACGGATCGGGTGGGAAATAGGCGTCTGAGAAATCTATGGTCTGCTTGCGCTCGTCGGTGATCGACATGCTGGCCATGATCACATCGTAATTGCCCGCCACCAGATTGGGGATGATTGAATCCCATTCATTGGTCTGGAAGGTGCACTCGAGCCCGGCGCGCGTGCAGATCTCGGTGCCGAGATCGATTTCAAACCCGGCCGGTTTGCCAGTGTCATCGACATAGTTGAAGGGCGCATAGGCGCCTTCGGTGGCAATGCGCACCGGCGCAGCGAGAGCTGCGGTGGTCAACAGCGTGCCAAAGGCGGCGGCGATCAAAATTGCTTTTTTCATGTCACTCCTCTCATATCGGTCTTTGCACCGCCAAACGCGGGCCCTTTTGACCGTTTGGACAAAGATAACGTGGCCGACCCGATCCGCAAAGCGACAAACTGCACCGGATGATGCGGCTTACCCGCCGGATGATGCCTTAAGGAACTGCGCCACACGCGCTGATTTCGGCGCTGTGAACAGCGTTTCGGGCGGGGCTTCTTCTTCGATCAGGCCCTGATGGAGGAACAGGACGCGCGATGAAATGGCGCGCGCCAGCCCCATATCATGGGTCACCAGCACCATGGTGCGGCCCTCATCTGCCAGGAGGCGGATAACGCGGGTCACTTCTACCTGCAATTCCGGGTCGAGCGCCGAGGTTGGCTCGTCGAACAGCATGACGCGCGGGTTGATGCAGAGTGCGCGGGCAATCGCGGCACGCTGCTGCTGGCCGCCCGAGAGTTCTGCGGGCCAGGCCTCGGCTTTCTCGGCCAGGCCTACCTTGGCGAGCGTCGCCATGGCCTCAGCACGCACGTCAGCCGCATCGCGGCCCTGCACCCGCAAGGGCGCTGCCATGACGTTGTCGAGCACGCTCATGTGGCTCCACAGGTTGAACGACTGAAACACCATGCCGAGTTCGGACCGGATGCGGCGGATCTGCGTTTCGTTGGTCGGGCGGCGATGGGGGCCGGGCAGGCTCAACGAAACGTCCTCGCCGCCAATGCGCACCTGTCCCTGTTCGGGGACTTCGAGCAGGTTGATGCAGCGCAGCAGCGTCGACTTTCCGGACCCCGACGACCCGATCAGCGTGATGACTTCGCCCTCGTTGGCGATAAGGCTGATGCCGCGCAGCACGGCATTGGCGCCAAAGGATTTGTGAATGCCGGAGAGTTCGACAACGGGAATGCTCATCGCATCAACATGCCGGGGCGAACGGGGCGTGGCAATCACCATTTGGTGCGTTCCGATCAGAGTTGCGGCAGGCATTCGGCCCGGGTGAACACGGCAAACAACCGCTGGTTGGCATAGGCGCCGATATCGGTATTGAGGGGCTGCGCCAGCGGCGCGGGGCCGCCTGGGCAGTCCGGCACGATGGGGGAAACGAAGATCACCGGGCCGATAAGCCCTGTCGGCAGGGCGAAAGCCAGCTCGTAATGTGTGAGCGGTCGGCCCTGTCGCTGTTGGGCATAGAGCGGTACAGGCCGGGTTCGGCTGGTATAGACAAGGTCCGCCAGAATATCGCGGTTGCCGGTCACGATGGGGATATGGCCTTTGGCTTCGGCCATGTCCAGGATTTGCTCGCTCAGGTCGGCTCGGCCGAGAAGTCGCATCAGCAGGGGCTGCTGGTTCGGCAGCGCGGTGTAGGGAAACAGGGTGAGGCCGATGAAGGCGAGGCTGACCGCCCCGTTGAGGACCAGGTTGATCTTGAGCCAGGGCCCGTTCTGCAGCGCGATGACAGCGAGCACCAGCCCTGGCAGCCACGCGGCAAAGGCCCAGTTGAGGTTGGCCCCCGCAATCAGCGCCTGCAGGGTGACCAGCCCAAGCGGGATGAGCGCGAGCGCAATGAGCAGCGATCGGGCGCCGTGCAGCGCGCCGCGCCAGAGTGAGGCCCCTAAGCCACAAACAAGGATGGGCCCGACCATCAGCCCCTGACCGGCGAGAAATTTCAGGCCGGCGGTGAGAGAGGGGGCAAAGGTCAGGTGCTGGACCCAGCCGACATTGCCGGCGGTGTGCCGCACTGTGGTGAGGTCATGCGAAAGGTTCCACAGGATATTGGGGCTCAGAATAATGAGCGCCGTACTGAAGAAGATGAGCCACAGCCGAAGAGGCGAGCGCGCCTGCTTTTTAACGAGCAGCGCCACCAGCGCGCTGCCCGGCAGATAGAGCGCCGCATATTTCGCAAGCAGAGCCAATCCGAGCGCGAGCCCGCCCCAGAGCGCGGGCCCCAGGCGGCGCGTCATGCCCATCTCAACAAGGCCGAGGAGCGCAAGGGCATAAAAAGGGGCCATGACCGTATCGGTGGACAGCACGAAGCTGCCCAGGCTGCACGAGGGCAGGGTCAGATAGGTGAGCGCCGCCCAGAGCGCAGCCCGCCTGTCGGCTATCCGGTAGGCGAGGCGCCCGAGGATCAAGGCTGTCGCCAAATGCGCAAACGGGCCAGCGAGCCTGATGGCCATGGTGCTGTCAGTCTGCACTAGGCTGGTGGTCAGCCGGATGACAAAGGCAATCAGCGGCGGTTTGGAAAAGTAGCCCCACGCCAGCGTTTGCGACCAGAGCCAATACTGGGCTTCATCGACAAAGAGATCGGTGGGGCTCAGCGCCAGCGCGGCGACCCGCAGCAGGGTCAAGCCGACGAGTGCATAAAGTACCGGACGCGCCCAGCGCTCAGTCGGTTCTGCGCTCATTGCGGATCAGCCACAGGTTGCGGACATAGATCAGGAGGCCGAGCCCCTGACCAAGGAGGAAGACCGGGTCGCGCCGGTAGATGGCATAGAGCGTCAAGACGATACCCCCGGCGAGCGAAAAGTACCAAAAAGCAAGGGGGATGTGCGACTTACGCTCTTTTTCTGAGGCGATCCATTGCACAATAAACCGGCCGGCAAACAGGATTTGACCGCAAAGGCCGATGCCGATCCAGAGCAGTTCAGCCGTGCTGTCGACATGAAAGAGGCGGAGGAGTTCAGCCATGGCCCGAGCCATCGCGAAGGCCGGCTGCCGGGGCGGGTCGGACCTTTTTCCGGCGCCTGATGAGCCAAAGGACACCGCAAAGATCGACGGCCCCGACCAGGGCGCGCTGCAGATTGGAGTAATGCGTGCGCCCCGACAGGCGCGGCCGGTGCGGTACGTCGACATGCAGCACCTGCCAGCCATCGCGGAGGAACAGTGCGGGCAGATAGCGGTGCATGTGGTTGAAATAGGGGAGATCGAGAAAGGCCTCGCGCCGGAACACCTTAAGCCCGCAGCCGGTATCGCGCGTGCCATCGCGCAGCAGCAGACGGCGAAGCCAATTGGCAAGGCCCGAGGCCAGCCGACGGTTCACGGTATCATGCCGTCCTACCCGCTGGCCCGCGACAAGGCCGACGACCCCGGCCTGATCGGCAAGAAGCGGCGCAATGATCTGGGGCAGGGCGTCCGGCGGGTTCTGACCGTCGCCATCGAGCGTGCAGATGAGGCTATGGCGCGCCGCCCGCACGCCGGAATGAATGGCGGCACTCTGGCCGCCGGGGAGCGGGTGCCGGATATAGCGGACGCGCAGGGAGGGGGAGGCGAGCACCGCTGCCTCCGTGGCATCGGTTGAGCCATCGTCGACCACAATGATTTCGAAGCCGGTGAAATCGACCAGTGCGCGCTCGATTTCGGCAATCAGCGGGCCGAGCGCCAGCGCCTCATTGCGTGCTGGAATGACGATGCTCAACATGAGCGCATCCCGCGCGTTGAGCCCGAAGCGCCCCGATAATCCGCTGTCATTACGGCGCTACCCCTATCAGGCGGCCTACTGAACCCGCCCGATTGCAACTCTTTAACTACGGTTTAACGCGTATAGCTGCGGGGTATCGGTGTAAAGCGCACTGCGCCCCTCAGGCGGGGTAAATGCACGTAACGCACAGAAAAAACTCAGGTTGGTCCGCCGCTGCGGCCGATCAGCGCCGCGGCGTTGCGAGGTGGGCGAAGATCGCCGCGCCACTGAGCAGCAGGGCACTGAGGCTGAAGCTCGCCCACCACCCCACAAGATCGAACAGCAGGCCGCTCGACAGGGCTCCGCCAGCGATGGCGGTCTGGATCAGGGCGACCTGCAAACCGCCGCCCGCTTCAAGGTCATTGGGGATGATCGCAGCCATCCAGGTGTTCCAGATGACTGGAATCGGGGTGGACACCAGGCCCCAGAGGACGAGGAGCGCCAGGGTTGGACCTGCCAGGGGACCCAACGCCATGAGGAGCAGCGCGAGAACGGCCAGTACGGCCGGAATGCCGACAAGGGCGGCATTGAGGTGGCGGGCAAGGAGGAGGCCGACAAGACCGAGTCCCGCCAGGCCGCCAACGCCGATGCTCAGCAGGGCGAGAGAGAGAACCGCCACATCAAGGCCGGTCACGCTTTCAAGAAATGGCCGCAGGTAGATGGACAGCGCGTTGGTGCCCATGAAGGCAAGGCCTGTGGCGGCCATGCCAAGCGCAAATTTCGGGGTCGAGAGGAGCCCCAGCATGCGGCGCGGCGATACGGCTTCGGTTGGGGGCAGGGCGGGAATGACCATCGCCTGCCAGACGAGGGCGACAAGGCCAATGGGCACGGTAACGAGAAAGGTGCCGCGCCAGCCGATCAGCGCCCCGAGCAGGCTGCCGAGCGGCGCAGCCAGAACCAGCGCCAGGGCCGTGCCAACCTGAAGGATGGCGATGGCCTTCGGCAGATCGGGCCCCGACGCGAGGCGAGCGAGGATAGCGGTCGAGAGTGACCAGAAGCCACCAATGGCGATGCCCACCAACGCCCGTCCCAGCAGGAAAACGGTGAAATCTGGCGCAAGCGCCACGGCCAGGCTCGAGACCACCAGAATGGCCGTGTACAGGAGCACCACCAACCGGCGGTCGAGGCGACGCAGCAGGCCATTGCCGAACAGGCTGGTCAATACAGCGAGGATGCCGGACATGGTGATCGCCTGTCCGGCCTGTCCCTCGGTGATGGCCAGATCCTGCGCGATCGGTGTCAACAGGCTGACCGGCAGGAACTCGAGCCCGACGAGCAAAAAGGTGAGGAGCGACAGGCAGACCACGGCCGACCACGGCACCGAGGTCTCTCGAACGGACGCGGCGTCAGTACGACCAGACTCAACGGCCATTCCGGGCACTCCACTCAACGCTTGCGCCCCCTCGGGAGGTTGGGCGCGATCAGGATCAGGGGGCTGGTGCCGGCAGCAGGAATTGAACCCGCGACCCACTGATTACAAATCAGTTGCTCTACCAACTGAGCTATACCGGCAGCGGCGCCTTGCTAGCACCGGTTGAAACATCACTGCAAGCCCGGTTTGGCGTCAGGCCGTGCCCGTCGTGGCTGCAAACAGAGCGATGGCTGCGGCATTCGATACGTTGAGCGATTTGATGGGGCCGGGCATCTCGAGCCGGACCATTTCCGAGCACAGCTCGCGCGTGCGCTGGCGGAGGCCCTTGCCTTCAGCGCCCAGCACAATGGCCATGGGCACGGGCACCGGACGGGGCTTCAGCGGGGCCGGGGCTTCAGAATCAAAGCCCACAACCACGAGTCCGCGCTCTTTCAGCGTTTCAATCGCATCGCCGAGATTACGAACCTCGATCAGGGGCACGAGATCAAGCGCGCCGGAGGCGGATTTGGCCATTACGCCGGTTTCGCGCGGCGAATGGCGGGCGGTGGTGATCACTGCATCGGCCCCAAAGGCGCAGGCGGTGCGGAGGATGGCGCCGACATTATGCGGATCGGTGATCTGATCGAGCACGACCACGAGTTTCAGTGCCTTAATATCATCAAGACCGAAGCGCGATACCGGATCCACCTCCAGCGCCATGCCCTGATGCACCGCATCCTGGCCCAGAAGCCGATCCAACTCCCTGGGTGTGGTCTCGGTGACCCGCATGCCAGCGATGCCGCCCGATTCCATCAGCCGGACCAGCGCATTGGGCGTTGCGAGCAGCGCCTTGCGGGTTCGCAGCGGGTTATCGAGTGCAGCCCGCACGGTGTGCAGGCCATAAAGATAGACCGGGCCCGTATCCGGGTCGTATCGCGGTTTGGGCGGAAATTTGTTGCGGCTCATGGCCGCTGCGGTACCCGGTTTGCGCCCGCGCGGCAAGCGGTGTGCGCCAAATGCCCGCCCTGGTGGGAAAACTCTGTTGACAGCGCGGCATGCCCCCGACATAAACCGCGCCGTTGGGGTGCAGTGCGCCCCGTGCTTCCGCTTCGCTGGAGGGGTGGGAGAGTGGTTAAATCCGCCAGACTGTAAATCTGGTCGCTTAGCGTTCACTGGTTCGAATCCAGTCCCCTCCACCAAGCCGACTTTCCCCTCAGGTCCGCGCTCTTGTGATGCTTGCCAATGGTCGGCTGAGCCCGGTGAATTAGAGGCCGGTTGGCGGCTCATTCAGCACGAACAGGATCGGCAAAGCGTCGCGCCGTCTCGCTGGCCGGCCCCCATGGGCTTGGGACCTCCCTTTCGGTGGCGCGCACTTTGTCAACAGCCCCGCATTTGACACAGGGCGTACGAAACCTTAAGGGTTAATACGTACCAAATAGTGTAGATTCGCCCGTTCAGCGCTTGGTTGCTCTGTTGCGCGCAGGGTTTGGAGGGGTCCATGAGGGATGTAGCATCTTTATTCTACTCAGTGGATTCGGCGCATAACAGTCATAAACCGGACGGCGGAATGCTTCTGGCTGCCTATACGCTCTATCTGCCGCTGTTTGCACTGCTCCTGATTCTGTTTCTGCCGACTTTCCAAGGGGCCGATGAGCCCCTGCATACCTCCCGGGCCGATGCGCTCACCAATGGCGCGATTTTCGGAAAGCCTGTGCCGGGGGGCGGATTTGCTGGGCCAGTTGACAATGGCATCAATGAAATCTCGGCAATATATGCAGGCATGCCGTTTGTTTATGCCGAAAAGGCGACTGGAGAGCGTCTGTCGAAGGAGCGGGCCATTGGTTGGTCCGGCTTGCAAACAGAGGCTAACCTCACTGCGACATCTATTTACGCGCCCACGTTGTACGCGCCCTCAGCTTTGGCGATTGGTGTCGGTAAATGGCTCAACCTCTCGGTGTTTGATAGTCTGAGATTGGCGCGCATTGTTAATGCGCTGCTTTGTTTCCTGATTGGGTGGGCCGCGCTTAAACGGTTGTCGGCGGGGCGCGGCCTGGCCGTCACGGTGCTGTTGCTGCCGATGGCGGCCTCTTTATCAGCCCATGTGACGCAGGATGGCTTGCTGATTGCCCTCAGCATGCTGTTCGTGGCGATGATCTCATCCGCGTTCAGAGAGAAACGCCCGCTGCGGGTCAGTGAGCTAATTGGGCTCGCCGTGCTCGCCAGCATCATCGGCATGGGAAAAATGCCCTATGCCCTGTTGGCGCTGCTGATTGCAGGGTTCAGCTCCAACAGCGGATGGGGCAAATATGTGGCTACGGCGGTGCCCCTTGGGGCGACAGCGTTGTGGAACTTACTTGTTCTCTCGTTCGGGGCAGGGGCACTCAACTCGCTGGCCGATCCTTCCGCGCAACTGTCGTTGCTGCGAGCTGACCCTCTCAAGGTTTTCAGCATTGCCTGGGATACACTGTCTTTGCGGTGGGGATTTTATCTTTCTTCAATGGTGGGTAATCTGGGTTGGCTGGATACGCCGCTCCCGAAACTTTTCGTCGGAGCAACACTGGTGCTGCTTGCCGCATCACTGGTCCCGGTTGTTATCGGACTCGTCGGGCTGTTTCGCGCCCGCCAGTTTGGCGGTCCTCTTTCAGCTTTTGGGGCGTTAACCCTCAGTTTTGGGTTGATTTTTGGCGCGCTCTACATGACCTGGACGCCCGTGGGCCATGGCATCGTCGAAGGCGTACAGGGGCGGTATTTCCTGCCCTTGCTCAGTATTTTTGTCTTGTTGGCCGACCAGACGTCTAACCTGCACCGGTCGCGGATCGGGCTCGTCACCGGCCGTGTCCTCGCCGCAGCTCAGATGGCGTGGCCGGTTTTAAGCATTGCCATCACTGTTCGGGCTCTGGTTTGGCGGTACTACATTTCAGGATAGTGCCGGCTCATCCCGTGCGGCTGAAAACGAGCGCGCCCTTCCGTCGGCGGCGTCCTGTCGGACCTTGCCGCCAGCGCTCGTAAATCGCTGTGAACAAGCCCCCCGAAACGATGCAAAGGCCTGTCCAAGCCACCATACGGACTGTTATCAACGCGTAAATACGTAGTTGCCGATTTTCGGCGAGGGCAGTGATGTTGGCGTTCCCCGTCTTCCTGTCGGTTGTCTGTGTCCTGCGCAACGAGCGGGAGCGCCTCGAAACGCTGCTGACCGAAACCGTTGCTACGCTGCGGACCATGGTTGCCGACTTTGAGCTGATCATTGTTGATAACGCCTCTGTCGATGAGTCCGTCGCCGAGTTGCGCCGGCTTGCAGGACCCGCCGGTTTGCCCAATCTGCAGGTCTTTGCCCTCACTAAAGAAGTGGATGGCGACACTGCAAACTGGGTTGGTCTCGAAAATGCGCTCGGCGATTATGTGGCGGTGCTGGATCCGCTGAGCGACGATCCGGCGTTCATCCGGCAGATGCTGGATCGGGCGGGGCAGGGCGCCGATGTTGTGTTTGCCGCCAACGCCGCGCGTCCGAAAGCACGCTGGTCCTATCGGGTTGGCGAGCGCGCTTTTCATCGCCTGTATTCTCGGTTTGCCGGTGTCGATCTCGGACGCGAGGCGCCGAAGTTCCGGCTGATTGCGCGGCGGGTGGTGAACTTCATTCTTCAGCATCGTCAGCCTGTGCTGACCTATCGGCACCTGCCGGCAACCGGCGGCTTTGCCCGGGCGTATCTTGAGTATAGCGCAGTGCCCAAAGCGGTGCGGACCGACAACCTCGGCGACGCCATCGACAGGGGCTTGCGGCTGTTGTTCTCGACAACCCGTGGGCCGATGCGCGTGGTCACAGCCCTTACGCTCTTCGGCGCGGCCGCAAACCTGCTCTACACCGTCTATGTGGTTGCGGTCGCCCTGTGGGTTGACGATGTGGCGCCGGGGTGGGTCAGCCTGAGCCTGCAGCAGTCGGGGATGTTTTTTCTCATCTCGCTCGTGCTGTTTGTGTTGGGCGAATACATGCTGTCGATGGCCAGCCTGTCCAATGACGGCCCGCTCTACCATGTCAGCCAGGAGTTCACGAGCGCAACGCTGACGCGCCGCGAACGGCTCAATATCGAAGAACCTGCGGCTGATGGTGCGGTAGTGCATCGGCTGAAAGGCGCCGCTGAGTGACGGAACCATTTGATGCCGTGGTGGTCGGTGGCGGGTTCTATGGCGCGGTCATTGCTCGACACCTCAGCGTCAATCGCGGGCTGAGACGGGTGCTGCTGGTCGAACGGGAAGCAGCGCTCATGCGCCGTGCGTCCTACACCAATCAGGCGCGGGTCCATAATGGCTACCACTATCCGCGCAGCTTCACGACGGCCTACCGCAGCCGTATAAATCTGCCCCGCTTTGTTACTGATTGGCCGGGGGCGATTGTCCGTGACTTCACGGCGCTTTATGCGGTTGCGCGACGCAATTCCAAGGTGAATGCGCGGCAATTCGAACGTTTTGCCGCCGAAATTGGGGCTCCATTCCAGACGGCACGGAAGGAATTACAGGCGCTGTTCAGCCCCGATCTGGTCGAAGCCGTGTACGAAGTTGCTGAATATGCTTTTGACACGCGCCAGCTCGCGATTTGGGCGGAGAATGCGCTGCGACTTGCCGGGGTGGAGGTCGCACTCGCAACGGAAGCGACGTCAATCGACAAGGGGGACGGCGTAGCGCTGCGCTTAGCGTTGAGCGGTCCAGACGGTGCGCGCAGCGTTGCTGGTGCACGCTATGTTTTCAACTGCACCTATGCCGGGCTCAACCGCCTGTTCGGACAGGCCGGGGGCACGCAAGCGCGGCTGAAGCATGAACTCACCGAAATGGCACTTGTTGAGCCAGACTCCAGACTGAAGGGCCTGGGCATTACCTTGATGGACGGCCCGTTTTTCTCGCTCATGCCGTTTCCGGCGCGGCAGCTGCATACCTTGTCTCATGTGCGGTACACGCCGCACCGGGCCTTGGCCGATGACCCTTCGGTCGATCTTCGGGCCCTGCTGCAGAGCCCGGGCCCGGCAACGCGGGTGGACCGGATGCTGCGCGATGCGGCGCGCTATGTGCCCGCGCTGGCCTCGGCGCGCGCGGACTCGTCGCTCTTTGAAATCAAGACGGTGCTCGAAAAGAACGAAGGCGACGATGGTCGGCCCATTCTGTTCGAAAAGCTTGACCGCCTGCCCGGCGCCTATGCGGTGCTCGGTGGCAAAATCGATAATGTTTACGACATCCTGGAGCGGCTCGATGCGGAAGCTATTCACTAGAACGCGGGCGGGGTGGCTCGTCTTGTTCGCGCTGGTCACGCTCAACTATTGGCTTAACCCAGTCGGTATTGCGGAAGACCAATGCTTTAGCACAGTGCAGCGGTATTCGGAATCGCTTGTAGTCGGTGCGATAATTGCGAAAGAACGCGGCGTTGTTTTGCCCAAGAAGGCAAATTTAGCACCTGCAACGGTGGGCGGTACCGGGATTGATCCGATTTGGATGGATCAAGGATATGCCCTTCTACAGCAGCGCCCACTTCCGGATATCGTTACTGAGACCGCTGACCGGACTGATGCAGACTGGAGTTACGGTGTCTCCCGTGCGGTGGCTGCCGTGCTCCTTCATCACACCGACGGCATAGAACGTTACATCGGGCGGACGGTATCGGTTGGCGGCAAGACGCGGTACGTCCTTGGAGCGACCGAGTCTGGCAACTACGTCACGCTCTTTCTTGACGGCCCTGTGCTTAACAGTCCCGCTGGCGTTCTTCCCGTTACGGTTTCCGGGCGTGTCACCCCGACTTCTGATCTGCAGTTCGATTCCTATCTCTCGCAATGGGGACTGCAGGGTGTCGTGTGGTCGGCGCTGTTTCCGCTGTTTGGGCATAGTCTGGGTGCGCTGACGGCTTTGAATTCAGCAGCATTTTCGGCCTGTCTGCTTTGCCTTGGTTTACTCTACAGGCGCATTTTTTCCCTGCAATTCGGCGTTCTTTTCGTGGGCGCGGCCATCCTGTCGCCCTGGCTGACCTCCTTTGTGCATAGTCTTTACTGGATGTGTTTCATCTGGTTGCTGCCTGCAATTTTCGCGGCCTTGACGCTGCGAGCCGAAGCGCCCTGGTCTCGGCGGCTTTTGTGGGTCGGGGCGTACCTGGCTTTCACGGTCAAGTGCCTGAGTGGTTACGAATACCAGTCTGCCCTGATGCTCTTTGCCGCCGCGCCCTTTGTTTATGGATGGTTCACGAGCACGGGCGGGGACCGCCGGCGTGCAATGGGCGGTGTTTTAACTGTCGGCCTTACAGGGGTACTCGGTTTCGCAACCGCCTTGCTCATTCACGCCGGCATACGCGGAGACACTCTTCTCGATGGTGTGAAATCAATCCTCGAAACCAACGTCATGGCGCGCACCTACGGAACGATCAATGCAGCGACAGGCCAACCTTTTGCTGGTGCCGAGCAAACAGTATGGACGGTGCTGTTAACCTACTTCATGGATTGGCGGACTGATGTTGTTTGGGGCCTGATAGGGGGTGCTGGAGTATTCCCCCACCTTGTTTTGGGCTCACTTGTGTTGCCGCTTGTTCTCGCGGTCTTTCAGGGGCGATCGCCCCGGCGCGATCTTGCGCTCTGGATCAGCTTCATCCTGCCGCCCCTGTCGTGGTTCGTCCTCGCCAAGTCCCACTCGGCCGTCCATGTGCACCTTAACTTCGTGCTGTGGTACCTCGGGTTCATCCCGGCGACGCTGGATATACTGCTGAACGTCGGCAAACGTATTTTTGCGACCTTCGCGCAGCGCGCGGTTGACGCGCGGTGGGATACACAATGAGCGCGCGGCAAGGCCTTGTTGGTCACTCGGGCTTTGTTGGCACGACCCTCAAGAAGCAGACGCAGTTTGAGGCGCAGTTTCGGTCAACGGATATTGCGTCGATCCGGGGGCAGAGTTTCGACCTCCTCGTGATTGCGGGGGCTCCGGCCCAGAAATGGCTCGCCAATCGGGAGCCGGAGGCGGACCGGGCGCGGATTGAGGGGCTGATGGCGCAGTTGCAGACCGTCTCGGCCCGGCGCGTCGTCCTCATCAGCACTGTGGACGTTTTTTCCTCGCCCATCGCCGTTGACGAAGAGACCCCGGTTCATGAGGCCGGACTGCAGCCCTATGGGCTAAACCGGCGGCGGCTTGAACGCTTTGTGACCGATTGGGCGCCGCAGCCCCTGGTGGTGCGCTTGCCGGGTCTGGTAGGGCCCGGCCTTAGGAAGAACGTGCTTTATGATTTCCAGCACAACAACAACCTCGATGCCATCGATCACCGGGGGGTGTTTCAGTTTTACCCGATGGTCAATCTCTGGTCCGACATCACAACGGCACTCAAGGCGAACCTCTCGCTTGTGCACCTCACTGCTGAACCGATCAGCGTGGCCGACGTGGCCCAGCATGGCTTTGGGCGCAGCTTTGCCAACACGACCGGCACTGTGGCGCGTTATGACTTTCGTACCCGGCACGCGTCGCTGTTTGGCGGGGAGGGGACCTATCAGTACGCGCGGCGCGAAACGCTGATGGCCATTCGCGCCTATGCGCAATCTGAACCGCAAGAGCCCTGATCATGCGCCTTGCGATCTCCAATCTCGCCTGGACCACGGCCGATGATGCCGCCGTCGGCCTGATCCTCAGCCAGCAGGGCATCGACGCCATCGATGTTGCGCCGAGCAAATATTTCGCCGACCTTCCGAGGGCAAGCGATGCCGATATTAAAGAGGTTCGCGCGCAATGGGCCAGTCGCGGCGTTGACATCACGGGCATGCAGTCGCTGCTCTATGGCACCAGCGGTTTGAACCTGTTCGGGCCAGCCGAGGTGCAACGGGCGATGCTTGACCATCTGGCTGCGATTGCGCGTGTTGGGGCTGTGTTGGGCGCAACTCGGCTCACCTTTGGCTCGCCCCGCAATCGCGACCGCACGGGCCTTGCCGACCACGAGGCCCATGTCATCGCCACCGAATTTTTCTGGCGGTTGGGCGAAATCGGCGCGCGTGAAGGGGTCGTGTTCTGTCTTGAGGCCAACCCGCCCCGCTACGGCTCCAACTTCATGGTGACCACGCTGGAGGCAGCGCGTGTTGTGCGTCTGGTCGGGCACAAGGCGATTCGGCTGCAGATCGATACGGGTGCCCTGATGATTGCCGAGGAGGACCCGGAGGCGGTTCTGACTGAGGTCGCGCCGCTTGTGGGGCACATTCACATCAGCGAGCCCGATCTGGTCGAAACCGGTACCGGCGGGGTGGAGCATGCGCAGCTGGGCCGGATACTGGGCGCTTTGCATCCTCGCAGTGTTGCCACGCTCGAAATGGCGACGCCCGCAACACCGGGCCTTGCGGCGCTGGCGCGGGCCCTGGCGTTTGCGAAAATCCATTATGAAGGGAGCCGTTGAGTGCTCAAGTGGACCGTTCTGATTTTGGGCATTCTCGCCAACGCCTCGGCGAGTGTTCTCATCAAGCTGGCCGTTACGCCGCCCCGGCAGGTCTTTTTGCCGTCTGATCCCCTGGCCACACTGGCCAATTGGCCACTTCTTGCCGGTCTTGCCCTCTATGGATTGGCCTTCCTGCTCTACGCCGTCGCCTTGCAGCACCTGCCGCTGAATGTCGCCCATCCGATCCTGACATCGGGTGCCGTGGCGGCCGTCGCCGTCGCATCAGCTCTCATTTTCAAGGAGAGTTTTTCGGCGACGACGCTGCTCGGATTTCTGGCGGTGATCGTTGGTGTGGCTTTGATTTCGGTGAAAGTCGCATGACCGGTTTTCCGCAGGACTGGGTTGTTCCGACCTTTGAACCACAGTTTTTCACCGGACGTCGGCATCGCTTTGTCGTCGTCATTCCGGTGTTGAACGAGGGTGAGCGACTGGCCCGCTTGCTGGCGCGTATGGCCGCGCTGAAGCTGCACGAGACGATCGACATTCTCATCGTCGATGGGGGAACCGGCGATGGATCGGTCGATCGCCAGAGCGTCGAGCCCAAGGGCGTGAGGGGTGTCCTCATCAAAACCGGGGCAGGCCGGCTTTCGGCGCAGTTGCGCGTTGCCTACGCGGTGGCGCTGGCCGAAGGCTATGACGGGATCATTACCATCGATGGCAACGACAAAGACGATCCGGGCGCCATCCCGCAGTTCATTGCGGCGCTGGAAGCGGGCGTGGACTTTGTGCAGGCCTCGCGCTTCCTGCCCGGGGGCGAGGCCGAAAACACGCCGCCCGCCCGCGATCTGGCGATTCGGTTCGTGCATGCCCCGATCCTGAGCCTTGCGTCGGGCTTTCACTGGACGGACACGACGCAAGGATTTCGCGCTTACAGTGCCCGACTGCTGCGCGATCAACGGGTCGCGCCGTTTCGCGCCGTGTTTTCGGGCTATGAGCTTTTGGCCTATCTGTCGGCGTGCGCGCCACGGCTTGGCTTCCGCTGTGTCGAGCTGCCCACAGCGCGCCGCTATCCCAAAGGGGAAGTGCCGACGAAAATCAGTGCCGTGCGCGGCAATCTCTCCATCCTGCTGGTGCTGGTTCGCGCGGCATTGGGCTTTTATGCGCCCTAGCGGTCTGCCCCGGGGCGTGGCCCGTCGGTCCACCCATTGCCCCTCTTATTCCAGTGGTGCCCTCTTGCGCTTGGGCGTGCCTCAGCTAAAAGGCGGGAAGAGGCGTGCAGACGCGGGCGGGTGTAGCTCAATGGTAGAGCAGCAGCCTTCCAAGCTGAATACGAGGGTTCGATTCCCTTCACCCGCTCCAATTTTTCGCCCTCTGTAATCCTAGAGGGCAAGAGCGCGCCTTGAGGCGCCGACGGACTGGACCCGTCGCCCGCGCTGAGTGTTGGCTGAGGGCTCCGCGCCTGGACCGCAATCTACTCGTCGGTTCGGTGATCCGCCCCCAAAATCCCGTCGGAAGACGCCGCAGCCCTCTGTGGCCAGAGGGTGCGACGCCTCGGGCTCAGGCTTCCGCGCCGAACAGCAGATCCCAGGTGAACGGATCATAGGAGCGCAGCAGGCGCTCGGCGAAGGCGCGGGGGGGCACGTTGAGGTGTTCGGCCCAATCTTTCATCCGCTCGGGTGGCACGCGGGTCTTGCCCAGTTCCAACTGCGAAATCAGCGTGTAGTAGTCGAGACCGAGGCGCTTCGAGAGTTCGAGCTGCGTGAGGCCCGCCGTTTCGCGGCACTCGCGCACATAACGGCCTGCGGCCTTGCGTAATTCCGGTCCCTCAGAACGACCCTGCAATGGATTGGTAGTCGACACGGCTAGCCCCTTAACGCGGTGTATAGAGCCTGCACTGTGTTACGTGATAATGCCTATGTCAATGAATGCATAAGGGTTTTCACGTCTAAAGACACACGAACCGCCAAGGTGTGGTGTTCCTTGCGGCGCAAACGCATGGTTGAGAGCACTTGCATCCAACGGGCGTTCACAGTAGACGGATGCCGCTGGTTTAGGGGTATAGCTCAGTTGGTAGAGCATCGGTCTCCAAAACCGAGGGTCGCGGGTTCAAGTCCTGCTGCCCCTGCCAGCCCTGATTTCCCCTTGGGTCTCATTTGCTGTGGTGCCTGTGTCAGCCGGGACCCGGTCCTCGTTGAGAGGCTTCGGGCCAGCCTGGGGCAGGGGGCGTATAACCCGCTTGCAATCGGACCCATGAGCCTTTAGATACCCCGCAACAGCCGCCCGGGGTGACTCGCGCGGTTAATGTTTTTTGGGCCGAAGGCCGATAGGGAAAGTTGCGAATGGCTGGCGTCAACCCTTTGAAATTTCTGCAAGAGGTGCGCCAGGAAGTGAACAAGATCACTTGGCCGAGCCGGAATGAGACCTTGATCTCGACGGTGATGGTTCTGGTGTTCGTGGCCATTGCCAGCGTGTTTTTTCTGTTGGCCGACCAGGTTATCTATTGGCTGGTAGAGGCAATCCTCGGCGCCTTCTAAGGCGATCCCGGGCGGGTAGTGGAGCGACGAGGCGGCATGGCCAAGCGTTGGTATATCGTGCAGGCATACTCGAATTTCGAGCGCAAGGTGGCTGACGCCATCAAGGAAAAGGTCGCTCAGAACAAGCTCGAGTCGCTGTTCGATGACGTGATCGTGCCCACCGAAAAGGTGGTTGAGGTCCGTCGCGGCCGCAAGGTGGACACCGAGCGCAAGTTCTTTCCGGGCTATGTGCTCGTGAAGATGGAAATGACCGATCAGGCGTTCCATCTCATCAAGAATACGCCGAAGGTGACGGGCTTTCTCGGTTCGGGCGACCGGCCGATGCCGATCTCCGATAAGGAGGCCATGGCCATTCTGCAGCAGGTGCAGGAAGGCGTTGAGCATCCCAAGCCGTCGGTCTCGTTCGAGGTTGGCGAGCAGGTGCGTGTGTCGGACGGTCCCTTTGCCAGCTTCAATGGCGTGGTTGAGGAAGTCGACGAAGAGCGCTCGCGCCTCAAGGTGGAAGTCTCAATCTTCGGGCGGGCAACCCCCGTGGAACTGGAATACGGCCAGGTCGAAAAGATCTGACCGGTGTGATGCGGCCTTCGGGCCGGATCAAACCTCCCGGGCCTGAGGGGCCGGGATTGAACCCGTGGAAGGGACGGCGGTTGGCCAATCGCTTACAGCCCGCACCACGGCGTCTGAACCGCCCGGACTCTCCGGGCAGGCTTTGTGAAAGGACGTAACATGGCCAAGAAAATTACCGGTTACCTGAAGCTTCAGGTCCCGGCCGGCTCGGCGACCCCGTCGCCCCCGATCGGGCCTGCGCTCGGTCAGCGTGGCCTCAACATCATGGAATTCTGCAAGGCCTTCAATGCGAAGACCGCCGAGCAGGAAAAGGGTGCCCCGACCCCGGTCGTGATCACCATCTATGCCGACAAGAGCTTCTCTTTCGAGACCAAGCTGCCGCCGGTGACCTATTTCCTGAAGAAGGCCGTGAACCTGAAGTCGGGTTCGAAGCTTCCGGGCAAGGACTCGGCTGGCACGATTTCGCAGACGCAGATCCGCGACATTGCCGAAAAGAAGATGAAGGACCTCAACGCCTACGACGTTGACGCCGCGATGAAGATGATTGCCGGTTCCGCCCGTTCGATGGGCCTCACGGTGGAGGGCTAAAGAATGGCAAAGGATGGCAAGCGCATGACTGCCGCCAAGGCAGGCATTGATCGCAAGAAGCTGTATGGGCTCGAAGACGCCCTCAAGATGGTGCGCGAGCGCGCCAAGGCCAAGTTCGATGAAAGCATCGAAGTGGCGTTCAACCTCGGCGTTGACCCGCGCCATGCGGACCAGATGGTGCGCGGCGTGGTCGTTCTGCCGAACGGCACGGGCAAGACCGTGCGCGTGGCTGTGTTCGCCAAGGATGCCAAGGCCGATGAAGCCCGCAAGGCCGGTGCCGATGTGGTTGGTGCTGAAGATCTCGTTCAGCAGGTTCTGAATGGCGTCATCAATTTCGACCGCGTGATCGCGACCCCCGATATGATGCCGCTGGTCGGCCGTCTCGGTAAGGTGCTTGGCCCGCGTAACCTGATGCCGAACCCCAAGGTGGGTACGGTGACCCCGGATGTCGCGGGCGCCGTGAAGTCGGCCAAGGGCGGCGCTGTTGAATTCCGCGTCGAAAAGGCCGGTATCCTGCAGGCTGGCGTGGGCAAGGTGTCGTTCTCGGACGAAGCCCTGTTGCAGAACATCAAGGCTTTTGCCGATGCGGTGCAGCGGGCAAAGCCGGCTGGCGCCAAGGGCACCTACATGAAGCGCGTTGCGCTCTCCTCGACCATGGGCCCTGGCGTCCATGTCGATCCGTCGACCGTCAACTAAGACGATTGACCTCAGTTTCGGGCGGCTCCGGTCGCCCGAGACGCCATCATGAAGCAATTCGTGCTGGCGTAAGTCCTGTCCGAGACTGCGCGGCGTGGGGCTCAAACCCCCGCTTAATCCCGAAAGGGGCCCGCAATAGACGGGGTGAGACCGAATTTCGGATGAAAATCCAAAGTCCGGTTCGAACCAGGCCAGTTGCCGCTTCGGGCTTGTCCCATGCGCCGACCGGTTGACAGGCGTTAACCGCTGGGCTTCGCCGCAAGCGAAGTGCAGCAATTGGCAAGACCCGGAGGACCATGTTCCGGGATATGTTGGAGACTAGCAGTGGAAAGAGCGGAAAAAGCTGAGCTCGTCACGACCCTGCAGGCCGCGTTCGCGTCGGCCGGCTCGATCGTCGTCGCTCAGAATGCCGGCCTGACCGTTGCCGACCTCGAGGCCCTGCGCAGGCAGATGAAGGCCGCTGGCGGTACGATCAAGGTCGCCAAGAACCGCCTGGCCAAGCTTGCCCTCAAGGACACCGACACCGCCGACATTTCGGCCCTGTTTATCGGGCCGACCGTTGTCGCCTACGCCCAGGACCCCATGACCGCGCCGAAAGTCGCGGCTCAGTTCGCTGAAAAGAACCAGAAGTTTGTGGTTCTCGGCGGCGCCATGGGGATGACCGGGCTCGACGCCAACAATGTCAAGGCGCTGGCTACGTTGCCCTCGCTGGACCAGCTGCGTGCGACCCTCGCCGGACTGCTCAAGCAGCCCGCGACCCGCATCGCATCTGTCCTGCAGGCACCGGGCGGCGCGGTGGCGCGTGTTATCTCGGCTCACGCCGAGAAGGGCAACGCCGCATAGGCACCACGCTGACAGGCCGGGCATCGGGTCCGGCCGTCAACCAGGTTCGAACCTTACGACTGATTTAGAAAGAGAAACAAAATGGCTGATCTCGCCAAAATCGTTGACGACCTCTCGGCGCTGACCGTGCTCGAGGCTTCGGAACTGTCGAAGATGCTGGAAGAAAAGTGGGGCGTCTCCGCCGCCGCTCCGGTGGCTGCTGCTGCCGCTCCGGCCGCTGCCGCAGCTCCGGTTGAAGAAAAGACCGAATTTGACGTGATCCTCGCCGCGTTCGGCGAGAACAAGATCAACGTCATCAAGGAAGTGCGCGCCATCACCGGTCTCGGTCTCGGCGAAGCCAAGGCGCTTGTCGAAGCGGCTCCCAAGGCCGTGAAGGAAGGCGCTTCGAAGGCTGAAGCCGAAGACATCAAGAAGAAGCTTGAAGCCGCTGGCGCCAAGGTTGAGCTGAAGTAAGCTCACCGTTTGGTGATTTTAGAGGCGGCGGGCAACCGCCGCCTCAATTTCGCCCCGGTCCTGGTGTTACAGGCAGAGGTTTGGCTGATCCGGCGGAATTATTCGGGTTGGTCATCAAGGCTTAAGGAGCAAGGGGCTAAAGCCCTGTTCCCATTGAAATCAAAGGCAAATGTCCTGATGTCCGACGGATGATAGTCGGGCCTTTGGACATTTGCCTCCGAGACATTCGAGAAATTGAGGAGCTGGTATGGCTACCACGTTCAACGGCCGCCGCAAGGTACGCAAGTCTTTCGGCAGCATTCGCGAAGTCACGGAGATGCCGAACCTCATCGAAGTCCAAAAGGCTTCGTATGATCAGTTCCTTCTCGTGGACGAGCCCAAGGGCGGTCGTCCCGAAGAGGGCCTGCAGGCTGTCTTCAAATCGGTTTTTCCGATCACCGACTTTTCCAATACGGCGTCTCTTGAGTTCGTGAAGTACGAATTCGAGCCGCCGAAGTATGACGTTGACGAATGCCGTCAGCGCGACATGACCTTTGCCGCGCCGCTCAAGGTGACGCTGCGGCTCATCGTGTTTGAAGTGGACGAAGAAACCGGCGCCCGGTCCGTCAAGGACATCAAGGAGCAGGACGTGTACATGGGCGACATGCCGCTCATGACCGACAACGGCACCTTCATCGTCAACGGCACCGAACGCGTCATTGTTTCGCAGATGCACCGCTCGCCGGGCGTGTTCTTCGATCACGACAAGGGCAAGACCCATTCCTCGGGCAAGCTGCTGTTTGCAGCGCGCATCATTCCGTATCGCGGCAGCTGGCTCGATCTCGAGTTCGACGCCAAGGATATCGTGTTCGCGCGCATCGACCGCCGCCGCAAGATCCCGGTCACCTCGCTGCTCAAGGCGCTCGGCATGGATGCCGAGGGGATCCTGTCGACCTATTACGACACCGTGATCTACGAAAAGACCAAGGCCGGCTGGCAGAAGCCGTTCGACGCCGAAAAGATGAAGAACGCCAAGCCGAGCTTCGATCTGATCGACGCCAAGACCGGCCAGGTGGTGCACGAGGGCGGCAAGAAGCTGTCGCCGCGGCTGGCCAAGAAGCTCGCCGAAAACGGGCTGACCCATCTTGCCGCTGTCGATGAAGATCTGTTCGGGCACTATATCGCCGAAGACCTCGTGAACCTGCAGTCGGGCGAAATTTACGCCGAAGCGGGCGACGAGATCGATGAGAAGCTGCTGACCAAGCTGATGACAGCCGGGTTCGAGGAGCTGCCGCTTCTGGATATCGACCACGTGACCGTGGGCGCCTATATCCGCAACACGCTGGCCGTCGACAAGAACGAAACCCGCGAGCACGCGCTGTTCGACATCTACCGCGTCATGCGTCCGGGCGAGCCGCCGACCGTGGAAACGGCCGAGGCGATGTTCAAATCGCTGTTCTTTGATTCCGAGCGCTATGATCTGTCGGCCGTTGGCCGCGTGAAGATGAACATGCGCCTCGACATCACCTGCGATGATTCCGTGCGCATCCTGCGCCAGGAAGACATTGTGGAAGTCGTGCGCACGCTCGTTGAGCTGCGCGACGGCAAGGGCGAAATCGACGACATCGACAATCTCGGCAACCGCCGCGTGCGCTCGGTCGGCGAATTGATGGAAAACCATTATCGCCTCGGGCTGCTGCGCATGGAACGCGCCATCAAGGAGCGGATGAGCTCTGTCGAAATCGACACGGTGATGCCGCAGGACCTGATCAACGCCAAGCCGGCCGCGGCCGCAGTGCGCGAGTTCTTTGGCTCGTCGCAGCTTTCGCAGTTCATGGATCAGACCAACCCGCTCTCCGAGATCACGCACAAGCGTCGTCTCTCGGCGCTTGGGCCTGGCGGTCTGACGCGTGAGCGCGCCGGGTTCGAAGTGCGCGACGTGCACCCGACCCATTATGGCCGTATCTGCCCGATTGAAACGCCGGAAGGCCCGAATATCGGTCTCATCAATTCGCTCGCGACCTTTGCGCGGGTGAACAAGTATGGCTTCATCGAGACCCCGTACCGCAAGGTCGTGGACGGCAAGGTCACCGACAATGTGGTGTACCTGTCGGCGATGGAAGAGGCGAAGCATTACGTGGCGCAGGCCAATGCCCAGCTGACCGAACAGGGTGAGTTCAAGAACGATCTCATCGTGGCGCGCCATGCCGGCGACAATGGGCTGACGCCCAAGGAATCCATCGATCTGATGGACGTGTCGCCCAAGCAGATCGTGTCGGTGGCTGCCGCGCTCATTCCGTTCCTTGAGAACGACGACGCCAACCGCGCCCTCATGGGCTCGAACATGCAGCGTCAGGCTGTGCCGCTGCTGCGCGCCGAAGCCCCGTTCGTGGGGACCGGCATGGAATCGATTGTGGCCCGTGACTCGGGCGCCGCGATCGTCGCCAAGCGTAAGGGCATCATCGACCAGGTGGATGCGACCCGTATCGTGATCCGCGCCACCGAAGAGACCGATGCCTCGAAGTCGGGCGTCGATATCTACAATCTGATGAAGTTCCAGCGTTCGAACCAGTCAACCTGCATCAACCAGCGTCCGCTGGTGGTGGTGGGCGATCATGTCGACGCCGGGGACATCATTGCCGATGGTCCCTCGACCGAACTCGGCGATCTGGCGCTCGGCCGCAACGTGCTCGTCGCGTTCATGCCGTGGAATGGCTACAACTTCGAAGATTCGATCCTGCTCAGCGAAAAGATCGCCATGCAGGACGTCTTCACCTCGATCCATATCGAGGAATATGAAGTGATGGCCCGCGACACCAAGCTCGGCCCTGAGGAAATCACCCGCGACATTCCGAACGTGTCGGAAGAAGCGCTGCGGAACCTCGACGAAGCCGGTATCGTGCATATTGGTGCCGAAGTGGCAGCGGGCGATATTCTCGTCGGCAAGATCACCCCGAAGGGCGAAAGCCCGATGACGCCAGAAGAGAAACTGCTGCGCGCCATTTTCGGTGAAAAGGCCTCGGACGTTCGTGACACCTCGCTGCGCGTGCCGCCTGGCGATGCGGGCACCGTGGTGGAAGTGCGCGTGTTCAACCGCCATGGTATCGACAAAGACGAGCGCGCCATGGCCATCGAGCGTGAGGAAATCGAGCGTCTCGCCAAGGACCGTGACGACGAACAGTCGATCCTCGACCGCAACGTCTATGCGCGCCTGAAGGAAATGCTGTTCGGCAAGACCGCAACGGCAGGCCCCAAGGGCTATGTGCCGGGCACCAAGCTCAACGACCAGATCTTTGATGCGCAGCCGCGTTCGAAGTGGTGGCAGTTCGCGGTTGAAGACGACCGCGTGATGGCCGAGATGGAAGCTCTTCACGCTCAGTACGAAGAGAGCCGCAAGCTGCTCGAACAGCGCTTCATCGACAAGGTGGACAAGC
The DNA here is from genome assembly GCA_903828145.1 of uncultured Hyphomicrobiales bacterium. GTDB lineage: Bacteria > Pseudomonadota > Alphaproteobacteria > Rhizobiales > Devosiaceae > Devosia_A. Next base: position 1,342 of record CAIKKY010000026.1, on the reverse strand, counting down.
TCCAGCGCGGCGATGAACTGCCCCCGGGCGTGATGAAGATGGTGAAGGTCTTCGTCGCAACGAAGCGCAAGATCCAGCCGGGCGACAAGATGGCCGGCCGTCACGGCAACAAGGGCGTGGTTTCGCGCATCGTGCCTGTGGAAGACATGCCGTACCTCGAAGACGGTACGTCGGTTGACATCGTGCTCAATCCGCTTGGCGTGCCGAGCCGCATGAACGTGGGCCAGATTCTGGAAACGCACCTGGGCTGGGCTTGCCGCGGTGTGGGCAAGAAGATCGATGATCTGCTGAAAATCTACCAGCAGAAGGGCGATCTGACGCCGCTCAAGAAGGAAATCAGCTCGCTCTATGCCGGCGACGAGTATGTCGGCGACCTCGACGACGATTCCATCGTGCGGTTGGGTGAGCATCTGACCAAGGGCGTGCCGATTGCGACCCCGGTGTTCGATGGTGCGAAGGAAAGCGACATTGTCGATATGCTCGTGCGGGCCGGTCTCAAGACCACCGGTCAGTCGAGCGTGTTCGATGGTCGCACCGGCGAGCAGTTCGACCGCCAGGTGACCGTGGGCTACATCTACATGCTGAAGCTCCATCACCTTGTGGACGACAAGATCCACGCCCGCTCGATCGGTCCGTACTCGCTCGTTACGCAGCAGCCGCTGGGTGGCAAGGCGCAGTTCGGCGGGCAGCGTTTCGGCGAAATGGAAGTGTGGGCACTCGAAGCCTATGGCGCGGCCTATACGCTGCAGGAAATGCTGACCATCAAGTCGGACGACGTGGCCGGCCGTACGAAGGTCTACGAAGCCATCGTGCGCGGCGACGATACGTTCGAGGCGGGCATTCCCGAGAGCTTCAACGTGCTCGTCAAGGAAATCCGCTCACTCGGGCTCAATGTCGAGCTGGATACGTTCGATGTGGCTGAATTGCCCGATGGCACCTCGACCGCCGAACAACTGGCGTCTCCTCAGAACGCGGCGGAATAAGCCCGGCGCGTTCAACCCCACCATTCCCTCGGACGGCCGGCGGCGAAAGCGCCCCGGCCAACCGACCAGAGGAGTTTACTGATGAACACTCATCACCACGTCATGGACCCGTTCAACCCGCAGGTCCCCGTCCAGATGTTCGATCAGATGAAGATCAGCATCGCGAGCCCGGAGAAAATTCTCTCGTGGTCCTATGGCGAGATCAAGAAGCCCGAGACCATCAATTACCGGACCTTCAAGCCGGAGCGCGACGGCCTGTTCTGCGCCCGCATCTTCGGGCCGGTGAAGGATTACGAGTGCCTGTGCGGCAAGTACAAGCGCATGAAGTTCAAGGGCGTGATCTGCGAGAAGTGCGGCGT
>CAIKKY010000025.1 GCA_903828145.1 uncultured Hyphomicrobiales bacterium | reverse complement strand
TTCAATCACCGGCGATTACTCGAACCCATCGGCAACATCCCGCCAGCGGAAGCCGAGGCAAACTTCTACGCGGCACTGGAACAACCGCCCATGGCCGCATAACTTAAACCAAACAGCCTCCGGAACTCCCGGTGCGGTTCAGTTCCAAGGGTCTGGGTATCTAGATCGGTGCTTCGGTTTGTCGACCAACGCGACAATGAATTCCGCTTCTGTAGAAACAAGCAACTCATTCAGGGCATCGTAGAAGTCATGTCGGAGTGCCCGATCTGAGCGGAGAACACCAAACGGGCCGGTCTCCATCCGGATATCATGTTCGTGGAGCACAACGGAGTCATGTCCCCAAAAACGGAACTTCAGCCCATGGAGTTCCGGTATGAAACGGGATGTGTATACGGCCTTCCGCATAAGGCAGAACACAAGTACGAACACGGGGTAGTCTGCATCGATGGATGCCATTCCGTGGTCACCACTTTCATCAGCGAAGACCACGAAGTCAGAAAAGGCTGACAACTCAAACTCCAGACAGCGACTGCTAGTCCACGTGTGTGGCCCACCGTCTGAATATAAGCGTTAAAGCGTATCTCTGCAACGTCTTGGCCTGTTCGCGGCCAGTACGGCAAATTGCCCCCCTCTCCCTTCCTCTTACTCCCCCGCCAGTTGCGCGGGGGGTGGGGTGTCGTCGAACTCCATGGAGGCAATGCGTTCGCCGCGGCGGGTGACTTTGCCCGATGAAGTCATGATGTCGCCAATGTCGTTGCTGGCTTGCGTGAAATGCGTCTGCAGCTTGTGCACACGCTCATCAAGCCGCGTCATATCGGCCAGAAGCTCGCGCACTTCCTTCTGAATTTTGTGCGCTTCCTCGCGCATGCGCACATCGCGCAACAGCGCCTGCACCACTTGAATCGAGAGCATTAAAATGGCGGGCGAGACAATCACGACGCGTGATTTCAGCCCTTTCTGCACCACGTCCTCAAACCGTTCATGCAGATCGGCAAAGATGGATTCCGACGGCACGAAGAGGAAGGCGGTGTCGGCGGTTTCGCCGGGGATCAGGTAGTTTTCAGCAATGGTTTTGACGTGGATCGCCATATCCGAGCGGAAGCTGGTCGAGGCGGCGCGGGCGTCCTCCGTGGTTTCGGCCACGCCCAGCCGCTGCCAGCTTTCGAGCGGGAATTTGGCGTCGATCACCAGCGCCGGGGCGCCATTGGGCATGAACACCAGCGCATCGGGCCGCCGGCCATTGCTCAGCGTCGCCTGAAACTGGAAGGCGTTCGGCGCTAGCCCATCGGCGATGATCGATTCCATCCGGCCCTGCCCAAAGGCGCCGCGCGTCTGCTTGTTGGCGAGGATTGCCTGCAGCGACACCACATCCTGCGAAAGCTGGGTGATATTGCTCTGCGCCCTGTCGATCACCGCCAGCCGCTCCTGCAGCTTGCTGAGGCTGTCGGTGGTCATTTTCGAACTGTCCTGCATGGCCTGGCCGAGCCGCTGGCCCTGGCTGTCGAGCCGGTCGTTCACGAGCCGCGCGAGATCGGATGTGCGCGAGCCGAAGATTTCGGCCATGGTCTGCATGCGCCCGGTCATTTCCGATTGGGTGCGGACGAGATCGGCCATGTAACGCTCGGCCTCGGCGCTGCGCGCCCGGACCTCGGCGGCTTCGCGCGATTGGCGGGCAATGAGCCCGATGGCAATAACGAGCAGGAGCCCGACAAGCGCCACAGCGCCCAAAAGCAGGGGTTCGGAACTCATGACCTCTCCATTGGCTCACGTACAGGGCCGACACTACCCGATTCGGTTGCCCTTTTGTTCGCGCTGTCTGTTGACCCTTTGGCGCGAAATACCATATTCAGCGCGCACGCCCGCAAAAGGACTCTCTCTTCATGGCCAAGCGCCCCATCCTCACCCTGCCCGACGAGCGCCTGCGCGCCATTGCCGAGCCGATTGAAAAGATCGACGATGCCATCAAGGCGCTGGCGCAGGATATGCTCGACACCATGTATGACGCGCCGGGGATCGGCCTTGCCGCACCGCAGATCGGCGAGCTGCACCGGATCGTCGTCATGGATCTCGCCCCCGATGGGGCGGCCCGCGATCCGATCGTGATGATCAACCCCGAAATTCTGGCCTATTCCGACGATACAGTGACGACCGAGGAAGGCTGCCTCTCGATCCCCGAACTCTATTACGAGGTCGAGCGGCCGGCGGAAGTCACGGTGCGCTATACCGATCTTACTGGCGAAGTGGTCGAGCGCCACGCCGAAGACCGGCTGGCGATCTGTATCCAGCATGAACTCGATCACCTCGATGGCGTGCTCTATATTGATTACCTCTCGCGGCTGAAGCGCGACCGCGTGCTCAAGAAGTTCCAGAAGCAGGCGCGTCGCGCCACCTGATCCGCCGCCTGTGGGGAGTGCCCGAATGAAGATCATTTTCATGGGCACACCCGATTTTGCGGTGCCGACCCTGACTGAAATCATCGGGGCCGGGCACGAGGTGGTCGCCGTCTATACGCGCGCGCCGAAGCCGGCAGGCCGCGGACAGGCCGAGCGCAAATCGCCGGTGCACCTCGCCGCCGAAGGCTTCGGCATTCCGGTGTTCACTCCCCGCACCCTGCGCGATGAGGAGGCCGCGCCGCGCTTTGCCGCCCATGGAGCCGATGTGGCCGTGGTGGTCGCCTATGGGCTGATCCTGCCGCCTGCCATTCTCGCGCTGCCCGCGCTCGGCTGCCTCAATCTGCATGGCTCGCTGCTGCCGCGCTGGCGCGGGGCCGCCCCGATCCAGCGGGCGGTACTTGCGGGCGATACGCGCACCGGGGTGATGGTGATGCAGATGGAAGAAGGCCTTGATACCGGCCCCATCGGGCTGGTTGACGAGATGCCGATTGAACCCGATCTGACGGCCGGCGAATTGCATGACCGCATGATGCTGGTGGGTGCCGACCTGATGGTGCGCGCCCTGGCGGCGCTCGAGCGCGGTTCGTTGACCTTTACCCCGCAGGCCGAAACCGGCGTCACTTACGCCGAAAAGATCACCAAGGCCGAGGCGCGGCTTGATTTCACCCGCCCGGCCGCCGAGGTGCATAACCGCATCCGCGGGCTCTCGCCCTTTCCCGGCGCCTGGTTCGAGCTGGTGCTCAACGGGCAGCCGACGCGCGTCAAGGCGTTGCGCGCCCAGCGCGCTGCGGACACGCTTGCGCCCGGCGCGCTTGGGTCCAACCTCACCCTGGGCTGTGCCGATGGCGCCGTGCGCATCACCGAAGTGCAGCGCGAGGGCAAGGGAGTCATGGATGCCGCGACCTTCCTGCGCGGCGCGGGCGCCTTGCCGCCCCGCGTGAGCTGATGGCGCGCTACCGGCTGGTTATCGAATATGACGGGCGGCCGTTTTGCGGCTGGCAACGGCAGGCCAACCAGCTTTCGGTGCAGCAGGTGGTTGAAGAGGCCATTGAACGCTTTTCCGGCGAAAAGGTGGTGATTCAGGCCGCTGGTCGAACCGATGCCGGGGTGCATGCGCGCGGCCAGGTGGTGAGCTTTGACCTGGTGCAGGCGCGCGATCCGTTCAGGATTGGGCAGGCCCTGAACTTCCACACCAAGCCGCACCCGGTCGCCATTGTGGCGGTTGAGGCGGTACCCGATACATTCGAGGCCCGGTTTTCGGCCACGGCGCGGCGCTATGACTATCTGATCCTCAACCGGCGCGGGCGCCCGGCCCTTGAGGCGGGCAAGGTCTGGCATGTGCCCAAGCCGCTCGATAGTGCAGCCATGGCCGATGCTGCCGGGCGCATTCTTGGCTTCCACGATTTCACTACGTTCCGCGCCGCTGAATGTCAGGCCAGGTCGCCGCTGCGCACGCTTGATGAGTTTACCGTCACGCGCGACGGCGAGCTGATCCGCATTGGGGCCAAAGCGCGGAGCTTCCTGCATTCGCAGGTGCGCTCGATGGTGGGGTCACTGAAGCTCGTGGGCGAGGGGCGCTGGAGCCCCGAGGATTTCCGGGCTGCGCTCGATGCACAGGACCGCGCGCGCTGCGGGCCGCTGGCCCCGCCCGATGGGCTCTATTTCATGGCCGTCGATTACGACAGCGGCACCGCGTAAAGCGACGAAATAATCAGCAGCGAAACTGCCCCGCCAATCACCTGCGTAATCAGTAGCATGGCGACCTGCCCGGGCTTCAGGGTCATGATCAGCCGCCCGATGTTGATGATCATCACCAGCGTGCCCACAAAGGCGAGCGCCATGGCCACCATGAATCCGGCCATCATCAACAGCCCGATCACCATCGTCAGCGCCGCGTTCACCCAGTTATAGGTGACAAGGAACGGCCGGAACGCATCGCGTCGGCCGATGGCCAGGAGGAGGAGCGCCGTTGAGCCGATGAAAACGGCGTAAATGATGCCCGTCTGCACGGCGCTGCGGGTGATATCGCCGGGTGCGGCCATGCCGATGGCCATCTGCTCGATCATTTCGAGCACAGCGACGACCAGGACGGGCACGAAGCTGCCCGCGACCCCGGCGGGGGAGAAATCGAAATAGCGCGGCGCGGCGCGGTCGCCACCGAGCAGCGCAACAATGCCCCGCATCGCGGAGCGGAATTCAGCGATGAACGGGCGGCGGGTTTCGGCCAAGTCACAATCCTTTGACGCTTGACTGGTGCATGTAGAGGCCCGGGCCCTGAAGCACAAGCCTTAGCGGTTCAGCCGAAATAATCGCCAATGAACCGGGCATAGAGTGCGCAAAGGGCCTCAACATCAACGAGCCGCACATGCTCATTGGCCTGATGGAGCGTGGAGCCGGGGAGGCCGAACTCCACCACCGGGCAAAAAGGCGCAATGAAGCGCGCGTCCGACGTGCCCCCGGCGGTTGAGAGTTCAGGCGCCGATCCGGTCTCTGCCGTGATCGTTGCAATGAGGCGTTCGACCCCGCCGCCGAGCGGTGACACGAAGGATCGCGACGGGCGCCCGACAACACTGAGCCGGGCGGTGCAGCCCTGAAGGTCAACCAGCGCCATGCGGCGCTCGAGGTCGGCCTTGAGGCTTTCGGGCGAAAAGCCATCATTATAGCGCACGTTGAACCGCAACAGCACCTGCGCCGGAATGACATTGGTCGTCGTGTTGCCGACATCCGCCGAGGTGAATTCGAGGTTGGAAGCCGGGAAAAACGCGGTGCCCTGATCGAGCGGGCCTGAGAGCGCAGTCATCAGCGCGGCAGCGGCGGGCAGGGGGTTTTTCGCCCGATCGGGATAGGCCACATGGCCCTGCACACCGGCAAGGCTGATCTGCCCGTTGAACGAGCCGCGCCGCCCCAGCTTGATACTGTCGCCGACGCGTGTCGTGGCGCTTGGTTCGCCCACAATGGCAAAATCGAAGCGGTGGCCCTGTGCATGGGCCCAGGCCATCAGCTTTTCCGTGCCGTTGATCGAGTCCGCTTCCTCATCGTTCGTGATGGCGATGGAGAGCGTGCCCTGATCGGCTGCGCCTGAGGCGACAGCCCGCGCTGCGGCCGCGATGAAGGCCGCGACGCCGCTTTTCATATCGGCCGCGCCGCGCCCAAAAATCAGCCCGTTTTCGACATGGGCCGAAAAGGGCGGATGGGTCCAGAGCGCCGCATCGCCGGGCGGCACCACATCGGTATGCCCGTTGAACAGCAGGTGCCGGCCCGCGCGCCGCCGCGTGGCAAACAGATTGTCGACGGGATAGGACCCGTCGCCCTCAAACCGCAGGCGCGTAATATCGAAGCCGAGAGGCCGCAGGGCCTGCTCGATGATGTCCAGCACCCCCGCCGTCTCGGGCGTGACCGAGGGACAGCGGATGAGATCGGCCAAAAGCCCGGCAGGATCGATACGGTCGTTCACGGCGGGCCCTCGGGCGTTCAATCGCGCAGCAGGTCGTTGATCGAGGTCTTCGAGCGCGTCTGTTCGTCCACGCGCTTGACGATGACCGCACAATAGAGGTTCGGCCCCGGCTCGCCATTGGGCAGCGGCTTGCCGGGCAGGCTGCCCGAGACCACCACCGAATAGGGCGGCACCTTGCCCACATGCACTTCGCCCGTGGCGCGATCGACGATCTTGGTCGAGGCGCCGATGAACACGCCCATCGAGATCACTGAGCCTTCGCCCACGACCACGCCTTCGACCACTTCGGAGCGCGCGCCGATGAAGCAGTTGTCTTCAATGATCACCGGCCCGGCCTGCAGCGGCTCGAGCACGCCGCCAATACCGACGCCGCCCGACACATGCACGTTTTTGCCAATCTGCGCGCAACTGCCGATGGTCACCCAGGTATCAACCATGGTGCCTTCATCAACATAGGCGCCGAGGTTGACGAAACTCGGCATCAGCACCACGTTTTTCGCGATAAACGCCGACCGCCGCACCACGGCGCCCGGCACCGAACGGAACCCGGCGGCGCGATAGGTGCTTTCGTCCCAGCCGTCGAACTTCGAGGGCACCTTGTCCCACCACGACGCACCACCCGGCGCGCCCGCAATCAACTGGTTGTCGTTGAGCCGAAAGCTCAGGAGCACCGCTTTTTTGAGCCATTGGTTGACAACCCAGCCCGATGCGCCCTTTTCGGCCACCCGAGCCTTGCCGCTGTCGAGCAGGTTCAGCGCCGTATCGACCGCGTCGCGGACCGCGCCTTTGGTCGAAAAACTGATGTCTGCCCGCTTCTCGAAGGCGGCATCGATCTCGCGCGCCAGATCGTCAAATGCCATGAGCTGTCTCCCCGTTGATCGGGCGGGACATTATCCGCCCGTCCCCCTGTGTCAACGATCCTTAACCGCGCGCGCGGTAGAGTTCAGCCCCCGATTGGAGTTGCCGCCATGGCGAGACGCCGCCACACGCCCTTGAGAACCTCGCTTGAAGACGTGGATGTTGCAAGACATGTGCCCGATACGCCGCAGACGGCATCCTCGTCCTACCGGCTCGCCTTTGCCGACGATGATTTTCTCACTTCTGACGATACGCGGGGCATCCGCCTGCAGCTCGAATATCTGAAGCCTGAATTCCACCTGCGCGAAAACGGCATCAACTCGACGGTCGTTCTGTTCGGCGGCGCGCGCATTCCTGAGCCCGGTAAACCGGCCTGGGCGGCGCGTACCCCGCTGCAGAAAGCCAATCTCGAAGCCGCCTCGCGCTATTACGAGGAAGCGCGGCGCTTTGCCCGCTTTGCCTCACTCACATCGAAAAGCCTCGATTTTCGCGATTATGTCGTGGTCACGGGCGGCGGTCCGGGAGTGATGGAAGCCGGCAATCGCGGTGCCGCCGATGTGGGCGCGCCGAGCGTGGGGCTCAACGTCGTGCTGCCGCACGAGCAATCGCCCAACAGCTATGTAACGCCGAGCCTGAGCTTCAATTTCCACTATTTCGCAACGCGCAAGATTCACTTTCTGATGCGCGCGCGGGCCGTGGCGATTTTCCCGGGCGGTTTTGGCACGCTCGACGAGTTTTTCGAAACCCTCACCCTGATCCAGACCGGCCGCATGGAGCGCATTCCGCTGTTGCTGTTTGGCGGCGACTTCTGGAAAAAGATCATCAACTTCGACGCGCTGGCCGAAGCGGGCACAATTTCGCCCGAAGACCCGGAGCTGTTCACCGTGGTTGATACGGCCGAAGAGGGCTGGGACGTGATCCGCGCCCATTACCACTTGCCCCCGGTCCACGATACCGGCAGCATTTAGCGCTAGCGGTTACGGCAGGTCTTTGAGGAAACCGGAGAGATCGGCCGTCACGTGGTGCACGTGATCGCCGCCGCGCTGTTCCAGCTCCCAGGAATCGACCTGATCGTGGGCAAAATCTTCGCCCGCGACGACCTGCACGGTGACCATGCCCGTCTCGTGCGGCACCAGCAGGTTTTTCTCAAGGTCATCGAACATGGCGGCTTGCCGGGCATCGATGCCATGAGTTGTAAAAAACATCTCATAGGCCACTTTCAGCGGCTTGGGCTGAAACTGCATGGCGCGGATATCGAAGATATCCTCGAACAGGCATTCCGCGTCGCCCAACCGGTGCAGCACGGCGCGGGCATGGCCGACATCGCCATTGGTCAGAATGAACTTCCGCCCCGGCAGGGCGCGGATGGCGTCAATCAGCTCGGGATGCGCGGCGACCGGGCTGTAATCAATATCGTGAACGCTCGTGAGGAAGTGATCGGGATCAACCGAATGCAGCTTCATCAGCCCGTTCAGCGTCGTGCCGTGGTCGCGGTAATAGTCTTTCTGCAGCCTGCGGGCTTCGGCATAGGGCAGGCTGGTGAGCCCCACCATATAGTCCGAAATCTTCAGGTCGATCTGTGCCCAGAGGTTGCATTCGCGCGGATAGAGCGTGTTATCGAGGTCAAACACCCAGTCTCGGACATGGCTTAGCGATTTGTTCATGGGCGCAGTCTACCGCGCACGGCATGGCCCCGTCGACACCGAATACCGGGGGGCAGAGACGCCCGCCCGCTTGTTTGCGCTAAGGGACAGCATTACCAGCATGGGGCGGATGCGTTTTCGCTCGCGCTGGTTTAAAATACGGCCCATCCGTAGCCACTAGGCTAATCACCCCTTTCATTGCCCGTTTCAGGACTCCTTATGAGCCAGCAGTTTCACGTTCCTCAAAGCAAGGCTGATGCCGATCCCCGCCGGTGGATTGCGCTCGCCGTTCTGCTTCTCGCCAGCTTCATGAACCTCATTGACGTGACGGTGGTGAACGTGGCGCTGCCCGGCATGCAGCAGCAGCTGGGGGCCAGGTCCTCCGATATCGAGTGGGTCATTGCCACCTATGTGCTTGCTTTCGCGCTCGGGCTCCTGCCCTTCGGGCGCCTCGGCGACGTGATCGGCCGCTCGCGCATGTTCCTCCTCGGGGTCGGGCTGTTCACGCTCGCCTCCGCGCTTTGCGGCCTTGCGCCCTCGATTGACTGGCTGATTGCCGCCCGCGCGTTCCAGGGCCTCGCCGGGGCCATGATGACCCCGCAGGTGCTGGCCATTGTTCAGGTCACGTTCCCGCCCGAAGAAAAGGGCCAGGCCTTCGCGCTGTTTGGTCTCGCCAATGGTCTCGCCGCTGTCGCGGGTCCGATCGTGGGCGGCCTGCTGATCGGGGCCAACCTCTGGGGCCTCGACTGGCGGCCGATTTTCCTCGTCAACATCCCGGTCGGCCTGCTGGCCTTGGTTGCCGGCTGGTTCCTGATTGCCCGCACTCCGGGCCACCCGGGCCTGCGCAATGATTTCGTCGGCATCGGACTGTTTGGCGCGGCTACGCTGGCGCTCGTCTTCCCGCTCATCGAAGGCCATACCGAAGGTTGGCCGCTGTGGTGTTGGGCGCTCATCGGCCTGTCGGTCATCCTCGCCATGGCCTTTGTCATCTGGGAGCGCCATCAGGACCGCCGCAAGGGCCCGGAACTGCTGAACTACGGCCTGATGACCAACCGGGGCTATCTCCTCGGCCTCATCACGGCCACCCTGTTCGCCTCCGGCGTGCCGGCGCTGTTCTTCGTCATTTCGCTGATGCTGCAGGCGGGTTTCGGCTACACCGCGCTCGAATCGGGGCTCACCAACACGCCCTTCTCGGTGGGCGTCATGATCGTCTCGATCTTCATTGGTCGGCTGGGTCAGCGCTACCTCAAGGAACGCTGGACGCTGGGTGCCGTGCTGCTCGCCGTGGGCGTGCTCTGGCTCGATCTCGTCATCCGCGACCTGGGCGAAACGCTCAATCAGTTCGTGCTGCTGCCGCCGCTGTTCATCGCCGGTTGCGGTCTGGGCATGGGCTTCTCGGGTCTGTTCCAGACCGTGCTCGCGTCTGTGCCGCACCGCGATGCGGGCTCGGGCTCGGGCGCGCTGCAGGCGTTCCAGCAGATTGGCGGGGCCATTGGCGTGGCGCTCGTCGGTGAAATCTTCTTCACCGATCTTTCGGCTGGCTTTGCCTCGGGCGCGTCTCCGGCTCGGGCGTTCGCCGCGGCCGCTGGTCCGGCGCTCACCTATCAGGTGGTCGTTTTCACCGCCGTGGCCGTGTTGACGCTGTTCCTCAAGACGCCCAAGCCCCAGGCCTATGCGGCGCCGCCGCCGCCTGTTGAAGCATAAGGCAGAAAAACCAAGGGCCGCCCCAAAGGCGGCCCTTTTCGTTACGAAGGGGCAAAGCCCTCAGCGCACAATCAGCGTACCCGCGCCATGCTCGGTGAAGAGTTCCACCAGCACCACATGCGGGGTCTTGCCATTGAGGATCACCACGCCTTCCACGCCGCTTTCGAGCGCTTCGAGGCAGGTTTCCACCTTGGGGATCATGCCGCCGGTGATGATGCCATCGGCGATCATCTGACGCGCTTCGCGCATGCTGAGTTCTGGGATGAGTTTCTTGTCCGCATCGAGCACGCCATCGACATCGGTCAGGAACAGCAGGCGCTTGGCCCCGAGCGATCCGGCGATGGCGCCTGCGAAGATATCGGCATTGATATTATAGGTATGCCCGTCGCGGCCCGGCGCCACCGGCGCAATGACCGGAATCATTTCTGATCGGGCGAGCAGATCGAGCAGGGTGCGGTCGACTTCCACCGGTTCGCCGACAAAGCCGAGATCCAGTTCGCGATCCTCACTCGAGCCGGGGTCGCGCACCATTTTGTGCGCCTTTTTGGCAAAGACCATGTTGCCGTCTTTGCCGCACAGCCCAATGGCCCATTCGCCCTCGGCATTGATGAGGGCCACGATTTCCTTGTTGATCGAGCCCGCCAGCACCATTTCCACCACTTCCATGGTGCGCTGGTCGGTGACGCGCAAACCGCCTTCAAACCGGCTTTCGATGCCGAGTTTTTTCAGCATGTTCGCAATCTGCGGCCCGCCGCCATGGACGACGATCGGGTTGACCTTCGATTGCTTCAACAGCGCGATGTCGCGCGCAAAGGCGCGGCCGAGCGCGATGTCGCCCATCGCATGGCCGCCGTATTTGACGACAACGGTCTTGCCTTCGTACCGCTGCATATAGGGCAGGGCTTGGCTCAGAACGGCGGCGTCGCGGGAAAAGCTCTCGATGTCGGCCATGGCGCGCTAAACACTCCGATTTTCTCGTCCTATAGCGCATTCTGCGAAAGACGGAAGCGCTAAGGGCGCGTCGCTTCACCAACAAATAGCGTCGAATTAGCGGCAGTGATCCCGAAAGGGGGTGAATGCCGTACTTGGAGTACACGCCGCTTTGATGCACCTGGCGTTCAGCGCCGCGCTAGACTGCGTTCTTACAGGAGGTCCACCATGCACCCCTCGCGCCGATCCTTGTTGAAAATGCTGCTGGCCCAGCTCGCCTTTGGCACCGCCGTCCTGCCCCTTGCGGTCCGGGCTGGCGCATGGACCGTTGAGTTCACCGAGGTCGAATGGCGAAAGCGCCTTTCGCCGCTCGCCTACGCGGTGCTGCGCGAGCAGGCGACCGAGCGCCCCTGGACTTCGGCCCTGCTGGAGGAGCACCGGGCGGGGACATTCGATTGCGCGGGCTGCGCCCTGCCGCTGTTTGCGGCGGAAACCAAGTTCGAATCCGGTACGGGCTGGCCGAGCTTTTATGCCCCGCTCACCGGCGCCGTGGGCGAATCGTCGGATTTTGATCTCGGCTATGAACGCAAGGAAGTCCATTGCAGCCGCTGCGGCGGGCATCTGGGCCATGTGTTTGACGATGGTCCTCAGCCAACCGGCTTGCGGTACTGCATCAACGGCGTGGCCCTCGGCTTTACGCCGGCCTGAACCCGGTTAACGCCGGTAACGCCGCCTCCGGGCGGCGTTTTATTGGTCGAGCAGTACGCGGATTTCGGCCCGCAGCAGGTCCATGCCTGATTTGGTCTCGCTGGAGGTCACCACGAGTTCCGGGTGCGCGGCCGGACGCTTGGCGATGGCGGCGCGCGTCTTTGCCACTGATTGCTCAAGCTCGGCCCGCAGCGGCTTATCGGCCTTGGTCAACACCACCTGATAGCTCACGGCGGCGCGATCGAGTTCGTTCATCACGCTCAGGTCATTGCCGTTCGGGCCATGGCGGCCATCGATCAGCACATAGACCCGCCGCAGGTTGGGGCGGCCCACAAGGTAGGCGTGAACGAGCCGCGTCCACTGCTTCACCTTGTCTTCGGGAGCCTTGGCATAGCCATAGCCCGGCATGTCGACAATGCGCAGCGGGGCCGACTGGCTCTCGAAAATATTCAGTTCCTGCGTGCGGCCCGGGGTGTTCGACGTGCGGGCGAGGCCCGTGGTGCCGGTCAGCGCGTTGATGAGCGAGGACTTGCCGACATTCGACCGTCCGGCAAATGCAATTTCCAGCCGATCCGTCGGCGGCAGGTCGGCAATACGCACGCAGCCCTTGATGAACTCGAAAGGCCGGGCAAACAGCAGCCGCCCGGCTTCGATCTGGTCGGCACTGAATTTGCCCTCAGTCATGGTCTTTTCCACTTCGCTGAAACGAGAAGGGCGCCCGAGGCGCCCTCCTGCATCAGTTCTTGCCGTCTGCCGGCTTTTCCACCGGCTTGCGCCGGAAGCTCGCGGCGATGTTGCCGAACAGGTCCACCGTCGCCCCGTGCCGGGTCATGATGAACCATTGCTGCGTAATCGACAGCAGGTTGTTCCACGCCCAGTAGATCACGAGCCCCGCCGGGAAGGTGCCCAGCATGAAGGTGAAGATCACCGGCATCCAGTTGAAGATTGCGGCCTGCGTCGGATCCGGCGGCGGCGGATTGAGCCGCATCTGTACCCACATGGTGACGCCCATCAGCAAGGGCCAGACGCCAAGGTGCAGGAAGCCACCGAAGAACGGCAGCGCCGTGGGGTCCCAGGGAATGAGCCCGAACAGCGTGAACACATTCGTCGGATCAGGCGCCGCCAGATCAACGATCCAGCCGAAGAACGGCGCATGCCGCATTTCCAGCGAGATGAAGATCACGGTGTAGAGCGCAAAGAACACCGGCACCTGGATCAGGACGGGCCAGCACCCCGAGAGCGGGTTGATCTTTTCTTTCTTGTACAGCTCCATCATCGCCTGCTGCTGCTGCGCGCGATCGTCCTTGAAACGCTCCTGGATGGATTTCATTTCAGGCTGCACGCGCCGCATCGCCGCCATGGAGGCATAGGAGCGGTTGGCCAGCGGGAAGAACAGGCCCTTCACGATGACGGTCACCGCGAGGATGGCGAGGCCGAAATTGCCCAATACGCCATAGAGGAACTGGATCAGTTCGAACATCGGGCGGGTGATGAAGTGCAGCCAGCCCCAGTCGATCAGCAGTTCGAGCCGGTCAAAGCCATAGGTCTTGTCATAGCCATCGATGACACGGGTCTGCTTGGCGCCCGCGAACACATAGGATTTGAGGTCCGCCGAGCCGCCAGCCGGCACGAGAAGCGGCGTGCTGTCGGCAAGGCTGGTCTGGTAGACATCGAGCGAGCCCTGCACCTGGTGCGAGATCCGCGAGTTGATCGGCGTGCCCGGCGCGGCAATGACGGCCGTCGCCCAGTATTTATCGCCAAAGCCAACCCAGCCGCCCGTCGGGCTCGGGGTATTGATCACCTTGTCATTGATGACATCGGAATATTTCTTCGACACGAGGTTGTTCGGCCCGAACACCCCGAGCGGCCCTTCGTGCTGCACGAAGAAATTATGCACCACGGGCGTGCCTTCGCGCACAATGCGCGAATAGGGCACGAGCGCGACATCACCGGTCCCGGTGTTCGACACCGTATCGGTGACGGTAAACAGGTAATGATCGTCCACCGTGTAGACGCGCTTGAACGTGAGACCCTGGCCATTGGTCCAGCTGAGGGTGACCGGTGCATCCTTGGTCAGCGTCGTCGCACCGCCTTCGAGCGTCCACAGCGCATCGGCGCCGGGCATGCCATCCAGCGTGCCGGTGGCCGTCACATAGCCGCGCTCGATATAGTACCCGCCCGTCGCGCCCGACGGCGTCAACAGCGTGATGATCGGCGAGTTGGCGTCGACGGTCTCTTTATATTCCTTCAGCTCCAGATCATCGATCCGGGCGCCCTTGAGATTGATCGAGCCCTTGAGCGCCGGGCTGTCGATGGCGACACGCGGCGAGGCGGCCAGCGCATCGGCCCGCGTGGCATAAGTGGCAACGCCACCGGCCACGGCCGGAGCCGCCGTTGTGCCCGCAGCGCCCGGGGTTGCTATGGCAGCAGCGGTTGTATCGGCCGAGGTTGCGGCCGTCTGCTGTGCGCGCAGCGCCGCATCCTGCTGCGCTTTTTCCAGTTGTGGACCGGCAACAAGAAACTGCCAGCCAAACAGCACCACGATACTCAGCACGATCGCGATGATCATGTTGCGGTTGTTATCAGACTGCATCGGTTGGCATCCGGGAATTGATCTTGGAAAGGGCGCCGGCAAGTTCGCCGACCAGTTTGTCGAAGGGCACGTAGAGCGCGTCGCGGCGCCCGACAAGCACGTAGTCATGTTGGGGCTTAAAGCCCACAGCGCAAGCCAGCGATGCCGCTTTCAGCCGTCGGCGGATGCGATTTCGCTCGGGCGAATTGCCCATCTGCTTGGTCACCGTAAAGCCGAGGCCCGGCTCGTCGGCCGCAGCTACGGCGGTCGCCTGTAACGAAAAGTAAGAGCGCCCGACGCGTATGCCCCGGGCGACCCTCATGAATTCAGCACGTTTTTTGAGGCGCCGCACCATGACCTCCCGCAGAGGCGGTTGGTGAAAAGGGCGCCATCCGGCTTAAGCGCTGAGGCGCTTGCGGCCCACCGCACGGCGGCGGCTGAGGATCTTGCGACCATTCTTCGTGGCCATACGGGCCCGGAAGCCATGGCGGCGGGTGCGAACAAGCGTGCTCGGCTGGAAAGTACGTTTCACGGTGTAACACCACGCCCGAGCGCGGTTCCCTAACTCTAAGATTTCGCAGGTGCGCGCCGCTCCGCCCCTGATACCAAGGACCCAAGCAGCAAGTTTGGCGGGCTTATAGGCAATCCCGCCCGGCAAGTCAACGCGCCACGTCGGGGGTGGGGACATCTGACGCGACCCTATCGGCGCCGGGGCTTGTTGAGAACCCCCGGTGCGGGCAAACTACCCAAAAAGGGCAAGGCACCCTGAAAGAGGCAAACTTGGCGGATTGGTTATATCCTGATCTCTGCATCATCGGAGCAGGGGCAGGCGGCATTGCAGCGGCCGAGCGGGCGGTCCGGTTGGGTGCCCGTGTGGTGCTGATCGAACGACACCGCTTTGGCGGCGATACGCTGACGCTGGGCGCTGTACCCGCGCTGGGCCTGATCGAGGCGGCAAACCGCGCCGAGTCTGTGCGCGAAGCCGGGTCCTTCGGCATTGAAACCGAGTCGCCGCGCCCCGTGTGGCGCAAGGTGCATGGCCGGGTCGATGCCCTGATCGCCGCCACGGCGCCGCAGCTTGCCGAGCCCCGTCTCAACGCGCTGGGCGTCACCACACTGAAAGGCGAGGCCCGCTTCATCGACAAGCGCACGCTGCTCGTCGGTGAAACCCATATCCGCCCCGCCGCCACCCTGATCGCCACCGGCACGGAATCGGTGGTGCCGCCGCTCGAGGGGCTCAACGATGTCCCCTATTTCACGCTCGATACCATTCTCGACAATACCCGCAAGCTCACCCATCTGTTGATCGCCGGGGCCACGCCGCGCTCGCTCGAACTGGCGCAGGCCTACCGCAGGCTGGGCGCCGAGGTGACGCTGGTGGACCCCGCCCCGCGGCTCCTGCCGCAAGCCGATGCCGATCTGATGGCCCCCATTCTCGCCCGGCTCGAGCGCGAAGGGGTGCGGCTCCGCCCGGCCACTGCCCTTGTCGAACTCAAGGCCCGCTCGATGGGCATCGGGGCGCGGGTGCGCCATGCCGAGGGCGATGATCTTCTCGATATTTCTCACCTGCTGCTCGTCACCGAGCGGCGGCCCCGGCTCGATGGTCTGGGCCTCGAACTGGCCGGTGTGCAGCGGCTGAAGGCCGACCCATCGCGGCTGCGGCTGACAGCAGCGGGCCGCACCACCAACGGGCGTATCTACGCGGTCGCTGCCACGGACCAGGTGGGCACTGTGGCTGCTGCGGTCACGGAAGCGGCGTTTCTCGCCGACAGGATCCTGTTCGGCGTTGCTGCCCGGCCCGATCTGGCGGCCGTGCCCCGCCTGATGCGCACCGATCCGGCACTGGCCGAAGTGGGGCTCTCGGAAACCGACCTCAGGCGCATGAAAGGCCGGCGCGGCTATGAGGTCATCCGCATCGGCTATGGCGAGAACGACCGGGCCCGCGCGGGTCTTCGGGCCGATGGCCAGCTGCGGGTGCTGATTACCCCCGATGAGCATATCCTCGGGGCGGCCGTGGTTGGGCCCGAGGCCGGTGAATTGATTGCGCTTTTTGCGCTGGCGATCAGCAAATCCATGCGGCTTGCCGATCTGGGCCACCTGGCGCTGCCCTATGGCACGCACGCCGCGCTGGTGCAGGGCCTGGTGCATCGACGTCTCGATGCAAGGGTCCGCCCGATCCTCGAGCGATGGGTCGCCCTCCGCCGTCAAATACGCAGGGTTATGGACAAGTCTGGTCAGCGCAACGCTTAAGCCTTATTTAGGTATCGCTCATGACCCAAATCACCGAAAAGACCACAGCCAGCATGCCTGGCCTGTTGAATGGCCTGTCGTTCCGGATCATCACGGCTATTCTGGCCGTTATCCTTGTCGTTGAACTGCTGGTGTTCATGCCATCGGCGGCCAATTTCCGGTTGGGGTGGCTGGCCGATCATCAGCGCGTCGGCATCGTCGCCGCGCGCGTCTTGGACGCCGCACCCGACGCCATGACCGTGCCGCAGAGCCTTACGGACCGCCTGCTCAATGCGGCGGGTGCGCTCGCCATCGCCTACCGCAGCGAAGGCCAGAGCCAGCTCATTGCCCATGCCGGGGCCGATCTGCCGCATGTCGCGCTGACCATCGACATGGATCACGCCAACACCTTCACCGAAATCGCCGGGACCCTTGATACGCTGTTTGCGCCCGAGGGCCGCGTGCTGCGCATCATGGGGACAGACGCCGAGTCGCCCGGCGCCTCGATTGAAGTGCTGATGCCCGAAGCGCCGCTGAAAGCTGAGCTTGGTGCCTTTGCGCTGCGGTTTTTCTTCTTGCTGTTTGTCCTCGCCATCGCCACCTCAGCAACGCTTTACGTCATTGTGTCGCGGCTTTTGATCGCGCCGATCCGGCGGCTTACCGGCAACCTGGTCGGCTTTCGGGCGGCGCCCGAAAACGGCACGCTCATTATATCGGCCAGTCGCCGCCGCGATGAAATCGGGCTGATGCACCGCGAACTGCGCGCCATGGAAACCGATATCTACACCCTGCTGCGCCAGCGGCGGCACCTTGCCGATCTCGGTCTGGCGGTGGCCAAGATCAACCACGACCTGCGCAACACACTCACGTCGGCGCAATTGCTGAGCGATCAGGTTGCCAATATCGAAGACCCCGCGGTGCAGCGGCTGGCGCCGCGCCTCGTCCAATCCATTGGTCGCGCGGTGGGCTTTGCCCAGCAGGTGCTGGATTACGGTCGGCAGAACACCCTGCCGCCCACCCTCGAAACCGTCGATCTCAAGAGCCTTCTCGATGATGCCGCTGGCGATGCCGCCATTGCCGGACATCCGCGCATCGAATGGCGCAACCGTTTGCCACAGGGGCTCAAGGTGTCGATCGATCCGGGCCAGTTCACCCGGCTTTTCGCCAATCTGTTGAAAAACGCACGGGAGGCGCTCGAGCAGATGGCCGATTCCCCGACCACGCCCCGGGTGGAAGTCACGCTGCGCGAAACCCCGGCGTCGCTGGTGATCGATGTGCTCGACAACGGCCCCGGTCTGCCGCCGCGGGCCCGCGAACACCTGTTCGAACCCTTCGAAGGATCAGGCCGCTCGGGCGGGACCGGGCTTGGGCTCGTGATTGCGCGCGAGCTGGCCGAAGCCCATGGGGCAACGCTGGTGCTGACCGATGCCAGCGAGGGCACGTGTTTCGAGCTAACCCTGCCGCGCGCCCTCAAGGTCGCGTGAGCCATCTGGCGCAGACTTGGCCGCGATTGCGGCTGAGAAGACTTGCAATGGTCTGCGCCCCCATGTATGTGACGCGCCATTGCCGGGCCACGCCCGGCGCGATGCGCCCGTAGCTCAGCTGGATAGAGCACCAGACTACGAATCTGGGGGTCAGGAGTTCGAATCTCTTCGGGCGCGCCATATTTTTCAATGACTTATGCAGGAAACTGCTTCCCAGCCTCCTCTTGGCTTAGGAATTGGGAAGCATATGGGAAGCAGCGCCGCGCAATCGTCAGATCGCGGTGTTCTCCAACGCGGCCACCCGAGCTTCGAGTTCGGTAACCTCCAGCGTGCGCCGATAGCTGTCCACAAGTCCCATCACCTGCGCGGCTTCTGAAGGTGTCAGGTCGCCCGAAGAAACAGCCTGTAGGATGGCGCCCGCCGCAATCGCCGCGTCAGTAGCCGACGTCATAGCGGGCAGGGCGAACGAAACTGGCGCATCTTTGCGCGGCGGCGCTACTCGCTCAAGGCATAGCCGCAGTGCCACCGTATCGCCAGCTAAGGCTAAGTCGACCGCTTTCCGGCTCAGCGCCTCGGCTTCGCCGTCCATGAGTTCGAGCGCAGCCATGGTGGCCTTATTGCGCGCACCCGCAGGCCGACCAGAGTTCCCGGCCGAAAAGCGTCCTGCCGTAGTTCGTCCGTTCATTCGGTGAACCTCAGAAGCTCTGCTTCGAGCGCGTCGAGCTCATCTACGGTCATGGTGGTGACGTCGCGGTTATGGGCAAGGAAAATTTGGGCCACCTCGGGGTCGAGGTCCGAAATGGCGACAGCCGTTCCCGGAAAAGCCTTTGCCGGGACGTCAAGCTCCAATTTTGCGATGCGACGACCCAATCCGTGCATAAATAAAATAGTATAGCATTTAGGGCGAGAAGGCTAACGAGGCAGCCTGTTTGAAGCATAAATAAGCTAACATGCTTTAGCTTGAGCTGCGCGTGCGTTTGGTCACTCAATTAACAGGAACGAAGAAAGCTCAGGGCAATTACCATCTAGCGGCCAAAGTCCAATATCCCGAGCAGCCAAGCATAGCCAAACCGTGCAAGGCCATGACGCGCGAGTTGGTCAACGCCATCCTCTTGTGCAGGAGAGCCTATGCGCTTAGCGTGCAGGTTACGACAATAAACTGTGCGGTTCCAGTTACCCAGTCACCGCTTCCCAGTGGCGGCGAAGAGGAGAAACGGGTGAGCGAAAAGCGACGCCTGCGATGGGGCGTAGAGCGTCGGCTCGAGTTCATCGAGTTCCGGTTGTTCTGGGAGGGCCAGTTGAATCGAGGAGATCTGGTCGAAGCCTTTGGAGTCTCGATGAACCAAGCATCAACCGACCTGAACCGCTATAGCGAAATGGCGCCTGGCAACATGGTCTACGACAAGAGCGCTCGCACCTATGCCAGGGCCGCCGAGTTCGACCCGCTGTTTCTGAAACCTGATGCCAGCCGCTACCTCTCCCAACTCCGCTCCGTTGCCGAAGGTATCCTTGATCGGTCGGATGCCTGGATCAGCGAGTTTCCGACTTACGACGCTGCGCCCACGCCGGTGCGCGGCATGAATGCCACGACGCTGCGCTCGGTGACGGCAGCGATCCGGCGATCTGAGGCTATCGAGGTCAAGTACCAGTCGCTCTCCCGGCCGGAGCCTCGCTGGCGGTGGATCGCGCCACACGCGATCGGGTTCGACGGGTTCCGCTGGCACACGCGAGCCTTCTGCCTCACCGATCAAAGCTTCAAGGACTTCCTGCTCTCACGGATCGTCGAGACCCGCGGCACGAAGCCGAACGAAGCGCAGGCTGGGGCGGATGCCGCATGGAACGAGCATGTGACCCTGGAAATCGTGCCTCACCCGGAACTATCCGACACGCAGCAGAACGTCATCGCTCTCGACTACGGAATGCGTAGCGGGAAGGCCAAGATCCCGGTCCGGAAAGCGCCGCTTTATTACGCACTAAAGCGAGTGGGTCTGGACACCGATCCCAGCGCGCGGCGCCCCCAGGATCAGCAAATCGCGCTGCTGAATCGGGATGCGGTTTCAGGAGTTCTTGGGTGAGTGCTGTACCTCAACCTGGCTCCGTCATAAGCCTGCGTTCCGCCACTTGGAAGGTGCTCGGCACCTCGACCCTCAAGCATGGTTTCAGGGAGATCCATTGCCGCGGCTTGTCCGGTATCGTGCGAGACAAGGAGGCACGCTTCGTTTGGGAACTCGAAAAGGGCCCGCGCGTTCTGGACCCCGCCGCAGTCCGGCTCGTCCCGGACACGTCGTCCGGACTGATCGACACGAAGCTACACCTAGCGGCCGCGTTCCGGGCCACACCGACTACGTCGCGCCGCCCCCTCACGCTCGGCCGGGCCGCGATCGACGATCTGACCTTCCAGCACTTGCCGGTGGAGCGGGCGCTGGTCCAGGACCGGGTGCGGCTACTAATCGCGGACGACGTCGGTCTCGGAAAAACTCTTGAGGCCGGCCTGATCACCTCTGAGCTTGCCCTGCGGGGTCGGGCGGATCGGATCCTAGTGGTCACGACCCGTGCAATGCTGACCCAGTTCCAGAAGGAGTTCTGGACCCGGTTTTCGATCCCCCTCTCCCGGCTCGACAGCGCCGCTATCCGGCGGATGCGGAACCGGATCCCGGCCCATTACAATGTGTTCGATCAGTTCGATCGGTCCATCGTCTCAATCGACACACTAAAGCGGGATACCCAGATCCGGGATGCTCTGAAGCATTCCTACTGGGATTTGATTATCATCGACGAGGCGCATAACGCAGCCGAACGAAAGTCAGCAGCAGGGTCGAATTCGCAGCGGGCCGAGTTGGCTCAGCTTCTGTCGCGCCGGACTGACTCCCTGTTGCTGCTGACCGCGACCCCGCATGACGGGTCGCAAGAGAGCTTCGCGAGCCTCATCCGCATGCTGGACCCGACCCGCGTACCGGACCCGACCCGCCTTCAAAGGTCTGACATTGAGGATCTTGTTATCCGACGCTTTCGGTCTTCGCCGGAGGTGGTTGCGGACATCGGCCGGGCTGTTCCAAAGCGGCAACTTTTCCCGCGCCGCTTCCCGCTCAGTCCGCAGGAAGAGGTAGCCTATCAGGCGATCGCAGACCTGCACCTCGATCTCGATGAGGAGCAGACCAAGGGGCGCGCAATCGACCTATTCCGGACCACGATCGCCAAGGCGATCTTCTCTAGCCCGGCCGCTTGTTTCGAGACGCTCTCACGACGGATCCGGGGAATCGAAAAAGGGACCGCCCGCGGGACGGAAGCGGATAGGGACCGGCTGCGGGCGCTCGCCGACGACGTGGCCGCGATCGACACAGGCGCGTTCAGCAAGTACCAGGAGCTTCTGCGCCTATTGCGCGAGCTCAAATGGACCGGGAGGGCGGCCCGGGACCGATTGGTCATCTTCTCAGAGCGGATCGCGACCGTCTCTTGGCTCGCCGATCGACTGCGTGAGGATCTGAATCTTTCACCGGACCAAGTGGCGCGGGTGGACGGGGGCAGTGTCGAGGCAGACGTTCAGACCCAAGAAGTGATCGAGGCGTTTGGCCAGGAGCGCTCCCCTATCCGGATCCTGATCGCTTCGGACATGGCGTCCGAGGGGCTCAACCTGCACTTCCAGTGCCATCGCCTGATCCATTTCGACCTCCCTTGGTCGCTTTTGCGTTTCCAGCAGCGCAACGGGCGGATTGATCGATATGGTCAGGACCGACCGCCGCAGATTAGCTACTTCGTAGGCGAAAGCACGCACCCCAAGGTGCGTCAGATGTGGGTTCTTGAGAAGCTTGTTGCCAAGGACGAGGCGGCGCAGGCAGGGGTCGGGGACCCGGCTGTGTTCCTAGGCGCAGGGGACGCGGACGGGGAGGAGGCGGTCGTAGCGGAGGCTGTGGCCACCGGTATCGGCGGTGAGGCGTTCGAGCGCCAGATGGACACGCGTGCCGCGGAGGCGTTCACCCATATTTCGGTCAACGATGAGTTCGCGGCCCTCTTCGGAGATTATGCAGCCCCAGCACCGGCCGAGGCGGCGCCCCCCACGGATCAGGGCCCGCCCCGCCTCTATAGGGATACATTCACCTATGCCCGCGCGATGATCGAGCGGTTGTCTCGGCCGGAAGAAAAGGCCTTCACGGAGCTGCCGAGAATTCAGGAAACCGACCGTCTGATTCAACTCGCCATTCCTGCCGATATGCGGGCCCGGGACGGGTTCGGCTACGCGAGCGAGGGCGCGGTGGACGGGCGGTTCATGCCGGAGGAGGCGGTGGGCCCAGGGGGGCGTATCGAGCTCACTGACCAAGCTAGTGTGATCAACCAGGCGATCAGTGACGCGAAGGCGCAGGAGCGGGCCTGGCCAACTGTGCAGTTCCTCTGGGACTGTCACCCGATCCTCGACTGGTTTGCGGACCGGGCCAGCACCTTCTTCCCGGAACATACGGCCCCTGTAGCGTCGCTCATGGGGCGTCTACCTCCGGGTGAAATTGCAGTCATCCTGCATGGGGCGATCCCGAACGCAAACGGGGCTCCTTTGGTGGACCGGTGGGCAACGGTGATCCGGTCGCTGGACGGGACAATCCGGATCGAGGAGGTCGGCGCGTTTCTGGAGCGGACTCGGATCGCTGGAGACACCCCAAGCCGCCCGGTTGAGGACCTCTCAGCGGCGCAGGCGGCGATCCCGGTCGCAGTAGACCGGTTCCAGACGCATCTCGTCGCGCTACGAAAGGCGCGGGAGGCGGATATCCAGAGGGACCTGGACGCGGTCCTCGACCGGCTGTCCGCCCTTGAGACGCGGTTCCGGGCACAACTCACGCTTGATCTGGGCGATCTGCCCGGGGGCGATGAGGGGCTGAGCCCGGCAGAAAAGAGACGCCTGACCATCCGCCGCAAGCGGGAACAGGAGATCGATAAGCTGTTCCACGACTGGACGGAATGGTTTGAGCGGACCCGCCACATGGTGGCCGACCCGAACCCGCACGTGGACGTCAAAGCCGTATTTGTAGGGTGACCGGATGGACCTAATCGGGATCGAAAACGAGGCTGAGTTCTTCCCGTCCGGGACACTGTCGGACGTGCTGAAGGAAGAGCTTCAGGACATCACCTCGCGCTGGTCCGGACTGGACCGGGCTGCCCATCCGGTCGAGCGGCTTGCCCGCGTCGCCGGACTGACTGTCGAGGCCCTTCGCCAGGTCCGCAATAGTTCGGATCGGTCCCGGCGCGCAGAGCTGGTCCGGGACGCGCATCACGATGTACTGACAGCCCTCGGCTACACCTGGCGGCGCGAGGGGGCCTATACTGCTCTCGACGGAGCGCCGGTGATCCCGCTCGTGTCCCGCGCCGCGGACGCGAGCGGTCGTGATGCGCTCTGGGTTATCGAAGCACCGATCCCGACACAGGAGGACGAGGCGGCCGACCCGCTCGGCGTTTGCTTCACTGAGGACCAGTTCCCGTCGGACCTGCGCGAGGCGGCACTGCTCGACCGGACCATCGAATCCGTCCTCGGCGAGGGAGTGTTCGAGCTGCCCGACGGGCCACGTCACGTGCTGGTCCTTGGCCTGTCGCAGATCGTGCTGATCGACAAGCGGAAATGGCCGGCCCGGTCCGTCCTTCGTTTCGATCTCCAGGAGATCTTCACCCGGGCGGACCGGGATACGCTGACAGTCATGGCGTGCCTGATCTCCCGTGAAGCGCGCGTCCCGGACCAGGGGGCGCCGCTGTCCGACCGGCTCGAGGAGGAGGCGCAGCGGAACGCCAACGCGGTCACCACCTCACTGAAGCGGACCGTCCGCGACGCAATCGAGCTTCTCGGTCAGGAGGTACTCGACATCACCGGCGGGAAAGACAAGGGGGTCTGGATCGATGGGCCGGACCTGTCGCGCGAGTGCCTACGCTACATGTACCGGCTCCTGTTTCTGTTCTATGCGGAGGCGAACCCGCGCCTGAACCTTCTGGACATGCGCAACCCGATCTACGCAACCGGGTATTCGCTCGAAGCGCTGCGCGAGCTGGAATCCGTTCCGCTCCGAACCTTGGCCGACCGAGAGGGAACCTTCCTCTGGGAAAGCCTCCAGCGGACCCTTGACCTTCTTTATACCGGCCTCGACCTCGTTGACAAAGAGTGGGGTACTGGTCTTCGCTTTCCGGCCGTCAAGGTGTCCCTGCTCGACCCAGAAAGCACGCCGCTCCTGAACGGGCTGCGGTTGCGCAACGACGCGGTTCAGCAGGTGATCCGGCTGCTGTCACTCCGGTCCACCGGCAAGGGCACAGGTCGGATCTCCTACGCCAAGCTCGGGATCGGCCAACTGGGCGCGGTATATGAGACCCTGATCTCTTTCACCGGGGTCGTCGCCAAGACGGACCTGATCGAGCTGAAGCCCCGCAAGGGCCGGTCCAACGACGGGGCCGAGGACGGGGAAGAGGCGGAAACGCTGGAGCCGGACGAGGACGTAGAGGAGGAACTGTTCGGCGAAGATCAGGCCGAACAGGACGATGCGTTCCGCCGTGACAAAGTGGACAAGCTGGCTCCGAGCTGGTTCGTCCCACGCAGTCGGATCAACGAGTTCTCCCCGGACGAGGTCGTCTTCAACGGGCCTGAGGCGCTCGTCTATGAAAAGGGCACCTTCATCTACCGGCTCGCGGGCCGGGACCGGGAAAAGTCTGCCTCTTATTACACACCTGAGCCACTCGCGCGGTTGCTGGTCAAGCACGCGCTGATGGAGCGTTGCCGGGACCTGACTGCTGACGATCTACTTGATCTGAAAATCCTCGAACCCGCGATGGGCTCCGCCGCGTTCCTTGTCGAAACCGCGAACCAGCTTGCCGACCTTTATCTGGAGCGCAAGCAGAAGGAGATGGGCCGGACAATCCCGCAGGAGGACATCGTCCTCGAGAAGCAGCGGGTCCGGGCCTATATCGCCGACCGGAATTGCTTCGGAGTCGACCTGAACCCCATCGCTGTCGAACTCGGGGCGATTTCGCTCTGGTTGAACAGCCTGCACGGCAGCGAGTTCTCGCCCTGGTTCGGAGACCAGCTTCACGCCGGCAACTCCCTGATCGGGGCGCGCCGGGCTGCCTATGCCCCGTCGCTTCTCAGCGTCAAGGCGCCAGGCGAT
This sequence comes from uncultured Hyphomicrobiales bacterium, assembly GCA_903828145.1. Taxonomy (GTDB): domain Bacteria; phylum Pseudomonadota; class Alphaproteobacteria; order Rhizobiales; family Devosiaceae; genus Devosia_A. Next base: position 9,543 of record CAIKKY010000025.1, on the reverse strand, counting down.
CTGTGGTTCAACGATAAACCCGATGAGATCGGCTGGCGCAAACGTCTGCCGAATGGGCACGTCTGGCAGTGGCTCCTGCCCGCCAAGGACATGGCGAACTTCGATAAAGACAAGTCGATCGCCCCCTTCGCGAAATTAGCCCAGGAAAAGATCAAGGCATGGCGCAAGGACGGCTTCTTCAAAAAGCTCGAACCCCATGAAATCAAGCTGGTCCAGAAGCTCAGCCGCGTCGCAGGGGCGCTCTTTGATCAGGTCGCTGAGGATCTCGCCAAGACGCGCGCCGCCGCGAATGACGAGATCACGCTCTGGCCTGACAAGGTCATGCCGGGCAACAAGCAGATGGACTTCCACGAAAAGGCCCGTTTGAAGGCGCGTCTTGTCGGGGAGGATCACGCGACCAACACGCTCCCCTACAAGCGGCTGAAAACCGCGATGGACGCGTGGTGCGCGCTCTGGCTCTGGCCGCTGGACAAGGCGGATCTGCTGCCCGGCCGGGCGGAGTTTCTTCAGGGGATGGCCATGATCCTTGAGGGCGGGTTCACCGCCGACGGATCGCTGGCCGCCCCCAGCGTGGCGGAGTTCGCCGATCCGGCCCCGGACTTCCTCGACCTGCTGGAACCCGAGGCGCCCGCGCGCGACCTGTTTAAGGCCGCTGCCAAGCGGCAGGACGGACTGTTCCGGGAAACGAACGTAGAGGCGCTGATTGAGAATTTCGACTGGTTGAAGACGGCTGTCGAGGTGGCCGAGCGTGAGCGCTTCGTGCATTTCGACCTGATCTTCGCCGACGTGATGAAGGCGCGGGGTGGGTTTGACGTGATCGTCGGAAACCCGCCCTGGGCGAGGCCGGGGTGGAACGAGGGGCTGGTGCTGGCGGATATTGACCCGCTCTATTCAGGTCTGTCGGCATCAGACGCTCGGCAGGTTATACCTGAAGCACTGCCGAAGGCGCTGCCAGTACGGCGTGAGGGGCGGCTGGTCCCAGCAGTTGATGCCTTTCTTCAGGACTTCGTGTCGACCCGGGGGGCGATGGAGGTGACCTCGTCCGACGTGATGAACCCTTTCGCCGGGGGCGGATCAAACAATCTCTATCGCTGTTTCATCGACCTGTCGTTCCGGCTGGTCGCGCCGCAGGGTTATGCGGCGCTGATCCATCAGGACGGGCATCTGGGCGATCCGAAGTCGGGGGCGTTCCGGCGGCACTGGTACGCGCGCATCGCGAAGCACTTTGAGTTCATCAATCGAATGAAATCTCGGAACTTCATGGAGGTTGACCACAATGTCAGGTTCAGCTTGAACATCTATCGTGGTGAAGCGAGCGCGCCTGATTTTGAAAAATTCACTTACGCTTTCTGTGCTGCACAGATCGACGACTCCTACGCTGATCAGGACGGTATTGGCCCAGTCCCCAGCATCAAAAATTCCGAAGGAAACTGGGATACCCGCGGTCATCGTGATCGTGTGATGCGGATTGACCATAACGCTCTCGGGGTGATTCATACGCTTTCCGAAGAAGAAACGGTTCCTGTTGATGAGGCCCGGTTTATTCAGCCGTATTCGGCTCGGACCCTCAACGTGTTTCGTCAGATGGCGCGCTTCCCTAAACTTGATGCTGCGATCCCGAAACTGGAGCGCACAGTTACGACGGCGGCGGGAGCGCGGACGATCCAGGTGCCGCTCTGGCAGATGGGCCATGATTGGAATGAGACGACAGATCAACGCAATGGGAATATCCGACGCGAAACAGCCTTTCGTCCCGCTAGTCAGATGATCCTTCAGGGACCTCTTTTTCACGTCGGAAACCCACTCTATAAGTCACCGAAAGCGGTTTCGCGGACGAATGCTGATTACAACGTGATCGACCTGCCCAACGCACCAGACGATTACTTGCCTCGAACCAATTATGCCCCAGCGCTAGACCTTGGTGAATACGGAAGCCGGATGGCGCGCTGCCGTTGGGACCCAACAAAGGGTCATGCGGATTCTTTCCGCTTTGCAGTAAGGAAAATGGTTGCCCTCAATGGAGAGCGGAGTCTGATCGGCGCCGTAATTCCACGAGGCGTAGCGCATGTGAATAGCGTGGACAGTCTGGCGTTTAATGATGATCGTCTGATGCTGAACGCTGCAACACTGCTTACCTCAATTACGTATGACTACTTAATCAAGGCAAGCGGGAAAACAAACTTGCACGACCGGGACGTCAGCGCTCTGCCTTGGACGGAGGTCGCGCCTACGGCGCTGCATCGCTCTCTCCGCCTTGCCTGCCTGACATCGGCTTACGCCGACCTTTGGAACCGCCACGCCCCCACGCTTGAGGTTCTTCCTTGGTCTTCCACCGACTCCCGCCTCCGCCTCGACGGTCCCGTAGAAGGCTCGACCACTTGGGACAGAACTGCCGGTATTCGCACCGAGTTCGCCCGCCGCATAGCGCTGGTCGAGATCGACGTGCTGGTTGCGCAGGCGCTCGGCTTGAGCCTTGACCAGCTGATCGAGATTTATCGGATCTATTTCCCGATCCTTCAGCAATATGAGGAGGGGACGTGGTTCGACCAGAACGGCCGGATCGTCTGGACCTGCTCCAAGGGCCTGCCCGGCGTCGGCTGGCTCGACGACCGCGGCAAAAGCCCCGGCCGCGCCGCATGGGAGAAGATCCTCGCCGACAACCCCTTTGAACTGACCTGCACCGCGATCGACGACACGATGCCCGGTGGCCCCCGAACCGTCACCCGCCACTTCACCGGCCCCTTCACCCAGTGCGACCGGATCGAAGACTACCAACGCGCCTGGGCCCATTTTGAGCGGCTGAAATCCGAAGAGGCCGCGTGAGATGAACCCGATCCTCCTCGCCCGGCATGTGCAGGACAGCCTGCGCGAACTGGTCCATACGACGCTGAACACGACCAGCCCCGCCTTCGAGGGGATGGTGGACCGGTTCATCGCTGAGCCCGGGAACTTCATCAAGGGACCGTGGATTTCGGTCGACATGCCGTTCCGGCAGATCGATAGTGCCAAGGAGGGTACTTGGGCGCAGCCCTTCCCTGAGGTGCCGCTGAGATTTGCGCCCTACCAGCACCAGACGGACGCCTTCGCCCGATTGACCGGTGCAGCGACGAGATCGACGCTGGTCGCGACCGGGACAGGGTCAGGCAAGACGGAATCCTACCTCTGGCCGATCCTCGACCACTGTCGACGGAACAAGGGCAAGCCCGGGATCAAGGCGATCCTGATCTACCCGATGAACGCACTGGCAACCGATCAGGCGCGCCGGATCGCAGCAGCTATTTCTACGATTCCATCTTTGAGCGGTCTGCGCGCGGGTATCTACGCCGACGCCGAGCCAAAGAACGCAACATATGAGGTGACGGCGGATAGCGTCATCACCCATCGCGAGACGATGCGGAGGAACCCGCCCGACATCCTTCTCACCAACTACAAGATGCTCGACTACCTGCTGCTGCGCGGGCGCGACAAAACCCTGTGGGCGCAGAACGACCCAGAGACGCTCCGGTTCCTAGTGGTCGATGAGATGCATACTTTCGATGGCGCGCAAGGAGCGGACCTTGCCCTCCTGCTGCGCCGCCTGAAATACCGGCTGAATACCCCGGAAGGACACCTGATCTGCGTCGGCTCCTCGGCTACGCTCGGCTCTGGCGAGGAAGCAGCGATAGAACTGAGGCGCTACGCAGAGACGATTTTCGGTGAGCCGTTCGACGAGAACGCTGTTGTTCGGGAGACCCGCAAGACCCCTAACGAGGTGTTCAACGACCCGGAATACCTGGACCGGCCAGACCCCACCGAGATTCACGCGGCATTGCGCGAGGCCGGTGAGATGGACCAGCCAGGGGCTGCGCGGCGGCTGGCCGCTTGCTTGTTTACTGATCGAACTGCTCCGGACCTCGCCTTCCTCGACGAGGGTGACCCGGCGGAACCAGAATGGCGGATCGCACTCGGGCACCGGCTGGTCCAGCACCATTTGTGCCAGCGGACCCTGAAGATCATCGCAGACCTTAAGGGGCCTGCCTCGTTAGAGGTTATCGCGGCCGGACTCGGACAGGTTCGGGCCCTTCGGGACTGGCCGGAGACGGATAAAAGCGCGCTGGCCGAACTGGTCGTCGCCTTGGTTGCGTGGGCCAGATCCGGAGCGGTCAATAACCCCAGGCCGCTTTTTAACGTGCGGCTTCAGCTTTGGATCCGGGAGATGTCCCGGATGGTTACGACCCTGCCGCGGTTTGAGGTTGGCCGCGTCCGCTCGAAGATGGACCTGTTCCACGCGCTAGACCTGGACCGGAATATGCTTCGCGGGACCTTGCCCGTCGTGAACTGCAACCGCTGCGGAGCGACGGCACATCTCGGACGGCAGGATGCCCGGTCCAAGTCGCTCTATGCGGACCTCGAGCAGCTTTATCGGGAGTTCTTCGACGAAAACGGGGCAGACCGGATCCGGCTCATCTATCACGAGTCTATCGACCGCATGGTCCAGGCGAGCGGCGCCGGGGGCCAGATCGTGAAGGGGGTGCTCAACGCGGAGACGGTCGAGTTCACCCCGGCAGATCATGACCATCTCGAGCCAGGCCCGGCTTCGCCGGTCTGGATTTACAACCCGACGGACGCAAACGGCCGTATCGATCGGACTTGCCCTGCCTGTGGACAGGCGCGCGGGCTCCTCCTGTTCGGGATGCGAGCGGCACGATTGACGAGCGGCATTACCGGGACGCTTTTTACTTCGGAACAGAACGAGGAACGGCCGGAGGCAAAACCGCGCTTCCTGATGTTCTCGGACTCTGTTCAGGACGCAGCCCACCGGGCATCGGTCGCCGAGACCCGGAACGCCCTTTCAGTCTACCAAAAGGCTCTCTACGGGGCCCTGCGCAGCGCAGAGAGCGGCGCGATGAGCCTGCACGAGGTGATCGATGACCTCCCTCGCGCACAGCTGGCCGACATGGGCCCCGACGAGTTCACAGCTCTCTTCATTCCGAAGGAACTGACCTGGCGGCGCCGCTACCAGGACCTGATCGAAAACGGGATCACTATCACGGACCCGGTCTTTCTCGACCATATCCGGATCCGGCTTGGCTGGGAGTACTTCGTTGATCTGAGCTACCGGGCGCATTTTAACCACACGCTCGAACTGAGCGGGATGGCGGCGGCAGATGTCCCGACGGACCTGCTTGGTCTCTCCGCGGACCGGCTGTCGAGTGAACTGCGCAACGAGTTGCCGGGCGCGCCTGAGTTCTCCCCGACACTGTTGACCCGGCTGCTTGCCGGGGTGACCCAGCGGATGCGCCGACAGGGGTCCGTGGCGCACCCTTATATTGAGAGCGCAATCGCGACCGGAAAGGCAAACTACGGGCTGAACTGGTACGCGGCGGCTATCCAGTGCGTCGGTAAGAGTGGCTCCCTGCCGAGCCCGGACGGTCGCCGGGGCCTTGCCCCGATCCCGGTAACCCTTAGCCAACCCCCGACCGGGTTCGAACGGATTACCCGGACCGGAACCGGGAGCTGGTATCGAGACTGGCTTTTCCGGACGATTGGTCCATCCAATTTGCGCTATGGGACTGACCCGGACACGATATACCCTATCCTGCTTCGGCGGCTTGAGGCTGACGACATCGTCCGACGCGTAGACGGGCCGGAGGGGCAGCAGCGGCACGCCTGGCTTGTGGTGCCGGAGCGGGTCACGGTATCCACTGCCACCATCGGGCTCACCTGCGACCGGTGCGGCCGGCGCGAAACCGGGCTCGCATATAGCGCGGAGGTACTCGTCGGATCCTCCTGTACTCGGATCGGCTGCGACGGGTACCTCGCCTCCACGGAGCAGACTGACCGACCCGCCCTGCGCCGATCCCTAAGCTCGGACCGCAACCATAGGGTGGTTGCCCGAGAGCATACCGGTATCCTCGATACGGATGAGCGGCTGCGGGTCGAGACCGGTTTCATCAAGGGGGAGACCCGCTGGGCCCCGAACCTGATCTCGGCCACACCGACCCTTGAGATGGGGATCGACATCGGAGATCTCTCTACACTGCTCCTGAGTTCGGTTCCGCCAGAGGAGGCGAACTACGTCCAGCGAATGGGGCGGAGTGGACGGCGTGACGGGAACGCGCTGAACATGGTGCTGGCGAACGCGCGCGCGCACGACCTTCAGTTTTGGGAGAACCCGACCCCGATGCTGGCGGGCCAGGTCCGCCCGCCTGGCGTGTTCCTCGCGGCCGAGGAGGTACTTCTTCGCCAGGTGACCGCGTTCACTCTCGACGTCTACGTGTCCCAGACAACCGAGAGCGGGGATTACGGGAAGGTCCGTGACGTCCTCAAACGCCGAACTTCGGACTCGACCGAGGGGTTCCCGAATGAATGGCTTGAGCTGGTCCGAGGTTCAGGACAGGAGCTAGCGGACCGTTTCCTTTCCGGCCTGCCACAGGAGGTTCGTGATCGGACGGATCTGGCAGATCGCATCCGGTCCTACCTAACCGGGACGGACCCGAAATCGATCGGGTGGCGCGTTGGGGAAGCCTTCGACGCGGCCGCTACGGAGCGAGCCCGGCTCGCGGAAAAGCGGGAAGAGGCGACTAAGGAGCTAAAGCGGCTCCAAAAGCACCGCGTCGAGCTGACAGATGAAGAGTATCAGCGTCGCGAGCAGGATCTTAGCCGGGACCGGACAGAGATCAACCGGCTGATCCGGAGCGGGATCGACGAAGTGCCGGTGATCAAGTTCCTCACAGACAAAGGGATCTTGCCGAATTACGCCTTCCCGGAAGAGGGGGTGAAGCTGACCTCGATCCTGTCGCGGCGTAACGACAGCGCCGTCGCGCGCGACGAGGATGGGCTCCTGCACAAGGAATATTCGCGCCCGGCCAGCTCCGCCCTTTCGGAGTTTGCACCGGGGCAGTTCTTTTATGCGAACGGGCGCCAGGTGCAGATTGACCGGATCGAGATCGGCAAGGAGGACCTGACCGCCTGGACCTTCTGCCCGGCTTGTTCCCATGTCGCGCATCGGATCGAGGGCGCGGAGAGCCGCACCTGCCCGAAATGCGGCGACGAGATGTGGTCGGACAGCGGCTCCGAGCATGACGTGGTACAATTGAAGTCCGTCATCTCGGTGGGCAGCGAGGAAAAGGCCGCCATCCGGGACGGAGATCAGCGGGACCAGCGCCAGTTCGACCGGGTGCTAATGCCCTTCCATGGGCCGGAGGACATCGCCAGCTCTTGGTTCACAAGCCGGGATAACGGCGCCCCATTTGGGTTTGAGTTCCTGCCCCAGTGCACATTCCGGGACTTCAACTTCGGCCCGAAATCCACTCTCCCGGGCCCTAGGATCGCGGGCGAGCGCCGGCCGGCCCAGCCGTTCCAGATCTGCCGACACTGTGGGTCCCTTCAAAAATCAGCACGCGGCGAGGACGATCGCGGTACGCACCCGCCAAGTTGTCTCGTGATGCGGGACAAGGCGCTGCCCCGAGACCTTTGGGAGACTGGCGTGTTCCTGATGCGCAAGTTCGACACAGAGGCGATCCGGATTGTGATCCCCGTGGTCGGCGACGCGGACGACGATGACCTCAAGAGCTTTGTTGCGGCGATCAACCTCGGGATGCGGCGTCATTTTGCGGGGAAAGTTGACCACATCCGGTCCACTATTTTCCAGGCGCAGCTTAACGGGATGGCCACTATACGCAGTCTTTACCTCTATGACTCCGTTCCAGGCGGTTCAGGCTACCTGCGTCAGATCGCAGAGCACCCGGACACGATGCGCGCGGTGATCAGCCGCGCGGCGGAGGCGCTCCGAGACTGCCCCTGCAACCAGGAGCCGGACCGTAACGGCTGCTTCCGTTGCGTAAAGCCTTACCGGTCACAGTTCGGACCAGGGGAGCCGGACCGCGACCGGGCGCTGCAGATGATGGAGGCGATCCTCCAAAAGTGGGACAGTCTGACCCGGACCGAGACCGGGATCGACGAGTCGATCCGGGGGGGCCTGGTAGAAAGCGCGCTCGAAAAAAGGCTCCTAGGGGCTCTGTCCACCATTTACGGAGATGGGACCCTGACGCCGCAGGTCCTTCCCGGGGGACGTCGCGGCTTCGTGCTCCGTGCTGGCCGGGTGGACGCGCCGCGCCTCTGGACGATCGAGCCGCAGGTGCAGATCGACGCCCGTTTTCCGGGCCTTCCCCGCAAGAGAGTCGACTTCCTGCTCACGCCTGTCAGCCGGGGCGGTGGGCTACCAGTCGTAATCGAGATGGATGGGATCGAATATCACGCACGCACTGTGGCGCAGGACCTCCTTGACCGGATGCTGATGATACGGTCTGGGCAGGTGCGGGTCTGGACCATGTCCTGGCGAGACCTAGACCCGGAGGACAGCGGCTACCTGAACCCGCTCTCTGAGACCGCCCTCGGGACGCAGATGACCGGGCCGCTGGGGAGAGCGCTGGCGCACCACCTGCTCGCGCCACATGCGGAGGCGGTCCGGGCACTTCAAACGATCAGCACGCTTAATGCGATGAGGCGCCTTCTCGACGGCGACACAGACGGGGATGCGGCGATCCGGTCCGTCCTCATCCGGGGCCTCGTGAAGGGGGGGCGACTGCTCGATCAGCTCCCCCGGCAACAGGCCCTCTCCGAGGCCGGGCGGCTCTTCCTCGCCAAGCCGGAAGCATCGGAACATGTCGGGGTTGGGGCACTCGACCTTTATCTGGCCTGTGACAAGATCTCGCCGGCCGAATGGGCCCAATCGGACCAGGACATCCGGCTTGTCCTGCGTGCGGTCCTTCCGGATCCGGGCGAGGTTCCATCCGCGAAGACCCTTTACACCGAAGCGTGGCGCGGCCTCTGGCGGATTGTGAACCTGTTTCAGGGCGGGCGCGGGCTCCATGTAGAAGCAGACGGGCTCGACACGCTGGCGCCGCCGGATATGTCTGAGCGGGGCGCCCAGTCAGAAGTTGAGCCGGGTGCGGCAGCGTGGGCAGAGGCGCGCGCGCTTTGTGACGAGATGTTCCACCCGCTGATCGATGCGTTGATCGCGGCCGAGACGACCGGGCCTGATCACTTTGGGGACGACCTTGTCGCGGGCGGACGCGTGGTGGGCGCGATGGAATTCGGATGGTCGAACCCACGCGTCGCGGTAGTCGAGACATCCTTTGAGGGTGTGGGCTGGGCCCTGATCCACTTTGACCCGGAAACTGATCAGATCGCGGAGACGGTCTCAAGAATCATCACGGCCCTTCAGGAGGCACGGACATGACGGACACAATAACCAAGCGCGTCTCCTATGACATCGGCTGCATGAAGAGCCTGCGCAAGCTGCCCGACCGTGTGGCGATCAAGTTCATGGACATGATGACCCGCTACATGTCCGAACCGTCCGGGAACGGTCTGAACCTCGAGACGGTCGAGGGGGCGAAGGACAGCTCGATAAAATCTCTGCGCCTCGACCAAGGATACCGCGCGATCGCCTTTGAGGTGGGCCGCGACATCATGTTCGTGCACGTCAACGAACATGACAAGGCCTACCGCTGGGCGTCCGGGCGCCGGGTGAAGCTCGACCCGGACACAAACCGGATC
>CAIKKY010000024.1 GCA_903828145.1 uncultured Hyphomicrobiales bacterium | reverse complement strand
GTAGATTGTTCGACGCGCAGGCACGACCCCCGCTTTTCTTTGGCCGCGACTGCCCTTGGCGACGTGTGCTGCGCGCAGGACACGGGCGCAGAGACGAAGTGGCTCCTGATGGCGGTCGTCCTATCGCTGCCCGGAGATCTGCAGCGCGGGAGGCAGAACGACACGGGCGAGCTCGCCCGCTTCCCCGACGCTGATTACAAAACGGCCGGTGCCACTGTGGGTGGCCTCGCTGCCGTGGTGCAGGACGCCGACATTGTGCTCACGGTGCGTCGCCCCGGCGCCGCGGTGCTGAAGGGTGCCAAGCGCGGTGCGCTGGTCATCGGCGCCATGGACCCCTATGGCCATGAGGGCGAAATCGCCCAGTTGGGCGCGGCGGGCTACACCACCATTGCCATGGAATTCATGCCGCGCATCACACGGGCGCAGGTGATGGATATTCTGTCGAGCCAGGCCAATCTCGCCGGCTATCAGGCGGTGATTGATGCAGCCAGTGCCTTCGAACGCGCCATGCCGATGATGATGACCGCAGCGGGCACGGTGCGCCCGGCCAAGGTCTTTGTCATGGGCGCGGGCGTTGCCGGGCTTCAGGCCATTGCGACCGCCAAGCGGCTCGGCGCGGTGGTGACTGCCACCGACGTGCGGGCGGCGGCAGGCGAGCAGGTTGAATCGCTCGGCGCGAAATTCATCATGACCGAGGCGCTGAAAGATGCCTCGGGCACGGGCGGCTATGCGCGCGAACTCACCGCCGACGAACAGGCGGCGCAGGCGGCGCTGGTTGCCGGTCATATCGCCAAGCAGGATATTGTCATCACCACGGCGTTGATCCCGGGTCGGCCTGCGCCGAAGCTGGTCAGCGCCGAGATGGTGGCCGCCATGGCGCCGGGCTCGGTGATTGTCGATCTCGCGGCGGAGCGCGGCGGCAATGTCGCGGTGACGCGCCCGGGCGAGGTCTATACCACCAGCAATGGCGTCATGGTGATCGGGCACACCAATGTGGCCGGGCGGCTGCCGACGTCGGCGAGCCAGCTCTATGCGCGCAACCTGATGTCCTTCCTTGAAACGCTGATCGACAAAAAGACAAAGGCGCTGGCGATCAATTGGGACGATGAGCTGGTGAAGGCCACCGTGCTGACGCGCGATGGCGCGATTGTACACCCCAATATCAAGGTGGATGCCAAGGCTCCGGTCATCGAGGCGGCGGTCGTGCAGACTGCACCCGGCAAGAGCGGCGCGGTGAGCAAATCCGCACCGAAGCCGAAGGCCGCATCCAAAACCAAACAGACTGCGGCGAAAGCTGAAGTCGCGGCCCCCATCAAGACAGGCGCGGCCAAGAAGACGGCAGCCAAACCGGCGGCTAAAAGCACGGGCAAGGGGACCAAATAATGGAACAATCGGCTGAACAGGTGGCAGACGCCGCGGCCCTTGCCGTCAGTGCGGCAACAGGCGGGGCGATCGATCCCTTCGTGTTTCGACTGTCGATTTTCGTGCTGGCGATCTTTGTCGGCTATTTCGTGGTGTGGAGTGTCACCCCGGCGCTGCATACGCCGCTGATGAGCGTGACCAATGCTATTTCCTCGGTGATCGTCGTTGGTGCGTTGCTCGCGGTGGGTGTGCCGCTGGTGCAGGATGCCAATTGGGCCTCGAAGGTCTTCGGTTTTCTCGCCCTCGTCCTTGCCAGCGTGAATATTTTCGGCGGGTTCCTCGTCACCCAGCGCATGCTGGCCATGTACAAGAAGAAGGGGTGATCCGATGATCTCCGTGGATATCGCGGCCGTCCTCTACCTTGTGGCGGGTGTACTCTTCATCCTCGCGCTGCGGGGGCTGTCGAGCCCGGCCAGTGCGCGGCAGGGCAATACCTTCGGCATGGTGGGCATGGCGATTGCCATTGTCACCACACTGCTCGTTGCGGGCGTTTCCGACCTTTTAAGCTGGGTGCTGATCCTCGCCGGGCTGGGGCTCGGCGGCGCGATTGGCGCCTATATGGCGCGCACCGTGAAAATGACGGACATGCCGCAGCTCGTTGCAGCCTTCCACTCGCTGGTGGGCCTGGCGGCGGTGTTCGTGGCGGCGGCGGCGCTTTATGCGCCCGAAGCCTTCGGCATTGGCGCGGCGGGGCATATCCATCCGCAGGCGCTGATTGAAATGAGCCTCGGGGTGGCCACTGGTGCCTTCACCTTCACCGGGTCGGTCATCGCTTTCCTCAAGCTCAACGGCAATATGAGCGGCCGTCCGATCATCCTGCCCATGCGCCATGCGCTGCATCTGGCGCTGGGGATCATCCTCGTCGGGCTGATCTGGATGTTCGCGATCAGCGTCGATCCGCTTCTGTTCTGGGCCATCACGCTCGTCGCGCTTGTTCTCGGCGGCTTGATGATCATCCCGATCGGCGGGGCGGACATGCCGGTGGTGGTATCGATGCTCAACTCCTATTCGGGGTGGGCGGCGGCTGGTATCGGCTTCACGCTCGGCAATACGGCGCTCATCATTACCGGTGCGCTCGTGGGTTCGTCGGGTGCGATCCTCAGCTACATCATGTGTCGCGCCATGAACCGCAGCTTCATTTCGGTGATCCTCGGCGGCTTTGGCGGTGATTCCGCCGCGGCGGCATCGGGCGAGGAAGAGACGCGCCCGGTGAAGCAGGGTTCGGCCGATGACGCTGCCTTCATGATGAAGAATGCGGGCAAGGTCATCATCGTGCCGGGCTATGGCATGGCCGTAGCCCAGGCGCAGCATGCCCTGCGCGAAATGGCCGACATGCTGAAGGCGGCGGGGGTCGAGGTGAAATATGCCATTCACCCGGTGGCCGGGCGTATGCCGGGGCATATGAACGTGCTGCTCGCCGAGGCCAATGTGCCCTACGACGAAGTGTTCGAGCTCGAAGACATCAACTCCGAGTTTGCCCAGACCGATGTGGCCTTCGTGATTGGCGCCAATGACGTGACCAACCCGGCGGCGAAGACCGACAAGACCTCGCCGATCTACGGCATGCCGGTGCTCAATGTCGAAGACGCCGGCACGGTGCTGTTCATCAAGCGCGGCATGTCGGCCGGGTATGCGGGCGTTCAGAACGAACTGTTCTTCCGCGACAACACCATGATGCTGTTCGGCGATGCCAAGAAGGTGACCGAAGAGATCGTGAAGGCCATGGGCCACTAGACCCCAGGGTCAACAATTGCGGGCAGCGGCAGGCACAACGCCTTGCCGCTGCCTTTTGTTTTTGAGGAGCAGATTATGGCGCGGCAGATCATTGTCGATATGGTGACGGACACGATCTGTCCGTGGTGCCTCGTGGGTGGCGCGCGGCTCGACAAGGCCATTGCGGCCCTGCCGGCCGATGTTGAGGTGCTGGTGCGCCAGCATCCGTTCTATCTCGACCCGACCCTGCCCGAGGCGGGCGTGGTCGTGGCCGACATGCTGGCCGAAAAATATGGTCGCCCGCCCGAGGAGATGTGGGCGCGGGTGGAAAGCGCCGCTGCCGAGAGCGGCATTGAACTCAATCTCAGCCAGCAGCCGCGCGCGTTTCCCACCAAAAAGGGACACACGCTGGTGCGGCTCGCGGCCGCCAAGGGCACGCAGCACGCCTTCGGCACGGCGCTGATCGAGGCCTATTTCCTCAATCACCAGCAGATCCATGACGATGAGGTGCTGGCCGATCTCGCGGTGGGCTATGGCTTCAGCCGGGACGAGGCGCTCAGCGCGGTGCGCGATCCGCGCGAGCTGTCTATCACCCATGTCGAAGCCGAGGGCATGGCCCGGCAGGGCATCCGGGGCGTGCCGTTCTTTGTGTTCGACGGGCGTTTTGCTCTGTCAGGCGCGCAGCCCGAGGCGGTTTTTGCGCAGGCCTTTGAGGCGGCGCTGAACCCCGAGGCACCCCCCCGGGCCTGAACTGGCCCGGACTTTTTGCTGAGACTGCTTGAGGGGGGCCCCGGGCTCACGTAGAGCGGTACGACCAGGGAGGGCAGATCATGCGGCGTTGGCTTATCGGGATCGGGATTGCGGTTGTCGTGCTCTATGGCACCGTGGTGGGTGGCATGGCGCTGTTCCAGCGCGACCTGCAATATGAGCGGGGCGGCAAGCTGTTCACGCTTGCGGAGGCCGGGCTCACCGGCGCCGAACAGGTCAGCCTCGCAACCCCGGATGGCGGCACGATTGGCGGCTGGTATCAGGCACCGCAGCCGGGTCAGCCGGTGCTGCTATACTACCGGGGCAATTCCGAAAGTTTCTCGCGCGAATACGCCCGCTTTGCCGCCTTCGTGGCCAAGGGCTTCGGCTTCATGTCGTTCGACTATCGCGGCTTTCCGGCCTCGCCCGGGGACCTCAATCAAACCCATGTGCTGATCGATGCCCTGACGGCGTTCGACTGGGTGGCGCAAAAGGGTGCGCCGGTGGTCATCTGGGGCCGGTCGCTGGGCTCTGGTCCGGCGAGCTATGTGGCGTCACAGCGCGAGGCTGAGGCGCTGGTGCTCGAATCGCCGTTCCTGTCGGCAGTCGCCGTGGCGGCTGAGCGCTACCCCTTCCTGCCGGTCGGACTGGTGATGGCGGATCAGTATCCGGTCAGCACCTGGATCAAAGACGTGACTGAACCCGTGTTCGTGGCGCATGGGACGGCGGATACCACCATTCCGGTGCACCATGGCAAGGATGTCTATGCGCTTGCCCCTCAGGGCCGCACGCTGTGGATCGTTGAGGGGCGTGGGCATAGCGACCTGTGGGAGGCTGGGCTCTTTGATCAGGTGCAGACCTTTATCGCGACGCTAACGCCGTAAAGAAAAAGGTCGGCGCGCCCTGCGGCGGCCGACCTTAATGCAGCGGTGCTGACTTTAGCGCAGCGTCAGGCCGGTGAAGGCGATCGAGTAATCAAGGCCGGTCTGGCCCTGAATGCTGAGCGGCTGCAGCGTGTAAGCCTTCGACGAGCCGCCCACAAGGAGGTTGCCGCCAAGGCCGATGCCGAGCGTGGCTTCGGCTGACGCGCCGACATAGGTGCCCGCGAGAGCGCCGTTCGTGACTTTATTGCCCGAAGCCGTGAGCACCAGCCATTCAATATGGGTGCGCTGGGTGAACCCGATATCGAGACCGAATTTCTCGATCTTGCCCGAATAGGTCTCGGTCTTGTGGCCCTTGCGCATGAACTGGCAGGTCAGGTCCTTTGACGACGTGAAAATCAGGCCGATGCCGCCTTCCACATCGCAGGACAGACGCCCCGCTTCGACTGTTGCATCGGCATAGGCGACGCTGGCCGACCCGATCATCGCGGCCACCAGTGTCGTAACTAGAATTTTCTTCATATCCGCTCGCCCCTCAATGTTGTGACGCAGTTGAGACTCTACCTATCGAAAGACTTTACTCTTTGATCCGCCGGGGGCAAGGGGCGGATGTTCATGAACAGTGAATCGATCCCCTTTCACCGCGCCGTGTTGCGGGCGTGCCAAAACAACAACGCCGCCCCCAAAGGAGCGGCGTTGACTATTCAAAACTACAGGAGCCGATCAGGGCCGGGCAGGACGCGCTGCCGGGGCGGGAAGACCGCCTTCGCGCTGCAGGCGCTTGCGGGCCAGCTTGCGCACGCGGCGCACTGCCTCGGCCTTCTGGCGAGCCTTCTTCTCAGACGGCTTCTCATAGTAGTTGCGAAGCTTCATCTCGCGGAAGACGCCTTCGCGCTGGAGCTTCTTCTTCAGGGCGCGCAGCGCCTGATCCACATTGTTATCGCGAACAACTACTTGCAAGCGCAACCGCCCTTCGTAATTCGTCAGGTTATCTTTGGGAAAGCACCTCCACCCGAAACGAGCGGAAGCACCGACCGGCAACGCCAGTCCTCTTCAGGGGCGGTGTATAAGATAAAGAAACCGGCTTGTCCACACCACAGAGCCCGGAACACGGCCTATTTTTCATCACCAAAGCGGCGCACATGGGTGATGTGGCCCATCTTACGGCCCGGCCGCGCCTCTGTCTTGCCATAGGCATGCGGGCGCTGCCCTGCGCCGAGTCGGGCAGGAATCGCCGCGATTTCATCGCCCACAAGGTTTTCCATCACGACATCGGCGAGCCGAGTCGGATCGCCCAGCGGCCAGCCGAGGACGGCGCGCATATGCTGCTCGAACTGATCGGTGATGCACACGGCCTCGGTCCAATGGCCGGAATTATGCACGCGCGGCGCGATTTCGTTGACGAGCAGGGCCCCATCGGCAAGGACGAAGAATTCGACCCCGAGCACACCCACGTACTCAAGGGCGTTCACGATGGTGGTCGCGATCCCAATCGCCTCGGCTGCGCTCGCTGCTGAAAGCGTCGCCGGTACCGTGCTGGTCTTCAGAATGTGATGCTGATGCAGGTTTTCGGCCGGATCATAGGCGGCGACGGGGCCTGATACGGCGCGGGCGACAATGACCGAAATCTCGCGTTCAAACGGAATGAAGCGCTCCAGCACCAGCGGCTTGGGCTCAAGCGCGGCAAAGGCCGTATCAAGATCCTCGGCGGACCTGAGGATGCGCTGGCCCTTGCCATCATAGCCAAGCCGCGTGGTCTTCAGCACGGAAGGGTAGCCGAGGCTGGAGAGGGCAACGGCGAGGGTCGCGGGGCTATCGACCGGGGCGAAGGGGGCGACGGGCACGCCGACGCCTGTAAGGAAGGTCTTTTCGGCGATGCGGTCCTGCGCAACCGCAAGGGCGCGCGCGCCCGGGCGGAGGGGCTTCAGCCGGGCGAGCAGCTCAGCCGTTCGTGCGGGGACATTCTCGAATTCATAGGTGATGACATCGACCTCGGCCGCAAAGCGGGCGAGGGCCGCCTCGTCGTCATAGGCCGCTACGGTGCGGAGCGGGGTGACATCGAAAGCGGGGCTGTGAGGATCGGGGCAATAGATATGCGACCTGACCCCCAGCCGGTGCCCGGCGAGCGCCAGCATGCGGCCCAATTGCCCGCCCCCCAGTATACCGACGACGCTGCCCGGCTTCAGTGCGTCAGGCATCGGCGGGGGTCTCGGGCACAGCGGCGGTCTGCTCGCGGCGGAAGGCATCGAGCCTTGCAGCGAGCGCCGGGTCATGGAGCGCGAGGATGGCGGCGGCGAGGAGCGCCGCATTGGCGGCCCCGGCTTCGCCAATGGCGAGCGTGCCGACCGGAATGCCGGCGGGCATCTGGACAATGGAGAGGAGGCTATCCTCGCCCGAGAGCGCTTTTGATTGCACGGGCACGCCGAGCACGGGCAGGGGGGTGAGGGCTGCAATCATGCCCGGCAGGTGGGCTGCGCCGCCCGCCCCGGCGATGATGATCTGGTAGCCCGTTTCGCGCGCTGCGCGGGCGAAGTCGAACAGCCGTTCCGGCGTGCGGTGTGCTGAAATGATCCGCGCGTCATGGCCCACGCCGAGCGCGGTGAGCCGATCGGCGGCAGCCCGCATGGTTGGCCAGTCGGATTGGCTGCCCATGACGATGGCAATAGGCGGGGTGGTGCGGGGCGGCGTGGTCATTGGGGGCGCTCCCAGGTGCAGCGGCTCTGGCCACCCTTAGGGGGCTGCGCCCGCTGATGCAAGACGGCTCAGGCGATGATGTCGGGGATGAGGATCTGCTCGAGCTGGATGATCCGGTCTTTGAGCTGCAGCTTTTTCTTTTTGAGACGCTGGATCGCCATCTGGTCGGCGGTGCCGGTCATCTGCATGGCGGTGATGGCCGCATCGAGATCGCCATGTTCCTGCTTTTTGGTGGCGAGTTCGAGGCCAAGGGCTGCGCGCTGTTCGGGGGTGAGGGTCATCATGGCGAACCACCGGTCCTTGGCTGTTCAGGCAGGCGTGATCCCCTTCCTACTGCACCTTGGCTGGCATTGCACGAGGCTGTGATCGCGGCGGATAGGCCCACCGAGCCCATCGACAGCGGGGCCGAATTCTGGAAGCATCAACGGGCCAATCATATGCAGGAGGTTTTGTCTATGACGACCGCAGGCCATATCGAGGCACTAGAACGACGACACCGGGATCTCGACCGGCAGATCGATGCCGAGCAGCTTCGTCCCAGCGCGGACGCCATGCTGATCGTCGCGCTGAAGCGCAAGAAACTCGAGATCAAGGACGAACTTGCGCGCCTCAGAGAGCCGACAATAACGGCGGCATGAAGCCCCCGACCTGGTGTGTGGGCCCGGTTATTGCCGGGCCCGTTTTATTGTCGGTCAGGCGGCAGGGGTGAGGAATACCCCAATCACGCCATCGTAAATCAGCTTGATGGCGAGGAGAAACACCAGCCAGTAGGTGAGCTGGTAGAAGCGCTTGATCGAAATCCGGCGCACAAGCCACACGCCGGCTACGACGCCAATGGCAGCGACCGGCACGAGCAGCGCCGCCGTGGTCAGGTTGGCGACATTGAGCTGGCCGAGGAAGAAATACGGGATGAGCTTGGCCGTGTTGACGATGGCGAAAAAGAACGCCGTCGTGCCCGAATATTTCACCGGATCGAGCCGCTGCGGCAGCACGTAGATCTGGTAGGGCGGGCCACCGGTGTGGCTGATGAAGCTGGTGAACCCGGCAAAGCCGCCCCAGAACCGGCCCCAGCCGCGCGACGGCGGCAGACCTTCGAGCCGTTTTCGCAGCGGCAAGAGCGCATCGAGAATGAAGAGCAGCGTGATGATGCCGACGAACAGCAGCACCATATCGTCGCTCACGACTGTCCAGAGGCCCCAGCCGATCAGCGTGCCGACAGCGGCGCCCGGCAGCATGATGCGCAGGATGTGCCAGTCGCAATCCTTGCGGTAGATCCAGATGGCAATGGCATCCATCACAAGCAGCAGCGGCAGCAGCATGCCGGCCGCTTCGCGCGCGGGCATGACGAAGGCCAGAACCGGCACAGCAATCATGCCGAGGCTGCCGAGGAAGCCTGATTTACTCAGGCCGACAATAGTCACGGTGGCGACCGCGACGATCCAGAACGTCAGATCATGCATGGGAAAAACCGGGAGTGAAACGAGCCCTACTCGGAGGGCGACTTGGCTGGCTTGTCAAGGCTGGTCGGGGACTCTTCGTGCGGCTGCAGTGCCGTTTCGCGGTCAGCGCGCATGACGGCATCGAGCATCTCGGTCGAGCGCCGCACAAGGCCGATATAGGCGCTCTGGTCGCCGCGCACGGCAAAGCTGTCGCGCAGCATGGTTTCGTCGTGCCTGAGGAAGGCGGCAGCGAGGCGGGTCGCGGTCTCGGGCGCGTGGCCAAGCGCGATCAGGGCTTTTTCGCCGAGGACAATGGCCGAGTGGAAGGTCTCGCGCTCGAAAACCTCGACGCCGAGCGCCATCAGATCATGGGCATGGCTGCGATCCACGGCGCGGGCCGCGATGATGACATGCGGGTAGTGGCGACGGATCAGCGTAGCAATAGACAGGATGCGGTCGCCGCCTGCCACCGCAATGACGATCATCCGGGCCTCATCGGCACCCGCAGCGCGGAGGATATCGAGCCTGCCGCCATCGCCATAAAACACCTTCACGCCGAAACGCTTGACCAGTTCGATCTGGGCCGCGTCATCGTCAATGAGGGTCATTTCATAGCCCTGGGCGCGCAGCAGACGGGTGACGATCTGCCCAAAACGGCCATAGCCGAGCACGATGACGCGCGCATTCTTGCGGGCCGCGCGCAAGTCATCGGCCGAGGTCAGCGACAGCGGCGTGCGGGTGCTGAAGCGCGGCGCGATCAGGCGGTCAAACGCCAACAGCAGCAGCGGCGTGACCGCCATGCTGAGCGCCACGGCGGCGGTGATGAGTTCGAGCTCCGGGTTGCTCAGCCCCCCGGCGGTGCGGGCAAACTGCAGCACCACGAAGGCAAATTCACCCGCCTGCGAAAGGAGCACGGCCAGAAGCAGGCGATCTGCCACATGCATGCGGAACACCGAGGCGAGCCCGAACAGCACCAGCACTTTGAGCGCGATGACCGAAGCGACGATGCCCAGCACAAGGAGCGGCTGTTCGAGCACGGTGCCAAAGGCAATCGACATGCCGACCGAGACGAAAAATAGCCCCAGCAGCAGGCCCTTCAGGGGTTCGAGATTGCCCTGCAATTCGTGGCGGTATTCGCTATCGGCGAGGAGCACACCGCCGAGGAAGGCGCCGAGCGCCGGGGACAGGCCAAGGCTCATGGTGCCAAGTGCCGCGCCCACCACCAGCATGAGGGCAAAGGCGGTGAAGGCTTCGGGCAGCTTGGCGAGGGCGACCCAGCGCAGCAGGGGCCGCACGACATAGCGGCTGCCGACCAGCGCGCCGACAAAGGCGAGGACGAGGCCGATGGCCACCCACCAATCAAAGGAGCGTTCAGTGACCGCGACCATGGTGTCGCCCAGGGCTTCGACCGGCGAGCCCTTGAGGCTAGCGAGCAGTGGAATGGCGGCGAGGACCGGGATGACCGCCACATCCTGCACGAGGAGAATGGCGAGCGAGGCGCGGCCGGTATCGGTGTGTGTCAGAGAGCGCTGCGCCACCGTTTGCATGGCAATGGCGGTTGAACTCATGGCGAGCGCCATCCCGATGATGGCGGACGCCGGCCAGCTGAACCCGACAAGGGCGAAGGCGGCGGCCAACATGAGGCTGGTCAGCACCATCTGGGTTAGCCCGAGGCCCAGCACCTGATGGCGCATGCGCCAGAGTTCGCGGGCATCGACATCGAGCCCGATGAGGAACAGCATCATGACGATGCCGAATTCGGCCACGCCCTGAATGGTCTCGATGTTGGAAATCAGCGACAGGCCATAGGGCCCAATCAGCACCCCGGCAATGAGATAGCCGAGAATGGTGCCCAGTCCCGCCCATTTTGCGAGCGGGACCAGCAGCACCGTGGCGCCCAAAAGCACAAAGATGGCGATGAGGATATTGCCGTCCATTGTGCTTCGCGCCCCTTTCGGGGCGGGCCCCCTTACCTCTGGTCGTCGTCCAGATCGTTGCGGTCGCGCTTCAGCGACTTCAGTTTGGCAAAGACGGAGTCGGCGTCCAGTTCCTCTTCACGCTCGGGCGCGCGGGTGGCGTTGCCCTCGTCGTCAAGCGGGCGGTAGCCGCCCTGCGTGCGCTGCGATGCCGAGGCCATGGCCTCTTCGGCGGTGAGCAGCATGGTGCCCTGATCGGCTTCATCGGGGCTTGCGGCACCCTTTGAGGCGCGCTTCACTTCCATATCGAGGTCGATCTGGCTGCACAGCCCGAGCGTCACCGGGTCCATGGGGGTGATGTTGGCATTGTTCCAGTGCGAGCCTTCACGCACCGAATCGATGGTCGATTTGGTGGTGCCGACGAGCCGCATCAGCTGGGCATCCTTCATTTCAGGATGGTTGCGCAGCAGCCACTTGATGGCATTGGGGCGCTCGTTCCGGCGCGAAATCGGGGTATAGCGCGGGCCCTTGCGCTTGGGCGCAGCCACACGAACCTTCGGCTCGCTGATCGCCATGCGGTACATCGGATCGGCCTCGGCCTTTTCGATTTCTTCGCGGGTCAGCTGCCCGTTCTGGATCGGGTTGGCACCCATGATGCCGGTGGCGACATCGCCATCGGCGACGCCCTGAACTTCCAGCGGATGCAGACCACAAAAGGCCGCGATCTGATCGAAGGACAGCGCGGTATTATCGACCAGCCACACGGCGGTGGCCTTGGGCATCAGAAGGGGCGTGGCCATGAATCTCTCCTTGAGGCGCGGTGGGCTGCCGCCCGGCCGCTCCGCCTCGGGGGTCTAAAGTTGAGGGGATATCCCCCTATACGCGCGTACGGCGTTTTATTCAACGGCCATTGTACGGCCGATCACCGGCGGGCGGCTCACGCTTTGCCCGTAGGGGGTGAGGAGGACGATCTTGCCATAGTGGGCGCGGTCTTCGAGCGTGCGGTGCGCTTCGGCCGCGTGCCGCAGGGCAAACAGAGTGAGGCGCGGCAGATTTACATGCCGCGCGGCAATGGCGGGCAGCAGCGTATCAGCCACCACCTCGGCAATGCGGGCCTTGATTTCGGGGGATTGGGGGCGAAGCGTCGAGCCCGACAGGGTGAGCTGCTTCATCATCAGCCGGCTGGCTTCAATCGGGGCCGTTCCGCCGCCGGGCGTCGAGAGCAGCACGATATGGCCGAAGCGGGCGGCGGCGTGGATATTGCGGTTGAGCGTGTCGCCGCCCACGATGTCCACGATCCGGTCTGCGCCCTGACCATTGGTCAATTCGAGTGCGCGTGCAACGAAGTCTTCCGCATCGTGCCGGATCACCGCCTCGGCCCCCAGATGGCGGGCATAGTCGGCCTTTTCCGTGGTGGAGACGACGGCCAGCGGGCGGGCGCCGAACAGGCGGCTCATCAGAATAGCCATGCCGCCGATTCCGCCGGCTGCGCCGTGGATCAGCACGTTCATCCCCGGCATCAGGCCCGCGCGCATGACCAGCGCCTGGGTAATGGTGAAGGCGGTTTCCGGCAGGCTGGCCGCTTCGGCATAGCTGAGCCCCTGCGGCATCAACAGGGCCTGACTTTCGGGCACCGTAACAAACTCGGCATAACCGCCACCATTCGTTAGCGCCATGACGGCATCGCCTTCAGCGAGGCGGGTGACGCCGGGTCCGATGGCAACCACATCGCCTGCCACCTCAAGCCCCGGCAGGGGGGAGGCGCCGACGGGCGGCGGATAAATGCCCCGGCGCTGGGCCAGGTCCGGCGCATTGACCCCGGCGGCCGCCACGCGGATCAACACGTCACCGGGGCCGGGGGCGACGAGGGGCAGGTCGGCGGGCGTCAACACGTCCGGGCCACCGGGGTGACTGATGGCCATGGCGGTAAACTGGGGCGGCAAAGACATGTGGTTCACCATGACGACGGTCCGGGGGCGGTGCAACGGGTTCTCGCGGCCTGCGATCTGCGGTAGGGTTTCCCCCTGTGTTGACCGTGCGGAGAACAGCCATGTTTGAGGAAGAGGACCGAGCCCGGAAAATCTCGCGTCACGAGGTCGGCATGCCGCTCGACACGCTGTCGGTGGAAGAGCTGCGCGAGCGCATTGCGCTCTTGCACGCCGAAGTCGCGCGGCTCGAGCAGGCCGTGACAGTGAAGGAAAAGACCCGGTTGGATGCGAATTCTCTTTTCAAACTCTAGCCTCTAGACGGTGATACGTGTTTACCGCTTCGAAGGGTTAAGAATTCGAGTCCTTTTTAACTGGTAATTAACAGGTGGCTGTTAAGTTGAAGCTATCCAATCTTCTTGGATTTCAGAGTGGTTTCTCCCTCTGCTTTGACGCCTCCCTGTCAACTTTCGAGAGCCGGTAACACGGCTCTTTTTCTTTTTGCCCCTTTTTAGACGTTAAGCTCCGGTCAGGCTTGTGCCTGTAGGGTTTTTCAAAGTCGTTCCGGGATTGGCCGATGACAGGCAATGAGCGCAAAGGCGATGATCCGGTGGCCCTGGGGCCGCGCCTTGCCGCGTCGGGCGGTTTTATGGCGCTCTATCGCGAGGGCATGAGCCTGATTGAAGACGTCGCCGCCTATCTCGATGGGCCGGGGCGTGCCGATAGCGCCGGGCTGAACCGCGAAACAGCGCTGCTCTATGCCACCGAAAGCATGCGGCTGACGACGCGCCTCATGCAACTGGCCTCGTGGCTCCTGCTGCAGCGGGCGGTCAATGAGGGCGAAATTACGCCTGATGCCGCGCGGACCGAAAAGGCCAAGGTGAATTTCCTGTTGACCCCGACCGTGCGCGGCGGACCGGGCTTTGCCGATCTGCCCGCGCCGCTGGTGGCGTTCATCACCGTATCCGACCGGCTGTTCCAGCGGGTGATGGTGCTTGATCGCGCCGAACGCGGTGAAGTACCCACCGCCGCGCCGGATGCCGTCGCAACCGAGGGCAGCATTGCCGACCAGCTCAGCCGATTGCGCCGCGCCTTCGACCGCTCCTGAACGCCTTATGTGCCTGTGCAGTGCCCAAACAAAAGCCCGGCGCGAAGCCGGGCTGATGCAAACCAGAAAGCCTGAGCCTGACCGGATGCCGATCAGATGATGCCGAGGCCCTTGTACTTGTCCTTGAAGCGGGTCACGCGGCCGCCACGATCCATAAGGTTGCCGGTCACGCCGGTCCAGGCGGGGTGGGTGGTCGGATCGATGTCGAGCTGCAGCGTGTCACCGGGCTTACCGTAGGTCGACCGGGTCTGATAGGTGGTCCCGTCGGTCATGGCGACAGTGATCATATGGTAGTCGGGATGCGTGTCTTTTTTCATGGCGCTGCCTTAAATCAAACAGGCGCTCAGCGCGCCCGGACGTGTCAAGTGAACTTGGGCCGGGTACATAGAGAAAAAGCCTGCCCCACGCAAGGGGAAGCGGCGTACTGGCCTTGTGGACGGGTTGCGAACTCATCCACCCCTCTCGTATAGGAACCTCACTTTGAGAAGCGGACTGCGCATTATGCCCGGAACGAGAACGCCTGCAGGCCTTGGCGAAAAGGGCGCAGCCTTGGGCAAAAAGTCCCAGAATCTGCGGCCAATCCGGCGTCTTCTGCCGTTTATCTTCCGCTATCCGTGGCGCTTTGCGCTGATGACGGGGTTTCTGCTCGTTTCGTCGCTGTCCTCGCTGGCGATCCCGGCCTTTGCCGGGCGCATCATTGACAAGGGGTTCCTCGCCCAGAATTTTGGGGCCGTGAGCCAGTATGGTCTGGTCATCGTTGCGCTTGCGCTGGTGATGGGGGTGGCGAGCGCCGGGCGGTTCTATTTCATATCGATTCTCGGTGAGCGGGTGCTGACCGACCTGCGGCGCGCCGTGTTCGACCACCTGCTGTCGCTCGATGCCACCTTCTTCGACATGCACCGGGTCGGCGAGCTGACCTCGCGGCTCAATGGCGATGTGGCGACCATTCGCGGCGTGGTGGGCATGAACATGTCCATGCTGCTGCGCGGCCTCGTCACGCTGATCGGCGCGGTCACGCTGATGTTCATGACAAGCAGCTATCTGGCGCTGACCGTGGTGGTCGCCGGACCGGTTCTCATTCTGCCGGTGCTGCTGGTTGTGCGGCGCTTAAGGCGCATTGCCCGGCGCGCGCAGGATACCCAGGCCGAAATGTCGGCCATGGCGACCGAGGCGCTGGGCGCGGCCAAGACCATCAAGAGCTTTGTGCAGGAACCGGTGCAATCGCGCGAATATGGCGACCGGGCCGAACAATCCTATGCCGCTGAGCTGTCGCGGCTCGGCACGCGCGCCACCATCCTCGGCACGATGGTGTTCCTTTCCACAAGCGCGCTCGTGCTGCTGGTGTGGTGGGGCAGCAAGGCCGTGTTCGATGGGGTTGTGACCGCCGGGGAGCTGGCGCAGTTCATGATCTATGCGCTGATGGCCAGCAATGCCCTCTCCAATCTCTCCGAACTCATGGGCATCATGCAGATGCTGGCCGGGGCGACGGAACGGCTGGTCGAAATTCTCGATACCAAGCCCACCATCGTCGGCCCTGCGGTGCCTGAGCATCTGCCCGAGCCGCCCCTTGGCACGGTGGCGTTCGAGCATGTCGATTTTGCCTATCAGACGCGCGACGATGAGCCGGTGCTCATGGATTTGAGCTTTGCCATCAACCCTGGCGAGACGGTGGCGCTGGTGGGGGCATCGGGTGCCGGTAAATCGACCGTGTTCGGTCTGGCGCAGCGATTTTACGATGTGACGGCCGGGCGCGTGCTGGTGGACGGCCATGATGTACGGGTGGTCGATCCGGGCCTGTTGCGGCGGCGCTTTGCCTATGTCGAACAGACGCCGACGATTTTTGCCGGCACCATTGCCGACAATATCCGCTTTGGCCGTCCTGAGGCCGATATGGCCGCCATCGAGGCGGCAGCAGAGGCGGCGCTGGTGCATGATTTTGTTGTCGATCTGCCCAATGGGTATGACTCCATTGTGGGCGAGCGCGGCGTGATGCTGTCGGGCGGGCAGAAGCAGCGGCTGTCGATTGCGCGGGCGCTGCTCAAAAACGCCCCGATCCTGCTGCTCGACGAAGCGACCTCGGCGCTTGATGCGGAAAGCGAACGACTCGTCCAGATCGCACTCGAGCGCCTGATGCAGGGGCGCACCACGCTGGTGATCGCGCATCGGCTGGCGACGATCCGCGATGCCGACCGCATTCTGGTGCTCGACAAGGGCCACCTGATCGATGAAGGCACGCATGATGCGCTGGTGAAAAAGGGCGGCAAATATGCCGAACTGGCGCGGCTGCAGTTCCGCGACGAATCGGTGCTGGCCGACTGACCGGGGCCGCAGCGCCTATTCGGTCAGCTTGAACTCGATGCGGCGGTTGCGGCGGTAGGCTGCTTCGGTCTCGGCCGGGTCGATGGGCGAAAACTCGCCGAACCCGGCGGGGACGAGATGACGGGCCGACACCCCTTCGGCGATCATGAACTTGGCCACCGATATGGCGCGCGCTGCCGACAGCTCCCAGTTCGAGGGGAATTCGGGCGTATTGATCGGCCGCTTGTCGGTGTGGCCGTCGATACGCAGCACCCAGCTCACATCGGCCGGGATCTGGCTTTCGAGATCCTTGATGGCGCTCGCGAGCTTGCTCAGTTCCACCTGGCCCTCAGATGAAATCGCGGCCTCGCCGGCGGCAAACAGCACTTCAGACTGGAAGACAAAGCGGTCGCCAACGACGCGGACATCGGCGCGGCCTTCCAGAATCTGGCGGAGCTTGCCGAAGAAATCCGAGCGGTAGCGCGACAGGTCCTGCACGCGCTGGGCAAGGGCGACGTTGAGCCGCTTGCCGAGATCGGCGATCTGGGTCTTGTTCGCCTGGTCCTTGCTCTCGGTGGCCTGCAGCGCCTGTTCGAGCGCAGCCAATTGGGTACGGAGCGCCGAAAGCTGCTGGTTGAGCAGCGCGACCTGCGCCTGGGCCTCGGTTGAAAGATCAACCTTCTCTTCAAGATCGGCATTGAGCCTGGCGATTTCGGCGTCCTTGTCGGCGGCAGTGCCCCCGGCGCCCATGCCCGCCACCTGCGTGGCGAGGCTGTCGCGCTCAGCCGATGTGGCGGCGAGGGTGGCCTCGAGCGTGGCCACCGAGGTTTCAAGATCGCCCGCCTGGCCCTTTTCGAGCTGGAGCAATTCGGTCAGTTCGGCAATCTGGGCGTTGAGCCGGGTCATGGCGGTGTCTTTGCCGGAAATTTCCTGCCCGAGGAAAAACTGGCTGAGCATGAACAGCGACAACAGGAAGATGATGACGAGCAACAGGCTCGACAGGGCATCAACAAAGCCCGGCCAGTAATTGGTGACCTGAGACCGGCGCGAGCGGCTCGAATGCTCCATCTCGGTGCCTAGCGCCCCTTGCCGGCGTCGTCATTGTCGCGCAGCACGGTTTCGATCAACGCGTTGAGGCGGCGGTTGGTCTCGCCCTGCTGGGCGATGTAGCTGCGTATATCGTCCTGCTCGGTGCGGATATGCTTAACGAGCGCATCCATGCCGCGCGCCAGTTCCGCCACGGCACGAATGGCGTTCTGTGACGAGTTGGTGTTCTGCAGGCTCGAGCCGAAGCGGTCGAGCATGGCCGAGACATCCTCGCCCGAAACACCAAGGCCGGTGGCCTGCATCTGGGTCACGGGATGATCGAGTTCGGTCATCGAGGTCATCCAGTCTTCGAGATCGGTGAAAAACGCGTTCTGCGCCTGACTGGTCTGGAGATCGAGGAAGCCGAGAATCAGCGATCCCGAGAGGCCGAGCAGCGAGGCCGAAAAGGCGGTGCCCATGCCGCTGAGCGGTGCGGCGAGACCCTGCTTCAGATTGGTGAACAGCGTCGCCATGTCGCCCGAATTGGCATCGAGCGCCTGAATGGTCGAGGCGACATGGGTCACGGTTTCAAGCAGGCCATAGAACGTGCCCAGAAGGCCGAGGAACACGAGCAGCCCGGTGAGATAGCGCGAGGTATCCTTGGCCTCATCGAGCCGGTTGCCGACAGAATCAAGGATCGAGCGCATGGACGTGGTGGTGATGACCGCCTCACCCAGCTTGTCGCGCAGCAGGTTGGCGACCGGCGCGAGCAGGCGCGGCGGGCTCTGCGGGATCTGCCCGGCCTGCAGCGAATTGACCCAGCGGATCTCGGGGAAAAGCCGCATGACCTGCCGGAAACTCAGGACAATGCCGATGCCGAGCGTCAGGAGGATCAGCGAATTGATGAACGGGTTTGCCCAGAAAAAGGTGAGCAATTGCGCCGACAGGATCGCGGCCACGAGCAGAACCAGCACGAGGAAAATGACGATCTTGACGAGATAGACGGTCGGACTAGCCAGACGGTAGGGAGAATTACTCTCGGACATGGGGCCCCTCGGTCGCAAAGTCCTTAAAGCTTAAAGCTAATTGTTGTGGCTCCGCAATGACGACGCGTCACTGCGGGGCCAAGAGTTAACGGATCAGTTGACCGCCTTGATCGCTTTGAGCAGCTGCGTGTGGATATGCTCGTTGCCGGCAACCACCTGGCCGTTCCAGATCGCGCCGGGTGTGCCGGCATAATCGGAGATCGTGCCACCGGCTTCCTTGACCATCAGATAGCCAGGCGCGACATCCCAGGGGGAGAGGCGGGCTTCCCAGAAGCCATCGAACCGACCGGCAGCCACCCACGCGAGATCGGTCGACGCCGAGCCGGTGCGGCGGATTCCGGCCACGGCGGGGGCGATATGGCCCAACTGGCGCAGGGTGAGGGCATCATTGCTCGTGCCGGTGACCTTGATGCCGAGGCAGCACACGGCCTCGGACAGGTGGCGGCGGGCGGCCACGCGCAGACGCTTGCGATCATTCAGCCAGGCGCCACCGCCCTTTTCGGCGGTGAACAGTTCGTCCATCACCGGGTTATAGACGAGCGACGCCACGATCTCACCGGCGCGTTCCAGCGCGATGGCGACCGCGAACATCGGAATGCCGTGGAGAAAATTGGTGGTACCATCGAGCGGGTCGCAGATCCAGCGGTGCTGCCCATCGGTGCCGATGACCTCGCCGCCTTCTTCGCCCAGAAAGCCATAGGTCGGGCGCGACTTCTTCAATTCTTCGCGGACGATTTCCTCAGCGCGCCGATCGGCATTCGAGACGAAATCGGCGGGGCCCTTGATGGAGACCTGCAGGTTTTCGACCTCGCCGAAATCCTTCGCGAGCGACCGGCCAGCCTTGGTGGCCGCCTGGACCATGATGTTCATGAGTGCCGAGCGCATCAGCGAGGCTCCGTTCAGTCGAAAGGGGGTGGCAGGAAGGCTGGCCTTTTGCCCGAGAACGCCGCGCGGTTCAAGGGCCTTGGTGGAAGTTAAGGGGCCGGAGACTCGGGGACGGCGGGCACAACCGGGGTCGCGCTGTCTGCCGGGGTCTCTGGCTCCGGGGCCGGTTGGGAGTCCTCGGGCGTGGACGGCCAGAACTGGGCGCGCTCTTCGGCACGGGCCAGAGTCTCTTTGTCGAGCCGCATGAGAAGCTTGTCGAGGGTGGGGTCGGGCAGGCCCTGTCGTCGGGCCAGGGCCCGCCACATTGCGGCCTCTTCCAGATTGCGCTCAACGCCTTCGCCAACGGCGAGCAGGCGCCCATAGCGGTTCTGGGCTACAGGACTGCCCCCCCAGGCGGCGCGGCGATACCAATTGGCACCTGCGGCCTTATCGGCTGGAATGCCCTGGCCTAAAAACACCATGGTGGCGTAATCGATCTGCGCTTCAATCAGCCCGGCTTCGGCAGCCAGCCGCATCTGGGTTGCGGCCTCGGCCGAATTGGGGGCAAGGCCTGCGCCTTGGAGGAGCAGGCTGGCGTAATCATAGCGGGCCTCGGGGATATTGGCGTTGGCCGCGGCCCCGATCAGCTCGGCCGCCTTGCGGATGTCGGGCGGCACAAATCGGCCTTCGACATAGAGCAGGCCGAGGTTATATTTCGCCATCATGTTGCCGCCCGCCGCAGCCTGTTGAAACAGGTCGGCGGCACGCTGGCGGTCTTTTTCAACGCCGAGGCCCTGTTGATAGAGGCTCGCGAGCTGGAAGGTGGCTCGGGCATCGCCATTCTTGCTGGCGGTTTCGTACCATTTTATCGCTGTTCTGAGGTCGACATCAACGCCAAGCCCCTGCCGGTAGATTTCGGCCATCAGGGTCTGGGCAAAGCGGTCGCCCGCTTCGGCGCGGGGCAGGGCAAGGCTTAACGCGGTGAGATAGTAGCCGCGCTGATAGGCGCCAAAGGCGCGGTCGATGCCGCCGAAAATGGCCTCAGAGATCGATTCAGCCTCCGAGGGGAGGACCGGGGCATCGCTATCGGGCGCCGGGACGGCATCGGCTTTCAGTTCGGCGGGTACTGGCCCGATGGGCAGATCTTCGAAATTGATGCTGTCCCAGCGTTGGCCTTCGGGGCGAAGGTCCTCCACAGGCATGGGGGCGGGTTGGGGCGCGGCCTTTTCCTTCGCACCCGCCCCGGTGACGAGACAGATCGCGAGGAGCGTGCCCCAGCGTTTCACGCCCCAGCCTGTCACGCCCCAACCTGTCACGCCCCTGCCTCAAGCGCCGGCAGGGTGAGGGCAATGAAGTCGCAGCCGAGCGCATCATAGGCCTCAAGCGCGGCTTCGGGGTTGGAGAGGACCGCCGGAATATCCATGGTTTCGGCCCACCAGATGGCCATTTCGCGCGCGTCTTCGGTGAGCGGTCCATAGAGCGGGCCGAACATCATGTAATCGATCCCGGCCTCGCCCTTCTGCATGGCATCGTGGCGCGAGCGGCTGTCGCCCACGCCGACGATCAGGTCGGGTTTCAGCGCGCTGATGGCTTCTTCCACGGCCTTGATGCCGCCGGTGACATGCAGGCCATCGGCCTTCAGCAGGCGCACGAGGCCGGGCTCGCCTTCAACGAGCACGGCGGTGCCCGCCGCCTGCAGATGCGGGATCAGCGCCTTGGCGTGATCCTTATAGGCCTTCTCCGACAGGCCGCCGCGCTCGACGAGCACGGCTGCGACCGGGGTCCGGGCGTTGATGAGGTCAAAGCCGCGCAACAGGCCGCTGGGCGACGAATTGGGGCTGGCGATCAAGTAAAGTTCTTCTGACATGCGGCTCTTTTAGCGTTCCGGCGTGCGGAAGTGGAGCCGAAATTAGGCCGAAGCAGGGCAAGGGGGCGATTTGCCCCCTGCACTCAGGCCGCGAGGTCGAGTTCGGGCCGCCATTCGCCGAGTGATGCGAGGGCGTTCATGCGGGCGCGGTGGGTAAAGGCGGCCTGGGCGGCGGCCACATTGGCCGGATCGCCATTCCAGGTGAGGAGCGCGCTCGATTGCAGGGCGCGGCCATAGGAAAAGGTCAGAACCCAGGGCAGTGGCCCCACCTGGTTCATCGCCGACAGATGTGCCGTGGCTTCCTCGTCGGACTGGCCGCCCGAGAGGAAGGCGATGCCGGGTACGGCGGCGGGAACGGTGGCACGCAGTACGTTGACGGTGCGCTGGGCCACGTCTTCAACCGATATCTGCTCGCGCGAGCGCAGCCCGGGGGTGATCATATTGGGCTTCAGGACCATGCCCGACAGATCGACGCCGGCGAGGCGCAATTCGCTGAACACGGTTTCCAGCGTTTCGGTGGTGATATCCTCGCACCGCGCTATGGAATGGTCGCCGGGCTCGCCATCGGCCAGCACTTCGGGTTCAACAACCGGAACAATGCCCGCCTCCTGGCAATAGGTGGCGTAGCGGGCAAGGACATGGGCATTGGCGCGGATGCCATTGCGCGAGGGTGCATGATCGGTAACGGCGATCACGCCGCGCCACTTGGCAAAGCCCGCGCCAAGATCGGCATAGTGCTTCAGCCGTTGGCGCAGACCATCGAGCCCTTCGGTAATCTTCTCGTCGGCGCTGCCGGGCATGGGAAAGGCGCCGCGATCGACCTTGATCCCGGGAATGACTCCCGAGTCGGCAAAAAGCTGCCGGAATGGCGTGCCGTCGCGGGCGTTCTGCTCCAGCGTTTCCTCGGTCAGAATGACGCCGGAAATGTATTTGTCCATGGCCTCGCGCGAGCGGAACAGCATTTCGCGGTAGTCGCGGCGGGTTTCGAGCGTCACGGGCAGGCCGATTACGGCGAAACGCTTGGCGATGGTGCCTTCTGATTCATCGGCGGCGAGGATTCCCTTACCGCGGGTGACAAGCTTGCGTGCGATGGCATTGAGCGATTGCATGGGCTGGCTCCCTTACGCGAAACGCGACAGGCAAAGCATGCCTCATTGGTGCGAATGCGGCGATTAGACTTCCGTCCTGCAACCAAGGGTGGGCGACGAAAGGCGGGGGCTTGCCCCGCCTTTCGGGTGCCTGGGGGGCCGATCAGGCCTTGGCGATCAGCGCGGCAACGCCGGGGAGGGTCTTGCCTTCCATCCATTCCAGAAAGGCGCCGCCAGCGGTCGAGACATAGGTGAAATCGTCCTTCACCCCAGCGTGGGCGAGGGCCGAGACCGTGTCGCCGCCGCCCGCAACGGAGACGACCTTGCCGTCATGGGTGCGCTTGGCCACGTATTTGGCGATCTCGACTGTGGATTTGTCAAAGGGCGGCGTTTCGAAGGCGCCGAGCGGGCCGTTCCAGACCACGGTCCGGGCTTCGTCGATGGCGCCCTTGATCCGCTCAACCGAGCTGGGGCCCACATCGAGCATCATGCCGTCGGGGTCCATGGCATCGACGGCATAGGTGCGGTGCGGCGCGTTGGCTTCAAAGTGCCAGGCCACGGTGGCATCAATCGGCAGGATGATGGCGCACCCGGCCGCTTCGGCCTTGTCGCGGATACGGTTGGCGGTTTCGGCCAGGTCTTTTTCGCACAGCGAGCGGCCAACGCCGAGCCCACCGGCATGGAGGAAGGTGTTGGCCATGGCGCCGCCGATGACCAGCGCATCGACCTTCGCGACGAGGTTTTCGAGGAGATCGAGCTTGGTCGAGACCTTCGAGCCGCCGACAATGGCGATCACCGGACGCTGCGGCTTGCCAAGACCTTTTTCGAGCGCCGTCAGCTCATCCTGCATGGCGCGACCGGCGGCCGAGGGGAGCAGGTGGGCGACCCCTTCGGTCGAGGCATGGGCCCTGTGCGCCGCCGAGAAGGCATCGTTGACGAAAACATCGCCAAGCGACGCCATGCGCTTGGCCAACTCGGGGTCGTTTTCTTCTTCGCCCTTGTGGAAGCGGGTGTTCTCGATCACCAGCACCGAGCCCACGGGAGCCTCGTCAATGGCGGCTTTGACATCGGCCACGTCGACCCAATCGGTCGGGATGAAGCCAACCGGATGGCCGGTGGCGACAACGAGGGCAGGGATGACGATTTCAAGCGAATATTCAGGATCGACCTTGCCCTTGGGGCGGCCGAAATGGCTGAGGATGACGGCCTTGCCGTCGTTTTTCACGATTTCGCGCAGGGTGGGCACCAGCCGCTCGATGCGGGTCGAGTCCGACACCTCGCCATCCTGCACCGGCACGTTGAGATCGGCGCGCACGAGCACGCGCTTGCCCTTGAGGTCGAGATCGTCGAGCGTTTTGAAGGCGGCCATGGGGTCACTCGCTGCACAATGAGGGAGTTCTGGCTATAGCAGGGATCGAGGGGGCGGCAACAGCCGGTGCGGCGAAGCGCCCGGCCCGATTTATGGCGGTCATAAAAAGCAATAACCCCGGCCACGGGGGCCGGGGTTATGGGTCGGCGCCCCTCTTCAGGGCTTAGAGCGTGGCTGCCAGTGCTGCCGTCACATCACACATGCGATTCGAGAAGCCCCATTCATTATCATACCAGCTCATGATGTTGACGAAGTTGCCGTCGAGCACCTTGGTCTGGTCAAGCAGGATGGTGGAGGAATGCGGGTCGTGGTTGAAGTCGGTGGACACGTTGGGCGCATAGGTCACGGCCATTATGCCCTTGAGCGGGCCATTGGCGGCGGCGATCAGCGCTGCGTTGATTTCTTCGATCGTGGTGTTGCGCTTGGCGAGGAACTTCAGATCGACGAGCGACACGTTCGGGGTCGGCACGCGCACCGAAATGCCATCGAGCTTGC
Organism: uncultured Hyphomicrobiales bacterium; assembly: GCA_903828145.1. Taxonomy (GTDB): domain Bacteria; phylum Pseudomonadota; class Alphaproteobacteria; order Rhizobiales; family Devosiaceae; genus Devosia_A. The sequence goes on along the minus strand of CAIKKY010000024.1, from coordinate 53,936 downwards.
CCTTCAGTTCCGGCAGGACGAGGCCGATGGCCTTGGCGGCGCCGGTTGAGGTCGGGATCTGGGAGAGCGCCGCAGCGCGGCCGCGGTAGAGATCCTTGTGCATGGTATCGAGTGTCGGCTGATCGCCCGTGTAGGAATGCACGGTGGTCATCATGCCCTTTTCAATGCCCACGAGGTCGTTGACGACCTTGGCCATGGGCGCGAGGCAATTGGTGGTGCAGGAGCCATTGGAGATCACGATGTGATCCTTGCCCAACAGGTGATGGTTGATGCCATAGACCACGGTGAGGTCAGCGCCATCGCCGGGGGCGGAGATCACGACCTTCTTCGCCCCGGCAGTGAGGTGCGCCGCAGCCTTGTCCCGCGCGGTGAAAATGCCGGTGCATTCGAGCGCGATATCGACGCCCAGTTCCTTGTGCGGCAGCTGCGCCGGGTCTTTGACGGCCGTCACCTTGAAGCGCTGGTTGCCTGCGGTGATGGTGTCGCCGTCGACCTTCACCTCATGCGGGAAGCGGCCATGCACGCTGTCGAACCGCAACAGGTGAGCGTTGGTTTCCACCGGGCCGAGATCATTGACCGACACGACCTGAATGTCATTGCGGCCGCTTTCAACGATGGCGCGAAGGACGTTGCGGCCGATGCGGCCAAAACCATTGATGGAAACGCGAACAGCCATGTGAGGCTCCTTGAATGAGGCAAAAACTATGGACTGCGGCTGGTTACAGCTGCGCCATGACGGCTTCAACAACGGCATCGGATGTGATGCCAAAATGGGCATACAGGGCTTCAGCCGGGGCGCTCATACCAAAGGAGTGCATGCCGATGAAGCGGCCTTTTTCGCCGAGCAGCTTTGTCCAGCTCAATTCAATGCCCGCTTCAATGGCGACGCGGGCTTTCGGCGTGCCGATGACTTCGGCGCGGTAGGCTTCGGGCTGCTCGTTGAACAGTTCGAGCGAGGGCACGGAGACCACTTTGGCCGAAATGCCCTTAGCCTTCAGCGGCTCGAGGGCCGCGACGGCAATCGTCACTTCCGAGCCGGTGGCGAAGATCACCGCATCGGCATCCGTGTCGCCGGCAATCACATAGGCGCCCTTCGCGGTGAGGTTGCCCGTCACTTCGCTGGTGCGCAGCGCCGGCAGGTTCTGGCGCGAGAGCGCGAGAATCGTCGGACGCGAGGTCTGGTTGAGCGCCACCTGCCAGGCTTCGAGGGTTTCCACCGCGTCGGCGGGGCGGAGAACCAGCAGGTTCGGGATGGCGCGGAGCGTCGCGACATGCTCGACCGGCTGGTGCGTGGGGCCATCTTCGCCAAGCCCGATGGAATCATGGGTCATCACATAGATGACGCGCTGATGCATCAGGGCCGAGAGGCGGATCGCGGGCCGCGCATAATCGGTGAACACGAGGAAGGTGCCGCCATAGGGGATGAGCCCGCCATGGAGCGCCATGCCGTTCATCGCCGCCGCCATTTCATGCTCACGGATGCCGTAGCGCATGTAGCGCCCGGTACGGTCGGCGGCGGTAAAGGGCAGGGTCTCGGGCGTGTTGGTGAGGTTCGAGCCGGTGAGATCGGCGGAGCCGCCAATGGTTTCGGGCACGATCTTGTTGATGACTTCAAGCGCCATCTGGCTCGCCTTGCGGCTCGCGACCTTGGGCTTGTCGGCAACCAGCTTGGACTTATAGGCGTCGATCGCGGCACTGAACCCGGCCGGGAGATCGCCCTTCATGCGGCGCTCGAATTCGGCGCGGCGGGCGGGGTCGGCCTTGGCAAGACGGCCCGACCAGGCGGCGTGCTGGTCTTTCGACCGGGCACCTGCCGTGCGCCAGGCGCCGAGCACATCGGCTGGCAGCTCGAAAGCCGGATAGGTGATGCCGAGCTGCGCCTTGGCGGCGGCAAGTTCTTCAGCGCCGAGCGGCGAGCCGTGTACGGCGTGGCTGCCAGCCTTTTTCGGCGCACCAAACCCGATCACGGTCTTGGCGGCAATCAGGGTCGGCTTGTCCGAGGCCTTGGCGGCGATGAAGGCTTTTTCGATCTCGGCCTGATTGTGGCCGTCGATTTCGATGGTGTTCCAGCCCGTGGCTTTGAAGCGGGCGATCTGGTCGGTCGAGTCGGCGTTCGACACAGCACCATCGATGGTGATGTTGTTATTGTCCCACACGACGATGAGCTTGTTGAGCTTCAGATGCCCGGCGAGCGAAATCGCTTCCTGCGAAATGCCTTCCATCAGGCAGCCGTCACCGGCGAGCACATAGGTGTAGTGGTCGACGAGATCGGTGCCGAATTCGGCCGCGAGCTTCTGTTCGGCGACGGCGAAGCCGACCGAATTGGCGAGACCCTGTCCGAGCGGGCCGGTGGTGGTTTCGATGCCGCCGGCATAGCCATATTCGGGGTGACCGGCGGTCTTGGCATGGAGCTGGCGGAAGTTTTTCAGCTGCTCGAGCGTCAGCTCGGCATAGCCGGTGAGGTGAAGCGCGGCATAAAGCAGCATCGAGCCATGGCCCGCCGACAGGATGAAGCGATCGCGATCAGCCCAGTGGGGATCGGCGGGATTGAACTTCAGGATTTTGGTGAACAGCACCGTGGCGATGTCGGCGGCGCCCATGGGCAGGCCGGGGTGACCCGAATTGGCTTTCTCCACCGCGTCCATCGCGAGGGAGCGAATGGCGTTGGCCATGGCGTTCTGAGAGGCGGTATTGGTCATTGCGGGTGCTCGGCTTATCTTCAGGAAAAGGCCCGGTTTCCGGGGCCTTGGGCCCATACCCCGCCCAAAGCGGCTTGAGGCTTAGCATGTTGTGCCCCTCTGTCAACCAAAGGAAGGCTTATGGACGCCGTTGCCAGCCCCGCGACGGTTTGCGCTATAGTCAAATGGGAATCGCTTGATCCAACGCCGGAGAACCCGTGGCAACCGAACCGGACCACCGCCTTCTGTCTACCGCAGAGCGCCGCTTTGACAGCGCGTTGACCCGGCTCGACGGCAGCCTGTCGTTGCTCACGCGGCGGCTGAAGGCGCTGGCGAAGGCCGAGACCGATCTGCGCGCTGTGGCATCGGACCGCAATCGGCTGGTGGGTGACCTCGATAAGGCCAGCGTGCGTGCCAAAGCGCTCGACGACGGCGCGGGCGAAGTGGCGCGCCGCCTGGTCAAGGTCATGGAAGAGGTGCGCGGCGTGCTCGACAAGGGATCGGTGTGATGCCTGAAGTTTCGGTCGACATTAACGGGCGCAAGTACCGCATGGCCTGCGAGCCCGGGCAGGAAGACCATCTCGTTGGTCTTGCCGAACGCTTCAACCGCGTGATCGACAGCTTCAAGGGCAGCTTTGGCGAGATTGGTGACAATCGCCTGACGGTAATGGCCGGCATTGCGGTGCTCGATGAGCTGACCGAGGCCGAGCGGCGGATCGCGACGCTCGAAGCGGCGCTTGCGGCAGCTGAGGTCCTGGCGACAGGCGCGGAGGCGCGGATTGCAGCGGGGCTCAACGCTGCCTCTGAGCGGCTTGAGGCGGTGGCGGAGGCCATCAACCAGGTGGTGGCGGACTCGCGCGATTAAGCGGACGCGAAAACGCGAAAAACCCCGTTAAGCGCCTTTCGCCTTGCAGCGGCAGGGCCTATATTAGGCGCGCTGCCCGGTGCGTGTAGGATCAATTTCCCCGGGGCCGTACTGATCCCAATGGGAGCTGTCCCTGTCCGAACCCGTGGGTTCGGGCACATGGCGCCCACCTACGTAAGTAGGCACCCGGGATCTGTATCCCACGGCCAGGGCGGCACCTGAATTCCGGCTGGGGGCGCGATGAGCGGGCAGGCGGTTAGCGTTGTAGGCATCGAAGCCGAAAAGCGGGCGCTGCGGGCCAAAGCGCATCAGCGCCGGGCTGACCTGCATGCGGCGGTGCGCGCCGAAGCCGCTGAACGGGCCACGCAGCATTTTTTCGCCAGTCTTGATCTGCCGCGTGATGCGGTGGTTGCCGGCTATTGGCCGATCCGCGACGAGCTCGACATCCGCCCGATCCTCGCCGCTCTGATGGATCGGGGGCAGCGGGTGTGCCTGCCGGTGGTAGTGGGCGACGATGCCCCTCTCACCCTGCGCGAGTGGCGCGATGGCGCGCCGCTCTACGAGGCCGGGTTCGGCACGCTGGCGCCCGCTGAAGACGCGGCTCACCTCGTGCCCGATGTGGTGTTGATGCCGCTTCTGGGGTTTGACCGGCTGGGCACGCGGCTCGGCTATGGCGGGGGCTATTATGACCGGACGCTGGCGGTTTTGCCCAAACGGCCGCAGCTCATCGGCTTTGCCTTCAAGCGGCAGGAGTTTGACCATATCCCGCGGCTCGACCATGATGTGCCGCTCGACGCGGTGGTGACAGAAGCTGGTGCGCGGTATTTTTCAGGTGATGGAAAGCCAATCGATTGAGACTGTTGTTTTTAGGCGATGTCGTGGGCCGCGCCGGCCGGGATGCGGTGAGCGAGCGCCTTCCGGGCCTTGTTGAGCGCTACCGTTTTGATTTCGTGGTGGTGAATGGTGAAAACGCCAGCCATGGCCGGGGGCTGACCGAGCAGCACTTCCTTGAAATCAGGGAGGCCGGGGCCGATGTGGTGACCCTGGGCGACCATGCGTTCGACCAGCGCGATACGCTGAGTTATATCGCGCGGGAACCGACGCTGCTGCGGCCCATCAATTTTGCGCCGGGCACGCCAGGGCGCGGGGCCAACCTCTATGAAAGCCGGGCCGGGCACCGGGTGCTGGTCATCAATGCGCAGGGCCGGGTGTTCATGAACCCGGTCGATGATCCGTTCCGCGCGGTGGAAGCGGCGGTCGCCGCCTGTCCGCTCAGCGAGCAGGCCGACGCGATCCTCCTCGACTTTCACACCGAAGCGACGTCGGAAATTCAGGCCATGGGCCATTTCCTTGATGGCAAGGTGACGCTGGTGGTGGGTACACACACGCATATTCCCACGGCGGACCACCGTATCCTCAAGGGCGGTACGGCGCTGATGGCCGATGCAGGCATGTGCGGGGATTTCGACAGTGTGATCGGCGTCGATGTCGAAGAGCCGCTGAACCGCTTCCTCACCGGCATCGCCAATGGGCGGTTCACTCCCGCTGAAGGCGAGGCGACGCTGTGCGGCGTGGCGGTCGATACCGACCCGGCCACCGGCCTTGCGCGGAAACTGGCCCCGCTGCGCGTGGGTGGTAGTCTTAGCCAGGCGCTACCCGATTTTGGGTGATCTCTTGCGCCTTTACGTGCGACAGTTTATACGCAGTATCACAGGTGGAGGTTGCCATGACCATTTCGGTGCTATCGGCGGCTAAGGTGATCGGCGTGTTGTCTGGCTGGTCAAAGACACACCTGCAACTTCAAAAGATCATTTATCTCAATCACATGGTATGCCTGTGGGCGGAGGATGAACCGCTTGTTCAGGGTGGGTTTGAGGCGTGGGACTTTGGTCCAGTCCACCCGGAACTTTATGCGGTGGCCAAGATCTTCGGCTCCAGTCCGGTTCGCGATATTTTCCACAATGCGCCGACCGTAGACCCCAACGCCCGAGAGTACGCAACGCTCAAGGCGGGATACGAAAAACTTGGTCACCTAACGGGCGGCCAGCTTGTTCACGCCACTCACAGACCAGGTGGGGCTTGGGAGTCGGTCTACGTGCCAGGCATTCGCCACATACCTATTTCCAATGAAGCCATTTTAGAAGAGTACAAGCGTCTCCATGCCCGGAAGGCCGAAGCCGCCTAACAAGCTTGCCGAAGCGCTCGACCTGGTGGCTGTGGATGGCAGCTCCAAGACGGATGAGCAGATCAACAAGCTTCAGGAAGAATTGACCCGCGAGCGCGACGGGCGTCGTGAGGACAGGTTCCTGTTCATCGCGATTTCCACCGTTTTGCTGGATATCAGCTTCTTCACAGTGCTCAATGCTGGTGCCGCGGTAGCTATCGTTATTCTTGAGTTGCTCATTCTCTTCGTGGTTGCCCGCCGCATGGGTATGGAGGAGGTTGTGGAGATGCTAAGTTCGCTTTTGAGGCGAACGGGAGGCAAGGGACTCGATCCCTGATATCGCGGCACCCACCCTTTATTTTGTTGGGGACGGGCCCTATAAGGCCCGCATCGCTGTCATAAAGTGTCAAGGGGGATGACCGCATGGCCGGCCATTCACACGCCAAAAACATCATGCATCGCAAAGGCAAGAGCGATGCAGCCCGGTCCAAGGTGTTTTCAAAGCTTGCCCGTGAAATTACCGTGGCCGCCAAGCTTGGCGTGCCCGACCCGCAGTTCAACTCGCGCCTGCGGCTGGCGGTCTCCAATGCCCGCTCGCAATCCATGCCCAAGGATAATATCGAGCGCGCCATTAAAAAGGCGGCTGGCGCCGATGGCGAAAATTACGAAGAAATCCGCTACGAGGGCTATGGCCCGGGTGGTGTGGCGGTCATCGTCGAGGCGCTGACCGACAACCGTAACCGGACCGCGTCCAACGTGCGCTCGACCTTTTCGAAAAACGGCGGCGCGCTGGGGGAAACCAATTCGGTGGCCTTCATGTTCGACCGCGTGGGCGAGATCACCTATCCGGCCAGTGCTGGCGATTCGGACACGGTGATGGAAGCCGCCATCGAGGCCGGTGCCGACGACGTGGAAAGCGACGAGGACGGCCACTGGATCTATACCGCGTTCGAAACCATGGCCGATGTGCAGGCTGCGCTCGAAAAGGCGCTGGGCGAACCAGAGTCGGCCAAGTTCATCTGGAAGCCGCAGAACAACGTGCCGGTTGACGCCGAAAAGGGCGAAACCCTGCTCAAGCTCATCGGTATTCTTGAAGATGATGATGACGTGCAGAACGTTTATGCCAATTTCGAAATGAGCGACGAGGATATGGCCAAGCTCGACGCCTGAGCCGGGTCTTCCCCTTCCGAGCCTCAAGACACGGCGGCCCCTGGGTCGCCGTTTCCGTTTTGTTCACAAAGGTCTTGGTAAACCCCTGGGGTTGGCCTAATGCTCCGGACATGGCGGAAATGGTACGAATCATCGGCATTGATCCCGGGCTCAGGCGCTGCGGCTGGGGCATTATCGAGAGCCTGGGCAATCGGCTGAGCTTTGTGGCGTCGGGCACCGTGGTGCCGCCGGTTGATCTGGAGATGAGCGCGCGGCTGGTGCTGCTCCACGAGGGCCTGCGCGATGTTATTGCCGCGTTCAGGCCCGACGAGGCGGCGGTAGAGGAGACCTTTGTCTCCGCCGGGGCCCGCTCGGCGCTCGCTCTGGGGCAGGCGCGCGGCGTGGCGCTGATGACACCGGCGCTTTCGGGCCTGAAAGTGGGCGAATATGCTGCCAATCTCATCAAGAAATCGGTGGTGGGCACGGGCCACGCCGACAAGACGCAGGTGCAAACCATGGTGAAGCTTTTGCTGCCGCAGGCGGATTTCAAGGGGGCCGATGCTGCGGATGCTCTGGCCATTGCCATTTGCCACGCGCATCATCGGGTTAGCCTCGCGATCCGGGCCAGCGCATGATCGGCAAGCTGAAAGGTCGCGTCGACGGGATTGGCGAGGGCATTGCCCTGATCGACGTCAATGGCGTGGTGTATGAGGCCCATGCGTCATCGAAGACGCTGGGTGCTTTGCCCGCTCAGGGCGAAGCCGTGGTGCTCTTCACCGAGATGATTGTGCGCGAAGACATGATCCGGCTTTATGGCTTTGCCAAAGAGGCGGAAAAGGCGTGGTTCCTGACGCTCACGAGCGTGCAGGGCGTGGGCGCCAAGGTGGCGCTCGCTCTCCTGTCGGTCTTGACCCCTTCTGAACTCGCAAGCGCGATAGCGCTGCAGGACAAGGCGATGATCGGCCGCGCCAATGGGGTGGGGCCCAAGCTGGCGCTCAGGCTCGTGACGGAACTGAAGGGCAAAGTGCCCGCAGTGGGTGTGATTGATGCCGGAGCCCTTGGGCTCCAGAACGCCCTGGGCGCGGGCACAGCACCGAGTACGGTGGCCGATGCTGTTTCGGCGCTGACCAATCTGGGCTATTCGAGCCAGCAGGCGTCGGCGGCGCTGGCGCGGGTGGTGGCGCGCGAGGGTGAAGACCACGCGACGGACCGCCTGATCCGGCTGGGACTGAAGGAATTGAGTACGTGACAAAGGGCGCGCTGAATGGCTGAGCCGGATCTGACCTCGGGCAGCACCGGGCGCGACGAACCGCTGGATGTGGCGCTGCGGCCCTCGGGCTTTGCCGATTTCATCGGGCAGAAAGACGCGCGCGCCAACCTCGAAGTGTTCATCAGCGCGGCGAAATCGCGGAAGGCCGCGCTCGATCATGTGCTGTTTGTCGGCCCGCCGGGCCTTGGCAAGACGACGCTGGCGCAGATCGTGGCGCGGGAACTGGGCGCGGGCTTTCGCGCCACCTCCGGCCCGGTGATTGCCAAGGCCGGCGACCTTGCGGCGCTCCTGACCAATCTTGAAGACCGCGATGTGCTGTTCATTGATGAAATACACCGGCTGAGCCCGGCGGTGGAAGAAATCCTCTATCCCGCCATGGAGGATTACCAGCTCGATCTCATCATCGGCGAGGGACCGGCGGCGCGCTCGGTGCGCATTGATCTGGCCAAATTCACGCTGGTTGGCGCAACCACGCGGGCCGGGCTGTTGACCACGCCGCTTCGCGACCGGTTTGGCATTCCGATCCGGCTGAATTTCTACACGCCCGAAGAGCTGGTGAAGATCGTCGAGCGCGGGGCGCGGCTCATGGCCATGGCGATGACGCCCGAGGGCGCGCTGGAAGTGGCGCGGCGCTCGCGCGGGACACCGCGAATCGCGGGGCGTCTGTTGCGGCGCGTCACTGATTTCGCTCTGGTTGAGGGGGCCAAGGAGATCAACCAAGTGGTGGCGGATCGGGCGCTGACGCGGCTCGATGTCGATCGGCGCGGCCTCGACCAGCTCGACCGGCGCTATCTCAGCCTCATTGCCGATCATTACGGCGGCGGGCCGGTGGGGATCGAAACCATCGCGGCGGCGCTCTCGGAGCCGCGCGATGCGGTGGAGGATATTGTGGAGCCCTATCTGTTGCAGCAGGGCTTTATCCAGCGCACGCCGCGCGGGCGGCTGCTCACGGCGCAGGCCTTTCAGCACCTGGGCCGCGCCGTGCCGCAGGGTTTTCTGGGCGGGCAGGCCGCGCTGTTTGAGGAGCCCGAGGCGTGAGCGGGCACCGGATCAGCGTGCGGGTGTATTACGAGGACACTGATTTTTCGGGCAATGTCTACCACGCGGCGTACCTGCATTTTTTCGAGCGCGGGCGCACGGAGTTCCTGCGGACGCGCGGGGTGCACCATGCTGAACTCGTGACCGATGGCATAGCCTTTGCCGTGCGCCGCATGAGCATCGAGTTCACCGCGGCGGCGCATATCGATGATCTTCTCGAGATCGAGACCCGCATGGTGCCGGGCACGGGCGCGCGGCTCAACCTCGTGCAGACCGTGTGGCGGGGGCCGACAAAGCTTGCTGAAGCTGAGGTGCAGGTGGTGGCCATCCGCATGGGCGGCGGGCCGGCGCGGCTCCCCAAGGCTGTGGTGGAGCGGATTTCGAAGCTCTGAGCCCGGTTCGGGTTAGCGAATTAACCCTTTGTTGACCATGGATGAGTCAGTCCCTCTGGGGCAGGCGCGCACTGGCCGGTGTAAAGCGGCATCGCCTCTTAAATTTGACAAATTTGGCCCCCATCGACCGCTCATCCCAACGGTCGACAGGACCGGACCGAAAGGACACCCCATGGACGCCGTGAATGCTGTCGGTACGGTTGCACCGCATGCCGACCTGTCGCTCTTCGCGCTGTTCCTCCAGGCGGACATTATCGTCAAAGCCGTGATGCTCGGGCTGTTGGCCGCGTCGATCTGGAGTTGGGCGATCATTGTCGACAAGAGCCTGCTCTATGGACGCGCCAAGGCCGAAATGAACCGCTTCGAGCGGATTTTCTGGTCGGGGCAGAGCCTTGAGGACCTCTATCAGGATATGGCCGAGCGGCCGCCGATGGGGCTTGGCGCGGTGTTTGTGGCGGCCATGAAGGAATGGAAGCGCAGCCACGAGCAGAATGCGGCCTCATTCATGGGCGTGCAGGGCCGTCTCGACAAAGTGCTGGATGTTGCGATCTCGCGCGAGAGCGAGGCGCTCGAAAAGCGGCTCGGCTTCCTCGCGACCGTGGCGTCGTCGTCGCCCTTCATCGGGCTCTTCGGCACCGTTTGGGGCATCATGAACGCCTTTACCGCCATTTCGGCGGCAGCGAGCACCAATCTCACCGTGGTGGCCGGACCGATTGCCGAGGCGCTGTTTGCGACCGCCATCGGGCTGCTGGCCGCTATCCCGGCGGTGATCGCGTACAACAAGCTCTCGAGCGATGCGAACAAGCTCATCAGTCGGCTTGATGGCTTTGCCGACGAGTTTTCAACCATCCTGTCGCGCCAGCTTGAAGCCCGGGGTGCCCGCTGATGGCCGTGTCGGTGTCATCTGGCGGGGCAAAGGGCGGACGGCGCGGACGGCGCCGCGGCGGCACCAAGCCCATGGGCGAAATCAACGTCACCCCGATGGTCGACGTCATGCTGGTGCTGCTCATCATCTTCATGGTGGCGGCGCCGCTGATGACCGTTGGTGTGCCGATCGATCTGCCGAAGACCGCTGCCAAGCAGCTCAATACCGAACAGAAGCCGATCACCATCTCGGTTTCGACCGATGGCAGCATCTTTCTGGCTGATGCGCCGGTGGCGCTTGAGGATCTGGTCAATCAGGTCACAGCGCTCGCAGCGAATGGAACAGAGGATCGCGTCTATGTGCGGGGCGACATGGCGGCCAATTATGGGGCTGTCATGCAGGTGATGGGGGCGCTATCCGGCGCCGGATTCACGAAAATCGGCCTGATCACGGACCAGAAACAGGAATAGTGAGGGCCATGCGCGCGGGCCTCGTTGTTTCAGCCACGCTGCATGTCGGGCTCATCGTGCTCGCCGTTGTTGGTCTTGGCGCGGGGCGTCCGCTCGATCCGGCGCCGGTCGATTCCATTGCCGTGGATCTCGTGCCGATTTCCGAGTTTTCAAATATCCGCATGGGTACTCTCGACAGCACTATCGTTGAGACAGAAACCCCCTCGACCGTTGCCTCGGACAAGCCGCCTGAACTGGCGCAGCCCACCGGCAATACCAGCGAGGATCAGGCCAAGCCCGCCGATAATGCCAAGGTGACGCCGGCCCCCACCGAGCAGACCGCACCGACGCCCGAGGCGGCCATGCCGCCCGTCCCCGACGAGCCGCAGCCTGCCGATGTGGCCGAGGTGACCCCGCCCGTTGAACCGCCAGACGCCGAGACGCCGCCGACCCCGACTGAGGACCAGCCGCTGGTGTCGCCCGATGTCGCGACCGATCCGGCTGATAGCGCGCCCAAACCGGCCGAACGCACTGACCTCAAAGCCAAGCGCGCCGCGTTCAAAAAGGCTCAGGAGGCCAAAAAGGCCGAAGAGCAGAAGAAGAAAGACCAGGACAAAAAGCAGGCTGAGGAGAAGAAACTCGCCGAGAAGAAGGCAGCCGACGCCAAGAAGCTGGCCGATGAGGTGGCCAACATCATCAATGATGAGCAATCGCGCGGCGCAACCACCGGCGAGGGCGGCGAGCCAACACTCGGCAAGGAGACCGGCAAGGCCGCTACCCTCAGCCAATCGGAACTCGATGGGCTCGTGGCGCAGATCAAGTCCTGCATTTCGCTGCCGCCGGGCGCAGAGGATGCCAATATCACGGCCCAGCTTGAATTCAGTATTGACGCTTCTGGCATGGTGTCGCAAACGCCCCGCATTGTCGGTACGCCCGCGAGCGCGCTGGAGCAGGCCTATGCGGGGGCGGCGCAGCGCGCGGTGATGCGCTGCGGGCCCTATCAAGTAAAACAGCAGGACGTGCGGGCCACCTTTACGCCCGTGAGTTATTAGACCCACTTTTTTTGGCCACGAAGCGCGGTTAGGCCACAGCGAAGACGGAGAGCTTTATGACCATCTTGACGCGACGCGACGCCCTTAAACTTGGTCTCGCCGGTGGGGCGCTGGCGTTTGCCACGCCGTCCAGGGCGCTGGTGGAAATCGTGGTGTCGGGCGGCAATTTCGTGCCGCTGCCGATTGCCATTCCTGATTTTGCCTCGTCGGACGCGAGTTTTGGTGCCGAGATCGCGCAGATCGTGCGCGATAACCTCAAGCGCTCGGGCCTGTTCGCGCCGCTCGATCCGGCGACCCTGCCGGTGCGGGTTGGCGATGTGTCGGGCACGCCCGATTTCGCCACCTGGCGCACCACGGCGGTTGATGCGCTGGTGATGGGCTCGGTCGAACGCGGTGGCGAGGTCAGCTCGCAGGTACGCGTGTGGGATACGCAGGCGGCAGCGCAGGTGGTGGGCAAGGCCTATACGACCGACGCGCAGAACTACCGGCGCATCGCCCATATCGTGTCCGACGCGATCTATTCGGCGCTCTCGGGCGGCGCGGGCTATTTCGATACGCAGGTGCTGTTCGTGGCCGAGACCGGCCCCAAGGCGAACCGCGTGAAGCGCCTCGCGATCATGGATCAGGACAGCGCGAACCTTCAGTACCTGAGCGCCGGCAAGGCGCTGACGCTCACGCCGCGCCTCTCGCCCCGTGGCGACCAGGTGGTGTTCACCTCCTACGAGGATGGCAATCCGCAGGTCTATGTAGCCGGGCTCGGCGGGCAATCGAAAAAGCTCATCAACAATGCGCCGATGAGCTTTGCCCCGCGGTTTTCGCCCGATGGCAATGCGGTGATTTTCTCGGTGTCGAACGGCGGCGCGACCAATATCTATGTGGCGGGCGTCAATGGCGGCAAGCCGACGCAATTGACCGATGGCACGGCGATTGACACCTCGCCCTGCTATTCGCCCGATGGCTCGCGTATCGTGTTTGAGAGTGATCGTGGCGGCGCGCCGCAGATTTACATCATGGGGGCAGGCGGCGGCGGGGCGCAGCGGATTTCCTACGGCGAGGGTACCTATTCGACGCCCGTCTGGTCGCCGGTGGGTGATCTCATTGCCTTCACGCGGCAATCGGGCGGGCAGTTCCAGATTGGCACGATGAAGCCCGATGGCTCGGGCGAGCGGATTCTCTCGGCATCGAATTCGGTGCAGGAGGGCCCGACCTGGGCACCGAATGGCCGGGTGGTGATGTTCTTCCGCGATCCCGGCGGCGATGCCGGTCCGGGGCTGTGGAGCGTCGATATCTGGGGCCGCAATGAAATCAGCATTCCCACGGAATCCTTCGCCTCCGATCCGAGCTGGTCGCCGCTGCGGGCCTGATGCGCATCGGCAACAGAGGGGCAATCGCCTGCTTTCCGCCTTAATGCAGCCGGAAAACGGCTTTTGTTAACCATACAGGGTGACCGCCCATTAAGGGTAACGGCCGTATAGTGCGGCCCAAGATGATTTTTGAGGAGTTGTGCCGGATGCGTTCCGTCTCGCCCATTTTAACCGCGCTCAAGACCGCTGCGCTGGTGCTGCTTGTTGTGTCCGTCGCCGCCTGTTCGCGCAACGGAACTGGTGTCGGCAATCTGGGACCGGGCGGCGGTGCGCCCGGTAGCCAGCAGGAATTCCTCGTGAGCGTGGGCGACCGTGTTTTCTTTGAAACCGACTCGTCGTCGCTGACCAACGATGCCATGGCGACCCTCGACAAGCAGGCGGCCTGGCTCAACCAGTATGCCAATTACAAGATCATGATCGAAGGCCATGCCGACGAACGCGGCACGCGCGAATACAATATCGCGCTCGGCGCGCGTCGCGCTGCGGTGGTGGTGAACTACCTCGCCTCGAAGGGTGTCGATCAGCGCCGCATTACCTCGAAGTCTTACGGCAAGGAACGTCCGGTCGCGATCTGCAACGATATTTCGTGCTGGTCACAAAATCGCCGTGCCGTGACTGTAGTTCAATAAGCAAGACGCTCGGTCGGGCGGGATTGTCTCGTAGCCCGCGTAGCCTGACCGGGCGTCTACTCTCAACAGGCGCCGGATTGGGTAAAGCCAGTCCGGCGCTTTCTTTTTGTCGAAATCCTCTGCTAAAGCCGTGGTATCGGCTAGTGGCGATAAACAAGGGATTATGAGGCATGGCTCGCATCTCGATGATGAACTGGACCCGCGCGGCGGTGTTTGCGGCGACCGCGCTCTGTAGCGCGGTGAGCGTGCCCGGCCTCGCCGGGGCAGCAACTGCCGGGACAGACCTTCAGCTCCAGGGGCAGGGCAATGGGCCGGTGCCCCCGGTGTCGATTGGCGGGCCAAGCGTGCTCGTGGCGCAGAACCAGCAGACCGCCGCCGAGCTGCTGGTGCGCATCCAGCAGCTTGAAGAGCTGGTGCGCAACCTGACAGGGCGCATTGAAGGGCTCGAGTTCCAGTTGGGTCAGATGCAGACGCAACTGCAGAAGATGACCGAGGACAATGAATTCCGCTTCCAGCAGCTTGAAGGGGGCGCGCCGAAGCCGAGGGCTGAGGCCCCCGCAGCGCAGACTGCGGCCCCGGCGGCAGAGACCGCGGCCCCGGCTGCGGCGCAACCGGCAGACGGGCAGGCGCTTGACCTGACCGGCGGGGATTCCGCCGATCCGCTGCTCCAGGGCGGCACCAACCAGCTGGGCACGCTCGATGGCGAGCCCAAGCCGCTCGATCTGAACCTCAATGGCGGCAAGCTGTCGACCGGCGATGCGGCGGCGCAGTACCAGGCCGGTTACGAGGCGGTGCAGCGCGGCGATTACCCCTTTGCCGAACAGCAGTTCCAGCAGTTTCTTGAGCTTTATCCTGATGATCCGAACGCCGCGGACGCGGTGAGCTATGTCGGGGAGGCGATGATCCAGCGGCAGGCCTATACGGATGCCGCGCAGGTGCTGGCCGATGGCTACACCAAATACAAAGACAGCCCGCGCGCGCCCGAAATCATGCTGAAGCTTGGCGTGGCACTGGCGGGGGCCGATCAGGTTGATGTGGCCTGCCGTACCTTCTTCACGCTGAAGCAGCGCTACCCGGACCTGTCGCAGGCCTTCAAAGACCGGCTCGCGGCTGAAACCGACAAGGCGAAATGCCCGGTCCGCTGACCGATTGGGCGGAATTGTGGGCCGACCTGCCTCGAACCGGGCGGGTCGGCCTTGCTGTTTCAGGCGGGGCGGACAGTCTGGCGCTGATGCTCCTCGCGGCCCGCCTGCCCGAGGCCGGGGACAGGTTCATCGTTTATTCGGTTGATCATCGCCTTCGCCCCGAGGCGGGGGCGGAAGTGGCGTTTGTGCTCGCGGAAGCTGACCGGCTCGGCCTGAGAGCGCGGGGGCTCGTGTGGCAGGACGACAAGCCCGAGACGGGCCTCCAGGCGGCGGCGCGGGCGGCGCGCTATCGGCTGATCGGGGCGGCCATGGCCGAGGACGGGGCAAGCGTTCTGGCCACCGCGCACCATGCTCGCGACCAGGCCGAAACCATGCTGATGCGCCTTGCCCATGGTTCGGGGCTTGAGGGGCTGAAGGGCATGGCCCGCTGGAGCGTGGTTTCTGGCGTAACCGTCTATCGGCCGCTGTTGGCGGCTGACCCCGAGGCGCTTGGCGCGATCGTGCGGCTGGCCGGGCTCGAGCCCGTGCTGGACCCAAGTAATGCCGACCGGGGCTATGAGCGGGTGCGCTGGCGGGCGCTGTTGCCGCTGCTTGAGGTCGAAGGCCTGGGGGCAGAGCGCTTTGTCACGCTGTCGCGGCGGCTCGAGGAAGCCATGGCGCTGATCGACGCCGAAGCCGAGCGGGCGGCCCCGATGCTTGTGCCGCGCGCGGACGGGGGGCTCAGCCTTGATCGGACAGCGTTTTCGGCGCTTAACCCGCAGGTGGCGACAAGGCTTATGGGCCGCGCGCTGATGCAGGTTGCCGCCCGCTCAGCGGTGCCGCTTGGCGCGCTCGAGGGACTGGTCCGACGCCTGCAATCGGCCGATAGCGTGGCGGAAACATTGGGCTTTTGTGTTGTGCGGATCGAGGGCAACGCAATCGTGATCCTTCCCGAGGTGCCACGACGGGCACGAGCTTTGGTGTAAAGCGCGATTTCTCCATGGCAATTCGCCCCCGGGAGCGTTAACGCCAGCGTAGAGAATTCGGGCCTTGCCCTTGTATGGTCCCCGTTGCGCCCATACATTCACGTCAATTCCCGGCCCTCCCGCCGGCTTCCCAGGACACGCGTGATGAACGTCAATTTTCGGAACTTTGCCATCTGGCTGGTTATCCTGTTCATGCTGATGGGCCTGTTTCAGGTCTTCCAGTCGTCGACCCGCTCGATATCTGTTGCTGACAAAAGCTATAGCCAGCTTGTCAGCGACGTCGATGCCGGCACTATCGCCTCGGTGACCATCACCAATGATGTGATTTCGGGCATTACCCGCGATGGGGCCAAGTTCGAGACCGTGGTGCCGCAGGGCGCCAATATCATCAGCCGCCTTGAAGATCGGGGCGTGCAGATCACGGCCCGCGAACCTGAGTCGAGCCCGTTCTGGGGCGTGCTCCTGTCGTCATGGCTGCCGTTCCTCGTCATTATCGGGGTGTGGTTCTTCTTCATCCGGCAGATGCAGGGTGGCGGACGCGGTGGTGCCATGGGCTTTGGCAAATCGCGCGCCAAGCTGCTGACCGAGACGCAGGGCAAAATCACCTTTGAGGATGTTGCGGGCGTCGATGAGGCCAAGCAGGATCTGGAAGAAATCGTCGAATTTTTGCGCGATCCGGGCAAGTTCCAGCGCCTCGGCGGCAAGATTCCGCGCGGCGTGCTGCTGGTCGGCCCGCCGGGCACCGGCAAGACCTTGCTGGCCCGCTCGGTGGCAGGCGAAGCCAACGTGCCGTTCTTCACCATTTCCGGTTCGGACTTTGTTGAAATGTTCGTGGGCGTGGGCGCCAGCCGCGTGCGCGATATGTTTGAACAGGCCAAGAAAAACGCGCCCTGCATCATCTTCATCGACGAAATCGATGCGGTCGGCCGTCATCGCGGTGCCGGACTCGGCGGTGGCAATGATGAGCGCGAACAGACGCTCAACCAGCTGCTCGTCGAGATGGACGGGTTCGAGGCGAATGAAGGCATTATCCTGATCGCCGCGACCAACCGCCCGGACGTGCTCGATCCGGCGCTGTTGCGCCCCGGTCGGTTCGACCGGCAGGTGGTGGTGCCGAACCCCGATTTCCTCGGCCGCGAGCGTATTCTCAAGGTGCATGTGCGCAAGGTGCCGCTGTCCCCGGATGTGGACCTCAAAATCCTCGCCCGCGGTACCCCGGGTTTCTCGGGCGCTGACCTGATGAACCTCGTCAACGAGGCGGCCCTCCTCGCCGCGCGGCGCAACAAGCGCTTCGTGACCATGGCCGAATTCGAAGATGCCAAGGACAAGCTCCTGATGGGTGCCGAGCGTCGTACGCTGGCGCTCAGCGAAGAAGAAAAGAAGCTCACCGCCTATCATGAGGCAGGCCATGCGCTGCTCGCGGTGAAGATGGATGCGTCTGACCCGATCCATAAGGCCACCATTGTGCCGCGCGGCCGTTCGCTCGGCATGGTGATGCGCCTGCCGGAAAAGGATCAGGTGTCGCTGACCCGTCGCAAGGCCTATGCCGATCTTGCCGTGGCTATGGGCGGCCGGGTAGCCGAAGAGGAAATCTTCGGGCACGACAAGGTGACCTCGGGCGCGTCGGCGGACATCAAGATGGCGACCGGGCTCGCCCGGGCCATGGCGACCGAATGGGGCATGTCTGATAAGCTGGGGCCGCTGCTGTATGGCGATAACCAGGACGAAGTATTCCTTGGCCGCTCCATGGTGTCGCGCTCGGTGCATATGTCCGACGAGACGCAGAAGCTGGTCGATGAGGAAGTGAAACGCTTTGTCGAGGACGGCTTCAAGACGGCGCAGAAGGTGATCCGCGAGAACATCAATGACCTGCACGCCATTGCGCAGGCGCTGCTGGATTTCGAAACGCTGACCGGCGACGAAATCCGCGGGATTCTTGAGGGCAAGATGCCAATGCGGCCGGAAAATACCGACCAGCCGCCCAAGGCGACTGGCGTGCCCTCGGCCGGCAAGAGCGGGCGCAAGCGCCCCGACGCCGAGCCGGATGCGGCGCCTGAGCCGCAGCCGGGGAGCTGATAGATGTTGGAAAGGCCGCCTTCGGGCGGCCTTTTTCATTGCGGGGTGGAGGACGCTTCACTACCGATATGGATGATAATCTTTCCGAAACGGTCATGAAGAAACCAAAACAAACAAGACGGCACGAAGACCTCGATCTGTTCGCCCGAGTTTTCCAGGTATTTGCCGATACGCCCTGGCTGCATTACGGGCTATGGCTCGAGGGCGAAGAACCGCGGATGACCGCGCTGCGCGGCGCTCAGGAGCGCTATGTCGACAAGCTGCTGGCGCTCCTGCCGCCAGCCCCGGCCCATGTGCTCGATATTGGCGGCGGGACCGGCGCCCTCACCGCCGAGCTGGTGCAGCGAGGCTATCGCGTTGACATGCTGACCCCGAGCCCGGTGCAGGTCGAGATCGCGCGCGAGCGGCTGACGGACAGGGCGACGATCCATTGCACGCGCTTTGAAGATCTCGACACAGCGATGAAGTTTGATGTCTGCCTGTTTTCCGAGAGCTTTCAATATATCCCGCTTGATGAAGGGCTGGGCCGCGCCGAGGCGCTGCTTGCCCATGACGGCCGGATCATCATTGCCGATTGCTTCCGTACCCCGGCCTATAAGGCGGACAGGGCGCTGGGCGGCAAGCGCGTGGGCGGCGGGCATCCGTTTGCCGCGCTGGGGCCGGCGGTCGATGCGGCGGGCCTCAGGGTCATCAGCGATGAAGACGTGACCCCGCTGGCGGCGCCGACGATTGCGCTCGATCGGCGGGTCTATCGCGAGGTTGTGGCGCCCGTGGTGGCCGATCTTGGGGCGGCACTCACCCGCCGCAGCCGGATCCTGGGCGGGCTCGTCGGGCTTCTCTACCGTTTGACTGTTTCCAAACGGGAACGGGCCAATATAGATCGCCGTCTGGCCGCCGAGGGGCGGACGCCCGAAGACTTTATGCGCTATAATACCTATCGATTCATGGTGCTGGGCCGGGCCAAAGGCTGAGACGGCCTTGTTGCTGCCTGAAAATTGATTAACCAGCTTGTGAGAGGCTGATGTTTCGCAAACAGACGCGCCTTTAGGGTGCGGGCTCGGCGGTTCGGGGAATGGTATGGCGCGTAAATATTTCGGCACTGACGGTATTCGGGGTCTCGCCAATGGCAGCAAGCTGACACCAGAGCTGGCGATGCGCGTGGGCATGGCGGCCGGGCTGAAGTTTGTGAATGGCGACCATCGCAACCGCGTGGTGATCGGCAAGGACACGCGCCGCTCAGGCTATATGATCGAAAGTGCGCTGACCGCTGGATTTACGGCTGTGGGCATGGATGTGTACCTGCTGGGGCCGATGCCGACGCCGGCCGTGGCCATGCTGACCCGCTCGCTGCGCGCTGATCTCGGCGTGATGATATCCGCGTCGCATAACCCGTTTGATGACAATGGCATCAAGCTGTTCCGGCACGACGGCTTCAAGCTTTCGGATGCGCTGGAAAATGAAATTGAAGATCTGATGGATTCAGATCTGTTGAGCCAGTTGTCGCGCGGGCAGAATATCGGGCGTGCGCACCGCGATGAGGCCGCCCAGACCCGTTATATTGAATATGCCAAGCGGACGCTGCCGAAGAACATTGATCTTACAGGGCTGCGTGTGGTGCTCGATTGCGCCAATGGCGCGGCCTATAAGGTGGCGCCGGTAGCGCTCTGGGAGCTGGGCGCCGAGGTCTTTACCATTGGCGACAAGCCGGATGGCTTTAACATCAACGACAAGGTGGGCTCGACGGCGCCGGACGCCCTCATCGGCAAGGTCCGCGAATTGCGCGCCGATATCGGCATTGCGCTCGATGGCGATGCGGATCGCGTGATCATCGTCGATGAAAAGGGCGAGATCGTTGATGGCGACCAGTTCATGGCCGTGATCGCGGAAAGCTGGCATCGCCGCGGCGAGCTGCGCGGTGGGGGGCTCGTCGCCACCGTGATGAGCAATCTGGGGCTCGAACGCTATCTCGGCGGCCTTGGCTTGACGCTCGAGCGCACCCAGGTGGGCGACCGCTATGTGCTCGAAACCATGCGGGCCAAGGGCTTCAATGTCGGCGGCGAGCAGAGCGGGCATATTATTTTGAGCGATTTCACCACCACCGGTGATGGGCTGATTGCAGCGCTGCAACTGATGGCGGTAGCCAAGATGGCCGGTAAGCCGATTTCGGCAGTCTGCCAACGCTTCGAGAAGGTGCCGCAGCTGCTGCAGTCGATCCGCTTCAAAGAGGGCAAACCGCTCGAAAACAAGCTGGTGCAGCAGGTCATCAAAGAGGCTGAAGCGCGACTTGCCCAGAAGGGGCGTCTGGTCATCCGCGTTTCTGGCACCGAACCGGTGATCCGCGTGATGGCCGAGGGTGACGATGAGAGTCTCGTCACCAGCGTGGTCGAGGATATTGCTGCGACCATCAAGAAAGTCGCCTGACTCTCTCCATCTCGTGGTTGAGCGCAGTCACCACGGTGCAGTTGCCGGGCTCAATGCGCGTCAAATTGCTGCGCATAGATCAGCGTTTATCCATTTCGGAGCCATTGCTCCTCCAATTGTCGCGTCCCGTTGGATGTCTGTTCTACTCGGTTACACGCCGGGTTTCTTGGCGTTACCAACTTTAGAGCCCGCCGGAGTCGAGCGATTCCGGGCAATTCTGCTTGCCGTGGCACTGTCGATACGCGACCTTAGTCGTACCTTTTGAAGTTGTTTTTGTAAAAATCGGTACATCCATCATATCGCATAAAATTGCGTCGATATTGATCGGGAGTTTACTTGACGCCGCGAATATGTCGGCGTATCCCGAAGTCACATAAATAATGCATCCGTTTTATGATGAGTATTGTGGATGCGCACTAGTGGCGATAAGGCGATATTGGCACTTGAGCCGTAGGCCTCCTTAGTCGCCTCAGTGAAACCCGAAACGAATTGTTGAGGACAACAATGGATATCAATGCAGCGGCGACGAATGGTCTGGTTGCTGGTGGTGCTGCCCGCGCCAATGACAAGCTTGTCGAGTTGAGCGCAAATATCGTTAGCGCTTACGTCAGCCACAACGCCTTGAGCGCCAGCGATCTGCCGCGCCTGATCCAGCAGGTTCATGCCGCGATGATTGGTCTTGGCGGGGGTGCCGATGCCGATGTCGCGCAGGAACTGCGCCCGGCCGTGCCGGTGAAGAAGTCGATTACGCCGGACTATTTGATCTGCCTTGAAGATGGCAAGAAGTTCAAATCGCTGAAGCGGCATCTGAAGACTGAGTACGATATGTCGCCCGATGAGTATCGGTCGAAGTGGGGTCTGGCTTCGGACTACCCGATGGTGGCGCCGAACTATTCGGAAGCCCGCTCGAAGCTGGCCAAGAGCATTGGTCTTGGCCGCAAGCCGAATGTCGCGCCGGTCCGCCGCCGCGCCAAGACACCCGTTTAAACCCACGTCCACTGCACAGTCTTGTAAAACCGGCGCCCCCAAGGGCGCCGGTTTTTTTATGCGAAGATCAGGCTGGCCAGGACGCCATCGGCCTTGCCGGGTACGGGCGAGGTGAGGCTCAGCTCGCCGCCGATTTCGGCCATGATGGCCCGGGTGATCGAGAGCCCCAGCCCCGACCCGGCAGCCTTGGTATCGCCGCGTTCGAAGGGCTGGCCGAGCCGCGCCAGCACCTCGGCCGAAATGGGCGGGCCAGCGCTTTCAACAGTAACGCGCCGGTCTCCGCCGATGCTGATCCGCACCGTGCCTTCGGTTTCGCCGTGATTGAGGCCGTTCTCCACGAGGTTGCGCAGCGCCATGGCGAAGGCATCGGGGTCCATCGGCAAGCTCAGCTGCGCGCCCGGGGCGATATCGAGCCTCACCCGCCCCTCGCCCAAGGGCGTGGACGAGAGGTCGCGCACAACAAGATGCGCCACCGGAATCATGTCGGTGTTGATGGCCGCGCGGGCAAAGCCCGAGCCAAGGCGAGACAGTTGCAGCAGCTTCTCGGCAAGGCGGGCAAGCCGGCGGAGCGCGGTTTCAATATCGCGGACGCGCGCCGCCTTGGGGTGCCCGGCCAGTTCGGTCGCCAGTTGCTGGGTCTGGGCCAGCGCGCCGGCAATGGGCGTGCGCAATTCATGCGCACTGGCAGCTGCAAAGGCCCGCTCGGCCGAGAGTGCCGCGCTGAGCCGGTCGATGAGCGCCGCCACTTCGCTGACAATGGGCACGAGTTCGGCGGGGTGCCCCGAGGCATCAATGGGGCTGAGGTTGCCGCCGTGACGCTCGGAGATATCGTGGCGCAGCTTTTCGAGCGGGCGCATGGCGAGGCGCATGGCGGCCCAGATGCCGATTGCCATCAAGGGCACGAGGCCAAGGAGCGGGAGCACCAGCGCGGAAATCGATCCGGTCAGCGCGTGCATCCGGCGTTCGCCGTTTTCAAGCACGACAATCGAATAGCCGGACCGGAAATCGCTGAGCACATAACTCCGCTCGCTGCCGATCTGGCCGAAGCCCTCTGGCGGAGTCCCGTTGACCAACAGGACCTCGGGCGCATCTTCATCGCGCAGCACCGGGGCGCCGAGCCTGTCGAGGATCACGTAGCTGTAGGATTCGGGGTAGGGGTTCAACAGCGCCGCGCGCGGGCGCGACCGGTCGTCGGCATCGTCGTCGCCATCACTGCCATCGTCTCCCGAGGTGACGACGCGCAGCGAGGTCAGCCCGGCCTCGTTCATGTCATGGAGCGCCAGCGGCAGGAGCCGCAGCGCGCCCTGGCGCAAAGCATCGTCATAGGCTTCGTTCAGCTCGTGGCTGAGGACATAGGCCGAAATTCCGGCCGCCCCGGCCCAGAGGAGGCCGGTGCCGGCACTGAGACCAAGGGCCAGCCGGAACGCAATGGAATAGGGACGGCGCATTTTGCGGCTCATGCGGGCACCTGATAGCCGAGACCGCGCACGGTGCGCACAAAATCCTTGCCGAGCTTCTTGCGCAAGCGGCTGACATAGACCTCCACCGCGTTGCTTTCGATTTCGGCACCGAAGGCGTAGAGCGATTCTTCCAGTTCAGCCCGCGTGACAATGGCGCCCCGGCGCAGCAGCAGGCGTTCGACCACGGCCCATTCGCGCGCAGTGAGGGCTTCGGCGCTGGTCCCGACGCGCGCCTGTCGGCGCGACAGGTCGATCTGCACCGGACCCACCTGGATTTCCGGGGTGGAATTGCCATAGCGCCGGGCGACGGCGGCAATGCGGGCGCTCATTTCTGAAAGGTCGAAGGGCTTCACCAGATAATCGTCGGCACCGGAGTTGAGGCCTTCGATGCGCACAGCAATCTGATCCTGCGCGGTGGTGATAATGACCGGCACGGTGGACCCGCCGCCGCGCAGCGATTTCAGCAGGTCGAGCCCCCGGCCATCGGGCAGGTTGAGATCGAGCAGCACCAGCTCGTAGGTGGCGGTGTCGAGCGACAGCCGCGCATCATCGAGGCGCTGCATCCAATCCACGGCATGGCCCGTGGAGACCAGATGGTCGCGCATGGCGGCCCCCAGCACCAGGTCATCTTCAACCAGTAATATCCGCATGGGTTGGCCCCTGACGCTAAACAATATCTTCAATATGCCACAAAGCTGAACGGCACCTGACGCGGTTTTCCGCTAGGCGTCAGGTTGGCGTCAGATCAATGGTGTTAGTTGCGCTATCGGTTGAATGGAGTCTGACATGAAAAAGTTCGCAGCCCTGCTTTTGCTTGCTACCGCCCTTGCCACACCGGCGATGGCGCGGGAAGTGAAGATCAATGTTGATCTTGTGAACTATTCGGGCCGTGCGGCCTACCTCGCTGTTTATCTGACCAAGGCCGATGGCAACTTTGAAAAGACCCTGTGGCTCGCTGGATCGAAGCCGCGTTATCTTGGCGATCTGCGCGGCTGGCTGATGGCGGCGTCGTCGGCCGGGACCATCCAGATTGATGGCGTGACCGGCGCGAGCGTCGGCGGCGGTCAGACCCTGGCGATTTCGGCTGATCTCGCCGATTCCATGATCGATGCCGGGTACACCATTCATGTTGAAACCGCCGTTGAAGATCAGGGGCGCTATCCGGACGATGCCACGCTTCAGGTGGTGAGCACGGGCGGCAGCGCAGCCGGCACCGGCTATGTGAAGACCCTCACGGTCTCGCTCTGATCCCGTTCATCTTCCGCTCGTAAGGAGCGTGCCATGTCCCGTCGCTTTCATGCTCTTGCCGGACTTGCTTTCGGTCTCTTCGTCACCTTCATGGCGCTGACCGGCGCGGTATTGTCGGTGCAGCCTGCGCTCGAAACCCTTGCGGCCCATTCGCCGCTGGGCGGCGAGACGGTGGCGGCCCTGGCCGATAAGGTGACGGCGGCGCTGCCGGGCGTCGACCGGATCGTGCGGTCGGCTTCGGGGCAGGTCGTCGCCTATTATCTGGCCGATGGCAAACATCAGGCGGCGATCGTTGATCCGGCGTCTGGAGCCGTGGTCGGCCCCTATCAGCCCTCGGCGTTTTTCAGCTTTTTCACCGAATTGCATCGCTCGCTGTTTTTCGGCGATGCCGGGCGGGCCGTGGCCGGTGTCGCGGCGCTCGTCATGCTCGCCCTCGCGGTGAGCGGGATGCTGCTGCTGATCCGGCGGCTCGGCGGCATCCGCCAGCTGTTTGCCCGGGGGCGTGGCACGTTTCCGCAGCGGTTTCATGCTGATCTGGCGCGGTTTGCCGTGGTTGTTCTGGCGCTGACGGCGCTGAGCGGCGGCTATATGTCGGCGCGGACCTTCGGCTTTGTGCCCGATGGGCAATCGGATATTTTCGCGCTGCCGGTCAGCGGTTCGGGTGGTGCAGCGGCGCCTGTCGCCACGCTGTCGGGGCTGCGGGCCGCCCATGTGGCGGACCTGCGTGAACTCGATCTGCCTGCCGCCGATGACACCGCCGGGGTCTTTACCCTCAAGACCCATCAGGGCGAAAACGCGATTGATCCGGCGACCGGTGCGGTGCTCAGCACCACCCCGGTCAGGGGTTGGGCTGCGGTGTATGAAATGGTCTACATGCTGCACACCGGGCAGGGCCTGTGGTGGCTTGGGCTGATCCTGGGGCTTGGCGCGCTGTCGGTGCCGGTGCTCGCGGTGACCGGCCTGTGGATTTACGCCGTGCGGCAGGGCCAGCGCCCGCGCTTTGGTGCCAATGTGAGCGCCACGGGCGCCGATCTTGTCGTGCTCGTGGGCAGCGAAGGCCAGACCACCTGGGGCTTTGCGACGGCTTTTGCCGAAGCAGCGACCGCCGCCGGGCGCAAGGTGCATCTTGGCGCCATGACCGATGTGCGGCGCAGCTATCCGCGCGCCGGGTTGATGGTGGTGATGACCGCAACCTATGGCGATGGCGACGCCCCGGCGTCGGCCAGCCGGTTTCTTGACCGGCTGCGTAAATGGGGCAAGGCCCCCGTTGCGGCCGTTGCCATCCTCGGCTTTGGCGATCGTTCGTTCCCGCAGTATTGTGCCTATGCCGACCAGGTGGCGGACCGTCTGAGTGCCCTCGGCGCAACCCCGGCCGTGCCCTATTTCACCATTGACCGCCAATCGCCGCAGCGCTTTGCGGACTGGGGCCGGACGCTGGCCCCCGCGCTCGGCGTGCCTTTGGCGCTCGTGCATACGCCCAAGCATCCGAAGACCCAGACGCTGGAGCTGGTGGAACGGCTGGACTATGGGGTTGATGTACAGGCCCCGACCTCAATCCTCAGCTTCAAAGCCGCTGCTGGTTCGCTCAAGGGCTTCGAGGTCGGCGATCTCATTGGCATCCTGCCGCCGGGCCATGGTGCGCCGCGCTATTATTCGCTCGCCAGTCGGGCGGCCGATGGCGTGGTTGAAATTGCCGTGCGCAAGCAGGCCGGTGGGCTGTGCTCGGTCTATCTCACCGCGCTGAAGCCGGGCGACCGGATCGAGGGCTTCTTCCGTCCCAACACCGATTTCCGGCCGCAGCCCTCATCGAAGCCGCTGATCCTCATCGGGGCCGGTACGGGTATTGCGCCTCTCGCGGGTCTCGTGCGCCACAACCGGCGGAAGCGCCCCATGCATGTATTTTTCGGTGGGCGCGACCCGCAGTCCGATTTCCTCTACCGCTCGGACTTCGATGCGGCGTACCAGAGCGGGCGGCTCGCCAGCCTCACCACGGCGTTTTCGCGGGTGGGTAAGGGCGGCTATGTGCAGGATCGCGTCAGCGCGAGTGCCGACTCGCTTCGGGCGATGATTGAAGATGGAGCCAGCATTGTGGTGTGCGGCGGTCTCGATATGGCCAAGGGCGTGCGGGAGGCGCTCGAAGCGGTGATTGTGCCGCTCGGGATCGATCTCGACAGCCTCAAGCGCAGTGGGCGTTACCTTGAAGATGCCTATTGATCTTGTCCGCCTTGCGCTCAACGGCCCCACCATGGGAACGCGGTGGTCGGTCATCGCTTTTGCCCCCGACGGGACGGATGCCCGAGCGCTGGCCGAACGGCTGGCGGCGGCGGTCAATGCGGTTGATGCGCAGATGTCGACCTACAAGCCGCAGTCTCAGCTGATGCAGCTCAATGCCGCCCCTCCTGGCGTGTGGCAGAACGTGCCGGCACCCTTGGCCGAGGTTTTAGAGGCCGGGCTCGCAGTCAGCCGCGCTTCGGGCGGCGCTTTTGACATGGCTTTAGGCGCGCTGGTTGATGCCTGGGGCTTTGGCCCCTCAGGGACCGCGCCCGATGCGGCGCGCGTCGCCGTGGCGGCAGCGCCTGTCCCCGCGCTTGAGGCGCTGGAGGTGGATCGCGCCGGGTGCCGCGTGCGGAAGCTTCGTCCGGTTACGCTCGATCTCAACGGCATTGCCAAAGGCTATGGCGTCGATTGCCTTGCCCTTGCGCTCGAGGCAGAAGGGATCACCCGCTACCTCGTTTCGATTGATGGGGAAGTGCGCGCGGGCGCCCCCAAACCCGATGGCACGCCCTGGGGCGTTGCGGTGGAAAAGCCCGACCCCGGCCGCCGGGAAACCGAAGGCGTCGTGCCGCTCGTGGGGTCGGCCCTGGCCACCTCGGGCGATTATCGGCACCGGATCGCTTGGCAGGGCAGGGAGATTTCCCACACGCTCGACCCGGCCACCGGCCAACCGCTGACCAATGCCGTGGCGGCAGCGACAGTGCTTGCCCCCACCTGCATGCTGGCCGATGCCTGGGCCACGGTGATGATGGTCGTAGGCCCCGAGCGCGGCGAAGCACTGGCGGCGCAAAACGGGCTCAAGGTACTGTTCGCGCTGCGCGACGCCAGCCCGGCCTGAACCGGCCGCGCGCGTTCGGGGCAGCTTGCGCCCGCCGAGGTAACGCGGCACATCTCAGCGGCAGGTCTGGCCGGGGGCAGCAATGGACGACGACGATATCCGTGACATGTTCGAGCCCGAAGGTGTGGTCAGCATCCGCCGGATGTTTGGCGGCAAAGGCGTCTATGTCGATGGCGTCATCGTAGCGGTCGAGGTCGACGACCGGTTGCTGCTGAAAGCCGACGCGCTCACGGCGCCGCAGTTTGCGGCCGCGGGATCGGTGCAATGGACCTATACCGGCAAGTCGGGGGGCGTCGCACGCATGCCCTATTGGACCCTGCCGGATGAAGCGCTCGACGACGACGACCGCCGCACCCACTGGGCCCGCATCGCCATCGCCGCTGGGCGGCGGGCGAAGCGGGGCTAGCGGATGGTGTAGCCGCCGTCGACCACCAGAACTTCGCCGGTGACGTAGCGCGAGGCCCTGGAGCAGAGGTAGAGGGCGGCGGTGGCGATGTCGGCGGGGTCGCCGACGAAGGGCAGGGGAGTCATCTCCTTCCACACCGCGCTCATGGCGGGATCGTCGAGCCCACCGGCGGTCATGTCGGTGCGGATGTAGCCCGGCGCGATGGCGTTGACGCGGATGTTTTCGGCCGCATAGTCCGAGGCGAGGCTCTTGGTCAGCATGTGAACCGCCGCTTTCGAGGCGTTGTAGGCGGCCTGGCGCTGCGGAATGTTGGAGACCAGCCCCGAGATCGAGCCGATGTTGAGGATCACACCCGCCCCTTGCTGGCGCATGGGCCTGAGCGCGGCGCGCGAGGCGCGGAAGACGCTGCCGAGGTTGATGTCCATCAGCCGTTCATAGCGCGCATCGGAAAATTCTGTGGTGTCGCCATGGTCGGCAACCCCGGCATTATTGACCAGAATATCGAGCCGGCCGAAGCGCTTGAGGGTTTCGACAATCAGGGCATCCGGGGCGTCGGGCTGCTCCATATCGGCCGCGATGTAATCGACACTGAAGCCGAGCCCCGTAAGATGGGCCAGCGCGGTGGGGTTCGGGGTTTTTGATGAGACGATGACTTTCGCGCCGGCCTGAAGGAACGCTTCGGCAATGCCGAGCCCGATGCCGCGCGTGCCCCCGGTGATGAGGGCGACCTGATCGTCGAGACGGAAGCGGTCGAGAATCATGATTGAGACCTTTCACGGGAGAGGTGTGGGGTGGGCTGCAGGTCGCGGCCCAGGATGAAATCAGCACAGCGGTCGCCCAGCATCATGGCGGGGGCGTTGGTATTGCCAGCGTTGATATTGGGTACGGCCGACATATCGGCGACGCGCAGGTTGTCGATGCCGCGGACGCGCATTTTCGCATCGAGCACGGCCATCGGGTCGCCATCTGCGCCCATGCGCGCCGTGCTGGCGGGGTGGTAATTGGTCTTCACGAACTGGCGGCAATGATCGGCCATGACGGCATCGGACAGGTCGGGACCGGCAGGCGCGATGACCTTTTCAATGCGCTTGCCCAAGGGGCCGCTCAGCAGCACATCGCGGAAATAGCGCTGGCCTTCGACCATCATCGCCAGATCATCGGGGTGCTGAAGCAGGTGCGGGGAGACCAGCGGCTTGTCGGCCGGGTTGGCCGAGCGCAGCTTCACATAGCCGCGCGACTTGGGTTTGACGAGCACGGTGGTGATGGTCACGCCATAGGCGTCTTTGAAGGTTTTGCGCAGGTCGCGGTCGAGATAGACGATTGGCACGCAGAAGGCCTGGATCGAGGGCGGCGCCTCGGGATCGACCGGGTTGATGAAAGCACCGGCCTCAAAGCCGGTGGAGAGAATGCGGCCCGAGCCGAACAGCTTGAACTGCAGGCCATTGAGCAGCATGCGCCAGCCCACGCCCTGGCGGAAATAGCCGTAAGGGCCGTTGGCGAGGGCGATGACCGGCACCTCAGGATGGTCGATCAGGTTCTGGCCGACGCCCGGCAGATCGAGGAGCGGGGTGACGCCGTGCTCCTTGAGGTGGTCGGCGGGGCCGATGCCGGAGAGCATGAGGATTTTGGGGGTGATGAGCGCGCCGGCTGCAAGGACGATATCGCCCGTGGCATAGGCGGTGCGGGTGTCGCCGGCCTCGGTGCGATAGGTGACGCCTATGGCGCGGCCATTCTCGATTTCGACCCGATCAACGTGGCAGCGGAGGCGCACCGTAAGGCGGGGGTCGTTTTGCAGCGGTTCAAGGTAGGCATAGGCCGCGCTCGAGCGTTTGCCGGCCCGGTTCATGAACTGGTAAAACCCGGTGCCGCGCTGGGTGGGGCCGTTGAAATCATTGGTGAAGGCTTCGCCCTTCTCCTGCACCGACTGCACAAACCAGCGCGACACATCGTCGATGAAGCCGGGGTCCGAAACCTTGAGCGGGCCCTCGGTGCCATGCAGATCATTTGACAGGCGGTTGTTGCCTTCGATGCGGCGGAAGTGGCGGAGCACGGTGCCCCAGTCCCACGGCGCCCCATCATTGTTGCCGCGCAGAATATCGTGCCATTCATTGTAGTCTGAGGGGCGGCCGCGCATATAGACCTGCGCATTCACCGACGAGCCGCCGCCCAGTACATTGCCCTGCGGAATATCGTGCACGCGGCCCTTGAGATGCGCCTGCGGCACGGTGTGGTGGTAGGTCATGTAGCGCGAGTTCTCGATCAGCTTGAAAATGCCCGGCGGCATATCGAGCAGCGGGTGGTGGTGCGAATAGCCGCCCTCGAGCACCAGAACGCGCCTGTTGCCATCGGTCACGAGCCGCGCCGCGGCCACGCAGCCCGACGCGCCGCCGCCAATGACGATGTGATCGAATTCCTCGCGCATGAGCGCCGTCCCCCCCGTGTCCCGGCCAGCACGATGCCGCAAAAATGCTGAGGGGTACAGGGGGCCGTCGGGTTTCAAGCGGTCAGCACCGCGCGGTTGCGGGCGGGCCGTTCCACGCCTATGTTACCAGTAACGTTTTGGAGGATGTCATGGCTGAAACGGGCAAGGACCGGGTTCGCCGGTATCGCGAAGGCATGCGGGCGGCGGGGTTGCGGCAAATCCAGATTTGGGTTGCCGACACGCGCCGTGCCGGTTTCGACGAAGAATGCGCCCGTCAGGCTCGGCTCGTGGCTGCGGCGGATCGCGCCGATGCCGAACTGACGGCGTTTATGGACGATGCGCTTGTCGACGTCCTCGATGGAACCAAAGAATGAACCGGGGCGACCTCGTCACGATTGCCCTGCCGGGCGATTATGGCAAACCGCGGCCCGCGCTCATTATTCAATCCGATCTGTTCGGTGATACCGATAGCGTTACCCTCCTGCTCCTGAGCAGCACCCTGGTTCACTTGCCGCTGTTGCGAATCCCTGTGCGTCCCTCTGCCCGGAATGGCTTGCGGGCCCCCTCTGAGGTGATGATCGATAAGCCGATGACGGTCAGACGGGACCGCGTTGGCCCGGCGTTCGGTCGCCTGGAGGAGCGTCAACTCCTTGAAATCAACCGCGCGCTCGCGCTGTTTCTTGGCCTCGCCTGAGCGGCCCCACTTGCTGCTTGTGCGCGGCTTCTGCTTTCGATATATCCGGTCTCAGGACACCTCACCCTAACGTGAGGCTTTCGACCTGGGAGGGTCGCCATGGCTGATAGCCCCAAGCCCGCACCGGCGGTTAAACCGGCAAATCCCAATTTTTCTTCTGGTCCCTGTGCGAAGCGTCCTGGCTGGACGCTGGATGCGCTGAAAGACGCGCTGGTCGGTCGGTCGCATCGCGCCAAGCCCGCCAAGCAGCGGATTGAAAAGTGCATCGCGCTCACCCGCGAGCTGCTTGAAGTGCCCGCCGATTACCTGATCGGCATTGTGCCGGCCTCGGATACGGGCGCAGTCGAGATGGCCATGTGGACGATGCTCGGCGCGCGCGGCGTTGAAATGCTCTCGTGGGAAAGCTTCGGCGACGGCTGGGTGACGGATGTTGAAAAGCAGCTGAAGCTCGAGAATGTCCGGGTGCTGAAGGCCCCTTATGGCGAATTGCCGGACCTCAAGTCGGTCAATTTCGACAATGATGTGGTGTTCACCTGGAATGGCACGACCTCGGGCGTGCGCGTGCCGAACGCCGACTGGATTCCGGCTGACCGCAAGGGGCTGACCATCTGCGACGCCACCTCGGCCGCGTTTGCGCAGAATCTGGATTTTGAAAAGCTCGATGTCGTCACCTTCTCCTGGCAGAAGGCGCTCGGTGGCGAAGCCGCGCATGGCATTCTGATCCTGTCGCCGCGGGCCGTCGAACGGCTCGAAACCTATAAGCCCAACCGCCCGCTGCCGAAGATTTTCCGCCTGACAAAGGGCGGCAAACTGATGGCCGATATTTTCGAAGGCGCAACCATCAATACCGTGTCGATGATCTGCATCGAGGATGCGGTGGACGCGATGGAATGGGGCAAGGCAATCGGCGGGCTCAAGGCCATGCAGGCGCGGGCCGATGCGAATTTCAAGGTTCTGGCCGATTGGGTGGCCGCCAGTTCCTGGGCACAGTTTTTGGCCAAGGTCCCCGCTGAACGCTCGAACACGTCGGTCTGTCTCGTGATTTCCGATCCCGAGATCAAGGCGCTGTCCGATGAGCAACTGGCCGCTTTTGCCAAGGCCATTGTGTCGAAACTCGATAAGGCCGGAGCCGCTTACGATATCGGCGGCTATCGCGATGCGCCGACGGGTCTGCGCATCTGGGCCGGCTCGACCGTCGAAGCCAGCGACCTCAAGGCGCTGACCGCATGGCTCGATTGGGCTTTCGAGACTGAAAAGGCGGCGCTCAAGGCCGCTGCCTGACCCCGAAATCTATCTCTGTGCCGTCCGGGCCGGTGCTGTGCACCGCCCGGCGGTCTGACCCCACATAATGAGGAGGGCGCCATGCCCAAGGTTCTCGTTTCCGACAAGCTCAGCAAGACCGCCGTCCAGATCTTCAAGGACAATAATATCGATGTCGATTACCTGCCGGATCTCGGCAAGGATAAGGACAAGCTGCTTGAAGTGATTGGCCAGTATGATGGCCTGGCCATCCGCTCGGCGACCAAGGTCACCGAAAAGATCATTGCCGCGGCCAATAATCTGAAGGTCATCGGCCGCGCCGGGATCGGTGTCGACAATGTCGATATTCCGGCTGCGACCAAGAAGGGCATCATCGTGATGAACACGCCCTTCGGCAACTCGATCACCACGGCCGAGCACGCCATTTCGCTCATGCTGTCGCTCGCGCGTCAGATCCCTGAAGCCGATGCCTCGACCCGCGCCAGCAAGTGGGAAAAGAACCGCTTCATGGGCGTTGAAGTCACCAACAAGGTGCTGGGCATTATCGGGGCCGGCAATATCGGCTCGATCGTGGCCGACCGCGCGCAGGGTCTGCGCATGAAGGTCATTGCGTTCGACCCGTTCCTCACGGCTGAACGCGCCGTCACCATGGGCGTCGAAAAGGTCGAGCTTGACGATCTGTTTGCGCGCGCGGATTTCATCACCATCCACACGCCGCTGATCGAGGCGACGCGCAACATCATCGATGCCAAGGCCATCGCCAAGATGAAGCCGAGCGTGCGCATCATCAATTGCGCGCGCGGCGGGCTCGTTGATGAAGCGGCGCTTTATGACGCGCTGAAGGCCGGCAAGGTCGCGGGCGCCGCGCTCGATGTGTTTCTTGCAGAACCGGCGGAAAACAACCCGCTGTTCGACCTGCCGAACGTGATCTGCACCCCGCACCTCGGAGCCTCGACCACCGAAGCGCAGGAAAATGTGGCGCTGCAGGTGGCCGAACAGATTTCGGCCTATCTCAACACCGGCGAAATCGCCAATGCGCTGAACTTCCCCTCGATCACCGCCGAGGAAGCGCCGCGCCTGACCCCCTGGGTGCGGCTGGCCGAAACCATCGGGTCCTTCGCTGGCCAGCTCACCGAAGAGGCGATTGAGGGCATCAAGATCGAGTTTGAGGGCGCTGTGGCGGCGCTCAATACCAAGCCGATGATCGCGGCCGCCATCAATGGCGTGCTGAAGCCGTCGCTGGGCGATATCAACATGGTGTCCGCCCCGCAGATCGCCAAGGATCGCGGAATTGTGGTCGAGACCACCAATCGCGACCAGCAGGGCGCCTATGAAGGCTACATCCGGCTGACCGTGCGCACGGCGAAACTGGAACGGGCCATTGCCGGCACGCTGTTTGCCAATGGCAAGCCGCGCATCATCCAGCTCAAGGGCATCAATCTTGAAGCCGAACTGACGCCCTCGATGCTCTATGTCACCAATGAGGACAAGCCGGGCCATATTGGCCGCCTGGGCACGCTGCTCGGCGAATTGGGCATCAATATCGCCAATTTCAACCTCGGCCGCGCCGAGGTGGGGGGCGATGCGATTGCGCTGCTGTCCATCGATGGCACGCTGGCGCCTGAGCAGCTGAAGAAAATTGCGGCGCTGCCGGGTGTGAAGCAGGCCAAGACGCTCAAGTTCTGAGCCTTTGTGTACATCTGCGACTGACCAGAAGGCCGGGGGAAGACTCCGGCCTTTTTGGCCTCTGGTACAGCGAGCATTTGTCATATGAGCGCAAACCGTTTAAGGGACGGTCGCAACAGCGCCGAGCGCGGGCCCATGGTCCGGTGCGCGTGTCCTCTTGCACCTTTCAACAGGGGCCTTCGGGCCAACGGCCGAAACCCGCAGGCGGGCGGCCTTACGCGAACAGGGAACGAGTCATGGCCAATGTGATCGTTGTCGGCAGCCAGTGGGGCGATGAAGGCAAGGGCAAGATCGTCGACTGGCTGAGCGAGCGCGCCGATGTGGTGGTGCGCTATCAGGGCGGTCACAATGCCGGACATACGCTCGTCATCGATGGGACCAGCTACAAGCTGGCGCTCCTCCCCTCGGGCGTGGTGCGCGGCAAGCTCTCGGTGATCGGCAATGGTGTGGTTGTCGATCCGCATCATTTCGTTGCCGAAGTGGCCAAGCTCGCGGCCCAGGGCGTGACGGTGACCCCGGAGCTGCTGCGAATCGCGGACAATGCGCCGCTGATCCTCTCGGTGCATCGCGAGCTTGATGGCCTCCGCGAAGACGCCGCGTCGCAGGGCACTAAAATCGGCACGACCCGCCGGGGCATCGGCCCTGCCTATGAAGACAAGGTGGGTCGCCGCGCCATTCGCGTCTGCGACCTCGCGGAACCTGAAACCCTGATGCCCAAGATCGAGCGCTTGCTGGCGCACCACAATCTGCTGCGGCGCGGTATGGGGCTCAGCGACATTGCAGCCCAGACGATTTTTGACGAGCTGACCGAAGTCGCGGGCCAAATGCTGCCCTATATCGATCAGGTGTGGCGCCTGCTCGATGAAAAGCGGCGGGCCGGGGCGCGCATCCTGTTTGAAGGCGCGCAGGGCGCTTTGCTCGACAATGACCATGGCACCTACCCCTTCGTCACCTCGTCGAACACGGTGGCGGGGCAGGCGGCGGCCGGGTCGGGGCTCGGCCCCACGGCGATTGGCTATGTGCTGGGAATCACCAAGGCCTATACGACGCGAGTCGGCGAAGGTCCGTTCCCGTGTGAACTCAACGACGAGATCGGTGCCCATCTGTCGAGCGTCGGGCGCGAGGTTGGTGTCAACACCGGCCGTCCCCGCCGCTGCGGCTGGTTTGACGCGGTTCTCGTCAAGCAAACCGTGCGGACATCGGGCATAACCGGCATCGCTTTGACCAAACTCGACGTGCTCGATGGCCTCAAAGAGATCAAGGTTTGTGTTGGCTATGAGCTAAACGGTCAAAAAATTGACTACTTGCCAGCCTCAATGGGTGCTCAGGCGGCCATCCGGCCGATCTACGAAACTCTGGACGGCTGGTCCGAGAGCACGCGCGGCGCGCGGAGCTGGTCGGAACTTCCGGCTCAGGCGGTGAAATATGTGCGATATATCGAAGAACTGATCGGGGCTCCGGTGGCCATGCTGTCCACAAGCCCGGAACGGATGGACACAATCCTCGTCCAGGACCCGTTTCAAGACTAAGTTTTTTTGGTAGACCTCGTATCTGAAACACGGGTAGCGTTCAGCAATGGCGGACTACAAAGAGCTGTTACGAAGAGCCGTCGACGCTCTGCCCGAAAATAACGGGGCTGCGCGGCGTGCCGTATACGAGAAGGCCCGCGCTGCTCTCGTTGGACAGCTGCGCGCCATCAATCCGCCGCTCGCGGCACGCGACATTACCGCGCATCGGCTCCAGCTCGAGGATTGCATCCGCCAGGTTGAGCAGGAAGCCAGCGAAGCGGTGATCTCGGGCATGGCTGCGCCAGCACGCGACGATACGCCACCCCCGCCGGTCTATTTCGAGCCGCCGCAGCGTGCGCCGGCGCAGGTTACCGGCCCGGCCCCGACCCCGGCCCGCCCCGGGTTGAGCCGCACCGCAATGCCGCAGCGCAGTGTGCCCCCGCTCTCGCCTGAGCCAGAGCCGGAGCCGACACCCGCGCAGAGTATCGATGACTCCGCGACCGAGAGCATCGAAGACATCATCGCGGCGGCTAATGCCGAGCCGACGCCGGTCCCCCCGGCCCAAGCCCCGGCGCCGTCGTCGTTTGGCGCATCTTTCCCGGCGGCGCGCGGGTTTGAGCCCCGCAATGCCGGTACGGGCGACACCCGGCCCATGGGGCGTCCCGTCCCGAAGCTCGCGCCCTCAAACCGGCCGCAGCCGCAAGCCCGCATTCCTCTGGGTGCCCCGAGCCCGGCAACGCCGAGCGCCCCGGCTGGCCCCAGTTTTTCGCCCCGCACCGAAGCGCCGCAACCGTCCGCGTCGTCGCCCCGGGCGGCGTTTTCGCGCATGCAGCCGGCGCAGCAGCCCGGCGTGGCGACCAGCTTCTCCACCGATACGCCCGCGTCGCCGAGTGCGCCGCGCAATTTGCCGCCCATCGTGGCCCGGGCCGAGGCGGCCAAGGGCCGTGCCGGTGCCAATGCGTTTGGCGCGGCGATGCAGAACCCGGTCAATGGCGCCCGGCGCGAGCCGATTGGGCCGCGCCTCGATGGTCCGGATCTCAGTGGGTCTGCGCGGGCCGCTGAAGATTTTACTTCGATGTTTGCCCAGACCGAGGTGCCGAAGGCGATGTCTTCGGTGCGCGAGGTCGAGGCAGAACCCCCGGCTGATCCGCAGAACACGATTGATCGCGCCATCGCAACGCTTGATCGCGAAGCGCGTGGTGGGTTGAGTGACCGGCTTGACCGCGATGACGCCGATGGGCTTGAGGGTTTCGGCCCGCTGCCGGGCGATGATCGATCAGGCTATGGGCCGAGCCGGCCTGATGCACGGGCAGAGACCGGTCCGGGCCGGTCCCGCCGCGGGCGCAATGCCCGGGTTGAGCGCGAAGCCCGCCCGTTGCGGCCGCGCGCCAAAGCCCGGGGCAAGGGCGTGGACTTTGTGCCGGTACGAGGGCGCGACGACTCGGGCCTTGGTGCCATGTCGATCTTCCTCATTGTCTTCGGTGTATTGCTTGTCGGCGCAGCGGGGCTGGGGGTGTGGGCCTGGCGCGAGGGCTTCCTCGACCTGAGCCACATGTTCAGCGCCGCGACGGAAACGACCGAGGTTGCCGCCACCGTTGATGCCGCGCCGGGAACGGCCGAGGAACCGGCGACGGGGCCCGGCAATACCGATACGCCGGTGGCCGAAACAACGCCGAAGGCCGAACTCGCCAGTGATGGCAGCGCGGAACGGCTGGGTGCGGCTGATGCCGCCGTTCAGCCCGCGACGGCGCTTGAAACCCCCACCAGCGAAGAGCGGTTGGGGGCCGATGCGACCGGGGCGACAACGGAAGCGGCGCTGGCCGCCAACCCGTCGGCGACGGCGGGGAGCCAATCGCTGCTGCTTGAGGCCAATGATGCCGGTAAATCCGGCGCTGTGCCCTTTTCAGGCGCGGTGGAATGGTCTGAGGGCACCGATGAAATGGGCGTGCCGACGCTGGTGGGTAAAGCCAGTATTCCGGCGCGTAACCTGACGGTTGAGATGCTGATCCGCAAGAACTCGGACCCGAGCCTGCCGGCCAGCCACCTGATGGAAGTCAATTTCAAGGTGAATGAGAGCTTCGTGGGCGGCTCGATTGCAGGCCTGCCGGGCGTGCTCTTGAAAAATGAAGAACTGGTGCAGGGCACGCCGCTGGTTGGCGCATCGGCCCGGGTTGTGGGCAACTCGTTCCTGTTCGCGCTGTCGGCATCGCCTGATGACATGAAGGTCAACGCCGACCTGTTGACGACGCGCAAGTGGATCGACCTCGCGCTGATCTATGCCACGGGCAAAAGGGCGATCATCACGCTTGAAAAAGACGAGGCGGCCATGAAGCTGTTTGCCTCGGTCATCAAGACCTGGAACGAGACGCCGCAGGCGGCCGCGGTACCCGCGAAGTCCTAATCAGGCGTCGTTGCCGCCACGAGTTGACCGTTCTCGAGCCGATAGTGGTGGCGCGCGATGGCACGTACATCATCGGCATGATGGCTGATCAGGATGGTGATCCAGCCCTTCCGGCGCGTCAGATCAGCCACCAGCTGGCGCATGGCGTGGCGGGTTGTATCATCCAGCGCCGAAAATGGTTCGTCGAGGAGCAGCACCGGCCGATCGAGCAGCAGGGTGCGCGCGAGCGCGGCGCGCTGTTTTTCACCGCCCGACAAGGTGCTGGCAGACCGGCTTTGATACTTGGCGAGACCCACTTCGGCGAGCGCTGCGGCCAGACGGCGCTGCTGTTCGGCCCGCGCGATGCGGGGAAGCGCCAGCGCCAGATTGGCGGCAACGGACAGGTGCTCGAACAGCGGTTCAGCCTGCAACAGGATCGAGATCGGCCGGGCTTCCGGCGTCAGGGGCACCAGCGTTTGGCCGTTGAGCGTGATCGTGCCCGAGCGCGGGGTCAAAAACCCTGCAATCAGATCGAACAGCGTTGATTTGCCCGAGCCCGAGGGGCCGGAGATGGCGGTGATTTCGCCCGGGGCGGCGCTGAGGGTCAGCCGGTAGTCACGGGCGCTGCCGGGGTAGCGGAAGGCAACCTGATCAAGCTCGAGCATCGGGCACCTTCGCGATGAGACGGGGCAGGACGGTGAACACCGTCCCGGAAATCAGCAGCATGAGCGCGGCCAGCGCCGCCGCGTCGGCACTGCGGTACGCCCCGAGGGCGCGCATCATCATGAGGGGCAGGGTCGCGAACTGATCGGTACCAAAAAGCGCGATGATGCCGAGATCGCCAAGGCTGAAGCAGAAGCCCAAAGCCAGCACCAGCGCCAGATCAGCTCGGATCAGCGGCAGTTCGACAGCGAAAAATTGCACGGTGCCGCTAAGCCGCAGCGAGCGCAGCAGGCGGCCGCGGGATTGTGCCAGCATATCGAGCGGCGGGCCGAGGGTCGCGAGCGCAAAGGGCAGCACAAGCAGCGCATTGGCCAGAATCAGCACAAAGGGCGCTGCCCGCTCGGGGTCGAGCCCGGCATTGCGCACCAGAAGGAAAGCCCCCAGCGCCAGCACCATGGCCGGCACAGCGAGATAGCCGAGAAGCGGCGCGCCCAGCAGGAGCCGAACCAGCGGCCTGGTGGCACTGGCTCTGGCGAGCGCGGCGATGAGCCCGAGCGCAACGGCGAGGAGGCTCGACAGGCTGGCAATGGCGAGGCTGGCCAGCAGCGCTGGAGCAAGCGTCGGGCGGGTCAAGAGCACGGGCAGCGCCGGAATGCCTTCCACCAGCACGGCCACCAACGGGCTGAGCAGCGCGAACCCGAGGCCGAGAAGGACGAGCACAGCACCGAGGCGGGCCGGGCGGCTATCGCGCCAGCGGCTGGGCTGCGATGGTGCCGTGGGCAGGGACGCGGGGCGCAACAGCGCGCTGACGCTGACGATCAGGGCGCAGAACCCGATCTGGACAAGGGCCAGGAGGACAGCACGCCCGAGATCGAAATCAAGGCGCACGGCGGCATAGATGGCGACTTCGATGGTCTGGTTGGCAGGGCCGCCGCCCAGCATCAGCACAATGGGGAAGCTGGTGAAGGCCAGAAGGAAAATGACGGCGGCAAGGCCGGGCAGCGCGCCCCGCAGCGCAGGCCAATCGAGCACCAAAAAGCGCTCTACCGCGCGAAGGCCGAGGCTCTGCCCGAGCTTCAACCGGGCTGGCGGCAGGGCATCGAGCCGCGCGAGCAGCACGCGGGCGGCGAAGGCACCATCGAGGATGGTGTGGGCGAAAATAATGCCGCCGAGCCCGAAAATGCTGAAATCGGGGCGGGTGCCGGTCAGGGCGGTCAGGGCATCGGCGATGAAGCCGGCGCGGCCCCAGACGGAGATCAGCCCGAAGGCGACAACGATCCCCGGCGTGACAATGGCGGCTGAGAGGAGGGCGATCACCACGCCACGCCCAAAAAACCGCAGGCGGTTGAGGGCCCAGGCGAGCGCCATGCCTACGGCAATCGAGACGAGGGTTGAGAGCCCCGCCTGCAGC
This sequence comes from uncultured Hyphomicrobiales bacterium, assembly GCA_903828145.1. Lineage (GTDB taxonomy): Bacteria > Pseudomonadota > Alphaproteobacteria > Rhizobiales > Devosiaceae > Devosia_A. The sequence goes on along the minus strand of CAIKKY010000024.1, from coordinate 14,177 downwards.
GTCGTGAGCCCCACCAGCGCGAGGATGGCGCCCCCGTGAGGAGCCGTGCCCACCCCGCCTGCCGCAAGGATGGCGAGGAGCGCGCCGACAAGGCCAAGCGTGACAATGAGCGCCAGCCCCGCCCCGGCAATCTGCCGGCGCGGGTGTGGCGGAATGGTGCTGTTATTGAACGGCGGCAAGCGCAGCATCCACGCGGGCCTTCGCCTTGGCGGCAAAGTCCGCCTCATCGTCGAGGGCGATGATCTTTGTGGGCGGGGACCCAAAGGCGGCGGGCAGGGCCGGGCCAATATCGCGCACCGGGTACATCCAGTTGGTGGTGGGGATGATCGCCTGCGCCTCGGGGCTCATCAGATAGGTGAGGAAGGCGCGGGCGAGATCGAGCTGATCGGTCGAGGCGAGAATGCCTGCCACTTCGATTTGCGGGAAAAACCCCTCGGTGAACTCGGCATAGGCGTAGTTCGGGTTGTTCTCCGCCACGGCGTGATAGGCCGGCGAGGTGGTGTAGCTCAGCACCATGTCCGCTTCGCCTTTGAGGAACAGCCCATAGGCCTCGGACCAGCCGCGCGGCATGGAGACGATATGCGGCTTGAGGCCCGTCCAGATTTCGGCGGCCCGATCGCCGTAGGCGGCGGCGATCCAGTTCACGAGCCCGAGACCCGGGGTCGATGAGCGCGGATCTTCGATCACGATGCGGAATGAGTCCGGCATGGCGATGAGGTCTTCGAAAGACTTGGGCGGGTTCGGCAGTTTGGTCGTGTCGTAGACGAAGGCGAAATAGCCGTAATCAAAGGGCACGAAATCGGGGTCATCCCAGGCCATCACCAGCCCGTTGACCGGCACGGCGTGCGGCACAAAAAGGCCGGTGGCCCGCGCTTCGGGCGCGGTGGCGGTATCGAGCCCCAGAACGACATCGGCCCGCGTGGCGGGGCCTTCGAGCTGCACCTTGCGCAGCGTCGAAATCGCGTCTTCGGCGGTGGTGAACTTGACCGTGCAGGCGCAGGTTTTTTCAAACCCGGCCCTCAGCAGCGGTCCTGGACCCCATTCAGCGGCGAAACCATCGTAGGTGTAGACATCGAGGACGGGCTTGTCCTCGGCGGCAGCGGGCGCGGCAAGGCCCAGACAAGACGCCGCGACCAGAAGAAACATGCGCTTCAGCATGGAAACTCCATCAGGTTGCGGCCATGGGAAAAGGATAGGACATGGCGAGAGCGTGCGCCCTTGCCATCTCGAGCTTCCTCCGCCAGCATGACCTGGTTCAGGTTCAATGGGTGTTTCTCAGCTCCTGTGTTAGAGGAGCACCCCAGCGAGACCCCTGAGACATAGTGAGAGTTCACGCCCCATGCAAGCGGCTCAACCGGCAGTGCAGCGCCTAGATTTCGACACCCTGATGGTTGCGGTGGGCGGCGGGTCGGTCGATAGCGAGCTGCTGCGCGAACTCTACGCCTCGGGTGGGCACCTCGTGGCGGCCGATGGCGGAGCCGACCGGATCGTCGCGGCGGGGCTCAAGCCCGAGGTCATCATCGGGGACTTTGATTCGCTCTCCAACCCCTTCACCTGGCTCGGCAAGGCGCATCTCATGCAGATCGCCGAACAGGAAACGACCGATTTCGAGAAGGTGCTTTATTCCACCCGCGCTCCGGTAACGGTGGCACTCGGAATGACTGGCGGCCGGTTCGATCACACGCTGGCGGCGCTCGATGCGGTGGCGCGCCATGCGGCTGAGCGGCGGATCGTGCTGGTGGACGAAGAGGATATCGCGCTCGGGCTCGTCGGGCCCATCCGCTTTACGATAGACCCCGGCGCGCGGGTATCGGTGCATCCGCTCGCGCCCGTCAGCTTTGCCCGGTCCGAGGGGCTCGATTATCCGCTCGATGGGCTGCTGCTTGCCCCGGGCGTCCGGACCGGCACATCGAACAGCACCAGCGGCGGGACGTTTTCGATCACGCCTGTCCCGGGGAACCGGGCGCCGTATCTGTTGATCCTGCCCCGGGTGTTTCTCGCCGGACTCGTGAGCCTGCTGTTACATCAGGCCCAATAGAGGCGAGGGACTGCTCCCTCGCCCGGAGGTGTCAGGCGTGTTCCTGCTCTTCCAGTCGGGCGCGGGCGGCCTTCTGCACGGCCTCCTGCACCTTTTCGAAGGCGCGAACTTCGATCTGGCGGATGCGCTCGCGGCTCACGTTGTATTGCTGTGCCAGCTCTTCGAGCGTCGCCGGGTCATCGCGCAGGCGGCGGGCCTGGAAAATGGCCTTTTCGCGATCATTGAGGTCGCCCATGGCCGAATTGAGCAGCGCCATGCGTTCGGACATTTCCTCGCTCTCGCCGAGCGTGGTTTCCTGATCCGGCGTATCGTCGATGAGCCAATCCTGCCACTCCGAGGTGCCCTCGTCGGCGCGCATGGGCGCGTTGAGCGAGGCATCACCGGTGAGGCGCTGGTTCATGGACACGACATCGCTCTCGGTGACCTTGAGCGTCGTCGCGATCTGCTTGATCTGATCGGGGTGCAGATTGCCGTCTTCGAAAGCGGCGATCTGGCCCTTGATGCGGCGCAGGTTGAAAAACAGCCGCTTCTGCGCGGCCGTCGTGCCGATCTTCACCAGGCTCCACGAGCGCAGCACATATTCCTGAATGGCCGCGCGAATCCACCACATGGCATAGGTGGCGAGGCGAAAGCCTTTTTCGGGCTCAAAGCGCTTGACCGCATGCATCAGCCCGACATTGCCCTCGGAAATCACTTCGGCAATCGGCAGGCCATAGCCGCGATAGCCCATGGCGATCTTGGCGACCAGCCGAAGGTGCGACGTGATGAGCCGTTGGGCTGAACCCGGGTCCTGATGCTCGCGATAGCGCTTCGCCAGCATGTATTCCTCGTTGGGCTCCAGCATTGGAAACTTGCGGATTTCCTGCAGGTAGCGGCCAAGGCCGCCTTCAGTCGACAAAACCGGTAGATTTGTCTGGGCCATGATGGTCCCCCTTTTCCCCCACGCCGGGCAGATGTCGGTGCGCGGACCAAAGGCTCCCCGCACAGAACCGATGCTATATAGGGCAGATTTTTGTCCCGTTAAGGGCCACCCGTACAAAGTCTTGAACGGGCCGATGGGGCATTTGGTTTCCCGGTCTTGATAAACTAGCTCATGAAGGCGCGATCAAAGGGCTCAAGCGCCGCTTCAAAGGCCGCAAGGTCGGGGGGGAGGGGGGCCTCGAACTGCATTTCTTCACCGGTGACGGGATGTTCGAAGCCCAGCTCAGCGGCATGGAGCGCCTGCCGCCCCAGTCCGCTGACGATGGTTTTGAGCGGTTCGGGCAGGCGGTTGGATTTGGTCACGAAGCCTGTGGCATAGAGCGGGTCGGCCACCAGCGGGAAACCGATATGGGCCATGTGTACGCGGATCTGGTGGGTGCGCCCGGTTTCGAGTTCGCAGCGCAGCCGGGTGATGTCCCAGCCCTCGTCGCCATAGCGGGCTTCCACGGCGTAATGGGTGATGGCCTCCCGGCCATCGGCCCGCACGGCCTGTTTCAGCCGGTTGGCCGGATCGCGGCCGAGAGCCGCCTCAACCGTGCCGCGAGCCTGTTGCGTGCGACCCCAGGCGAAGGCGATATAGGCGCGGTGGAGCGGCCCGGTGCGGCCATGGTCGGCAAACTGCAGCGCCAGATGGTTATGCGCCGCAGCCGTCTTTGCCGCGACCATGACGCCCGAGGTATCCTTGTCGAGCCGGTGGACGATGCCGGGGCGCTTGACCCCGCCGATGCCCTTGAGACTGTCGCCGCAATGATAGAGCAGCGCATTGACCAGCGTGCCCGAGGGGCTGCCCGGCGCCGGATGCACCACCATGCCGACCGGCTTGTTGATGACGATCAGCGCGTCGTCCTCATAGAGGATATCGAGCGGAATATTTTCAGGCGCGGGCTCGGCATCGACCGGCTCGGGGGCAATGAGCAGCACATCATCGCCCAATTTCAGCTTGTGGCTGGGGTCCGTGGCGAGACGGCCATTGATCGCAACGGCGCCGGTGAGTATCAGGTCCTTGATGCGGTTGCGCGAAAACACCGGGACGGCTTTGGCAAGCGCTGCATCAAGCCGGGTGCCCGAAACGGCATCGTCGGCCAGAAGCCTGAACTCCATGTCCTCGGCGGAAAAATCAGTCATGAGCGACCCTCAAGAGAAATCCGAAGCCCCGGAGCTGACGCCCGAAGCGCGCGCCGTCATCGGCCGGGCGCGGCGCAGCTTTGCCTTGACGCTCGGGATCATGGTGATCGGCCTTATTACCCTTGGGGGGGCCGTTGTCTACCGCGTCGCGCAGCCCAAGGCATCGGGGACGGGCGCCGACTATGTGATTGCAACGCTCAATGTGCCGCAGGGGGCCGACGTCGTGTCGGCCGTCGCCGCCGATGGCAAGGTGACCCTCACTTATCGGCTTGGCGCCATGACCAGCGTGCGTATCTTTGATGGCAAGTCAGGTGCCATGATCCGCGAAATCCCGGTGGTCAGCGAATAATCACGCGGGCGGCGGCAGGGCGGCAACATCCTCGGCAATGCTGATGAGTTCGGTGCGGAGCGCCTGTTCATCGGCCCGGCCGTCCGGCCAGTCCTTGAGGATGGACTGTTCGAGCCCCGTGATCTTGCTGTGAAGGGCTTCAACCGGATCGGGGGCGGGTGAGGCCACGTCCGGCGGAGCCGATGGAGCCGGAGCCGACGCCGCAGCCGGTTGAGCGGCCCGCAGGGCGCGCAACTCGGTGATCTTGTCTTCAAGCTCGCGTTCGCGCATGCGCAGGCGTTGCGCGAGGCTTGCGACTTCCTTTTCAACATCAAGCGCGCGGCGGCGCAGTTTATCTTCGCGGGCCTCGAACTCGGCGACGATTTCCTGGTGCGCGCGGCGCTGCGCCGACAGATCGGCCTCCACCGAGCGGCGCGAGGTGTCGCGCAGTTCATTGGCAAGGCGACGGCGCAGGGTTTCGATGGTGGTTTCCATGCGCCGCATGGCGATGGCGTGCTCGGCGCGGAGCTGGTCTTTTTCAGCGCGGAATTCGGCCATGGACACCGGGGTGGCGGCTTCAATGCGCTTTTTGGTGAGGCGCACGGCGCGTTGCCACATGGCGGGCATGAGGATGGTCGCAAACAGGGCTGCAATCAGCAGACCCAGCGCGAAATACATCATGTTTTCAATAGCCATGGCTCGCGCCCCGCCCGGGATTGGCCGGTTCGCCCCGCAAAGGCGAACCGAGTGTGCGAGTTTAGCTCAAGGGGGGCTTTGGGTCACCCCCGCATCCGGTGCCGGATCAGAAGGGGTTCCAGGTCGGCTGGTCGGTGAACTTCAGGTAGCCGACATTCATGCCCAGCCGGGCGCCTACGCCCGAGCGGATGGGGACGAGCACAACGTCGTCGGATTTCATCACGGTCATGCCGAGGCCACCAACGAAATAGGCGGAGCCATCCACGCCGGGAAAGCGCGTGTAGATGTCGTTGACCGCCGAGAGGTTGTAAACCAGCATCATCACCTTCGAGCCATCGCCGCCAACGTCAAAGCCCAGCGACGGGCCCTGCCAGAAGATCGGGTGCTCACCCTGGTTGCGGGTATACATGGTGCCATCACCGAAGCGGGCCCCGGCAAACAGGGCGCCGCCGGCCTCGTCACCCAGGATATAGGCATTGGGCTGACCATATTCGCTCACGGCCTTTTCCACGACTTCGGCGAGGCTTTTCGCCACCGACCCGAAGAAGTCGCGGCCCTTGTCGATGATTTCCTCAGTCGAGAACTTGTCGGACGAACTGATGGTCACCGACTGCGCGTTGGACAGGCTCGGCGTCAGCGCCAGGCTCAGCGCGCAGAGGAGCGCGAAGGCTGCGACGATAAAGTAGACGGCGCGATTCAGCATCAGGTTACTCCCCACATTGCCAAGACCATTTACCATTAGATTACGGAAAACACGTAATGTAATTCTTCCGTACGCACTTGCATATGGCTAAGTCTTCAAGACGGCAAACATGCGACAAAAGCGTAAAGAATTCTTAACCATAATACCGCGTATCGGCACAGTTTTGTTCGCGTTCTGGACAAGTCTTGTGCCTGTTGAAGCAGCGTCCATCGTGACAACCATCGTCAGTAACCCGCTCACCGGGGTGGCGATGGACGGCTACGACCCGATCAGTTTCTTTGTCGATGCTGAACCGGCACAGGGAGTAGCGGACTTCGAATTTGATTGGGGCGGGGTGCCCTGGTATTTCGCCAATGGGGCCAACCGTGACGCCTTCGCGCGCAACCCCGAGGTCTATGCGCCGCAATGGGGCGGGCACTGCCCAAGCAGTCTGGCGCGGGGCTACCTCTCGGACGGCAAGCCGCAAATCTGGCTGGTGCGGGACGGGCGGCTCTACCTGTTTCATTCCGATGCCAACCGCGATGCATTTCTTGATAGTCCAACGGCCACGCTGGCGCAGGCGCAGGCCAATTGGACCGTGCTGGTTAAAGGGCTGAACGGACCAGAGCCCGGGATGATGCCCCAGGCGGCAAAAGAGCCGTAACCGGGGGTTTTGCCAAAGGCGCGTGGCTAGGGAAATCAGGCCCGTCACGCTAGGGTCGGGCTCGGATCGGGTGTTCGATTCGGCGTTTTTGTTTTTGGAGTCAGGAGAGGCCGCATGGCTGAATTTATCGAGCTTAAAGCCACGGATCTGGCCGCTATGCTGTGCAGCCGGGTCTGCCACGACCTGATCAATCCGGTCGGGGCCATCGGCAATGGGCTCGAGGTCCTCGCGGACCCGACGCAGACCGCCATGGCGGATGGCGCGCATGACCTGATCGTCAATTCGGCCAAGCATGCCCGCGCCAAGCTCGAATTTGCGCGGCTGGCCTATGGGGCCAGTTCAACCGCCGGTACGGATTTCGACACGCGTGAATGCGAGCGGGTGGCGAAGCTGTATTTCGAGATCGAAAAAGCCGATCTCGACTGGCAGGTGCCGCTGATCCTTCTGCCCAAGCACAAGGCCAAGCTGCTCATGAACATGCTGCTGATTGCCGCCATGGCTGTGCCGCGCGGCGGTCTTGTGACCGCAAAGGTTGACGGGCCCACGGGGCAGGAGCGGTTTATTTTCACCGCCGTTTCCGACCCGGAAAAGCGGCAGAAAACTCTGATGCCGGCCGGTGTTGAAGGCCTGCTGTCGGGCGCGCCGGAAGGCGGCGTCGATGCGCGGGGCATTCAGCCGTTTTACACCGGTATTCTGGCCCGGATGACTGACATGGTGATCGAGATCGGCATTGCCAATGACATGTTCACGTTCACCGCCACACCCAAAGCCTGATCGCTCATAAAGAAGACGAAAGAATTGCCCGCTAGGGTTTTCCCGTACAGGGGGGATCAGCATGGCGCGCATGGCATTGGTGGTGGATGACTCAGAGGTGGTGCGCAAAGTGGCGCGCCGCCTGCTCGATGAATTGGGTTTCGACGTTGCGGAGGCCGGGGATACGGCCGCGGCGCTTCCAGCGTGCCGCGCCAGCCCGCCGGACCTCATTCTGCTCGACTGGCTGTTGCCCGATGGTGCGGGGCCGGACCTGCTGCGCCGCGTCCGGGCCGAGCCCACGGCGCAAAGGGCGCGGATTATTGTCATGATGACCGAGGCCGATCTCGGCCAGATCACGCTGGCGCTCCGCTCCGGGGCCTCTGACGTGATGCTGAAACCCTTCGATCGCGCGAGCTTTCGGGCGCAGTTTGACGCAACGGGCCCGAACCAGGCGCCTTAAAACACCAACGCCGCCGGGCAGAGCCGCGGCGGCGTGGTTGGGAACGAGGCAGCGGTGGGGATCAGGCCACGCTTTCCGAATAGGCTTCGGCATCGTCGGGCTCGCGCAGCACATAGCCGCGGCCCCAGACGGTTTCGATGTAATTGCGCCCACCGGTGGCGACCGAGAGCTTTTTCCGCAGCTTGCAGATGAAGACGTCGATGATCTTCAGCTCGGGCTCGTCCATGCCGCCATACAGGTGGTTGAGGAACATTTCCTTCGTCAGCGTGGTGCCCTTCCTAAGCGAAAGCAGCTCCAGCATCTGGTATTCCTTGCCGGTGAGGTGCACGCGCTGGGACTGCACTTCAACGGTCTTGGTGTCGAGATTGACCGTGAGATCGCCGGTCGAGATCACGGATTGGGCATGGCCCTTGGAGCGGCGGACAATGGCGTGGATTCGCGCCACCAGCTCGTCTTTGTGGAAGGGCTTGGTCATGTAGTCGTCGGCGCCAAAACCGAGACCACGAACCTTATCCTCGATCCCTGCCAGGCCGGAGAGGATCAGGATCGGGGTCTGCACCTTGGCGACGCGCAGCGTGCGCAGCACTTCGTAGCCCGACATATCGGGAAGGTTCAGATCGAGCAGGATGATGTCGTAATCATAGAGCTTGCCCAGGTCCACGCCTTCCTCGCCGAGGTCGGTTGTGTAGACATTGAAGCTTTCTGATTTGAGCATCAGCTCGATGCTCTGCGCTGTTGCGCTGTCATCCTCGATCAAGAGTACACGCATGCCGTCGATCCCCTTAAACGTCCCTGCCTGGAACTGGACGTGCCACCCAAAAAGCCAACGTCCAACCCGCACCCTACTGGATATGACTCAAACCTAAGCGCAATTAGTTAACAAAGTTTATTTCTGATCCGCAAGATGCAAACACGTCAGCACCGTGAATAACTTAAACTGTTGAAAAGTTTAATGAAAATGAGGCTGAAAAACTTAAGAAATTAGGTTAAGAAAGCCCTGCAACTGACTCAGCCGACTCAAGGTTCGGCGGCTCTGGCGGGGCGCTGTGCAGCCCCGAACAGGGGGCAGGCACACGCTAGGCCTCAACGCGCTGAATTAACGCTTTTTGCTTAACGTTCGGTTACCGTCTTCGAAACCCGATTCGAAAGGCCCGAATCCGAGATGCAGGGTCTCATTGCTGCCATCGACGCCCTGGACGCCCACGAGACTCACGGCCGTGTGCGCACGGTTCAGGGGCTTTTGCTCGAGATTGCGGGGCCCATGAGCACGCTCGAGGTGGGTGGGCGAGTAGTTGTGGAAAGTGCGGGGGGCGCTCGGCTCGGCGCCGAAATTGTCGGGTTCCGCGATAATTACGCGCTGTGTCTGCCCTTTGGTCCGCTCGATGGCGTGCGGCTGGGGTGCCGGGCGGTGTTCAAGAGCCACGCCGGTGGCGTCCGGCCGGGGCCGGGCTGGCTGGGCCGCGTCGTCAATGCCGAAGGCGAGCCGATTGATGGCAAGGGCCCGGTACCGGGCGGGGGCGTGCTCTATCCGTTTCGCCAGCAGGCCCTGCCGGCCCATGAGCGCGTCCGCGTCGGTGGACCGCTCGATATGGGCGTGCGGGCGCTCAACACCTTCACCACGCTGTGCGAAGGCCAGCGCATGGGTATTTTCGCCGGGTCGGGCGTGGGCAAATCGGTGTTGATGTCGATGTTGACCCGCAATGCCGATTGCGATGTGGCCGTGATCGGGCTCATCGGCGAACGCGGCCGCGAGGTGCAGGAGTTTATTGTCGACTATCTGGGCGATGCGCTCGAGCGCGCGGTTGTGGTGGTCGCAACCTCGGACGAAGCGGCGCTGATGCGGCGGCAGGCGGCCTATCTCACGCTGTCGCTCGCCGAATATTTCCGCGATAGCGGCAAGAGAGTGCTGTGCATGATGGACAGCCTCACCCGCTTTGCCCAGGCGCAGCGCGAAATCGGGCTTTCGGTCGGCGAGCCGCCCACGGCCAAGGGCTATCCGCCCACTGTGTTCAACGAATTGCCGAAATTACTGGAAAGAGCGGGGCCGGGTCTCAAAGGCTCGGGGTCCATTACCGGTCTCTTTACCGTTTTGGTGGAAGGTGATGATCACAACGAGCCCATTGCGGATGCCGTGCGCGGTATTCTCGATGGACACATTGTGATGGAGCGCGGCATTGCCGAGCGGGGACGGTACCCCGCGGTGAATGTCCTGAGGTCCATCTCGCGCACGATGCCCGGGTGCGTGCCTGCCGATCGGCGGCCACTCCTGCAAAAAGCGCGGGAACTCATGTCGGTATTTGCCGACATGGAGGAACTCATCCGTCTCGGGGCCTACCGTAAAGGGTCTGACCCGGGCGTGGATCGCGCCATTCAGCTTAACCCGGCCCTCGAAGCCTTTTTGGGCCAGGACCGGGACGAGCAAACGACGATTGCGGACGGCTATGACCAATTGGCCGCAATCATCGACAGTGCCGATGCGGGTGGGGCATCGGCGGTGACTTGATGTGTAAGGAGTGCAAGTCATGAGATCGCGCAGCGAGAGCCTTATTCGGCTCAAGAAATTTCAGGTGGACGAAAAGCGCCGCCAGCTGACGCAAATCGAGATGATGGTCGCCGATTTCGAACGCATGGCGTCGGAACTCGACCAGCAGATCGAGTATGAGCAGCAAAAGACCGGCATTGTGGATGTCGGGCACTTTGCCTATTCAACCTTTGCCAAGGCGGCGATGACGCGGCGGGATAACCTGCTGGCATCGGCCGACAATATGCGCGGCCAACTTGAAGCGGCGCAGGATGCCCTGGCTGAAGCGGTGGAGGACCTGAAAAAGGTCGAGCTGCTCGATCAACGCGAGGGGGCTCGCGAAACGGCCGCGGAAGCGCGGGTCGAACAAGCCATGTTCGATGAGATCGGTCGGCTGCGGCATCGGTCGCGCTAACCGGATCGGGTTTTGCAAAAAGGCCCGCCGGAGCGGGCCTTTCGGGGTAGTCGGCCGCAGATTTAAAGGGCCGGTTGCGTGATGAGGATCTGCGCGTTGCGGTTTTCAGCAACGCCGTCCTTGTCGAACTCCTGCGCCTTGTCCAACTGCTCGCGCGTCACATTCAGGTACACGTAACGATTGGCATTGGCATCGGTATAGAACTTGAGGTTCTGCATCGAGACCGCCACTTCCTTGCGGCCAATCCCGAGGAAGCCGCCAAAGTCGATGATGACGGCATCGATGGTTTTGCTGTCGGTGCCCAGCACCAGCTCGCCTACTACACCCAGATGGTCGTTATTCGGGCCATAGGCATTGGTGCCGATCAGCTCTTCGGCCGTGAGTGTTGCTTCGGTGAGCTGTGCGCGATCCGGCGCGGGCGGCGCCACACGGTTCTGGTCGGCCGGCACGGGCAGGAGCTGGTCCTGTGCCTGGCGGGCGGCGTTGCCCTCGAGCGTATCCGTGCCATCGGTCGGCACCGCCTCCCGGTTGGTGGCGGACATATCCACCGTTCGGAAATCGGGCGCTGCGGTGAGGGCGTCCTTGGTGGTGGGCAGGATCAGCCGCATATCGCCATTCTCATCGGGTGCGCGTTGCAGTTCGCGGTAGTCCACGGCGACATTCTTCTCGCCAATGCCCAGGAAGCCGCCGACACCAATGATCACGGCACCGATCTGGCCGTTTTCGGTAATGACGAAGTTATTGATGTCGCCAATGCGCTCGGCATCCATAGCGGGGCCGGCGAACACCCCCATGCCAATCAGCTCGGTGGCGAGCGTATCTTCATCAACCACCTGATAGCCCTTGGCGAGCAGGGAATTCATCGGCTGTTGCGCCAGAGGGGCAACCGGCTGGTCGGCAGCTGGCATGGCCTGTGGGTCGTTCTGGTCCTGGGCCAGGACACCGACGCTCATCAGGGCGGTGAGGGCCGTGGTGGTCAGCAGGGCTCGAAACATGGCAGGAATCCTCTCGGTTCGCAGTGCGCCCCGACAGTCAGTCCGGATGACTGTCCGCGGGGTCTCAGTGGCGAGCAACGAGGCGGGAAACCGGTAGTTCCGGCGTTACGTGGAACATCGGGGCGGCGTTACGGGCCGCCCCGCTGGTGCAGATCAGAGCGAACCGACGGTTTTGAGGCGGACGCGCGGGTGCACTTCGTTCTGGCTCATCACCACGGTCTGCGGGCGGAAGCGCTCGACAATGGCGCGCACATGCGGGCGGATCGACGGAGAGGTGATGAGCACCGGGAGTTCGCCCTGCTGCGCCGCCGTTTCAAAGGCCTGCTGCACCCCGATGATGAATTGCTGCAGGCGCGACGGCGCCATGGCGAGATGCGCGTCGCTGCCTTCGCCCACCATGGCTTCAGCAAAATCGCGCTCCCATTGCGCCGAGAGCGTCAGGAGCGGCAGGGCGCTGTCGGACCCGAGATTGGCCGCGCAGAGTTGCCGGGCGAGGCGGGTGCGCACATGTTCGGCGATGGTCTGCGCGGTTCGGCCCGGTCCGGCGACTTCGGCGATGCCTTCAAGGATGGTGGCGAGATCGCGGATCGAGACCCGTTCGGAGAGCAGTTGCTGCAGAACCCGCTGTACGCCCGAGACCGAAATCTGGCTCGGCACGAGGTCCTCCACCAGCTTCTGCTGATCTTTCGGCAGGCCCGACAACAGGCTTTGCACAGCGGCATAGCTCAACAGATCGGCAACATTGGCTTTCAGCACTTCGGTGAGATGGGTGGAGATGACGGTTGACGGATCGATGATCGAATAGCCCTTCAGCTCGGCTTCGTCGCGCAGCGCCGTCTCGATCCAGGTGGCGGGAAGACCAAAGGTCGGCTCGGTGGTGCTGAGCCCCGGCAGATCGATGCTGCGGCCCGTGGGGTCCATCACCATCAACTGCTGGGCAAAGATGCGGCCGGTTCCGGCCTCCACTTCCTTGATTTTCACCTTATAGGTGTTGGGTTCGAGCTGCATGTTATCGAGAATGCGCACTGCGGGCATGATGAAGCCCAGGTCGCCAGCGAGCTGGCGGCGCAGGGCCTTGATCTGCTCAGTCAGCCGGTCGGTGCCCGATTCATCCTCTTTCACGAGGCTGAGCAGGCCATAGCCCAGTTCGAGCTTCAGCTCGTCCATCTTCAGGCTGTCGGTGATCGGGATTTCCGAGGTCTTGGCTGTTTCCGCATCGGTGACCTTGGCGGCTTCTTTCAGCAGGTCATTAGCGGTCTGAGTGTTGGTTTTGCTGCTGCGCCAGGCCAGCCACCCGGCCCCGCCGGCAAGCGCGAGGAACGGAACGACGGGCATGCCGGGGAGCAGCGCCAGCGCGGCGATGACGCTGGCCGACATGCCGAGCGCGCGCGGATAGGTGGTGAACTGCTTGGCGAGCGCCTTGTCGGCCGCGCCGGTCACCCCGGCCTTCGAGACCAGAAGACCGGCGGCGGTGGAGACGATGAGCGACGGAATCTGGCTCACGAGGCCATCGCCCACGGTGAGCAGCGTGTAGTTATTGCCCGCCTCGGCAAAGCTCAGGCCCTGCTGCAGCATGCCGATAATCATGCCGGCAATGATGTTGATGAAGGTGATGAGGAGCCCGGCAATGGCGTCGCCGCGCACGAATTTCGACGCGCCGTCCATATTGCCGAAGAAGGCGCTTTCGGCTTCCAGCGTTTCACGCCGCTTGCGCGCCTGGGCTTCATCGATGAGACCCGCCGACAGGTCGGCGTCAATCGCCATTTGCTTTCCCGGCATGGCATCGAGGTTGAAGCGCGCTGCCACTTCGGCAATGCGGCCCGAGCCTTTGGTGATGACGATGAAATTCACGATGATCAGGATGGCGAAGACCACGACACCAATGACGAAATTGCCGCGCATGACGAAGTGCCCGAAGGCCTCGATCACATGCCCGGCCGCATCGGTGCCATTGTGGCCATCGGCCAGGATCAGCCGCGTGGTGGCGAGGTTGAGCGCTAGCCGCATCATGGCGGCGATCAGCAGCACGGTGGGGAAGCTCGAGAATTCGAGCGGCGTCTGGATGAACAGCGCGGTCATCAGAATGAGGACCGAGAACACGATGGAGATCGCGAGGAGAATATCGAGCAGCAAGGGCGGCAACGGCACGATCAACACCACGATGATCGCCATGATGCCAACGGCAAGGCCGATGTCGTTGAGCGCCAGATAGTCAAAAGCGCCCTTCAGGCTGAACTTGCCGAGGCGGATGCCGCCGGGTGGGCCGCCGGGGCCGGTAATATCGGTCATTGCACTGGTCCTCAGGCGCTCTGGCGGTGTTCGCCGGGGGCGGGAATGGTCAGGCCCTCATCGGCATATTGGTTGAGCTTGTTGCGCAGCGTGCGGATGGAAATGCCGAGGCGGATGCCGCCGGGTGGGCCGCCGGGGCCGGTAATATCGGTCATTGCACTGGTCCTCAGGCGCTCTGGCGGTGTTCGCCGGGGGCGGGAATGGTCAGGCCCTCATCGGCATACTGGTTG
>CAIKKY010000023.1 GCA_903828145.1 uncultured Hyphomicrobiales bacterium | reverse complement strand
TGTTCACCCGGAGACTTCATCGGGATGAGGAGCGGATCACGGAACTTGAGGCCGAGGTAGCAGCCTTCCTCGGCGAACTCGAGAGTCTCATTGGCAAGCTCAGCACCCATCGGGAGCTTGCCGCATGAGGAATGAGTTCCCGAAACCGGTGCGGCGCGCGGCTCTGCTGCGCGCCCAGGGCACCTGCGAGGCCGTGGGCTTGGTTTATGGGCTCGCCCCCGGCTCCCGCTGTCATGCGCCGCTCACGAAGGGCGTCGAGTTCGATCACTACCCGATCCGGGCATCAGATGGCGGGCCGGGGACCCTCGAGAACTGCGTGGCGGTGTGCCTGACCTGTCATCGGCACAAGACCACCACCTTCGACATCCCCGAAGCCGCGAAGGGTAAACGGGCACGGGATCGGCACACCGGTGTCGTCTCCACTCGCACCGACCGAAGGCACCGCGGGTTCAGCACAAACCGATCAGGACCATTCAAGAGGAAAATGAATGGGGAGATAGTCAGGCGGGACGGTCTGGGATAGGCGTTATCGAACATTCGGGGCACGAGGGCTATCACCCTGCGGTAAGAAATGCCGTTATCGCACGACCTCAAGCATTTCGGGCCACTCCGCCCTGCCCTGTTGCTTAAGGGGGTGAGGGATCATGTGAAAAATGTCGGAACAACCCCATGCACAGTAGAACTGCCCGCAATCGCAAGGCCGATGCCTGCGGTAAAATCAGCCGGACGCGGCGAATGGGCGGGAGCAGTGATGGGCGAGGTCGCCAAGGTCGTAGCGCAAAAGCGCCCGATCACTTTCAAGGACAAGACACTCGTCGTCGACATAGAGGCCCTCAAGGCGGCCTTTGGAAGCGACAGCCAGGATTTTGTCGTCGGCTTGGTGCGATAGCTCACGAACATCGGCAGCATTGGCGAAACACCCGATGAGGAGGGCATTGCCTTCGTGACCTCCGTGGTCAGCGGCATCGCGCCACGCCCGCTGTTCCCAACAAGGCTGGCACCGCCTACATCTGCCCCAAGGGCACGGTTGCTCAGGGCAAACGGTGCGTTGAGGTGGTGGACGAGCAGGCGGATGAGGCGCAGTGCCGTCCCCCCGCCGTGCCCAACCGGAGGGGTAGTGCCTGCGTATGCCCCAAGGGAATGATCGCCGACGGCAGTCGTTGCCTCGAACCAGAGATCAACGTCGAGGTGCCCGATACGGAGCTGCCTAAGTTCGATTTTCCGGACGGGGGTGACAAGCGCAGACCCTGACGACTGAAGTGAGGTGCGGTGGTTGCCGCGCCCCACCTTTGCGATCTATCTACGGCGAACAACCGAGCACGCCCCGGCTTTCGCCGCACCATCACGCGATGGACTGCAACCCGCGTCTCTCGACAATACTAAGCAGTTTCAGGGAAGCGCCAGCGGGGTGCTTCTCGCCGCGCTCCCACTGCGAAATCAGGCCAGTCGTCACGTTCAAATGGCGCGCAAAGACAGACTGACTGACGCGCTCGCGCTCGCGCAAGGCCCGTATTTCTTCAGCCGAAAGCGGGCGTACCGGCGTCAAAGCCAATTCATCGAACTTGCGCATCGTTTGCTTGCCCATGAGGCCTGCGTCATGCAGATCCGATGCCGTCTCATGGATCGCCGCCAGCGCGTCACTCCTGTATGTCTTTGTCATCGCAAACCACCTCTGTTATCACGATTTTTCACCACGGCCTTCTCGAGCGCCTTGGCGTCATAGCTGAGCATGTCTTGGGCCAGTGCCTTCAAGCCTTTCAACTCGTCGGTCCTAATGTTGTCCTTCGCGCTCTTGGGAAAACCGAACACGAAGAAGGCGTTCTCACCGAACCGAAACAGTACTATCGAGCGGAAACTACCGGACTTACATTGGGCCTTGCAATCCGCTGCTTTATGACCCCGCCACCAAGGTCCGCGTCAATCAGGCCACTTTCAGCTCGGGCGACTGCGCCGCAAAGCGCCGCGTCTTCGATTTCCTGCTGCTTGGCAAAGCGCGTAAACCACTTGGTCTTGAATATCTCACGATCGGCCGCTTCACTGCTAGAAGGGTTTTCCCAGGTCTCAATATAACACCCAGTGCTATAGATGCAAGTTCGCCGACGGACTCGCCAGGCTAGATTGAAATCAAGGAGCGCTCACTCAACCGACTGCCCCGCACCTACGCCATGCAGTTGGAAGCGCTAAGGCGGTACCGGAACGGCGGCCAGCAGAAAGTCATCGTCGAGCATGTCACCGTCAATCAAGGCGGTCAGGCAATCGTTGGAACCGTGCAGCAAACAATCAAGAAGCACCAGGAATGAGCCACACCCGGAACACCACGGCAATGGCCGAGAGCCGGCGCTGCGGGGCTAAGACGCGGGCCGGGACACCATGCTGCGCCCCCGCGGTGAGCGGCAAGAAACGCTGCAGGATGCATGGTGGGGCACCTGGCTCCGGCGCCCTGCTGAGCAACCAGAACGCCTTGAAGCACGGTGAATACAGCACGGAAGCGCTTCTCGAGCGCCAGGCGTTACAGGACCTGCTGCGAGAGGCGAAGGAGCTTCTGGACGCAATGAGGGACGTTCCGCGTCCAAAGCTCCAGGGGAAATGAGCCGCGGACCGGTTTGCTGCAGTGGGCCTCATCGAACAAAGCGTCTGCGCTCTGCAAGCGTGGCTCTACCTCACTGACATGGTGGCCTGCTCCGTCTGGAGATCGAACCGTTCTTGCCGTCCGAGTATCGCCGGTGGCAGCTTTGCAGGCTGCTGGAGGCCCATACGACTTGGAAAGAATCCGAAACCCGGCTAGAATGAAGTTGTCAGCACGTCGTGCGGGCTGGCCGATCCGGCGCCCGGTTGCTGCAACAATAGGTCGGCACCGCACCTGCAAGTGCGGCAGCGACCTGGCCATGGATCAACTCTTGTCAGCACAAGAGGAACGCATGGTTGCGCTCAACATGGGCGGGGGCTCGCGCCCCGTCAATATCCCAACACTTGGTGTTTTTTCGTCGACCGTGGTCCCAGCCACAGGCGGGGCGATCGATTGGCGGGTAGCGCTTACGCGGCTCGACGGCGCCTACTCACCCCACACAGTCCGCAGCTATCGGGCGGATTTCGCGTCCTTCGAAGCCTAGTGCATTGGCAAGAAGCTCCCTGCCCTTCCTGCCACTGTCGCGACAGTCTCGGCATACCTTGACGCCTGCGCGCCCGGCGTCGCGCCCTCCACCCTGCACCGCCGCGTTGCCGGCATCCGGAAGCTGCACCGGCTGAGTGGCCAGATCGATCCGACGCAAGACGAGGACGTCCAACTCGCCCTGCGTCGGGCCCGTCGCAAGAAGCCCGCACGTCCTGGTCAGGCGCTTGGCCTCACGTCCGATCTTCGTGACCAGTTGATTGCCGCGTGCACCACTGACCTCGCCGGCCTGCGCAACCGAGCCATGATCGCTGTCGGCTACGATATGCTTTGCCGCTGCTCCGAACTGGTGGCGCTTCGGGTCGAAGACCTGGACCCGCGCCCATCGGGCGGCGCCAATCTGCTCGTTAGGCGCGGCAAGGCCGACCAGGACGGCAACGGACGGGTTGCCGCGCTCTCCCGGCGTACCGTCGGACTGCTGACGGACTGGCTTGCCGCCGCCGATATCGAGCACGGCCCCATGTTCCGGCCAGTCTATGGCCGCCGGGCAATGGTCCGATTCCTGCACCCGATTGCCGTGTCTCGACTGCTCAAGAATGTAGCGGAGAAAGCCGGCCTCGAACCGGAGATCGTCAAACGTTTCTCCGGTCACTCAATGCGCGTCGGCTGCGCGCAGGACCTAAACCGAAATCGGTTCGACCTGCTGACCATCATGCGCGCCGGTGGCTGGCGCTCGATGAATGTGGTTGCGCGGTATGTCGAGAAGGTCGACCTGAGGATATGGGAGTGAGCGCCGGCTGTTGCGCGTGCGGTATGTCTACAACTCCTCAAGCTTGGGTACCAGGGGGCTATTGGTGGGAGGCAGGGCGTCTCACGAACTGCACCAGCTTCGACCCGTTCTTGAGCATGAGGCTCGCCAGCCCGCCGACGCGGTTAGAGCGCAATGCTCTGAGGTCCTCGGCCGACTTCCGGATGATATTGCGGATGGATCGATTGCTTTCACCACCCAGGCGCATCGTTACCAGCACCCGCGGAAGGTAGATGACCTTCCCATTTATCGCCCCCAGCACCCGCAACATGAAGTCGTAGTCTGCTGCGATCCGATAGCTGAGGTCGAATCCGCCGAACCTCTCGTAGACGCCCCGTCGCAGGTACAAGGTCGGGTGGGGGGGCATCCAGCCTTTCGCGAGGTTTGATCGGGTGAACGGCGAAGACCTCCAGTACCGCACGACCTTGCCGATGTCCGCCTTCTGGACGTAGGTCAGATCACCGTAGACCGCGTCCACGTCGGGGTTCTGAAACGCTACCGCAACGTCCTCGAGCACCGTGTTGCCGGCATAGAGGTCGTCGGCGTGTAGGAAACCAACGATGTCCCCGGACGCATTGGCGACGCCCTTGTTGAGAGCGTCGTAGATGCCTCTGTCCGGCTCCGAAATGATCCGGCTGAGCTGGCTGGCATGCTGATGAAGGAAATCGACGGTTCCATCCCCGCTCGCACCGTCCACAACGATGTGCTCCACGTCGGGGTGCGTCTGCCCGGCGACCGACCGAAGGCAATCCCCAATCGTGGACGCGCAGTTATAGGTCGCGGTGACGACGGTGATCTTCACGTGCGCTAACCGGGGATTTTTGCTTGGTGGGGTGACGACAGGTACCACTCATATGTTGCTGCAAGACCTTCTCTCAAGGGGATCCGCGGGTTCCAGCCCATCGCCTGAAGCTTCCCGGAGTTCATGAGCTTGCGGGGCGTGCCATCCGGCCTTGAATGGTCGAGGGTGATTTCACCTTTGAAGCCGACGACGTCGCATACGATCTGCGCCAGTTCGAGAATGGGAAGGTCCTCCCCCGACCCTACATTGACGTGTGAGGCATCGGAGTAGCTCTTCAGCAGGAAGACGAGTGCGTCGGCGCAGTCGTCGGCATGCAGGAACTCTCGCCTGGGCGTACCAGTCCCCCACAAGGTGATCGTTGGCGCGCCTGCGATCTTCGCTTCGTGCGCCTTGCGGATCAGCGCTGGCAGCACGTGGCTGGAGTTGAGATCAAAATTGTCGCCAGGCCCGTAGAGGTTGGTGGGCATGGCCGAGATGTAGTCGCGGCCATGCTGCTTGCGAAACGCCTGTGCCAGCTTAATGCCCGCGATCTTGGCGATGGCGTACCACTCGTTTGTCGGCTCGAGCGGCCCGGTGAGGAGCGCGTCTTCTTCGATCGGCTGTGGCGCCAGCCTGGGATAGATGCAGCTCGATCCCAGAAACAGGAGCCGGTCGACGTCGTTGGCATGTGCGGCGCCGAAGACCGAGGTTTCGATCAGCAAGTTCTCGTAGAGGAAATCAGCCGGGTAGCTGTCGTTGGCAAGAATGCCACCCACTTTGGCGGCCGCAAGGACGATGGCGTCAGGACGTGCCTCAACTACAAACCGCTCCACATCTGCTTGTCGCGTGAGATCGACATCCTGACGGGTGGCGGTGAGGATGGCGCAGTTCTCGCGCTCCAGCCGCCGTACAACTGCGGATCCAACCATGCCACGGTGCCCTGCGACCCATACTCGCTTGCCGTTCAGGTCGTACACACTAGGCTTCCTTCATGACCATCGAGGTCTGCATCACCTTCAGGTCCTCTAGGACCATCTCGCGTGCCAAGTCACGCGCGGACCGCTCATGCCTCCAGCCAAGCTTCGTGTGTGCCTTGGTGGGATCGCCAATCAACAAGTCAACCTCGGTGGGCCGGAAGTAGCGCGGATCTACTTCCACAAGGCACCGGCCAGTCGCTGTGTCGTAGCCCTTTTCGTCAACGCCACTGCCGCGCCACTCAAGGATGATGTCAACATCCGAAAAGGCCCACTCGACGAACTGGCGGACCGCGGTCGTCTCTCCGGTTGCGAGGACGTAGTCATCCGGCTCATCCTGCTGCAGCATCATCCACATGCCGCGAACGTATTCCTCGGCGTGCCCCCAGTCGCGTTTGGCGTCGAGGTTACCCAGGTAGAGCTTGTCCTGCTTGCCGAGCCGGATGGCGGCCGCCGCCCGGGTGATCTTGCGCGTGACAAAGGTCTCCCCGCGCAGGGGGCTCTCGTGGTTGAACAGGATGCCATTGCTCGCGTGCATGCCATACGCCTCGCGATAGTTGACCACGATCCAGTAGGCATAGAGCTTGGCGACGGCGTACGGCGACCGCGGGTAGAATGGCGTCGTCTCACTCTGCGGCACTTCCTGGACCTTGCCATAGAGCTCAGAGGTGGAGGCCTGGTAGAATCGGGTCTTGCCTTCGAGCCCCAGGATGCGGATCGCCTCGAGCAGGCGCAGCGTGCCGATGGCATCAGCGTTGGCGGTGTACTCGGGCGTCTCGAAGCTCACCGCCACATGGCTCTGTGCCGCCAGGTTGTAGACCTCATCGGGCTGCGTTTCCTGAACAATGCGGATCAGATTGGTCGCGTCCGTCAAATCCCCGTAGTGGAGGACGAGTTGCGGATTGGGTACGTGGGGATCCTGGTAGATGTCCTCGATCCGACCGGTGTTGAACGAGGAAGACCGCCGCTTGATCCCGTGGACCACGTAGCCCTGTTCGAGCAGCAGACGAGACAAGTAGGCACCATCTTGCCCCGTCACCCCGGTAATTAACGCAACCTTTTGACTCACTTGACCCTCTATACTAGCTGCTGACTTAACTTCGATCGCGCCGGGGCCTTATCCGGTTGTACTTGCGCACAGATCACCGGCGACATCCGGTCCGACTACGCACGTCCGAAACCATCCAAGCATGAGAATTATATCATCTTCTCCGAGGTAGTATTGAACCGCACCGGGAGTTCCGGAGGCTGTTTGGTTTAAGTTATGCGGCCATGGGCGGTTGTTCCAGTGCCGCGTAGAAGTTTGCCTCGGCTTCCGCTGGCGGGATGTTGCCGATGGGTTCGAGTAATCGCCGGTGATTG
>CAIKKY010000022.1 GCA_903828145.1 uncultured Hyphomicrobiales bacterium | reverse complement strand
GTTTATATGTTGCTTTATTCACGAAAATGGCCTATTGTCCACTCCGGTCTTAACGAGACCACTCCAGTCCCCTCAAACGCTTCACGATGACGCTCGGTGACATCATTGCGCTGGTTCAGAAGGCCGATCTGACGGCCATCCAAAAGCGCGACCAGGTCTCTGCCATACGGACGGTCGCCCGCCTCCTCGGCGCCGCGCCGGACGACATTGACGCCGATCCGCGCAGGCTCCGCTTGCGGCTAGAGGCCATAGCGCCCGAGGCGATTGGATTGTCGAAGGGGCGTTGGGCTAACCTGCGGTCGCTAATGGGCAAGGCCCTCGAGCATGGCCGGGTAATGATGCCATCGCGAAGGGTGACACCGATTTCGTCATCTTGGCTGGTGCTCCTCGATCAACTCGACAAGAACCGCCGGACCCGGCTTTCTGCAATCTCTCGGCACTTCAGCAATGAAGGCATCGAGCCTTCGGCTGTGACGCTTGAGCATTTATTGGACTATCGGCAGCGGATCACCGAGGATCGGCTGCGCCGCAGTCCCGAAAAAACCTGGGATGCTGTCCTCTACACTTGGAACATTACGGTTCGCGAGATTGCGGGGTGGCCTCAGGTTTCGATCCCTCGGGAAGACAAGCGCGAACGGTATGTCTTCGATTGGTCTGCGTTTCCGGAGTCGCTCAAAACTGAGGTTGACGCTTTCCTCCGTCGCCAGTCAGGCGCGGACCTGTCCGAGGATGGCCCGCCGCGTCCGCTTCGGGCTTCGAGCCTTGCCACCCGCGAGCGGCAGCTCCGTATGTCAGCATCTGCGTTGGCTCATGCTGGCGTGGATCGGTCAGAGGTCCGGTCCATCGCGGACTTTGTCAGCCTCGAAAACTTCAAGCTGATTCTTCGGTTCTTTCTTGATCGCCGCGATGGTGCAACCTCGACCCAAATAGGCCAGATAGCGGCGTTTCTGAAGTCCGTGGCCGAACACTGGGTCAAGGTAGACGACCTGACCTTACTCAAGCTGAAGAGGCTGGTCAGCCGGCTCTCGACTGAAAGGCGCGGCATGACAGAAAAGAACCGAGACCGTCTGCGCCCCTTCGATGATCCTGAGACGGTTCTCCGGTTCCTGCGGCTTCCAGAGGCCATTCGCACATCAATATCGAAGAGTAAGGCCGCACCCCGCTCAAAGGCCATTCAGGCCCAGTGCGCGGCAGCGATCACCATCTTGCAGGCGGCCCCCATTCGGCTTGGCAATCTCGCTTCGATCGATTTCAACAAGCACCTGATTGAACGAAATGGGCGGGTCTATCTCGTCGTCGCTGCAGACGAGGTGAAAAACCGAGAACCGATCGATTTAGAATTGCCGGCGTCGGTGATCGAGGTCCTGAGCTGGTATGCGACCGAGCATAGGCCCATTCTGGTCAACGGGAAGAGCACTGCTTTGTTCCCGGGCGAGAAGGGCGGACCGAAACAGGCGCAGTCGCTGGGCCAACAGATTAGTCGCGAGGTGTTTCGACACACCGGTCTCAAGATCAACCCGCATCTATTCCGGCATGTCGCCGGCAAAATCTTCCTCGATCAGAGGCCTGGGCAATATGAGGTTGTGCGCCGCCTTCTCGGCCATAAGTCGATCGCGACCACGACCGCAATTTACACCGGAGCTGAGTCACGGGCGGCCGGACACCTATTCGCCTCGGTTGTCGACGACCTGCGTAGCGGTGCGATTGCGGCGTCACCAGCCAAGAACCAAGTCCGGTCTCTGACCAGCGGGAGGGGCAAATGAGTGGCGGTCCCTATGGGCGAGGCAAGGCACCAGAGCGTGCTTGCCTTAAGGTCGAGTTCTGGCCGCAGGAAGATTCACGCCTTTGGACGATCGCCTGCACACAGGGCGACATTCTAGACGATGAGATGGGCTCTCGAGCTGGTTACTCGGCGATCAGCAATGAAAAGGACCGCAAGGGTTACGGCCGCTGGCTGAACCATCTCGGCTTTCATGACCGAGAGGCGCTTAAGCTTGTGCCCGCCGATCGGATCACGCCTGATCGGGTCAAAGCCTATGTCACCCGTCTGGAAGAGCTCGGTGCGAGTTCGCAGACCCTATTGGCCCGTCTCCAAGAACTTGGCGCCGTGGCAAAGGTCATGGGCCCGGATCGGAACTGGACCTTCATCAACAAACTCGCCGCCCGGATCCGCGCCCGCCACAAGCCATCCCGCGACAAGGCGGTCAGACATCTGTCAAATGAACTCGTCGATCTTGGCCTTAAGCTCATGACGGGCGCAGATCCGACCCGCGGCGTGGACGCTGCGGTTCAATATCGCGATGGGATGGTCATCGCATTTCTGGCCCTCGTCCCGCTCCGGCGGCGCAACCTGGCGGGGCTCCAGCTCGGGCGAGGCCTGCTGCGCGTTGGTGATCGCTTTCTCGTGACCTTTACCGAGGACGAGACCAAGGCGGGCACCCCGATTGAGATGTTTCTGCCGGACGTCTTGCTTGAGCCCCTCAAGGTCTGGCTGGAGGTTTGGCGCCCGTTGTTGGCAGAGCGCACGGGTCGTTGGCACAAGCCGGCTGGCGACGCCCTTTGGCTCTCGAGTCATGGATCACCGATGACGCAAATGGCGCTCTATGACCGGATCCGGCTGCACACCGCGGCTGCGTTCGGGGAAGCGATCAACCCGCATCACGTCCGGCACACGGCGGCCACAACCCAGGCGATCGCGGATCCGACTCATGTGCGCATCACGGCGCCGCTATTGAGCCATAGGACCCTCAACACCACCGAGCGCTACTACCAGCAGGCCACAGGGTATGAGGCACACCGCAGCTTCATCGCGGTCATCAACGAGCTAAGGGGGGAAGCCGATGCCGGACAAGAATAACTGCTTCCAGCAGCCCACACGCTCTGATTTTGAGCAGATCGCCCATAAACATGGCCTCGATCAGCAGCAGGCAAATCAGCTGGAGGTTCGTTTAAGGCATATCCTTGCTGACCTCGAAGGCTTCTATGCCTTGCGACTTGATCGCAAGGCCCGCGCTGCAGAGATTGCCGAGAAGCGGGAGTTCCTCGAAGCAATCAATGCGGTCCTGGCCATAATCGGAAATGACCCATCGGCGTTCAACAAATACCTCCCGAGCAGCGTCCGCGAAGAAATGGCGCTTGGGGCCGGTGACGAGCTGATTGAGGCGTCTACACGCAAGCCGGCAGGGGCATGGGGTGGCGACAAGGAGCAGTCTGTGAGAACGGTAGGGCTGCTTCACGGCACCGAGATTTTCGCCGACTACTTAGCCCGAGTGCGCGCCCCGCTGATCGACTTCTTTGATGAGGAAGACAGCTTTGTGGACGTCGGCGGACGTGAGCCCAATTACGTGCGGGAATATGTCATCGGCACGTTGGCTGCTTGGTTTCAAAAGGTCATGGGCCAAGCACCCACCGCTACGGCAAAAGGGCCATTTATGACGCTTGTGATCGACGTTTTTTACGCCTGCGAAATCAAAACCGACGGAATAGAGCGGGCTACCGAAACCTTTCTAT
>CAIKKY010000021.1 GCA_903828145.1 uncultured Hyphomicrobiales bacterium | reverse complement strand
CGGCTATGAGCGCGCCTTCCTCGTCAATGGCGTCGACAACTGGCAGTATCGGCAGGGACTGTGGAGTGTCATCTTGGTCCTCACAGATGACAGCTGGAGCCGCAGGGAGAAGCGTGAGTATGACCGGTTCTGGTGGTACTGACTGCGCCTCTTGAGCCGTCGACGCCCGTTCGAGATGCGCCTCCTTCGCCGCTACCTTGTCGCTGCTGAGCACGACCGTGAGCGGGCCTTAGGCCACTGGATCGGGGTCCGGGACCGACGGCGCCGAGGAGACGGCCTTGAATAAGAACCAAGACCTACGAAACGAAGCCAATGTAAGTAGAAAATGCTACTTGCTTGGCGTGCTGGGAAGGCAAATCACAAACAAAGCCAATGCACGGGATTGTTGTTATATTGACCTTATCCCGCTTCGACTGCGCAGTGCCGCGCTTAACGCCGAAACAGTCTGATGCTAAGCCATCGTGCAGAGGCTGAATCGTGGTGGCATAAAGGCACTTGTGCAGTGGCTATGTCTGGGCCCTGATGAAAATCCCGAAACGAAGCCAATATAAGTGTAAAAGCTTATAAATTTAGGTTTGTTTAAGGGCGTAGATCGCCTTCTCATGGCGCGTTGTGGCCTAACATTGGTATTAATTGGGGATGCCCGATCCAACGCCAAGCAGGCCTGTTTTGCTAGATCTGAACTCTGGATGGTCCCCGTCACCAGTAGAAAATTTCGGGACCGGGCAATGCGCGAGCGGCTTGCTTTGGCTCTATTTCGATCAAGTCTAAGATGCTGGGGCGAGGACCGCAGCTATGACCACTGAGCCTACCGATCTCGATTAGGTGTCGATGTCGCTCGCAAAGGTCCGGAGCAAGCCTGCGTAGAGCATGGGTGAACTTGTTTCAATAAGTTGAGGGCTCATAGCGGCGAGGCAGGACTATCGGCTCAGGCTCATGCGGCCGAGGGTATCAAGATCAAGTACATTCCGATGGGATAGAGCAATTGCCTTGGTTAGCTTGCAGTCTCCAAGACGGCTCTCGCGGTCGACCTGGGTTAGTCCCTGTTCTTTTCGATTGTAACAGTCGTGCCCGTCTTGCCGCTCGTGACCGTGATTTCGGCCTCGAGCTGCCGCGCGAGGGCCTCGACGATACTCGTACCGAGTCCGGGTTTGGGCGGCTCGTCTGGCATCCCGATACCGTCATCGCTGACCGATAGCGTCCAGCCGGTCCCGACACGCCGATACTGTACCGCAATGGTCCCGCCCCGGGTGCCGGGATAGGCGTGTTTCAGAGCATTGATGACCAGTTCGGTGACCATCAGCCCGAGGCTGATCGACACGTTGGTCGGGGTCAGGCTGTCGTCTACCGTCACCGTCAGGGCGAGACGCTTCGGATCATCGATCATGGAGGCGGCAAGGCTGTGGCAGAGCTGGATCAGATAGGGGCGCAGCTGCACGTCGCCGATTGTGGTGGCCGAGAGCTGTTCCTGCACGGCGGCTATGGTCATGACGCGGTGATGGGCATCGCGAATGGGGCCGCGCGCCTCCTCGTTCTGCACCCGTCTTGCGCTTTGCATCAGGACACTGGCGATGATCTGCAGGCTGTTGGCGATGCGATGCTGCACTTCCTGCAGCAGAATGGCCTTCTCGCGGATAAGGTCATCCTTGATTTTCGAACTCGCCCGCTCCTCGGTCACGTCGGTGATGGCGAGCAGCAGCCGGAGGAACTCGGGGTGCCCATCGCCGAGGCGCCGGGCGTTCAGCAGCAGATGCCGGACAGGCCGCGCCGGTCGGTTCAGTTCCATTTCATAGGCGTCGATTTCGGCAGCGCCGGAGGCCGTTGCATTGAGCAATGCCACCAGGCGGGCGTTGCTCCATTCGCCGTTGCCAAGCGCGGTCACGGGGGCACCCATGATGCCCGTCGGGTCGATCTCAAAGGCCCGGCAAAAGGAGGCGCTGGCGGCAATGACACGCAGCTTGCTATCCAGAAACAGCAAGGGCTCGTGTGAAGACGCCACAATGGCCAGCGTACTGGCGGCTTCGATATCTGGCCTGAACACGCTGGAGCCTCATGGACGGGCAGTAGTTGCCGAAATTGTGATGACCACTTTGGTAGTGAATATGATCGTTTTGAATGTATATCACAAACGATATAAATTCATGGAGAGGTGGGCGTGCAGCGGCTGCTCTACTTTCGATGGTTAAATTGTGAGATCGGCTTGTTCAACTCAGCGAGTTCCGTCGATTTAGAGTTTATATTTTCGCGCGATTTGGGCTGATCGACAGCGAGAATCGCCCGGATTCACTGGGTTACGGGCCCCTCCGCCCGATTTCGAGCTGCTTGTGGTGTCGGGTCAGATGACGTGATCTAGTTTTGGTGAACCGCAGCACACCTGCGGCACCAGGACGCGGCAGAATTGGGCCACCGCGGTTTCTGTCGGCCCGCCCCCAAGGATGTGATCGAGATGAGACCCTTCTTTTGTGCGTTCGGTTTATTGCTTGCATTGGTTGCGGCCCCCGCGCTGGCGCACCAGCCGGTGCTTGCACCCTTGGGCGATCATGGCTCGCAATCGCCCATTGCGGTGAAAGACCCGGAGGTCTCGAAGGCTTACTTCGGGCAGCTTACCGGGAAGTCGGCCTATTACCGGATCGTGAGTGCGGAGCCTTTCCGCTTCTATGCCGGTATCACGGCGCCCAAGATCGACAATTGTCCACTGACCACGCGGTTCTCTTTCGATGTGCTGGATGGGGACATGAAACTGGTGGCCGCAGCCGATGGCGAAAGCTTCGCCTGGTGGCCCTGGTACGAGAACTTTGGCAAGAAATGGTACTGGGTCGGACCGGAGATCGGCGCCAAGTTCAAAAGTACGCGAACGCTGCCGGCGGGCACCTATACCATTCGCGTGTTCAACGCCGAGAACAGCGGGCGTTACGTGCTGGCGGTGGGCGATGAAGAATCGTTTCCCCTCGATGTCATCGTGAAGACGATGCTTATCCTGCCCGGGATCAATCGCGATTTCTGGGATTCAGCCGACTGCAGCGCGCGCTGAACGGGCGAGACCAGCGGGGGCGTGCCCGCAACGCCCGAGTCGGGGCTGCGCGCCTATACAGACTTGCTCGATCTTGCCGAGCTGATCTCCAAATTGATAGCGATCGCCGCGACTTAACAGGGGCGGGGCCATGCGCGCGGTTCGGGCGGTTTTATTGACGGTGATTTTCGGTCTTCTGGCCGGGTTCGGGGCAGCAGGCGCGGCGCGCGCCGCGGGGCCGGCTGAGGTGCAGATGGGCGCCTATGTCCTCAGGATCAGCAATGTGTCGCAGAAGGATGGCACCTTCGATGTCGACATGTGGGTGTGGTTCCGCTGGAAAGACGCGGCGCTCCGGCCCTTTGAATCTTTCGAAGTCGCCAATGGTCGGATCAACAGCCGCTCCAACGCCGAAATCAGCGATGATGGCGGATATTTCTATACCTCGGTGCGGGTCGATGCGACGGTGTTCCATGAGTATGACGTGCGCCGCTTCCCGCTCGATAATCATGTGCTCAGCATTGAATTTGAAGATGAAAATCTTGATGCAGCCGGGCTTACCTATGCAGCCGATGCCGGGATTGGGCTCGATCCGGGGCTGAAGGTGGATGGCTGGGCCGCCACGCTGCTGCCAGCGCAGGTGGCGCTGCACCACTACCCCACCAATTATGGGCTGCGCTCGAGCGGCACCGGTGGATCGGACTATTCGCGGCTGATCCTTCAGGTCAGCCTTGAGCGCACCAGCATGGGCGCGCTGTTCAAGGGCTTCTGGATTTCGGCCCTGTCGGTCATGCTCGGGCTCCTCGCTTTCCGGGTGAAGCCGACCGATCTGGATGCGCGGTTTGGGCTCGGTGTCGGCTCTATTTTTGCCGCGAGCGCCAATGCCTTCGTGATTACCGACAGCCTGCCGCAGACGACCTTCGTCACGCTGGCAGAACAGATCAACTATATCGCCATCGGTACGATTTTTCTCTCGGTGTTCATGAGCATTGCGTCGCTGCGGCTATGCTACGCGGGCAGGGAAGCAGCATCTGAGAAACTGGATGTCTGGGGCCTGGCGCTGATCGCGCTCGGCTATCTCGCGGCCAATGTGTTGATCCTTATCGTTCCCCTTTAGGGCGAAAGGCGGGGCCAACCTTCGGTTTTGACCCCCGGCGCGGGGTGCACCAAATCCGTGCTATGCGCGGTATTGCTTTTGGGCTGTTTGCAAAGCGCCCGCGCTGCGCCTAATGACTCCTGATGGTTCTGGGGACAACTCTCCTCCAGGGTCCAAGGGGAACAAAGGGATTGGTCATGACCGAGACGACGGCCAAGCCGCCGGTAGCTCGCCCTTCGGAGACGCGGCCGGGGCCTTCCGCAGCCGTTCTTCTGGCTCGGGCCGGGCAGAGGCGGCGGCGCGAGCGCGGCTTCGTGCTGGGCGCGCAGATCGCCATTGCGCTGGCGCTGGTTGCGGGCATGTACCTGCTCAATGCCGTTGCGGGCAAACTGACCATGCCGCGCCCCGATGCCGTGCTGCAGCAAAGCATCAAGATGTGGTCCGATGGCACGATGCTGCGCGGCCTTGGGGAATCGCTGACCGTGCTGGGGCTTGGCTTTCTGCTGTCGGCCAGCACGGGCATCGTGCTGGGCATATTGCTCGGCGGATTCCGGTTTTTGGGCCGGGTGCTCGATCCCTTCGTCAATGCCATGAACTCGACGCCGGGCGCGGCCTTCATTCCGCTCATCATCGTGTGGTTCGGGCTCTATACCGAGGCCAAGGTGGTTGTGGTGTGGAACGCGGCGCTGTTCCCCATCCTCATCAATACGGCGGCGGGGATCGCCAACGCCAACAAGGATCTTGTCGAAATGGGGCGGGCCTTCGGGGCCAATCGCGCCACGCTGTTCTGGAGCGTCATGGTGCCAGATGCCCTGCCATCGATCCTCAGCGGCTTGCGCATCGGCGCAGCGATCTGCACCGTGGGCACGGTGATTGCCGAACTGACCATGGCGCAATCGGGGCTGGGCGGGCTGCTGGCGACGGCGGGCAACCGGTTCCAGATGGACCGGTATTTTGCGGTGGTGATCGTGTTGATGGCGCTCGGCACGGCCGTGACGGCGGTGTTGCGCCTTGCTGAAAACCGCATCAGCCGGTGGCGCGCGTCATGACCGGTGCGTCCAATCGACCCGATGCGGTGGCGCCGCTGATCTCGCTCAGCCATGTGGGCAAATCGTTCAAGGATGGCAAGGTGCGCGCCCTTGATGATGTGTCCTTCGATGTGCGGCCAGGCGAATTCATCAGCCTGGTTGGTCCCAGCGGCTGCGGCAAGACCACGCTGTTGCGCATCATCAACGGTCTCGTCGCAGCGGACGAGGGCGAGGTGCGGGTGATGGGTGCGCGGCCGCGGCCGGGGCCTGATCTCGCCATGGTGTTTCAATCGGCGCGACTGCTGCCCTGGCGCACGGTCGCGGGCAATATCGAATTTGCGCTGGCGCTGCGCGGGCATTCGCGGAAGGATCGGGCGAGCCGGGCGCTCGGGCTGTTGGGCGCGGTCGGCCTGCGCGAGTTTGCCGATGCCTATCCGCATGAGCTTTCCGGCGGCATGCAACAGCGGGTGGGGCTGGCGCGCGCCCTGGCCGTTGAGCCTAAAGTGCTGCTGATGGACGAGCCTTTTGCCGCGCTCGACGCGATGACGCGCGAGGTGCTGCGGCGCGAGTTGCTGCAACTGTGGTCGCGGCGCGGGATCGCCATTGTGTTCGTCACCCATGACATCGATGAGGCGATTTTGCTCTCGCAGCGTATCGTGCTGTTGCGCCCGCGGCCAGGCCGGATCGATGAAATCGTGGATGTCGACCTGCCTGAGCCACGCTGGCAACGCGACCCGCGCGTGCTGCCGGCCTTTGCCGCCATGCGCGAGCACCTGTGGCAGCGCATTCACGATATGGTGCGCGACGGGGCAGAGCTGGAGGAACTGGCCGGGGCCTTTCCGAACCTCGATAGCCCGACCACCCCACCTGCGGCATAGGTCGGGCCTATGGCACCCATAGAGCGCTTCTGAGGGGCCGGTACCCTAGCGTCAAATCAGCGGAAACTGTTTTCGTGCTGAGGTTTACGCAGGATGAGACCCACACGCAGCGAGAGCCTGGCACCGATTGGTCGCGACGACTGGACCGAGAGTCGAGCGGCGCACCTGCTTGAGCGTGCCGGGTTCGGCGGGACACCGGCCGAGATCGCGCGCCTGGCGCTGATGAGCCCGGAACAGGCGGTGGCCTCGCTCGTTCATTACGCCGCGATCGACAACGCGCATCTGCCACCTTTTGATGAATCGGGCATCTGGGATCCGTCGTTGATCAACTTCCCGGTCAGCCGACCGGCAGCGACCGAGCTGGCTGAACGGACTGGCGAAGCCATGGGTGTGCGCCGCAAGGCCGGGGGGTTGCGGCCGCTGCAACCGGTGACTAACCGCTTCTTTTACTGGCTGCGCGCCACCGTGCTCGAGACCCGGCGTCTCGCCTTCTGGTGGCTCGACCGCATGGTGCGCAGCAATCGCCCGCTCGAAGAAAAAATGACGCTGTTCTGGCACGGGCATTTCGCCACGACCGAGGAAAAGCTGCGCGACTATCGCAAGATCGCGCTGCAGCTCGAAACGCTGCGGACGGGCGCAACCGGCAACTTCGGCACGCTGCTGGTGGCCATTTCGAAAGACCCGGCCATGCTGGTTTTTCTCGATGCCGCGCAGAACGTGAAGGGCGCGCCGAATGAGAATTTCGGCCGCGAGGTGATGGAACTCTTCACCATGGGTGTGGGGAACTACACCGAGGACGATATCCGCGAGGCCGCCCGCGCCTTTACCGGCTGGGGCAACAACGACCTGACCTTCGTGGTTGACGAGACCAAGCATGATGACGGGATGAAGCGGTTTTTAGGCCGCGAGGGCCGCTTCCGGGGCGATGACATTTTGCGCATCATTCTCGAGCAGAAGCAGACCGCGACTTATATCGCCACCAAGCTCTACCGGTTTTTCGTGCGCGACGAGGTGTCACCGGGTTTCAGCGAACAGCTCGGGGCGCTGCTGCGTGACAATGGCTATGAGATCGCGCCGTTCCTGATGACGCTGTTCCTCTCGGAAGATTTTTACGCCGAAGCGTCGGTGGGCTCGCATATCAAATCGCCGACCGAATTGATGGTATCGACCTACAGGAAGCTCGGGCTGGCCGCGATGCCGGGCATTCCCGACCCCACGATGGTCGGCAAGACCCTGGGGCAGGTGCTGCTCTATCCGCCCACCGTGGCGGGCTGGGGGCAGGGAAAGGCGTGGGTCACGCCGGGGCTGCTGTTCGAGCGCGCGAACTTCGCGCGGGAGGTCATGTTCCCCAATATCGTGGATTTCACCGACCCGAACTACAACCCCGGCGAAGAGATCAGACGCGTCAACCGCAACATCAATGCGGGCATGGAGATTACGGCGGCGACGCTGGAAGAGGGCGCCGCCCCAAGCAGCGCCGCCGGCATTCAGGAAAGCTTCAATACGCGCTATGCGAGCCTTGTCGGCTATCAGGAGGCATTGCGCCGGGTGAAGCCGATCCCGCGCGCTGCCGCGCAATTCAGCCTCAGCGCCATGATGAATGAAGCGGGCGCGCAAACGACCGGCGAGGCCGTGGATGCGCTGGCGCACCGCTTGCTGCGCGTGCCGCTGGCACCCTCTGCGCGTGAAGCGCTGGTCAGCCTCCTCGGGACGGAGTTGGGCACGAGCGCGATCAGCGAGGCGGAGACCTATCGCGAACATGGGCTGCGCATGGTGGCGCATCTCATCATGAGTTCACCCCAGTACCAACTGGCCTGAGCCGGATCAGGGAGAGACGAATGGTCAAGAAAACCAGGATCACCGGCAGCGAACGGCAAACGCTGATCGACGCGGGGTTCAGCAGTCTCGTGCTGAAGGATGCGGGCGGCATTGCCAGCTCGCCGGTGTTTGCCAAGGTGGCCGATGCGCAGGCTGCATCGCACGACCGTATTCTCGTGATCGTTGAGCTGTCGGGCGGCAATGACGGGCTGAACACGGTCATTCCCTATACGGACGACGCCTATTACACGGCGCGCCCCAACCTCGGCATCCGCAAGGACAAGCTGCTCAAAATCGATGAGCATTTCGGCTTTCAGCGGTCCATGGCCGGGTTCGAGCGGCTGTATAAGGATGGGCAGATGGGCATTGTGCATGGCGTGGGCTATGACCAGCCCTCGTTTTCGCACTTTTCGTCCATGGCCTTCTGGCAGACCGGCGCGCCCAACAGCGGCGAGGCCTATGGCTGGCTCGGACGCATGGCCGATGCCATCGACCCTTTGGGTCACACCACCAATTTCCTCGTCAATATTGATGATCATCAGTCGCTCGCGGTGCGGGCGATGAACCATGTGCCGCTGGTGTTCGATAACCCGCAGACCTTCACGCGGTCGATGTTCCACGACGAAAAAGCCGCCCTCGGCGCGCTTGACCAGCGCGGCAATGGCAGCGCCAATCCGGCCGAAAGCTTTCTGTTCGATATCGCAGCCAGCGCCAGCAGTTCCGAGCACCTCGTGCGCGAGGCGTGGGCCAATTATGCCTCGCCGGTCGATTATGGCCTCGTGCCCTTTGGGCTCGAAAAGGTGGCGGCGCTGATCGCGGCGGATTTCCCGACCAAGGTCTATTACGTGCCGTACCGCAACAATGCCTTCGATACCCATGTGTACCAGAAGGACGTGCACGAGCGGCTCTGGTCCTACACATCCGATCATATGGCGGCCTTCGTGCGCGACATGGAGCGGCTGGGCCGGGGCGATGACGTGGTGGTGATGGTGTTCAGCGAGTTCGGCCGCCGCGTGGCCGAAAACACCAGTCTCGGCACCGACCATGGCACCGCCGGACCGGCTTTCATCATTGGCAAGCCGGTGACCGGCGGCCACTACGGCCAGCGCACCAGCCTGACCGATCTCGACGAGGGCAACCTCAAATACACGACCGATTTCCGCCGGATTTACTCGACGCTGATCACGGGATGGATGGGGTACGACAAGACCTCGGCCATTCTGAAAGACGAGTTCAGCCCGCTTCCGGTGTTTTCGCCTGGCCGCTAGTGCGGTTCCTTCCGACTGCCTCATCTCAACCTGAAACAGAGACCGAAATGTTGTTCCACACGCTACGCAAACCTGTGCTGTCTGCCCTGACCCTCGGCGTTACCCTCGTGGGCCTCGCCGGGGCAGCGGGTGCCGCTGACCTTCTGAAGCTCAAGCTGGCCACCGCCGATACCGACATCAACCCGACCACCGATTCGGTGCTGAAGCTTGCTGGCAAGCTGGGCTTTTTTGAAAAGCACGGCGTCGAAGTTGAGATCGTTGCCCTTGAGGGCACGCCGCAGGCCGTGGCTGCGCTCAATTCAGGCGCAGTGGATATGGCCGATATCAGCATCGACGCCGCGATCCGCCTCCGGGCCGATAGCGACCTGCCGATCCGCGGCATCGTGTCGGGCACGCTCGGCGCGCCGTTCCTGATTGCGGCCAAGGCCGAAATCACCTCGGTCGAAGGCCTTGTCGGCCGCTCTTACGCTATTGCCGATAATGGCAGCCTCGACCATACGCTGACGCAGGTGGTTATCGCCTCGAAGGGCGTTGCGGCTGATGGCCCGAGCTATGTCGCCATCGGCGCCCCGGCCGCCCGCGTTCAGGCGCTGGCCGCTGGCAAGGTCGACGCGACCACGGTGTCTTACGGCACCTTCCTGCCGATTGCGGACACGCCCGGCATCCATATCCTCGTGTCGCCGGAAGATTTCTCGGCCGCTGCGCCGGGCCTGTCAAAGTTCGTTGCCGCGCTCGACAGCACGATTGAAAGCAAGCACGAGGCGCTGCAGCGCTTCGTGGATGCGCTGATCGACATGTCGCGCGCCTTTGAAGCCGATCCGACCCAGTGGGTTGATGCGGTTGCCGCCGTGCGCGACGACCTGAAGAAGGAAAATCTGCAGAAGACCGCTGATTTCCTCAAGGGCCGCTGGTGCGTGAATGGTTGCCTCAACCCGACCGAAGTCGAAAAGACCGTGACCTTCATTTACTCGAACCCCGACTTCAAGGACCTGAAGGCCGTGGCTGCTGCCGATATCGTGGACCATGACTTCATCGTGAAGGCCATTGAAACGCTCGGCGCCTACGAAACCGTGGGCCTCGACAAGCGCTAATCGCACGGCTGCTGCATCCGCTGACGGTTGCATGAGGGGCGTCGGCCCCTGCCTTCGGGCAGGGTGTCGGCGCCCTTTTCTCATCGACTGGGCCCGGCGCTGCGCCCTCGATGGTTGACGCGCCTCTGCGCCTCGGGAATATCCGGGGCAGCAGAGGGGAACAGCATGCGGCTATTTGATCTTTCGGGCGAGACTGCCTTTGTCACGGGCGCGGGGAGTGGCATTGGGCAGGCGATTGCTGCCGGGCTCGCCGAGGCCGGCGCTCGCGTGGCGCTGTTCGATCTGGCGCGGCAGACCGCAGGCCTCGCTGAGACGCTGGCCCTGGTGCAGAAGCACGGGCGGCAGGGGCTGGCGCTTGAGGGCGATGTGACCTCGGCAGATGATCTCAGGGCCGCGCTTGCGCGGGTGGAGCGCGAGATGGGCCCGCTGTCGGTGGCCGTCAATGCGGCAGGGATCGCGGCGGCGACACCAGCGGAGGATCTGGCTCTTTCGGATTGGCAAAGAGTGATCGACGTCAACCTGACCGGGGTGTTTCTAAGCTGTCAGGCCGAAGCGCGCCTCATGCTGAAGCAGGGCCGCGGCTCGATCATCAATATTGCGTCGATGTCCGGCTCCATCGTCAACCGGGGCCTGACGCAGGTCCATTACAACAGCGCCAAGGCCGGGGTGGTCCACCTCACCAAGAGCCTTGCCATGGAGTGGGTAGACCGGGGATTGCGCGTCAATGCGATCAGCCCCGGCTATACGCTGTCACCCATGAACCGGCGGCCGGAGGTGGCTGAGCAGCTTGTCACCTTTGCGGGCGAGACACCCATGGCGCGCATTGCCACGGTGGACGAAATGGTGGGCCCGGCGATCTTTCTTGCGGCGGGGGCCTCGTCCTTTGTCACCGGCCACGATCTGCTCGTGGATGGCGGCTTTACCGCCTGGTGAGGCGGCGCTCGATCCGGCGCTCAAGGCTGATGCCGACCATCAGGGCCGCCGCTGCGCACAGCGCAAGGGCGATCTCAACGCCGCTGAGCGGCCCAAAGCGGAACAGGTCGCGGGCCGGGGGCCAGAACTGGCTGACCCCGATCAGCGCCAGCATCCCAATGGGCACAAAGACCAGCAAGGGATTACCGCCCCGGAGCCCGGCGAGAAACCCGCTCGAAAACGTGCGGTTCCCCACGATCAGGGCGAGAATGGCGAGTAGCAGTGTGGTGAAGGCAAGGCCTCGGGCCGAGGTTTCGGGCAGGGCATTCAGCGCGGCATAGCTCAATACGGCGAACACGACCGCAAAGGCCAAACCGCCCCGTATGAGGCTTGCGACCACCAACTGGCGGGAAAACAGCGACCCCCTGGCCGGGCGCGGCGGACGGGTCATGATGTCTTTTTCCTCCCCCTCGCTTTCGAACACCAGCGAGCATACCGGATCGATGACCATCTCAAGAAAGGCTATGTGGATCGGCCAGAGGATGACCGGTAGCCCCAGCGCCAGCGGCAGAAGGGCGAGCGCCGCGATCGGGACATGCACGGCGAGGATGAAGCCTGCCGCTTTGCGGAGGTTGTCGTAAATGCGGCGGCCGAGCCGGATGGCCGCGACGATGGACGCGAAATCATCATCGAGCAGCACCAGGGCGCTCGCTTCACGCGCCACATCGGTGCCGCGTCCGCCCATGGCGATGCCGATATGGGCGGCCTTGAGGGAGGGGGCGTCATTCACACCGTCGCCGGTCATGGCGACGATTTCGCCCTGTCGCTTCAGAGTTTCAACGAGCCGCAGCTTCTGTTCGGGCATGACGCGGGCGAAAATGCTGACCGTTTTGAGCCGGTCGGCCAGCGCGGCGTCGTCGAGGGTAGCCACCTCGTCGCCACTGAGGACGGCCTCATGGTCGATGCCCGCGGCGCGGGCAATGGCGCGGGCGGTGACCGGATAGTCGCCCGTGACCATGATGATCCGAATGCCGGCCGATCGACATTGCCGCACGGCCTCGGGGATGCCAGCGCGGAGCGGATCGGCCAGGCCGATGAGGCCGAGGAACTGCAAGGGCAGGTCATTCTGGGTTTCAGGCAGCGGAGCCGAACCCAGATCGGCGGCCGCCAGGGCGAGGACGCGCAATCCTTCCGCAGCGAGGCTATCGACGGCGGCGCCGATGCGGTGGCGTTCATCGTCGGGCAGACGGCACAGGTGCAGCACGGCCTCGGGCGCGCCCTTGGCGGCGGCATAGGCGGACCCGTTCCGGTCCCAGATCTGCGTCATCACCAGCAGGTCGGGCCGCAGCGGATAGCTCACGAGCAGAGCCATATCGTTGGGGTGCGGATTGGGGCGCGCTGCATGGAAAGCGCGCTCCATCGGGTCAAACGGATCGGGGGCCGAGGCAAGAGCAGCAGTATCAAGCATAAGGGCAAGGGGCGGCGGAAGCACCGCGCCGGGCTCGACGCGGGTTGCGCCGCTTGCGGCAGACCAGAGGGCGGCAACCTGCATGCGGTTTTCGGTGAGCGTGCCGGTCTTGTCGGTGCAGAGCACAGTGGCCGAGCCCAGCGTTTCGATAGCCGCAGCGCGGCGCGTGAGCACCCGGGCGCGACTGATGCGCCACGCCCCCATGGCCATGAAGACGGTGAGCACGACGGGAAACTCTTCGGGCAGCATCGACATGCCGAGCGCAATGCCCGCGAGGATTGCGTCGAGCCAATTGCCGCGCAACAGGCCGTAGAGCAGCACGGCGGAGAGGCTGGCGAGGCCGCCAAAAAGGCCAAGGCTCAGGACAAGCCGGCGCATGTCGTGCTGGAGGCGCGGCGTTTCGGTTTCCAACCGGTTGAGCGAGACCCCGATCCGGCCCATTTCGGTTTGGGCACCGGTGGCGTGGACGCGGGCAAGACCCTGTCCGCGCACCACGAGGGTGCCAGAATAGATCAGCGGTGATCCGTCGCCACCGGGTCGGCGCGGCGTGGCGATTTCCCCCGATTCGATGGCCTTGCTGACAGGCACGGATTCCCCGGTGAGGAGGGATTCATCGAGTTTGAGGTCCGCAACGTCCAAAAGGGTGGCATCGGCGCTAACCCGGTCGCCTTCGCCCAGCACCAGCACGTCGCCGACGACGACTTCGCGCCCGGCAATGACCTGGCGGGTGCCGTCGCGGATCACCCGGGCTCGCGGGCTCGACAGGTCGCGCAAGGAGTCGAGCACGCGTTCAGTCCGCGCTTCCTGCACCGTGGTAATGATAATCGACAATGTGGCGAAGGCGAGGAGGATCAGCGCATCGCTGGCTTCTCCAATCAGCAGGTAGATCAACCCACCGCCGAGCAGCAGCGCCAGCATGGGCTCTTTAAGGACTGAGACGATGATGGTGACGAGGGTGCGGCGGCCGCCTTTGGGGAGGTCATTCGGGCCATCAGCGGCAAGGCGGAGCCGGGCGTCGTCGCTCGAAAGACCCAGCGACCTGTCCCCTGATCCGCCCATGCTATTTCAGCGCCTTGGTCAGGTGCAGACGGATGCGGATGCCGCCGTGCAGCACGGGCGGCAGTGGCGGGGCGAACGGCAGGCCAGTGGCCTGTGCGAGGCGCGGATTGGCCGCAATCAGCCCCACCCGCCAGCCGGAAAAGTTCCGCGCCAGCGATTGACCGAGCGTCCGATAGAGCCCGACCAGCGCATTGGGGTCGCCAAGGCGTGCCCCATAGGGCGGGTTGATGATGACGAGACCGGGCGGGCTATCGGGCCGTGTCAGGTCGGCAATGTCGCATTCGCTGAAGCGCGTCAGGTCGCTGACCCCGGCGCGCTCGGCATTGTCGCGCGCCATGGCAATTGCCCCCACATCGCCGTCGCTGCCGAAAAACAGGAGCGGCGTCGGGCGCAGGTCGGCATCGCGTTTCATCGCGTCCCAGAGCGCGGGGCGAAAGGTCGCGAGGTGCTCAAAGGCAAAGCTGCGGGTGCGGCCGGGGTGCAGCCCGGTGGCAATTTCGGCGGCTTCAATCGGAAAAGTGCCTGAGCCGCACATGGGATCGTAGACAGGCTCAGTGCCGGTGAAGCCGGCCTCATAGAGAAACAGGGCGGCGAGCGATTCGCGCATGGGCGCGCGGTTGACCGCCTGCTTGTGGCCGCGCTTGTGCAGCGGCTCGCCGGTCGTATCAATGCTGATGGTGGCGAGATCATCCTCGATGCGAACAAGCACGCGGACCTCGGCGTCATCGCTCAAGGGGGCGCCGAGGGTTTCGCTGATGGCGCGTTCAACGCGCTGGGCGGCGGCACCGGCGTGGTAGATTTTGGATTTGGCGCAACTGGCCTCAACGCGCACCGGTACATCCGGCCGCAGGACGCTCGCCCAATCGATCTTGCGGGCGCGCTTGTCCAGCTGGGCGAGGTGCATGGCGCGGAAGCTGTCGAGCCGCATCAGTACACGGGTCGCGCCGCGTAGCGTGAGATTGGCGCGCCAGATATCGGGCCAGCTCCCGTCAACCGATACCCCGCCCGGTACGGTGCGCGCGCCGGGATAGCCCTGGCGATGCGCCTCACGCATGAGCGCCGCTTCCAGCCCGGGGGCGGAGACAAGGAAAAGTTCAAGGGGGGGTGCCGCATCCATGCCCAATCCATAGCGGCTGCGCCGCAGCGGGGCGACTGAATTCTCACCGACCGGGGCGGGCCAATCGCAAAGACTACGCAGGCCCGCTACGCATCCGGATGCCGTTGTTCACCCTGAAGCGAAGCGCCAAAGTTCGGGTGGAGGATCAGATGGATAGGCACGAGCCGCGCATCCGGGTCGAGACCCGCGAGGAGCTGATCTATCTCCTCGCCGAAGCGGCAGCGATCGAACATAACCTGATGTGCTGCTACCTCTATGCGGCATGGAGCCTGAAGCGCGATGAGCGCGATGGGCTGGATGCCGACGCGGTGCCCATTGTCGCCGGATGGCGGCGGGCCATCCTCGCGGTGGCCATCGAGGAAATGACCCACCTTACGCTCGCGGGCAATCTGACGAGCGCCATCGGTGGTGCACCGCACCTGTCGCACCCCAATTTTCCGATCCTGCCTGGCTATCACCCGTCGGGCGTCGTGGTGGAGCTGGCGCCGTTTTCACCGGCGGTGCTCGATCACTTCATTTTTCTCGAGCGGCCAGAGGGTCTGGCGGTCGATGACAGTGCCGAATTCGTGCATGGGGCGGCCTATCATCGGACGATCCGCCGCGGCAGGCTGATGCCGAGCGCGCAGGACTATCTGACCGTTGGGCACCTCTATCGCAGCATCCGTCGCGGGTTTCATCACCTCGCGCGCCTACACGGCGAGGCCGCGCTGTTCGTGGGCGATGTCCGCTCGCAGATCGGACCAGCCGATGCCGGATTGCCGGGTTTGATGACCATCGGCAGTCTTGAGGAGGCTGACGCGGCGATTGAAACAATCATCGAGCAGGGCGAGGGCGCGCCGGGGCACAGCGAAAATAGCCACTACAACCGGTTTCTGGCGGTGAAGCGCGCGTATGAGGCGCTGCTGCTGCAGAAGGCGGGTTTCGCCCCTGCGTTTCCGGTGGCCCGCAACCCGGTGATGCGCCCGGCGGCTGATGGCCATAACCGCGTGCATATCGATCACCCCGAGACAGCGCCGGTGCTCGACCTCGCCAACGCGATCTATGCGCTGATGCTGCGGACCCTGGTGCAGGGGTTCGGGCGCGGTGACGATGACGCCGGCAAGCGGCTGATGGTCGGGGTCGCCGCCGAGTTGATGGCGGTGCTGAGCCCGGTCGCGATGCATCTTGCGAGCCTGCCCGCCAGTGCCCACCATCCGGGCGTTCATGCCGGCATGACATTTTCGATGCTGCGCGATGTGGCGCGTCTGCCCACAAGCGGCGAGGCGCAGGTGATCGCCGAGCGGCTCACCGAAATGGCCGATCATGCCGCGCTGCTGTTTCCGCCACCCCATATATTGCAGCCGGTAGCGGGTGCGTTGCAGCGGCTGGCGCGGCGGTTTGATCGCCCCGCTGAGGCGCCGCGCGCGCCCGCATTGCCCAGGGTTCCGGTTGCGCCGCCCCCCGACGTGGTGGTTCCTGCGGGCACAATCTAGCGGGCAGAGGGGCGCGACCTGACGGTGCAGTTCAGGGCGCATCGCTGCATTCACGCCCGGTTCTGCGTGCTCGATGCACCAAATGTGTTCAAGGCCAATACACCGGGCCAATGGATATTCCCCGACACGATGGCGGCCGAGCCGCTGGTCGATGTGCTGCTCAATTGCCCCACAGGGGCGCTCAGCTTTACCCGCAAGGATGGCGGTCGCGCTGAGGCGGCGCCGCCAGTCAATCAGGTGCGGGTGCGCGAAAACGGCCCCTATGCGTTTCATGCGCCGCTCACGGTGGCGGGTGAAGATACGGGGTTTCGCGCCACGCTCTGCCGGTGCGGGGCCTCGCGGCACAAGCCGTTCTGCGACGGAAGCCATAAGGACATTGGCTTTGCTGCCACGGGCGAGCCGGAGAGCCGCGACAGCGTTCCTCTGGGCACCCGGGCCGGACCGCTCGAGATTGCGCCGCAGCCCAACGGACCGCTGGTCGTGCATGGGCCGCTGGAAATCGTGTCGGGTACCGGGCGCACCATCAACCGGGTGGTCGACGCGCGGCTTTGCCGCTGCGGGCATTCGGAGAGCAAGCCGTTCTGCGATGGCAGCCACGCGCGCGTGGGGTTTGTGGCGCCCTGAACGCGGTACTTGCGCATAGACACGCGGCAAAGCCGCACAGCGCAGCGGTTTCTAAGTCTTGCCGCGCGGGGGGATCGGTTTATTCCTCAACTTGCGCACCGCCTGTGCATGCAGGCAGCTTCATAACGGATACGGCCGCTTGGGGTGCTTCATGATGCGACGCCGTTTGGTGGTGGGCTTCTTGCCCGCGATGCTTCTGGTTTTGGCGTTCTGTGGCCCGGCCATGGCATCGGGTAGCGAACTGCCGCCCCTCGTTCATGATATCGGCATCGCCTTTTTGCTGTCGGGGCTTCTGGCTATTGTTTTTGCCCGCATCAGGGTGCCGGCGGTGGCGGGGTATATTCTCGGCGGCGTGCTGGCCGGACCGCTGCTCCTGAAGCTGGTGACCGAACCGGAAAACATCCGCACCATTTCCGAACTGGGCTTTGTGCTGCTGCTGTTCATCATCGGGCTTGAGATCGATGTGACCAAGATCATCCGCAGCGGACGCGCCATTATCCTGTCGGGGCTGCTGAGCGTGCCGCTGGTGGCGGCCTATGGCGTGGCCATCGGGCTCGGCCTCGGGGCGCTGGGGCTCAGTTATCTCATCGGGCCCGGTCTTGGCGTTGTCTATATCGGGCTCGCGGTCGCCATGTCGTCGACGCTGCTCGTCGTCAAACTGTTTCAGGAAACTTTTGAACTCGACACGGTGCCCGGCCGACTGGCGCTGGGGCTTTTAGTGATGGAAGACCTCTGGGCCATTGTCATCATCCTGCTGCAACCCAGCCTGACGCACCCCGAGCCGCTTGCCATCCTCGCGTCCTTCGGCGGGATCGGACTGCTTGCCGTGGTGACGCTGATCGTGGCGCGTACGGCCATGCCGATTGCGTTCCGCTGGATCGCCAAGGTGCCGGAGGTCATTCTGGTGGGGGCGGTGGCCTGGTGCTTTGGCGTGGTGTTTGTCGGCGGCGCGTTCGATTCCATCACCGAAACGCTGTTCGGGGCCAACTGGCACCTGTCGGTCGGCTCGGGCATGGGGGCCCTGATTGCCGGGGCGACCATTGCCAGCCTGCCCTATTCGACCGAGATCATCACCAAGATGAATGTGGTGAAGGACTTTTTCATCACGCTGTTTTTCGTCAGCCTGGGGATGAGTATTCCCATGCCGGGAGGCGTGGATGTGGTGGTGCTGGGCGTCATCATTGCTGTCATCGCGGTATCGGCGCGGCAGGTCGTGCTGTTTCCCATGCTGTATTTAAATGGCGTCGATCAGCGCAGTGCCGAAGTGACCTCGCTGCGCATGGCGCAGATTTCGGAATTCAGTCTCGTCGTGACCTTCCTCGGGGTGAAGCTCGGGCATTTGTCCGATGATCTCGCGACATCGATCATCCTCGCTTTCGTGATGACGACGCTGTTGACGCCGGTGCTGTTCAAATCGGCCTATCCGCTCCACGCCATGCTGGCGCCACTGCTCCGGCGGCTTGGCTTCCGCGATCCCTCGGGCGAGGCGGCGCAGGACAGCGAAGAGTGGAAACTGGCGTTTCTCGGCTTCCACCGGGTGGCCTCGTCGCTGCTTCATGATCTGAGCCGTGCGGACCCTGAGCTGGTGAAGGAAACGCTGGTGGTCGATTTTGCGGTCAATCTGCACGACCGGATTCGCGAGACAGGGGCCGAGGTCGAGTATGGCGATCTCGCCAACGCCGATACGTTGCATCATGCGGGGATCAGCAAGGCGCGGCTGATTGTTTCGACGGTGCCGGATGATCTGCTGCGCGGCATTGATAACGCAACGCTGGTGGCCAATGTGCGCCGCATCAACCCTACGGCGGTGATCATTGCCAATGCGGTGCGGCTCGCAGATGTGCCGGGCATCTACGCCGCCGGGGCCGATTATGTGTTCCTCTCCCGCATCGATACGGCGGCAGCGCTCAACGACGCGATCAGCTCGGCGCTCAACGGCACCCTGGGCGAGTATCGCCTTGCACGCGAACGGGTGCAGGGGGCCTCGGCAGAGCGCGCCGAAGTGCTGCCTTAAGCCGGGCGGCGGAGGATATCGGTCAGCTTTTTCGGCTCGGGCGGCCGATCGGACAGATCAAGGCCGGACAGCAGGTCGACGAGGTGGCTCGACATGATTTCCCGCGCATCCTGGGGCGAGTTGGCGGCAATGGCATCGACCAGCGCGTGATGCGCGTGGCTTTCGCACATGGCATCGCGCCGCCGCCAATACAGCGCAACGATCAGCGAAGAGCGTGAGCAGAGCGAGCGCACGAATTCAGTCAGCACGGTCTGATGGGCGATTTCGGCAATAGCGACATGGAACTTGCCGGACAGGTCAACGGCTTCGCCGTTGCGGCCCTCATGCAGTGCCACGTGCTCCTCCTCAAGGTGCCGACGCAGCCGCTCGATATCGGCGGGGGTCGCCGCCTGCGCTGCGAGGGCGGCCACGGTGGGCTCGATGATGGCGCGGGCTTCGAAGATTTCGCGGGCCTCAAGCCGGGTGGGCTTTGCGACAAAGGCACCCCGGTTGAGTTCGAGCGTCACCAGCCGGTCATGCGCCAGTGCCTGGAGCGCCGAGCGCACCAGCGTGCGGCTCGATGAATAGATTTCCCCCAGCTCATCCTCGGGCAGCTTGGTGCCCGGCTCAATGGCGTGGGTGAGGATCGCCTCTTTCAGCGCGACGTAAATGAAATACCAGCGGGCGGCGGGACGGTTCGGGCTATCCGGACGAAAGTCGTCGAGCGCAGCAAGAGAAGCGGAAGCGGTGGTCATGAATCTAGCCTTCTGATGCCCCGTCGGTCGACGGCCCCAGGGCCTCGGCACACGGCAGTTTTGTATACAACAATCGGAAAATAGGCACGACAAACCTCAATCACAAGAGCCGTGACATTTTGTTTCAGGGCGGATGCGATCGCCAAGCTGCTGATTTTATGCAGTTTTACAAGGTTCTGTGCACCGAAACGCCCAAGCATTGTGCACAAAAACCAGTTTGCATTGTTGACAAGCAGCGGGCGGGCGGCTTTGCTCCCCGTGTGAGTGGTTGCCGAGCGAAAAGCTCCCAGGGTGCAAATTGGAGACGAATATGGCTAACCGACGTTCTGCCTTGACCTTTCTGGGGGCCGCTTCTGCGATTGCCCTCACCGCCGCGCTGGCGCTGCCGGCTTTTGCGGCCAATCCCGTTCTGAAAATCGGCTTCGTGGGCGTGACCAGCGGTCCCGCCGCGGCCTGGGGCACGTCGAACGTCCGTTCGATGGAAACCTTGGCCGACATGTGGAACGCCGCTGGCGGCGTGACCATCGGCGATGTGACCTATGATCTCGATATCGTCACCTTCGACGATCAGAAAGATCCGAAGCTTGCCATCCAGGGCATGGAAAAGATGGCGCAGGAAGGCATCCACTATGTGGTTGGCCCGAATGTGGACGATGGCG
This sequence comes from uncultured Hyphomicrobiales bacterium, assembly GCA_903828145.1. GTDB lineage: Bacteria > Pseudomonadota > Alphaproteobacteria > Rhizobiales > Devosiaceae > Devosia_A. Next base: position 163,783 of record CAIKKY010000021.1, on the reverse strand, counting down.
CTGCCGCCGTTCGCCCCGTCGCCGAGAAGAACAACATCATCTACTTCCCCTACGCCTTCCCGAAGGAGCTTTACACCGCTCCGGCCTCGAACGCTGTTCTGGGCATGATCGCGAACTACCAGTCGGGTCCGGCGATCTACAAATATCTGCAGGACAACAAGGGCGTGAAGACGGTGGCCTTCCTTGCGGCCAACGAGTCCGATCCGCTGAGCCAGCGTGACGGTGGCGTGGCGGCAGCCAAGGCTCTCGGCCTTGAAGTTGTTGCCGATCAGGATACCTATGCCAACGACACTACCGACTTCTCGCCGGTCGTGACCCCGATCGTGGGTCTCAAGCCCGACCTGCTGGTGCTCTCGGGCGTGGCTCCGGCCAATGCGCCGCTGATCATCCGCGCGGCACGCGAGCTTGGCTATACCGGTCTGATTTCCACCGAAACCGCGCAGGACGCTGCCGTGCTCAAGGAAGGCGCTGGCGATCTCGCCAATGGCTTCATCTCGGTGGGCGGCGCTTCGACCCCGGAAATCCGGTCGGACGAAATGGTCAAGTTCATCGAGACCTACACGGCCAAGTTCGGCGAGTACAACGACGAGTCGAACACCAAGGTGTACGCGCTCCAGTACATCATCGATACGCTGAAGGCGAACCCGGCGGCTCTCGAGAATGTTGATGAGTTCAAGAAGACCATCGACGGTTTCTCGGCCCCGAATCCGTACCTGAAGGATCCCGAGGCGAAGCTGAGCTATGTCGGCTCGACCTCGTTCGGCCAGAAGCGCCAGCTTGCGGTGCCGATGGTGGTCAATGAGTACCAGAACGGCGAATTCGTGACGCTGTTCGTGGGCCAGGTTGACTAAGCCTTTAAGCTGAACCCTTTGCGGGGCCGGATTCTGTCCGGCCCCGTTTTCGATTGAAGGTGCGGGTGGGGCAGTATGGAACAGGTTCTCGTCAACGGGCTCTACCTTGGCGCCCAATATGCGCTGATTGCGCTGGGGCTGACGCTCATCTTTGCCTTGATGAACGTCCTCAATTTCGCGCATGGGCAGATGTATGTGCTCGGCGGCTTTGTCACCTACACGGTGTACGGGCAGTGGCACCTGCCGTTTCCCGTGGCGCTTGTCGCCAGCGCGGTCAGCCTCGCCCTTATCGGGGCGCTGCTCGAAAAGTTCCTGTTCAGACCGGTTATCCGGCGATCCAAGCGCGATGAAAGCACCATGCTGCTGGCCGCCGCTGTCGCCTTCCTGTTCGATGCCATCATCCTCCTCGTGTTCGGCGAAAAAGGGCGCGGCGTGCCGAAGATCCTTAATGGCGTGCTGAACACCGGCACTATTGTCATTCCGTATGACCGCATCCTAGTGGCGGCGCTGGCGGTGGTCTTCATCGCCGGGTTCATGGCCTTCATGCAGTTCTCGAAGCCGGGCCGGGCCATGCGCGCCCTGGCGCAGGATCGGACCGCCGCCCAGTTGATGGGCGTGAACGTCAACCGCTATTCCAACTTCGGCTTTGCGCTCGGTGCGCTGCTGGCGGGACTCGTCGGCGGGCTGCTGGTCGCGATTGTCGGGGTGAACTCCGGTATTGGCGGCGCCATTTCCACCAAGGCCTTCCTGATGGTGATGATTGGCGGCGCGGGCGTGGTCGGCGGCGCAATCGCCGGCGGGCTTGTGCTCGGCATGCTCGAAGCGGTGGGTCTCACCGTGCTCCACGCCTATGGCGACATCACCTATCTCGTGATCTTCGCCAGCCTGATGATCTTCCTCGCCATTCGGCCCAATGGGCTGATGGGCAAGCCCTGGGGCTGATGATGTCTGACCGCCTGCAAATCATCGGCTATGCCGTTTTCGCCGTCGTCATGCTGACCGTTGTGCCGTTTTTCACGGTGCTGGCGGGGCGGAACGACTATCTCTACACCTTCACGCTCATCGCGCTGTTGTCGATTGCCAGCGCCGGGGTGTGGATCACCTTCGCCATCGGCCGCATCAATATCGGGCAATCGGCCTATGCGCTGGTGGGCGGCTATGTGTCGGCCATTCTGGTTGCCACCTATGGCGTATCCTTCTGGCTCAGTATCCCGCTCGCCGGGCTGTTCGCGGCTTGTATTGCCGTGGTGATCGGCCTGCCGATCCTCAGGTTGCGCGGCGTGTATTTCTCCATGGTGACACTCGTTTCGACCGAGGTGGCGCGGCTGTCGGCGCTGGCGCTGCCAATCACCAAGGGCGCAAAGGGCATGGTCAACCTGCCGATGCCCGGCCCCATCGCGATTGGCGGCATTACGCTCGTTCCCGACTTCGCCACGCTCGAAAACCCCCGCATCGCCTTCTACTATGTGGCGATCATCCTCATGCTCATCACCTTCCTGCTCGTGTGGCGGCTGATGCGCTCGCGGATCGGGCAATTGTTTGTCGCCTTGCAGCAAAACGAAGATCTGGCGCAATCGGCAGGGATTGATATCGCCCGGCTCCGGGTCATCGCCTATGCGATTTCATCCTTCCTCGGGGGTGTCGCGGGGGCAGTGTTTTCGGCGGTGTCGCAATCGGTCTATCCGTCGAGCTTCACCACGCAGGATTCGATCAACTTCATGCTCAACTGCTTCCTCGGCGGGCTGGGCTATGTGTTCGGGCCTATTGTCGGCACGTTTGTGCTGCGCTTCGGGTGGGATCTGCTGTTTCAGGCGCAGCGCTTCCAGCTGCTGATCTATGCTGCCATTCTCATCGGGCTGATGCTGGTGCTGCCCAACGGGCTGTTGAGCCTCATTCCCAGCCGCAAGGGGGCGAAGCGCTGATGGCTCCGATCCTGACCGTTACCAACCTGACCAAAAAGTTCAGCGGCCTTGTGGCGGTGAACGATGTGTCGTTCAGCCTCAACCAGGGCGAAATCCTCGCCGTGATCGGGCCGAATGGCGCGGGCAAATCGACCCTGTTCAAGCTGATCTCCTCGTTTCTCCGCCCCACCACGGGCAAGGTTACCTTCGAGGGCGAGACGATTTCCGGCCGTGCGCCGCATGCGGTGGCGCGGAAGGGCGTGGTCCGCACCTTTCAGGAAGCGACGATTTTCAAGGCCCTGAGCGTGCGCGACAACGTGCTGGTGGCGCACCATCTGCGCAGCCGGGCGGGGCTTGCGGGGTTTTTTCTCGGCACCACGCGCGCCCGCGCCGATGAGGCTGAGTTCGCGCGCTCCACCGATGACATTCTCGGGTTCCTCGGGCTTAAAGACCTCGCCGATGCGGAAGCCGGGTCGCTGCCGCAGGGGCATCTGCGGGCCCTGGGTATTGCCATCGGGCTCGCCACCAACCCCAAAGTGCTACTGCTCGATGAGCCGTTCGCCGGGATGAACCACGATGAGACCATGCGTGCGGTGCAGCTGGTCAAGGGCGTGCGCGACCGGGGCGTGACGGTGATGCTGGTCGAGCACGACATGCCGGCAGTGATGAAAATCTCGGACCGGATCGTGGTGCTCAATTTTGGCCAGAAGATCGCCGAAGGCACGCCGTCTGAAATCCAGCGCAATCAGGCTGTTATCGACGCCTATCTTGGCAGCGAAGACGAGAGCATCGGGATTTGATCATGGCACTGCTCTCTGTTTCCAACGCCGAACTTTATTACGATCAGGTCTATGCGCTCAAAGGCGTGACGCTTGAAGTGAACGAGGGCGAGACCGTGGCGCTGATCGGCGCCAATGGGGCCGGCAAAAGCTCGATCCTGAGGGCAATCACCGGCCTGAGGGCGCTGAAGAGCGGCGAAATCCTGTTCGATGGCCAGCGGATTGATGGCACGGCGCCCGATGCCATTGTGCGCAAGGGCATTGCCATGGTGCCCGAAGGGCGCCGGGTGTTCCCGCTGATGAGCGTGCGCGACAACCTGATGATGGGGGCGTTTTCGCGCAGCGACAAAGCCGGCATTGCCGAAACACTGGACAAGGTGGTGGCCCGTTTCCCGCGCCTCAAGGAGCGCTGGAGCCAGCAGGCGAGCACGCTATCGGGCGGCGAACAGCAGATGCTGGTGATCGGGCGGGCGCTGATGGCGAAGCCGAGGCTGCTGCTGCTCGACGAGCCGTCGCTGGGCGTTGCGCCGAAACTGGTGCAGGAAATTGCGCGGTCCATCGTCTCGATCAACCGCGATGAAAAGGTTTCCGTGCTGCTCGTGGAACAGAACTCGCGCATGGCGCTGCGCATTTCGCAGCGGGCCTATGCCATGACCACGGGTTCGGTCGCGCTCAGCGGCAATTCGGCCGAGATGTTGAACGACGAGCGGGTCAAGGCGCTCTATCTCGGCGGAGACCTGTGATGCGTATTCTTGTCGTCAACCCGAACACGACCGCCTCGATGACCGGCAAGATCGCCGCTGGTGCGCGCGCCGTGGCAGCGCCGGGCACTGAAATCATCGCTGTGTCGCCGCTCGATGGTCCGGCCAGCATTGAAGGCTATTATGATGAAGTGTTCGCTATTCCGGGCATGATTGGCGAAATGCAGAAGGCCGGTCCGGTCGATGCCACCGTGATCGCGTGTTTCGATGATACCGGGCTTGATGCGGCACGCAGCTTTTCGGATTCGCCGGTCATCGGCATTGGCGAGGCCGGGTTCCACATGGCCAGCCTCGTGGCAGGCCGGTTCTCGGTGGTGACGACGCTGTCGCGCTCGATCGCGGCGCTTGAGCATAACATCAGCAAATACGGGCTCGCATCGCGCTGTGCGCGGGTGCGCGCGGCGGAAGTCGCGGTGCTCGATCTAGAAAAGCCGGGCTCGGCTGCCTGTGACCGGATCTCCGAGGAAATCGCCCGGGCGCTGCGCGAGGATGGCGCCGAAGCGATTGTGCTTGGCTGTGCGGGCATGGTCGATCTGGCGGCCGATCTCAGCCGCCAGCACGGCGTGCCGGTCATCGATGGGGTCGCCGCAGCGGTGAAGCTTGCCGAAGGATTGGCCGGTATGGGCCTTAAAACCTCAAAGGTCGGCGGCTATGCCCGGCCGCTCACCAAAACCTATTCCGGCAGCATGGCGAAGTTCTCGCCGCGCTAAGAGCCGTCCCGCGCGTTCGAGCGATCAGCGCCGACGGGTCTTGCTGATCGAGCCGAGCGCCACGGCGATGAGAATGATGCCGCCCACCAGCACCTGCCGCACATAGCTATCGACGCTCATCTGGGTCAGGCCATTGTCGAGCACGCCGAGGATCAGCACGCCCATCAGCGTGCCGAGGAGGCGCGGTTCGCCCTGGCGGCTCATGGTCATGCCGAGGAACACCGCCGCAATGGCATTGAGCATCAGCCCGCTGCCCTGTGTCGGGTTGGCAGAGGCCACGCGGCTGGCGTAGAGGAGGCCGGCCCCGGCGGCGCTGAGCCCGGTGAGCGCGAAGGCCGCGATTTTCAGCCGCCTGACCCGCACGCCGGAAAGGTGCGCGGCTTCGATATTGCCGCCAATGGCATATAGCCGCCGTCCGAACGGGGTCTGTTCCAGCAGCACCCAGGTGACGACCAGCACCAGTGCCGCAACAATCGTCAGATTGGGCACAATGAACCCGCCGATATCGACGCCGGTGCGCGCGAAGGCGCCGAAGGCTTCGGGGATGGCGCGGCCCGAAATGGTCTTGCCGCCCGACACAATAAAGGCGGCACCCGAAAACATGGTGAGGGTGGCAAGCGTTGCGACGAAGGGCAGGATGCCGAAGACGCTGACCATGATGCCGTTGAAGATGCCGCCGAGGAGCCCGATGAGGAGCGCCGCGCCGACCGCGACCTCAATCGGCTGGCCGAGAGTGAAGAGCAGGGCGGCCACTACGCCGGCAAGGGTGGCCATGGAGCCGACCGACAGATCGAAATCGCCCATCACCATTACCACGGTCATGCCCGCCGCGACGACGGTGAGCATGGAGAGCTGCTGGCTGATATTCAGCCAGTTGCGGGCGGTGAGGAATGACTCCGGCAGGGCGATGGTGAACACCACGAGGATGATGGCGAAGCCAATGAGCGTGCCGAAGCGGAGGACGAATTTGAGCATCAGGCCACCTTCGCCGCGTCGCGGCCGTAACAGAGGTTCAACAGGGCCTCTTCGCCGAGCCCTTGCGCCGCAACGACGTCTTTGACTTCGCCGCTGCGCATGATGGCGATCCGGTCGGCCATGCCGATCAATTCGGGCAGATCAGACGAAACCAGAATCACCCCCAGCCCCTTAGCCGTCATGGTGCGGATGATCTGGTAAATGTCGAATTTCGCGCCAACATCGACGCCGCGGGTTGGCTCATTGAGCAGCAGCAGCTTTGGCGTGCCGTTGAGGGCTTTGGCGAACACCACCTTCTGCTGGTTGCCGCCGGAGAGTTCGACAGCGCGCTGGTTGACGGTATTGGCCTTGAGCCGCACGCCGTCGCCGAGCTTCTGGCTCAACGCGCGCTCCAGCCCGCGCAGCAGCAACAGGCCGCTCCGGCTCTGGCGCGACAGGTGCGGCAGCGTGATATTTTCGTAAATCGGGCGGCTCAGCACCAAGCCCTCGCTGCGCCGTTCGGCGGGGACATAGGCGACACCGCCCTGCCACGCGTCAGCGGGGCCGCGCGGGCGCCAGGGCTGACCATCAAGCCGCATGTCGCCTTTAGCGCGTGTATCGCCCAGAATCATTCGCAACAGCGCGGTCTGTCCCATGCCCGAGAGCCCGGCAATGCCGAGCACCTCGCCCGCCTTGACCGCAAGGGTGATGGGGCCGACGCCCGGGCCCGACAGATCGATGGCCGCGAACAGCTCCCGGCTTTCGGCCGGACGGGCTGGAGCCGGATAGGCGTCCTGCACTTTGCGGCCGATCATCATCGAGACGAGATCATTGTGGGTGATGTCGGCCAGCTTGCCTGAATCGATGGCCACGCCATCGCGCAGCACGGTGGCGCGGTCGCACAGCGTCATCACCTCGTCGAGCCGATGGCTGACATAGAGCACTGAATTGCCGGCCCTGCGGATTTCGTTGAGCACGCGGAACAGCCGCTCGCTTTCCTCGCGGGTCAGGGCGGCGGTCGGCTCGTCCATGACATAGAGCCGCGCGGGGGCGCCGGGCTCGCTGACGAGCGCGCTCGAAATCTTCACCAGCATCTGGTCGCCGAGCGACAGGGCCGCGAGCGGCGCGCGCGGATCGATATGGGTGATGCCAAGGGTTTTGAGTGCTTCTCCGGCCAGCCGGTTGAGCTTTGCCCAATCGACAAACAGCCCGAGCCGCCGGGGTACGGGCTGGCTGAGGAGAATGTTTTCGGCCACCGACAGGGTGGGCACGACATTGAGTTCCTGATGGATGAAGCGCAGCCCCAACCGGTGCGCCACGCGCGGGGAATCGATCACCACGGGCGCGCCATCCATGCGGATGGTGGCGCTATCGGGGGCGACAACGCCTGCGAGAATCTTGATGAGGGTGGATTTGCCCGCGCCGTTTTCGCCCATCAGGGCGTGAATTTCGCCGGGGCTGACCGTCAGGGTCACGCCCCTGAGCGCAGGCACGCCGCCATAGGCCTTGCTGACATGCTGAAGGACGAGCAGCGTCATGAGCGGATTTCACGGGGGGACGGAGAATAGAAACGGGCGGGAACCGGGGGCTCCCGCCCGTATTTGGGGGTGGATTACTGCGCGGCGTTGGCGACAGTCACCAGCTTGGTCGGCACATAGATGACCGACTGCTTGATGGTTTCGCCGCCAAGCACGCGGGCCACGGCGTCAGCCGCGGCAGCACCGATGCCCGAGAAGTCCTGCGCGACCGAGGCTTCGAAATTGCCGCCCTTGGCGATTTCTTCGCGGGCCTGCGGATTGGCGTCGATACCGGTGATGACAATGCCTTCGTTCTGGCGGCCTGCGGCCTCAATGGCCTGCAGCGCGCCGAGGGCCGGCTGGTCCCAGGCGGCCCAGACGGCGGCAATGCTGCCCGGTTCCGGATGGGCAGCGAGGATCGCTTCCATTTTGGCGCGGCTGTCGGCAATGCCGCCATCCGACACGTCCGGGGTCACCTTGTCGAGAATCTTGATGTCCGGGAAGTTGCCGAACACGGCGCTGGCCACGACACCGCGCTGCTGCACGGGCGGGAAAGCGTCGAACACGAACATCACAACGTCGCCCTTGCCGCCAATGCGATCGGCCACATAGGTCGAGGTTTCAGCGGCCATGGCGTAGCCGTTCGAGGTCACGTTGGTGACGAGCAGCGGGTTGGCGCCGGCATCCATGCCGAAGACGGGAATATTGGCCGCTTTGGCGGCTTCAAGACCGGCCTGCACCTGCGACGGATCGACGTTGATGACGATGGCGTCAACCTTCTGGTTCACCATGTCTTCGATCTTGGAAATCACGGCGGCGACATCGCCCTGGGTGTCGATCACGTTGACATCCCAGCCTTTTTCCTTAGCCACGCCCTGGAAGGCCTCAACATAAAACTGCGTGCCCGGCTGGGCGAGATAGGGGGTAATCACCGCCACCGAGGCGGCCAGTGCCGCGCTCGAGGTTACGGCCAGCGCCGCAGCGGCCAGCGCAAAGCGGCGGAAATTCGTCTTCAGGTTGATGTTCATGGATGCCCTCTCCTTTGGCGCGGTCAGGCTGTTCCCCTGACGCAGCGGGAGTTTTATAGGGGAAGTGGTCCAGTTGGGCTACACGACATTTGGGGGGCACCAAATCATGCGTAACGCGACGCTCATCGGCATTGATGTGGGCACCACAGCGACCAAGGCCGTGTTGCTGGACCTCGAGGGCAACCGCCTCGCCGATTTCGCGGAAAGCTATCCGATGGCGCGGCCTGCACCGGGGGCGGCGGAACAGGACCCCCGCCACTGGATGGCGGCGGTACTTGGGGCGCTTGCCTATTTCGAGCAGAACCATGATCTCGCCGGGCTGCAGGGGGTGGGGTTTGCCTCGCAGGTCAATACTCATGTGTTTGTGGATGCGGCTGGCGAGGCGCTGCGTCCGGCGCTGGTGTGGCAGGATTCCCGTCCCGCCGAGGTGGCGCGGCAGATTGATGCCACCATCACCGAGGCCGACAAAATCCGCTGGTTTGGCGCGCCCATTCCGGTGGACGCGAGCCATGCGCTGGCGCGGATCGCCTATATTGCGAGGCATGAGCCGCAGGTCTTTGCGGCAACCCGCCATGTGCTGCTGCCTAAGGACTACTGCATTCTGGCGCTGACGGGCGTCGCTGCGTCCGATCCGGTTGCGGCGGTGGGCCTTGTCGACGCTGAGGGCTATGTGGCCGAGCTGCTGGCCCGGGTGCCGGGGGCCGAGAGGCTGCTGCCGCCGCTGTTTGATTTCCAGCATGTCGCTGGCCGCATTCGGCCGGGGCTGCCCTGTGCCGGTGCGCCGGTGGTGGTGGGCGCCATGGATGCCTGGGCCGGGATGTTTGGGGTGGGTGTCGTCGATGATGGCGATGCCATGCTGCAATCGGGCACCAGCGAAATCGCCGGGATCGTGTCCTCAAGCATCAACCCGACGCCGGGGGTAATCCTGTTTCCGCCCTATCACGGCATCACCATGCATGCCGCGCCCACGCAATCGGGCGGGGCATCGCTGATGTGGTTTGCACGCCTCCTCGACAAGACGCCGGGCGACGTGGTGGCTCTCGCCGGGCAATCAAGCCCCGGCAGCGCCATTCCGCTGTTTCTGCCGCATTTGCAGGGCGAGCGTGCCCCTTTGTGGGACGCCCACTCGCGCGGGGTGTTTGCCCGCATGGATACGCGCGCCGGTGCCGCGGAAATGGCACGGGCCGTGCTCGAAGGCGTGGCGTTTTCGGTTGGCCTCGCGTTTGATGCGCTCTCGGCGTCCGCCGGTGGGCGCCCGGCGCTCGCTCATACGGGCGGCGGCGGCGCGCGCTCGGCGCTGTGGAACCAGATCAAGACCGATGTGCTCGGCTTTCCGCTCAAGCGGACCAGCGTGCCGGATGCGGCGGCGGTAGGCGCAGCGATCCTCGCCGGTCTTGGTAGCGGCGCGTTCCCCTCGCTCCGGGCGGCGGTGCATCATCTCGTGCGCTATGACACCGAATATCGCCCTGCGCCGGGTCTAGAGACCTATTACGCTGAAAAAGCTGCCGAATACCGCCACCTGTATGACGCGCTCAAGTCATTCAACGTGAATTACCGCGAAGGGTGAGCCGATCTGTTAATGGTCGAATACGGGTTTATACTTGACGTTTCTGCCTGAATTCCAAAAACTTCTCCGAAATATAAGCATATAGACGTGGTGTGGGTGCTTTTTATGGTCAATTATGGTTAATCCCGCTTTTGAGAGAAACGGTTAGTGCTATGAACGCCCACCACAAAGGCCGCAGAGCGGCGGTGCGGGGCGGGAGCCGGTTTTGCAGTACGTTGCCTATTACAAGGTCGGAACTCTGGCGCCGCCGCCCCCCGGTGACTGGTCTGTGGTTGCGGAATCCATTTGCGTTGTCGGCGTTGAGCGCCATCTGAGAGCGGTTCATAGCTTTGCACGGGCCGTCGAAACGGCGGAACGGCTGAACTTCACCTATGGCCTGACGCTCGAGCGTCAGCCGCAGTACCGGGGCACCACCGAGGAAATCGCGGTACATGGCTTCGCCGAGGTGAAGGGCATTTTCGGCAAACGCCGCCGCTCGTGGCGGCTGGGCTTTGTGCCGGGCGCCGTGGCCCGCAAGGTTGGCCCAGCAGGAACCCACAGCTCCGAAGAGGTGGCCGTGCGGCTCCACGCGATCTTTTCGGGTCTCGGCGATTTCTGGGAAATCCGCTTTGCCCTGATGGTGCCGCATGTCGCCATGCGGATGGCCGCCTGAGTTACCGCAGGAACTTGTCGCGCAGCGGCGAGACCGCGAGCGCATGCGAGGAAAATCCCTCATAGACCGCGAGCCGGTGCGTATGCGCGGCAAATTCGGGGTAGGCGGCTTTCGTCACATAGCCAACCGACGAGCGCTTGACGAAATCATGCACTGACAGCGGCCCGAACGTGCGGGCCCAGCGGCTGGTGGGCAGCACGGCATTGGGCCCCAGCCCGTAATTGGCGATGCTGACCGGGGTGTGCGGCCCCAACAGGATTTCAGCGGCCTCGGTGATATGCCCCAAATGCTCGAACGGCACCTCAGACAGGATTTCGAGGTGCTCGGGCGCATAGGTGTTGATGAAGTTGCGGCTCTCTTCGATGGAGCGCGTCAACACGATGCCGCCGTGCGCGCCCGTGAGCACCGTTTCGGAAAAGGCGCGGCGCTGCGGCGACATTTCGGCCCAGATGCCGGGTAGCGCCGCCAGGGCCTCGTCGGCCACGCGGCGCGAGTGGGTGACGAGATAGGCCGATGAATCCGGCCCGTGCTCGGCCTCAATCAGCAGATCAAGCGCGGCGAGGCCGCCGTTGACGGTGTCATCGGCAAAAATGATGGATTCTGAGGGGCCCGCCGGCAGGCCGGTATCAATAACGCCCGCCAGCAGGCCCTTGGCGGCAACGACAAACGGGCTTCCGGGCCCGACGATTTTGAAGGCCGGACGCACGGTTTCGGTGCCATAGGCCACAGCAGCCACGGCTTGGGCGCCGCCCACTTTGTAAACGGTTTCAACCCCGGCGAGACGCGCGGCGACGAGGGTGGCGGCATCAACCCCGCCATCGGGCGCGGGCGGGGTGACAATCGCGATATCCGGCACCCCGGCAACCACGGCGGGGACCGAGGTCATCATGGTGACCGAGGGGAACGAGCCCTTGCCGCGCGGCACGTAGAGCGCCACCGAGCGGATGGGCGTGTAGCGGTCGCCCGCAAAGGCGCCGGGGCGGATTTCCTTCATCCACATGGCTTCGGGCTTCTGTTCCTCGTGGAAGCGCCGGATATTGTCGATGCCAAAGCGGATGGCGGCCTGGGTCTCGGTGTCCACGGCCTTGAAGGCAGCGTCGAAATCGGCCTCGGTGGCCTTGAGCTGACCCTCGCGGATATCGGCTTTGTCGAATTCACGCCCGAACCGCACCAGCGCCTTGTCACCCTCGGCCTTCACGGCGGCGAGGATGGGCGCGACCGTTTCAAGCACCGGCGACAGATCGGCCTCGGAGCGGCGGAACAGCCGCTGATGGGCCTCGGGCGAAAGGGTCGCGAGATCGTGGAACGAGACTTTGGCCATGGTGAAAACGCCCCGGACTATTTGCTTTTGAGGAAGATATCGAGCCCGACCAGCCGGTCGAGCACGAAGACGAAAAACGCGGCCGCCGCGATGAACACCACCGATACGGCAGCGAGATCGGGCGTGATGATCGAGCGGATGGAGTTGTAGATCTGCACCGGCAGCGTGACCGTGCGGGCATCGGTGAGCAGCAGGCTGACCAGAAACTCGTTGAGCGCGAGGATGAACATCAACAGCCCGCCGCTGATGACGCCCGGCATGACGGCGGGCAGCGTGACATAAAGGAAGGTCGAGACGGGCGGCGCGCCGCAACTCTGAGCGGCCCATTCGAGATCGGGATCAAGCCCGAGCGCGCTCGATGACACGGCCCAGATCATGAAGGGCAGGTTGATGATGCAGGCGGCGAGGCCGACCGGCCAGACCTGACCCAGGAGCCGCATCTGGCCGAAGACCAGCATCAGCGCAATGCCCGACCCGATGAGCGGTACGGTGAAAGGCAAGAGCAGGTAGGTCTGGAGCACCGTGGTGAAGCGGAGCCGGTATTTGGCGAAGGCCAGCCCGGCGAGCGTCCCGGCGGGCAGCGCGATCAGGGTACAGACGAGGGCAACAAGCAGCGAGCGCCCGAAGGCATTGCGCAGATCAGCGGCGAGCGCGATTTTCTCGTACCATTTGAGCGAGAAGCCCTCGGGCGGGAAGGCGATGATATTGCCTGCCGTGAACGAGGCCCCGAGCACCACTATGGTGGGTAGCGACAGCACGATAACGACCAGCAGCACCAGTGTGCCGAAGATCAGCCGTTTGGCGAGCGCATCGGGCATCAGCGTTGCCGCCCCATGGCCAGGGTGCCCGCGCCGAACAGGGTGAACACGGCGCCCACGAGCAGGGAGCCGATGGCAACCAGCACCAGCGCGAGCGCTGAGCCCAGCCCCTGATCGGAGGTGCGGAAAAACTGGTCGTAAATCGCGTTGGCGATGAAATCCTGCGAGCCGCCGCCCAAAATGGCCGGCATGGCGAAGTCGGTGAGGGTCAGGGTCAGCACGACGAGGCCAGCGCCGATCAGCCCGGGGCGCGCCAAAGGCAGCACCACGCGGGTGAGAGTCTTGACCCAATTTGCCCCGAGGGACGCTGCGGCGGCTTCAAGTTCGGCCGGAATGGCAGTTAGCGCCGGGGCCAGCATCAGCACGGCGAAGGGCAGCATATATTGCACCAGCCCGAACAGCACCGCCGGGTAGTTGTAGAGCAGGCGGACCGGCGCGACGCCGACAAGGCCCAACAGATCGTTGACCACGCCCTGATTGCCCAAAATGATGAGCCAGCCATAGGCGCGCACGACCTGCCCGATGAAAAACGGCAGAAACAGCGCCACCAGCAGCAGCTTCCGCAGCAGGCCCGAGCGGGTGCGGACCATCATATAGGCATAGGGAAAGGCGAGGATGAGACTGAGCGCCGTGACGACCAGCGCGCCGAAGAGCGACTTCCAGATGACCGTCCAATAGAGGCCGCTCGTGGCAATCTTGAGGTAATTGGCGCCAGTCCAGGTGGCCGACAGGCGGAAGGTGCTGGTGTCGAGTTCGCGGAGGCTCGAATCGCCCAGTTCCACAAGGCCGATGACCAGCAGGAGGACGAGCAGCAGCGACGGCGCGAGCATCAGCACCGGCGTTGCCCGGGTAAACCGGCGCGGCCACAGGCGCGCGGCGGCCGCTTCGAGGCCGTCGAGTACACGCCAGATCAGAGGATAGCGGCTCGTAGTGGGACGCATGGGGTGTCCTGAAAGGGCGCCGGAGGAGACCCCCGGCGCCTTACTTGCCGGGCCTTAGCCCTGCATGATTTCCTTGAACTTGCCGAACCATTCGCTCTCGTGCTCGACCTGCACCTGCGGCGCGATACGGATGAGCTTGGCGAGATCTTCGGGCTTTGTCGGGTAGGACGGATCGCCCACCAGATCGGCCGGGGGGGTGAGCCCGGCGACCACGCCCGGCAGGCCGAGACCATCGCACCAGACCTGCTGCGCGTCCTTCGATAGGGCGAAGTTCACGTAGGCCTTGGCCCAGTAGAGTTCATTCTCCGGCAGGCCCTTCGGCACCCAGAGCCCATCGGTATCGTAGGTCGCGCCTTCTTCGGGCACGGTCCAGGCGATGTCGATGCCGTTCTTTTTGGCTTCGCGCGCATTGGTCGAGATGGTGACCGCAAGGTCGATTTCGCCGTTCTGGAACCAGGTGGTGAAATCGGGGTCTTCGCCCAGGAGCGGGGCCTGGGCCTTGACCTTGGTGATGAAATCCCAGGCCGGCTGCATGTTCGCGGGAATGTCCTCGAGCTTGCCGCCTCCGGCGACCTGCGCCGGGAAGTGGAAGCCGATGCCATCGTTATAAAGACCGATGCGACCCTTGAACTTCGGGTCCAGCAGCACCTGCAGCGAGGTCGGGGCGCCATCGGGGAAAGCCGAAGGACGGTAGGCCAGCACGTAGACATAGCCGTAGGTATTGACGATCGGGTAGCCATCGAGGCCGACCGGCTTCGAAGTATCGAGCGTGCCTGCGAGGTTGCTGAGGTCGGAGAGATCGACCGCATAGCCCTTGAGCGCCGACTTGGTGGCGTTGGTCGTGGTGTCCCAGTTCACGTGGATGGGGGGCACCCGGCCCTGATCGATGGCCGCCCAGAGCTTGGGCTGGATTTCATTGTCTTCGGTCAGATCATGGCGCACTGCAATGCCGGTTGCGGCCGTGAAGGGATCGGAGACCCCGGCCTTCAGGGCATCCATCCACGAGCCGCCCCAGGCGCGGACGATGATTTCGGCGGGCTTGGCCGGTTCTTCGGCGAAGACGCGGGTCGAAATGCCCGCAGCGGCGAGACCGCCGAGGGCAGCCGTGCCGACCAGGAAATGGCGGCGGCTGAGCGGGGCGAAAGGCAGGGACTTGGTCATGCAAAGCTCCTTTTAAGGTAAACCGTCGGGCTTCAGCCTCAGGTGGGGAAGACGAGCATATCCTTGGCCGAAAAGCCAAGTGTCACATGAGCGCCACGGGCCAGCAGGCTGTGCTCGGCCGGATTGGCGTCGATGATGCGGATGGTGCGATTGGGCGCGCGCTCCAGGCTGAACTCATAGACCACGCGTTCGCCTTCGAAGATCAGGTCCGCCACGGTGGCGCTGCACGAATGATCGACCCCGGCCAGCGCTGTGTCCTTGGGCGCAAAGCGCAGTTTTTCAGCGCGGATGGCGAGGGTGACGCCATCGCCCGGGGCGGGCACGGTCTGGCCCTGCCAGGTGCCCGGCCATTCACCGGCTGGCGTCGCGACGCGTACGGCGCTGCCATTGGCGGTGAGGAGCGTGGCGGGGATGAGGTTGGTAACGCCGATAAACCCGGCCACGAAGCTGTTGGCCGGGGCGCGATAGGTCTCGGTGGGGGGCGCCATCTGCTGGATGCGGCCCTTGTCCATGACGATCACCTCATCGGACACCACCAGCGCTTCGCGCTGATCGTGCGTCACGTTGATGGTGGTGACACCCAGTTCGTGCTGGATGCGGCGGAATTCGAGCTGCATCTCTTCGCGCAGCTTCCTGTCGAGGGCAGCCAGCGGTTCATCGAGCAGGAGGAGATCAGGCTCGAACACCAGCGCGCGGGCAATGGCCACGCGCTGCTGCTGGCCGCCGGACAGCTCGTGGATGCGGCGTCTGGCAAAGGGCCCGAGCTGCACGAGATCAAGATAGCGCGCCACCCGATCGGGGATGGTGCGGGCATCGAACCGCCGCATGATGAGCGGGAAGGCGATATTTTCCTCGGCGCTCATATGCGGAAACAGCGCGAGGCGCTGAAACACCATGCCGATGGCGCGCTTGTGTGGCGGCGCGGCCCCGACAGGGACACCGTTGATGCTGATGGCGCCGCGCGTGGGCCGTTCGAAGCCGGCGATCATGCGCAAGAGCGTGGTCTTGCCCGAGCCCGAGGGGCCAAGGATAGTCAGGAACCTGCCCTTGTGCAGATCGAAGCTCGCGCCATCCACGGCCTTGTGCGTGCCGAAGACGCAATCGACATCGCGCACCGAAACGGCGGGAATGGTCGTGGTCTCCGTCACTGTCGAGCCCCTTTGCTGCGCCTTCATATCGATGCCAGATATCCGCCATCAATGCCGAGGCATTGCCCGGTAATGTACGCCGCTGCGGGGCTCGAGAGGAAGACCACAGCGCCGGCGATATCATCCGGCCTGCCGAAGCGGCCCTGCGGGATTTTGGCCAGCATGGCGGCTTGCCAATCCGCATCGCGGTAAAAGACCTCGGTCATGTCGGTGCGGAAGTACCCCGGCGCGATCGCATTGACCCGGATGCCAAGCGGCGCCCATTCGGTCGAGAGCGCCCGCGTGAGCCCCAGAAGGCCGGTCTTGGACGCGCCATAGGGCGCCGCTGTGGGGATACCGACAAAGCTGGTGAGCGAGGCGATATTGACGATGGCGCCCGGGCGCTGCCTTTCGGCCATGGTGCGGGCTACCGCCTGGGCGGTGAAAAACGCCGCCTTGAGGTTCGTATCGACAATGCGGTCCCAGATTGCTTCGGTCACATCCAACGAGGGGGTGACTTCTTCGACCCCGGCATTGTTGATGAGGATATCGAGGGCGCCGCACCTTTTGGCCAGATCGGCAATATGGCCGGGCAGAGCCGCGAGGTCGGTGAGGTCAAAGACATCGGCTTCGGCACTGCCGCCTGCTGCGTGAATCGCCTTCACCGTTGTTTCAAGGCCTGCGGGCGACCGGCCGAGCGCGACCACATGCGCACCGGCGCTCGCAAGAGCCCGCGCCATCGCCTGGCCCAGCCCGCGGCTTGCGCCCGTCACAAGGGCGGTTTGCCCTTCCAGATCAATGCGCAAGGTCATTTTGCCCCCGAGCGTGTGATGCCCTCATGGGAGGTAAAGCCAAGCAGTCAGACTGTCGATAGGCAATAAGCCTTGTGCCCGGGCTCAGCGGACGCAGGGGGCCGCAGCGCGGTGTCCGTTCCGTTTTTGATCCGAATAGTCATGCATTTTGTTAAAGTAAGCGCGACTAGTAATTTTATAAGCAATTTAGTGAATACACTCAAATTCTAAGAATCAGTCACAATGAACTAGACTCTATCGACTCGTGCATTGGTTAAAATTACCTCCATTATGAAGAGAAAAACCCTTCAAAGGACAAAGTGCGGGCGGCATAAATCCATACAACTGTGCCCGTTTTTAGAAGACTACGAAAAAACGAATTACAGTGTGTACAACTCGGGCCGAAACTCGTTCGTTCCGGTTGGAGTTAGGTTTGCGGTTTTTGCGTGCAGTGTGGCTTTTCCTGTTCGGGTTTGCGGGGGTCTGATTGGGGGGCGCGTATGATCGGTTTGCCGACTGTGCGGGAAACGACATTGGCTGAGGCGGCGGTGCCGCATGGTGTACTCATTGTCGAGGACGACGCGGATCTCGCGGCTGAACTCGCCGAGGCGGTAGCCCATGCCGGTTTTACCGTGGCGGTCGCCACGAGTGCGTCCGATGCGCTGCATATTATCGAGGGCGATGCGACGATCGAACTGGTCGTCACCGACATCATGCTTGGCGACATCAGCGGCCTTGAACTTTTGCGCAAGCTCTCGAAGGCAGCGCGCGGGCGACGGCTCAGGTCGATTGTCTGTTCGGGCTTTGCATCTGCGGACAATATTCTCACGGCGTTGCGGCTCGGGGTGGTCGACTTTCTGCCCAAGCCGGTGATGCCGGATGAGCTGGTGGAATCGCTGAAGCGTGAGGCGACCCGGGTGGCCGCCGGCCGGCCGACGAATTCGCTGCAGGGGGCCCGACCCGCGCAACTGATGCTGGAAGTGCGCAAGAAGCGTGACGGGATTTTTGGCAGCCAGCTGTTTGAAGATCCGGCGTGGAACATGCTGCTCGATCTGCATGCCTCTACGGTTGGCGGGCGCACGGTGACGGTTTCGGACCTCTGCCTCGCCTCGGGCGCATCGGCCACGACGGCGCTGCGCCGTCTGGGCACGCTGCTTGATATGGGCCTGATCGAACGCCAGCCCGATCCAGTGGATCGGCGTCGCGTGCTGGTGCAGCAGACCCAGAAATGCCGTGACGCGATGGAGTTGTTTTCCGAGTGGCTGCGCAGCAACGTCGAGGCCGGACGGAATTAACTATAGGCCCTGATAATCGGTTTCAGGTGAAGGCGGCGCTCAGGTGCCGCCTTTATTGTTTTGATGTCCTTCACCCGTCTGTGAATTTGTTTTTCACGGAACAATAAGCCGAACCCGCCGTTGGCGTTGCTCGGGGGCGTTGAGAAAGGATCTCACATGAAAAAGCTGTTGATCGCGGCCCTGGTTGCCGCAACTCCCCTCCTGTCGGGCGCGGCCTTCGCACAGGTTGCCGAACCGGACATGGTCTGCCTCATCACCTTCGGCTCGATTGAAGATGCCGAGGCCGGTGCCGATGCCACGGCGCTGAGCGGAACCTATCTGTCGCGAGACCAGGCGAACCTTCTCGCCACAGAAAGCGGCGGTGTTTCGGTGGTGTTTGACTACTCGACCACGTACCCCACCAATGCCGATGAACAGGCCTTCTGCGAGGGTGCAACGTTCAACCCCGATGAAGACAATGCCAAGTCGGCCAAGGATTACGCACCCGGCCAGCTGAAGCAGGATGGCGAGAGCGCCAAGGACTACGCGCCGGGCCAGCAGATGCTGAATGAGGACAACTCGGGTCTCTGAGCCGTTACCGTCACGCCCCGGGGCACTGCTCCGGGGCCTTTAGTGCATGACCGGGACCGGCAGTTCGACATCGATCAGGCGGATCGGCATGTCGTCCCAGAGGAAGACATCCAGCGTTCGACCAGATTCGCGGGCGCGCGCGGCGTGCTGCTGGGCCTCGTGAATGGCAGCGTCGCGCGCCGTATGCGTCGATAATGACCAGCCCTCAATAAAGACTTCCCAGCCCGTGGCGCGATGGATGATATCGCAGCGACACTTCATTACGCGCTCTCCGTTATACATGTAAGGTTTACCGCTGATACGTGTTGTTACGCAACAGACAAAACCTCCATTCTGGAGGAAGCGCAAAATGGTCTTTTGGTCCTTTAGGCCAAGGAGAACCGGGTCAGCTTGGCGGCATAGGGCCGGTGAGGGCTCCGAGAAGACGCGCGAACAGGCCCGGGTGCGGGGTCGGTATCTCAAGTTCATGTTTCAGGCTGACGACCAGCGCCGAGGTCGCATCGAGCCGCGCACAGGCGATGGTGGCGACATGGAGCGCAGCCAGCGGCGTGCGCTCCAGGAAGCCGATGGCGTCCACGATGGTCCTGACCGTTGAGCGGTCCGCCGCGCGGACGGTGGCCGTGTGTGCGCTACCGAGCAGCACCGCCATTTCACCAATGACGGCGCCGGGCTCGGACAGGGTGGCGATGACCACACCATCGCGTTCCACGGTGAGCCGCCCCTCCTCAAGAACATACATTTCGCCTGTGTATTCACCGAGTTCGGTCAGGGTTTCGCCGCGCTCGAGCGTCCGCGCGGGCATGTGAGCCGTAAAGGCAAGGAAATTGGCCATGGCGTGTCGCTCCACCCTCAGTTTTTCCGAAGACTAAAGAGGTGCCAAAGGCCCGCCAAGCCGGGGGAAGCCCTGACGGAGCGGGCGCAATCCCGGCTTGACAGCGGCTTTTTGTGTTTCATAGTTGAATTGCAGTTGCACAGATGAATGAGAGGCGCCGCACCATGAGCGAACCATCCGGTCACGAGACGGGTCTCCTCGATGGCGTGCTGGTGCTCGACATGGCGCAGTTCCTGTCTGGCCCGTTCGCGGCGCTGCGTCTTCAGGACCTCGGCGCGCGCGTCATCAAGATCGAGCGGCCCGATGGCGGCGATCTCTGTCGCAGGCTCTATCTGTCCGATACCGAGATTGGCGGGGATTCGACGCTGTTTCACGCCATCAACCGTGGCAAACAGAGCTTTGCGGCGGATTTCAAAAACCCGGCTGATGCCGAGGCGGTGAAGAAGCTGATCGCCCGGGCCGATGTGCTCATCCAGAATTTTCGCCCCGGCGTGATCGAGCGGCTGGGGCTGGGCTATGACGCGGTGAAGGCCATCAACCCCGGCATCGTCTATGCCTCAATCTCGGGCTATGGCGACGAGGGGCCCTGGGCCATGCGGCCGGGGCAGGATCTGCTCGCGCAGGCGCGTTCGGGCGTGATGTGGCTCAATGGCGATGCTGCGCAGGGGCCGGTGCCCTTCGGGCTGGCCATTGCCGACCTGTTGGCGGGCAATGCCATTGTGCAGGGCGTGCTGGCGGCGCTGGTGCGGCGCGGGCGCACGGGAGTTGGCGCCCATATTGAAACCAGCCTGCTTGAGGCGCTGGTTGATTTCCAGTTCGAAGTGCTGACCACCTATCTCAACGATGGCGGGCGGGTGCCGCAAAAGGCAGCGTTCCGCAATGCGCACGCCTATCTCTCGGCGCCCTACGGGGTCTATCCGACGCAAAATGGCTATCTGGCGCTCGCCATGACGCCGCTTGACCGGTTGGGCGACCTCTTGGGCATTGCCGCGATCCGGGGGCTCGATGCCAAGGCGCCGTTCACCGACCGGGACGGGATCAAGGAAATCATTGCGAACCGGCTCATCACCCAGCCGACCGAGGCGTGGCTCGCGGTGCTGGAACCGGCGGATATCTGGTGCGCCAAGGTGCTCGATTGGCCCGAACTGCTGGCCAGCGACGGGTTTACCGGGCTTGATCTGTTGCAGACGCTGGGCCGCGCCGATGGGGTGAGCATTGCCACAACGCGTGTGCCGCTGAGGGTTGATGGTGTGCGCCCGCGTGCCACCGTGGCCGCGCCGATCATCGGGCAGGATACGGCCCGCATCCGATCCGAGTTTTTGCTGTGAGCCGACCATGAGCCTTCCCGCGCCGCCGAAACCGCCGATCCTGACGCTCAGGGGCATGACCTGGAGCCACCCGCGCGGGTTCGATCCCATGGTTGCCACGGCCGCGCGCTGGCGCGAGATGACCGGGGTGGAGATTGTCTGGGAAAAGCGGTCGCTGCAGGATTTCGAGAGCTTTCCGGTGGACGAGCTGGCGCGGGCCTATGACCTGATCGTCATAGACCATCCGCATGTCGGGCAGATTACCGATGAGGGCTGCCTCGCACCGCTTGATGTGCCGGGGCGCGAAGCCGAGCGGCAGGCGCTGCGGGCCGGGAGCGTCGGGCAATCCTACCCGAGTTACGAATGGGCGGGGCATCAATGGGCCTTTCCCATCGATGCGGCGGCGCAGGTGCAGGTATACCGGCCCGATCTTGTGGCCCCGGCCCAGAGTTTTGACGACGTGCTCGATCTGGCGAAAGCCGGGGCGGTGGTGCTGCCCATGCTGGCGCCGCACAGCCTGATGACATTTTTCTCGATTGCTGGGGCGCTTGGCACCCCGGCGGCGACGGGCGATGGACCGTTTATCGATCTCGCGGCGGGCATCGCCGTCATCGAGCGGATCAAGGCGCTGGTCGCCCATATTGAACCCAGCAATTTCGCCATGGATCCGATTGCGGCGTCTGAGGCGATGGCGCGCAAAGACGCGCTCGTGGCGCTCATGCCCTATGGCTATGGCTATGTGAGCTATGCGCTCGACGGTTTCCGGCCGCACCGGCTGGCCATGACCAATCTGCCGAGCCACGGACGCGGGCCGGTGGGCTCGGCGCTTGGCGGCACGGGCATTGCGGTGTCGGCCTTTTCACGCGCTCCCGAGGCGGCGCGGGACTATGCCTATTGGGTTGCGTCGGCTGCGGTGCAGGCCGGGCTCTATGCGCAATCCGGCGGCCAGCCGGGCCATGCCGCCGCGTGGGAGAGCGACGCGGTGAACGGCCCGACCGGGGATTTCTATCGCAACACGCGGCACACGCTGGATGGCGCCTGGGTCCGGCCCCGGCACAATGGCTATATGGCGTTCCAGCATGCGGCTTCGATGCGGCTCAACGAGGGGCTGCTCAGCACGGAAAGCCCCGGGGCACTGGTCCGCGCGCTGGATGCGCTCTATCGGGCGAGCTTCAGGCGCTGACGCGCAGTTTGAGCCGCAGATCGGCGATGGACCGCGCGACCGCATGGGCGATTTTCGGGTCGCTCAACGCGTGGCCGCCCAGTTCGACAAGGCGGAGTTCAGCATCCGGCCAGCGTGCCGCGAGGGCGTGGCCATTGGCGGGCGGACACAACAGATCGTAGCGGCCCTGCACGATGATGCCCGGTATGCCCCGGAGCCGACTGGCATTCGCCAGAAGTTCGCCGGGGGCGAGCCAGCAATCGTGGCGAAAATAATGGGCTTCCATCAGGGCCGTGGCGGGTAGCCTGAGCGCGGTGTCGGCATGGGGTGTGACATCGACGCGGGCCGCGGGTGGGCTGGCCTCAGAGAGCACGCGTTCAACATCGTGCCACATCCATGCCGCAACGCGCTGGCGCTGCGCATCATCGCCCAGGATGTGGGCATAATAGGCGGCGAGGGGCTCGCGCCGTTCTTCGGGCGATAGCAGCGACAGGAACTGCTCGAGCAGATCAGGCCGCAGAGCCGCCGGGCCGCGCAGAAAGGCCCAATCGAGTTCGTCCGGCGTGCCGAAAAACGTGGCGCGGAGCGCGAGCCCGGTCACCCGCTCGGGGTGCGCCTCGGCATAGGCGAGCGCCAGCGTGGCACCCCAGGACCCGCCGACGACCAGCCAGCGTTCGAGCCCCAGATGCGTCCTGATCCGTTCGAGATCGGCGATGAGATGCGCCGTGGTGTTGTTGCGCCGCTCGCCGTGCGGGGTGCTCTGGCCGGCACCGCGCTGATCGGGAAACACGGCAAACCAATCGTCCGCCGCAAACAGCTGGCGGTGCGATGGGTGACAGCCGCTGCCCGGCCCGCCGTGGAGGAACACGGCTGCCGGTGCTGATCGGTCGCCCCGCGTTGCGACAGACAGGCTGTGCCCGTCGCCGGTATCGAGGCGGAAGCTGTGTTCAGGTCCACTCAGGCCGGTTCGTCCTTCTCCAGCGTGCCGCCGGCAAAATTGCGGTAGATAAAGCGGCGCTGGTCGGCGGCGGCTTCAGTCTCGGCGGCTTTGAAGATGGTGGCGTGAAACGGGGAGAGCTGGCAAGCCGGATCGGTATTGGCAGCATTGCCGGTGAGCGCAAAGGCCTGGCAGCGGCACCCGCCGTAATCCTGCTCCTTGAATTCGCAGCTCTGGCACGGTTCGGGCATCCAGCCCGTGCCGCGATAGCGGTTGAAGGCCTCGGAATTCTGCCAGATCCACGCGATTGAATGGTTCGAACGCACGGAATCGAAGTCCAGGTCGGTGATGGTTTCGGCGGCGTGGCAGGGCAGGATCTTGCCTGAAGGCGTGATGTTGAAGAACTGCCGTCCCCAGCCGCCCATGCATTTTTTCGGGCGGGTGGCGTAATAGTCGGGGATCACGAAATCGATCTCCATGATGCCCTTGAACCGGGTTTCGGCTTCATCGACCACGGCGGTCATCTCGTCGAGCTGCTCGACGGTTGGCATCAGCGCGGCGCGGTTTTTGAGCGCCCAGCCGTAGTATTGCACGTTGGCGACCTCAATGCGGTCGGCCCCCAGTTCGACAGCCATATCGATCATGCCGCGCAGCTGGTGGATGTTCTGGCGGTGCATCACGGCGTTGACGGTCAGCGGCAGCTCGAGTTCGCGCACCCATTGGGCGACTTCGAGTTTTTTGACGTGGCCGTTGCGGAAGCCGCCGACGCGATCGGCCAGCACCGGCTCGCTGCCCTGAAAGCTGATCTGCACATGGCAGAGCCCGGCATCGGCAAGGTCCACCAGCTTGTCGCGGGTGAGGAGAACCGCAGAGGTAATGAGGTTGGTGTAAAGTCCCACCTGGGTGGCATGGCGGACCAGCTCGACCAGATCTTTACGGGCCGTCGGTTCGCCGCCCGAAAAATGCACCTGCAACACGCCGATTTCGGCGAGTTCAGTGAGGACGCGCGTCCATTCCTCGGTGGTCAGTTCGGCATTGGCGCGCTCCATCTCCACGGGGTTGGAGCAATAGGGGCATTGCAGCGGGCAACGGTGGGTCAGCTCGGCCAGAACGGCCAGCGGAATGCCGAAGGTTTCGGCCACCGTGCGGGTGCGTTCGAGCACCGCAATGCCATCATTGGGGTCGCGGAGCACCGGCTCGGCACTGATCAGGGTCGGCGTCATTGCACACTCTCCTTGGCCCCGATCACAAAGCCCTTGTCCGCAAGATCCTGCAGCAGGGCGATGACATCGGCGGCGATTTCGTCCTTGGGCGCGGCGTATTTGACTGCCAGTTCCTCCACCAGCAGGTCGACAGTCTTCAGTCCATCGCAGAGCTGGAGGATTTCGACGGCAATGTCGTCGGGGGCGAGCACACGCTCGGGCACCAGCAGCACCCAGCGTTCGCGTGTCTCATCGAACTTGAGGCGGGCATGGCGCGCGAGCCTGGGCCGGCTGGACGGGCCAACGGCGAGGCGGCGGGGCGCGGCCCCGTCCATCACAGTCCCTCCGGCCGGAAGGTGAAGGGCGGAATATGGCCCTCGACATAGGCGTTGTAGAGCGCATCAAGCTGCACCCAGAGCACATTGGTCTTGAAGATCAGGGCGTTGCACACGAGCGCCCGGTGCTCGGGGGTCGTGGCGTGCTCTTTCACATAGGCGAGGGCGTATTTCGCATCGCGCGGGGCCTGATCGAGGCGGCGCTGGAAATAGGTCATGACGCTGGGGTTGATGAAGTCATAGTGCTTCAGCATGCCCGAAATGCGCTCTTCGTGCAGGTTGGGCGCAAAGAGTTCGGTGAGCGAGGAGGCAATGGCTTCGAGCGGGGTGCGGTCACGCACGAAATGCACATAGGCATCCACGGCGAAGCGGGTGGCCGGCAGGATCATTTCGGTCGATTCAACCATATCCCGATCAAGCCCGAGCCCATCGGTGAGCTTCAGCCAGCGCTCGATGCCGCCTTCGGTATCGAAATTGCCATCATGGTCCTCAATGCGGTGCCGCCATTCGAGCCGGATCATCCGGTCGCGGAAGCGCGACAGCACCACGGCATCCTTGATGGGAATGGAGGACTGGTAATAGTAGCGGTTGAGCGCCCAGGCCTGAACCTGACCCTTGTTGAGCTTGCCGCCGTGCAACAGCTTATGGAACGGGTGGAGGCTGTGGTAGCGCGTCGCGCCAATGTGGCGGAGCTGCTCTTCCAACTGGTCGGCGCTGTTGAGCGGGGTGGCACCGGACACGGAAAACGAGGTCATCGCGGTCATTGGGAAAACTCCATGCCATCGGGGGGAATGACCCAGCCCCGGGCTTCGGCCGCCTGGCGTTCGGGCGAGGTATCGAGCAGCACCGGGTTGGAATTGTTGATGTGGACGAAGACCTTGCGCTTCACGTCCAGCCGGTCGAACGCGGCCATGGTGCCGGTCGAATCGGCCATGGCCATATGACCCATGCGCTGGCCGGTTTTGGTGCCGAGGCCGAGGCGGATCAGCTCGTCGTCGTGCCACACGGTGCCATCGAAGAAGACGAGCTTTGCGCCGTTGAGCCGCGCTTCGAGTGCGGCATCTATGCGGGCGCAGGCGGTGAGCACATGGCAGGATTCGCCGCTCGCCCGATCCGTGAAGCTGAGGCCAAGCGTGTCGCCGTCCACGTCTTTCGGGGCGATGCCTTCGAGATAGAGCGGAGATTTGCCCGCCACGCGGAAGGCCGTGACGGTGAGGCCCGAGCCTGAACCATCGGGCAGGGCCAACTCGGTTTCAATCTCAACCGCAAGCGGAAGCCGCGCCACCAGGTTGCGGTCGAGGACTTCGAAAATCGGATTTGCGTCGAGGATATCGAGCACGCGCTGATGGGCGTACACGGAGAACTGCGTTTTTTCGCGCAAGCTCAACAGCCCGGCGATGGCATCGACTTCGCCATTGGTGAGGATCACACCGGCAATCGGGCTATCGCGCAGCGCGCCGTCGCGTGGATAGAGCGCCGGGGTCTGGTTGATCTGCTGGCGCAGATCGGGCGACGCGTTGACGAGGAACCAGTTGCGCCCATCGACACTGAGCGCCAGCGAGGCCTGGGTGCGGGCCTCAGCGCTGTTGTGGCGGGCAGCCGCGCACTGGGCGCAGCCGCAGTTCCACTGGGGAACGCCGCCGCCCGCCGCGGCACCGAGCACGATGATGTTCAACATGACTCAGCTCTCGCGGCGGGCGCATGCATTACTTGCGCTTAGCGCAAGCGTACATGTTGATTTCCATCGAAACCGGGACTTCGACGAGCTTGGGCTTGTTCCAGGCCATGATTGTTCTCCTCAGTAATGCGGCCCCATCGCCGCGACACCGGGAGACTGCGGATGGTCTGGGTCCAGCGCCATCTATCGCACCGATAGGTTCGCCCTATCAGAGCGAGAAGGCCTCCCCGCCAGCGAGGAAAGGCGGGGTCGGCAACAGGTCGGGCATGGTGAAGCGTGCGCCCGAGGCCGACAGCTCGTCGAGCACCGTGCCATAGGGTTCAACCCGCCGGAATTGCGAAGGAACGAGCGCCACAACCTTGCGGGCCGGGGCATTGATCCGGTAGAGCCGGACATTGGCCGTGCCCCCCGAAAGCGCCGAGAGCGCGGGACAGAGGCAGACCCCGAGCCCACCCTGCACCATGCCCATGGCCACCTCGAAGGTTCGGCACTGCATGGCCACCCGATGGTGTGGCACCATGAGGCCGAACCAATCCTCGATCCGTTCCTGGTGGCGCGTGCCGAAGACAAACTGGATGGTGCTGTTGAGGGTCGTGCGCTCGGCGGCGGTCAGATCGGTCTCGGGGTTCGAAACCCCTGACAGATCAAGGCTTTTCGGAACGGCGAGCACATAGGGATCATCGAGAACCGGCACCTGCACCAGCCCGGCCGCATCGGCGGGCAGCGAGTTCGCGCCGACAATGCCGATGTTGGCGCGGCGGTCGAGCAGCATGTCGAGCACCTCGTTGGGGGCCTGTTCGCTGATGTCGAGTGTCAGCCCCGGCGTGCGCTGCTGTACGGCCCGAAGCGCCTCGGGCAGGACCATGCGCAGGATGGAATTGATGCCCGCGATCCGCAGGGTCTGGCGGCGGCCGACGCTGAAATCCGCCATGCCGTCTTCGAGTTCGCGCATTTTCACGAGGATGGGTTCGGCCTGTTGATAGAGAAACTGGCCGGCCTCGGTGGGCAGCATCTGGCTGGACCGGCGCTCGAACAGCCGGGTGCCGACAATCTCTTCCAGGCGGGAAATCTGTTGTGACAGAGAAGGTTGCGCGAGGCCGAGATCCTTGGCGGCGCGGGTCAGCGTATCGGCACGCACCACGGCGACAAAGATGCGCATCTGCTGCAGCGTGATGCCGACCGGCCGTTTGGTGGGCTTGAGCGCCTGCGCATCGAGCGGGAGATCGGCGGGGATCACCGGGGACGGGGGCTGATCTTTGCTGCTGGGCATGGGCGGCTCCGCGCGGGTTCAGCGGACCCTAGGGAATGATCATTTCGACATTTGTAATATCCCCCATTGGGAAAGGGGGACTTGAGAGCCGGTGCAGCCTATGACGTGGGCGCACCGGACCGGATGCAGGCCCGTTGATAGAGGTGCCAGGCCGTGTGCCCGAGGAGCGGCACCAGCACGAAGAAGCCCAGAAACCCTGATAAAATCGACAGGATGGTGGCTGCGGTCGCGAGCACCCCGAAGCCGAGCAGCGGCACGGCGCTCCGCGTTACGGTGCCGACGCTGAGAATCATCGCGGTGACGAAATCGATGTCGGACTCAAACAGCAGCGGCATGGAGACGAGCGTGATGGCAAACAGGAAGAGGGCGATAATGAGCCCCACCGCACTGCCAACCGCGATGAAGCTCCAGCCATTGGGTGTGGTGGCGATGGTCACGACAAACCGGCCAAGATTGGCCGATGCACCAAAGCCGAAGAACAGGGCGAGCAGGATGCGCACCTGGTAGACCCATACCCAGAAGATGAAGAGTACCACAAAGGCCATCCACCCCAGCTGGCGTTCGCGCTGGTTGAGCATGGTGGCGACAATGGCCCCGATGCGGCGGGGCTCGCCGCGCGCGAGGCGGCGGCTCGTCTCATAAAGACCGGCGGCGATGAAGGGGAAGATCAGCGGGAAGACCACGGCGATCATCATCGCGATCCATCCGGCATTCCAACTGACAATGGAGAGGAGCGATATGAGCCCGCCGAGCGCAATGATCCCGCCGAGCGCGAGCCCCAAGAGCGGCGCGCGCAGCAGATCGCCTGCGCCGCTCCTCAGCGCGCTCACCACATCGGCCCAGCCCAGGGCGCGCAGCACCGGGCTACGGGTTGCAGCATTGACCTCTCTCATTCGGCCCCCCTCGTTCCGAATGGCCGCCCCTCGCGGTCCAAAGGTGAGACTAGGGGCGGCTGGCCGGGGGCCGTGTTGATGTGGATCAAGCGCTATGGATGGGGATCATCACCTCATTGCGGCGCAGGAAGGGGGGAATCCACGGCGGATCATAGCGCGCCAGCGACGGCGGCCCCGCCGGGATCAGGTTCCGGCCTGCCATCCAGTTGGTGAGGTCTGCCCGCTTTTTTTCCATTCTGTCGGCCCCGGCCGAGCCGCTAAAGCGCAGAATGGCCATACGGGCCGGTGCAAAATCGATAAAGCGGATGCGTGGATCACCGGGCGGTGGCATGTCGGCCGCCGTCATCCCTGCGGGCATGACGAAGCTGATGGTCCAATCGCTGGTTCCGGAATTGGGTTGCGGGGCCGGTGTATCGGGGGCCATCAGCACCGGGGCGGTCATGGCGATTTTGCGGTTCTGGGCGTTGGAGCCGAAAATATAACCCGCCAGGACGGAGAAGCCGCGGCTCATTGCGGCTTCACGTGTTTCATCAAGCGTGACACGGGCTTCGGTGCGCGGGGCGTAGTCCCGCACTTCGAATGGACCATCCTTGAGGACGGAGACGAATTTCGGTTCCTCGACAGCCATGGCGCATTCTCCTGTTGACGGCCATGTGGTGGTGCATCGGTACTACCGCAAGCGCGGACTAGCACGCGCGCCGTCAACGGGGGAGCAATTCGCGCTGAATAGCGCTGCAAGGGCCGGTTGCTGTTGCGTTTTGGCGTGATCCGTCGCAGAAACACGACCGTTTTCGGCCTGTGGTCTTCCACCGGCCGCTGGAGGTGTTGAATTGGATAGCCGATCCTACGTGCTGACGCTTTCTTGCGAGGACCGCCCGGGTATTGTGGCCGCGATCACGACCGAACTGGCGGCGCTCGGCGGCAATATTGCCGAGAGCAACCAGTTCTGGGATCGGCAGACCGGTCGGTTTTTCATGCGCATCGCGTTTACGCTGCCCGAAGGCGTGGCGCGCGACAAGCTGGAGCGCGCCCTGAGCCCGGCCATCGAACGGTTCCAGATGAAGACCGCGCTGATTGACGCCGAGCGCGTGCCCAAGATCGTGATCATGGTCTCGAAGTTCGACCACGCGCTGTTGCACCTGCTCTATCAGATCAAGGTCGGCTGGTTGTCAGCCGAGGTGGTGGCGATCGTCTCGAACCACGAAGACAGCCGCCGCACGGCCGAGATTGACGGCATCCGCTATGAATATTGGCCGGTGACGAAAGACACCAAGGCCGAGCAGGAAGAGCGGGTGATTGCACTCGTGAAGGAAACCGGGGCCGATCTCGTGGTGCTGGCGCGCTACATGCAGGTGCTGTCGGATACACTGTCGAACCGGCTATTTGGCCGGGTCATCAACATCCACCATTCGTTTCTGCCCAGCTTCAAGGGGGCCAAGCCCTACCATCAGGCCCATGAGCGCGGCGTGAAGCTGATCGGCGCCACGGCGCATTATGTGACGCCCGATCTCGATGAGGGTCCGATCATCGAGCAGGAAACGGCGCGGGTGTCGCATTCGCTGAGCCCGGACGATCTCGTGGCCGCCGGCCGCGATATCGAGAGCCGTGTACTGGCGCGGGCGGTGAAGCTGCATCTGGAAAGCCGCGTCATGCTCAATGGCCGCAAGACCGTGGTGTTCCAGGGCTGATCAGTCCCGGGTGAGGAGCGCGGGCAAGAATTTGGCGCCCTCGGCCTTCAGAAAATCCTCGAAGGCGCGCATGGCCGGGGTCATCGACCGATCAAGGCGGCTGACTGAAAACCATTGCCGCCGGATCGGCATGCCGACGACGTCGAGAATAACGAGACGCCGGGTCTCGACTTCCTGCGCGATGGTGTGGGCTGAAATCAGCGCCACGCCGAGCCCGGCCATCACGGCCTGCTTGATGGTCTCGTTCGAGCCCATCTCGACACCCGGGTTATCCAGGCGACCGGGGATATCGGCGAGGAAGATATCGAGCGAAATCCTTGTGCCTGAACCCGGCTCGCGCACGAGGAAATGCTCTTTCGCAACCCGGTCTTTGGTGATGTCCCGGGTTTGCGCCAGCGGGTGATCGGGTGCCGCGATAATGACGAGCGGATGCTCGCCGAACAGCGCCGCCCGCACCTGCACCTCGCGCGGGGGTCGCCCCATCAGCGCAATATCGACGCCATGAGTGTGCAGCGCTGCGATGGTTTCGGCGCGGTTGCCAACCCACAGGCTCATTTCGATGCCCGGATGCTCGCGCATGAATGCGGCCATGATCGCGGGCGCGAAATACTTCGCCGTGGACACGACGCCGAGGCGCAGCGCGCCCTTGCGGCCGCCCACGATGGCTTCGACCTCATCGGCCAGCACCCGCAGCCGCTCTTCGATGGCGCGGGCGGCATCCACAACCGCCAGACCTGCGGCCGTTGGGCGCATGCCCTCCACCGTTCGATCAAACAGCGGGGCCCCGATCAGGTTCTCGGCTTCGCGCAATTGCAGGGACACCGCCGGTTGGGTGAGCCCTAACTCTTTGGCGGCAAGCACAATTTTCCGCGTTCTGAACACGGCGGAGACGGCGCGGAGCTGGCGTAGGGATAGGTCGTGCATGTGCTGATATTTAAATAACTAATGAGGAATGTAAACACTCTAAACTTCCCTTATGTCGGTGGACGTGCCCTTTTGGACTCATGGCGGAGGGAACGCGGCGTCGAAAGCCGCGCCTCCCCGAGGAGGAGGGGCGCATGAGCGCACTCACACTGGATGATTATCTGGCCCGGCACGGCAACAACGGGCACGACCATGGGCAGGCGGTGGCGACAACGCTCGGCGCGCTGACACGGGGTGCG
Organism: uncultured Hyphomicrobiales bacterium; assembly: GCA_903828145.1. Classification (GTDB taxonomy): domain Bacteria; phylum Pseudomonadota; class Alphaproteobacteria; order Rhizobiales; family Devosiaceae; genus Devosia_A. Next base: position 132,572 of record CAIKKY010000021.1, on the reverse strand, counting down.
ATTGCGGTGCGCCAGACCATCGATCTCGGGGCCCTCGGCGCGGCCTTTGCCGGGCAGGTGGGCGGCACCAATGCGGGCGGCGACGCGCAGAAGGATCTCGATGTCCTCGCCGACGAGCTGATGCTCGATGCCGTGCGGCAGGCGCCCGTGGCGCTTTATGCCTCTGAAGAGCTGGAGCACCCGGTGGTGCTCGATCGCAACGCGCCGCTCGCCATTGCCATTGATCCGCTCGATGGCTCGTCGAACATCGATACCAATGTGTCGATTGGCACGATCTTTTCCATCCTGCCGGCGCTGCAGCCAGAGGCGGGCGACGAGCTGGCGACCTTTCTTCAGCCGGGCCGCCGGCAACTGGCGGCGGGCTTCTTCATTTACGGGCCGCAACTGGCGCTGGTGCTGACCCTCGGCGAAGGCACGGAGATTTTTGTCTATTCGCCGCGCGTTGGGCGGTTTCTCCATGCCTATCAGCAGGTTTCGGTGCCCACCCGCACGCAGGAATTTGCCGTCAATGCCGCCAATTACCGGCATTGGGATGGCGCGGTGCGCCACTATATCGATGCCTGCCTGGAAGGGGCGGATGGCCCGCAGGGCGTTGATTTTAACATGCGCTGGATCGCGTCGCTGGTCGCTGAGACCTACCGGATCCTGATCCGGGGCGGAGTGTTTCTCTACCCCGGCGACCGGCGCAAGGGCTACGCCCATGGGCGGCTGCGGCTGGTGTATGAGGCCAACCCGATTGCCTATCTGATCGAAGAGGCGGGCGGGCTGGCTACCGATGCCTTTACCCCCATTCTCGATATCAACCCGACCTCGCTGCATCAGCGCACGCCGCTGGTTTTCGGCTCACGCGATGAGGTTGTGCAAATCCGCCGCTACCACGACGAACCCGATCCGGTGGGCCTCCGCTCGCCGCTGTTCGGGTCGCGCGGGCTATTCCGCAACTAGGAGGACGCGATGACCCACGCCCATCCCATCATTTCGATCACCGGCTCGTCAGGGGCCGGGACCACCTCGGTGAAGCGGATTTTCGAGCTGATTTTCCGGCGCGAGAAGGTGAATGCCGCCTTCATCGAAGGCGATGCCTTCCACAAGTACGACCGGCTGGCCATGAAGACGAAGGTGGCCGACGAGGAGGCGCGCGGCAACCCGAACTTCACGCATTTTCACCCCGACGCCAACGAACTCGACATCCTGCAGGACGTGTTCATCGAGTATGGCGAAAAGGGCACCGGGCGCACCCGCACCTATGTGCATGATGACGAGGAGGCGAAGCTCTACGGCGTGTCGCCGGGGCATTTCAGCCCATGGCGGCCCTTTGAGGCCAATACCGATCTGCTGTTTTACGAGGGGTTGCACGGCTGCGCGGTGAGCGACCGGGTGAACCTTGCCGACCACGCGGACCTCAAGATCGGCGTGGTGCCGGTCATCAATCTCGAGTGGATCCAGAAGATCCATCGCGACCGCTCGACACGCGGCTATTCAACCGAAGCGGTGATGGACGTGATCCTCCGCCGCATGCCGGATTATGTGCGGCACATTACCCCGCAATTCAGCCGCACCAGCATCAATTTCCAGCGCGTGCCGATTGTCGACACGTCGAACCCGTTTATCGCCCGGTGGATTCCCACGCCCGATGAATCGATGCTGGTCATCCGCTTCGCCAACCCGCGCGGCATTGATTTTCCGTACCTGCTCTCGATGATCAACGACAGCTTCATGTCGCGGGCCAATTCGATTGTGGTGCCCGGCAACAAGCTCGATCTCGCCATGCAGCTCATTCTCACGCCGCTGATCCTTCAGCTCGTGGAGCGGAAGCGGCGGAACGCATGAACGCGGCGCTGGCGATGGCGGAGAGCCCCGCAATTCAGCCCGATATCCGCACCCAGGATGTGCGGGGTCGCACGGTGCTCGTGCGGGCCGATCTCAATGTGCCCATGGAGGGCGGCCGGGTTACCGATCCGATGCGGATCGTGCGCTTTGCCCCCACCGTTGCCGATCTGGTGCGGCGCGGAGCGAGCGTGGTGGTGATGAGCCACCTTGGCCGCCCCGGCGGCGTGGCCAACCCGACGCTGACGCTCCGGCCCGTGGCCGAGCGGCTGGCGGCTGAACTCGGTCAGCGCGTGATCTTTGTGCCCGATTGCGTGGGGGCGGTGGCCGAACAGGTGACGCGGACCCTGCCGGCTGGCACCGTCGCGATGCTTGAAAACCTGCGCTACCACCAGGAGGAAGAGCGCAATGACCGCAGCTTTGCCCTGTTGCTCAGCGTGCATGGCGATTTTTACGTCAACGACATGCCCTCGCCGAGCGGCCGGTCGCGGCAGGCCTCGATCCACGCGCTGCCGGGCCTGATGCCCGCTTTTGCCGGTCCACTTTTCTTGGCGGCGCAGCGCGCCGTCCCATCGCATCCCAATGACACACTGGAGGAATCCTGATGGCCCGCATCACGCTCAGGCAATTGCTCGATCATGCCGCTGACAACGGTTATGGCGTGCCCGCGTTCAACATCAACGACATGGAGCAGGGGCTCGCGATCATGGAGGCGGCGGCGCAATGCGACGCGCCGGTGATTATCCAGGCCTCACGCGGGGCGCGGACCTATGCCACCGACATCATGCTCGCCAAGATCATTGACGCGCTGGTCGAACTCTATCCGCAGATCCCGGTCTGCATGCATCAGGACCACGGGAATAACGAGGCGACCTGCCTCTCGGCCATCCGGCACGGGTTCACCTCGGTGATGATGGACGGTTCGCTCGAAGCGGATGCCAAGACCCCGGCGAGCTATGAGTACAATGTGGCGATTACCGACCGTGTGACCAAAATGGCCCATGCGGTGGGCGCGTCGGTGGAAGGTGAACTCGGCGTGCTGGGCTCGCTCGAAACCGGGGCCGGAGAAGCCGAAGACGGTCATGGCGCCGAAGGGCAGTTGAGCCACGACCAGCTGCTCACCGATCCGGCACAGGCGGTTGATTTTGTGGCCCGTACCAAGGTGGATGCCCTCGCCATTGCCTGCGGCACGTCGCACGGCGCGTACAAGTTCACGCGGCGGCCCGATGGCGACATCCTCGCCATGACGGTGATCGAGGCCATTCACCAGCGGCTGCCGAACACGCATCTCGTGATGCACGGCTCATCGTCGGTGCCGCAGGACCTGCAGGACCTCATCAACCGCTATGGGGGCGAGATGCCCCAGACCTATGGCGTGCCGCTGGAGGAGATCGAGCGCGGTATCCGCTCGGGCGTGCGCAAGGTGAATATCGACACGGATTGCCGCATGGCGATGACGGCGCAGTTCCGGCGCATTGCGACCGAGAACCCGCAGGAATTTGACCCGCGCAAGTTCATGCGCCCGGCGATGGACGCGCTGCGCGACCTCTGCCGCGACCGGTTCGAGCGCTTCGGCGCGGCGGGCCATGCCACGAAGATCACCCCGATTTCGCTCGATGCCATGGCCAAGCGCTACGCATCGGGTGCGCTCGACCCCACGTTTTCGACCCAGGCGGCTGCCTGAATTTCTCCCCTGAAAGGATCGCGCCATGAATGAGATGAACACTGAAATCAGAGGCAAGGAACGCTACCGGGCGGGTGTGCTCAAATATGCCCAGATGGGCTATTGGGACGGCGACTATGTGCCCAAGGACACCGATCTTCTCGCGCTGTTCCGCATCACGCCGCAGGATGGTGTGGACCCGATTGAAGCGGCCGCTGCGGTGGCGGGTGAAAGTTCGACCGCGACCTGGACCGTGGTGTGGACCGACCGGCTGACGGCCGCCGACCAATACCGGGCCAAGGCCTATCGCGTGGAGCCGGTGCCGAATAATCCGGGCCAGTTCTTCTGCTACGTGGCCTATGACCTCATCCTGTTCGAAGAGGGGTCAATCGCCAACCTCACGGCGTCGATTGTGGGCAATGTGTTTTCGTTCAAGCCGCTGAAGGCTGCGCGTCTCGAAGACATGCGCCTGCCCGTCGCCTATGTGAAAACGTTCAAGGGGCCGCCGACCGGCATCGTGATCGAGCGCGAACGGCTCGACAAATTCGGGCGTCCGCTCCTGGGGGCGACGACCAAGCCCAAGCTCGGGCTTTCGGCCAAGAACTATGGCCGGGTGGTCTATGAAGGCCTGCGCGGTGGTCTCGATTTCATGAAGGATGACGAGAACATCAATTCGCAGCCCTTCATGCATTGGCGCGACCGCTTCCTCTATTGCATGGAAGCAGTGAGCAAGGCGTCGGCCGAGACAGGCGAGGTGAAGGGGCACTATCTGAACATCACCGCCGGGACGATGGAAGAGATGTACCGCCGCGCCGAACTGGCGAAGGAAATGGGCTCGGTGATCGTGATGATCGATCTCATCATCGGCTACACGGCGATCCAGTCGATTTCGGAATGGTGCCGCCAGAACGACATGATCCTGCACCTGCATCGGGCGGGACACGGCACCTATACGCGCCAGAAGAGCCACGGCGTGTCGTTCCGCGTGATTGCCAAGTGGATGCGCCTGGCCGGCGTCGACCACATCCATGCCGGTACGGCAGTGGGCAAGCTCGAAGGCGACCCGATGACGGTGCAGGGCTATTACAACGTCTGTCGCGAGCTGAAGAACGAAGTCGACCTGCAACGCGGGATCTATTTCGAGCAGGATTGGGCTGACATCCGCAAGGTGATGCCGGTGGCGTCGGGCGGCATTCATGCCGGGCAGATGCACCAGCTGCTGCACCTGTTTGGTGACGATGTGGTGCTGCAGTTCGGTGGCGGTACGATTGGCCACCCAATGGGCATTCAGGCGGGGGCCACGGCCAACCGCGTGGCGCTCGAGGCAATGGTGCTCGCCCGCAACGAGGGCCGCGACATCATCAATGAAGGGCCGGAAATTCTCCGCGCGGCGGCGCGCTGGTGCAAGCCGGTGGAAGCGGCTCTCGATACCTGGGGCAATATCTCGTTCAATTACGAGTCCACCGACACGTCGGACTTCGTGCCGACCCCCGAAATGACCTACTGACGGGAAGGACCCCACCCATGCGTATCACCCAAGGCTGCTTCTCGTTTCTGCCCGACCTGACCGATGAGCAAATCACGGCGCAGATCGAGTATTGCCTCAACAATTCCTGGGCCATCGGGGTCGAATATACCGATGACCCGCACCCCAGGAATACCTACTGGACCATGTGGGGCAACCCCATGTTCGACCTGCGGGATGCCGCCGGTGTGATGCTGGAGGTCCGGGCCTGCCGCAAGGCGTTTCCGGATCACTATATCCGGATCAACGCCTTCGATTCGACGCGCGGGTTTGAGACAGTGCGGATGAGCTTCATCGTCAACCGCCCGAAGGTCGAGCCAACCTTCGCCATCACGCGGACCGAAGTGCGCGGCCGTACGGTGAACATCACCATGACAGTGGTGAAGTGAGGCCCGGATGCTCAATCCTCACGCCACAGACGCAAAGGCCGAGGGGGCCCCTGTCCCCCGGCCGACCAGCGTCGATCTTGCCGCCGATTTTCGGGATTCGGGGGTTGCAGAGGTGCTGGCCCAGCTCGATCGCGAGCTGGTGGGGCTGAAGCCCGTCAAGCAGCGGATCCGCGAGACGGCGGCGCTGCTTCTTGTGGACAGGGCCCGGCAGAAACTGGGGCTCACCCAGGATACGCCGACGCTGCACATGAGCTTTACCGGCAACCCCGGCACAGGCAAAACCACGGTCGCCCTGCGCATGGCCGACCTGCTCTACCGGCTCGGCTACGTGCGGAAGGGCCACCTTGTTTCGGTCACGCGCGACGATCTGGTGGGCCAATATATTGGCCATACGGCGCCCAAGACCAAGGAGGTGCTGAAAAAGGCGATGGGTGGCGTCCTGTTCATTGATGAGGCGTATTACCTCTATCGGCCCGATAACGAGCGCGACTACGGGCAGGAGGCGATTGAAATCCTGTTGCAGGTTATGGAAAATCAGCGCGACGACCTGGTGGTGATCCTCGCGGGCTATGCTGATCGAATGGACCGGTTCTTTGCCTCGAACCCCGGGTTCCGCTCGCGCATTGCGCATCACATTGATTTTCCCGATTACGAAGACGAGGAACTCCTGTCTATTGCCGGCAAGATGCTCGACCAGCAGAGCTACCATTTGAGCGATGAGGCGCGCAGCGTGCTGATGGACTACATCAGGCTGCGCCGCACCCAGCCGCATTTTGCCAATGCGCGCTCGATCCGGAACGCCCTCGACCGGGCCCGGCTGCGGCAGGCGAACCGGCTGTTCGACACGGCCAAGGGCCCGGTTTCGGTAGACGCGCTTTCAACAATCGAGGCAGAAGATATCCGGGCAAGCCGGGTCTTTGCTGGTGGGCTCAACATCGTGGAGGGGTTATGACCGCAACGCTGATCGCGCCATCGGTTCTGGCAGCAGATTTTTCGCGCCTCGGAGACGAGGTGGATGCCGTGCTCGCGGCCGGTGCGGACTGGATTCATCTCGATGTGATGGATGGGCATTTCGTACCGAACATCACCTTCGGTCCGCCCGTCATCAAGGCGCTGCGGTCCCGCACCAAGGCGGTGTTCGACTGTCATCTGATGATCGCGCCTGCCGACCCCTATCTTGAGGCCTTTGCGGAGGCTGGAGCCGACATTATTACCGTGCATGCCGAGGCCGGGCCGCATCTTGACCGCTCGTTGCAGGCCATCCGTGGGCTGGGCAAGCAGGCGGGCGTGGCGCTCAATCCGCATACGCCGGAGAGCGTTATCGAGCATGTGCTTGACCGGCTGGACCTCATTCTCATCATGACGGTGAACCCCGGTTTCGGGGGGCAGAGCTTTATTCCGGCCATGGTCGACAAGGTGCAGCGGGTAAAGAAGATGATCGGCCGCCGCGATATCCGCATTGAAATCGATGGTGGGATTACCCCGACGACAGCGCCGCTGGTGGCGGCAGCGGGGGCTGATGTGCTGGTGGCCGGGTCGGCGGTGTTCAAGGGCGATGCCGGGCACTATGCCCATAATATCGCGGCCATTCGCGACGCGGCGGACGCGGCACGGCGGCGCGAGTTTGTTGCATGACCCTGACCCGTGCCGTGCTGTTCGATCTCGACGGCACGTTGATTGATTCCGTGCCCGATATCACCGAGGCCGTGGCCGAACTGATGGGCAGCGAAGGACTGGCCGCCCATGATGAGGCCGCGGTGCGGCGCATGGTGGGCCATGGGGTGGAAAAGCTGGTGGAGCGCGCTTTTGCTGCGCACGGCCGCGCCCTTGAGCCGGGCGGGCTCGTGGCGATGACGGCCCGGATGATGACCATCTATCCGCGTCACCTTGTGGCCAAAACCCGGCTGATGCCCGGCGTGGAGCAGGCGCTCGACCGGCTGGCCGGGATGGCGCTCGCGGTGGTGACAAACAAGCCCGAGGGGCCGACCAGAAGCATCCTCCAGCATTTTGCGCTGCTCGACCGGTTTGCGCTGGTGCTGGGCGACCGAGGGCCGGGCAGGCTCATCAAAAAGCCCGCGCCCGACATGCTGCTTTATGCAGCGACCGCCTTGGGCAGCAGTGCGGCCGACACGGTGATGGTGGGCGATTCGGGGGCGGACATTCTCGCGGCGCGCGCCGCGCGCATGCGCAGCGTGGCGGTCCGTGGTGGCTATCACGCCGAGCCGCTCGAAACCTATGCGCCTGATCTCGTGATCGACACCTTGGAGCAGCTCGACCTTATGGGCGTTGGGACGTCTGCGGCCTGATGCCGATCCGCGCGCTGATTTTTGATGTGGATGGCACACTGGCTGAAACCGAAGAGGCGCACCGCGCGGCGTTCAACCGGGCGTTCAGCGAGCGTGATCTGCCTTATTCCTGGAGCGAGGAGCGCTATCGCGGGCTGCTGGAGCAGACAGGCGGGCGGCAGCGGCTTTTGCGGTTTTTGCTGGAGACGGGGCTCGCCTATGATGGTGCGGCAACGCTCGCGGCCGATCTGCATGCCGCGAAAAACCGGCACTATGGCCTGATCATCGGCGCAGGCGGGGTTCATCTGCGCCCCGGCGTGCTGGAGTGCCTCGACCGGGCGCGTGCGCTGGGGTGGCGGCTTGCGATTGCGACAACCACCGGGCGTGAAAACCTCATTGCCCTGTTTCGCGGGCTCGTAACCCCGATTGCGGACCGATTCGAGTGTGTGGTGACGGGCACTGATGTCAGCGCACTGAAGCCTGATCCTGAAGTCTATGTGAAGGCCCTGGCGCAGCTTGGCGTCGACGCGGCCGAGGCTGTGGCCGTTGAGGATTCGGTCAATGGCCTTGTGGCGGCGCGGCGGGCGGGGTTGCGCTGCGTGGTGAGCCCCAGCCTCTACACCCGCCATCAGATTTTCGAGGGTGCGGCGCTGGTTGTGCCGCAACTCGATCAGTGGCGGATGGAAGAGGGCGACCGGTCGCTGATCGGCGGATAAACCGCTGGTCGGCCATGGCTTTCCCAACGCGGGGCCAGAAGGGCGGCTACGCAAAACCAGTTGCCGCTGGGGGTGAACCTAGCGGCACATGGTGAATAATTGGTTCCATCCCGCCCGCGGTACAGCACGTAGGGTTTGAGCCTGTTCAGCCATCCCCTTCACCGCCCGGCGAACAGTTCTGCGAATGGCCGGGATTGTGGTCGGAATGACCGGCGCAGTCATCGCCAGCATCACCGGGAGGCGGGGGCGGCGGCGGTGGGGGCGGCGGCGGCACGATAACGGGATCGGGCTGCCCCGGTGCCGGTGCCGGGTTGTCCAGAACACTCGGCCCGCCAGCGCCGCCATTCCGTGCCGTTTTCAGGCATTCGCGCGCCTTCTGCACCCAGAGGTTGCGTCCGAGCGGCAGTTGCGACACGGCAAAAGGCAGGCTGAGGCGCAGGGCGTTGAGGTCGGCGTATGGCAAGCCCCTTGTCGGCCCCAGGAGGCTCGACCCCGCCTCGTTCATGGTGCCGAGGTCGCAGCGGTTTTCAACCAGGGTGCATTCGCCATCGGTGGCGCAGAGCGTTGCGGCGCCATGATAGAGCAGCAGAATGACATGGCCGTTTTCATCGACGAAGAAGTCAAACGCCGTGCCGCGCACGCCAATGGTGCCCGTCGGGGTCTTGATTTCGTAGCTGTCTTTGGGCGCATTACCGGTGATAAAGCGGAAGGTGCCCTTCAGCGCATCTATCGCGAACTTGCCCGGCGCACCGGTGTTGCGGATCAGGTAGTCTTCGATAGTCATCTGCGAGCGAGGCCCGATGGCGAGCCGGGTGCCATCGTTGAACAGGATTTCCACCTGACCCAGATCGGTCGTGATGATCTGTTGGCCGATAAAGATATCGGCCCCCACCAGCAGGGGCGCATCCGTGCGTTCGTACATGGCGCGCGCCGCAGGATCGACATCCTGCGCGTTGCCAACCGCATCTGCGCGCGCGGGGCTGGTGAGCAGCGCACCCGTCAGCGCCAATACAAAGGATAAAGCCACGGCAACGTTAGTACGCATGTCATCGGTCTCCACGATCCGATCCCGTTGCGAATACTAAAGCACCGACCCACTCCAGCGTAAATAAGGCGTAGTACGCGTAAGACTATACACGCTGAAGTACTGTGTTTATCGTAAAATCAGGCGGCTATCGTGAGTAAATATGCGTCAGTCTGCTAACAAATAGAGCAATCAGACCGAAAGAATTGCCAGAATCAGGAGGGCGGACACGACGAGGGCCGTCGCCAGAAGGCGCAGGCGGGCGAACCAATCTGGCCAGAGGGCGCCGAGACGACGCTCGACGAGGTATAGTCCGGCAAAGAGCAGGGCGAGGAGGGCGAAGGCGGGTCGCTGCGGCAGCAGAGCGGCCCCCCAGGCCGCGAGGGTCACACCATTGCTGGTGATGAGCAGGGTTCGGCTATGGCCTGCGGCCGGACCAAAGGTCAGGCCCCAATGGATGCCGGCAACAAAGCTGGCGATGAGGGCGGCGTAGATCACGACTACGGGCCCCACCCAGGTCTCTCCGGCCAGCAGGGCGGCGACACCCAACCAGAAGGGAAGGGCGCCGGCGAGGGTCAGGATGCGGGCTAGGGCGGGTGATGTCATGACCTGTTCCAGAGGCTGGGAGGGACAATGGCGGCTTTTCGTCGGGCGTTGGTGCTGATACGCGGTTTTAAGGCGTACCGATCATCGGGGGAGAGCATGACGCAGCAGATTTCGACCGAGGCGCTTTTGGCGCGGCTCATGGCCAGCCCGCGCGGAACGCGGCAGATCATCGCCATAGCCGGGGCCCCGGCCTCAGGTAAATCGACGCTGGCGGAACAGCTTGTCGCCGCGCTCAATGCGGCATCGCCCGGGCGTGCGGCCTTACTGCCGATGGATGGCTATCATTTTGACGACACGCTGCTCGAACGCCGCGGCCGACGCGCCATGAAGGGCGCGCCCGACACATTTGACGTGGGCGGGCTGGCGGCGCTCATCGGCCGTTTGCGGTCGCGACTCGAAGATGAAGTGGTGGCGCCGGTCTTCGACCGCGATATCGAGATTGCGCGCGCTGGGGCCAACCCGATTCGGCGCGACGCCGACATTATTGTCGTTGAAGGCAATTATCTGCTGATCGGGGCCGCCCCCTGGGCCAGTCTCGCGCCGCTGTTTGACCTCAAGGTGCTGGTCGATGTGCCCGAGGACGTGCTGCGTGCCCGCCTGCGCGCGCGCTGGGAGCACTATCGCTTGCCCGAGGCCGAGATCGCCCGAAAACTTAACGAGGTCGATCTGCCCAATGGCCGGTTTGTTATGGCCAATAGCGTGGGCGCGGACCTGATGCTGCGCAACCTCTAGCGCCGCACGCGATGGTATCTGTAGGGAAAACTCAGGGCTTGCAAACGTAAGCATTTACACTTAGTCAGCCATCCCACTTTGTGCGATTAACTAGTCGCGCCTGTGGAGATCTGGACCATGGCTCACTCTGGTACCCGAGATATTGCAGTCCCCGTTGTCGACGACCTGCTGCCCTTCAACAGACAGTCCCAGAAGAAGGAAGTTCATCCGGGCGTTACCCGCACGGGAACGCCGGATGACGATGTGCTGGTTGGCGGGGATGGCAAGGACTTCCTCGATGGTGGCGATGGCAATGATACGCTCGATGGTGGCCGGGGTGCTGACATCATGCGGGGCGGCCGGGGTGGCGACCGCTACTATGTCGACAATGTCGGCGATCAGGTGATCGAGTACGCCTATGAGGGGTATGATGCCGTCGTCACCAAAGTCAGCTATCTCCTTGGGGCCAACATCGAATCTCTGCTGATGGAGGGCAGCGACGACCTGTTTGGCATTGGTAACGCGCTCAGCAACTACATCCGCGGCAATGACGGGAACAATGTCCTGTTCGGCGGCGCCGGCCGCGATGAAATCCGCGGCGGCGGCGGCAACGACCAGCTCGACGGCGGGATTGGTGCCGACAATATGAAGGGCGGAACCGGCGGCGACGCCTATGACGTCGACAATCCCAACGACGAGGTGATCGAGTACTATAGCGAAGGCTACGATTTGGTCCGTGCGACGATCAGATATACGCTCCCAGACAATGTCGAAGCGCTGTTCCTTGAAGGGACCGCCAATAGTGCGGGCAAGGGCAACGCGCTCAATAACTACATCCGGGGTAATGATGGTGATAATCGCCTCTCGGGCGAGGCGGGGCTTGATGAACTCCGGGGTGGGCTCGGCAACGACACGCTGGATGGCGGCACCGAAGCCGACAATATGAAGGGCGGGCTGGGCGACGATCTCTATTTTGTCGACGATGTCGGCGACGAGGTGATCGAGTACTTTAATGAGGGCATCGATACCGTCAGAGCGAGCATCAGCTTTACCCTCGGCGATCATGTCGAAAACCTGCGGCTTCAGGGCAGCGATAACATTGATGGGACCGGTAACGGCCTCGACAACACCATTGGCGGCAATAGCGGCGACAATCACGTCAGCGGTGGTGAGGGCAATGACACGCTGAGCGGCGGCGGTGGCAGCGATACGCTGTCTGGCGATGACGGTACTGATCTGCTCTCGGGCGGCGGGGGCAATGATATGCTCGCGGGTGGGGCCGGCGACGATCTGCTTCAGGGCGATGGGGGCCGTGATCGGCTCGATGGTGGGAGCGGTGCCGACACGCTGACCGGCGGGGCCGGGGCCGACACATTCGTATTTTCGGTGGCAAGCCCGGGTGCGGCCGACACGATTACCGATTTTTCGCACGATGAGGGCGACCGGATGGCGCTCAGCGTCTCGGCCTTCACAGCGTTGGGCAGCGCTGGTGTGCTGACATCGCGTGCGTTTGTGGTCGGCACCGAGGCCACCACGGCCGCGCAGCACCTGATCTACTCGCAGCAAACCGGCGAGCTTTGGTACGACGCCGACGGCGTGGGCGGCGCGGACAACGTCCTGCTGGCCACCTTGCTCAACCATGAAACCCTCACGGCCCGCGACTTTTTGCTGATCGCCTAAAGCCGGCAGCCGCTCAACGTCTGGTTCAGGGCACCCTGCGGGGTGCCCTTTTTTGTTCTACGGGCAGATGCTGAGGGGGCAATGCCGCCCTGTTCTGTGCATTCCGGCGTTGCTATAGGCCGCTCGGGCCGCTCACGAAAAGGTGTAGGAACCCATCCAGTCCGGGGTATACGAGGGCGACACGCTGCCGTCGGACTTCCGGTAAGGTCATCCCGCATCTGCAGCGGGATCAGGAGTGCGTCATGCCGTCTACCAGTTCTGTGTCGTATACCGGCAACCGCGATATTGATGGCGTGCTCTCCGGCATCAAGTGGACCAGCGCAAACCTCACCTATAGTTTCCCGACGCTGATGTCGCAGTATAACTACAACGAGACCGGGTTTCAGACTATGAACGAGACGCAGAAGACTGCGATCCGTTCCATCTTCACGATGATTTCGTCGTACACGACGCTGACCTTTACCGAGGTCGATGAAAGTGTGCAGCAGGGCACGCTGCGCTATTCCGAAGAGCAGAACGCCGGGACGGCCTATGCCTATTATCCGTCGGTATCCGATTACGGTGGCGACGTTTGGTTCAACACGGTCGACTATAATACGCCCCTGAAGGGCACCTATGCCTACGCAACCATTATTCATGAGACCGGGCACGCGCTGGGGCTCGACCATGGACAGGACGGGGCCTACGCGCTGCCCTATGACCATGATTCACTTGAATATTCGGTAATGACCTATCGCTCTTTCGTCGGGGCGGGCCTTGACGGGTATACGGTCGCGCAGGGCAGTTATTCCACCACGCTGATGCTCGATGATATTGCAGCGCTTCAAACCATGTACGGGGCGAACTTCAGCACCAACGCAGGCAATACCACCTACACCTGGAGCGCGACGACCGGCGAAATGTCGATCAACAGCGTCGGGCAGGGCGCCTCGACCACCAACACGATTTTCATGACCCTTTGGGATGGCGGCGGCACCGACACCTATGATTTTTCGAATTACACCGGTGCGCTGGCCGTCGATCTGCAGCCGGGCGCCTGGTCCACCACCAGTGCGGCGCAACTGGCGAACCTGGGGTCGAGTTTTTATCCGGGCCATTACGCCCGCGGCACGATCGCCAATGCCTATCTCTACCAGGGCAATCTGGCCTCGCTGATCGAAAATGCGATTGGCGGATCGGGCAATGACACGATCACGGGCAATCAGGCCAACAATACACTCGATGGCCGCACGGGTGCCGATACGCTCAGCGGTCTTGATGGCGATGACACGCTGATTGGCGGTCTCGGCAATGACACGATCATTGGCGGCGCGGGCGTTGATTACTGCGTGGTCAACGTCAACTGGGTGCAATGCAGCGTCAGCTATGATTCCGCACTGAGCATCCTGACGCTGACCAGCGCCGATGGCACGGATCGCATCAGTTCAGTCGAGTTTTTCCAGTTCATCGATCAGACCCGCACGCTTGACCAGGTGATTGGATCGGATGTCTGGGCGCCCGTCCTGCTGTCCCTGTCACCGCTCGACAATAGCACCGGCGTCGCGACAGGCGCTAACCTCACCCTGACCTTCAGCGAGGCTATGGTGGCGCTTGGCGGCGCGATCACCATTACGGATGCGAGCACGGGCATCTTTGCGACGATCAACAGCAATGACGGGTCGCAGGTGGCGATTGCCGGTGGGCTTGTGACGATCAACCCCACGGCTAACCTGCTGGTTGGCCATGACTATTCGGTGACCATAGCGAGCAATGCCTTTGCCGACACCGCGTCGAATGCCTTTGCGGGGCTTTCGGGTGCTACGGCGTTCAATTTCTCAACCGTGCTCAACGCGATCAATGGCACCAGTTCCAGCAATTCGCTCACCGGCACTGCCTATAATGACCAGATCAGTGGACTGGGCGGCAATGACACGCTGAGTGGCGGCGCGGGCAATGATTGGCTCGATGGGGGCTCAGGCAGCGATACAATGTCGGGCGGGCTCGGCCATGATAGTTTTGTTATCGACCGCACGACGGACAGGGTGAGCGAGAGTTCGGGCCAAGGGACAGATACCGTGCTGTCGTCGGTCAGCTGGACCCTGGGCTCCAATCTTGAAAATCTGACGCTCACGGGCACGAGCGCCATCAATGGCACCGGCAACGCGTTGGCCAATGTGTTGATTGGCAACTCAGGCGCGAACACGCTGACCGGCGGCGGGGGCAATGATTGGCTCTATGGCAAGCTGGGTGCGGATACGCTCTTTGGCGGCACCGGGCAGGATGTGTTCGTGTTTGATACGACGACCGGAATCGACCGTATCCGCGATTATGCCGTGGTCGATGACACGCTGGCCTTCAGCCTATCGGTCTTCACCGGGCTCGGGGTGGTGACCGGTGCCCTCAGCGGTGCGGCCTTTGCCCTTGGGTCATCGGCGGCCGATGCGTCAGATCGGGTGATCTATAATGCGGCAACGGGTGCGCTCTACTACGATCCCGATGGCCTGGGCGGGGTGGCGCAGCAGCAGGTGGCGAGTTTGTCGACCGGTCTGCAATTGACCGCCAGCGACGTGCTGCTGGTGAGTTGAGGGCCCGGCCCGGCCCCCATGCTGCTCACGATCCGGTAATTCCCGGAGTGCTAGAATCGACACAGACCGGGATGAGGGGCAGATGAGCAGACAGAGGGAGAACGTCGGACCGGCCCGCGCGGCGCTTTTGGCGCGGCGTAGCGATTTCATGTCGGTTGGCGTCTTTTCTGCTGCGGTGAACCTCCTGACCCTCACCGGCTCGTTCTACATGCTCGAGGTCTATGACCGGGTGCTGGTCAGCCACAAGGTCGAGACCCTGATTGTGCTGTCGCTGGTGGCGCTTGTTGCCTTTGCCTTACAGGGCGGGCTGGATCTCCTCCGCGCGCGGATGTTGAGCCGGATCGGTGCGCGTATCGACGTGCAGTTAAGCCCCGGTGCGATGACGGCCGCCACGGTGCTGCCCCTTAAGGGCGCAGGCGCGGGCGAGGCGCTGCAACCCTCGCGCGATGTCGAGCAGTTCCGCACCTTTTTGAGCAGCGCCGGTCCGACGGCGTTCTTTGATATGCCCTTCATGCCGATATTTCTTATCGGCTGCTTTTTGCTGCATCCGTGGCTCGGGGTGCTGGCGGCGGCGGGCGGTGCAACGATCATTGCGATGACGCTGGTGACCGAGCGGCTGGTCGGGCCGCGCGCCCGCGACGCCAGCCAGGCGGCGCTGCTGCGGCAGGTCTATGTCGATGCCGGGCGGCGGCATGCCGAAGTCATTGCGTCGATGGGCATGGGGCCGGCGGTGGCGCAACGCTGGGAGCGGCTTGCGGAAGAGGCCCGGGCGGGGCTGCTCAGCGTCAGCGATGCGCAGGGCGATCTCGGCAGCTTCGCCCGTATTTTGCGCATTGTGCTGCAATCGGCCATTCTGGGGCTCGGCGCCTATCTGGCGATAGAGGGACAGGTTTCGGGCGGCGCGATGATTGCGGCCTCGATCATGAGTTCGCGCGCACTTGCGCCCATCGAGCAGGCCATTGCCCATTGGCGCGGCTTTGCTGCCGCGCGGCAGGCCTATCAGCGCCTCAACGCTCTGCCGGTGCTGGCCGAAAGCCGCCATGTCGATCTACCGGCGCCCGCGCAGGGGCTGAGTGTCGAGGGAGCGACGCTGGCGGTGCCCGGGCGGGCTTTGCCGATTATCATCGATGCCAATTTTGAGCTGAAAGCGGGGTCGGCGCTCGCCATCATCGAGCCGAGCGGATCGGGCAAATCCACGCTGGCGCGAGCACTGGTGGGCGTTTTGCCGCCCGCGCGGGGCAGCGTCCGGCTGGATGGGGCTGCGCTCGATCAATGGGACCGGGCGGCCCTCGGCCGACACCTTGGGTATATGCCGCAGGACCTGCAATTGCTTGATGGCACGGTGGCCGAAACCATTAGCCGGTTCGATGTCGATGCGAAATCCGAGGATGTGATCGCGGCCGCTGAGGCCGCCGGGGCGCATGAGCTGATCGTCTCGCTGCCGCAGGGCTATGAGACGCGGATCGGTGAAGGCGGGGCCGTGCTGTCCGCGGGACAGCGCCAGCGGCTCGGGCTGGCGCGGGCGCTTTATGGCAGCCCCTTTCTCGTGGTGCTCGATGAGCCCAATTCCAACCTCGATGCGCCGGGCGAGGAGGCTCTGGCGCGTGCCATCACCAGCATCAGGGCGCGTGGCGGCCTTGCTGTTCTGGTCACCCATCGGCCATCGGCGCTCCAAGCGGTTGATAAGGTCGCCCTCGTAATGGAGGGACGGATCAAGCTCTTTGGCCCGCGTGATGAGGTGATGCGGGCCATTAACGAGCAGGGCGGCGCAAGCCCGCGCCCGGCGCGGCCTGTGGCTGTGCCGCAAGCGGGGAGCGCCACCCCGTGAGTCTCATTGCTCACTCTGGGGCGACCCGCACCCCGTCGCCCGACTATGGCCGGGACATCCGGACTTACCGGCGGCTGGGTTTTGTGCTGATTGGGCTGTTTGTCGCGATTTTTGGCGGCTGGGCCGGTTTTGTGCCGCTGTCGAGCGCTGTTGTGGCCGCTGGTCGGCTCGAAATCGTCGGGGATATCAAGCGTATCCAGCACGAGGATGGCGGCCGGATTGCCGAGATTGCGGTGAGTGAAGGCCAGACGGTGAAGGCCGGCGACCTGCTGTTGCGCCTTGATGATACCACGGCGCAGGCGAGTTTTGAGATCACTGCAGGCAAGCTTGACGAGGCCCTGTTGCGCGCCGCGCGGCTCAGGGCCGAACGCGATCTCGCAACCAGCATGAGCCTCCCCACCGCCTTTGCTGAAGCGGCCGACAGCGCGGCGCTCACAACCATGATTGCCGCCGAACAGCGGCTCTTTCGCATGCGCACCGACGCGCGGGCGGGCCAGAAGGCGCAAACCGGTGAGCGGGTGAACGCGCTTCTCGCCCAGATCGAGGGCCAGAAAAAGCGGGACGCCGCGAAGGCCGAGGAAATCGGATTGGCGAGGGCCGAGCTCGAGCGGGCGCGGTCGCTGGCGGCCAAAGGTGCAATCGCTGAAAACCAGATCAGCGATCTGGAACGGACCTTTGCACAGCTCAGGGGCCAGAAGGGACAGATCGAGGCCGATCTGGGCGATAGTCTTGCGCGGCTTGCCGAGGCCCGGTTGCAGGTGGTGAATGTCGATCTGAGCGCCGTGTCGCAGGCCGGGGACGATCTCAACGCGGCTGAAGCGCTGGTGGCGGAGTATCAGCAGCGCCTGACGGCGGTGAAGGATCAGCTCGCGGGCACGCGGCTTGTCTCGCCGGTTGATGGCATTGTGCACCAGCTCGCCGTCCATACCATCGGCGGTGTGGCCAAGGCCGGCGACGTGCTGATGACCATTGTGCCAACGGGCGGGGACCTGATGATTTCGGCACGCGTGATGCCCGCCGACATCAACGCCGTTATTGCTGATGCCGACGCGCGGGTCCGCTTTGCCGGGCTCAATCGCTCGACGACGCCCGAACTGAATGCAACGATCACCCGGGTGGGCACCGATCTCGTTGAAGATCCTGTTGCGAAAATTGCCTATTACCCGGTGGATCTCGTGCTGAAGCCCGGCGAAGCCGAGCGGCTCAAAGGGGTCGCGCTGGTCGCGGGCATGCCGGTGGAGGCCTATCTGCTGGGGCCGGACCGGACCTTCTTCAGCTATCTGATGAAGCCGCTCCTCGACCGTCTGCACCAATCGCTGCGCGAATAGCGCGCCGACGCCTGACCGATAGCATCGGACCCTGACGCGCGGCTTTGCGATAGCATGTTGGCTCGTTGCCCCGTAAGACTATGGCGTATCGAATAGTCTCGGGTTGGCGCGCATGGGGCAGCAGGTTTTGGTGATTGTCGGCGCTGGCCTCGAGGCCGGCTTGCTGGCTCTCCGGCTTTTGGCGCTTCGCGCGCCGCCTGCCATCACGCTGATTGATGAGGGCGACGGGCTGTTTGGCCCCAGCGCGACCATTCGCGCGGACGATCTCGTCGCAGGCGACCTCGATTGGCTGGGCTCGGCGCTGGTGGCGCGGTGGGCCGGGCAGTCGGTCCGGTTGCCGGGCTCGGAACGGCGGTTTTCATCGCCGTATTATCTGCTGTCCCCCGAGGGGCTTCGCGGCATGATCGGCACAGCGGTGACCATCGAGCGCGGCAGGGCCCGCGCGGTCAGCGCCAGCGCGGTGACGCTGCAAGATGGGCGCAGGCTTGTGGCGGATCTGGTGATCGATGCGCGGGCGCTCACCCCGCACCCGGCCCTGGTGCTGGGGTACCATCGCTCATTCGGGCTCGAGGTGGACATGGCGCGGCCCCATGGGCTGGCCGATCCGGTGACCTATGATCTGAGCGTTGCCCAGGGCGATGGGTTCCGCCGCCTGCGGCTGCTGCCGTTTTCGCCGACGCGGCTCCTTGTGGAGGAGAGCCGCTACAGTGCCGATGGGACAATGGACGATGAGGTGCTCAACACCGGCATTTCGGCCCATGCGCGCGAACATGGCTGGTCAATTGACCGGGTGGTGGCGCGTGAAAAAGCGCAGCGGCCCGTGGCGCTGGCCTTCGATGCCGAGCGTTATTTTGCTGATCTGCCCGCAGACGTGCCGGTGATTGGCGCGCGCGCCGGGCTGTTTCATCCGGTCACTGGCGAGACGGTATCGGAGGCGTTGCAGACGGCGCGGCTCGTCGGCAACACCTGGGATCAGGGCGGACCGGCGGTGGCGCTGCTGCTGCGCAGCCATGCGCTGGGCCGGGCGCGGGAGCATGGCTTTCTGCGCCGCGTCAGCCGGGCGCTGTTTGGCCGCAAGCGGCCAAACGACCGGGTGGTGGTGCTCAGCCGGTTTTTCGGGCTCGAGTCCGGGCTGGTGGCGCGGACGCTCTCGGGCCGCTCTACGCTGTTGGACAAGGCCCGCATGACCATGGCGCTACCGGGGTTCAGCCTGTTGCAGGGCCCGAGTGTTGCCTTTGAAGGACCCCTGTTGGCGCGAGGGGCCAGCGCGCGCGCCTAGGCCGGTGGCAGGTTGTCGTTGGCGCGCGGCTGCGATTTTTCGATCCGGTCGAACAGGGTGCCGAGACCGGGCTCGCGCAGCCGCAGTTCGCGCAGCGACAGGCCGATGGTGTTGAGCCGTTCCGACAGGTTGGCAGCCGTGCTGCTGGTGGCGTGCCCCACCACCGACCAGCACATTTCGCTGCCCTGTGCTGCAAAGCCGACGCGCCGCAACAGGGCGGCCTGAGGCGCCGTGGGCGCGTGCTTCAGTTCAACAAGGATTTCGCGGCTGTCGCCAAAGGTTTGCGCGACGAGAGCCCGGGGCGGGCCTTCGGGCTCGATGCGGCCCGAGCGCAGAAAGCCGACGCGGGTCGCCATGGATTCAGCCAGATCAAGATCATGGGTGAGCACCAAAATGGCGGTTCCGCTTTTGGCGAGCTGCTCGGTGGCGCGGAAGAGATCGATACGGGTATCGGGGTCCGGGCGCGGGTCTTCGATGATCAGCAGAGCCGGCTTCCGCAGCATGGCATGAGCGAGGGCGGCCCGCAGCGCTTCGCCAGCAGACAGGCGGCTCGCGCGGGTCGCCAGGCGGTCAGCGAGGCCGCAGGCCTCAGCGGCAAAGCTGACGGTGCTGGCGATTTCGGGCGCCTTTATCCCGGCAAGGCGCGCGGCGAGCGTGAGGGTCTGACCCAGCGTTAACGTGGGCCAGTACCGGGCGGGCTCAACAACACGGCTCACCTGCCGGGCGCTTTTTGGCGTCAGACTTTGCCCGTTGATGCTGATTGTGCCCTGCCTGGGCGGTCGGGCCCGGGTGGTGGCGCGCACCAGCGCCGCCTTGGCCGCCACATCCGGGCCAAGGAGCGCGTAGATCTCGCCGCTGCCGATCTTCAGGTTGAGGGCATCGGCCACGAAACGGTTGCGGGCGCGGAGCGATAGGCCCGTGATTTCGAGAGTATCGCTCAACGGGTTACGCCCTGTGTCTTCGGGCTGCTGCTGCCGAAATCCTGCACGACGCTGCCCCCCGGTTGCGAAGGTGCCAGTGGTTGTAAATGCGGCGGGGTTTGTCAACTCGGCACCGACGGTTGACTGGTCCACAGCGGGGGTCTTCGCCGCATCGGGCTATGACCAAGATCGCATTGCCAGCACGGGCCGTCTCGCGTCATGTGATGGGTAAGGCCCATGGACGGTTCATTTGAGGAGAAGACCATGACGACACTTCGCATTCCTGATCTCGCCGGTAAGGCCGTGCTGATTACCGGCGCATCGACCGGTATTGGTGCTGCCGTCGCCGAAGGCTTTGCGGCGCAGGGCGCGCATGTGGGGCTGCATTACAACGCCAGTGCCGAGGCCGCCGAAGCGCTGAAAGCCAGGATCGAGGCGGCCGGAGGCACGGTGACACTGGTCAAGGCCGATGTGACCGACGCCAAAGCGCTGGAGCGGGCGGTGGCCGATTTTGCGCAGAAGGCCGGGCGTCTCGACGGGCTCATCAACAATGCCGGGGGCATGGTGGGCCGCAAGAAATATGACGAAATGGACGATGACTATTACGACGCCGTGATGGACCTCAACGGTCGCTCGGTGATTGCCGCGAGCCGCGCCGCCATTCCGTTCCTCAAGACGCAGGGCGGCTTCATCATCAACACGACCTCGGTTGCCGGGCGCAATGGCGCGGGGCCGGGGGCTGGGCTTTATGGCTCGTCCAAGGCCTTTGTCGCCAACATTACGCGCGGTATGGCCAAGGAACTGGCGCCGTTCAACATCCGCGTCAATTCGGTGGCGCCGGGGGTGATTACGACGCCATTCCACGAGCGCTATTCCACTGACCAGCAGCTGGAAGCCATGCGGGTCACCATCCCCTCGCAGCGGCTGGGTACGGCCGATGAGTGCGTGGGCGTCTTCCTGTTCCTCGCCTCGGATCTGATGTCGAGCTATATTTCGGGCCAGGAAATCCACGTCAATGGCGGCCAGTTGATGCCGTAAAATCCGGCCGGGTTTGAAGTCCTGTCCAGCCCCCGCGTATCCGCAAGGACGCGCGGGGTTTACCTTTCGCGGCCCCGTGCCGCCTAAAGTGTTAGGGGCGCGGGACGGGCTGCGGTTGACTCGCTGGTAGCCGGTGCTAGCGTCTCAGGCGTTACCGAGGGGGCCCGCGCCGTGAAGATTACCGACATTAAAGTGAAGACATTCCGCACCTTTGCCGACCGCTGGGATGTGGGCCATGGCCTGCCCGTGCCCAAGGCCGAGCTGATGCAGACCGTGTTGATGATCGAGACCGACGAAGGGGTCACCGGCTGCTATTTCGGCGGCGGGTCGCATGGCGATGCCGAAGGCCTGAATGTGGTTGACCAGCAGACCATTCTCACCCGCATCAAGCCGCTGATCGTGGGGCAGGACCCGCTGGATCGCGAAATGATCTGGAAATGGCTGTGGGTCGCGAACTACCCGGAAAATGTGGCGAGTTCGATCGACAATGCCTTGTGGGATCTGGCCGGACAGGCCTTCAAGACGCCGATCTACAAGCTGATGGGCGGCGCGCGCGACAAGGTGAAAGCCTATGCCTCGACCTATCCTAATATCGGCAAGCCGCATGTCTATGCCGAGCATGCCTTGCAGTGCAAAAACGAAGGCTACCTCGCCTACAAGATTCACCCGCACTACTTCTGGAACCCCGAGACCGGCACACCGACGCCGGGGCGGCCGTCGAACCTCAAGGCCGATATCGAGACGATCCATCTGGTGCGCGAGGCCGTGGGGCCGGACTATGTGCTGATGTACGACCCCTGGGGCACGTATATGAGCATGGAGGAAGCGATCAAGGTTGGCCGCGAACTCGAAAAGGCCAACTACTACTGGTACGAGCATCCCATGCCGGAATACCGGGTGGAGAGCTATGTGCGGCTATCGCGCGAGCTGTCGATCCCGATCCTCTCGCCCGAAATCGTGGCGGGCGGGGTGTTCAGCCGCGCCGAATGGATTTTGCGCGGGGCCGGGGACATGAGCCGCATCGACGTGGTGCGGGGTGGCATTACCGGCGCCCGCAAGACCGCCATCGTGTGCGAGGCCTATGGGCTGCGCTGCGAAATGCATATGGCGGGCTGGGGCAATCTGCAGGTGTGCGGCGCAACGCCCGAGGATACGTCGGAATATTATGAAAAGGGGCTCCTCGCGCCCGGCGTCGATTACGACGCGCAACACCCCTACCTCAGGAACAGCTGCGACCGGATTGATGCCGAAGGTTATGTGCATCTGCCGCAGGGGCCGGGCATGGGCTATGAAATTGAGTGGGACTACATCAACGACAATCTCATCGAGCCGATGATGGAAAAGAAATACTGGTAAGGACAGAGGGACCAGCGACACCAGAATTGGTCGTGCATTGGACATGATTTTGCGAAAACGCAAATCGGAATGCGCATTTGGCCCGTATCAGGGTAAGACAAATGCCTGATGTGCGAGTGAGCCCATGGCCAATGCTGTTGCTGCTATTTCCCTGACCCGTCGCCGGAAGCTGTTCTGGCCGGTAACGCTTATTGCCATCGGGCTTCTGATTGTGGGGTGGGTGGCGATGAGCCGCCCCTGGGAACCAAAGCCCATTCTGGTCAAGACCGAGACGCTGGCCGAAGGGCCGGCGGCCCGGATTCTGGCCGTGAACGGCCGCGTCGTGCCGGGCGCCCGCATTGATGTGCGCTCAACCGTAAGCGGGCAGGTGAAGCAGCTGGCGGCCGCTGAAGGCGATGTGGTGGCCGAAGGCGCGATTATCGCGACTATCGACGATGCCGGGCAGCGCGCGGCGGTCGAGCAGACCGCGGCGGCCCTTGATTCGGCGCTGGCGCGGCAAAGTCAGGCGCAACTCGATGTCGATCGGGCAACCCAGCTTGGCGATACCATTTCGCGTAAGCAGGCCGAAGAGGCCAAACTGGCGCTAGAAACCGCGGCGCGCGAAGTGGAGCGGCTGCAGGCGGCGCGCGACCAGGCTGCGGCGAAGCTCGATGAATATACCATCCGGGCGCCGTTTGCGGGCACGGTGCTGACGCGGGGCGTCGATCCGGGGCAAGTGATTGATTCGTCGAGCTTCATCTTTGAAATTGCCGATCTCAAGACCCTTAAGGTTGAAGCCACGGTTGATGAGCTCTATGCCGCCGAGGTGGCCACGGGGCTGAAGGTCAAGCTGGCCCCAACCGGCTTCAGCCGCGTGCTCGAATCGAGCCTCGAATTCGTGGCCCCCACGGTGAACAGCGCGACCGGCGGGCGGCTTGTCCGCATCCCGCTCAGTGCCGAAGATGGCCTTAATCTGCCGGTGGGGCTGACGGTGATCACCAATATCGAGGTTGAAGCGCGGCCCATGGCGCTTACCGTGCCACGCGCAGCGATCCTCACGGGCGATCAGGGCAGCTATGTCTATGTGCTCAGCGGCACGGGTGCCGAGGCGCGGTCGATCAGCTTCATCGATTGGCCGGCAGAACGGCTGATCGTGACCGAGGGGCTGGCGGCGGGCGATGTGGTTGTGCTCGAGCCGGGCAAGGTCAAGCCCAAGGCCCTCATCAAGAGCGCGTCCTGATGTTTTACGCGCTGAAGATCGCGTTTCGCTATCTCACGGCGAACCGGGCCCAGACCGGGCTGCTCATTGCAGGCGTCGCGGTGGGCGTGTTCGTCTTTGTGTTCATGAGCGCGCTGATCGGCGGGCTCGCGGTGCTGCTGATCGACCGCACCGTGGGCGATATCGCCCATATCAGCATCACGCCCAAGGCACGCGACCCCTATGTGCTGTCGGCCTCGGCCGGGTCGCTGGTGGCTGTGCAGAAATCGACCGAACAGCGCGAATTGCTGCGCACGGCGGCGGCGTTCCGGCCGCTGCTGCTGGCAGACCCCGATGTGGCGGTTGTGGCCGAAGAGATTACCGGCAACGGCTTCATGGTGAAGGGGCAGGCCATTGAGCCTGTGCTGTTTACCGGGGTGGAAAACGACCAGGTGTCGGCCATTGCGGACATCAGGGGCAATCTGATTGCGGGCAGCGATGCCCTGTCGCTCTCGACCATGGTGATTGGCGCAGGGCTGGCCAATACGCTCGGGCTTTCGGTTGGCCAGACCGTGAAGGTACGATCTGATCGGGGCGTCGAGCTCACCATGACGCTGGGCGGCATTTTTCGGCTCGGGATTGCGAGCGTTGATGATCGGGCGGCCTATGTCTCGGTGCGTGCAGCGCGGGTGCTGTTCGATCTGCCCGAGGGCGTGACCCGCATTGACCTGAAACTCAACGATCTGAAAAAGGCGCTGGTGGTGGCTGACCGGCTGGGGGCAGCGACGGGGCTTGATGTCGTGCCATGGCAGAAAAGCAACCAGCAATTGCTGGATGGTCTGTCGGCGCAGGCCCGATCCGGCGATCTCATCAAGATGTTTGCGCTCGTAACCATCGTCATCGGGGTGGCGAGCGCGCTCTTGCTCTCGACCTACAGGCGGCGGCCGGAAATTGGCATCATGCGCGCCATGGGCGCGTCGCGCGGCTTTGTCATTACCGTGTTTGTGGTGCAGGGCGCGCTGATCGGGCTCCTCGGCGGGCTGATCGGCGCGGGGCTCGGCTGGCTGGCGCTGTCGCCGTTTCCGCCGCCCGAGATGACAGCGGGGGGCGGATTGCCCGTCGATGCGCGGCTTGGCGCCTATGATGCGGCGATTTTATTGACGACAATCGGCGCGATTGTCGCGGCCATCCTGCCGGCGCGCGCCGCGGCGCGGATCGACCCGGTGGAGGTGATCGGGCAATGAGTGATCCGCTGATCCGCGTCGATGGCCTGACCAAATCGTTCGGCGAGGCCGAAGCGGCCGTGACCGTGCTCAAGGGGCTGACGCTGGATATTGCCGAGGGCGATATGGTGGCGCTGCTTGGCCCCTCGGGCTCGGGCAAATCGACGCTGTTGACCATTCTGGGCACGCTGATGCGCCCGAGTGCCGGCAGTTTCCAGATGCTGGGCGTCGAGTTGGGCGATGCCGATGACGCGGCGCGCACGGCGTTCCGCAATTCGCATATTGGGTTCGTGTTCCAGTTCCACCATTTGCTGCCCGATTTCACGGCGCTTGAAAATGTCGTGTTTCCGGCGGCGGCGCGGCGGGGACGCGAACGGGGCGAGGACCGGCAGCGGGCGGCCATGCTGCTCGACCGGGTGGGGCTCAGCAACCGGCGCGATTTTCTCGCCACCAAGCTGTCGGGCGGGCAGAAGCAGCGCGTCGCCATTGCACGGGCGCTGATGAACCAGCCTGAACTGGTGCTGGCCGATGAGCCGACGGGCAATCTCGACCGTGAAAGCGCGGCGCAGGTGATGGACCTGCTCATCGAGATCAACCGCAGCGAGCGCACGACCTTCCTGATTTCCACCCATGACGAAAACATCGCCGCGCGCTGCAAGCGGCAGATCCATATGGTGGACGGGCGCATTGAAAGCGCCTGATCCCCGCGCCGTGGCGCGAGGATCGTGATGGCGTAGCCCGTTTAGGCTGGGGCGCGGCGGGTCTTCCACAGCGAGCCGATAATGCCGGCGGCGAGGATGCCCAGTGTCACCGACAGCGACAGGAGCGGCGGGATTTTCGCGAGGCCGAGCATATCGGCAATGAAGATCTTCGAGCCGATGAAGATCAGCACGCCGGCGAGCGCATATTTCAGATAGACGAACCGGTCGATCATGGCAGCCAGCGCGAAGTAGAGCGCCCGGAGCCCGAGGATGGCGAAGACGTTCGAGGTCAGCACGATATAGGGATCGGTGGTGATGGCGAAAATGGCCGGGATGGAGTCGACGGCAAACACCAGATCGGCGAATTCGACCATCAGCAGCGCCAGAAACAGCGGCGTTGCGTAGAGCCGCAGCTTGCCCAAGGCGTCGGGCTGGCGGACGAAGAAGCGCTCGCCTTCCAGCTGATCGGTCATGCGCAGGTGCTTTTTGATAAAGGTCAGCACCCGGCTCTGGCTCAGGTCTTTCTGGGCGTGGCCGGGGAACAGCATGCGGACGCCGGTGATGACGAGGAAAGCCGCGAAGATATAGAGCACCCAGGAAAACTGGGTGACGAGGGCGGCACCGGCCCAGATCATCAGCCCGCGCAGGATCAGCACGCCGATGATGCCATAAACCAGCACACGGTGCTGATAGGCCGGGGGCACGGCGAAATAGGAAAAGATCATGGCGATGACAAAGATGTTGTCCATCGCGAGGCTCTTTTCGACCACGAAGCCGGTGAGATATTCAACGCCGGACTGTGGGCCGAGCCAGGCCCAGACCACCGCGCCGAAACCCAGACCGACGGCGATGTAGAAAGCCGACAGCTTCAGGCTCTCTGCAACGCCGATGGCGTGGCTTTTTTTATGCAGGACACCCAGGTCGAACGCGAGCAGCGCGCCAACCAGGACGACAAAGCCGATCCAGGTCCAGACCGGCTTGTTGAGGAGATCAATGAACAGCAGATCCATGAGGGGACTTCCGTTTCGAGTGGCACATCGGGTTGTGCGCCTCAACGACCGGAAGGGCTGAATGCCGGGCTTTCCTGCGTCATGAGGCGCAGTGAACCGACATCGCGGCACCAGAAGGTGCCGCCAGAGGGGCCCGGATCACGTCTGCGAGATAGGGGGCGGGCCGCCGGGTTTCAAGGCCGGGGTCTCAGGGTTTCGGTGCGGTTTGGTGTGGTTGCGGAAACCCGAGGCTCCCCATCAGCACGCGATCGGGACCGACTGCCGAAAAGCTGCCGCTGACATCTTCGGTCACGGCATAGAGCGTCGCATCGCGAAAGGCGCTCGCCACCATTTCGGTGGTGGATTGAGGCAGCGCCTTCTGCGCGATGCGAGCTTCCTCGAGCGCAGCCACAACCCGGGCTTCGCCCGAGTTGGGGGCGCGAACCAGAAGCTCGCCCTGAAACCGGTTATTCTGCCACCGCGGGTCTTCGGCAGGGGCGGTGGGGACGAGGCGATAGATCGGCATCGGCTGTCAGACCGACCGGCCACGGGTCGCAAAACCCCAGATGACCAGTAAGATGATCGCGCCAACCACGGCCCCGAGAAGGCCGGCGGCTTCGCCAGCGCGATACCAGCCAAGAGCCTGGCCGAGATAGGTGGCGACAAACGCACCAACAATGCCCAGCACTGTGGTGAGGCTGAAGCCCGAGGGCTCGTTGCGGCCCGGCACGATAAATTTGGCAATCAATCCGGCCACAAAGCCGATGATCAGGGTCCAGAGGATATCCATGATGCTCTCCCAAGCTGCTCGCTTCGGCCTAACGCATCGGACCCACTTTGGTTCCCGCTCCAAAGACCGCGTGGCAGGAGCCAGAGGGCGCGACCGAAGGCCGGGCGGGCCCCCGGTCGCGCAGGCGGTCATGCGGCTTTGCGGTTCGCGCTCGACATGGCAATCTTGGTCAGCGCCCGGTCGGTGGCCTCTTCTTCCTTGAGGGTTTCCTCAAGGAGAATGGCGGCATCGGACATGCCGAGCTGGCGGGCCCAGGCGAGCAGCGTGCCGTAGCGGGCGATTTCGTAATGCTCCACGGCCTGTGCCGATGAGACGAGACCGGCATCGAGCGCCTCGGTGCCCTTGAAATCGGCCATGACCGATTTGCCTTCCTCCAGAATGCCGAGGATGGCATCGCAGGTCTTGCCCGCCGCAGGCTTGCCCATCAGCTCGAACACCTGTTCGAGGCGATCAACCTGGTTCTTGGTTTCGAGCAGGTGCTGTTCGAACCCGGCTTTGAGATCGGCAGACTGGGCGGCATCGGCCATCTGCGGCAGCGCCTTCACGATCTGCTTTTCGGCGTAATAGATGTCCTTGAGCGTATCGAGGAACAAATCATCGAGTGTCTTGTCTTCGGCCATTCTGGTTCTCCGGGAAAAATCAGAGGCCCACACGCAGGGACGCCTGCGGCGGCTCTCGGCAGATCAATCGGAGTGGAGGAGTTTGGTTCCCGAAGGCGTGCCGCCCGGGCGGAGTAGGTGGGGCCGCGCGCGGCGGCCCCCCAGGGATCAGTTCACGCGCATGCCATTGGCATCAAACAGATGCACGACCGACAGATCGGGCGAGACCTTGAGCTTGGTGCCGGGTTGCGCAGTAATGCGCTCGCGGAAGATGCCAGTGATGGTCTGCTCGCCGAGCTTGGCGACGACCTGCGTTTCCGAGCCCGTGGGTTCGAGCACGACGACTTCAATGTCGATGCCGTTGGTCGGGTCCAGATGCAGGTGTTCGGGACGGATACCGTAGAGCGCCGCCACCCCTGAGCCGCGGTTCGCCACCGGCAGCACAATGCCATCGGGGGTGCGGAAGCCGTCCGCGGCGAGGCTGCCCGTGATGAAATTCATCGACGGCGAGCCGATGAACCCGGCAACGAACGTGTTGCGCGGCCGATCATAAAGATCGAGCGGCGTGCCGATCTGCTCGATGACGCCATCCTTCATCACCACGATCTTGTCGGCCATGGTCATGGCCTCGACCTGATCATGGGTCACATAGATGGTGGTGGTCTTCAGCCGCTGATGCAGCTCCTTGATTTCGGTGCGCATCTGCACGCGGAGTTTCGCATCAAGGTTGGACAGCGGCTCGTCGAACAGGAAGACCTGCGGATCGCGCACGATGGCGCGGCCCATGGCGACGCGCTGGCGCTGGCCGCCCGACAGCTGGCGCGGCTGTCGATCGAGCAGTTTCTCAAGCCCGAGGATCTGCGCCGCGCGATCGACCTTCTGCTTGATCTCGATTTTCGAGGCGCCCTTGAGTTTGAGCGAGAAGCCCATGTTCTGGGCGACCGTCATGTGCGGATAGAGCGCGTAATTCTGGAAGACCATGGCAATGTCGCGTTCCTTCGGGGGAAGGTCGTTGACCACGCGGTTGCCGATGCCGATTTCACCCGAGCTGATTTCCTCGAGGCCGGCGATCATCCGGAGCAGGGTTGACTTGCCGCAGCCCGACGGACCCACGAGGACGACAAATTCGCCGTCTTCAATATCGACCGATACGCCCTTGAGCGCTTCAAAGCCGCCGTAATGCTTACCGGCCTTGCTGATGGTAACGTTTGCCATGAATTCCCCTCCTGCTGGCCGCCGACACCGTCTCGGGACCGGGATAATGTGCGGTCACATTTTCCGAGGCCGGGCGGCGCGTCAAGGGCCGAGCGGCCTCAGCGGGGGGCGCCCGCATGATTTTCACCGTTGCACTTCACCCGTGAAGCGCGCGCGTCAGAAGAACTCGATTTCACCATGCGGATCGAACGGGCGCGGTGCCGAACCGCTGAGGGCGGGCAGGCGCAGTTCATCGAGCACAAGGCCCGACCAGATCGCGTCATAAACATCCGTCGCCGCGCCCTTGGGCAGTAGCGCGAATTGACGCGCTGCATAGGCCATGTTGCGGCAGCGCTGTTCGATGCGGTCCTGGCTCTGCAAGGCGGTGACGATCAGGGTCGCGGCGGCCTGTGCCGTCTCAGCCGGGAGGCCGCTTGGCGCCTCGTGCTGCGACGACGTCAGCATGTTCAGTGCGCGGACGATCGGGTCCAGCATGGCACTGGTCTGGGACGCGGTTTCATCAAGTTCGCGCGCAAGCCGGTTCAGCGGCATGGTCTTGCTCCGGTTCAATACGGCAAGTCTAGGCGGTAGAAATGAATCAGAGGTTTCGTGAGGTGCGGCGACTATACAGGGAGCCATGTTCAGGGCCTATGTTTCCCAGCAACAATTTGGAAACATTACAGGGGAGCGGCGGTTTCCCCTTCAGCCTTTAGTGCGGTGATATGACTTCAGGGGATTGAATCTTTGCCATTAATCGGATTTTAGCGCCGAATAATTAGCCTTGGATCAAAGGTGCCGTTCCCATGTCCAATGTCAGCCGTCCGCGAGAAGCGCTAGACTCGACAGTTATTGTCGTCCAGCAGGGCGATTATGCCGTTTCGCTCGCGGCCGACGTGGTGTTTTCCACGGTGCTGGGCAGTTGTATTGCGGCTTGCGTGCGCGATGTGGTGGCGGGCGTGGGCGGGATGAATCATTTCCTGTTGCCCGGCCAGCAAGCGCCACAGACGCCCACCCCTGCCTATGGCGAATCCGCGCGCTACGGGGCCTATGCCATGGAGCGGCTGATCAATGCGGTGCTGGTGCAGGGCACCGGCAAGAAAGCCAACCTCGAATTCAAGATTTTTGGTGGCGGGCGCATCAACGCGGCGCTCAGCGACATTGGCGGGCAGAATATCACGTTCGTTCACGACTTTCTCCGCACCGAAGGGTATGCAATCGCAGGCGAGGATGTGGGCGGCACCTGGTCGCGGCGCGTGATGTTCTGGCCCAAGGCCGGCCGGGCGATGATCAAGCGGCTTGAGAGCGAAGACAGCGCGGTGATCGCGCGCTCTGAAATCGCGATTGCGCGACGGCCTGAGTCGCGGCCCAATGCAAGGGCGGATATCGAACTTTTCTAACGCTTTCTTGGTCCTGCACCCCACGGCACCCTCAGCTTATACGTATATATACGCATATAGCCTGCTGCTCCGGGGGCCATGATTTTGCGTCGGTATTCGCTTGCACTCATTTCCAGCGCCGCCTGGGGCGGCTGCCTCGCCGTGGCCTCGGCCGCTTTTGCGCTGGGCGGCACGGCCAATGGTTTTCTGTTTGGCCTTTGCGGCGGGGTCGCCGCGCTGATGATCAGCCTTCTGGCTGGGCGTAGCGCCGACCGCGCTGAAACGCGCAAGCTGCGTGCCCTCGGCCATGCGGTGGGGCTCGATCAGCATGAGGTGGTGGGCGTTGAAACAGTCGCGCGCAGTCTGTTCGGGCGGCTCGACCGGGGCCGAGCGTTCAAGGCGGCGGTGCAGAACCTGAGCCGACTGGTGTTGATCGCCGATCTGCGCGGGGAAATCCTGGCCCTCTCGCGGGGGTTCGATGCCCTCTCCGTCGATGCGGCCGAGGGTGGGCCGCTGGCGAGCCTGTTTGGACAGGTCCCCGATGGCGGCGAGAGCGAGCCGACCGCCCCCGATACCGTGATCCTGTCCGGGCGCCGCTATCGCGTGCAGCGGCAGGGTCTACCGGGCGGGCAGGTGCTGGTGGAGTTTGATCTGGTGGGCCACCATATCGGGGAAGATGACCTCGATGCCTTTGTGACGGCTCTCGCCAATGGCCGGACCAGCTTCCGTTTCGATGATTGGGGGGGCGAGCATTCGCCGGTGCTGAAATCGCTCGGGCAGGCGCTCGACACCATGGACCGCGGCCTGCGGGCGCTCGATCAGATGTTCCAAGGGCAGGCCGTTGATCCGGCGCTGGTTTCCGGGCAGGGCGCCTTCATTGCCCAGGTGCGGATGTTCAAAGATCAGTATGAGCAGATGCTGGCTGAACGCGACATGGCGCTCGAAGCCCGGGCGGGCCTGCAGGGCAAGCTCAGCAGTATCCTTGAGGCCATTGACCGCTATCGCGGCAGTGTGACGGCGCTTGCAGACCTCGCGGACCGCAGCCGCGCGGGCCTGTCGGCTGCCAGCCTGTCGATGGGCAAGAGCCGCGACCGGACCTTCGGCTTGCAGCAACTGGAGAAAGAAGCGCTGGCGCTCGCCGCCGATGCCGCCCTGGCTGCCGAGCGTAACCTGAGGGCCGTGACCGGGCTGACGGATTCGGCGCGCGCCATTGAGCAGGCACTGGGCACGCTGGAAGAGTCGAGCCATCGCACCAGCGTCGTGGCGCTTAATGCGGCGGTTGAGGCTGCGCGGGCAGGCGAAAAGGCCGCCACCTTCGCCCTGCTTGCAACCGAAGTGCGCACGCTGTCGCAGGTTTCACAGCGGGCTGTGCGCGAAATCCGCATGATGGTGAATGCCAGCCGAGCCAGTATTGGTGCCTCGAGCGGCGAAAGCGGCGTGCTGCAAAAAACTATCAAAGACCTTGGTATCCGTTTACATAATATAAGCATTGATACGGATATGATCTCCGGGACGCTGGCTGAGGGCAGTGGCACCATGGCGCGACTCGACAGCCACTTTGGCGCTGTCGGTGCGGAAGCGGCCAAGGCCATCCTGTTTCCCAGACCACGTGACAGCGCCGCCTGACAGCGGGTCGGAGACACAGGAATGGAACAGGGCGATTTCGCTCTGAGTGACCAGGAGTTTGACCGGGTCAAGGCGCGGCTTTACGCCGAAGCCGGGATTGCCCTGTCGGACTCGAAGCGGACCCTGGTTGTCTCGCGGCTGTCCCGGCTGTTGCGCCTGCTGAACCTTGGCAGTTTCACCGCCTATATCGATTATCTGGAGCGGCAGGCCGATGCGGCCGCGCGCCAGGAGTTCATCAACGCGCTGACCACGAACCTCACCCGCTTCTGGCGTGAAGAGCATCATTTCGAACATTTGACTGGCTATGTGGGCCAGCTGATGAAAGCGCGGCCCACGGCCAGCGAACAGCGGCTGCGCATCTGGTCCGCCGGGTGCTCGACCGGGCAGGAAGCCTATACGATCGCGCTCAGCCTTCTTGAGGCCTATCCCGAGCTGAAACGCTGGGACTTCCGCGTTCTGGCAACCGATATTGATACCCGCGTTGTGGCCGAGGGTGCCGCCGGGGTTTATGCCGCCACCGAGTTGGCGGGGCTGACACCGGCCCGGGCGCGGCTGTTCGAACCCTATGGCGACGGGCGCATTCGCGTACCAGCCCAGGTGCGCGATCTGGTGCAGTTCAAGGTGTTGAACCTCGTTAATGGTCCCTGGCCGATGCGGGGTCCGTTTGACGCGATTTTCTGCCGCAACGTGGCGATCTATTTCGACAAGCCGACGCAGACCGAGATGTTCAGCCGGTTGGGCGAGTTGCTGGCGCCGGGGGCATTTCTCTATATCGGCCACTCGGAAAATCCGGGGAGCGGCGCGAGCCGGTTCCGGGGGGTGGGTAAGACAGTCTATCAGCTTACTGCGCCCGCCAGAGCGAGGAACGCGGCATGATCCGGGCCATTGTGATCGATGATTCCGCGATGATGCGCGAAATGCTGGCGCGGCAATTGCCGCGTGATGGCGATATCGAGGTGGTGGCCACGGCGGAAGACCCGCTTGAGGCCCGCAGCCTCATCAAAGAACTCAATCCCGATGTAGTGACGCTCGATATCGAGATGCCCAACATGAACGGGCTGCAGTTCCTCGAAAAGCTGATGCGCCTCAGGCCGCTGCCGGTGGTGATGGTCTCGACGCTGACCCACAGGGGCGCGAGCGAAACCCTGCTGGCGCTCGAACTGGGCGCCGTCGATTTTGTTGAAAAGCCCAAGACTGCCGCGCCAGATGGGCTGGCCGCCTTTGGCGACGTGCTGCGCAAGAAGGTGCGGTCGGCTGCGGGGGCCACCGTAAAGGGCCGCGACGAGAAGGCCGAGTTCGGGGCAGTGCCTGCGTTTCAGGCGCCGGCTGGCACGCTCATTGCCATCGGCGCGTCAACGGGCGGTGTCGAAGCCATCCGCGCCGTGCTTGGCCGGTTGCCGCCGTCGAGCCCGCCGATTGTCATTGCCCAGCACATGCCAGCCGGGTTCACCGCCCGCTTTGCCGAGCGGCTGACCGATGTCACGGCGCTGACCGTGGCCGAGGCGCAGGACCGGCAGGTGCTGAAACCGGGCCACGCCTATGTGGCGCCGGGCGATTTTCACCTCCGCATCGAGCGCAGCTCCGGCGAACTGAAGTGCCGGATCACGCAGGATGAGCTGGCATCAGGACATCGGCCGAGCGTCGATGTGCTGTTTGAATCCGTGGCCCGCACGCTGGGGCCGATGGCGGTGGGGGCGATCCTCACCGGCATGGGGCGCGACGGGGCGCGCGGACTGAGGCTGATGCGCGAGGCAGGCGCTTTTACCCTTGGCCAGAGCGAGGGGTCGGCGCTGGTTTATGGCATGCCGCGCGTGGCGTTTGAGGAGGGCGCGGTGATGGAACAGGCCCCGGTGGAGGCGATTGCAGGCAAGTTGGCCCATGCCCTGCAACGGATACGAGGGACATCGTGAGCACATCAGCTCGGTAAGTTTAGACCTGAATAAAGGACCGCAGGTCGCCCCTTTGGGCGGTCGCCGGTCGGGAAGTTGATCTGGAATGCCCAAGGCAAACAATATTCAAGTTATGATCGTGGACGATCAGCCGTCCATGCGCGGAATCTGCAAGTATATTTTGACCCAGCTGGGGTTCGTCAACATCATCGAGGCCAAGTCCGGGCGCGACGCGCTGGGCAAGCTGGAAACGACGAGCGTTGATCTGATCATTTCCGATTGGAACATGGACGACATTGATGGGCTCACCCTGTTGCGCGTCATCCGTAAATATCCCCGCACGCAGGCCCTGCCGTTCATCATGGCCACCGGCCGATCCGACAAGGAACAGGTGCGCGAGGCCATTTCGAGCGGCGTCAATAATTACGTCATCAAGCCCTATGATGCGCAGACGCTGAAAAAGCGCATCGAGGCTGTGATCGGCACGCTGAGCTGACCGCTGGCGGAAGTCTTCGGGACAGGGTAAACGGGCGGCCCATTCGCGAGGCCGAGATGATCGACGACCTGCCCCTGCTTCTGCCGCGGCTAGAGCCCGCGGTGGCGACACTGACCGAAGAGATTGCGGCCCTGATCGCGGGCATCGCTCCCGATTTGCGCGGTACAGCGCGGATCAACTGGGGCTCGGTCACCTATCAACACCCGGTGGCCGGGTTCATCATGACGCTGCTGCCGATGGGCGACCATGTGGCGCTGGTGTTTGAACAGGGCGCGCGGCTCACCTCGCCGCTTCTGACGGGTACGGGCGAGCGCACGCGGGTCGCGCGGTTCGCGGTGGCTACGGCGGTAGATGAGGCGGCGCTGGCCGGGCTGGTGGCGGCCGCCATAGCGCTGCCGCCTGCGGGTCAACAGGTCTGAGCGGGGAGATAAAATGGCACGTATCGGTCTTGTGGCCCATGACGACAAGAAGGACGATCTCGTCGCCTGGACCGAGCGCAACCGCGCCGCGCTTGCGGTCCATACGCTGTGCGGTACGGGGACTTCCGGCGGTCGGGTGGCCGAACGCACCGGCCTCACGGTGACGCGGCTTCTCAGCGGCCCCCTGGGCGGGGATGCGCAACTGGGCGCGATGATCGCCGAGGGGCGGCTCGATGCGCTGGTGTTCTTTCAGGACCCGCTGACGGCCATGCCGCATGATGTCGATATCAAGTCGCTGAGCCGGTTGGCCACGCTCTATAACATTCTGTTTGCGGTGAATGAGAGCACGGCCGATGCTGTGCTTATGGCGCTTGAATCGGCTGGATCAAGGCTCGGTTGACCCCGCGTTTGGCTTGTGCGCAGATGGGTCAACAGCCGGTAAAATCGGCATGGGGATAGGTAGACACGGGGGCGTGTGTCCTTGGACGCAGTAATCGACGTAAAAGGCGTCAGCAAACGTTTTGGCGGCCTTCTGGCCGTAAACACCTGCTCGCTGAGCGTGAAACGGGGCTCGATCACGGGGCTGATCGGTCCCAATGGGGCGGGAAAATCCACGCTGTTCAACCTGGTCGCGGGCAATATTACGCCCGACTCCGGCCAGATCCTGTTTGATGGGGAAGACGTGACCGGGCTCCGCCCGCACGAGCTGTTCCACAAGGGCATGCTGCGCACGTTCCAGATTGCGCATGAGTTTTCGCACATGACGGCGCTTGAGAACCTGATGATGGTTCCGGCCGACCAGAGCGGCGAAAAGCTGGTGAACAACTGGCTGCGCCCCGGTCGGGTGAAAATCGACGAGGCGCGCGTGCGCCAGAAGGCGCTGGATGTCATTGATTTCCTGAAGCTTGGGCATGTGAAAACCGAGCTGGCCGGCAATCTGTCGGGCGGGCAAAAAAAACTGCTCGAACTGGGCCGGACCATGATGGTTGATGCCAAGGTGGTGCTGCTCGATGAAGTGGCCGCGGGTGTCAACCGCACGCTGCTGCAGGACCTGGCGGGCAATATCGAGCGCATGAATCGCGAACTGGGCTACACGTTCTTCGTGATCGAGCATGATATGGATCTGATCGGGCGCCTGTGTGACCCGGTGATCGTGATGGCGCAGGGCGAAAAGATCGCTGAAGGGCCGATGAGCGAAATCCGGGCCAATCCTGAAATCATCGCCGCCTATTTCGGCACGCCGGTGGAGGCAGACTGATGAGCCTTCTTGAAATCAGCAGCCTTGTCGGCGGCTATGGCGGCGCGCCGATTCTGAACGGCGTCGACATGCAGATCGACCAGAGCGACATCGGCGTGATCGTGGGGCCGAATGGCGCGGGCAAATCCACCACGCTCAAGGCGATTTTCGGGCTTGTGAGCGTGACGGGCGGCGCGATCCGTTTTGATGGCGAAGAGATCCAGAATTCACTGCCCGACCGGCTTGTGCCCAAGGGGCTGAGCTTTGTGCCGCAGGAGAAGAACGTCTTCACCTCGATGAGCGTTGAAGAAAATCTCGAAATGGGGGCGTTTACCCGCACCGATGATTTCCGGCCCACCATGGAGTGGGTCTATGAGATGTTTCCGGTGCTGCGGGAAAAGCGGCGCCAGCCGGCGGGTGAGCTGTCCGGCGGGCAGCGCCAGATGGTGGCCATGGGCCGGGCCCTGATGAGCAAGCCCAAGCTTTTGCTGCTCGACGAACCGTCGGCCGGGCTGAGCCCGCGCTACGTGCTCGAGATTTTTGAGCAGATCGTGAAGGTCAACAAGGCAGGCGTTGGCATTTTGATGGTTGAACAGAATGCACGGCAGGCGCTCGCGTTTGCCAGCCGGGGCTTTGTGCTGGCCACTGGCAAGAACCGGTTCACCGGCACGGGGCGCGAGCTGATCGCCGATCCCGAAGTCGCCAAGAGCTTTCTTGGGGGCTGAGGGGGACAATGATGAACGAGCTGATTTTCTTCTTCAATAATGTGGTTGTCGCCAGCATTGCGCTTGGCTCGATCTATGCTGTGGCCGGCGTTGGCGTGACGCTGATTTTCGGCATTCTGCGGTTTGCGCATTTCGCCCATGGCGACATGATGACCATGGGGGCCTTCCTGGCCTTCGTGCTGGCGGGCCTGTTCGCGACGCTCGGCTGGAGCGTGCCTGGCCTGCCGACCGGCTTTATCGTGATGCCGATTGCCATGGTGCTGACCGCGATCATCGCCTTCGGGCTCGACAAGGCGTTTTACGCGCCGCTCCGAAAACGCAAGGCAAGTTCAGTGACGTTGCTGATCGCCTCCATCGGCGTAACGCTGATCGTGCAGGGGCTGATCCGCCTGATTTTCGGCTCGGGTGCCGCGAGCTTTTTCGAAACCGAAACCAAGCAGCTGATCCGCATTCCAGTGCCGCTTGAGGGCGTGACCCGGACCATCAATTTTACCCAGCCGCAATTGCTGATGGTGCTGATGACAATCGTCGCCGTCACGGTGCTGCATCTGTTCCTCACGCGATCACGGCTCGGCAAGGCCATGCGCGCCATGGCCGATAATGCCGATCTGGCGCAGGTCTCGGGCATCAACACCAAGCTGGTGGTGCGCGTGACCTGGATCATTGCGGGGGCTCTCGCGGCCATGGCCGGCACCATGCTGGCGCTCGATGTGCAGCTGAAGCCCGATCTTGCCTTCAATATCGTGCTGCCGATCTTTGCCGCCGCCATCGTGGGCGGGCTGGGGCAACCCTATGGCGCCATCGCTGCGGGCTATCTCATCGGCTTTGCCGAATCGGCCGCGATCTTCAACTGGTCGGTGCTGCTGAGGCCATTGCAGGGCATTCTGCCCTTCGAGGTGCCGGTATCGATTACCTTCGTGCCGACTGAATACAAGCTGACCGTCGCCTTCGTCATTCTGGTGGTGGTGCTGTTGTGGCGGCCGACGGGTATCTTCAAGGGGGCCTCGTCATGACCCGCCGCTCGGTAATGCTGTTCGGGCTGCTGTTTGCGCTCTTTGTCTTTGTCGGCATCGCCACGGGCGTGCAGTACACCACGCTGCTGCTGGTGCAGAGCTTCGCCTATGCGCTGATCGCGCTCGGGCTCAATATCCAGTGGGGCTACGGCGGGCTGTTCAATTTCAGCATCATGGGCATGCTGATGCTGGGCGGCGCGGCGGTGACCTTTACCTCGTCGCCGGTCAACCCGGGCTTCTGGGCGTCGGAAGGCCCGATGCTGCTCGGGCGCGCGGTGCTGGGCCTCGCGGTGGGTCTTGCGCTGGTGTGGGGTGTGGGCCGGATCGCCGTCAAAGGGCGGCTGAAGGCCGTTCTGGTCGTCGCCTCGTGGGCTGCGGGCTATTTCATCTACCGCACCCAGATCGATCCGGCGGCCGCCTATATTGAAACAACGTCCGGCTGGGTCGGCGGGTTGGGGCTCAACCCGGTGTTCGGCTGGATTCTCGGCGGCATTCTCGCGGCCGGCCTTGCGCTTCTCATGGGCAAGATCTGTCTTGGGCTGCGAACCGATTATCTCGCGATTGCCACGATTGGGATTTCCGAGATCATCCGGGCACTGCTGAAAAACATGGACTGGCTGACCCGCGGCACCAAAACCGTGTCGCCGATTCCATGGCCGACGCCGCTGCCGCAGGACCTGCAGGCGGCGGGCATGGCGGTGAATGACTCGTTCCTCTATGCGCGGCTCGGCTTCCTCGCCATTGCGGCACTCATTCTGGTTGTGGCGCTGTTCCTTGTGCAGCGGGCCTATAATGGTCCGTGGGGGCGCATGATGCGCGCCATCCGCGACAACTTCATTTCAGCCGGGTCGATGGGCAAGAACGTGACCCAGCGCCAGCTCGAGCTGTTTGTGCTCGGGTCGGTGCTGATGGGTATCGGCGGGGCGATGCTGGTCTCGTTCCAGCAGATTTATGATCCGGGTGCCTATCAGCCGATCAACCACACCTTCCTTGTGTGGGTGATGGTGATCGTGGGGGGCGCGGGCAATAATTTTGGCGCGATTTTCGGCGGCTTCCTGATCTATGTGGCGTGGATGACCTCGGATCAGGTGGCACAGGCGGTGCTGAGCACCGTCTCGCACTGGTCCACCGATCTCGGGTGGGGTGCGATTCCTGAAATCGAATCCCGCGCCAGCCAGATGCGCGTCTTTGTGCTGGGGATCGTGATTACGGTCGCCATCCGCTACTTCCCACGCGGGCTGTTGCCCGAAGTACGGCGGCAGTAGCCGTAAAGCGGGCTGGCTCGGTTTACGAGACAGCCGCCAACACCGGGAAGCGGGTATCCGTCAGGTCTTCCGACAGGCGCCACAGCCGTGAGCCGAGGGCCTCGTTGCGCGCAAGCTCGGGCAGGCGGGCCGGGGCGGCGCCCAGGCCCCTCAGCTCGAGCGGACCGCTTGGGCCGTAATAGTCGAGCGGCATCACCCCGGCGCCGGTGGCGGCCTTCAGGATCGGCTGAATTCCGGCCGCAATCGGTTGGCTGACGAGGGGCTGCATGAGCCCATAGGCCATGCCCCTGAGGCTCTCGCGCCCGGGCCCATTGGCCAGAAGATCGGTACGGGTCACGCCCGGGTGGGCGGCCACGGCGGTGAGGCCCCAGCCGGTCCGGTCGCTGCGGCGCTGCAATTCGACCATGAAAATCAGCTGCGCCAGCTTGCTCTCGACATAGGCCTGCATCGGCCGATAGGTGCGGCCCTGCTCGGGATTGGCGACCGCCGCCGTGCCCTGGCGCGCCACGATACTCGACACCTGAACCACGCGCGGCGCTTTCGAGCGGGTGAGCGCCGGAATAAGCCCTGCCGTCAGGGCGAAATGGCCAAGATAATTGGTCGCAAACTGCAGCTCTACCCCATCAGCATTCTGCAGGCGGCGCGGCAGGGCCATGACCCCGGCGTTACAGATGAGCACATCAAGGCTGCGGTGATGGGCGTCATAGCGGCCAATGAAGCGCCCGATGCTCTGTTTTGAGGACATATCGAGCAGCTCGAACCGCACCAGGGCATTGGAATGGCGGGACCTGATGGCACTGAGCGCCCGCACGCCCTTGTCGGCATCCCGTCCGGTGAGCAGCACATCGGCTCCAGCGGCAGCCAGGGCTTCGGCAGTGGCCAGCCCGAGGCCGCCCGTCGCCCCGGTGATCAGCGCGAATTTGCCTGTCTGGTCTGCCAGGGCCGCTTCCGCCATGATGTCGTCTCCACTCGCTGTGCCCGCGATCATTTGCGCAGGGACCGGGGGCGTTCAAGACGAAACTACGGTTTTTCCCGTAACCATTTAGCAGATTGGCCCTTGGACAAACAAAAAGGCCCGGCGCTGGTGCACCGGGCCTTCCTGAGTTCTTTGGGGGGTGAGGCTTACTTCACCGCGCCCTTTTCGACGAACTTGCCGCCTTCGACGGCGAGTTCAACGATCACGCCATCAACATCGCCAGCGGCGTCGAATTCTGCAGGGCCACCGGCACCTTCATAATCGATGTCCTTGCCGGCCTTGATCAGCTCAACGGCCTTGGCCCATTCGCCGGGCAGGATGCGTTCGCCCGGTGCAGTCGCGATGTCGCGGAGCGCGGCAGCGAGACCTTCGCGGCTGGCCGAACCGTTCTTCTCGATGGCGAGCGCCAGCATGAAGGCCGCGTCATACGCCTGCGGGGCGTAGGTCGCGGTGGGGTCCTGGCCCGCATCGGTAGCGAGCTTGGTGTACAGATCAGACGACTCGCCGGTGTAGGCACCAGCGCGGGTCGCGATGATCTTGCCGTTGATCGAGTCCGCCGGCAGACCGGCGAGCAGATCGTCGCCCACCATGCCGTCGCCGCCAATGTAGGAGGCTGCTGCGAAATCGCCGCCTTCAACTGCCTGCTGCAGCATGACCTTGCCCGAGCCCGACGCGTAAGCGAGGATCACGAGATTGGTCGAGCCCGACGAAGCGAGCTGGCCGAGTTCGGCGCGGTAGTCGGCCTTGCCATCTTCGTGAGCGACATTGGCCGTGACCTTGCCGCCGAGTTCTTCGAAGTGCTTGGCAAAGACATCGGCAAGACCCTTGCCGTAGTCATTGTTCACGTAGGTGATGGCCACGTCCTTGATGCCCTTGGCGATCAGCAGATCGGCCATCTTCACGCCCTGGAAGGCGTCGGACGGGGTGGTGCGGTACACCAGATCCTTGTCGTCGAGCGTGGTCAGCGCCGGGGCCGAGGCCGACGGCGAGATCATCACAACGCCGCCCGGGATGCCTGCGCCATTGGCAGCGCCAATGGTGGCGCCGGTGCAGAACGCGCCGACGATCGCGGTAACCTGATCGGTATTCACGAGCTTGTCAGCGGCCGGACCGGCCACGGACGGATCACAGGCGGAGTCACCGGTGACCGAAACGATTTTACCGCCAAGGATGCCGCCCTGGGCATTCACGTGGTCGAAAGCAAGCTGGGCGCCAGCAACGATCGGGCCAGCAAGGCTTTCGATCGGGCCGGTGATGTCGCCAAGGATGCCAACCTTAATGTCGTCGGCAAGGGCCGGCGCGGCAAGGCCAAGGGCCATTGCGGCAACGGCGAGGCCAAGAATGGAATGGGTCTTCTTCATGATGTCCCTCTGTTGGTCGCGGCCCGTGCCACACTTTTTCAGTGGGCGGCTTCGGCCCGCAACGGTTCAGGAGGCTGTTCCTGCCTCCCCTGAAGGCGGATATTGCATAATGTTCAAGGAAGAGTCACCGGGGTTTTGATCGGATGGTCAAAGCGGATGGTGTCGGATTGCGTTTCAATCTGCTGTCGGCGAAGTTGGGCTGAGGAAGCCCCGGTTCGGGGCGGAGTATGTTGATGCGCCTTTTGCCCCTGATTGTTGGTCTCCTGTTCGTGAGTATCCCGGCGCTGGGGCAGGAGAGTGCGCCGCCCGATACGCCAGCTGATCTGACCAGCGCGGCCACCGATGATGGCACGGCGGGCGACCTGCCCGATCAACCTGCGCCGGTCTGCGGCACCCGCCCGATGACCATCGCCCGAATGAGCTGGCCCTCGGCCTCGCTGCTCGCGGAAATTCATTCTCGGCTGCTCACGGCGTTTTTCCAATGCAACGTCAGCATTGTTGATGGCGATCTGGCGGCCACCGGATCATCGATGACGCTCAACGGCGAACCGGCGGTTGCGCCCGAACTCTGGATCGCGCGCGTGCCGGATATCTGGA
Source organism: uncultured Hyphomicrobiales bacterium (assembly GCA_903828145.1). Classification (GTDB taxonomy): domain Bacteria; phylum Pseudomonadota; class Alphaproteobacteria; order Rhizobiales; family Devosiaceae; genus Devosia_A. The sequence goes on along the minus strand of CAIKKY010000021.1, from coordinate 90,180 downwards.
ACGCAGCCGTCACCGGGCAGGCGGTGCGCCAGGCTGGGCCAAGCTATGATTCAGACAGTTTTGAGGGCTGGTTTACCCCCGATTTTGTGAAGGAAACCTGGCCCGATATCGCCACAGCCGAAGGATTGCAGGCCCATGCGGCTCAGTTTAGGCCGGGAGGCAAAGCGCGGTTCATCTCGTGCCCGCCAGATTGGGCCTGTGCGGTGGTCAACCGCAACCTGCTGAAGGCGCTCGGTCTTGAGGCGCTGTTTGACATCGTGGAACCGGCCAACCGGTTCGACATGGACAAGCTGATTGCCGAGGCGGTGAGCCGCAAGGAGCCGGTGCTGTTCTATTACTGGCGGCCCAATGCGGTGCTGAAGCAGTTCAGCTTCGTGCCGGTGGTGCTGCCCGCCTATGACGGCGAGGCGTTCAAATGCCTTGCCCGGGTGGTGTGTCCCGAACCCAAGCCCTCGGGCTTTGCGCCCGATCCGGTAGTGATTGCGCTCGCCGAGCATGTCTATACCGATAGCCCGGTGGTGGCGGCCTATTTCGCGCGGGCCCGCATGCCGATGGACGCCATGGATGCCCTGCTGCTGGCCATGCAGGCTCCCGGGGCCACCGTTGAAACCGTGGCGGATCAATTTGTCAGCACCCAGCAGGCCGTCTGGTCAGGCTGGGTGGGCAAGAGCGTGCCCCCAGCGCAATGAATACATGCAAGAATGGCGGACCGGTTCGCCTTGCTTCACGCCAGCGGGGCTGTCTATAGTCCTTAATCGGCAACCAGCCAGTGGGTGGAGAGCATCTTGGACGTCAAGCGCATCAACGAGCATGTGAGCGTGTCGCCGCAAATCAGCCCGGATGACGTGACGGTTATCAAGGCCCTGGGCTTCGGCACGATTGTCAACAATCGTCCCGATGACGAGTCTCCTGATCAGCCGCGATCCGAGGAAATCGCGGCTGCGGCTGAGGCTGCTGGTTTGGCCTACCATCATATACCGCTTGGCCGTGATGGGGTGACCCCCGACATGGTGGAGCGGACCAAGGCCGCGCTTGAGGGGAGCAACGGCCCGGTATTCTGCTTCTGCCGTTCGGGGACGCGTTCGACCACCTTGTGGGCGCTGAGCCGGGCCGGCGAGGCCCCTGCCAGTGAAATCATCGAGGCCGCCGCTCATGCGGGCTATGATGTATCTCACCTCGCAGGGCACCTGAGCCAAAAATAAGGGGACCGGCCGTGCCGGTTCGCCCCAGTTTTGCGGCACTCGACCCAACAGCGCCCCGGGACCCTCATGAAAATCACCAAGATTCTCGTCGCCAACCGCAGCGAAATCGCCATTCGCGTTTTTCGGGCGGCCAATGAGCTGAATATTAAGACAGTCGCCTGCTATGCCGAAGAGGACAAGCTGGCGCTGCACCGCTTCAAGGCCGACGAGGCCTATCTGATCGGCAAGGGCAAGGGGCCGGTCGAGGCTTACCTGCAAATTGATGAATATATCCGGGTCGCTCGGGTTTCCGGCGCGGATGCCATTCACCCGGGCTATGGGCTGTTGTCGGAAAGTCCGGAATTTGCCGAGGCCTGTGCCGAGGCAGGGATCATCTTCATCGGGCCGCGGCCCGAGACCATGCGCGACCTCGGCAACAAGGTGGCGGCGCGGAATATGGCCATTGCTTCCGGCGTGCCGGTGGTGCCCGCGACCGATGCGCTGCCCGACGATCTCGACCAGGTCGCCCGCATGGCGGCCGAAATCGGCTATCCGCTGATGCTGAAGGCCAGTTGGGGCGGCGGCGGGCGCGGCATGCGCCGGATCATGGATGAATCCGACCTGCGCCACGAAGTGGCCGAAGGCAAGCGTGAGGCCAAGGCCGCGTTCGGCAAGGACGAGATGTATCTCGAAAAGCTGATCGAGCGGGCGCGCCATGTCGAGGTGCAGCTGATCGGCGACGATCATGGCAACCTCGTGCATCTGTTTGAGCGGGATTGCTCGGTGCAGCGGCGCAACCAGAAGGTGGTGGAGCGCGCCCCTGCGCCCTATCTGGCCGATAGCCTCCGCAAGGACCTGACCGATGCCGCGATCCGGCTCGGCACGGCAGCCAATTATCGCGGGGCGGGCACGGTGGAGTTCCTGCTCGATGCCGACACCAACAAATTCTACTTCATTGAAGTGAACCCGCGCATTCAGGTGGAACACACGGTGACCGAAGTCGTCACCGGGATCGATATCGTGAAGGCGCAGATCCGACTGCTTGAAGGCGCGGTGATCGGGACGCCGGAAAGTGGTGTGCCCAAGCAGGACGAAATTCGCCTCAACGGCAATGCCATCCAGTGCCGGGTGACGACCGAAGACCCGGAACATAATTTCATCCCCGACTATGGCCGGATTACTGCCTATCGCGAGGCGACGGGCTTTGGGGTGCGTCTCGATGGCGGCACGGCTTACGCGGGCGCGGTGATTACGCGCTATTATGATCCGCTTCTCGAAAAGATCACCTGTTGGGCCCCGACGGCTGACGAGGCGATTGCGCGTATGCACCGTGCGTTGCGTGAGTTCCGCATTCGCGGCGTGGCGACCAATCTCGCCTTCCTTGAGAACATCATCACGCACCCGGATTTCCTCGAAAACCGCTACACGACGCGGTTCATCGATACGACCCCGGCGCTGTTTGATTTCAAGCGCCGGCAGGACCGCGCGACCAAGCTTTTGACCTACATTGCCGATGTGACGGTGAACGGGCACCCCGAAGTGCGCGACCGGCCCCGGCCGCCCGCCGATGCCATTGAACCGGTGGTGCCCGATTATTCCGGCCGTCCGCTGCCCGACGGGTCGCGGCAGGTGCTGGAGCGCGAAGGGCCCGAAGGTCTGGCGCGCTGGATGAAGGCGCAGACCCAGGTGCTGTTCACCGACACGACAATGCGCGATGCGCACCAGTCGCTGCTTGCCACCCGCATGCGGTCTTATGACATTACCCGCATTGCCGAGGCCTATGCGCGTGGGTTGCCCAACCTGTTTTCGCTCGAATGCTGGGGCGGCGCGACCTTTGATGTCGCCATGCGCTATCTCAACGAAGACCCGTGGGAGCGGCTGGCGGCGGTGCGCGAGGGCGCGCCCAATATCCTCACCCAGATGCTGCTGCGCGGCTCCAATGGGGTGGGGTACACCAACTATCCCGATAATGTGGTGAAGTTCTTCGTGCGCCAGGCGGCGGCGGGCGGCGTGGACGTATTCCGCGTGTTCGACTGTCTCAACTGGGTCGAGAACATGCGGGTCTCGATTGATGCGGTGGCCGAGGCCGGTAAGGTGGCCGAAGGCGCCATCTGCTACACGGGCGACCTGTTTGACGCGGCGCGTCCCAAATACAACCTCAAATACTATGTCGGGCTTGCCAAGGCGCTGGAAAAGGCCGGGGCGCATGTGCTCGGCATCAAGGATATGGCCGGGCTCCTGAAGCCGCAGGCGGCCAAGGTACTGATCGAGACGCTGAAGCAGGAAGTGGGCCTGCCCATTCATCTGCATACCCATGATACGTCCGGCGCTGCGGCGGCCACCATCATGGCGGCGGTCGATGCCGGGGTGGATGCGGTCGATGCAGCGATGGATGCGCTCTCGGGCACGACCTCGCAGCCGACCCTGGGCTCGCTGGCGGCGGCACTGCGCGATGGTCCGCGTAGCCCGGGCCTTGATGGCAAGGTGGTCCGCGAACTGTCGTTCTACTGGGAAGCGGTGCGGACCCAGTATCGTGCTTTTGAGAGCGACCTGCGCTCGGGCGCATCGGAAGTGTATCTGCATGAAATGCCGGGCGGGCAGTTCACCAATCTGAAGGAACAGGCGCGCTCGCTTGGCCTTGAATCGCGCTGGCACGAGGTGGCGGAAGCCTATGCCGATGTGAATCAGATGTTCGGCGATATCGTGAAGGTCACGCCCTCCTCCAAAGTGGTGGGCGACATGGCGCTGGCCATGGTGTCAGCCGGGCTGAGCCGCGCCGAGGTGGAAGACCCGGCGCGCGATATCGCCTTCCCGGACTCGGTGGTGGGGTTCTTTGCTGGTGATCTCGGCCAGCCGCCGGGCGGCTTCCCGCCGGCGCTGCAGAAAAAAGTGCTGAAGGGGCGGAAGCCTCTGACCGACCGGCCGGGCTCCTATCTCAAAGACGTTGATCTTGATGAGGAACGGGCGCGGATCGAGAAGGAGACCGGCACGACAATCGACGACAAGCGCCTCGCGTCTTCGTTGATGTACCCCAAAGTCTTCCTCGATTTCATGAAGACGCAGGATAAGTACGGCCCCACCGGCGTCTTGCCGACGCCAGTGTATTTTTACGGGCTGGAACAGGGTGAGGAAATTCTCATCGATATCGAGCGCGGCAAGACGCTGGTGCTGCAATATCTCGGCCGGGCTGAAACCAACGAGAAGGGCCAGGTGCGGGTCTTTTTCGATCTCAACGGCCAACCGCGCACCATCACCGTGCCGGACCGCAACAAGATTGGTGACGTTCAGGTGCGGGCCAAGGCCGTGCTGGGTGACATCAAGCAGGTCGGCGCCCCTATGCCGGGTGTGATTTCCGGGCTAGGCGTGAAGGTGGGTGACCGCGTGGTCGCGGGCGACGTGCTGCTCTCGATTGAGGCCATGAAAATGGAAACCGCCATTCACGCCGAAGCCGATGGCGTGGTGGCCGACGTCACAGTGAAGCCCGGTGATCAGATCGACGCCAAAGATCTGCTGGTGCGGTTCGAGTAACGGTTAGAAACCGCCTGGTTTTACGGGTCTCGCGCGTGCGCGCGGGGCCCGTGCTTTTTAGGCGGCGTCCCAGGCGGCGTGGACCCACTCGAGAATATCGGCATCGAGGGCAGCGGGGGCGTTGAGGCGCACGCGGTGGGTGACCATGTTGTTCCAGCTGCCCGCAGCGGCAAAGCGCTCGGTGGGGGCGCGCGATTTGAATTTGATTCCCAGATCGCAGAAAGTCTTGCCCGGCTGGATGATAACAACTTTGGCCTTGCCGCGCGTGAGGCTGAGATAGGTATCGGTCGGAGACTGGCCGACGTCGCCACGCGCTGCGAGGGCAGACACGAGCTGGTCAGCGACGGGTTGCCACTGCGCCTTGTCACCGGAAAAGAGCGTCGCCGCGCGAGCTTCGGGGGCTTTGCGACCACCCGCCATGCGGGCTTTCACAAGACTGTAAATCGCCATAGCGTGGCCGTGGCCGAGGCCATAGTCGGCTTTCAGCCAATCGGTTACCGCCGTGGCTTTGGTATCGGGCGCGAGGAAGCCGCGCTGTTCGGCGAGCGCGAGGAAATCATCGGGGCCGAGGCCGGTCTTGTCGCGGATCGTGTCGAGATAGGCCTGAAAACTCATTGTGCGGGTCTCCAACGGGCCGCTGATTGCGTGGCGCGGCTCGAGCGCTTATGTCTTGCCGGAATAACGAGGTGCCTTGATGAGCATTTTGCCCCGGCGGCCATCGGTCGGCGTGAATATAGGCGGTGTGATGGTGGGCGGCGGCGCGCCCATCGTTGTGCAGTCGATGACCAATACCGACACAGCCGATATTGATGCAACGGTAAAACAGGTTGCCGAACTCTGGCGCGCCGGGTCCGAACTGGTGCGGATCACGGTTGACCGCGATGAGGCGGCGGCGGCCGTGCCCCATATCCGCGAAAAGCTGCTGAAACGCGGCATCGCCGTGCCGCTGGTGGGCGACTTTCATTACATTGGCCACAAGCTGCTGACAGACCATCCGGCCTGCGCTGAGGCGCTTGATAAATATCGGATCAACCCCGGCAATGTGGGCTTCAAAGCGAAGCGCGACACGCAGTTTACGACGCTGATTGAACTCGCGATCCGCTATGACAAGCCGGTGCGGATCGGCGTCAACTGGGGCTCACTCGATGAAGTGCTGCTGACCCGGCTGATGGATGAAAATTCGCGCGCGGCGGTGCCGATTTCGGCGGCCGCGGTGCAGCGCGAGGCGATTATCCAGTCGGCGCTGCTCTCGGCGGCGCGGGCCGAGGAGATCGGGCTGCCGCGCAACCGGATTTTGCTGTCGACCAAGGTGTCGGACGTGCAGCATCTGATTGCCGTCTATCAGGACCTCGCGGCGCGCTGTGATTATGCCTTGCATCTCGGCCTTACCGAGGCCGGGATGGGCTCAAAGGGCATTGTCGCCTCATCGGCCGCAATGGGGATTTTGCTGCAGCAGGGGATAGGCGACACGATCCGTGTTTCGCTGACGCCGGAGCCGGGCGGCGACCGCACGCTGGAAGTGAAGGTGGCGCAGGAATTGCTGCAGACCATGGGCTTCCGCCGCTTCCTGCCGGTGGTGGCGGCCTGTCCCGGCTGTGGGCGGACGACCTCAACCACGTTCCAGACCCTCGCCAAAGACATTCAGGACCATCTCTCGACTTCGATGCCCGTGTGGAAAGAACGCTATCCCGGGGTCGAAGGCCTGTCGGTCGCGGTGATGGGCTGCATCGTCAACGGCCCGGGCGAAAGCAAGCACGCCAATATCGGCATCTCGCTGCCGGGCACGGGCGAAACCCCGGCGGCGCCAGTGTTCATCGATGGTGAAAAAGTCGCAACGCTGCGCGGGGCCGATGTGGCCGATCAGTTCAAGCAGATGGTCGCAGACTACATCGAGCAGCGCTTCGGCGCGGGGCGTCAGGGCGCAGCCGAATAATCAGGTCTCGCGCGCCGCGAAATAGCGCGCGATGGCGCGTAGCCTGTCGGCGTTCGGCCCCAGGGGGGTCAGCGCGGCAATGGCCTCAGCCACCATGGCGTCGAGCCGCAGTCGCGCGGCGTCTAGCCCGAGAATGCCCACGAGCGTCTGTTTGCCCTGATCAGCATCCTTTCCGGTGGCCTTGCCCATGGCTTCGGCGCTGGCGGTGACATCGAGAATATCATCGGCCAGCTGGAAGGCGCGCCCAGCGGCCTCGGCATAGGCCGTGAGCGCGGCGAGGTCGCGGTCGCTCGCGCCGCCCAGCATGGCGCCCATCCGCACAGCCGCGCGGATCAGCGCACCGGTCTTCATTGCCTGCATGGACAGGATTTCGGTCTCGGTCAGCGGGCTCGACTCGCCGAGGATATCGAGCATCTGTCCCCCGGCCATGCCGCCCGCGCCCGAACCGGCCGCCAGCTCGGCAACGAGCCGGATGCGGATGGAAGGGTCCGGGTGGGTCGCCGGGTCGCCGAGGACGGCAAAGGCATGGGTCAGGAGGGCATCGCCGGCCAGAATGGCCGTGGCCTCGTCAAAGGCCCTGTGCACGGTCGGTTGGCCGCGCCGCAGATCGTCATCGTCCATGGCCGGCAGATCATCGTGGATCAGCGAGTAGCAATGGACCATCTCGAGCGCGAGCCCGGTGCGGGTCGCCTGATGAGGGGAGATGCCAAAGAGTGCGGCACTGGTTTCGACCAGATAGGGACGGAGCCGCTTGCCACCGTTGAGACTACCATGGCGCATGGCGGCGACCAGCCGTTCGGGCGCGGGGCCGGGGCCCGAGAGGGGGGTCTCAGCGAGATAATCGGCAAGCGCACGATCCAGTCGCGCTGCGCTTGCTTTGAGATCGTGGACTAAGGTCATGGTCATGCGGGAGGCCCCGTTTTGCGCCCGGTTGTGTAGCGGATTTACCCTGGGCGGGTCACCTCCCCATTTCGCCCCTTCCCAAGGCGGCCAATCTCCTTTATAGACCGCCGCAATTCTGACAGACCCGGGTCTGTTCGACGCCGAAGACTTTTCGGCGGTTTGGTTGGATTGAACAGGAGTTTGCACCATGGCCGTGCCAAAGCGCAAAACCTCGCCGATGAAGCGCGGTTTCCGTCGCTCCGCCGATGCGCTTGTCGCACCGGCTTACGTCGAGGACAAGGATTCGGGCGAACTTCGTCGTCCGCACCATATCGACCTGAAGACCGGCATGTACCGCGGTCGCCAGGTTCTCGACCCCAAGAAGTCGTAAGCGGCCGGGCCTCGCGCCTTGCGCGCCTGACGCAGACAGTTTTCCCGGCCGGTCCTTTCACGTAAAGGGCCGGCCGTTTCATTTTGCTGGAGATGGCTCGATGAGCACCCGCGTCGAATCCGACTCGATGGGCACGATCAATGTGCCGGCCGAAAAATATTATGGAGCGCAGACGGCGCGCTCGCTGGCCAACTTCGATATTGGCGGCGAAAAGATGCCGACCGAGATCATCCGTGCCTTCGGCATTCTCAAAAAGGCCGCCGCGCTCGCCAACCACAAGCTGGGGCTGATGCCGGTGGAAACGCGCGACCTGATCGTGCGGGCCGCCGATGAGGTGATTGCCAACAAGCTGCGCGAGCATTTCCCGCTGGTTGTCTGGCAGACCGGTTCGGGCACGCAATCGAACATGAATGTGAACGAAGTGATCTCGAACCGCGCCATTGAAATGGCCGGTGGCGTGATGGGCTCGAAAAAGCCCGTGCACCCGAATGATCACGTCAACATGAGCCAATCCTCGAACGATACCTACCCGACCGCGATGCATATCGCGGCGGTCGAGGCGATCGAGGGCTATCTCGTCGACCGGGTGATGCTGCTGCGCGATACGCTCGATGGCAAGGCCAAGGCCTTCATGGACATCGTGAAGATCGGCCGCACGCATCTGCAGGACGCGACGCCCCTGACGCTGGGGCAGGAGATTTCGGGCTGGGTGGCGCAGCTTGACCTGGCGCTGAAATCCATCCGCGCAACCCTGCCGCAGCTGTACGAATTGGCGCTCGGCGGTACGGCAGTGGGCACCGGGCTCAATGCTCACCCGCTCTATGGCGAAACGGTCGCGGCTGAAATCGCGGCGCTGACCGGGCGGCCCTTTGTGACTGCGCCCAACAAATTTGCCGTCATGGCCGGACACGATGCGTTCGTCGCGTCCTCGGGCGCGCTCAAGCAACTGGCCGTGGCGCTGATGAAAATCGCCAATGACGTGCGCTGGCTTGCCTCGGGCCCGCGTTCGGGCCTTGGGGAGATCACCATCCCGGAAAACGAGCCGGGTTCCTCGATCATGCCGGGCAAGGTCCACCCTACCCAGTCGGAAGCCATGACCATGGTCGCCGTGCAGGTGATGGGCAATGATGCGGCCATCGGCTTTGCCGCGAGCCAAGGCAATTTCGAACTCAATGTCTTCAAGCCGGTGATTGCCTATAATTTCCTGCAGTCGGTGCGGCTCCTCGCAGATGCGGCCAAGAGCTTCAATGATCATTGCGCTGTGGGCATCGAACCAGACCGCGACCGGATCAAGCAGCTTGTCGACCAGTCGCTGATGCTGGTGACGGCGCTCAACCGCAAGATCGGCTATGACAACGCGGCAAAAATCGCGAAAAACGCCCATAAGAAGCGGATGACGCTCAAGGAAAGCGCCATTGAACTGGGTCTGCTCACCGGCGAGGAATTCGACGCCGAAGTGAAGCCCGAAGCGATGGTGGGTCCGCTCAAACTCTAGGGGGGCGGTTTAGGGCTGGCGGCCCCTGCGGCGGTCTGGCAAAGTTCACCGTGTAATTTCCCTGTCGGGAGGAGGCCGCCCCATGTCTGAGACGACCGTGTTCATCCCGCCTGAGCGGCGCCCCCGCGCGGGCAGCTTCATTCCGCCGCTGCTGATTCTGCCGCTCATCGGCTACAACTTCATCACCTTCCTGTTCATGGGCGGCTCCGCCGGGGGCTGGCTGTCGAAGGTTTTCGAGATCCCGATGGTCTCGGGTATCACCTGGAGCCTGACCTCGGGCGATCTGATGCTGATCGTCGGCATCATCTGCCTGTTTTTCGAGGTGCTGAAATCGACCAATACCGGGCGCGGCTCGGTTGTGGAGCACATGCTCTCGGTCGTGGTCTTCGTGGTGTTTCTGGTCGAATTCCTGCTGGTCGGGGCCTGCGCCAACTCGGTGTTCTTCCTGCTCACCATCATGGCCGCCTTTGATGTGGTCGCCGGGTTCACCGTGTCGATCACCGGGGCCGGGCGCGACGTGACGCTGAACTAGACGACGACGGTCGTCCGGTAACCTGCGGGCATGCGCAGGTTGGTGCTCTGGGCCCGAGTGGCATAGGCATGGCTGGCCGACCGGGCTTCAACCTGCTCGGTGGCGGTGGGTTCAGGCGGTGTCGCCTGGGCCACAAGCTGGCTCAAAAACGGCGCAACGGGCGCATCGGGACCAACGCGACGCGGCAGGTTATCCGCCTCAACCAACCAATCCGATTTACGCCGCCGGGGCACGAGAGCCTGCATGGAGCTACGCCTTTATTGTTACCGCGCCTTTTTGCCTCAATCCGGGGGCCAGCGGGTGAAAATGCTTTATGCAGGGTTAATGCGTGATCCCTGCGGGCCTTCAGGGCGTAGCTGAACGAACGCGTAAACGAGGACACCATGGTCAAGCTCAACAGGATCTACACCAAAACCGGCGATACCGGCACGACCGGGCTGGTGCGCGGCCCGCGCCGCATGAAGTTCGATCTGCGGGTGGATGCCTATGGCACCGTGGACGAGGCCAATTGCGCCATCGGCCTCGCGCGGCTTGAAACGCAGCACACGCCGGATGTCGACGCGGTGCTGGGCCGGATCCAGAACGATCTGTTCGATCTGGGCTCGGACCTTGCGACGCCGGGCGCCGATAACCCCAATGATCCGCCGTCGCTGCGGGTGACGCCCGGCCAGGTGCAGTGGCTTGAAGAGCAGATCGACCTGTTCAACGACCGGCTGCAGCCCTTGACCACCTTTGTGCTGCCCGGCGGAAGCCGTCTGTCGGCTGAGTTGCACCTTGCGCGCACTGTGACGCGGCGCGCCGAGCGGCTCGTGGTTGAATTGAAGGACCGCGAGCCCGACACCAGTGCCGAGGCGGTGATCTACCTCAATCGCCTCTCGGACCTGCTGTTCGTTCTGGCGCGCGTCGCCAATGGCGATGGCCGCACCGACGTTTTGTGGACGCCGGGCAAATTCCGCTAATCATGCAGACAATTTGAATCGTGTCGGCAGAGGCCGCGCAAGATGGGGTTCAGGGCCGGGGCTTAATGTGGCCCCGTCTGAACCCCAGCCTTGGTGACATGATGAACTCAGATCTGACGAACCAGCTTCGCGCCGCTCAGGTGAGCGCGCCCCGGCAGGTGGCCGAGTATGCGGTGCGCCGCGCCGCCGAAGACAATGCCCAGAGCGTCGATGCCCCCGAGGCACCGCGCCCGGCCCCTGCGCCCGAAGGGCAGGGCCGCAATGTCGATAAATCCGTCTAGAGCAGGCGACTTCGCCTAACGGGCGAGGAAGGCCTCGACTTCATCGCGCGTGGGGGCGCCAAGGCGCCCTCCGAAGCGTGTGCATTTGATGGCTGCGGCCGCCGATGCAAAGCGCAGTATCTCGGCCATGGGCCGGGTGTTTTCAGCCAGCAGCAGCGCGAAAGCGGCGTGGAAAACGTCGCCGGCCGCCAGGGTATCCACGGCGTGGATATGCGGGGCGGGCATGTGCCGCACCGTGGCGCCATCACCCCACCAGCAGCCTTCTTCGCCGCCCGTGACGGTGATGAAGCCCGGATGGTTGACAATGAGCGCCGCCGCCGCCTCCGGCGCTGACGCCGTGCTGGTGAGGAGGCGAGCCGCCTTGTCGGACGCGACGACATGCGAGGCGAGCGGCATCAGCCGCTGCAAAATATCAATGGCGGCCGTGTCGGCATCGAGAATGCCGGGAACCCCGGCGCTTTTTGCGGCCCTGAGCGCCAGTTCGGCGGCATCGGGCCAGCGCACATCCACCAGCACCGCGTCGATATCTTCCATATCGGGGACGCCGACTGGCGGGACCAGCAGCGCTGGATCGTAGCGCGGCACAATGACCGTGCTGCCCTTTTTGTCCATGAGGATGGTGGCAAAGCCCGAGCGCGCGCCGGGCACGCGGCGCACGGCGGAGCAATCAACGCCTTCGGCGCTGATCTGCGCCACCAGGCGGTCGCCAGTGGCATCGTCGCCGGCTGAGGCCCAGAGCGTTGCCTCGCCACCCAGCCGGGCAATGGTGGCCGCCTGCGCCGCCGCCATGCCCTCGGCCACTTCAACCGCAGCAAGCGGAATGAATTTGCCTGACCCCTGCGGCAGGGCGTCGAGCCTGAAGATGGTATCCATGGTCAAGGCACCGACGCAGAGGATGCGGGGCATGGGTCAACTCCCGGTGAGCGCCTCCACTACAGCATGTCCATCGGCTGAATTCCATTCGGCAGGACCCTGAAGTATTGCCAGCTCGCAGCCCTTTTCGTCGAGCAGCACCGTAGCGGGCAGGCCGACGGCAACGCCCTCGCGCTTCAGCCGGTCGAAGGCGGAAAAACTGCTGTCGGCATACAGCGGCAGATGGCTGAGCTGATTGTCGGCGAGGAAGGCCCGCGCCTTGTCGAGTCCGCCTTCGCCGATATCAAGGTTGATCGTCAGCACGGCGAAGCGATCGGAATTGCGGCCTTCAGCCAGGGCGTTGAGGGCGGGCATTTCCTCGCGGCAGGGCACGCACCAGGTGGCCCAGAAATTGACCAGGAGGCTTTTGCCGGCGAATTCGGAAAGCCTGTGGGCTGCCCCGTCCGCATCGGTAAAGCTCAGGTCGGCATAGCCTCGGCCCGTGCCTGTGCCGGTGAGGGCGGCAAGGTTGCCGAGCGCGGCCGCGTCGACCTGTTGGGCGCGCACCACCTGGGGCGCACATTGGCTGGCCGTTGCGGGCCAAACGTTGCCAAGCACGAGGGTTAGCACTAGAGCTACGACCGCGCTGACAATGGCCAGCATCGTGACGCGTTTGCGCGTGAAGCGGGCAGGGGCCGAGGAAGGATCCGTCATGGGGTTCGTTCTGGTTTGTTGGGTGGTCAACGGGTGGAGTTGAGATGAGCAATCGCATGTGGGGCGGCCGCTTTCAGTCGGGCCCCGACGCAATCATGGAAGAAATCAACGCCTCCATCGGGTTTGACCAGCGCCTTTACAGGCAGGACATTGCGGGATCAATCGCCCACGCGACGATGCTGCAGGAAGTTGGTATTCTGACCGCCGAAGACAAGGACGCGATTGTCGCAGGGCTTGACCACGTGCGGGCCGAGATCGAGGCGGGCACCTTCACGTTTTCGCGCGGGCTGGAAGACATTCACATGAATGTCGAAAGCCGCCTCAAGGAGCTGATCGGCGATGCTGCGGGGCGGCTGCACACGGCCCGTTCGCGCAATGATCAGGTCGCCACGGATTTCCGCCTCTATGTGCGGGACGCTCTCGACACGCTGATGGCGCAGATTTCAACCTTGCAGCTGACGCTGGTTCAGCGCGCCGAGGAAGAAGTCTCAACCATCATGCCGGGCTTTACCCATCTGCAGAACGCGCAGCCGGTGACCTTCGGGCACCATCTCATGGCCTATGTCGAAATGCTGGGGCGCGACCATGGACGCTTCGCCGATGCACGGGCGCGGCTCAACGAAAACCCGCTGGGGTCGGCGGCGCTCGCCGGCACACCCTATCCGATTGACCGGCAGATGACGGCGACAGCGCTCGGCTTCGACCGGCCCACGGCCAATTCGCTCGATGGCGTGTCGGATCGGGATTTCGTGCTTGAAACGCTGTCGGCCGCGGCGATCTGTGCCATGCACCTCAGCCGGTTTGCCGAGGAGCTGGTGATCTGGAGTTCGGCGCAGTTCGGCTTCATCACGCTGTCGGACAAGTTCACGACCGGGTCGTCGATCATGCCGCAGAAGCGCAACCCGGACGCGGCGGAGCTGATCCGCGCGAAAGTCGGACGGATCATGGGCGCGTTCACTGCGCTCATCATTGTGATGAAGGGCCTGCCGCTCACCTATTCCAAGGACATGCAGGAAGACAAGGAAGTGGCGTTTGATGCGCTTGATTCCCTGTCGCTGTCGCTGGCGGCCATGACCGGCATGGTGGCCGATCTGCAGCCCCGGCGCGACCGGATGCGGGCTTCGGCGGTTGTGGGCTTTTCAACCGCCACCGACGTGGCCGACTGGCTGGTGCGGCAGGCGAATATCCCGTTCCGCGAGGCCCATCATATCACCGGGCGGCTCGTGGCACTGTGCGAAGAGCGCGGCATCGGGCTTGAAGGGCTGACGATCGAGGATTTCAAATCCGTCGATGCCCGGATCGACAGCCGCATCCACAAGGTGCTGAGTGTCGAGGCCTCAGTGGCGGCGCGCACCAGCTTTGGCGGGACCGCTCCGGAAAACGTGGCGCGTGAAGCGGCGCGCTGGCGCAGTGCCTTGACCGGCGAGGCGGCAGAGCCCGTTGCAATCAAACGCACGCGCGGGCATGGCGAGGGCGGGCTCGGCTGAGCCTTTGAGGGGCCCGATCCGGGCCGGACGAATTCGGGGGCGGCATTGGTCCACCATTTTACCTATCGCGATGGCAAGCTGTTTGCCGAGGATGTTCCGGTCGAGCTGTTGGCCGACAAGGTCGGCACGCCGTTCTATGTCTATTCAGCCGCAACGCTGCGCCGTCATGTGCGGGTGATGCGCGAGGCTTTTGCCGATCTGAACCCGCTCGTCGCCTATGCGATGAAGGCCAATTCGAACCAGGCGGTGCTGACGATCCTCGCGGCTGAAGGCGCCGGGGCCGATGTTGTGTCGGGCGGCGAACTCGAACGCGCGGTCGCGGCGGGTATTCCGGGCGAGCGCATCGTGTTTTCGGGCGTGGGCAAGACCATTGCCGAAATGCGGCGCGGCCTTGAGATCGGCATCAAGTGCTTCAATCTGGAAAGCGAGCCGGAACTGGAGCGCCTGAGCGATGTCGCGGTGTCGATGGGCGTGACGGCGCCGGTATCGGTGCGCATCAATCCGGATGTGGATGCCGGTACGCACAAGAAGATTTCGACCGGCAAATCCGAAAACAAATTCGGCATTCCCTTCGAGCGGGGGCGGGAGGTGTATCGGCGCATTGCCGAATTGCCGGGCGTGCGCGCGGTTGGCGTCGATATGCATATCGGCAGCCAGATCACCACGATGACCCCGTTCGACAATGCGTTCGCGCTGCTGGCGGAACTCGTGCGCGACCTGAAGTCGGCCGGTCATGATATCCGCCATGCCGATGTCGGGGGCGGGCTCGGTATTCCCTATCATTTCAACGAGGCGGCCCCGCCAGCGCCGTCGGCCTATGCCGAAATCGTCATGCGGCACATCAAGCCCCTGGGCGTTTCGCTCGTGCTGGAGCCGGGCCGGGTGATTGTCGGCAATGCCGGTGTGCTGGTGACGCGGGTTGAATATGTGAAGGACGGGAAAAAGACCTTCATCATTGTTGATGCGGCCATGAACGATCTCGTGCGGCCTACGCTTTATGAAGCGCACCACGATATCGAGCCCGTGGTGCAATCGAACCGCCCCCGGATCACCGCCGATGTGGTGGGTCCGGTGTGCGAGACCGGCGATTTCATTGCGCAGGACCGGGAGATTGCCGAAGTGGAAGAGGGCGATCTTCTGGCCGTCATGTCGGCAGGGGCTTACGGGGCTGTCATGGCCTCGACCTATAATTCGCGGGCGTTGATCCCCGAAGTGCTGGTGGATGGCGCGCGGTGGCATGTGGTGCGCCCGCGCAAATCCATAGCCGAGCTGATTGCACTCGATAGCGTGCCCGACTGGCTCTAGCGCCTCAGGCCATCCGGGCCTGAGCCGCCAGCGACAGAATCTGCGGCGGGCGGCCCGCCAGAGCGTCGTCGACCTTGCCCATCAGCGCATCGAGCGTGAAGGGTTTGGCGATGACATCATAGATCAGCGCGTCGAGCCCATGCGCGCGCTCGCGCTGATCGGCAAAGCCGGTCATCAGCAGGATGGTGAGATCGGGATATTGCGCGCCGACGGTGAGGGCCAGCTCGATCCCGTCCATGACCGGCATCTTGATGTCGGACACCAGCAGGTCGAAGCGGCCCTGTTCTTCGAGCAGGATTTCGGCGGCCAGCCCGCCATCTTCGGCGGCTGTTACGTCGTGACCGGCAATTTCGAGCGCACGCAGCACGAAGGTACGAACATTGTCATCGTCTTCGGCAATGAGGATGCGGGCCATAGGGTATGCAACTCCGAGGCATCAATGGGTGGTGTGAGACGGCGCCGTATCGGATTCCGCGGGACTCGCCGCCTCCGGACTGTCGATATCGAGCGGGGTAGGTTGCTCAACCGTAAACGAGGGCGCTTTTGGTTTCGTTCGTGGCACGAGGGCAACATCGGGCACCGGGCCACCGGCAAAACTCACCAGCACGCGGCGCGTGGCGATGGGCGGGTTTGACAGTTCGGCGCTGACGCTGGCGCGTTCGCCCGCCGCGACCGTCGGCACCATGGGCATCACGCTCCAGGCGTAGAGGATTTCATGGTCGTCATTCAGCAGGGTGATGATGACCTCGGGAATGCTCACCGTGCCGGATGTTGCATTGGCGAGGGCCATTTCAACCGTCATCACATCGGTGCTGCCTCGCTTGGCGACGAGCGTGCGGAGGTCCGTGATGTCGAGCCCTATGACATTCACCGGCAGGCCTACGGCATCGTAGAGCGCGGCCAGATCGGGCGCCGCACGCACCACATCGGTGCGGAAAACCACGAGACCGGCGGCGAGCGCCACGGTGCTGAGGAGTGATAGCAGCCGCAGCCGCGCAAGAATCCGTTCACCGGGGCCGCGCAATTCGGCATCCGTGCGCGAGCGGCGATAGCGCCCGGCGCGCTGACCCGTGCCCCCGCTCATGCCCTCGTCGATGCCGATGGCATTGAGATCGATGCCGCCGAGCTGGCGCTTGCGCGGGGCCTTCAGCTTGATGTCGAGGTCTTTGAAGCGATCATCGAGCCGATTTTCTTCGGTGTCGGACAGGGCGGTAACGCCCGGTTGCCCTGCGGGCGATCGGCTGGCGTCATCTGTGGCGAGATCGGCCTCGGCGGGACGTTCGGCGTGCCAGGACGTGCCGCATTTGGCGCAGGATACCTTGCGACCTGCCGGACCAACGGCATCGTTGGGCAGGGCATATTGGGTGCCGCAACTGGGGCACTCGATCGTTACGGTGGTCGGACTTGTCGCGCTCATCCTGCAAAGATAGCGCCAAGGCGGTTAAGGTTTGTCAATCCGGCAGCGAATCCTTAGGAGGCAGATCAAGATTTGGGCGGAATTGTCGGCAACAAGCCGCGGCGGGTGCCGGGGCTTTGTTATGATGCCCGGGTGTGATTCGGATCGGATGGCCAGTGATCGAATTCTTGAATGTGGGCCTGCGCTACGGGCAGGGCCCGGAAATCTTGCGCGACCTTGATTTCCGGATCGAGCCGGGCTCGTTTCATTTCCTCACCGGGCCCTCGGGCGCGGGGAAAACGTCACTGCTCAAACTGCTGCTGCTGTCGCTGAAACCGACGCGCGGCAAGGTGATGCTGTTCGGCAAGGATACGACCCAACTCGATCAGGATGGGCTGCTGCAGATGCGGCGGCACATCGGCATCGTGTTCCAGGAATTCCGGCTGCTTGACCATCTGACCACCTATGAAAATGTGGCCTTGCCGCTGCGGGTGCTCGGCGAGCAGGAATCGAGCTACCGCGCCAATGTGATTGAGCTGTTGGAATGGGTGGGGCTGGGCGAACGGCTCAACGCGCTTCCGGCGCTGCTCTCGGGCGGGGAAAAGCAGCGGGCGGCGATTGCGCGTGCGGTGATCGGGCGGCCCGATATCCTGTTGGCAGACGAGCCGACGGGCAATGTGGACCCGGACCTGTCGTTGCGGCTGATCCGGCTGTTTGCCGAACTGAACCGCATGGGCACAACGATCATCCTCGCGACGCACGAATTGCCGCTGCTCGACAATTTCCCGTTCCCGCGCATGGTGCTGAATGACGGACAGGTCCATATCCATGGCTGAGTGGCGCTTTCTGAGGCTTCCGGGCCTGGCACGCGGCGAACAGAGCGCCCCCATCGTGCCCGAGCGGTCGGTGGCGGGGCGCACGCTGGTCACCCTTATCGCCATCATGAGTTTCCTGTCGGCCATGACCCTGGGCGGCGTTGTGCTGGTGCAGAAATCAGCCCTGGGCTGGTCGGCCGATGTCGGGCGCGAAGTGACAATCCAGCTCCGGCCCGTGGATGGTGCGGTCATGGACTCGAGCCTCCGCACGGCAGTGGCCCTGGCTGAGGCGACTCCGGGCGTTGCCAGCGCGCGGGCCCTGAGCCTTGAAGAAACGCAGGATCTCCTGACCCCCTGGCTGGGCGCTGGGGTGGATCTTTCCGCCCTCGATGTGCCGCGCCTCGTGGTGGTGCAGCTGGCGGACCCGCGTGAGGCGGATATCGACAAGCTGACAAGCGACCTCAAGGCGGTTGAGGGGGCCAGTCTCGATACGCATGCGGCGTGGCGGCAGCAGCTTAACGGCATGGCGGGCACCATTGTCGCCTCGGGGCTCTTGGTTTTGATGCTCATCATGGTGGCCACGGTGCTGGCGATTGTGTTCGCCACGCGCGGCACCATGGCGTCGAACCGCAGCATTGTGGATGTGCTGCATTTCATCGGCGCCTCGAACAGCTTCATTGCGGGCGAGTTTCAGGGCCGGTTCCTCACCATCGGGTTCCGGGGGGGCATGTTGGGCGGGTTTGCCGCCATCGTGTTCTTCATTGTCGTCGGCTTCGCCGTGGGGGCGGTCATGCCGCAGGCGGCGGGGCAACAATTGGGCGTGCTGTTTGGACGCTTTGCTCTCGGGCTCGACGGGCTCCTCGGGCTCATCGCCGTGGTTCCTGTGATTGCGGCAGTCACGGCAATCACCTCGCGCATTACCGTGCGCCGCTTTCTGCAAACGACATCCTGAGTGTTTTCATCGGTTCAAGGAGTGGCAGCGTGATTGCCCAGGGCCTGCGTTCGCTGCTGTTTTACGCCTTCTACTGGGTGCAGACTGGCGTTTTGTCGATTGTCGTTGGCCTTGGGGCTGTGCTGACGAGACCCGGCTCGCGCTTTGGCTGGTCGGCGGCGCTGTATTGGGCCTATTCCAACCGCGTGGCGCTCTGGCTGTTTGGCGGCATTCGCACCGTGATCGAGGGGGAAGAGAACATCCCCGATGGTCCGGCCATTCTCGCGGCCAAGCACATGAGCGACTGGGATATTTTCGCGCTGCTGCCGGCCTCGAAGCGCCCGGCCTTCATTGCGAAAAAAGAGCTGATGGACCTGCCGTTTTTCGGGCGCGCGGCGCAGAACTTCGACACGATCCGCATCGACCGGTCGCTGGGGGCGCAGGCCATTCCGGCGATGATCGAAGAGGCGCGGGCGGCCATTGCGCGGGGTGCGCGGATTATCATTTTCCCCGAAGGTACCCGCAAGGCGCCGCTGGAGGAGCCGGACTACCGGCAGGGTGTGGTCCGCCTCTATCAATCGCTGAATGTGCCAGTGGTGCCGGTGGCGCTCAATTCGGGCCTGTTCTGGGGGCGGCGCAGCCTTCTGCTGTGGCGCGGCACCGCCAAGGCGCGCTTCCTGCCGCCCATTCCCCCCGGGCTCGAGGGGCCGGTGTTCCGCGCCCGGCTGATCGAGGCGATTGAGACCGAAAGCAACGCCCTGATGCTGGAAGCCTATGAGCGTGGGCTGGCTCGCCCTATTTCCGACGCGATGCGGGTGAAACTGGAGACGCTGCGTCAGGCCGCAGCACCGGGGCCGGACAGCCAATAACACCATATATTGACGTTTCGACACCCCGTGACCATATATTTAGTAGTTGGTCGACGCTGATTCGCGCGGCCTGAGTTTGGTACTTGCGTTTATGGGGTTGAGCATGGTCCCGTCTGTTGCAGATGCGGTAACGGCATGGCCCCTTGCGGGAGCGCTCAACTGGCTTGGCCGATCGGGCCAGCTTTATGCGCTGATGCCCGTGTCGCTGCCTCATCTGTCGCTGAATGACGATGATCTTTATGTGCTCACCCATGATGGCAAAGTGCTGTGGGTGGGCGGTGCCGTCGATGTGGTGGGCGATAGCGCCAGCCGCGCCCGGTTCCGTTGGGCGCTGGAATGCGCGGATCATGCCTATTCGCTGGAAGCCGAACCCGGCAGTGTCGAACGGCTGTTGATGGTGTGGGATCTTGAGGCGGCCGAGCCGGTCAAGGGTCTCTGCGTCGCCTGACCTCAGAGCGTGCCCAAAGCCTTGACCAGCCGATCCAGATTGCGGTCGCGGATGCCAAGCGCATTGAGGTGCGTTGCCGTGGCCAACACATAATCGGAGTTAGCCCCGGATTCCCCCACGCCCTGCCGGATGAAGCGCACCTGATCCTCGAGCGTCAGCCGCCCCGCGAATTGCGGATGGTTGGCTTCGGCCACAAAGGTGAGGGCACGGACGATGGTGCCTGTATGCAGGCGGACCGGGCGGTGCGCCTCGCGGTAGACGCCGCGATCCATCTCGCGTTCGCGCAGATAGGCCAGCACATCGGGCCAGGCGTCGGCGGCGACGGAAAATGCCATGCCGTGACACGAGCCGCCGGGCATCAGCCCGAAGACCAGACCGGGCTGGGCCTCTGTGCCGCGATGCCGGTATGAATAGATGCACAGACGCCGGTGCGCCCCCGGCAACAACGCCGGGGACTTGTCGATATGGTCAAAGCCCGGCCGCCAGATCAGCGAACCATAGCCAAAGACCCAATGGGCGGAATCCTGTTCCATCTGCTGCGGATTGCCTTGCTCCTGACCTGTTCCTACCGATAGGTTCCGCGCCACGCAACCATGCACGGGAATTGGTGGATTGACGCGGAAGGTTATCGCACTGGGCGTAACGGCTCTGGTGATCGTGGCGCTGTGGAGCGCCGCCTGGTTTTATGGCGCTGGTGAAATCAAACGCCAGATCGGGCTTCTCGCTGCGGCTGACGGGGAGACCGCGCCGCAGGTGACCTGCAGTCCCGTTTCGGTCTCCGGCTTCCCGTTCCGCTTCGATATCGAGTGCAGCACTGCAACCGTGCTGGATATGGACCGGACGGTGACCATTGCCGGGCTCAAGGCGTCGATCCTCGTTTATAATCCGACCCATGTGATCTTTTCGGCCAAGGGGCCGGCCCTGTTCGAAAACGCGCTCACCGGCAGCGAGAGCCGCCTCGATTTCACGGGCTTCGAAGGCAGTGCGCGCGTCATTACCGCCGATATTTTCAAGGGCCTGACCGGCCTTGGCTGGCGCATCGGCCGTGTGTCCATGGTCGCTGATGGCGTTGAGTGGAACGAGACGGTGATCGACGATATTCTGCAGGCCAAGCTCGGCCATGCCGAAGCCCATCTGATGGATATGGCCGAGGCCCATGAGGCGAGCAATGGCACGGCGAGCCTTGCGCTCTACGTTACCGCGAGCGGTGTCACGGTGCCGGCCGCTGATGTTACCGATGGGGAAACCAGCCTTGAAGCTGAATTGTCGGGCCTGCCTGATGATCTGATGGCTTTCACCGACCCGATGGTGGTGCGGGCCTGGGTCAACCGGCAGGGCAGCCTGAAGCTGGTGCGGTTGAGCGGCAGCCAGCCCACGCCCGATGAAAGCTTTGAGGTCACCGGCGAGGCCCGGCTCAATGCGTCCGGTATGCTCAATGGCAGCATCAGCTACAGGACCAAAGGCGTGCTCGACCGGTTTGCGGCCCTGCTCGGTCCGGTGCAACTCGCGGCCGTCAAAGGCCAGCCGGAAGCAGATGGCAGCTTTTCCAATGCGCTCACCATCGACGGTGGCGAGGTGAAGCTGGGCGGGGTATCGCTCGGGTTCATCGCACCCGCGTTTTAAGGCCGCACCGACCCTCCGGCGTCTTCGCCGCCGAGCACTCTTGTTCAGGCGTCTTCGCCGCCTCCGTGATCTCTTTCCTCGGATGTGCCGGGGAGAGAGACGGCGTTTTCATGCGGGCGGCCGAAATCGGGCGCTGCCGTTTCCTGTCCGGCAGTGATGATCGAGCGCCGGATGGCGCGGGTGCGGGTGAACAGGTCTTCCATGGCCGGGCCATCGCCCACGCGGACGGCGCGCTGGAGCCGCGCCAGATCTTCGAGAAAGCGCCCGAGCATTTCGAGCACGGCGGTGCGGTTGGTGAGGAAGATGTCGCGCCACATCACCGGGTCGCTCGCGGCGATGCGGGTGAAATCGCGAAAGCCCGAGGCCGAGAATTTGATGACCTCAGACTGGGTGGCGGCTTCCAGATCGGCCACCGTGCCCACGATGTTATAGGCAATGAGGTGCGGCACATGGCTGGTGATCGCCAGCACGAGATCGTGGTGGGCTGCTTCCATGCATTCGACATTTGAGCCGAGCGCGCGCCAGAAATCGGTCAGCTTCTGGGTGGCGGCCTGATCGGCGCCACTCGCGGGCGTGAGAATGCACCAGCGGTTGGTGAACAGTTCGGCAAACCCGGCGGCGGGCCCAGAATGCTCGGTTCCGGCAATAGGGTGCCCGGGAATGAAATGCACCCCGGCCGGCACCAGCGGCCCGAGCGTTTCGACGACATGGCCCTTCACCGACCCCACATCGGAGAGGATGGCGCCGGGCGCCAACGCCGGGGCAATGTCATCCATGATTTTGCGATAGGTGCCGACCGGCGTGCAGAGGATGACCAGATCGGCCCCAGCCACGGCCTGTCGCGCGTCGAGCGTATACAGGTCGCCGAGTCCGAGGCTGCGGGCCTCGTCGAGCGTTTCGGGCTTGCGGGTCGAAATAACGATTTCGCGCGCCAGCCCCTTGAGCCGAACGCCGCGGGCGATGGACGAGCCGATGAGGCCGATGCCGATAAGCGCAATGCGTTGAAACATTATCGGCCCCCCGGTGCGCCGAAGGCCCTGAGGATTTCGACCAGCCGCCGAAGCGCCGCCTCGGGTCCAATGGAAATACGCAGGCCGTTTTCAATGCCATAGACGCCCATCTCGCGCACGATCAGCCCCTCGTTGAAGAGGGCGCTGAAGGCGGCGCGGGCGGTGTCGGCATCGGCAAAGAGCGCGAGCACGAAATTGGCCTCGGAGGGGACGATCCGGATGGCGTTGGCGTGGAGCGCGGTCGTGAGCCAGGTGCGCCAGGTGGCGTTATAGGCTGCAAGCTCCTCGGTGAAGGCACGGTCGCGCGCGGCGGCGGCTCCGGCGAACTGCGCCGGGCGGTTGACGTTGAACGGGCCGCGCACGCGGTTGAGCACGTCGACAACATGGGCCGGGCCGTAGAGCCAGCCGATGCGAGCCGCCGCAAGGCCCATTTTCGAGAAGGTGCGGACCATTACGACATTGTCGGCGGCGTCGACCAGGTCAACGCCGGGCCGGTAGTCGGGGGCGGTGGCATATTCGGCATAGGCGCTATCGAGCACGAACAGAATGTCGGGACGGAGCCCGGCATGGAGCCGCTGGATTTCGGCATGCGGCAGATAGGTGCCCGTGGGGTTGTTCGGGTTGGCGAGCCAGACCACGCGGGTTTGGGGCGTGATGGCGGCGAGGATGGCGTCCACGTCGGCCCGGTACTCGGTCTCGGGCACCATGATAAGCTCGGCCGAGGCGGCGCGCGTGACGATAGGGTACACGTTGAAGCCGTGGCGGCTCATCACCGCATTGTCGCCCACCCCGAGGTAGCATTGCGCCAGAAGGTGCAGCAGGTCATCGGACCCGTTGCCGCAAACGATGCGCTCGGGATCAAGGCCATGTACCTCGCCAAGAGCGTCGCGCAGGATGCGCGAGGTTCCTTCGGGATAGACTTCCGGGTTCAGGCTGATTTCGCGGAGCGCGGCAATGGCGGCGGGGCTCGCGCCCAGCGGGCTTTCATTGGCGCTCAGCTTGACCGGGGTCACGCCCGGGGCGGCCTGGGATTTTCCCGGCTGGTAGGGCGCAATCGACAGGATGCCGGGCTGCGGCTGGGGGCGTATGGGCGTCAGGGTCATAAGGTCAGGTCCGGCCGTCTTTCAAGCGGCCGGACCATAGGGGAAGCGCCGGGTTTTCGCAAAGCTTTCCCTCAGGCGCGCGGCATTGGCCCGGGCGGATGATCCGGTGTGATCTCAATGCTGGGCCAGTGCAGCGCGGTCTGCGGCGCGAGGGCGGGGACGCGCACATAACGTTCGGCTCGCGTGCGACGCGGAATGGCGGGAAACTGGGCCTTTTTCGCCATCACCACCATGACCCCGGCGAGGGTCGGCCCGAGAATGCGCCCGGCCCGCTCGAACAGCCGCGCCGAGCGCAACATCAGCGGGTGCTCGACGGGCGGCAGGTAGAGCGCATCGCGCCAGAGTTCGGGCACGAAGCTGTTGTCATTGAGCAGACGTTCCAGCTGGCGGCGGGAAAACGGATTGCCGTCGCCAAACGGCGTGTTGTCGCGCTGCGCCCAGAGGCCGCGCCGACGGGGCACTACAATGATGAGCCGCGCATTGGGTGCCGCTATCCGCCACAATTCGCGCATGAGTTCATCGGTATCGGCGACATGCTCAAACGCATGGACGGCGACGATCAGATCGAGGCTCGCGTCGGGAAACGGCATTTCCAGCGGGTCGCTGAGCACGGTGTGCGACGGACCCTCGCGCGGCCAGGCCGAGGCGCCCTGTCGGGCGGGCATCAGGGCAATCACCCGTTCTGCCTTTTCGAGCGTAAAGCGGAGGTAGGGCGTGGCAAAGCCGAGGCCCAGCACGCGTTCGCCCGATTGCGGGGTGGCGAGCCGGATAATGTCTTCGCGCAGCAGCGCCCGGCTGATCTTGCCGAGCGGCGATTTGTAGAAGGCAATCAGCCTTGTGACATCGGTGGCCATGGCATTGCTTTGTTTGTGGTTTTCAAGTTTGCCTTGTTACAGCGTGAATGTCACGATGTGCCTGAAAGCCGCCCGCAGGGGCAGCGGGAGAGGTTGGACCATGGCCTTGCTCATTGATCTGTTTGCGGCCCGTAAGGATAATATCGGATATCTGGTTCATGATGTGGCGACCGGCAAGACCGCCGCCATCGATGCTCCCGATTTCGACGCCATTGAACAGGCGCTGGCCCGACGCGGCTGGGCTCTGAGCGATATTTTCATCACCCACCACCACACGGACCATGTGGAGGCGCTGCAGCCGCTGAAGCGCAAATATGGAGTCACCGTAACCGGCCCGCGCGCCGAGGCAGACAAGATTCCGGGGCTCGACGTGCTGGTGGCCGGTGGCGACGGAGTGACGCTGGGCGAGAGCGATTTCTACGTTATCGATACGCCCGGCCATACGCTGGGGCATTTGGTCTATTATGACCCCACAGGGCGGCGGCTGTTTTCGGCCGATACGCTGTTTTCGCTGGGCGTTGGACGGATTTTCGAGGGCAAGCCCGAGGATATGTGGGCGGCGCTGGTGCTGATCCGCAGCCTGCCCGATGATACGCTGATTTTTTGCGGGCACGAATACACGCTCGACAATGCGGCCTTCGCGAGCACGGTCGATCCCGACAATGTTGCGCTGAAGATGCGTGCGACGGAAGTGAAGCGCATGCGGGCGGCGGGGCAATTCACCGTGCCGGTCAGCCTGGCGCTCGAAAAGGCGACGAACCCGTTTCTCCGCGCCGATCAGCCGGCGTTGCGCGAGGCCATGGCCCTGCCGCCGGGCACCGGGCCCGCCGAGGTATTTGCGGCGCTGCGCGCCGCCAAAGATGTGTTCAAGCCCTGAGGATCAGGCGTGGCTGGTGCCAAAAAGCGCCAGCGCGCCGAGGATCAGGACCAGAGCCACCGCCTGCGCGATGACGCGGGCGCGCATCAGGGTCTGGCTGAGGTTCGGGTTGCCGCCCCGGAACATGTTGAACAGCCCCATGAACAGGATAATGGCCACGGTCGCGAGGGCGACGATGGTCACGGTGTTGATGATGGTCTGGTTCATGGGTCGCTGTCCCGGTTCGGGTTTGTGCAGGTGCTATAGTCTGAACGGGGCAACTTGAAAACTGGTTCAGCCGGACAGCGACAAAAGGCCCAGGGCGCGCCGCACATCATCGGGGGTCCAGCCGCTGGCGCGAAGGTCGCTGAGGCTTTGGCTCAGTCGCGATTTCGAGAGTTTCCGGCCTTCATCGTCAAGGATCAGGCGGTGGAAGGTGTAATTCGGCATTGGCAGGGCAAACAGCGCCTGCAGGAGCGTGTGGATATCGGTGGCTGCCTCCATGTCGCGACCGCGCGTCACATGGGTAATGCCCTGCTCGGCATCATCGACGACCACGCTCAGGTGGTAGCTCGTGGGCGTATCCTTGCGCACCAGCACCACATCGCCCCAGCGTTCGGGGCGCGCGTAGCGGATGCGGGGGCGGTCGAGCGGCGTCGGCTCGGCCATGGTAAAGGCCAGGGCGCCCACGCGTTCGGAGGCCCGTCTGGTATCGAGCCGCCAATTGGCCTGTTCGCCGGTCGCGAGGCGTCGCTCCGCGTCTTTTTGATCGAGATGGCGGCAGGTGCCCGGATAGAGCGGGGCGCCGTCGGGATCGGTGCCTTCGGCCCGGGCCGCGCTGTCGCTGCGTGAACAAAAGCACGGGTAGAGCAGGCCGCGGGCCCGCAACCGATCGGCAAAGCGCGCGTAGGTTTCAAACCGGGTGGATTGAAAGAGCACCGGCTCTTCCCATTCGAGCCCGAGCCAGCGAAGATCGGTGAAAATGGCCTCGACGAACTCGGGTCGCGTCCTTGCCGTATCGATATCTTCGATGCGCAGGAGAAAACGCCCGTTCAGGCGGCGGGCCCATTCGGCCGTCAACAGCGCAGACAGCGCGTGGCCAAGATGCAGATTGCCATTGGGGCTGGGCGCAAAGCGAAGGACTGGACTGGACATGACGACAGCACCCCTACCACAGAGCGGACCCAGCCCGACAGAGCGGCTCGATAGTCCGTCTGTGCTTGAAAAGCACCTTGCGGGCCTTGTCGCTCTTGATCCCCGGCTTCAGCCGGTGGTGGCGCTGGCCGGACCGTTCAGCGTGCGTGAGGCCGATACGGGTTTCGCCGGGCTGGTGCGCGTGGTCGCGGGCCAGCAGGTTTCGGCGCAGGCGGCGCGCTCGATCTGGCTCCGGGTGGCAGCGCTGCCGGGCGTGCGCGAGCCGGATGGACTGTTGCAGTTGAGCGAGGCCGAGTTGCGCGGCGCGGGGTTATCGGGCGCCAAGGTTCGGACGGCGCGCACCATTGCCGAGGCCATGCTGGCGGGGGAGCTGCGGCTCGACCTCGTAGACCAGATGCCGGCTGAAGACGCGATTGCCCATATGACCCGGCTCAA
This sequence comes from uncultured Hyphomicrobiales bacterium, assembly GCA_903828145.1. Classification (GTDB taxonomy): domain Bacteria; phylum Pseudomonadota; class Alphaproteobacteria; order Rhizobiales; family Devosiaceae; genus Devosia_A. The sequence continues at coordinate 63,145 of CAIKKY010000021.1, read as the reverse complement.
GGGGATTGGCCCGTGGTCCGCCGAAATCTACCTGCTGTTTGCGGCGCGGCACCCCGATGTGTTCCCCTCCGGCGATCTGGCGTTGCAGATTGCGGCGCAATGGGCGCTCGGGTGGGATGCACGGCCCGTGCCCAAACAGCTCAGCCTTGAGGCCGCGCGCTGGGCGCCCTATCGCTCGACAGCAGCCCTGTTGTTCTGGGCCTATTATGCCGCCAAAAAAGCGCGTGAAGGACTTTCGGTATGACCAAACTTTCCGGCCCCATGCTCGCCCCAAGATCGGGCGGTGCGCCAACGCGGATTGTGGTGCTGCTCCACGGCTATGGCTCGGACGGGCGCGACCTGATTGATCTGGGCGGGGCGTGGGGGCAGGTGCTGCCCGGTGCGCTGTTCGTTGCGCCCAACGCGCCGCTGCCGTGCGATGGTAATCCTTACGGGTTCCAGTGGTTTCCGCTGCTGGTTGACCGCATTGCCGGGCGGATCGAGGGCGCGCGCGAGGCGGCGCCGGTGATTGAAGAATTCCTCAACGACCTATGGGCCGCGACCGGGCTGGGTGCAGCGGATACCGTGCTGGTGGGCTTCAGCCAAGGGGCGATGATGGCGCTCCATGTCGGCACAGCGCTTGATCAGACGCTCGCCGGGGTGATTGCGTTTTCCGGCGCCCTGGTACCGGCCGAGCGGTTTGGCCAGGAGGGCGTGGGCAAGCCGCCGGTGGCGCTGATCCATGGCGATCTCGACGCGGTGGTCGATCCGGCCATGAGCCGCGAGGCGGCGGAACTGCTGACCGCGAACGGCTTTGAAGTCAGTTATCACCGCTCGCCGACTTTGGCGCATGGCATCGACAATGACGGGCTCAGTTTCGCGACAAGCTTCCTGTTGGCGCGGCTCGGGTAGACCGGGCGATCACGGGGCTTCACACAGCGGTCACACTCTGCTTACACTCATTACAACCATGACTGACCGCGATTCCCGCTGGGGAGGCGTCAGGTGACTGTTCAGGTGTCGCTTGAGAGCTGTCCCGCCTTGGTGCTGAATGCCGATTACCGGCCTCTCAGCTACTATCCGCTGTCGTTGTGGAGTTGGCAGGATGCGATCAAAGCGATCTGCCTTGATCGGGTGAATGTCGTTTCATGCTACGACCGGATCGTGAAATCCCCCAGTTTCGAAATGGCGCTGCCCAGCGTTGTTTCGCTCAAGGATTATGTGAAGCCGGCGCGGCATCCGGCCTTTACGCGGTTCAACGTGTTTTTGCGCGACCGCTTCCAGTGCCAATATTGCGGATCAAAGGATGATCTGACCTTCGATCATGTGATCCCGCGCTCGAAGGGCGGCATGACCACCTGGGCCAATGTCGTGGCGGCCTGTGCGCCGTGTAATCTGCGCAAGGGCAACCGGCTGCCCCGGGACATCAAGATGTTCCCCATGCAGGCGCCCTACCAGCCCACAGTGCAGGATTTACATAATAATGGCCGGGGCTTTCCGCCCAACCACCTGCACCGCAGCTGGGTCGATTTTCTCTATTGGGACAGCGAGCTGGAGCCCTGAGTGCGGGCGGCGAGCGCGGCCCGGCCGGTCAGGATCACCACGGCGAGCGCAACGAGCGCATTGTAGCCCGCGAGCGACAGGCCGAGGAAGCGGAACTGCACCTTGTCGCAGGGCACGACGCGCGTGGCGTTGACGTTGTTGAGATCGGCAAAATTCAGATCACCGCCCAGCCCGGTGCAGGCGGTGGGACCGGGCCAGAAGCCCCACTCCACCCCCGAATGATACACGCCAAGGCCGGTGCCCCACACAAAGACCAGGGCGACGAGGCCCAGGCCAAGGCTGCGCAATGCCGGGCTGAGGCGCGGCCAGACCAGCAGAACCAGCGCCAGAAGCGGCAGGCCGATGTAATAGGGTTGGCGCTGCAACAGGCAGAGTTCGCAGGGGATCAACCCCCCGAAAAGCTGCGATCCCCAGGCGCCCAGAATGGCGGCCAGCGCGAGGATGAAGGCGGCAAGGGCCTCGGTGCGGGGGGTATTGAACGGCGCGGGGAGGAGGGTCACGATCGGGTTCCGAAACGATTACCGGGCAGGTATCGGTTGCTTCCGGTCGGGAAGTCAATTGCGGCAGAGGCGTGAGGCGGCGCGCGGCGTGTCGAGGGAAATTGAGGACACACCGCATTGCGCCGCTATGCCGTGACCGCTAGAAGCGCCGTAATGTGCGGCGTCCCTGCGCCCGACCCCCGATTGCTCCTTGAAGGATGAACAGATGTCGTTGAAGCCGAGTTTCGTGAGCCTCCCGCGCCTTCTCGCTGCCAGCGTTGTGGCGCTGGCGCTTGGTGCCTGTTCGCCGGGCATGACGCTGTCGCCGGGGCTGACGCAGCCGATGAACCGGCAGGGCGCTGAAGTGAACCGCGTTGAAGCGCTGTTCCTGCTCAATGATTACCGCCGCCAGCAGGGTGCGCCCGCCGTGCGCGGTGATAGCGTGCTCGATGGCATCGCCCAGACGCTGGCCTCTAATTATGCCAAGACCGGCGCGCAGCCGTCGCTGCCGCCGGGGGCCACGGTGATGCGTCTCAGCGCCGGGTATACGACCTTCGCCGAAGTATTTTCGGGCTGGCGCAATGCGCCGCCCGATGCGGCGGCCATTGCCGATGTGACCACCTCGCGCGCCGGGCTGGGCGTCGCCTATGACCCGACCTCGTCGCTGGGTGTCTATTGGGTGCTGGTGCTTGCCCAATAAGCTCGACCTGATCGATTGCAGGGGGCTGCGCTGCCCCCTGCCAGTGCTGAAGCTGGAAAAGCGCTTCGGCACGCTGCCCCCGGGCGCGGGCCTTGTCGTGCTCGCCACCGACCCGATGGCGAAGGTGGATATTCCGCTTTTCTGCCTGCAAAACGGCGGCACCTGCGCGATCAGCGAGGCGGATGGCGTGCTGCGGTTCGAGATCACACGGGCCTAGTTTTTGGCCGCCAGCGGATCAAAAATGGTCGGCCGCTTGCGCGGCAGGGCCACGACCGGGCCGGTGCTCAGCACGGTGGCCGCATAGACCGCGCCTTCAATTTTATCGGTCAGATAGCTGGGCTTGCCCTTGAGCCCCATCGGGAAGGCCTTGGCCCGTTCGGCCAGATAGGCCTTCGACTTTTTGCCGCAGATCTTCGCCTTCATATCGACGGGCGGGCCGGCCTCATTGGCCAGGCTCATGACCAGCGTGCCTTCGCCGATGTAGGAGCCGGATAGACCGCGCAGCATCAGTTCCGCCGCCAGTTCGTTGCGTTCGCGGGCTGTCGACCCGCCGAGCACCACGGCAATCAGTGCGCGCCCGCCGCGATCAACGGTCGCGACGATATTGAGCCCGGAATTGCAGACATAGCCGGTCTTCATGCCGGTGGTTCCGGCAAAATGTTCGAGCAGCGAATTGTTGGATTCGAGCAGGCGGCCGTTGAGTGTTACGGCCTCGGTCTCGAAGATTGGCAGGAATTGCGGGAAGTCCCGCCTTATGTACAGCGCCAGCATGGCGAGGTCGCGGGCCGACGTGACCTGCCCGACATTGTGGAGCCCGTTCGGGTTGACGAAATGCGTGGCCGTGAGCCCCATGGCCGCAGCCATGCCGTTCATTTCGCCCACAAAACCATCGACGCTGCCCGACACGGCTTCGGCGATGGCGATGGAGACATCATTCGCTGACTTCACCAGCATCACATAGAGGGCATCGCGCAGCGTGAGGCCCTGACCGACCTCCAGACCGGATTTCGCCGGGGCCTGGTTCCAGGCTTTCTGCGAGATGATGACGGGCGTATCAAGCGTTACGCGGCCGGCTTGGAGCGCAGCAAACGCGACATAGGCCGTCATCATTTTGGTGAGCGAGGCCGGGTGCCAGGGCGTGCCGGCTTCTTCAGCAAAAAGCACTTCGCCGGTGACGGCATCGACCAGCAGCCGCGGGTTGGCGAGCGCGGGCGCGAACGACAGCAGGCTGAACACGAGCGCAAGACCAACGCGGCGGAAAAAGAACGTCACGGCGCCGTTGCCTCCTCGGGGATCGATGGCGGGCTTGTAGCCAAGAGACGGTTGCGGCTCAACCGGCTGGATTGTGCTTCACCCGGTTTTGAGCCCGCTAGACCAGTGCCTTGATTTCTTTTTTGCGCCAGAAGCCCAGATAGTAAATCGCCTGCAGGATCAACAGCGTGGTGAAGCTGAGCGTATAGGCGACCCAGACACCATTGAGGCCGAAGAAATGGCTGAGGGTGAGGGCGGCCGGGATTTCGACGAGCACAATGGCCGCTACCGACAGCAGGAGCGGGATGAATACATCGCCCGAGGCGCGCATGACTGACGACAGGACCGAGCCGTAGCCAAACACCACGCAGCTCCACAGTACTATGTGCAGCAGGGTCTGGGTGACTTTGATGACTTCGGGATCGGTGATGAACAGCCGGACGATACTTTCGGAGAAGAAATAGGCCACGATCACCAGCCCGCCGGTGACGATGGTGTTGAGGATGAGGCCGGTGCGCGTGACGCGTTCCACATCGTCAAAGCGGCGCGCGCCAATGGCTTGGGCCGCGAAAATCGACGAAGCGATCATGATCGACATGGCCGGGAACTGAATATAGCTCAGCACCTGGTTGACCGCGCCATAGGCCGCCGTCGCATCAGACCCGTAGCCATTGACGATGCCGACGATCACAATCGCGGAAATCGAGCTGACGACCATGGAGAGGCCGGCCGGCAGGCCGAGCTTGACGATGAGCAGCAGCAGGGGCGCGCGCACCTTGAGGTGCGGCAGGAGGGCCCGGTTGATGGCCATGGGGCTGTTGCGGGCATTGAGGAAGAAAAACAGGAACACCAGCACCACGGCGAAACCGGCAATGAAGGCGATGGCCGCCGAGAGCACGCCGAGCTTGGGCAGGCCGAACCAGCCAAGGATCAGGGCCGGCGTGACAACCAGCCCGACCAGCGTCGAGAGGATCAGCGAGATCAGCGGCGTGATGGTGTCGCCCACGCCCCGCAGGGTGGAGGTGATGACGAGGAACAGGAAGAAGCCGGGCATGCCGATGAGCACCACGCGGCCATAATCGGTGGCGAGATCGAGAATGTCCGTCGGCGCGCCGAGAAGGCCCATGATGTCATGGGCAAAGAGGGCGCCGAGGACGGCCACAACGATGCCCATCACCACCGACACGGTGAAGGTCGTGCCGGTGATTTCGCGGATTTTGTCGAAGTTTTTGGCGCCATAGGCCTGGCCGATCAACACTGCGCTGCCCGAGGCCAGCCCGACGACAAAGCCGATGAGCAGGATCATGACCGGAAAGAACACCGACACGGCGGCGAGCGCCTTAACGCCCAGCAACTGGCCGAGGTAGATATTGTTGATCGTGCCCGACAGTGACTGCAGGATATTGCTCAGTGTGAGCGGAATCAGGAAAAACACAAAGCGCTGCCAGAGCGGGCGAACGGGTTTTTCCATCTCATAGGCTCCTGGTTGGGCAGGCGCGGACCCCAGACCTTCGACGCGGGCGGGGTAGCAGGCGCGCGCCGGTGATAGTCCTCGGCAACAGACCGGTCAATGGCGCAGCTTTGACGGGCCGGGTGCCGGCGGCTATAGCCAGGAGCGCTGAGGCGCATGGCCCTGGCGCTGAGCCGGTTTAGGTACTGAAGGTCCGCCGTGAACACACCGATCCTGACCCCTGTTGGCCCGGCCGCGGCGCTGCGGCGTGGCATCATCGAGGTGCTGCCGCTTGCCGCCTCGATTGCCGCTTATGGGCTGCTCTGGGGCGTGCTGGCCGGGCAAAAAGGCCTGAGCCTGATCGAAGTCATGGCGATGAGCAGCCTGGTGTTTGCCGGGGCGAGCCAGTTTGTGGTGCTCGATCTATGGCGGCCCGATGACCTGCCGGTGGTGGCGATCATCCTCTCCACCTTTGTCGTCAATCTGCGCATGCTGCTGATGGCGGCGACGCTGAAGCCGCTGATGGTCGGCGTGCCGAAGCCGCTCGCCTATGCGGCGGTCTTTCTCGTGACCGATGAAAGCTGGGGTCTGACGATGGGCGCGCAAAACGGCGGCCGACGGGTTCGCCTTGCCTACCTCGTGGGGGCCGGGTTGACCTGCTGGAGCTTCTGGCAGGTGGCAACGGTTACCGGGCGGCTCCTCGGGGCGCTGATCGATGATCCGGCGCGCTATGGGCTTGACTTCGTTTTCACCGCAACCTTCCTTGCTCTGCTGTTTGGCATGTGGAAGGGCAAGGCTGATTTCGTGCCGTGGCTGACCGGAGCGGGGGTGGCGATTGTCGTTGCGCGGCTGGTGCCGGGCAATTTCTACATCCTCGCGGGCGGGATTGTTGGCAGCCTGGCCGGGGCCGCGGCCGATCTCTGGCGGCAGAAGCGGCGGGGCACCGCATGACGCTCGAATCGGTTCTCGCCATTGCCGGCATGATTGCCGTCACTTACGCCATTCGCGCCGGGGGGCTGTTTCTCGCCGACCGCTTGCCGGAAACCGGTTTTGTCGCCGCCTGGCTGAAACAGGTGCCGGGCGCGGTGCTCGCGGCGCTGGTTGCGCCAGGTGTGGTTGCGGGCGGCGTGGCCGAGTGGTGCGCCGCCGTGGCCACGGCGCTGGCGTTCATCGCGACGCGCAGCCTGCTGCCCTCGATGGCCGCGGGCATTGCCGTGGTCTGGGTCGTGCGCCAACTGACGTGATTGTGATTACCCCGAAGGGTGGTGCGGGCGGTCGGAATCGAACCGACACTCTGTCACCAGAACCGGATTTTGAGTCCGGCGCGTCTACCAGTTCCGCCACGCCCGCCTGGGTAGAGGAAGCGGGGGGACATAAGGCCATCGGGCCCCATCCGTCAACGCTGGTTCTGCGGGTCGCATATCTTGCGAACAGGGCAAAAAGCCTTTACCAAGCGGGCGTGACAGCGGGGGCGGGGTTTTTCGTCCCTCGGTAAAACCTATGTATTTACAGCAGGACAGCGCGCCGGAATGACTTACATCGTCACGGACAATTGCATCAAGTGCAAGTACATGGACTGCGTGGAAGTATGTCCGGTGGACTGCTTCTATGAAGGCGAGAACATGCTCGTCATTCATCCGGATGAGTGCATTGATTGCGGTGTGTGCGAGCCCGAGTGTCCGGCCGAAGCCATCAAGCCTGATACCGAGCCGAACCTTGATAAGTGGCTCGAAATCAATACGAAATTCGCGTCTGCCTGGCCCAATATCACCGAGAAGCGCGATGCGCCTGCGGACGCCAAGGACTTTGACGGCGAGGCCGGTAAGTTTGAAAAGTACTTCTCGGAAAAGCCCGGCCAGGGCGACTGAGACCGCGAACTAAGCGCCTGGAACTCCGATGGTGCACCCTTGGCCGCAGGCCTCGGGGGAGCGTTGGCGTGTCAGGTGATTCGCAAACTTTGATTTTTCGTTATTTTTGTGCTAGGGTGGCTTTCGAATGGAGCTACCCCGTCGTCCACACGCGCCCCGGAGGCGCGTTTTTCTGTGACAGGATCAATGGGACAGCATCGGTGGGGCATGCGCACCTGCCGATAAATGACGGTTTGTTCCGCCTCAGGATGAGGCACTCATAAACACGGGCCGGTCCCAGGCGCGAGGACACCAGCCCCGTGACGGCGTTAAACAGGAGTATGGTATGGTCACCAAGAAGACGGTTCAGCGTCTCGGGTTCCGGACAGGCGAATATATCGTTTATCCGGCCCACGGGGTCGGCCTGATTACCTCGATTGAGGAGCAGGAAGTTGCCGGACTTACCCTTGAACTGTTCGTTATCTCGTTCGAGCAGGACAAGCTGACCCTGCGCGTTCCGGTGGCCAAGATCAAGTCCGTGGGCATGCGCAAGCTGGCCGAAGAAGACGAGGTCAACAAGGCTCTCGAAACCGTAACGGGCCGTGCCCGCGTGAAGCGCACCATGTGGAGCCGCCGCGCGCAGGAATATGAAGCCAAGATCAACTCGGGCGATCTCATCGCTATTTCCGAAGTGGTCCGCGACCTTTACCGGTCCGACGAGCAGCCCGAGCAGAGCTATTCGGAACGCCAGCTGTTCGAGCAGGCCATGGATCGCATGAGCCGCGAAGTCGCCTCGGTCAACAAGCTGACGCTGACCGAAGCTGTGCAGCTGATTGAAAAGAACCTGCAGAAGAGCCCGCGCCGCGGTCCGAAGTCGGATGCCGCTGACGCCGAGGAAGCTGCCGCCTGATCCCAGGCTCGCGCAAAGCAATCAAAGGGCTGGCCGCGAGGCCGGCCCTTTTTGCTCTGGGCTAACGCGTCATGCGGGTGAGGACGATGGACAGGTCGCCGCTCTCGGTGGCGATGAGCGCGCGATAGGGGATATAGAGCCCGGTATCGAACAGGGGCGCGTACCACAGGAGGATCTGCTGGTTGGTCGCCAGCTCTGCGGTTGCGGGCACCTCGTAATGGCCCGAAATCGGCTGGTACTGCACCGAACAGGCAATGAGCGGGCCGATGTAATCAGACCGCTTGGATTTGGCCTCATCGTCGCGGACATAGGCGAGGCCGAGGTTGTAGCGTTCGACGCCGGTGAAGATCTCGAAGCGGCGCGCGCAGAGTGATTTATCGAAGTTCTTTGATTTGAGCACGAAGGACGCGATCATATCGTTGATGGTACCCACGAGCTGGCGGCGCTCGATGGGCACCCGGTCAACCGTGTCGAGTACGGGGGGCGTGACGACGAAGCTATCGACATTGCCGTAGCGGTAGGTGATTTCGATGTGCTCGGAGGCGCCCGAGGCGCGGCTGTCCATCTCGAAGCTGTCGGCGCGATAGCCGTTGGCCGTGGCGCGGCCCTTGGAGGTGGCGGTGGCGGTGCCGCTCGCCACGAGGCTAGCGAGGCCCGACACATGGGCATCGAGATTCATCTGATAGTTCCTGCCGTCATCGGCCAGGGTGACGGTTATCTTCGCCACCTGTGTGCCGCCCATGAACACGGAATAGCCCGCCAGCGCCTCGAGCGGGGCCGCCCCGGAGGGGAGCGCCGCGAGGACGAAGAGGGCACAGGACGCAAGAGCGCGGAGGAATGGGCGTAGCAAGGGCAAGAACCTCCAGATGCTGGACCGCCCGAATCACTGATTGGACGAAACTTGCCGAAAGGCGCGCCGATGACAAGGCTGGATTGGGGCCTTTGTCTTGACTGGGAAGCCCGGTTCCATTAAGCAGCGCGCATAATCAAGAACAGACGAACAGCCCGGACTTGCGGGGCACGCCCCCGCGATGATGGCCATTAGACAGGAATAGCTATGTCCCGCCGTTGCGAACTGACCGGTAAGGGTGTCCTCGTGGGCAATAAGGTTAGCCATGCGCTCAACCGTACCCGTCGCCGTTTTCTCCCGAACCTGCTGAATGTCTCGCTCATGTCCGACACGCTGGGTCGGACCGTGAAGCTGAGGATCTGCGCCAACGCCCTGCGCACGGTGGAACACCGTGGTGGCCTCGATGCGTTCCTGCTCAAGTCGGTTGACAGCGAGCTGAGCGATCGCGCCCTGGCGCTGAAGGCCGAAGTGAAGGCCGCGCACGTCAGCTAAAGGCCCTGAGGCCGAAGATTTTTCCGCGCGGGGCGAAGGTTATCCTTTCCCCCGCGCGTTGTTTTTTTAAGGCAGGCCAAAGGCCGGTCTTCTGGTGGGGCCGCCGATGGGGTGGTCCGGGTTGCGCCGGTCTGATGCCGGGCCGCGATCCTTACTTGGGGTGCAGGATATGCTCGCTCGCTATGTCGCGGCTGTGGTCGCGATGGTCGCTGTTGTGGCCGCTTCAAATCTTCTTGTTCAATATCCGGTGCAGCTGGTCCTTGGGCCGGTCGATCTCTCCAGCATCCTTACCTGGGGCGCGTTTTCGTACCCGGTGGCGTTCCTCGTGACCGATCTGAGCAACCGGCACTTCGGGCCCAATGGCGCGCGGCTCGTGGTGGTTGCGGGCTTTGTCGTTGCCGTGGCGCTCTCGGTGGTGCTCGCCACGCCGCGCATTGCCATTGCCTCGGGCTCGGCGTTCATCGTCGCGCAGTTTCTCGATATCTCGATTTTCGACCGGCTGCGGCGCGGGCGCTGGTGGCATGCGCCGCTGTTCTCGTCGCTCGTCAGTTCGGCGCTCGATACAGCGATCTTCTTCTCGCTGGCCTTCTCGGGCCGGTTTGCCGGGCTCGACACACTGTTCGGCGTAAAGGACGGGTCGCTTGATTTCGCGGCGCCGTTCCTGAGCCTCGGGCCGGAGGTGCCGCTGTGGGTGTCACTGGCGGCGGGTGATTTCCTCGTCAAGCTGTTGCTCGCGGGGCTCTGCCTTGCGCCCTATGGGTCGCTGCTGCGTTTCCTTGCGGATCGCACCACCTGGGTCCGGGCGTAATACCCTTAGCGGGGCAGGCTGAATTCCAGAAGCAGGCTCCGCTCCCACTCATTGAAATTATTGTCGGATACGAGCGTGATCCGCGTCGTGCCATCCGGGCCAGTATGGACGGCGAGCGCTTCCATATTGTCGATGTCGGCGCCCGAAGCGCTCAACAGCTCGGTGCCTGACAGGTCGGCCTCCGGCTTCACGGCACTGGCGCTGATCCGCACGAGGCGCATGGTGAAGCTCAACAGCCCGATGCCGCGTTCGAGCACTAGCAGGTCGCCATCGGGCAGGAAGGCGCAATCGGTGGGCGACATGCCCTCGGCGGCGCGATAGCTCAGCGGGCCCTTGTCATTGCGACCCAGCAGTACCGCCGAATGCAGGCCGTCATTGTCCTTCATGCCTTCGGTGATCAGCAGGGTTGACCCGGCAATCGGCGAGGCGGACGGGGCAATGCAGGCGGCTTCGAGCGAGCGGTTATTGCGCAGTCGCGACAGCCAGCCGGGAATGGTCACCTCGCGCGCTTTGCCCTCGGGCACGAGGTTGATGAGGTCGAAATCGGCAACCCGGGTGACATTTTCAAACGCGACGCGCACGGCGGCGGGCTGGCCGTCGCGCTCGATGATGGCCAGCGCTTCGGCATCGCGCGCCGAGGCGCGCGGAATGTCATTGCCCTTGGTGTTGAGCACCGGGGTGACCGTAACCCCGATGAGGCCAATGGGCTCGGCCTTCTCATCGTAAAGCAGCTGGCCGGAAATGAAATTGCCGCGATCGGACACCATGACGAGATGATTGTCCGGCCCGGCAAAGCCCAGCCCGGAGAGACCGCCGAAAGTATCGGCCTCGGACCGCATCTCGATGCCGCCCCGGTAAATGAGCCCCGCAACGGCCTCGCCGGGGCGGGCGCCCATGAAGCTCGGAAGGGGCAGGCCGGTAACGGTTTCTTCGTCCGCCTGGGCCGGGCGCAGGCCGTGCAGCCATACCGGCACGGTCGCGAGGCTCGCCAGCATGAGAATCGCCGGGGCGAAACGCGGGCGCCGGGTTGCCATTACCTGCGGCCCCTGCGGGCAGAGCCGGGTGTTTCCTCGTCGAACAGCGAGGCCAGTTCATCGGTCAAGGCGCCCGCCAGCTCTTCGGCGTCGAGCAGGGTGACGGCGCGGCGGTAATAGCGGGTCACATCATGGCCAATGCCCACGGCGACAAGCTGCACCGGCGAGCGGGTTTCGATCTCCTCGATCACCTGACGCAGATGCGCCTCGAGATAGTTCCCGGCATTGACGCTCTGGGTTGAATCATCAACCGGCGCGCCATCGGAAATCACCATCAGGATGCGGCGGTGTTCGGGGCGCGACAACAGGCGCTTGTGCGCCCATTGCAGGGCCTCGCCATCGATATTTTCCTTGAGTAGCCCCTCGCGCATCATCAGCCCGAGGTTGCGCTTAGCGTGGCGCCACGGTTCATCGGCCGATTTGTAGATGATGTGGCGAATATCATTGACCCGGCCGGGCCCGGCCGGGCGACCGGCTTCGAGCCAAGCTTCGCGGCTCTTGCCGCCCTTCCAGGCGCGGGTGGTGAAGCCCAGGATTTCAACCTTCACACCGCAGCGTTCGAGCGTGCGGGCCAGGATATCGCCGCAGATGGCCGCGATGGTGATCGGACGGCCGCGCATCGAGCCGGAATTGTCGATGAGCAGAGTGACGACCGTATCGCGGAAATCGGTGTCGCGCTCGACCTTGAAGCTGAGGGCCTGCAGCGGATCGGTGACGACGCGCATCAGGCGGGCGGTGTCGAGCACACCCTCTTCGAGGTCAAATTCCCAGGCGCGATTCTGCTGCGCCATGAGGCGGCGTTGCAGCTTGTTGGCGAGCCGGGCCACGGCCCCGGCGAGATTTTCAAGCTGCTTGTCGAGCAGGGCCCGCAACTGGTCGAGTTCATCGGGCGGGCAGAGGTCGGGCGCGCGCACCACCTCGTCGAATTTCGTGGTGTAGGCCTTGTAGACGAAGGCATTGGCCCGGTCCGGCTCGTTGCTGCCAGCGGGAGGCTGAGCGGACTCATCGCCCGCTTCGCCCAGTTCCTCTTCGTCGGATTCCGTGCGTTCTGCTTCGGCACCCTCGGTTTCGCCTTCCTGATCGGAATCGCCCGGGGTCTGGTCTTCCTCTGCGTCAGTATCGTCGGTGGAGCCTTCGCCCTGATCGGGCGTCTGGTCGGCATTTTCGCCGCCTTCGGGCTCGTTGTCCTCGCCGTCATTGTCGTCGCTGTCGCTGCCGTCGAAATCGCTTTCCGGCACGAGATCGAGGTCGCGCAGCACCTGGCGGGCGGCGCGGCTGAACTGGTCCTGATCCTCAAAGCTGTCCAGCAGCGCGCTGAGCGAGCCGCCAGCCCGGGAATCGATTTCGCTCTGCCACAAATCGACGATCACGCGGCCCGAGGCGGGGATGGGAATGCCCGCCACGCGCTCGCGCAGGATCAGCCCGAGCACTTCGGCGAGTGGGGCATCATCCTTGCTGGTGATTTCAGCGAGATTCTGCCGAAAGAGCCGGTCTTCCAGCATTTCGGCGATGTTGCCCGCCATGCCGGGCATGCGGGTGGTGCCGAGCGCTTCGACGCGGGCCTGCTCGAGCGCATCATAGGCGGCGCGGGCATCGGGCTCGGCCGGGGCGCGCTTTCTGTGGGTATCGGGGTCGTGGCTCGCGAGCCGCATGGCCATGGCGTCGCCCTGACCGCGCGCAATGGCAATGTCGCGCGCGGTGGGCAGACGCGGCAGGTTCGCCAGCCGCGCCCGATCCGAGGTCAGCATCGGCCGATCGGCCGAAAACGAGACCTCAAGGTCTTTTTCGCCCCCGATCGCGCGAATAGCGGCGCCCATCGCGGATTTGAAAGCCTGCGTTGGGTCCGGGCGATTGGGCTTCTGGCGCGGCGGCTGAACCATCAGGGATCAGACGGGATCAGGCCGAAATGGCGAGATTGGCTGCCGATTCCGGCAGATCCTCGCCAAAGACGCGCTGGTAGAACTCGGCGACCACGGGGCGTTCGAGTTCGTCGCATTTGTTGAGGAAGGTGAGCCGGAACGAGAACCCGATATCACCGAAGATCTGGGCGTTTTCGGCCCAGGTGATCACGGTGCGCGGGCTCATGACGGTGGACAGATCGCCATTGATGAAGGCCTGTCGGGTCAGATCGGCGAGGCGCACCATGTTGGAGACGATCTTCTGGCCCTTTTCGTTCTGCCAGGCCTTGGCCTTGGCCAGCACGATGCCAACTTCCTTGTCATGCGCGAGGTAATTGAGCGTCACGACCAGCGACCAGCGGTCCATCTGGCCCTGATTGATCTGCTGGGTGCCGTGATAGAGGCCCGAGGTATCGCCCAGACCAATGGTGTTGGTGGTGGCGAACAGCCGGAAGGCCGGGTGCGGGACAATAACGCGGTTCTGGTCGAGCAGGGTGAGGCGTCCCGAGACTTCGAGCACGCGCTGAATCACGAACATCACGTCGGGGCGGCCCGCATCATATTCGTCGAAGACGAGCGCGATATTGTTCTGCACGGCCCAGGGCAGGATACCGTCGCGGAATTCGGTGATCTGCTTGCCGTCCTTGAGGACGATGGCGTCCTTGCCGACGAGATCGATGCGGCTCACGTGGCTATCGAGATTGACACGCACGAGCGGCCATTTCAGCCGCGCGGCGACCTGTTCGATATGGGTCGACTTGCCGGTGCCATGGTAGCCCTGCACCATCACGCGGCGGTTGAACGCGAAGCCGGCCAGAATAGCCAGCGTGGTGTTGCGATCGAACAGATAGTCCGGATCAAGCGGGGGCACATGCGGATCATCGGCCGAGTAGCCCTTCACCACCAGATCGCTGTCGATTCCGAAGGTCTCGCGGACCGAATAGTCCTTGTCAGGCAGGTTGGTGAAATCGGGCATGTCGTGGGGCTCTTTGACATCAATGACGGGGGCCGATGGCCGTTTGCGGGGTCTATATCAGGTACGGCGGATGAGGGGTAGGGCGTAAGCCGGGCAAAAAGGCAGCGCGCCTTTGGCGAGGGGGGGCGGCTATTTGCCGACAAAGCCCTTCTGCTTCAGGTGCGTATAGGCCGAGATCACGGCGCGCAGCCGATCTTCGGCGCTCTTGTCGCCGCCGTTCACGTCGGGGTGGTGCAGCTTCACGAGGCTTTTATAGGCCCCGCGAATTTCATCGGGCGGGGCAACCGTCGAAAACCCCAGCGTTTCGAAGGCGCGGCGATCGAGCTCATTCACCGGGCGAGCCCGGGCCTTCGGCGCGGTTGTCTCAGCCTTCTGCTGGTAGCGGCGGTAGCGCGCGAACACACCAAAGGCATCGTTGAAGCGCTTGTCGGCGGTGGCGCGCGGGGCGCCCTTGGGCATGTGCGGGGCCGAAGCGCCCGGCTTGGCGCCCATGCCCCAGCTGGGCCGCCCATCCGTTTCGCGCTCGCGGTGCAGCGTTCGTTCCATCTCCTCGGGCTTCATGCCGGCGAAGAAATTGAACACCTGATTATAGTGGCGCACATGCTCGAGGCAGAAATGGTGATACTCTCCCTCGGCGCGGTTGCCTTTGGGTGCCCGATAATTGCCCGGCTGCTCGCAGCCTTCCCAGGCGCAAGGCGGGACGATCTGTTCCGGTTCCTCGGGTTGCCGGGAGCGGATACGGATGCGGTCGAAATATTTGGAATCGAATTTCATCGGCCGTAGTCAAAACTTCAAACGAGGAACGAGGGAGCCTGAACTCATATGTCCGTTCGCGATGTCATTGTTGAAAAACTTTCGGTCAAATTCACGCCAAGCCATCTTGAAGTCATCGACGAAAGCGCGCGCCACGCCGGCCATGCTGGCGCGCGGGCCGAAGGCGAGAGCCATTTTCGGGTTCGCATCGCCGCCCCGGGGCTCGTGGGCAAGTCGCGACTTGAGCAGCACCGGCAGATCAACGCCGCGCTGGCGGACGAGTTTGCGGCGGGGCTGCATGCGCTCGCCATTGAAATCATCCGGTGAGGGCTGAGGCAAACCCGCACCGAGCCTGTGGATAGTTTCATCCATTTTGGGGACAATCCGCCCTTTTGCCCTTTACCCGGCTCGTGGCGCGGGCTTTAGCTGCGTTAACTGTGGTGCGGAAGTTCTGTGGCGGCGATGGTTCAACTGATTGGGTTTGCCGGTTTGCTGGCGTTTGTGGTGGTGCCGCTGGTGCTCGCCCTTGGCGCGACGCTGTATGATTATGTCGTCGCCCCGGCCCGTGTTGGCCGGGCGGAGATCGACCGCCTCGCTTTTGCAACGCTCGCCGCACCGCGCCCCACGCGTGCCCTTATCGCGCTGCGTCTGGAAGAGGCGGCAAACCGCTCCGATGGCGCTGAACTCGGCCGCTGGCGGCGGGTTGCCCGGACACTCGGCCGGCTCGTCGACTAAGGCAAAGCCTCAGCCGCCGCTTGGGCCACATTTCCATCCCTGAAACGAAGGCCTGGTGACCCCGACGCGATTCGAACGCGCGACCCCAGGATTAGGAATCCTGTGCTCTATCCTGCTGAGCTACGGGGTCGACCAGGCAAATCTCCCTAGCAAATGGCGCCTGCGATGGGAACCCGGTTGACCGGTTTGCCCCAGCTGCGCCACGCCGCCACTGTGTGAATGCGCTCGTTCGGGCCCTCTTCGCCCCGCGGGGCCACCGTCCAGGGCCAGGTCGCACCTGGGGTGGGGGCGGGTTCGCCGTGCCAGAGGTCGATACGCTCGGCCAGCGCGCCAGATGGCGTGCGGGTTTCGTAGCGGAGATCGGAAATGAGGGTCACGGGCTTGTTCAGCCGCGCCAGATCGCTGAGGTGCGTGGCCACGATGGCGCGGGGGTTATCGGCTACGCGGGCCATCTGGCTCACAAGGTTCAGCGAAATCACCCAATCAAGATCAGAGATGTTTGCCAGAAAATCGAGCGCGCCGGGGCCGGCGAGGTCGCGCCACTGGCGCTCGGCGCCAACTGGTGCGCGAAAAGCCGCGATATGGGCGTGGTCGATGAGCAGCACGCGGCCAAAGGCGCGCGTCAGCAGCGGCATTGGCACATCGAACAGCGGGCCCGAGCCCAGAACGGCGACGGTGCGCCGGGCGGGCAGGGTGTCGAGGGCCGCTGCGATTTCGGCATGGCAGCGGGCGATATGCGGAGCCCAGGCCCGGGCCTGCCGTCGTCCGCGCGACCACAGCCCGATGGCGCCCGAGAGGTTCGCGCGGAACGGGGGTGGCGTCTTTGGCCAAGAGGCGGCGAACAGGGCCATTTCAACGAGCCTAACCGGGGGCCCCTGAACGCATTTATACGGTATAGTTGGTATATTCGGTATATTCGGGTTCGCCGCAAGACCTAGGGGCCTGGTCCTCCACTGTCACCGAGGCGTCAGGAAATCGCCGCAATTTCTGTTAGGGTGCCGCCTCAAGCGGGGTCGCCACGCGGGCCGTCTGCCTATCGAGATGGGCTCGGGAGATCGGGGCTGGTGCGCAGGCCATGGCCGGCGCCCGATCCGCAAGAGGCAATTTTCGAGGATCGGTGCGCGAAGGAACTTGCTAAGGCCGTGCGGACCTTTACCTTATTTCGGAACCGGATGCCTCCAGAGCGGAGCGGGGCGGCCGGCCTATCCAGCATCAGAGGCGAAAGCGCCGTGACCTTCAGCGCCGGGAATGCCAAAGCCGCCGGTTTTCATGGCCACGCCCCATCGGGCGTGCGGCGTCAGTGCGCCCGGTTTTGCGCGCACGGGGCGGTGCGGCCATGATCACGCCCGGATTGCGTCGCATCGCCCCGCGCTGGTTGCCGTCTGCGGGCCTGCTGCTGGCATTCCTGCTTTCGGGTTGCTCGAGCTTCATGCCGCAGGGGGCGCAGTCTCCGGCGCGGCCGCCGCTCGCCCCGCCGACGATTGCCAGCGAGAGCCTTGACCCCGAGGAAGATGCGATTGGCGCGCGCGAGCATCCGCGCATTGTCGCCTCCTATGGCGGCATTTTTGCGGATCGTCCGGCGGAAATCATGCTGGCGCGCATTGTTGGGCGGTTGCTGGCCGCAGCAGACCAGCCGAACCAGAAGTTTACCGTGACCATTCTCGATACGGCCGAGGTCAACGCCTTCGCGCTGCCTGGCGGCTATGTTTATGTCACGCGCGGCATTCTGGCGCTGGCGTCGGATACCAGCGAACTGGCCGCAGTGCTGGCGCATGAAATTGCCCACGTCACACTCAAGCATGCCCGCGCCCGGACGCAGCGGCAGAAGACCAGCGAAGTGGTCGACAAGGTGGTGACGGACGTGTTCGGCGACGATGTGTCGACCGATCAATCGGCCAATCGCAACAAGCTGTCGCTCGCCGCCTTCAGCCAGGCGCAGGAACTGGCAGCCGACAAGGAAGGCATCATGATCGCCGGGAAGGCCGGTTATGATCCGCATGCGGCGGCGCGATTCCTCAGTGCCATGGCGCGGTTCGCCCGTTTTTCGAGCGCGGCCGCGACGCCTGACCAGAGCGATGACTTCCTGTCGTCGCACCCCTCGACGCCGGACCGTATCCAGAAGGCCACCGAAACCGCCCGGGCTTTCTTTGGGGCGCCGGGGCTCGGCGAGACCGATCGGGCCGGGTATCTCAGTGGCATTGACGGGCTGGCGTTTGGCGATAGCCCGGCGCAGGGCGCCATTGTGGGGCATCGCTATGTCAACCAGCCGCTGAAATTCACCTTCAGCGTTCCCGCCAATTACAGCCTGCAAATCGCCAAGGGCGCGGTCGTCGGCGTGGCCGGTGAGGGTGAGGCGGTGCGGTTTGATAGCGCCGAAGTGCCCGAAACCATGCCGCTTGAGGATTATCTCAAATCGGGCTGGATCGCGGGGCTACAGCCCGGTTCGGTGCGCCGCGACAGCGCCAATGGGCTCGATATGGCCACGGGCGTGGCGGTGACGCCGGACTGGAACTTCCGGGTGTCGGTGGTGCGCTACGAGGCGCGGGTCTACCGCTTCATCTTTGCGGCCCGCTACGACAGCCCGGCCTTTGCCAAGGCGGCAGACGATACGCTTAAAAGCTTCCGGGTTGCCGAGGGCAGGGATTTCAGCGGCATCCGCCAGATGGTGGTGCGGCTTGTCACCGCCGGACCGCTCGATACGGCGGATTCGCTCGCGCGGCGGATGAACGGGCTGCAGAAGGGGGCGGACCTCTTCTACATTCTCAACAACCTGTTCCCCGGCGATACGCTGAAGGCGGGCGACCGCTTTAAAATCGTGGTGATGGAATAGGCGGAGCGCGCCCCGCCAGCCTGCCGTCCAAAATTATGGTTAGCGCTTCGTTAAACTATCGCCTGTGCCGAAATGGCACGGTCAATGGGGTTTTTTGTTACCAACAGACCGCATGAGGGCCGGTTTCCGGCACGTGGATTGTTAACGAGAAAGAAAAAAACCCGGATGGGGCGTTAACGATTGGGTAGGAAAGCGGGTAATTGGCGCGGAAGCGGGTGGAAATTCATCGCCTGGTAACCCATGTTAACCGCCAACGTGCCGAATCCGCTGTCTGGACGGGCGTTTAGTGGTGCAGCCCCACGGGTGGCACCACGCATGGTGGAGAACAAAACGCGTTTTGTGAGTCGGCACTGATTCTGACCCGGTTTGTTCCGGTCCCGTTCCCTTTGTTAACCGAGGCCCGGTTTTGCGTCTGATTGTGTGCCAGATTGGGACACGCCCCAGCGCCCCGGACCTCCTCTGAGTTTGGCGTCATGACCGCCCCATCGTCGATCAAGGCCGTGCTTGGCCCCACCAATACCGGCAAGACTTTCTTTGCGATCGAACGCATGCTGGCGCATCGGTCGGGCATGATCGGGCTGCCGCTGCGGCTGTTGGCGCGCGAGGTCTATCACAAGGTTGTGGCGCGGGTCGGCGCGGCCAATGTGGCGCTGGTGACTGGCGAAGAACGGATTGTGCCGGCCAAGGCGCGCTACTGGGTGGCGACGGTCGAGGCCATGCCGCTCGATGTGCCGGTTGAATGCGTGGCGATTGACGAAATCCAGGTCGCGACGGATTTCGACCGGGGGCATATTTTCACCAATCGGCTGCTGCATGCGCGCGGCCTCAGCGAAACGCTGCTATTGGGCGCGGCGACCATGGCGCCGCTGATCCGCACCCTGCTGCCCTCGGCTGAAATCATCCACCGGCCGCGCTTTTCGCAGCTGACCTATGCCGGATCGAAGAAAATTTCGCGCCAGCCGAAGCGATCGGCCATCGTCGCGTTTTCCGCCAGCCAGGTCTATGCCATTGCCGAACTGATCCGGCGCGAGCGCGGCGGGGCCGCAGTGGTGATGGGCGCCCTCAGCCCGCGCACCCGCAATGCGCAGGTCGATATGTACCAGAACGGGGATGTCGATTTTCTGGTGGCCACCGATGCCATTGGCATGGGGCTCAACCTGGACGTGCACCACGTTGCCTTTGCCGATGACCACAAGTTCGACGGCCGCCAGACACGTCCGCTGACGCCGGCGGAGTTCGGGCAGATTGCCGGTCGCGCCGGCCGGCATATGCTCAACGGTACGTTCGGGGTGACGGCCAATGCCGCCGATTTCGACGAAGAGCTGGTCAAGCAGCTTGAAACCCATGATTTCGAGCCGGTGCGCGTGGTGCAGTGGCGCAACCCCGATCTCGATTTCCGCTCGCTCGAGCATCTGCGCGCCAGCCTTGATGCCACGCCCCAGATCAAAACACTGACGCGGGTGCCGATGGCAACCGATCAGCACGCGCTGGAGTTTGTGGCGCGTAACGAAGCCGGGGCCCGGGCAACCAGCGAAGAGGCGGTACGGCTCCTGTGGGATTGCTGCGGTTTGCCCGACTATCGCGACATCTCGCCGGCCCAGCATGGCGAGATCATTACGCGGCTTTATATGGATTTGACTCGAAAGGGCTTTCTCGACGAAGGCTTTATGGACGAACAGGTTCGTTTTTGCGACAATACGAGCGGCGACATCGATACGCTCAGCAATCGGATCAGGCAGATCCGGACCTGGACCTTTGTTGCCAACCGAAAGAACTGGCTTGAAGACCCAAGCCATTGGCGCGAAAAGACGCGCGACATCGAAGACCGGTTGAGTGACGCGTTGCATGAAAAACTCACGCAACGTTTTGTTGACCGGCGCACTTCGGTTCTGATGCGCCATTTGAGAGACAAGCACATGGTATCGCCTGAAATTAACGACCGCGGCGAAGTGAGCCTCGAGGGACATGTGATCGGTTCGATCGAAGGGTTCCGCTTTACCTTAGCCCGGTCCGAAGGCGGTGATGCCAAGGGCGTCGCGGCGGCGGCCGCCCAGGTGGTAGCGCCTGAAATCGCCCGGCGCGCCGAGCGTGTGGCCACCGGGCCCAACGAGGAATTCGTGCTCTCGACCGATGGCCATATCCGCTGGCGCGGCCAGGTGGTGGCGCTGTTGGCCGAGGGGGAGCAGCTTTATGCGCCCCGCGTGATCGTTCTGGCCGACGAAACCCTGTCGGGCCCGGAACTTGAACGGGTTCAGGACCGTCTCACCCTGTGGCTTCGCCACCAGATCAACACGCAGCTTGAGCCGGTTCTGGCGCTGGAAGCGCCAAACGATATCGAGGGCGTGGCGCGCGGGCTTGCGTTCCAGCTTTACGAAAACATGGGCATTCTGGCGCGCTCGGCGGTTGCCGATGAGGTGAAGGGGCTCGATCAGGATGTGCGCGGCAAGCTGCGCAAGCTTGGCGTGAAGTTTGGCGCCTATCACATCTACCTGCCGCAGAGCCTGAAGCCGGCCCCGCGCGAACTGGCGCTGATTCTCTACACGCTGAAGCATGGCGGCGTGCGCCAGCCGGGCGTGGCCGAATTGCCGCAGATCGTTCTCTCGGGTCGCACCTCGTTTACTGTTGATCCGGCGGTCAACCCCAGGCTCTATGAACTGGCGGGCTTCAAGCTGGCCGGAACGCGGGCCGTGCGCGTGGATATTCTCGAACGGCTGGCCGATATCATCCGCCCGCTGATTGCGCTGGATGCGAAGTCGCATCAGGGCGAGGTCCCGGCCGGGGCTGCCGAGGGCAATGGCTTCCGCGTGACGGTTGAAATGACCTCGCTGCTCGGCACGGCCGGGGCGGATTTCAGCGCCATTCTGACCTCGCTCGGCTATCGCCTGCGCCGCACGCCGAAGCCGGTTGCCGCGCCTGAGGCCGCGACCAATGCCGCCGCGACCGAGGCGGTTGAAGGCGCCCATCCAGACGCCGAGGCGGCTGTGGTGGATGCGGCTGCGGCCGATCTGGGTGCACCGGCGCCCGAGGCCACGAGCGAACCCGAGGCGAAGCCCGAGCCCGAATTCGATGAAGTCTGGTCTCCGGGCGGTCGCCGCCCCGAAAATACCGTGCGCCACCAGCGCCACGCCCAGCCCGACGCTGTGGCCGGTGAGGCCCAGGAGGCCCGCCCGAAGTTCCGTCGCGAAGCCCGTGAGGGCGGTGAGGCTGCTGACGGCAGGCCGCGCTTCAAGGGTCCGCGTCCCAACCGGGGCGAGGCCGATGGCCGGGCAGGCAAGCCTGCGGGCAATGCCGGCCCCAAGGGAGGCAAGCGCTTCGACAAGCCGCGTGAGGATTGGCGCGAGCATCGTCCGCGTGAGGATCGGAAGCCGACGGTCGTCGATCCCAATTCGCCCTGGGCCGCGCTGTTGAAACTCAAGGGTCAGCAGGGCGAGTGACCGGGGCGGGCGGCAGACAGCGGCTCGACAAGTGGCTGTTTTTCGCGCGCGCGGTGAAATCGCGCACGCTGGCGCAAAAATTCATTGAATCCGGTGTGGTGCGGGTCAACGCGATCCGCACCGATGCCAGCGACCACAAGGTGGGCGCGGGCGATGTGCTGACCTTTGCGCTCGGCACCCGCATTGTCGTGTGGCGCGTGCTGGACCCCGGGCAACGGCGCGGACCGGCCAGCGAAGCGGCGCTCCTGTACGAAGACCTGTCCCCGCCGCCCCCGCCCAAAGCCCCGCCCAACCCGCTGTTCGCCCAACGCGACCCCGGCACCGGCCGCCCCACCAAACGCGAACGCCGCGAAGTGGACCGATTGATGGGGGACGGGGAGGATTTTGACTAAGCTACATTTTTATGCCGGTAGGATTTTCCCTGTAGTCTTTGCTTGAGGGTTAGGATCATGGCTCTGCAGGACAATAAAGGTCAATCTTGATTGTCCCTGCGAGGGATATCCAAGGCTTTGCTGCGCGGGCTTGGCCCTTTTTTCGACATTGCGGCGAAACCTATGTTGCGCCTCATGCTGGTTCCTTCGAAAGATGAGGCGCTCAAAAAGGATTCCCGGCGCTGCGCGAAGATGTGCCACGGACGCTATAAAGCATCAGTCGTCATGTCTGGTGCATCTCGCTTTGAAAAAACTGGGCTTCATCGTTGCGAACAGCGCCAATTTTATAATTGAAATATATGGTGCCAATACTTTATAATTACTTCATATTTCGCTAGCGCGTCCCACCAGATTTTTGTCGCGCCAATCTTCGAATGACAGGCCATTTATTTTCATTCCTTTGGTTTTGCATCCTATAAAGTTTACCGCCCCTACGAAGTCTTTTCTGCCCGATTCATAGTGCCTTATGTTTAAACGAGAGTCTGAAAAATCGCATTCTATAAAAATTACAGACCATTCACAGATAATTTCTAGACGTGAATTTCTGAATTCACAGGACATGAAATCTGTATTTTTTAAAATTGCATTCATCTCAATTTTATTAAGCCTACATTTAATAATTTTTCTATTACAAAAGTATGCATTTGTCACAATAAGTAGGTCGTCTGAAGTTCCGCTTGTTTCCGGCCAGTTTTTTAAGCGTTTCTGAAGTGTACTCAAACCTTCAAGTGCCCACGCACTCGCTGGCGCGCTGGGGCGTAATTCCGTTCTTGCGACTCTGGATATTTTTAAATCAACATCACTTTCACTAATGCAGTGGATTAGAACATCAATAACTGTCGAACAGTACAATTTTGGAAATTCACACGCCAAGTTCGTTAAAGAAATTATAGATCCGATCATTGATCCGTCATTTTTGAAGTTCAAATTACTTGCGGCTGTCTGAAACCTTCTTGCTGCCTGCAAATCTCTTTCTTGTTTTAAGGAACGCAATGACTGAGATGCTGTTACTACGCCAACTAAAACAGCAATAATTGATAAAATACCGTCAATATATTTTCCTAAAAACTGGATAGATGGACCAATTAGTGTAATTTCAGCGAGGTGATCGTGAAGTGAAACAAGAACATATGCGAGGGCAAAACAAACGAGGGTAAGTAAAATCGCTTCCAATTTCATAGCGAGGCCTCCAATTAATAAGAGTGTAAATGGCATTTAAAAACGCTGAAAATAGTCTCCTTACCCCACCACGCAAAACGGGTTGCCCTCGGGATCGCGGAGCGTGGTGTAGGTCTCGGTCTGCCGCCACACCGTTGCGCCGAGCGCCGTGAGGCGGGCGATTTCGAGTTCGGGGTCGGCGGCGGAAAGATCGAAGTGCAGGCGGTTGCGGAAGGGGCGGGGGCCTTTGCGTCTGTGGAAGCAGAGCGTGGGGCCCGGACCTTCGACCATCACAACCGGATCGGTTTCGGGCGTGAGGCCCAGAGCGGCGAGGCGGGCGATTTCGCCGCTGTCATAGGGGCGGATGGCGTAGCCCGCGAGGGCCGCCGCCCAGAAGCGGGCGAGGCGGGCGGGGTGATCGGCATCAATGACGATTTCCTTGAGCCGGGCCGCCATCTTGGGGCCGTCAGGCCTGGCGCATGTCGTCGATGAACTGGTGTACTGCCGCCGCGTCGACGTTTTTCTCGATGAAGCTTTGGCCAATGCCGCGCGTGAGGATGAAGGTGAGCGCGCCGCGCACGACTTTTTTGTCCTGCGCGATGGCGTCCATCAGCACGGCGGTGGGCGGCAGGTCGCCGGGGATATCGGCAAGCCGGGTGGGCAGGCCGGCGCCCCGCAGATGGGCTTCGACGCGGCTCGTGTCCTGGCTGGGCGCGAGGCCCAGGCGGGCGGAGAAGCCGTGCGCCAGCACCATGCCGATGGCGACGCCTTCGCCATGGAGCAGGCGGGACGAGTAGCCGGTCGCTCTTTCAAGCGCGTGGCCGAAGGTGTGGCCGAGGTTGAGCAGGGCGCGCACGCCGGTTTCCATTTCGTCTTCCAGGACGAAACGGGTCTTGGCGGCGCAGGCGCGGGCAATTGCTTCGGCGCGGGCGGGGCCGCCGTCGAAAATCTCGCGCCGATGCTCTTCGAGCCAGAAGAAGAAGGGCGCGTCATCAATGAGGCCATATTTGGCCACCTCGGCATAGCCGGCGGCGAATTCGCGCGGGGGCAGCGTATCGAGCGCGTCGAGATCCGCGAGCACGAGGCTCGGCTGATGGAAGGCGCCGATCAGGTTCTTGCCCTGCGGTGAGTTGATGCCGGTCTTGCCGCCCACCGAACTATCGACCTGCGCAAGCAGCGAGGTGGGCATCTGCACAAAGCGCATGCCGCGGCGGGTGATCGAGGCCGCGAACCCGGCCAGATCGCCGATGACGCCGCCGCCAAGCGCAATGACCAGATCGCCGCGTTCGAGGCGCGCCGCGAGGAGGCCTTCAACCACCTCAGTGAGCCTCTCGAAACTCTTGGTTTTCTCGCCATGGGGCAGAACGAGCGCCGAATGGCTGAGGCCCGCCGCGTCGAGGCTGGCGGTAAGGCGCGGCAACTGCGCCCGCGCCACTTCGGTATCGGTGACAATGCCGAAACGCCGGCCGGGAAAGCGCTCGGCCAAAAGTACCCCGGCCCGATCGAGCAGGCCCCTGCCGATGAGGATTTCGTATTCACGCCCGGGGAGGGGCACGGCGACCCGGATCGGTTCGGCGCGGTCAGACGGGGCGCTGGACATGGGTCAATTCCGGTTGGGAGGCCCGCAAATGGGCCAGCAGGGCATCCATCAGTTCACCGGCCACCTGATCCTGCGGGACATCGCTGGAGGTGACCGTCACATCGGCTTCGGCATAGGTGGGGTAGCGCGCGTCGATCAGCTTCTGCAGCGTTTCACGCGGGTTGGCGGTTTTGAGCAGCGGTCGGTTGGAGCGGCGCGAGACGCGCTGAAACAGCAGCTCGAAATCGGCCTTGATCCAGATCGAAATCCCCGCCTCGCGGATGGCCGCGCGCGTTTCGGGGTTCATGAACGCGCCGCCGCCCGTGCCCAGCACGATATCGGGTTCTTTCAGGAGGCGGGCAATGACGCGGGCTTCCCCGGTGCGGAAATCGGCTTCGCCATGGGCTTTGAAGATTTCTTCAATCGTCATGCCGGCGGCTTTTTCAACTTCCTCGTCGCTATCGAGAAAGGCGCGGTCGAGGCGGGCAGCGAGGCGACGGCCCACGGTGGTCTTGCCCGCGCCCATCATGCCGACGAGCACAATGGGGCGCGCGCCCAACAGCGCCAACAGCTCGTCGCGGACGGCATCTTGCCGAACCATGAAACCCCCCGATCAATGCCGTGCGGTTGAAGCGCAGGCGATGAGGGGTGTCAATGCCATCTCAACGCGCGCGGGCGAGCCCTCAGGCGGAAATCTGCGGTTTGGGGGCGGTGCGCGCGACTGCGCCCTTGATCGGCTTGGCGAAACAGCCCAAGTTTGCGCAGCTGATTTTCAAAATCCCGGACCCCATGCCCACCCTGATCCGACTCATCGTCATTGTGCTTGTGCTCGTCGGCCTCGGCTATGGCGGCATGGTGGCGCTCATCAATGCCGTGAAGCCGAAAGAGCATGAGGTGACGCTGCGCATTCCGGCGCGCGCTCTGTTGAATACGCCGGATCGCACCCCGGTGGTGAAGCGCGAAATCAACACCACTCGGGCGGTAGCCCCAGCCGCGACGGAACCAGTGGCGGTCGAGCCTGTGGCGGCTGACCCTGCCGTTGCGCCTGCGCCTTCCGCCCCCGCTGAGACTGCGCCTGAGGCGGTCAAGACCCTGAGCCCCGGCGTGGAATGAGCGATCTGCCGCTCATCGACAGTTTTCTCGAAATGCTGAGCGCCGAGCGCGGCGCAGCCCGCAACACGATCACCAGCTATCGCGGCGATCTGGAGGCCTATGTCGCCTATCTCGCCAGCCGGGGCCTGGCGGCCCGCACCGCATCGAGCACCGAGGTCACCGGCTTTCTCGATCGGCTGAACGCAGAGGGGCTGAAGGCGTCGAGCGCGGCGCGGAAGCTCTCGGCGGTGCGGCAGTTCCACAAGTTTCTGGCTGGCGATGCGCTGCGCGAGGATGATCCGACGCGGATCGTCGCTTCGCCGCGCACGCGGCGGGCGCTGCCGAAAATCCTCAGCATTGCCGAAGTGGACGCGCTGCTCTTTCGGGCCGAATCCGAGGCGCAGGACGAGGCCGTAAGCGCGGCGAAGCGGCGCATGGCGGTGCGGCTCCATGTGGCGCTCGAACTTGCCTATGCCACCGGGATGCGTGTTTCGGAACTGGTGGGGTTGAAGCGGGTATCTGTGCTGCGCGACGCGAATTTTCTGACGGTGCGGGGGAAAGGCAGCAAGGATCGGGTGCTGCCCCTCACGGACCGGGCGCGCGATGCGGTGATTGCCTATCTCAAAACCCTGCCGCCCGGACCCTGGCTGTTTCCGGCCCATGGCGAGGACGGGCACCTGAGCCGACAGGTGTTTGCGCGCGCGCTAAAAGCTCTGGCGGCGCGGGAGTCCATCACCGCCGACCGAATCTCTCCGCATGTGCTGCGCCACGCCTTTGCGAGCCACATTCTCGCCGGTGGGGCCGACCTTCGGGTTGTGCAGACGCTGCTTGGGCATGCTGACATTGCAACGACGCAAATTTATACGCATGTGCTCGATGAGCGGCTAAGAGCCCTTGTGCAAACGCATCATCCCATGATGGACGGGGACTAGGGCGCCACCGACTTGACTTCCGGGGGGTCGGCGCGCCACTTTCCGGCCACTTTCGGGCGCGACTGACGCGCAAAGATTATCAGCCGGTTGGCGGGGCCCATGCAGACCTATCTCGATTTCGAAAAGCCGGTAGCCGATCTTGAAGGCAAGATCGCCGAACTCAAGGCGCTTGCCCAATCCGATCAGGCCGTTTCAATCGACGAGGAAGTGCATCGGCTGTCGGCCCGGGCCGACGAGGCGCTGGTCGATATCTACAAAAAGCTGACCCCCTGGCAGAAGATGCAGGTGGCGCGGCACCCGCAGCGGCCGCATTTTTCGGATTATATCAAAGGGCTGATTACCGAATGGACGCCGTTGGCCGGTGACCGGAAATTTGCCGAAGACCCGGCGCTGCAGGCCGGGTTCGGCCGGTTCCGCGGCCAGCCGGTTGCCATTCTGGGCCAGGAAAAAGGCGCGACGACCGAGAGCCGCCTCAAGCATAATTTCGGCATGCCGCGCCCCGAGGGCTACCGCAAGGCCGTGCGCATCATGGAAATGGCGGACCGGTTCGGTATTCCGGTGATTTCCTTTGTCGATACGGCAGGCGCTTACCCGGGAATCGGCGCCGAAGAGCGCGGACAGGCGGAGGCCATTGCGCGGTCGACCGAGAAATCGCTGGAACTCGGCGTGCCGAACCTCGCCATCATCATTGGCGAAGGCGGATCAGGCGGCGCAATTGCCATTGCGACGGCGAACCGCGTGCTGATGCTCGAAAACTCGATCTATGCGGTGATTTCGCCGGAAGGCGCGGCCTCGATCCTGTGGCGCGATCCGGCCAAATCGCAGGATGCGGCCAATGCCATGAAGATCACGGCGCAGGACCTGATCGGCCTCGGCGTGATCGATGGCATCATCACCGAGCCGCCGGGCGGCGCGCACCGGCACCATGGCACGGTGATGGACGCGGCCGGCCTGCAGATTGCAACCTTCCTGTCAGATTTTGCCGCGCCCAAGACCCGGCTGGACATCCGCGAGCACCGGCGGGCAAAATTCCTGGCGTTGGGAACACATCTCGGCTGAGCAGTTACCGGTTGATAACCCGGTGGGGCTGATAAGCCGGGGGATGACATAGACAAGGCCGAATGGGGGCCAGTACCTTGATGAGACTTGGGCGCGTGATTTTGGCAATGCTGGCGATGTGCGGCCTTCTGGCTGTGCTCTCGGCCTGCAGCAGCTTTCAACCGAGCAATGCCAAGGCTAATGCCCCGCTATCGGCGGAGGCCAAATCGCGGCTGGTCGCCATCGGGTCGGAGCCCGGCGCGCCGATGCTCGTGCGCATTTTCAAGCAATCGTCTGAACTCGAAATCTGGAAGCAGTCAAAAA
Source organism: uncultured Hyphomicrobiales bacterium (assembly GCA_903828145.1). Classification (GTDB taxonomy): domain Bacteria; phylum Pseudomonadota; class Alphaproteobacteria; order Rhizobiales; family Devosiaceae; genus Devosia_A. The sequence goes on along the minus strand of CAIKKY010000021.1, from coordinate 34,602 downwards.
ACGGCGAATTCAAGCTGTTCAAGACCTATGAGATCTGCGCCTGGTCCGGCGGCCTTGGCCCCAAGGTGGTTGAAGGAGACCGGCAGTCGCCCGAGGGCATCTATTCGATCACGCCCGGGCTCATGAACCCGAATTCGAACTATTACCTCGCGTTCAACACCGGCTTTCCGAACAAGTTCGACCGCGCCCATGGCCGGACCGGCTCCAACCTGATGGTGCATGGCGATTGCTCGTCGCGGGGGTGCTATTCCATGACCGACGCATCGATTGCCGAAATCTACGCCATGGCGCGCGAGACCTTTATTGGCGGCAACAAGAGCTTTCAGCTCCAGATTTTCCCGTTCCGCATGACGGTGGCCAATCTCTCGAAAGTCGCGAAAGACCCGAATATCGATTTCTGGCAATCGATCAAGCCGGCCTATGACCGGTTTGAACTGTCGAAGGCACCAACCAATTGGGACGTGTGCGAAGGCCGTTATGTTATCGACGTGCCCGAGGGCATGGTGCTCGACGCCAAGGGCCGCTGCCCGCAGGCGGTGGCGAGCCTCTCGCCCGATCTCGCGGCCAAGGCGGCGGCGGATGCGGTGCTGATTGCCGAGGCGGCGCTGCGACTCGACAAACGGGCGGCGCAAGCGGCCACCGAGGCTGAAAAGCTGGCGGCGGCGCAAGCGGCGGCCAAGGTGCGTGGCGAGACGATCAGCGGGTTCTTTGGCGGGCTGCTCGGGGGCATTGGCGGCGGCGAAATTGACCCGAGCATCGACCCTGTGGTGCCGGCGCCGCGCCCGAATCGCGGGTGACCGCGCCTGCGCTGCCGCCGGGGCTGACCACGCGGCTTCGGTCGCTCGAGCTGCCCCTCGGGTTGCCGGTGCATCTTAAGACGCTAAAGGCGGAACGGCTGGTGGAAGTGTGGGCCGCGCAGGGCTCGGGCCGGTTCACGCTGCTCAAGGCCTATCCGGTGCTGGCGCTCTCGGGCGGGCCGGGGCCGAAACTGCGCGAAGGCGACGGGCAGGCGCCTGAGGGCTTCTACCGGATCAACGCGCGGCATCTGAACCCGAAATCGGCATTCCACCTCGGGATCAATCTTGGCTTCCCCAATGCGCATGACCGGCAGGCGGGATGGACGGGTTCGGCGCTGATGATCCACGGCGGGGCCAGATCGGTGGGGTGTTTCGCGCTTGGCGATGCCGCCATCGAGGAAGTTTATGGGCTGGTGGCGGCGGCGCTCGATGCGGGACAGGCCGAAATTGCCGTGCATGCGCTGCCCTTCCGGTTTACCGCAGAGGTGAGCGGGCTCACGCCCTTCTGGCAGAGCCTTGCCGAGGGGGAACGGCGCTTTGCGGCGACTGGTCGGCCGCCCCTCGTCGGCGCGCTGGGGGGCGCTTATGTATTTGATCTGGATGTGGAGACGACTGAATGCGAACGCATCGCCGCCTGGGCCTGATTGGCCGCGTCATCCCGTTCCTCGCCACCGGGGTGGCTTTGATCGCGCTGATCGTTGCGGCGCTGGTTGAGATCGAAACCAACAGCCGCGTCGATACGCTCGCGACTTCGATCGCGGCGGTGCGGGCCGGTTTCGAAGACCTGGGGAACCGGGTGGATCAGGCCAAGGCGCCTGAGCTTGGCGACGCGGCCACCCAGGAGCTGGCCACGCTGCGGGCCCAGGTGGCGGCGCTTGAGGCGAAGCTCACAGCCCTCGCCGCTACGCCGCCGCCGCCCGCAGCGGGAGCGGCGGAGCCGGTGGTCGGCGAGGCGGCCCCTGTAGCGGTCGATCCCAATCTGCCCACGACCGATTGCATTCCCATCGGTACGCGCTTCATGGCGACGCCGGACACGACCTATCCGCTCTGCCAATCGCCCGTGGTGGTGAAGGTCGGGATGATCACCGGCGATTCCGCCAGCATCATCGGTGCGGGCGAGATCGCGGAAACGAGCTTTGCGCTGATTGCCGGGACAAAATGCACGGTGATGGTGTTTTCCGCCGATAGCGAGGGCTTTGCCGAGTTGCGGGTGAGCTGCACCTGAGGCGGGGCCCTTCAGGCTCCTGTCAGGCGCTTGTGCGACAAGGGGTCATTGGTCAATCCAAGGAGAAAGCCCATGATCACGCGTGACAAAAGCCTTCGTATGCCCGTCCTGCTGGCCATCGGTGTTGCTGTGCTGGCGACGAGCCCGGTGCTGGCCGCCGATGTGCGCGCGCAACTGACCCCCGAGCTGATCTGGCAGCATTGCGCCGCCCATGGCGTTGGCTCGCCAGTGGACGGCGTGTGGATGTTGCCAAACGGCGAGCGCGTGAGCGGCACGATCACCTGCACCGATGCCGACATGGTGCAGCCGGCTGGCGCGCTGATGCGCCGGGGCGACGACGACGACGAGGACGAAGGCGACGACGACTGAGCCTAGTTTCGCTTCAGCGTGAAGACGGCGGCGGCCCGACTGTCGCCGCCAAAATCCTCAACCGTGTAGCTTGCGACAGCCTGCAGGGCTGCCGTGGGCAGGGTTTCGCGGAACGGATCGCCGATGAGGATTTCGGCCCCGGCGTCGCTGAAGCGCCGGAGAGCGGCAAGGAGCGGCGCAACGAGCGCGCGCTCGTAGAACAGGTCGCCCACAAGGACCAGATCGACCGGCGGCAGCGGGGCCCCGGCGGCCAGAAGATTGTCTGCCAGCACTTCGAGCACCAGAGCATTGGCGGCAGCATTCGCGGCGCAGGCCGCCCGCGCGAAGGGATCGATATCGGCGGCAATAGCCGAGGCGGCGCCATTGTGCAGCGCGACGAGCCCGACGAGCCCTGAACCCGCCCCGAGATCGAGCACGCGCAGCCCTGTGACGCAGCGCGGCTCGGCGGCGATATGGGCGCAGAGCGCCAGCCCGCCGCCCCAGGCATAGGCCCAGTAGGGCGACGCAGCATCGGCACCGATCAGCCGCGACAGGCGACTGTCCGGCTGGGCGCGATAGAGCCGCAGCCCCGGCACGCCGGGGACAGGCATGAGCTGCAGATTTTTGCGGATGAGATCGGCAGAAGGCAGCATTTCGCCGCAGTGTGGGTGCAGTTAGCCTTGTTAGCAAGGCAAAGACGATGGTTCTATGAGGCCGCCGATGAGTCACTCCCATGTGTTCTTAGGAGATCGGCACGATCGCAATGCCCGCGCCACGCTTTGGGTAATTGGCTTGACCAGCGTGATGATGGTGGCGGAAATCGCTGCCGGTACGGCGTTCAACTCGATGGCGCTGACCGCCGACGGCTGGCACATGTCGACCCACGCCGCCGCCATGGCAATCGCCGCGCTCGCCTATGCCGTGGCCCGGCGCGAGGCGAATAATCCGCGCTTCACCTTCGGGACCGGCAAACTGGGTGAACTCGCGGGTTTTGCGAGCGCTGTCCTGTTGATGATCATCGCCCTGCTGATCGGCTTTGAAAGCCTGATGCGGCTCTACAGGCCGGTGACGATCAGCTTTGGCGAAGCCATCATCGTGGCCGTTGTCGGGCTTGCCGTGAACATCGTGTCGGCGCTGATCCTCAGGGAGGGGCCGGACCATCATCAGGAGCACCATCACGAGCAGGGGCACGCCCATGAGGGGCACGGGCACACAGGCGGCCACGACCATAATTTGCGGGCGGCCTATCTTCATGTGATCACCGATGCACTGACCTCGGTGCTGGCGATTTTCGCGCTGGTGGCGGGCAGTTTTCTCGGTTGGGCCTGGCTGGACCCGATCATGGGGGTCGTCGGCGCGCTGATCATTGCGCAGTGGTCAATTGCCCTGATCCGCGATGCGGGGGCGGTGCTGGTGGATTACCTGCCCGACGACGAGGCGCTTCCCGACGCAATCCGCGAGGCGCTCAACCGCGAGGGCGACGAGATTGTCGATCTTCATGTCTGGCAGGTGGGGCCGGGCCAGCATGGGGCGATTATTGCCATCACCAGTCGCTACGCTGATCCGCCCGATACCTATCGGGCGCGGCTCGCGCATCTCAACGAATTACGGCATGTGACCGTGGAAATCTCGCCTCTCCCCTGAACGGGAGGCATATGGGCCCGCCTGATGCGCCGTCCCGATAGCAAAGAACCCCGGCGCGGGGCCGGGGTTCGGTGGGGAGCGAAAGGGCCTGGGGCCTAAAGCACTTTAGTCGAAGAAGGTCACTTCGCCCGAGTCGAGGTCATAGCGGGCGTAAACGACTTTCACTTTGCCCTCTTTGGCCAACTCGGCAACGATCTCGCTCTCGGTGCGGATCAGGTCCGCGGTGCGGCGGGCGCTTTCGATGACTACATTATCAACGAAGTCGCCATCTTTACCGAGCAGGTCTTTAGCGGTGGGGACGATTTCGTCGACCATCAGCTTGATGTGCCCCGGCAGTTCGGTGCCATTTTCGGCAACGTCGCAGGCGGCTTTGACCGCGCCGCAGCGCTCGTGGCCGAGCACGACGATCAGCGGGGAGCCAAGATGCTCGGCGCCATATTCAATGGTGCCCAGGGTGGCGACATCGGCCATGTTGCCGGCATTGCGGCACACGAAAAGTTCGCCCAGCGTCATGCCGCCAAAAATCAGTTCCGGCGCCACGCGGCTGTCAGCGCAGCCGAGGATGGTCGCCCAGGGGGACTGGCCCTCGGCCACGTTTTCGCGAACTTTATTCATGTCCGCTTCGCACTTGTCGGGCTCGGTCATGAACCGGCGGTTGCCTTCTTTAAGCTTCTGCAGCGCCTCATCGGCGGTCAGCTCGGTCTTGGCGAAGGCCGTGCCGACGGGCAGGGTCAGCCCCAGCACGGTCGCGGCAGCGCCAGCGGCACCCAGAGACATAAAGCGGCGGCGGTTCAGTTGATCGCATTGTGTGCACATAGGCAGCCCCTACTTCCTTGTAATTCGGTAAAGACTTCTATCGCGCTACAGGTCGAGTTCAAGTGTAAATATGATCAGAACGATCGGATCAGGCTGATGGGGCCGCATAAAATTAGCTCAACTTGTAGAGCGCAGTCCTTTATTCTGATTTCGGATTGTGTGCGGTGATCAGCCGCGTTTGGCGCTAGCGTAGAGTGAGCCGGCCCGGGCCCCCGAGCGGCAGTAGCCGTAGTAGGGGCCGGGCAGATCGTGCAGGGCCTTTTTCATGGCCTTCACCTGGGTCTCGCCAAGGCCGGCCGAAATCGGGATATGAACCGCCAACAGGCCGAGCGCCTTGGCCGCCGCCGCGATATCGCGGAACGCGGGCTGGCCGCTTTCTTCATTGTCGGGGCGGGCGCAGACAATGGTTTTGTAACCCGCCTCAACCACGAGCGGGAGCTGATCCACGCGCAACTGGCCGGCCACCGAGAACTGGTCGTCTAGCTTGCGGGCGGGCAGGGCGGCGGATTTGGAAGAGGAAAAAGGCCACATTGATCAGGTCCATTCGCGTGAGCTGGGCCGCAGGGGGGTGCGGCGATGGTCTCTATATATTCGTATAATCTAATATATCAAGACCCATCACGGAGCTGCGACTGGTCGCTTCGGCGCTGGGGTGGCCTTGTGAAAACGCCGGCCCGGCTTTACCTAAGGCAGCAAAACCTGAGATCAGAGGAACCATTATGCCTCAATACCGCTCGCGCACGACGACTCATGGCCGCAACATGGCGGGTGCCCGCGGCCTGTGGCGCGCCACGGGCATGAAGGACAGCGATTTCGGCAAGCCGATTATTGCGGTGGTCAACTCGTTCACCCAGTTCGTGCCGGGCCATGTGCACCTGAAAGATCTCGGCCAGCTCGTGGCGCGCGAAATTGAGGCGGCGGGCGGCGTGGCGAAGGAGTTCAACACCATTGCCGTGGATGATGGCATCGCCATGGGCCACGATGGGATGCTCTATTCGCTGCCCTCGCGCGAACTGATTGCCGACAGCGTGGAATACATGGTCAACGCGCATTGCGCCGATGCCATGGTCTGCATCTCCAACTGCGACAAGATCACGCCCGGCATGCTGATGGCGGCGATGCGCGTGAACATCCCGGTCGTGTTCGTCTCGGGCGGGCCGATGGAAGCGGGCAAGGTGACCCTGAACGGCAAGGTGCAGGCGCTTGATCTCGTCGACGCTATGGTCGCCGCCGCCGATGACAAGATTTCCGATGCCGACCTTTCGGCCATTGAAAAGGCCGCCTGCCCGACCTGTGGCTCGTGCTCGGGCATGTTTACCGCCAATTCGATGAACTGCCTGACCGAAGCCTTGGGCCTGTCGCTGCCGGGCAATGGTTCGGTGCTCGCCACCCACGGCGACCGCAAGCGTCTGTTCCAGGAAGCGGGGCACCTGATCGTCGATCTCGCGCGCCGCTATTACGAACAGGACGATATCACCGCGCTGCCGCGCTCGATTGCCACCAAGGCGGCGTTCGAAAACGCCATGGCGCTGGATATTGCCATGGGCGGCTCGACCAACACGGTGCTGCATATTCTTGCGGCCGCGCATGAGGCGGGCGTCGATTTCACCATGGACGACATCGACAAGCTGTCGCGCAAGGTGCCGGTGCTGTGCAAGGTCGCACCGGCCAAAGCCGATGTGCATATGGAAGACGTGCATCGCGCCGGCGGCATCATGGCCATTCTCGGCCAGCTCGACCGTGCCGGGCTCATCAACCGCGCTGAGCCGACGGTGCACATGCCGACGCTCGGCGATGCGCTCGACCGCTGGGACATCAGCCGCTCGAATTCCGATGCGGTGCGCAATTTCTTCCTCGCGGCCCCGGGCGGCGTGCGCTCGACCGAAGCCTTCAGCCAGAATGCGCGCTGGACCGAGCTCGATCTTGATCGACATGACGGCGTGATCCGCAGCGCCGACAGCGCCTTTTCGAAGGATGGTGGCCTTGCGGTGCTCAAGGGCAATATCGCGCTCGATGGCTGTATCGTGAAAACCGCCGGGGTGGATGACTCCATCCTCAAATTCACCGGGCCGGCCCGCGTGTATGAAAGCCAGGACGCCGCCGTGAAGGGCATTCTCACCAATGAGGTGAAGGCTGGCGACGTGGTGGTGATCCGCTACGAAGGTCCGCGCGGCGGCCCCGGCATGCAGGAAATGCTCTATCCCACGAGCTATCTGAAATCGCGTGGGCTTGGCAAAGCCTGCGCGCTCATCACCGATGGTCGCTTCTCGGGCGGCACCTCGGGGCTCTCCATCGGCCATGTTTCGCCCGAAGCGGCCGAAGGCGGCACGATTGGCTTGGTGAAGACCGGCGATACCATTGCCATCGACATTCCCGGCCGCACCATTGAACTTGTTCTTCCTGAGGCCGAACTCAACCGGCGCCGCGTCGAGCAGGACAAGCTGGGCTGGAAACCGGCCGAGGCGCGCAAGCGCAATGTCTCGACCGCGCTCAAAGCCTATGCCGCCTTCGCCACCAGCGCCGCAAGGGGTGCGGTGCGCGATCTCGACGCGGCGAAGTAGGCGGGCTGCAAAGCTGAACACGAGACGGGGCCTTCGGGCCCCGTTTGCCGTGGCGGCGCTATTTCGTGTCTTGGGGCTCGGTGCCACGCAGACGTGCTTGCTGCTTTCGACGCGCTGCTTCCGCTTGTACTTCATCGAGCAAAGCTTTCTGCACATGGGGCATCGCGCTGCCCGTCGGTATCGGCCTCGGGCTCCTGCCGGAATGGGTGCCGGGGCTGCCGGATGCGCTCAAGGGGGTGTCCGGGCTCTGGACCGGCCTCGCGCTCGGGCTTGGGTTGGCGGCAATCGCCATGCTGGTGCTGCTGCGGCGGACGGCGGCCAGACCCGTCGCGGCTTGAACTCCCGGTGCGGCGCCCTATCTGTGTGGGGTGCGGGGACCGGGCCCCTCTGGCGGGCCTTGGGCTCGCGATGTCGGCCCCGCGAGAAACAAGGGCCCGGAACTCAGGTGCGGGCCCATGCCTTGAAAGGACCCGACATGACTTCCGCCGTACCTTCCGCCATGACTTGCCCGCATTGCCACGTCGCCCTCACCATGAGCGAGCGGCAGGGGATTGAGATCGACTATTGCCCGCAATGCCGGGGCGTGTGGCTCGATCGGGGCGAACTCGACAAGATCATCGAGCGCAGTAGCCGAGAGCTGGCTCCACCCGCCCAGCCGTCGCAACGGCCCTATGACGCCGGGCCCGCGCCGAGCTATGGCCAGCGCGAGGCGACGTATCGCCCGGACCCGGGCTATAAGCAGAAGCGGCAGAAAAGCTGGATCGAAGACATTTTCGATTGAGACGATAACGGGGCCTTCGGGCCCCGTTTTCTGTTGGGACGATCAGGTCGGTTGCACGTTGGCCGGGTCCATCCAGACCACTTCCCACACATGGCCCGAGGGATCCTGAAAGCTGCCGTTCAGCATGAAGCCGAGATCGGCGGTGGGCTTCCAGGGCTTGCCGCCATGGGCGAGCGCGGTGGATCGCATCTCCTCAACCGCCTCGCGGCTGGGGGCAGAGAGGCTGAGCAGCACTTCAGTGGCCTTGTGCGGGTCGGCCTGCGGCCGCACGAGGAACTCCTCAAAGCGCGCGTGGGTCATCAGCAGCGCGAAAATGTTCTCTTCGATGATGAGACAGAGCGTGTTCTCATCGGAAAACTGGGGGTTGAAGCTGAAGCCGAGCGCCGTGAAAAAGGCGCGGGTTTCGGGAATGCTATCGACGGCGAGGTTGACAAAGAGCATGCGCATGGTCGGGCTCCCAAGAGGTGTATGAAGCGTGGCAGGGATAGGGCGCAGCGGCAAGCCATAAGGCTGCGAGCCGGGTTTTCTGGCGCACCCGGCAGGGTCAATTTCAGCGCCTGCCGCTGCGGGCCAGAGCCCTGGAGATCAGGCCGCGAACTCGATGATTGTCCGGGCCATAACGCCCGCTTCCAGATCTTTCAGGGCGTCGTTAACCGCATCGAGGGCGATCCGCTTGCCGATCTGCCGGTCGAGATCGAGCCGACCCTTGCGATAGAGCGACAGGATGCGCCCGATATCGCGCTCGGGCACGCCGCCGCCGTAAATCGAGCCGACCAGCTTTTTCTTCGAGCCGGGGAAGCCGATGGCGGGGATGGGGAGGAGGGGGAAGGGGAGAAAGAGGCGGAGGGGAGAGAGAGGCGGAAGGGGAAAGAACGGATCATCTGGGGGCTGCCTGTTTAGCGGCAGTGTGTGAACCGCCGCCGGCAAAGCAGCCGCTCTATTCGTAGTTTTAAAAAGGTAAAAACAATCAATATTCGGCTTATTCTGAGTTTCAGAAGCGGTATTTTGTATCTATTGCGAATCGGCTGGCCCTGTATTCAAAAAGACCAACGACGTATTCTACGTCATCATAAGTGACGTAGCCATTGGACGGGCCCCCGAGCTTGAAGCCGTCGATGTCAAAGTGCACGTATTCGTACGACATGCCGACCGTGATGCTGTCGGTCAAAGGGACTTCGGCGCCAGCTTTCAGGTTGTACCCGACAGCATATTTCTGATCAGACCCTGATCCGTAGCCATTATCGTTTACGCCGCCGTTGCTGTCACTATTGTCGTCAACAACAGCCAGCTCGAGCTGCCCGACACTTAGCCCGCCGCCGACGGACACCATGAGATTTCCAAAGTCGTACCCAATTCGGGCACCAGCGTTGATGAGCGCCGGGTTTTTCAGCGTAAAATAGTCGTCGTCCCGGTTCCTGCAAAGGCCCATCACGCAGGGCGTTGTGTCCACGTCTGAGTAGCCATACCTGCTGAAGCGCTGACCTTGAATGTTGGACAGCAGCAGATCTGCGAAAAGGCCAAAGACAACGTGATCTTGGCTCCAATCCTGTCCTACTTCAGCTCCCAAGGCATACCCTTCGGCATCCATCGACATGCCCTCATCGGGCGCGAAGTCAGGGTATCCGTCGAGAGTGCCGTCGGTGCGGAGCAGGTCAGTAACAACTGTCGAGTAGCCAAGGGAAACACCGACATAAGATGAGCCGGTGTAAAGGCCGCCCGTGCCCTGGTCAGCTGCCGTGGCTTGTCCGGCCAACGTACCAGACAAAACAAGCAACCCGAGCAAGCCCATCGTGGTTTTCATCAGTACATGCCCACTCTCATGTTTTCCCAATTATCAGTTAACGCACAGACGAGCGGAAGTCATGGGGAGCTTCTGTCAATGTGGAATATTTTAAAGGCAGTAAGTGAACGAGATGCCGCCAACTGGAACGGGTTCAGGTTCGCCACCCAGCCCACGGTGGGGTCGCTGCCCAGGGAGAGACCTGCTTCAGGTCGGGCGACTTTCCGCGCGCCCTACCCTGTTATGAGTTTTTGGCTTCCTGCACCGTCCATACGCTGGCGCGCGTGGAGAGGCGGGCCATAACCAGCCCGCCGCCTATGGCTAACAGAGCCAGCAGAACCTGCGGCACTGTTTTGAATGCCGGCCCGAAGAACAGCCAGACTGCCGCGTACCAGCAGCAAAGCATGGCGCTGAAGCTCAACCACAGAAGCGGGCTCTGACCCTTCGTGTCGTTCCGCTGGATCATGCGGCGGATGGCAAAGATGGGGGCGAGAGCGGCGACGCCGCCAAAGGTGAAGGCATAAATCGGGTCGCCAAGGACTTCCTTCGTGGCGAACCAAACCACGAGACCAGCCAGTTCAGCACCAAGGATGAACAGGGCAAACTGCCGACGCGACCGCCGCGGCAGGATTTCGTCCTGCCCGTAGAGCCAGACCTGCCGGATGAAGATCATCTCGAACAGTGTGGTGGGGATGAGCGCAATGAAAAACAATTCCACATACCAGTGCCGGTAGGTGCCGAACCATTCAAAGCCCCGCAGCACGAATGAGAGGTCATGGGCGAACCAGAGTGTCGAGACCATGAGCGGAAAGACAAAAACCCGGTCGCGGCGCCCGACCCGGATCGCTTCGGCAAAGAAGGTGTAGTTGAACACCATGGCCAGCGCGCCGAGCGCGATAAACAGCACGGGGTTCGCGTCCACGGCCCCCAGTAAGTCATTTGCGGAATACACGGCGACATCCCCCCAGCGGCCACGACCATCCCGAAGGCGAAACTATAGCCGAACCGGCGGCAGGAGAAAGAGGCGAGTGTTCTGCGCTGAGTGCAAAGGTGCAGAGGCAATGGCGGGCCGCCTCGGGCGCTTTCCGCTCCTTCTTTAAGGACTGATCGACGAAGGGCCTTCGCACCCCAAGCCCAAACGAAAACGGGGCCCGTGGGGCCCCGCTTGATGCTGGCTGCTGTGGTTCGGCTTTAGAACTGCCCGTGGCAGTGCTTGAACTTCTTGCCGGAGCCGCAGGGGCAGGGGGCGTTGCGGCTGACACCGACGAGCAGCTTGGGGTCGATGGGCCTCAATGCTGCATCGGCTTCGGCGACGGCCAGCCCGGCTGAACCGGCGACGGCTCCGGCGAGGGCGCGGAAATTGCCGAGTGCCGGAGTGTCGTCGATCTCGTTCTCGCCCGTGGTCGGATCGAGGTGGATCTCGCGGGCCCCGGCCAGGTTCGGCTGCGGCGTTGCGGGCTGGCGCACCTGAATTTCCACATGGCTCAACTGCGTGATGACGAGTTCGCGCAGGCTGACCAGCATTTCCTCGAAAAGTTCGAAGGCTTCGCGCTTGTATTCGGTCAGCGGATCGCGCTGGGCAATGCCGCGCCAGCCGATCACCTTGGAGAGGTGGTCGAGCATGACGAGATGTTCGCGCCAGAGCCCGTCAATCGATTGCAGTACGATGGATTTTTCCACCTGGCGCATGATCTCGGGGGTGAAGCGGGCCACCTTCGCGTCAAAGGCCTGATCGGCCAGCTCGACATAGCGGGTGTGGATCTGCTCGACATCGATACCTTCCTCGGCCGCCCATTCCTTGATGGGCAGATCGAGGTTGAGATAGGTCTTGGCCGCTGCGGCGAGCGCCTCGGTGTTCCACTGTTCGGGGTAGGAGCGGTCGGGCACCGATTTGGTGACGAGATCCTCGATCAGGTGGTGGCGCATGTCGCGCACCGTGTCGGACACGTCGTCGGCATCCATCATTTCAAGGCGATGCTCGAAGATCGCCTTGCGCTGATCGTTCATCACATCATCGTATTTGAGGATGTTCTTGCGGATGTCGAAGTTGCGCGCCTCAACCCGGGCCTGCGCCCGTTCGATGGCCTTGGTCACCCACGGGTGGGTGATGGATTCGCCTTCAGCGAGGCCGAGCTTACCCAGCATCGAATCCATGGATTCGACGGGGAAGATGCGCATCAGTTCGTCCTGCAGCGACAGGAAGAATTTCGAGTGGCCGGGGTCGCCCTGGCGACCGGCGCGGCCGCGCAGCTGGTTGTCGATGCGGCGGCTTTCGTGGCGCTCGGTGCCCACGATATAAAGCCCGCCGGCGGCCAGCACCTTGGCCTTGTCGACGGCGATTTCAGCCTTGATGGCGGCGATCTTTTCGTCGCGGGCCGGGCCTTCGAGACCCTTGCATTCGCGCTCGATGCGCATTTCGAGGTTGCCGCCGAGCTGGATGTCGGTGCCGCGGCCAGCCATGTTGGTGGCAATGGTCACGGCGCCCGAGACACCGGCATCGGCCACGATATAGGCCTCCTGCTCGTGGTAGCGGGCGTTCAGCACCTGCAGGTTATCGACACCCTTCTGGCGCAGCAGATCGGCCAGCATTTCGGATTTTTCAATCGAGGTCGTGCCCACCAGCACCGGTTGGCCGCGCTGGCGGCAATCGGCGATGAGGTTGGCGATTTCCTCGAATTTTTCAGCGGCGGTGCGGAAAATCGCATCGTCTTCGTCGGCGCGCAGCACCGGCACGTTGGTCGGGATGGTGACGACGCTGAGGCCGTAGATATCACCGAATTCTTCAGCTTCCGTCGAGGCTGTGCCGGTCATGCCGGCCAGCTTGCCATAAAGGCGGAAGTAGTTCTGGAACGTGATCGAGGCAAGCGTCTGGTTTTCGGCCTGGATCTTCACGCCTTCCTTGGCTTCCAGCGCCTGGTGCAGGCCCTCAGAATAGCGGCGACCCGGCATCATGCGGCCGGTGAATTCGTCGATGATCACCACTTCGTCGTCGCGGACGATGTAGTCTTTGTCCTTCTGGAACATTTTGTGGGCGCGCAGCGCCGAATTGAGGTGATGCACCATGGCGACGTTATCGACGTCGTAGAGGTTTTCACCGCGCAGCTGGCCCATTTCGGTCAGCTTGGCTTCCAGCTTTTCAACGCCGTCGTCGGTGAAGGTCGCCGAACGCTGCTTCAGGTCAATGTCGAAATCGCCCTCTTCCAGCAGCGGGATCAGCTTGTCGGCAGTCTCGTAGAGCGCCGAGCGATCAGCAGAGGGGCCGGAAATGATGAGCGGGGTGCGGGCCTCGTCGATGAGGATCGAGTCCACTTCGTCGACAATGCCAAAGGCATGGCCGCGCTGCACCATCTGGCTGCGCGCATATTTCATGTTGTCGCGCAGATAGTCGAAGCCGAATTCGTTATTGGTTCCGTAGGTGATGTCGCAATCATAGGCGGCCTTGCGCTCGGCGTCGTCGAGGCCATGCACGATGATGCCGACGCTCATGCCGAGGAAGCTGTAGACCTGCCCCATCCAGCTCGCATCGCGCCGGGCGAGGTAATCGTTCACGGTCACGACGTGCACGCCCTTGCCTTCAAGCGCATTGAGATAGACCGGGAGGGTGGCGACCAGCGTCTTGCCTTCGCCCGTGCGCATTTCGGCAATGGCGCGAGAATTGAGCACCATGCCGCCGATCAGCTGCACGTCGAAGTGGCGCATGCCCAGCACGCGCTTTGCCGCCTCGCGCACGGTGGCGAATGCGGGATCGAGCAGCGAGTCGAGCGATTTGCCTTCTGCGAGGAGCGCGCGGAACTCGGCGGTCTTGCCGCGCAGTGCCTCGTCGGTCAGCGCCGCGAATTGCGGCTCGAGCGCGTTGATAGCCTCAACCCGAGGGAGATACTTCTTGACCTGCCGATCATTGGCGGAACCGAAGATCGCCTTGGCGAGCGAAGCCAATACCATGGAAATGTCCTTTGATTTCGTGCCGGGGCGAAACGCCTGTTTTGAACCGGCGAAGCGACAGGCACTTACCCGTCTATATTCTTATAGGCGTTGGACATGTAAGAGCGGGTGTTTTGCTTGTCAACGGAAGGGAAATGGGCGAAACCACCGCCACGCGCCGCCAGGGGAGCGTCCCGGGCCATGGAGAATGATGCGATGTTTGACCCAAAGAAGCTGGGTGTTGTGACCAAAAGCGCCGCGCTGGCGGCTTTCCTGATGCTCGGCACCGCCCTGATTGCTGCCCCGGTGGCCATGGCGCAGGACGCTCCGGCCGATCAGGCGGCGGCTCCCGCCCCGGTCGATCCGAACACGGTTCTGGCCACAATCGGCGACATGACCATCACTGAAGGTGACCTGGCGCTGGCCGCCGAAGACCTCGGCCAACAGCTGCAGCAGGTGCCACCCGAGCAGCAGAAGGCTTTCCTCATCACCGTGTTGATTGACATGAAAGTGATGGCCACCGCTGCCCGTGAAAATGGCATTGATCAAGCCGAAGTCTACAAGCGCCGCCTCGCCTACCAGGCGGAAAAGGCGCTGCGCCGTGAATTCTTCACGACCAAAGTGGCCCCGACCGTGACGGAAGACACGATCAAGGCGGCCTACGAAACCTACAAGGCCGAGTTCAAGCCCGAAGAGACCGTGCATGCCCGCCACATTCTGGTGGCCACCAAGGAAGAGGCCGACGCGATCAAGAAGGATCTCGATGGCGGCAAGCCCTTCGAAGTGCTGGCCATGGAAAAGACCACCGATCCGTCGGGCAAGCAGAACGGCGGCGACCTTGGCTTCTTCAAGCGTGGCCAGATGGTGAAAGAATTCGAAGATGTCGCGTTCGCGCTCGAGGCCGGCAAGGTTTCGGACCCGGTGCAGACCCAGTTCGGCTGGCACATCATCAAGGTCGAAGAAAAGAAGCTGAGCGAGCCTGAGGCCTATGACCAGATGAAGCAGCAGCTGGGCCAGCAGGCGATCTATCAGGCCTATGACGCGGCCATTGCCGAGTACAAGACCAAACTGCCGGTGACCATTGTCGACCCGGCGCTGGCCGAACAGGTCAGTGCGCAGCAAAAAGCCGCCGAAGACGCCGCTCAGGCGCAGTAATACCCGATGCGAACCGGCCCCCCGCTCTGGCGCGGGGTCTGGTGCAGCGGCAAGTTTGGGGCGCCGACAGGATCAGACCGGTCCGGTCGGCGCCCTTTGCACTTGCCGGTTGGGGCCTTAGCGCCTGACCGGGGTTGCACAGGGCCTCGCGGTGAGGCAAACCGGGGACCTGAAGACCGCCCAAGGAAAAGCTTATGGCCGCCCATCCCGTTTCGCCGCTGGCACCGCAATCCTATCCCGACCTGCCTGCCGTGGCCGGTGTGCGCTTTGCCACCGCCGAGGCGGGCATCAAATACAAGAACCGCACCGATACGTTGCTGGTGGCGCTCGACCCGGGCACGGTGCTCGCCGGGGTGCTGACCACCTCGAAATGCCCGTCGGCCGCTGTGGATTGGTGCCGCGCCAATCTCGGGCACGGCAAGGCGCGGGCGCTGCTGGTCAATTCGGGCAATGCCAATGCCTTTACCGGCAAGAAGGGGCTCGCGGCGGTCAATCGCTCGGCCGACATCGTGGCGGCAGCGCTGGGCGTTGCCCCCGAGGAGATTTTTCTGGCCTCGACCGGGGTGATCGGCGAACCGCTCGACGCTGAGAAATTCGCGCCGGTGATGGTGGGACTGAAGTCCCGGCTCGCGGATGGCCCGTGGATGGATGCAGCCAAGGCCATCATGACCACGGACACCTTCCCCAAGGTGGCGACCGCCAGCATTGATTTTGACGGCGTGCCGGTGGTGATTTCGGGCATTGCCAAGGGCTCGGGCATGATTGCACCCGACATGGCCACCATGCTGAGCTTCGTGTTCACCGACATGCCGATTGACCCGACAATCCTGCAGGGTCTGCTGCAACCGGCGGTGGATGTGAGCTTCAACGCGGTGACGGTGGATAGCGATACTTCGACCTCGGATACCTGCCTCGTCTTTGCCACGGGCAAGGCCGCCATCGAGCCGATCCTCAGCGCCGATGATCCGCGCGTTGCGGTGTTTGCCCAAGCGCTGACCGATGTGCTCGAAGAGCTGGCGATTCATGTGGTGCGCGACGGCGAAGGCGCGACCAAGATGGTGAGCGTCACCGTGCTGGGGGCGGTGAGCGACACGAGCGCCCGGCGCATTGCCCAGACCATTGCCAATTCGCCGCTTGTCAAAACCGCCATTGCCGGCGAGGACGCGAACTGGGGTCGCGTCGTGGCGGCGGTGGGCAAGGCCGGTGAACCGGCCGACCGCGACCTGCTGTCGATCAGCTTTGGCGATATCCGCGTGGCGAGCCTTGGCGAGCGCGACCCGACCTATGACGAGGCCGAAGTCAGCGCCTATATGAAAAACGCTGAGATTGTCATCCGCGTTGAGCTGGGCCTCGGGGCGGGCAGCGGCACGGTTTACACCTGCGACCTGACGCATGGCTACATCACCATCAATGGCGATTATCGTAGCTGATGCGGCCGCTTTCCGTCCGGCTTATCGAATCGGCGTTGTTAACGGCCTGGCCCGCGCTGAAGACAGCGTATGACGGCACCTGGCTGTGGCGTTATGCCAATGGTTATTCGAAGCGCGTCAACTCGATCAATTTTCTCGATGCCAATGATGGTGAGCATGCCGACTATCGGCTGGCGCGCTTCACCGAGCTGAGCGTGCAAAGCGGCATAGCGCCGGTGGCGCGCATCACGCCGTTGACCCCGACAGACGTGCTGAAGGTGCTGGATCAGCAGGGCTGGACCGAGCTTGACCCCAGCATGGTCATGGCCATGGAACTGCCTGCGGCAGATTTTGAGGTGGCGCACCCGGTAAAACTGCTCGACCCTTGGGATCCCGCCTGGTTCCGCGCCGCCTCGCATATGGGCGGGCAGGCGGCCGACAGTATCAGTGCGTTTACGGCCATTCTCGAGCATATCGGCTGCGTCAGCCAGGGCGTGCTGATCTATCACAAGGCCGGGCTGCCCGTGGCCTCGGCGCTGGTGGGCCTATCGAATGGCGTGGCGGTGATCGGCGCGGTTGCGAGCCACCCGAGTGCGCGCGGCAAGGGCTTTGGTCGGGCGGCGGTGGCTGCAGCGCTCAATTACTCCCGGGCCCAGGGTGCCCGACACGCAGCCCTCGCCGTGGTCGCCGATAATACGCCCGCCATCGGGCTCTACCAGTCGTTCGGCTTTGGCGATGTCTATGACTATGCCTACCGGGTTGCGCCCGACCGGAGCCGATCATGAGCCTGCTTCTGGTCACTGCCTGCGCGCTTGTTGATGCCGACCGCCGGGTGCTGATTGCGCAGCGCCCTGACGGTAAGGCAATGGCGGGGCTGTGGGAATTCCCGGGCGGGAAGATTGAGCCGGGTGAAACCCCGGAATCGGCGCTCATCCGCGAACTCGAAGAAGAACTGGGCGTCATGACCAAGGAAGCGTGCCTTGCGCCGCTCAGTTTCGCCAGCCACGCTTATGAGAACTTTCACCTTCTGATGACATTATACGTCTGCCGACGGTGGCAGGGGACGCCCGTCGCTCGCGAGCATGCGGCGCTCAAATGGGTGCGTCCGCAGGCGTTGCGGGACTACCCCATGCCAGCCGCCGACATACCGCTGATTGCGCCCTTGTGCGATTTGCTATGAGGCAGACATGCAAGTTATTCCGAGGCGCCTTGGGGCGTTGATGGCCGATGACTCGGCGGCAACGGCCATTGAATATGGCCTGATCGCTGCCCTCGTCGGCGCCGCCATGCTCGCGGCGCTTGGTGCGCTGGGCGGCGGATTGGGCGGTGTATTTGACTGGCTGGCCCAGGTTACGCGGCCAGCCCTTAAAATGCGGCTCTAGGCCTTCTTTTCCAGCACATCTTTGAGGCTGATCGTAGCGCTGCCGCGCCGTGCGGGCTTTTGCTGGCTCTCGTGCGGGGCCCAGCCCGACATCCAGACCAGTTCGAGTGTCGCGCGCACCCGGCCGTCGGGGTCGCTGAAGCGCTCGGCGTAAATCTCCGACGCCTTCGCAATAAGCCCGCGTGTGGTGATATGCGCCGGACGGTCAGCCAGCGGGTTCTGCGCCCCCAGTGCCTTCAGTTCAGCCATAAGCCGCAAAGGGTGCGCATAGCGGACCTTGTGGGTTTCAACATCGGTGACAGGCAGCGCCAGCCCAACACGCTGCAGAAGGCTCGCTGCATCCTGCAGGGGGATCATGGGGGCAACGCGCGGCGAGGCACCGCCAAAAAGCGCGGCTTCGGCGGCAATGAAGGCCTCGCGCAGTTCCGACAGAGTCAGGCCGCCAGGCGTCACGGCAATCAGCAGGCCGTCGGGCCGCAGATGCGCCCGCAGGCGGGCCAGAAACCCCACCACATCATTGGTGATGCCGAGATCGAAGAGGGAGACGATGAGATCATAGTCCGTGCGCGGCAGCACAAGCTGCTCGGGGTCAGCTGTTGTTTCGCCCGTGCCCCGGTCCATGGTCGCGATATGGGCATAGGAGAAAGCGCCCTCGGCCGTGCGGCCCAGTGTGGGCAGGGCGTCGATAGCGGGCGCGAGGATCAGCGCGGCCTCAAGGCGGCGGGTGACGGCCATGAGCCGGTCATCGAGATCGGCAAGAACCAGCGGCAGGATGAAATCATCGGGCGCCTGACGGCGGACAAGGTGCCGCGCCACACGGGCACGATCAAAAATACGGGGCAGGTCCGCCATGGATTCGGTACGCGCTTTCATTTAGGCTTGCCTTATGGAGACGGGGCTCGGGCTTGTCAAAGCCATCGCTGGCACGGCACTGAATTTCATTTATCCCCCCGTTTGCGTGGCGTGTGGGGCCGCGATTGTCGTGTCTGATACGCTGTGTGCGGCGTGTTTTCAGCGCCTTCATGCCATCAGCGCCCCGTTCTGTCCCATTCTCGGCATTCCGTTTGCCACTGACCCTGGCCCCGGTACGGTGAGCCTTGAGGCGCTCGCGGAGACACGTCCCTATGAGCGGGCCCGCGCGGCGGTGGTCTATTCGGATGTGGCACAGCGCATTATTTCGCGGCTGAAATATGCCGACCGGCCCGAACTGGCGCGCTTTGTCGCCCAGCAGATGCTGCGGGCCGGGGCGGAATATTGGGACCAGAACCCGGTGCTGTTGCCGGTGCCGCTCCATTGGCAGCGCCGACTGATGCGCCGCTATAATCAGGCCGAGGAAATCGGGCGGCGGCTAAGCCAGCTCTCCGGGGCCGAGATGATCCCGGGCCTGTTGCGGCGCAAGGCACCGGGGCGGCGGCAGGTTGGGCTCTCGGGGGCAGAGCGGCGGCGCAACCTGGAGCGTGTGTTCGAGGCCGCGCCGGAGGCGCTGAGCCGGATCAAGGGGCGGCCGATCGTTCTTATCGACGATGTAATCACTACGGGTACGACCATGCGGGCGAGCGCTGCCGCCCTGCGCAAGGCCGGGGCCGAGCGCATCGATGTTTTGGCATTCGCCCGTGTTGTCACCGCGGTAGAACTCCCTATATAGCCATCAGGAACCATTGTTTTGGTGAGACGGACCAATGAAGACCGTTGAAATTTACACGACGCAGACCTGCCCCTATTGCACTGCCGCCAAGGCTTTGCTGCGCGACAGGGGCGTGCCCTACACCGAAGTGGATGCGACCGACCCGGATCGCCGCATGGCGATGGTCGAGCGGGCCAATGGCCGCCGCACGGTTCCGCAGATTTTCATCGGCGAAACCCATGTGGGTGGCTATGACGACATGGCTGCGCTCGATCGGCATGGCGAGCTTGACGCTCTCCTTTCAGACTGACGGCTGATGAAAATCGCCGCGCTGCAGATGAATTCAGGCACGCGGCCCGAGGCGAATCTCGACCAGCTTGAACGGCTGGCCGAGGATGCGGCTGCACAAGGGGCGACTTATCTGCTGTCGCCGGAAGTCAGCGTCGTGTTTGCCGAAAATCGCGCCGGTCTTGCTGAGGTCGCGGGGCCGTGGGACGATAATCCCGCGCTCTTGCGTGTCGCAGCGCTGGCACGGCGGCTCAAGGTGCATCTGCATTTGGGTTCGTTGGCCGTGGCACTGCCCGATGGGCGCTTTGCCAACCGCTCGGTGCTGTTCGGGCCCGAGGGCGCCGTGGCGGCCCAGTATGACAAGATCCATCTGTTCGATGCCGAGTTGCCGGGCTTGCGCCAGTATCGCGAGAGCGACACCTATCGCGGCGGCGACCGGGCGGTGACCGCCGATGTGGGCGGCGTCCGAATTGGATTCTCAATCTGTTACGACGTGCGGTTTCCGGCGCTTTACCGGGCCCTGGCTGAGGCTGGGGCCAGTGTGCTGGCCGTACCGGCGGCGTTCACCCAGCCGACGGGCGAAGCCCATTGGGAGGTGCTGCTGCGGGCGCGCGCCATTGAAACCGGCGCTTATGTCATTGCGGCAGCGCAGGCGGGGCAGCATGAAAACGGGCGCGCCACGCATGGGCACTCGATGATTGTTGATCCCTGGGGTCAGGTCGTTGCCACACTCGGCCGCGACGCCCCGGCGGTGCTGGTGGCCGATATTGACCTCACCCGAGTGGCCGAAGCCCGCGCCAAAGTCCCCGCCCTTGCCAATGCCCGAGGGTTTTCGGTAACCGTTGCGGGCTAGATTGGGTCGGCTTTCGATCGGGCTGAGGCGGACGGGCGGGGTGGGGCGATGATCAGCTTTGCGCTGTGGTGTGAGAACCGGCACCGGTTCGACGCGTGGTTCCGCACAGCGGCAGCGTTTGACGAGCAGGTGGCGCGCGGGATCGTAACGTGCCCCGGCTGCGGTAGCCCTAAAGTGGAAAAAGCGCCCATGGCCCCGGCGATCCAGCGGGCGACGGCCGCGCCGTCTCACCCAGATCAGCAGGAGAGGGGCCCGCCCGCAGCCCTCGTGGAGGCGCTGTCGGCGCTGCGGGCCAAAGTGGTGGCCGAAGCCGACTATGTTGGCGACCAGTTTGCCGAAGAAGCGCGGAAAATCCACTACAGGGAAGCCGAGGAGCGCGGCATTTACGGCGAAGCCACGCGCGAGGATGTCGCCGCGCTGGCCGAGGAGGGCATTGACGTGCTGCCGCTCCCCCGCTTGCCCGGCGAGGCCAATTAGGCCCTAAAGCGCCGGTTTTGCCGCCAGCACCATGTAATTGATCCCGAGATCGCGGCTCTCGCGCCACTCATCGGCAATGGGGTGGAACACGAGGCCAATCCGCTCGATTTCGCTGAGGCCGTGGCGCTGGTTGAGTGTCGAGATTTCATCCGGCGTCAGGAATTTGCGCGGGTTGTGGGTACCGCGCGGCAACCAGCGCAGGATGGATTCCGCGGCGAAGACCGCGAGCAGCGCGGCGCGCGGCGTGCGGTTGAGCGTGGCCGTGAGCAAAAGACCGCCCGGCGCGACGAGTTCGGCGCAGCTCTTCATGTAAAGCGGCACATTGTCGACATGCTCGACCACTTCCATGTTGAGCACGAGATCATAGCGTGCGCCTGAGGCCGCGACGGTTTCGGCCGTGGTGGCGCGATAGTTGATCTCGAGTCCCTGCGCCCGGGCGTGGAGCGCGGCGACGGCGATGTTCTGGTCGGCGGCATCAATGCCGGTGACCGAGGCGCCGAGGCGGGTCAAGGGTTCCGACAGGAGCCCGCCGCCGCAGCCGATATCGAGGACGCGGAGGCCGGTGAACGGCGTGCGTGCGGTATCATCGCGGCCAAAATGGCGCAGGAGCGCGCGCCGGATATAGGCGAGGCGCGCCGGATTGAGCTTGTGCAGCGGCTTGAGACTGCCGGCCGGGTTCCACCAATCCTCGGCCATGGCCGAGAATTTAGCGACTTCATCTGGGTTGATCGTGGTTGACATGACTTGGTTATCGGCCCAACGGCGAAGCGTTGCAAGGGTTGCGCGCCTTGCGTGACCCGGTGCTTTGTGGCAATGAGCCGCCCGGCAATCAGGCGTACCGGCCGGTTCGGGCCGATATCATGCGGGAGCACAGGGTTTGGGCCGCATTGTAGTGAAATTTGGCGGCACGTCCGTGGCCACGGTGGAGCGTATCCGCCAGGCCGCACGGCACGTGAAGCGTGAGGTTGAGGCTGGCCATCAGGTCGCGGTTGTCGTTTCGGCGATGAGCGGCAAGACCAATGAGCTGGTCGGCTGGGTCAAGGACGCCGGTGGCGTTGACGCGGACCAGCGCGAATATGATGCCGTTGTGGCCTCGGGCGAGCAGGTGACGGCCGGACTGATGGCCATTGTGCTGCAGTCCATGGGGGTTGCGTCGCGGTCCTATCAGGGCTGGCAGGTGCCGATCCACACCGATGAGGCGCATGCGGTGGCGCGCATTGCCGAAATCGATCCGACAAATCTTGAAGCCGATTTTGCGGCGGGGCTGGTGCCGGTGATCACCGGGTTCCAGGGCATTGCGCCCTCGGGCCGGATCACGACGCTGGGCCGTGGCGGCTCGGATACGAGCGCGGTTGCCGTGGCGGCGGCGGTCAAGGCCGACCGCTGCGATATCTACACCGATGTCGATGGCGTCTACACCACCGATCCGCGCATCACGCCCAAGGCGCGGCGGCTGTCGAAAGTAGCTTTCGAGGAAATGCTCGAAATGGCCTCGCTCGGCGCCAAGGTGCTGATGATCCGGTCGGTGGAAATGGCCATGGCGCATAATGTGCGCCTTTTGGTGCGCTCGACCTTTGATGACCCGGATGCGCCGCAGATTGCGCCCGATGGCACGCCGGGGGTTCCCGGCACGCTTGTTTGCGATGAGGATGAGATCATGGAAAAGCAGATCGTCTCGGGCGTCACGCTGGCGCGGGCGGAATCAAAGATCACGCTGCGCGACGTGAAAGACCGGCCCGGCGTTGCCGCCGCCATTTTCGGCGCGCTGGCCGATGAGCAGATCGTGGTCGACATGATCGTGCAGAATATTTCCGATGATGGCTCGACGACCGACATCACGTTCACCGTGCCCGACGCGGAACATGACAAAGCCGTGAAGGTGCTGGAAGCGGCGGCGAAGGCCGGGCGCTTTGAGTATTCGCGCCTGTCCACAGCCAAAGGCGGGGCCAAAGTCTCGGTTGTGGGCGTCGGTATGCGCAACCACGCGGGCGTTGCCGCCTCGATGTTCAAGGCCCTGGCTGACAAGGGCATCAACATCCAGCTCATCACCACATCGGAAATCAAGACCTCGGTCCTGATCGACGATGAATATGCCGAGCTTGCGGTACGCGCGCTCCATACGTATTACGGGTTGGACAAAGAGGACGCCTGAAACCTTCGAAGGTTTTGACCCGGCGCCCTCCAACGGGCGGCCGGGGGCCGCCGGGCGGGAGTGATGGCGATAGCGATCAGCGGTCCGCGCGTGCTCTTGCGGCAATTGCGCGAAACCATGGCGGAGCCTTTGGCGCCGCAGGCACGCCTCGATAAAATTGTGGCGTTGATCGCCGACAACATGCGCGCCGACGTGTGTTCGTTTTACGTGCTGCGCGATGATGGTGCGCTTGAGCTGTTTGCAACGCGCGGCCTCGCGGCCAGCGCCGTGCATATGACCACGCTGCGGCTCGGTGAAGGTCTTGTGGGCCTGATCGCCGCGCAGGCCGAACCCCTCAGCCTTGAAAATGCGCCAGCGCATCCGGCCTTTGCCTATCGACCGGAAACCGGCGAAGACCCGTTCCTGGCGTTTTTGGGTGTGCCGGTTTTGCGCGCCGGGCAGACGCTGGGCGTGCTGGTGGTGCAGAACCGCAATGCGCATCTTTATGGCGAAGACGAAATCGAGGCGATGCTGACCACGGCGACCCTGCTCGCCGAAATGCTGTCGACCGCCGATTTCGATGCCCTCATCAAGCCCGGTCAGGACATTGACCTGCGGCGGCCGCGCACGTTCAACGGCACCGGGTTCACCGAAGGCGTGGCCCTTGGCAAGGTGGTGCTCCACGACCCGCGCGTGGTGGTGAAGAATTTCGTTGCCGAAGACACCGAGGTTGAGCTGGGGCGTCTGGCGCGGGCGCTCGATACGCTCAGGCTGTCGATTGATGATATGCTGAGCCATGGCGACATGCAGAGCCTCACCGACCATCGGGAAATTCTCGAGAGCTACCGGATGTTCGCGCATGATCGGGGCTGGGTCGACCGGCTGACCGAGGCGATCAACAACGGGTTGACCGCTGAAGCGTCGGTTGAGCGCGTGCAGAACGACACCCGTGCCCGCATGATGCGGTCGACTGACCCCTATATCAAAGACCGGCTGCACGACCTCGACGATCTGGCGAACCGCCTGTTGCGGGTTCTGACCGGCGATGGCGAGACACTGGGCAAGAAAGAGCTGCCCGAAAACGCCGTTCTGGTGGCCCGCAACATGGGCCCCGCTGACCTGTTGGAATATGACCGGACGCGGCTCAGGGCCGTGGTGCTGGAAGAGGGCGCCGCGATCTCGCATGTGGCGATCGTCGCCAAGTCGCTGGGGCTCGTGGCAGTCGGCCAGGCCGAGAACATCGTGGCGCTGTCAGAGCCGGGCGACGACATTATTGTCGATGGCCAGGGCGGTGTGGTTCACCTCAGGCCGTCGCCCGACATGGTGCAGGTCTATGTCGACAAAGTGCGGCTGGGGGCCAAGCGGCGCGCGCATTATCTTGAGCTGAAGGACAAGCCGGCGGTCACGCGCGATGGCGTGGGGATCACCATCCTCCACAATTCAGGTCTCGTCGACGATCTGCCGATGCTGGCTGATACCGGCGCGGTGGGGGTGGGGCTGTTCCGCACGGAACTACAGTTCATGATCGCATCGCACCTGCCGCGCCTCAGCGAGCAGATCGACCTCTATCGCGAAGCGATCCGCCTCACCGAGGGCAAGCCCATCGTGTTCCGGCTGCTCGATATCGGCGGCGACAAGGTGATTCCCTATCTCCGGGCCGAGGCCGAAGAAAACCCGGCCATGGGCTTCCGCTCGCTCAGGCTGGCGCTCGACCGCCCGGGGCTTCTCCGCATCCAGATCCGCGCGCTCCTGCAGGCGGCTGATGGCGGGCCGATGAAAATTCTCGTGCCGATGGTGACCGACGCGTGGGAGTTCCGCGCGACAAAGGCCGTGGTGGCGAAGGAAGTCGAGCGGCTGCGCAATGCGGGCATGAAGGTGCCCTCAAAGCTTGAGCTGGGCGCGATGATTGAAGTGCCTTCGCTGCTGTTTGAACTCGATCAGGTTCTACCCGAGGCCGATTTCGTCTCGATTGGCTCGAATGACCTCGTGATGTTCCTGACAGCGGCCGACCGCGCTAATCCGCGCGTGGCCAAGGCTTATGACCCGATCGCGCTGCCGCGCCTGCGGGCCTTGCGGCACATTGTGGACATGGCGCGGCGCTACACTGTTCCTCTCACTATGTGCGGCGAACTCGCCGGACGACCTGTTGAGGCGCTGGCGCTGATGTCCATCGGTATGACGCGGCTGTCCATGAGCCCACCGGCCGTGGGCCCGATCAAGGAAATGATCCTTGGGCTCGAACTCGAGCCGATCAGGGCTTCGGTTTCAGCCGCGCTGCTCGAAGGTGCATCCGGGCCTTCGATCCGCGATCTGCTGCGCGATTGGGCCGAGCGGCAGGGCCTCATGCTGTGAAGGGACGGGTTTTTTGAGCAGCGGACTGCCGCAGGACAAGCTTGATGCCCTGACCAAGCGCTTCGATTCCATCGAGGCGGCGATGTCGTCTGGCCCGGCGGCTGAGGCGTTTGTCCGGCTGTCGAAAGAATATGCCGAGCTGGAGCCGGTCGTGCGCCCGATTATGGCGTGGCGCAAACTGATCGATGATCTGGCGTCAGCCGAGGAGCTGGCCGCAGGGCCGGATGCCGAACTCGCCGAGATGGCCCGGGCCGAAATTGCCGAACTGCGGCCCCGGATCGAGGCGGCGGAAAAGAACATCCGGCTCCTGCTGTTGCCGCGCGATGCGGCAGACGAAAAAAGCGTCATTCTGGAAGTGCGGGCGGGCACGGGCGGCGATGAGGCGGCGCTGTTTGCGGGCGATTTGCTGCGGATGTACCAGCGCTATGCCGACATCATGGGCTGGCGCTTCAGCATGATGGAAGAAAGCCCCGGCGAAGCGGGCGGCTTCAAGGAAGTGGTGGCCAATATTTCGGGCAAGGGGGTTTATGCCCGCCTGAAGTTCGAGAGCGGCGTGCACCGGGTGCAGCGCGTACCGGCCACCGAGGGCTCGGGTCGGATTCATACGTCTGCGGCGACGGTCGCGGTGCTGCCCGAAGTGGAAGACATCGATATCGACATCAAGCCCGAGGACATCCGCATTGATACGATGCGGTCTTCGGGCGCGGGTGGGCAGCATGTGAACACCACCGATTCGGCGGTGCGGATTACCCATATTCCTTCAGGTATTGTGGTGACGGCGAGCCAGAAATCGCAGCACCAGAACCGCGCGACGGCCATGAAGGTGCTGCAGGCCCGGCTCTATGAAACCGAGCGCGAGGCGCGGGATAGCGCGCGGTCGGAATCACGCAAGGAACAGGTGGGATCGGGCGACCGGTCGGAGCGGATCCGTACCTATAATTTCCCGCAGGGGCGGGTGACCGACCACCGGATCAACCTGACGCTTTATAAGCTGGAGAAGGTGATTGCGGGCGAAGCGCTCGATGAGCTGGTGGATGCCCTGATTACCGAGCATCAGGCGGCGCAGCTTGCAGCGATGGAGGGGGTCAACTGACCCCGACCATCGGCAGCGCGTGGCGCGGCATCCGCGACCGGTTCCGGGCCGCCGGGCTCGCGACGCCCGAGCTTGATGCGCGGCTACTCGCTGAGCGGGCCTTCGGGCTTGAGCGGCTGGCGCTTGTGGCAGAAGAGCGTGACCTGGTTGCGCCCGAGGCCGTGGGGCGGCTCGAGGCGATGGCGGCGCGGCGGCTTGAGGGTGAGCCCGTGGCTCGCATTCTCGGTGACAAGGAATTCTGGGGCCTGAGTTTCGGGCTCAACAGGGCGACGCTGGTGCCCCGGCCCGAAACCGAAATGCTGGTTGAGGCCGGGCTTCTGGCGCTGGCCTCTCGGGCCAACCCGACGCTGTCGGATTTGGGCACCGGCACGGGCGCAATCCCGATTGCGCTTCTTAGCGAACGGGCTGATCTCAGCGCCGTGGCCGTCGATCTTTCCGCCGAAGCGCTGGAGATGGCGGCGCAGAACGCAGCGCGGCACGGTGTGGCGGCGCGGCTCCGCTTGCTCCATGGCTCGTGGTTCGAGCCGGTGGCGGACCTGAAATTCGACCTCATCACGGCTAACCCGCCCTATATCGAGACGGCGGCGCTGGCCGGACTGATGGTGGATGTGCGCGATCATGATCCGGCGCTGGCGCTTGATGGCGGGGTCGATGGGCTTGATCCCTATCGCGTGATCGTGCCGCTGGCCCCCCGGCACCTGAGGCCGGGCGGTGTGCTGCTTGTAGAAATCGGCACCGGGCAGGGGGCCGATGTGGCGGCGCTGTTTCGGGAGGCCGGGTTTAGCGCCGTTACGGTCAGCGTCGATCTTAACGGGCACGAGCGGGTGGTCTCGGGCTATGGTGCATGAGGATTTTGGTAAGCACGCGTGCAGGCAGGCGGGGGCAGCCAGACTTTTCGCTTGCGTCACGGGGAGCGAAACAGGTAGGACTGCGTTGCCGTCAACGAGCCGCGTTTTGGCTCAAGGTGACAGACCCCGCTCATCAGCGCGCTGCGTAACGGGCAGCGATGCACCCCGGAAGAGGGTCCGGGTGTTTATGATGGGCCGTACGTGGTTCAATCCGCGATGTGCGATGACCACACTCAAGACTTTGCGGCGGACTGACTGCGCGCAAAGCCGATGAAAACGGCCCTTCGGGACCGGATGATCTTTTCCAGGGTTTGAAAAGAGACAATGAGACCCAACCAGCAAAACAAAAATCGCTCTCGCGGGCGCAGCAATAATAACGGTGGCCGTAAGCACGGGAATCCGTTGAGCCGCAATTACGAGAGCAACGGTCCCGATGTGAAGGTGCGCGGCAACGCGGCCCATGTCGCGGAAAAATACATTCAGCTCGCCCGCGACGCGCAATCGTCCGGCGATAGCGTGATGGCGGAAAACTATCTGCAGCACGCCGAGCATTATTTCCGCATCCTGTTTGCGGCCCAGCAGCAGATGTCGGGCCAGCGCGATCCGTTCGCCAGCCAGGATGAGGATGATTTCGACGACGAGCCGATCAATGACCGGTTCTCGATGCCGGAACGGCCGCAGTTCAACCAGCAGAATCAGGCGCAGCAGGCCCAGCCGATGCAGCAGGGCGGTGAAGGCGGCGATAGCGTTGCTGACGCCCCGGTGGAGGCCGCTGAGGCAGGCGAAGGCCAGCCGCAGGGCGATGACGGTCCGCGGCATCGCCGTGACCGGCGTCCGCGTCGGCGGCGTCCCGCTGGCGAAGGCGATCCCGCCAATGCACCGCAGCCGGATGTGGGCGAGTTGCCCGCCTTCCTGACGGCCGGACCGCCGGCCGCCGAATAAGGCGCTTTACGTGTTTCAGAAGGCCGGGGTTCGCCCCGGCCTTTTGTTTTGAAAAGGGCTCCCTATATTTCATTCGGGACAGCGAGAGCGCCGCAAGCGGGCCTCCTCCCGATGTGAATACAGGCGGCAGCATCGTGCCATCGGGCGAAGCTGGCGTGCATGACAGGAGTTTTGCATGAATATCGAGAAATATACCGAACGGGCCCGCGGCTTCATCCAGAACGCCCAGCAGCTGGCGCTTTCGAGCGGGCATCAGCAGTTTCTGCCTGTGCACCTGTTGAAGGTGCTGCTCGACGACAATGAGGGCATGGCGGCCGGGCTCATCACCAAGGCGGGCGGCGACGCGAAAATTGCGCGGGCCGAGACCGAGGCGCAGATCAAGAAGCTGCCCCAGGTGTCGGGCGATAGCGGCCAGCTCTATCTCAGCCGCGAATTGGCGCGGGTCTTCGATACGGCCGAATCGGCCGCGACCAAGGCCGGCGACAGTTTTGTGGCGGTGGAGCGCCTCCTCCTGGCGCTGACCGTTGAAAAAGAGACCGACGCCGGCAAAGTGCTGGCAGTTGCCGGGCTGAAGCCCCAGGGGCTGAATGAGGCCATCAACGCCCTGCGGAAGGGCCGGTCGACCGATTCGGCCTCGGCGGAAAATCAGTATGATGCGCTCAAGAAATACGCACGCGACCTGACCGAGGCGGCCCGCGAGGGTAAGATAGACCCGGTGATCGGGCGCGATGAGGAAATCCGCCGCACCGTGCAGGTGCTGAGCCGCCGCACCAAGAACAACCCGGTGCTGATCGGCGAACCCGGTGTGGGCAAGACCGCGATTGTGGAGGGTCTGGCCATCCGCATCGTCAATGGCGATGTGCCCGACAGCCTCAAGAACAAGGCGCTGTTGTCGCTCGATATGGGCGCGCTGATTGCCGGGGCGAA
Source organism: uncultured Hyphomicrobiales bacterium (assembly GCA_903828145.1). Classification (GTDB taxonomy): domain Bacteria; phylum Pseudomonadota; class Alphaproteobacteria; order Rhizobiales; family Devosiaceae; genus Devosia_A. Next base: position 5,249 of record CAIKKY010000021.1, on the reverse strand, counting down.
ATATCGCGGCGAATTTGAAGAGCGGCTGAAAGCCGTGTTGAGCGAAATCGGCTCGGCCGACGGTCAGATCATTCTGTTCATCGACGAGATGCACACGCTGGTGGGCGCGGGCAAGGGCGACGGGGCCATGGATGCCTCGAACCTGTTGAAGCCGGCGCTTGCACGCGGTGAACTGCATTGCGTCGGCGCAACCACGCTCGATGAATATCGCAAGCACGTGGAAAAGGACGCCGCGCTGGCCCGGCGGTTCCAGCCGGTGTTCGTGGCTGAGCCGAGCGTTGAGGACACCATCTCCATTCTGCGGGGGCTCAAGGAAAAATACGAGCTGCACCACGGCATCCGCATTTCGGATGCGGCGATTGTCGCGGCCTCTACCCTCTCGAAGCGCTATATTGCTGACCGGTTCCTGCCCGATAAGGCCATCGACCTCATTGATGAGGCGGCGGCGCGGCTTCGGATGGCTGCCGAATCAAAGCCTGAAGCGCTGGATGAGCTCGATCGGCGCATCATGCAGCTTAAAATCGAGCGCGAGGCGCTGAAAAAAGAAACCGACGACGGCTCCAAGACCCGGCTCAGCCGACTGGAGCAGGAATTGGCCGATCTTGAAGAGCAGGCCGGTGCCCTCTCGAACCGCTGGCAGGCGGAAAAAGAACGCATGCAGGGCAGCCAGAAGCTCAAGGAAGGGCTGGACAAGGCCCGTACCGATCTCGAACTGGCCCAGCGGACCGGCAATCTCGCGCGGGCCGGTGAGCTCGCCTATGGCGTGATCCCCGACCTTGAAAAGCGCATCAAATCCGCGGATGGCGGTGATGGTGCGCCGGGCAATCCCATGGTCGAAGAAGTGGTGCAGCCCACCCATATCGCACAGGTCGTGTCGCGCTGGACCGGTATTCCGGTTGACCGCATGCTCGAAGGCGAGCGCGAAAAGCTGATGTCGCTCGAAACCGAACTGGGCAAGCGCGTTGTCGGCCAGACGGAAGCCGTTGTGGCCGTGGCCAAGGCCGTTCGGCGGTCCCGTGCCGGGCTTCAGGACCCTAACCGGCCTATCGGCTCGTTCATGTTCCTCGGGCCAACCGGGGTGGGCAAGACCGAGTTGACCAAGGCGCTGGCGCAGTTCCTGTTTGATGATGAGCACGCGATCGTTCGCATGGACATGAGCGAGTTCATGGAAAAGCACTCGGTCGCCCGGCTGATCGGCGCGCCTCCGGGCTATGTCGGCTATGACGAGGGCGGCATGCTGACCGAGGCCGTGCGGCGGCGCCCCTACCAGGTGGTGCTGCTCGATGAAATCGAGAAGGCACACCCGGATGTGTTCAACGTGCTGTTGCAGGTGCTTGATGATGGACGGCTGACCGACGGGCAGGGCCGCACGGTCGATTTCCGCAATACCATCATCATCATGACCTCCAACCTCGGCTCCGAATATCTTGTGGGGCTGAAGGACGGCGAGCCGGTTGAACTGGTGCGCGGCAAGGTGCTCGATGCGGTGAAATCGGCGTTCCGGCCGGAATTCCTCAACCGGGTGGATGACATCATCGTCTTCCACCGGCTCGATCGGGCGCATATGGGCCCCATCGTGGATATCCAGCTTGGGCGGCTCAGGAGCCTGCTCAAGGAACGCGAGATCACGCTGGAGCTGACCCCGGCCGGGCGCGACTGGCTGGCGGCGGAAGGCTATGATCCCGCCTATGGCGCGCGGCCGTTGAAGCGCGTGATCCAGCGCGAAGTGCAGGATCGGCTGGCTGAGGAGATCATTGCCGGGCGCATTGCCGACGGGCAGGCGGTGGTGGTCGATGCCGGACCTTCGGGCCTTGTGCTCCGCGCCGAAGCTGGCGAGGCCGCAGCGGCCTGAGCCCATCAGGGTCCAGTCCAATCAAAGGGTCGGTGCCGTAAGGGTGCCGGCCCTGTTTATTGCGTGGCGGGCGGCGTGCCCAGTTGCGCATCAGCCACGGTCATCGGGCTGGCTTCGCGCGTCATCAGATCGCGGATCTGGGCAATGGCCTGCTTGAACTCGCCGTCATATTGGGCCGAAAGCGACTTGTCGCGCGGCAGCTTGACGCTGAGAGGATCAACGAATCGGCCGTTGACCTTGATTTCAAAGTGCAGGTGCGGACCGGTGGAATTGCCGGTCGAGCCGACATAGCCAATGATCTGGCCCTGGCGGACGCGGGTGCCGGGCTTCATGCCTTCGGCAAACTTGCTCATATGGCCATAGCCGGTTTCGAAGCCGTTGACGTGCCGCAGCATCACGAAGCGGCCGTAGCCGGAGACCCATTGGGCTTTTTCCACCACGCCATCACCGGCGGCATAGATGGGCGTGCCGGTGCGCGCCGCGAAATCGACGCCGGAATGCATGCGCCGGGTATGGAAAATCGGGTGGACGCGCATGCCGAATCGGCTGGCGAGGCGGCCGCCGCCCTGCACCGGGCGCCGGGTGAGAAAGCGCTTGCCGGTTTCACCGGAGGGATCGAAATAGTCCACCGAGCCATCGTCACTGCGGAAGCGGAACAGCTCGTGCGTGGTTGAGCCGAGCTTCAGGCCCACATAGAGCAGGTCCTGATTTCCATCCGCATCCTTCTCGGTTTCGAGGATTTCAATCGAATCACCGGGACTAATTTTCTTTGTAAGATCAACATCATATGCAAAGAGCGCCACGATGCGGCTGGTCGTGGCATCGGAAATATCGTGCTTGCGCGCCGTCTCCCAGATGGAGCGGTAGAGCGTGGGCAGGTTGTTGACGTTGATCTGTTCGGTATCATCGGCCGGGAAGACGATATCGGCCGGCGCCAGGGACAGCACATAGGCGCCCTGATCGGCGAGTGCCGTGGTGACCATGTGCTTGAAGCCCGATGCCGCGCTATCGGGCACATAGATGCTGAGCCGCTGCGGGACCAGCGTTTCGCCGCCGCCCCGCGCCGAACCCATGAGGATACGCAGCTTGCTGCCCGACGGCAGGTCCGCCGTATTGATCGCCGCCCGCAGGGACGCTGCGACGCTCTGGAAGGGGCCATCGGCAAAGCCGTTCTTCAGGAGAACGTCCTTGAAGCTATCGCCCGAGCGGAAGGTGATGATGCGCTCGGTCCGACCCAGCGCGGTTTCGGTCGCATCGCTGGTTTTGGGCATGATGGTGACGTTTTCGGCAATGCCCAGCGTGTCGCCATCGACGACGCCCAGATCGCGCACGCCATCCACCGGGGCCGCGTAGGCGAGCGCCGGATCGTTAGGATCGCCTTCGGAATAGGTATTTTCAACCGCAGTGCGGACAAAGCTGGCGGCCGCCGCATCGGAGATGAAGGTAGGCGGCACCAGGGTGACCGGCATCGGGGTGCTTTTGATTTCCACGTCGCCTTCAACATTGGCGCCATAGATCTCGGGATTTGAATCCAGCGAATCTGCGGTTGACGGCTGCGTGGTGTCGATCAGCTTGACCGGATCATAGTCCGGCACATTGGCCGAGAGCGAGGTCGCCGCCGTGGCGAGGGTCGCGCGCACGCGCACGAAGGGCTGTTTGCGGATCATGGCCTTGCCATCGACCGTTTCGCGGATCGAGGCCTCAACGATCTCCAGCTCGGATTTGGTCTTGGCGATGGGGCGCATACGATCGCCCTTCACCTGGCTCATGGCGACAACATCATTGCCACGCGTGATGAGCTGCAGCGCCTCATAGGCGGTTGAGAAGGTATCCTGACCCTTGAAGGATACGATAAGCGCCACGCCCATCAGCATGACCGAAGTCACGCCGGTGAGCACGGTGCCCGTCAGCCAGGCAAAACTCAGCTCACGGCCCTGCGGGATCTCGCCGTCCGAGGATTGCACGGTCAAAGCCGGGCCATCTTCGAAGCCGCTGATCTTAAGGAGCGCGGTACTGCGAATGCGCGTGGTTGGGTTCAACCGTGGTCCTGTCTCGTGCCCGTTTAAGCCGTGTCAGCACTCGCGCGGGAGCGCGCGCGAGTCAATCCTTTGTTCCCGGTCTTGGTCAGGCTCTCGCCCCGCTACCGCAGACCCGGCGCAAGTCTCTACCCCTCCCAATCGAATGCGGCAAAACTTGGCCCCGGGTGCCAGGGAGCTGTGCAGTGCCGATGACAGAGGAAGAGAGGAAGAGAGGAAGAGAGGAAGAGAGGAAGAGAGGAAGAGAGGAAGAGAGGAAGAGAGGAAGAGAGGAAGAGAGGCTCGCGTGAGAATAATCACCAGGCAGGGCAAAAAAACGGAAGGTGGCGCGGGCGCCGGCCCCCCTTGCGATGAATTTTCAGAAGCCGACTCTCAGCCAGCGCCGGGTTTTCCTGACCGGAAACGCGCGCCGGGCCTGTGGAGCGTTGCTTTACACAGGGGGCCCTCGCCGCGGCGGCAGCCCGGGCAAACAATTTTCGAAAGAATTAGGGGGCCTCTCGCGCGCGTGCTATATATGCACGGCCACGGGATGGACCGGGCTTTGGGTAGCGCAGCTGAAAAATATCAAAAACGTCATTTTCGGCTGTTGACTCACTTCGAGCCCGTCCCTATAACCCGCCCATCGCTGATGACCGCGGCGCCGAAAGACGCCAAAGACTGAAGCAACCCGTTGAAAGTTCTACTGAATTTGAACTTTCTCGGTTTCGAGTTTCGGAAGTTCCGAAAGTTGAAAATAGGGTGTTGACAAGCAGAAATGCTTCGATTATAACCCGCCCACGCTGACGACGACGAGCACTAGCTGCTCCCACTGTTCAGCGTTCACTGAAAGGGCAGACTTGCTGCCGGGCAACCGGAGACAAGTTTCTGTTCGCCAGTTTCGGAGACCAGGTCTCCAAGACGCCGCCCTCGAAAGAGGAACCCGGGGTCAGCTCTTTGACAGTGTGAAGATGGAAGAAAGAGAAACGTGGACGGCGAGGTTCTTGCGAGATCCTCGAGCCCTTAAAAGCTCGATGGTCTAAAAAGACTTCGACGGTACGTTTCTAGAGGTACATACCATCGCCAACGGATTTCGGTTCGTTGTGTGATGTGGTGTGTCCTCGTCAAGCAAACGTGCAAAACGTCGACCAAGTCAGAAATCAAACTTGAGAGTTTGATCCTGGCTCAGAACGAACGCTGGCGGCAGGCTTAACACATGCAAGTCGAACGCCCCGCAAGGGGAGTGGCAGACGGGTGAGTAACGCGTGGGAATCTACCCAGTCCTTCGGAACAACACAGGGAAACTTGTGCTAATACCGGATACGCCCTACGGGGGAAAGATTTATCGGGATTGGATGAGCCCGCGTTGGATTAGCTAGTTGGTG
>CAIKKY010000020.1 GCA_903828145.1 uncultured Hyphomicrobiales bacterium | reverse complement strand
TGTTCACCCGGAGACTTCATCGGGATGAGGAGCGGATCACGGAACTTGAGGCCGAGGTAGCAGCCTTCCTCGGCGAACTCGAGAGTCTCATTGGCAAGCTCAGCACCCATCGGGAGCTTGCCGCATGAGGAATGAGTTCCCCAAATCGGTGCGGCGCGCGGCTCTGCTGCGCGCCCGAGGCACCTGTGAGGCGATGGGCACAGTTTATGGGCTCACAGCCGCGACCCGCTGCCATGCGCCGCTCGCTAGAGCGGTTTCCGCCCGTTATGACTCGGCGGGGATTCCCTTGAGCCTTGCTACGTGATTCGGACTTCCTGCTGGGGCAGGAGGCCATGAATGGCACGGACGCTCTCACAGGACCTTCGGGACCGGGTTGTCGGCGCGATTGACGGCGGCATGATTTGCCGAGCGGCCTCAGCGCATTTTGGGGTCAGTACGTCCAGCGCCATCAGTTGGCGACGCCTTGCCCTTCAGCACGGCCAGGCTGTTGCAAGGCCTCGCAGCGGGGACCGAAATTCGTCGAGGATCGAAGCCCAGGGCGATTTCATCAAAGGACTGGTTGCCGAGCAGGGGGACATCACCCTGGACGAGATCCATACGCGGTTGATCGAGCGCGGTACTCCGGTTGGGATCGGCACAGTGCACCGCTTCTTCGCCCGACACGGGATCACGCGCAAAAAAAGACCGGGCACGCGATCGAGCAGGACCGGCCGGACGTTCCGAGGCAGCGCCACGACTGGTTCGATGGTCAGATGGATCTCGATCCGGAACGCCTCGTGTTGATCGATGAAACTTGGACCGCTACCAATATGCCCCGCAGCCATGGCCGATGTCGCAGGGGAAAGCGTCTTCGCATGGGCTTTCCGCACGGTCACCGCAAGACCACGACGCTGGTCGCCGGTCTTCGCCTCTGCGGCATGGTTGCGCCGATTGTGCTGGACGCGCCGATCAATAGGGACTGGTTCGAGGCCTATGTCACTCAGGTTCTCGTCCCCGAACTCTAGCCCGGCGATGTCGTCATCACGGACAACCTGTCGAGCCAAAAACGACCAGCGGCACAAGAGAGGATCGAAGCGGCGGGAGCCACCCAGCGCATCCTGCCGCCCTACAGTCCCGACTTCAATCCGATCGGAAAAGCGTTCTCACGCCTCAAGGCCATGTTGCGAAAAGCCGCAGGGCGTAACGTTCCGGGGCTTTGGGACCTCATCGGCAGGCTCGTCAATATCTTCCAGCCAACCGAATTCGCCAATTACTTCAAATCATGCGGATATGAACCCGAATGAATGGAAACCGCTCTATTTCTACGGATGCACCCCCACAAAAATGGGGGGATTACCCGGCCAAGCGATCTTAACTGGAAAACTCCACCTAAAACGCCGCAAGTTAGCCGGGAGAGCGTCAATTCTCCACTAACACTATAATTTAAAACCCTTATTATGTTTCCATAATGGAGACAAAATTTGTTGCATCTTGGCCCAGACAACTTGATGACTTGCACCGAAGAGCTAGAGGCGTGAAACTATGAGCTTAAAGTCACTTTGCTTGAGTGCGATTGCCATTGGTACGTTGCCGTTAAGTGTTTTTGCGGCCGATTTGAGCGCGCCTGCGGCAGGTAATGCTGCTGAGCCTGCTGCTTCGTCTGTCCATGCCTGGGACGGGGTGTACCTGGGTGCCTTTGTCGAGGGGCTGAAGGGCTCGGATCACTGGTATGGCAGCGTGTATGACCATGGGACCGAGGAGTTCGAGGGTTGGCTCGGCGGTGCGCGTGTTGGCATTGGCGCGCAGGTTGCGTCGGCGCTTTATGTGGGGGCGTCGGCAGATGTCGCTGCAGTGTCGGCCCCCTATCGTCACGAATTGCCGGCCGGGTCGTATGATGACGTGAATCCGACCTATCAGGCGACCGCCGACATTCGGGCCGGGTTTGCGCTCGACTCGGTGCTGCTCTACGGCTCCGTTGGTGTTGCCGCACTGGCGATGGACTCTGAGTTCTTCAAGCCTGCCGACCAGACCGACGCCCACAACAACATCGCCTATGGTTGGCTCGCAGGGGCGGGCTTCGAAGTCGCCTTGACTGAAAATGTCAGCATCTACGGCGAGTATCGGACGTACCAGTTCAATCCTGTGACCCGGCTGTCCCTATGGGACCCCAGCATCGAGTCGAACGAGATCGCGTATCAGTCGGTTAAGGTCGGTATTAACTATCGCCTTAACTAAAATTCCTTGAGGGATAGAAATGAAAAAACGTTCCAAAGTCCGCGCTCTCGCTGGCGTAATCTTCTTTTCGGGTATTGCCTCCGTAACTTTTGCTAACGCGCTCGAACTGTCTGCGGTTGATTACGGTGCAAAACTGTCGGCCGCCCTTTCGACTGCTAATGTGGCTGAAGCCCAAAAGCTGATCATGGAGCTCAAGAGCTGCGGCGTCGAAGCGCTCGTGTCGACTGGTGGGCAGGTGAGCCTGACGGACCTGGAAGTGGCCGTGTCCGGCAGTGCAGCGCTTGATTTCGCCCTGGTTGCAGCGGCGAGCTCGTTCCTGATCGATGGCAATTCCGTTCCGACGGTCAATTGCGAAGTCGTGAGCTTCGTTGACGGTTCGGGTTCATCCAATACGCTTCCCGTTGGCTCCACCGGTTGAAGGTTAGGTCCGGGTCATTGATCTCTGTTGTCATACCCGTAAGGGATTGGGGTATCGATCGTCTTCAGGGATGTTTGGCCTCTTATCTGCAAGTTCAGCCGGACATCATATCTCAGATTGTCGTTATCGACTTCGGGTCGCAGGAGCCGGTTCGGCTCCAGAGTTCCGATCCGCGATTCGAGGTTGTCAGGGTTGAGGCCAAGGTGTGGAGCCTGGCCGAGGCCACCAATATTGGCGTTCTGTACTGCGTCAATGACGTCATCTTCAAAACGGACGCCGACATCTTCATGCCGGGCGGCGACCGCACGAAGATCATCGATGCGCTCAGGGCCGTGGCCGAACGACGCGCTGATGTTGCCCTGTTTCGTGTTCGGGACCTGCCGCCAGAGTACACGGCGTCAGATGTCTCGACGGCGATCAGGCAGAACCTTGCGTTGCCGGGAACTTTGCGCTCCGTTTGGGGTCAGGGATGCCTCGCCTTCTCGCGGTCGATCTGGTCGCTCATCGGCGGTTATGACAGTCGGTTGACCGGCTGGGGCCTCGAAGACAACGATTTTTGTGACCGTGCCCGCCGCGCGGGCGGCAAAATGCGCTGGGTGCCTGCATCCGACGGGTGCCTGCTGCATGTATGGCATCTTCCGCAACAGTTTCACCCTAATGTCTCCCGGCGCCGCAATCGCGGCCAGGATGCAGTCAGGCGCGACAGGTCTATCCTGCGGCCCTTGCATATACGGCATGCGAGCGGCCTGCCAGCGCCCCGGCTGGCCTCCATTCCCCCGCATGTTTCCGTTGCGATCGCCACGAGTGACCGGCCAGGCCGGGATCGCATGATGCTCGAGTGCATCAGGAGCTTCGCAGGCCAGATCGACAACGATTTCGAGGTCGATATCCTCGATAATGGCTCCAGTCCCGAGGCGTCGGATCGGCTGCAAAAGCTTCTGGAAAAGCTCCCAGGGAGCATCAAGGTCCGCTTTTGGCGGGAAGAGTACAGGTCCATTGCCAAGGCACGCAACCAGCTGGCCATCGAGGCAAGAGGGCGTTTCACGGCCATCATGGACGACGATGATCTCTCCATGCCGAACCGCCTTCGCGACCATATGGTCAATTTTGATCAGGATCCGGGCGTGCACGGATCTCACGGCGGGTGGATAGACTTTGACCAGCATACCGGGCTCGTTGAGTATAATCCTGGGAAGAACCGCACCCTCGAGACGATGATGGCTGGGGCCGGCACCATCACAGCGCACTCAACCTGCCTTTACCGGACGGATGTGTTGCGGCTGATTCCTTACGACGAGGCGCTGGACCTCGGGTCCGATTGGGATCTCGCCACCCGCATGGCGCTCATGGGCACCCGTGTTGCGCATACGGGCACCTATGTCACGCTTAGGCGCTTTCACGGCACCAATGTCACGCTGACCTTGTCATCGCAGCAATACGCGACCGGACAGGATTCTCGGTCACGGGCGGTGTCGTGCTTGAGTGTGCCGGCGCGACTTAATCTCACGCGTGACCGCAAACTCCTCGAGACGGCGGCACATTGCGTCAATACGCCTGATTACGCAGACATTCTGGGACTCCTTCCGTCCGCTGCCGGCGTTTGGCACCTGATGGTCGATGCCACTGACATCTACGGGGCACAATGCGAGAGTGATGCGCTTGACGTTGCCCTCGGCGAGATGGAGTTCCGTCCCGTCTGCCTCAAGGCGGGTATCGGCGAGCCTGTTGTCTTCCTATCGCGCCCGATCAAGGGGGCCGGTCGCGGCATGAAGGAAGCCACGTCGTTCTTCAAGCAGACAGGATTGGCCCCGACCTTCATTTCGCCTCGACAAGTCGAGATCCTCGCCGAAACTGGGTTCGAGTGGAACTCGCTGCATCTAGGGGAGGGCGAAGTCCTGCTCATCTCGGACCGGTATGACGATCTTGAGGACCTGTTGGTTGACCTCGCAAAAGTCCCGCCGAACTCGCTACTCAGGGCCAGCTTGCGCATCGTTTCTGACAGTAATGATGCACATCGATGCTACTATATCGTCGGTCCAAAGGGGCCCAATTCAGATGAAGTCAGGGCTTTGCGCACAAAGCTCGCCCAACATGGTCTGACTGTCGGGTTTGGCAGATCGCCGGGCACGACACATCATTCCTACTCGCGAGCCCTCAGGTAGCAGCGTTGAAGATCGACATAACACACCTCGCCAGCGAGCCTGGCCTCACCCTCACATTTATCGAGAACAACTTCTCCGATTCGGCGCCTTTGGTCAGGGAAGTGTTCATCAAGGGACTCAGTCCTGAAAAAGGGAATGCGGCCGTGGCACTTGGTGCCTGCCTGCTGGCGGCCGAGCATGTTGGCGACGTGATCGAGCTGCCTTTTGCAGTGCCGGTGCCATTCATCGAGGCAATCAGACTCATTTGTCCGCAGTCGTCGTCGATCGGCCCGGCGCTGGGAAACAACCGGTCGATTGCGACCGGGAACATAGATGTTGCGGCAAGGCGGGCAACCCGGTCACCGATCTTCCTGCCACCGGAAAATACAGTGCAGGCCTTGGTCGAGTGGCACGGGGATTTTGTGTCCATCACGCCCAACCACATCGACTCCCGCGAGTTTGCATTTGGCAGCGTCTTCACCAATGCCAATCTGATTGCCGCCGAGCCCGTCGTCGATCTTACCATGGCGCTGCTCGCCCATGGAACCCGACTACGGACGGTGCACATCCCGTCGATGGCACAGATGCCGGATCATGCCTTCGCCGCCCGGATTGAGTCAGCGCTCGACATCGTCGGCATCGGGCTGTTGTCGGCCTGACACACGTTTGTTTGGCCTGTTGAGCGCAGGGTGGGCGCAGCCCTTCCCGGCACCAGTTTGCGTCTTAGCCGCGGCTGGCAATCATCCGGTTCGACGGGGCGTTCCGACCACAAGAAGGCACGCGGCCAACACTTCCTTCCGGTTGCCTCGCGGCAGGCTTAAGCAAAGTGGACGGGTGAGTACGTCGACAAGGGCGGGGACTGTCGCGATTTTCGTGTGTGGCAGGCATAATGGGTAAACAAGGAGCCCGATATGTCTCGACGCAAAGAGCCTCCGATCCCGAATGAACTTCTCGACCAACTTCTTGCCGGCGGCGCTGCCAGTGCTGCCTTTGAGCAAGGCGGCTTGCTTGATGCGCTCAAGAAGGCGCTGACCGAGCGGGCCTTGAACGCGGAGATGGACCACCATCTTTCCGGTGACGATGGGGTCGGCAACACGCGCAACGGCTATGGCCGCAAGACGGTGACGACCGAGACGGGCACGCTCGAGATTGAGGT
>CAIKKY010000019.1 GCA_903828145.1 uncultured Hyphomicrobiales bacterium | reverse complement strand
TTTTTCAGCGCGTCGAGCAGGCCGCCTTGCTCAAAGGCAGCACTGGCAGCGCCGCCGGCAAGAAGTTGGTCGAGAAGTTCATTCGGGATCGAAGGCTCTTTGCGTCGAGACATATCGGGCTCCTTGTTTACCCATTATGCCAGCCAAACACGGAAATCCCGACAGTCCCCAGACGGCGGATCATGCGCAGAGCGCAAAGGAAACTATCAGCTGATTCTGGTACCGCCGCTATAACGCCTTGCCCCACTATCCTGCCGGACTCCGCGAGCGCGCCTAGCGCCGAAACAACCCCTTGATCAGGTCAAGCACGCTCACCGTCAGCCGAGAATAGACCCGGTTGTACAGCGCGCGTTTCGGGTCGGTGACCCAGCCCCAGCCACGGGGGGCTTTGACCCCGAGTGAGTGCCGCACGTAACGGCTCACCGAGGTGCGCGCGGTCAGCATTTTGCCAAGGCTCGGCTTTCGGATACCCATCTTGAACCCGCTGCGGCGCGCCATGGACGATCTCCCGGTTTTGACCTGACCCTGCCCAAGGATTACGCTCGCCGCGCGCGGGCGCAAGAGCCCCCGCGACACCAATTGCCACCCCACCGCCCAAGGCCCCGCCATGCTGCTCAAGCTGACTGTCCTCGACGCCATCAAACGCGGCGAAATTACCCTGCAATTCAGGCGCTGGACGCGGCCCTCGGTGAAGCCCGGCGGCACGCTGAAGACCAGGCTCGGCACGCTTTTCATCGGCCGCATGGACTTGATGGACCCCAACGCCGTGACCTTGGCCGATGCGCGCGCGGCGGGGTTCGCCGATCTCGCAGATTTCGCGACCTGGCTGGCGTCGATGAAAGACGGGCCGCTGTTTCACCGCATTGAGGTGCGGTTCGAGCCCCAGCCGTAACAGAACGCCGAGCTTTACTGCCCGCGCTTATGCGCCTTGAGGTGGGGCAGGGCGCGCAACGCGGCGCTGGCCACGGTTTCAACCGGTTGGTTCACATCGACCGTGATGACCCCTTCCGCCGGGGTCGGGCGCTCGAGGGTGGCGAACTGGCTGTCGAGCAGCGCCGGGTTCATGAACTCGTGCTGCCGCGCAGCAATGCGATGCCGGATCAACTCGATATCGCCATCAAGGAAGATGAACTGCACCGGTTCACCCGCCTTTTGCGCGATAAAATCGCGATAGGCGCGTTTGAGCGCTGAGCAGGCGCCCACGGCCACGCCTTTGGTTTCGGCGGCCTCATGGAGTGCTTCAGCAAGGCGCTGCAGCCAGGGCCAGCGGTCTTCGTCGGTGAGCGGAATGCCCTGACGCATCTTCTCCTTGTTGGCCGGGGGGTGGTACCCGTCGCCATCGAGAAATGGCGCATGAAGCCGCCGGCCGAGCGCGGCCCCCACGGCGGATTTGCCGGAAGACGACACCCCCATGACAATCAGAATGCGCGCGCCCGTTTTCATTTCACACCGTCGCGGTAAAGGCGCCATCCACATAGAGGATGTGCCCGTTGACAAAGGTCGAGGCCGCCGAGGCGAGGAACACCGCCGCGCCGCCCAGCTCGTCGGGCTCGCCCCAACGGCCCATGGGGGTACGCTTTTCGACCCAGGTGTTGAACTCGGCGTTTTTCAACAGCGCCTCGTTGAGTTCGGTGCGGATATAGCCCGGCGCGATACCGTTGATGTTGAGCCCGTATTTGGCCCAGTCGACGGCCATGCCGCGCGTCAGGTTGGCAATAGCGGCCTTGCTTGCGGCATAGGGCGCTATCGAGGGGCGGGCGAGATCGCTCATCACCGAGCAGATATTGATGATGCGGCCCGAGCGGCGCTCGATCATGGATTTGACCACGGCCTTCGACACCAGAAACGCCGAGGTCACATTGGTCGCCATCACCTGATTGAACTTGTCGAGGGGGAAATCCTCAAGCGGGGCGCGGTGCTGCATCCCGGCATTGTTGACGAGAATGTTGATCGGCCCGATCTCGCGCGTGGCGTGCTCGATTGCCTCGTTGACGCTCTCCTCATGGGTTACGTCGAAAGCGAGCGCCTTGACGTCGACCCCGCGCGCCGCAAGCGTTTCAGCCGCCGCGCCGAGCGCCACCGGGTCGCGGGCATTGAGGATGATTGACGCGCCGGCGCTGGCGAGGGCTTCGGCAATGCCGAAGCCGATACCGCGGCTCGATCCGGTCACAAGCGCGCGCTTTCCACTGAGCGAAAACAGGGTGAGTGACATCTGGCTTTGCCTCCCTTGGCCAATTTTGCCGGCACGCTAGTGCAAAGCCCGGGTCTTGGACAGTCGGTCAAAGGGCCCATTCGGCCCTCAATGGTGACGAAAGTCGGGGCTCATCCCCCCAATCGATGAGGTCGAAGGGCTGGCGCGGGGGCCAAGCTCATGGCAAAACGCCACCAGCAAAATTTATACAGCACCACGGAGTTACTTATGGCCAGTGCCGATATCGGCCTCATCGGACTTGCAGTCATGGGATCCAATCTCGCGCTCAACATTGCCGAGAAGGGCTACCAGATCGCCGTGCATAATCGGTCTGCGGGCCGCATTGACGATTTTATGGCGATGGCGACGGATCAGGGGCTCGCCCACAAGGTGCTCCCCAATGCTGATCTTGTGGGCTTCATCCAGTCAGTCAAGCGGCCGCGCTCGATCATCATCATGGTCAAGGCCGGCCAGCCGGTCGATGAGATGATCGCCCTGCTGCTCCCGCATCTTGAACCCGGCGACGCCATCCTCGAATGCGGCAATTCGCTCTATACCGATACCCAGCGCCGCTTTGATGCGCTGGAGCCCAAGGGCATCGGCTATCTCGGCATCGGCGTGTCGGGCGGCGAGGAGGGGGCCCGGCACGGGCCTTCGATCATGGTGGGCGGTGCGGAAGCGCAATGGAAAAACGCCCAGCCCATCCTTGAAGCCATTGCCGCAAAATTCAACGGCGAGCCCTGCTGCGCCTATCTCGGGCGCGGCGGCGCCGGGCATTTCGTCAAGATGATCCACAACGGCATCGAGTATGGCGACATGCAGATGATCGCCGAAATCTATGGCGTCATGCGCGATGGTCTGGGCATGGCGCCCGGCGCGGCGGCCGATGTGTTCAAGGCGTGGAACACGGGCCCGCTCAATTCCTACCTGATCGAGATTACCGGCCATGTGCTCGCAGCAATCGAGCCCCAAACCGGCAAGCCGCTCGTTGAGCTGATTCTCGATAAGGCGGGCCAGAAGGGTACCGGCATGTGGACGGCCATTGCCGCCCAGCAGCTTGGCGTCCCGGCCACGGCCATTGAAGGGGCCGTTGCGGCACGCTCGCTTTCTTCGCGCAAGGACGAACGCGTGGCGGCCGAGCGCGCCTATGGTCTTCCCGCGCGCCCGAAAACGGAAGTGAGCCTTGCCCAGCTGGAGCAGGCGCTGCTCGCTGGCAAGATCGTGTCCTATGCCCAGGGGTTTGCGGTCATGGCCAAGGCCAGCGCCGAATTCGGCTGGGATCTGCCGCTTGCCACCATCGCGCGCATCTGGCGCGCCGGCTGCATCATCCGCTCGCGCTTCCTCGATCAGATGTCAGCCGCCTACCACAAGGGCAGCGCTGAAAACCTGCTGCTCGTGCCCGATTTTGTCACCCTCATGCAGGACACGCATCCCGCGCTCCGCCGAGTGGTGGCGGCGGGTGCTCTGGGCGAATTCCCGCTGATCTGTCTGTCCGCTGCGCTCAGCTATTTCGACAGCTACCGGCAGGCCCGCGGCACGGCCAACCTCACCCAGGGCCAGCGCGACTTCTTTGGCGCGCATGGCTTTGAACTGACCGACCGTCCGGGCGAGCAGCACGGCACCTGGCCCTCGACGCTGCGCTAGACTTCAGGCGGGAAAGGACGGGCCCCCGCGGGGCTCGTCCTCGCCGATATGCGGCGGAGTCGCCTGCTGGCCCGGCTGGCCCAGGTCATGCGGATGCGTGCGCTGGGCGACGGACGGCCTGTGCATCAGATCAAACCGCCGCGCGGTGAACATGAACACCCCGGCGCCCAAGATCACCAGAATGCCTGACCCAAGGAACGGCGCGCCGGGGAAATAGCCCGCCGATCCGGTCGGCGCCTGGGTGAACGCGTTGAACAATTGCGTGGCAAACAGCGGCCCGATGATTGCCGTCAGCGAGTTGGTGGCGTTGATGGCCCCCTGCAATTCGCCCTGCGCATTATCGGCCACCTGCCGCGACATCAGCGAATTGATGGCCGGCCCCGCGAGCCCGGCGAGCGAGCCCACCAGCAGGAAGCCATAAAGCCCGACCGGCGTATGGATGAAGGCGGTACCGATCATGGCGATGGCCGCCATCAGCATGCCGACCAGCACGGTGGCCCATTCGCCGATCCGCTTGATGACCGGCCCGATGAGGAAGGCCTGCGACACGGCAAAGCCGATGCCAAAAGCCCCGAGCGCCAGCCCGATCTGCCCCGAAGAAAAATTGAGCAGTTCGATGGTGAAAAAATTCCACACCGTCGGGAAGGCCTGGCTGGCGAGCGTGAACAGCCCGAGCGCAAACAGCAGCCACAGTACCACCGGATTGCGGCTCAGAACCCAAAGCGCCCCGAACGGGTTGGCGCGCCGGAAGCTGAATTTCCGCCGATTCTCTTTGGCAAGACTTTCCGGCAACACAAAGAGGCCAAAGAGGAAATTGGCAAAGGCGAGCGCTGCTGCCGTGTAGAACGGCACGCGCGGACCCAGTTCGCCGAGCAGCCCACCCAGCACCGGCCCGATGATGAACCCGAGCCCGAAGGCCGCGCCGATGAGGCCAAAGCGCTGCGCGCGTTTTTCCGGCGGCGAGATATCGGCAATATAGGCCGTGGCCGTCGCGACAGCCGCGCCCGAAATGCCCGAGAGGACGCGCCCGAGGAACAGAAACGCCACGACCGGCGCAAAGCCCATAATGAGATAATCGAGCGTCAGCCCGACCAGTGAAATGAGAATGACCGGCCGACGGCCAAAGCGATCCGACAGATTGCCGAGCGCCGGGCCGAACAGGAACTGCATCAGCGAGTAGGAAAACACCAGATAGCCGCCGATGACCGCAGCATGGGCGACACTGCCCCCCGTCAATTCCTCAATGAGGTTCGGCAGGACCGGCAGGATGATGCCATAGCCCAGCATATCGAGGAGGATGGTGAGGAGAATACAGGCAAGCGTGAGCCGCGATTGCGGAGAAACGGGCATGACGCCACCTCTTTTTTTGGGTGCGGAGCAGTTGGCACAGTCCGCCCCGGCTCGGCAAGCACGGTTCACTTCACGATCCCGATCCTGTACCGCCCCTCAGGCCTGCAGGACCGGCGTCTCGGTAGCCTCATAGGACCAAAGCCACGCGAGCCGCTGCATTTGGCCGAGGGGCCCCATGAGCCGCACCGATGCATCGCGCGCGAGCGTGGCGGGCCAGCCCATGTGATAGGCCGTGCCGTTGAAGCGGGAGAGTTTTTGCACCCGTTCCACACGCGGACGCCGGAGCTGCTCGAACGTGGTGAGTGCGGCCTCAGCGCGATCCGCCCCGATAAGCAGAGGCGCAAGCACGGCGGCATCTTCAATCGCCATGGCCGCGCCCTGCGCCTGAAACGGCAGCATGGCATGCGCGGCATCGCCGATGAGCCCGATTGGCCCCGCAAACCAGCGGGGCGTGGTCACTTCGCCCATCGGCCAGTAGGTCCAGGCGTCGGGAACGGCGCGCAGCACGTCTCCCAAAGCGCCCCTGAGCTTTTGCGCAAAGGCGGGGAGGGGGCGGATCATGCCCTCGGCAAAATCTGTGGATTTCGGGCCTTCAGTCGCAAAGATCAGGTTCACCGTGCCGCGCTGCGGCAGCGGATAGGCAACGAGATGGTGGCCATGGCCCCAGTACATCCGGCTCGTGCGGGACCGAAAGAGATCGGGCAGGGCCGCACCCGGCGCTGTCAACCGATAGGCCACATGGCCTGAGTAGCTCGGCGGCGTGCCGTTGAGGAGCCCGGTGCGGGCGGTCGAATACACCCCATCGGCCCCAATCAGCGCAAAGGCTCTTACCTGCCGGGCCTTGCCATCGGCTTCATCGATTCGCACGCTGACATGATCGGCCTCGGGCGTGGCCGCATAGGCGCGCACACCGAACAGCATATCGATATTGGCAAAGCGTTTGGCGGCGCGGAACAGGAGGTCCGCGAGATCCGCCCGGTGCATCACCACATTGGGAGCCCCGAAGCGGTGGCGCATGTGAGCGCCCATCGCCACGGTCAGCATTGGGTGGTGCTGACCGGCGGTGTAGATCTCGACGCCCTCGGGCTCGAAACTCAGCGCATCGAGGGCCGGGCCGAAGCCCAGGGAATCGAGCACTTTGCGCGCATTGGGCGCAATCTGCAGTCCCGCGCCCACCGTCGGCACCTGGTCGCTTTTTTCAACGAGCGTAACGCGGGTGCCGAATTTTGCGAGGATCAGCGCCAGCGTCAGCCCTGCAATACCCGCGCCAACGATGACAATCGATTTCGGACCGGCGGCCATGCGCCGCGATCAGGCCGCTTCAGACTGAAAGACCGCCGACAGCGGCTCGGACGTGCCGGCCGGCAGGGTGGCGTCATAGATATAGAGCGTTGAGCAATAGGGGCACACGATCTCGGTTTCGCGCCCCATGTCCAAAAACACATGCGGATGATCGAACGGCGGCAGGGCGCCCACGCATTGGAACTCGTGCGCGCCGATGCGGATGCTTTCGAGCCCTTCGGAATTGTGGAAATGCGGCGTTCCGTGATGCGCCATCTTGCGGCTTCCTTCAGTCTGGTGATTGCGCCGGACCATAGTAGACCCAAACCCGGTTGGGAAGACGTTCGGCGTGCACCCACACCGGATCGGGCTTGATTGGCCGGGCCAATCCAGTAAACGGAAGCCCACACACAAGGGGCAAGGCGCACACGATGCTCGATATCAACTGGATCAAGGCCAATCCCGCCGCGTTCGACATGCTGCAGAAGGGGCGGAAGAACGTTCCCTTTTCCGCGTCCGACCTGATCGCTATCGACGACCGCCGCCGCGCCGCGATCCTCAGTGTTGAGGATGCCCAGGCAAAGCGCAACGCGCTCTCGAAGGACATCGGCATCGCCAAAGCCCAGAAGGACGAGGCCCGGGCGGCCACGCTCATGGCCGAGGTGGCGAGCCTCAAGGACGCGATCCAGAAAGGCGAGGAAACCCGCCGCGACGCCGATGAGGCGCTGCGCTCGGCGCTCCTCGTCCTGCCCAACCTGCCGCTTTCCGATGTGCCTGTGGGCAGCGATGAGGCCGATAACGCGCCCTATTTCGGGCCCAATGGCTCGGCCGAAACGGCGGCGAAAACCCGGCCGCCAAAACCGGCCTTCGGCTTTGCCCCGCGTGAGCATTATGAGCTGGGCGAGGCCATGGGCGGCATGGATTTTGAGGCGGCGGCGCGGCTGTCGGGCTCGCGCTTTGTCGTGTTGAAACATGACCTCGCGCGGCTCGAACGCGCCATTGGTCAGTTCATGCTTGATCTGCATGTCGAGCAGCATGGCTATACCGAAATCAATCCGCCGCTCCTCGTGCGCGACGATGCGCTTTATGGCACCAACCAGTTGCCGAAATTTGCCGACGATCTGTTCTTCACCCCGCATGGGGATGGCCGCCTCGCGCTCATCCCCACCGCTGAAGTGCCGCTGACCAATATGGTGCGCGAATCGATCCTGTCCCTCGATGCGCTGCCAATCCGAATGACCGCCCTGACGCCCTGTTTCCGCTCCGAAGCCGGGTCGGCCGGACGCGACACGCGCGGCATGTTGCGCCAGCACCAGTTCAACAAGGTGGAAATGGTCTCGATCACCAGTGCCGAAGCGGGCGAGGATGAGCACGAAAAAATGCTGTCCGATGCCGAAGACGTGATGAAGACGCTGGGGCTCCACTATCGGGTGATGAAGCTCTGTACCGGCGACATGGGCTTTGGCGCCCGCCGCACCTACGATATCGAAGTGTGGCTTCCCGGGCAGGATACCTACCGCGAGATTTCATCGGTGTCCTATTGCGGTGATTTCCAGGGCCGCCGCATGGATGCGCGCTATCGCGATGCCGACGGCAAGATGCGCCCTGTCCATACCCTCAACGGCTCAGGCGTCGCCGTGGGCCGCGCGCTCATTGCTGTCATGGAAAACTATCAGCAGGACGATGGTGCAATCGCCATTCCGGCGGCGCTCCAGCCCTATATGCGCGGCAGGACCCGCATCGGCGGCCGCCCGTGAGCCTCCGTATTCTCATCACCAATGACGACGGGGTGGACGCCCCGGGCCTCAAAGTCATGCGCGAGATTGCGGCGACGCTCTCCGACGATGTGTGGGTCGTCGCCCCCGATGCCAACCAGTCGGGCGCATCGCACCGCTTCACCTTCGGGCGCGAACTGCACCTTGAAGAGCGCGAGCCGAAGGTGTTCGCCGTGGTGGGCGGATCACCGGCCGATTGCGTGGTGACGGGCATGACGCATGTGCTCAGGGACAAAAAGCCCGACCTCGTGCTGTCCGGCGTCAACAACGGGCAGAACCTTGGCGATATCGTCAATTGCTCCGGCACCGCCGCTGGTGCGCGCGAGGGGGCTCTGCATGGCGCCCTCGGCATCGGCATTTCGCAGGCCGTGAACTATGAGGCCCGCCTCGAAATCGATTGGGCCAATACGCGGGCTCATGCGGTCAAAGTGGTGAAGGCGCTGCTCGCCGAGGAGCGCGCCCCTGATGTCTATTACAACGTCAATATCCCCTTTGCTCCCGTGGTGAGCGGTGTGCGGGTTGTGCCGACCCAGCGCTTTGCGCATTCGCCCATGGCCTATTACGCAAGCGACAACCTGGGGAAGTTCTTCATTGCCATCCCCAAGACCCCGCTGCCGCTCGATCCGCACAGCGATTTCCACCTGTTGATGCATGAAGACGCGATCACCGTGACCCCGCTGCGGTTGCAGCAATCCGATCACGATCTGGCCCGTCGGCTCGATGGGCGCATCCGCCTCTAGACCGTGCCCTAAGGCGCGGTGAATCATTTCGATAAAAACAAGGCAGGCTCTGTCCGAGCTTAAGTCAGTTTTTACCTTAACGTCCTACTCTCATACGCAATGAAGTGCAGCGTACGAGTGGACGGATGAGTAAACGCGTTGCCACTAGGGTGGCAGGTCTGGCCGTAATGCTGGGCGTTATGGTTGCCCTGTCGGGGTGCAGTTCGCTGGGCGGCTTCGGCTTTGACAGCGGCGCAACCGCCGCATTGGCCAATAATCCGGCCTTTACGCCCGCGCCCGCCGGCAGCCCCCGGCCGACCGTGTTTACGGGGCTTGGCCTCGGCGGCGGCGATACTGCCAGCGCCTATCTGCCGCCCGCTCCTGTGGGGTCGGGTAGCTCAACGGTGCTGCGCCCCCCCGGTTCCGTTGCCTCTCAGGATCTGCCCGTGCTTTCCTCCAATGTCCGTGAGTCCAATCCGATGATGACCGCCGCCCAGCCAGTGAGCCCGGCCACCGCCCCGCTGGCGGCGCCTCAGGATAATCTCGTTGCCCTGCCGTCCGATGCCTATGTGCACATCGTGCAGTCGGGCGAGAGCCTCTACACCATTGCCCGCCATTACAATGTGACCGCGCAATCGATCATTCAGGCCAATGGCTTCTCTTCGCCGGACAGGCTGTTTGTTGGCCAGCGGCTGATGATTCCGGGTCGGGCCGATCTCGTCGGCCGCGATGCGACGGTGGCGTCCGCTGATACGCTGGCTCCGGCCGAAGGCGTCCTCGCCCCGCCGGCTGGTACGCTGAGCGCGCCCGTTCCGGTTGAAAAGCGCCCGCAGGTCGCCGAGCTGAAGACCCCGGTTGCTGTCCCTGAGGCCACGCCGCAGGCGATCACCGATGCGCCGCTCGCCAAGGCGCCGCAGGGTGAACCCACCCCGTCGGGCGCCGACAAGTTCCGCTGGCCGGTCTCGGGCCGCGTCATCACCGATTTTGCGGCCTCAAAGGGCACGGGCATCAATATTGAAGCGCCCGAAGGCACCACGGTCCGCGCCGCTGAAAACGGCCAGGTGATTTACGCCGGGTCAGGCGTCGAGGGCTATGGCAACCTCGTGCTGATCCGTCACGCCAATGGCTATGTGTCGGCCTATGCCCACCTCGCGCAGATCAATGTGCAAAAGGGCACAACGGTCAATCGCGGCGATGCCATCGGCACGGCCGGTATGACCGGCGGCGTGTCAAAGCCGCAGCTCCACTTTGAAATCCGCAAGGGCGCGACCCCGGTTGATCCGGTCCCGCTGCTCGCTGGCTGAGTGTACCAGCGCTGAACCCAATAAGAGCCGGGTCCCCCGCGGGCCCGGCTTTTTGCTGTGGGGGCGCTAGAGCGCCTTGTGCTGCTCACCCGCGAGCGCGCGCACAAACTGGATGGCCACCCGCCCCGAGCGGCCGCCGCGCGTCATCGACCATTCAATGGCGCGGGCCCGCAGTGTGTCATCATCGATGGTCAGGCCATAGGCATCGCAATAGCCGCGCACCATGGCGAGAAAAGTCGGCTGGTCGCAATTGTGAAACCCGAGCCACAGCCCGAACCGGTCAGACAGCGACACTTTTTCATCTACGGCCTCGCCGGGCGTAATGGCGGTGGCCTGCTCATTCTCCACCATATCGCGCGCCATCAGGTGCCGCCGGTTGGAGGTCGCGTAGAAAATCACATTGTCGGGGCGGCCCTCGAGCCCGCCATCGAGAATGGTCTTGAGCGACTTATAGCTCGTTTCATCCCGGTCGAACGACAGATCGTCGCAGAACACGATGAACCGATAGGGCAGGGGCGCTATGGCCCGCATCAGCCGCGGCAGCGATTCGATATCCTCGCGCGCGATCTCGATCAGAATAAGCCGGGTGAGCCCGGGGGCCGCGAGCCCGTTCACATGGGCATGGACGGCCTTCACCACCGAGCTTTTGCCCATGCCGCGTGCGCCCCACAGCAGGGCATTATTGGCCCCATAGCCGCGCGCGAAATTGAGCGTGTTCTCAAACAGCGTCTGCCGCACATCATCAATGCCCTTGAGTAGGTCATAGGCGACGCGGGAGACCTTGTTGACCGCAATCAGCCGGTCGCTGGCCGCCTCCCAGTGGTAGGCGTCGGCATCGCCAATATCGGCAACCACCGGCGCCCGATGGGGGGACAGCGCTTCAACGGCCGTCGCAAGACGGCGCAGCTCGGCAAGAAGGGACGGTAAATGATCCGGCTTTTCCAAGGGCTTCCCCGATATGATGCTGTCCGGTTTTGCCTCAGCCGCAAGCCCTTTGCAATCCGCGTCGGCCCCCACTATATTCCGCCCGATTTTCGAGGCCCTGCTCGCTGGGCTGGCCTCGTACCCAAAGAGGGTGCCGGACCGATGGGGTCCTCGCGCCACATCCATTTAAGGAGCCTGAAGAGATGTTCGTTACCCCCGCTTTCGCGCAAGCCGCCACCGGAGCTGCGCCCGCAGGCGCCACCGATATTCTCATTCAATTCGCGCCCATCCTGCTGTTGGTCGTGATCTTCTGGCTGCTGATTTTCCGTCCGCAGCAGAAGCGCATGAAGGCGCATCAGGCCATGATCGCTGCCGTCACGCGGGGCGATACCGTTGTCACCACCGGCGGTCTCGTGGGCAAGGTGACCAAGGCCGTTGATGGCGAAGATTTCGAAGTCGAAATCGCGCAGGGCACGCGGGTCAAGGTGACGCGCGGTTCGATCCAGGACGTGCGCAACAAGTCGACCCCGGTCAACGACAACAAGCCGGCCTGATCGACCTCATTCACGGCCGGCGGGTGCGAACCTGCCGGCTTCTTTCTTCCCATGACGCGGGTCCATCTGGGCCCGCGTTCTGTCTCCACCCCACGCGGGGCGGAGCGCGGCAAAGGACCTGATCCGAGATGAAATTCTCGCCCATTCGCGCCATTATTATCGCCATCGTGGCCATTTCCGGCATCCTGCTCACCATCCCGAGCTTCCTGCCCAAAGATGTGCTGGCGACCTGGCCGTCCTTCCTGCCGCGTCAGTCGGTTGTTCTGGGTCTCGATCTGCAGGGCGGGTCGCACCTCCTGCTGCAGGTGAACAGGGATTCCATTGTTGCCGAACGGATCAAGGAACTGCGCCGCGATGTGCGCAGCAAGCTCGCCAATGACAATGGCATTGGCAATCTCATCACCACAGCGGCCGATTCGATCAGCGTCGAGCTGACCGATCCGACCCAGAAGGACAAGGCGCTCGCCGCAATCGAGACGCTGCAATCCAACGTCTCGGGCACCTTTGGTGTCGGCGGCGTGCCCGAGCTGGCCTTTTCGGAAAGCCCCGATGGCAAGCTGGTCGTGACCCTGACCCCCGACGGCATCAAGCAGCGCATGTCGGCGCTCGTCGCTCAGTCCATCGAAGTCATCCGCAACCGTATCGACGAAGTGGGCACTACTGAGCCGACCATTCAGCGGCAGGGTCAGGACCGCGTGCTGGTCCAGGTGCCGGGCTTTGAAGATTCAGGGCGCCTCAAGGAACTGATTTCGCGCACCGCGCGCCTCACCTTCCACCTTGTTCACCCCACGATGACGGCCGACCAGGCCGAAGCGCAGGGCGTGCCCGCCGGGTTCATGGTGCTGCCCAGCGCCGATGGCGGCAAGGAACTGCTCAATGAAACCGCCGAACTGGGTGGTGAATCGCTGACCAATGCCCAGCCGGGTTTTGACCAGCAGGGCGGCCGATCCATCGTCTCGTTCACTTTCGATACGCGCGGCGCCATCGCCTTTGGTGAAATCACCTCAAAAAATGTCGGCAAGCGTTTTGCCATTGTCCTTGACGATCAGGTGATTACCGCGCCGGTCATCCAGACCGCCATTACCGGCGGTTCGGGCCAGATCAGCGGCAATTTTACCCCGCAATCGGCCAGTGATCTCGCCGTGCTGCTGCGCGCTGGTGCGCTGCCGGCCACGCTCGATATCGTTGAAGAACGCTCGGTCGGCCCGAGCCTTGGCGCCGACTCGATCCGCTCAGGCATCACGGCCGGTATCGTCGCCGGTGTGCTCGTCGTCAGCTTCATGATCGCCGCCTACGGCCTGTTTGGCGTGTTCGCCGTCAGCTCGCTGATCCTGAACGTCATTTTGATGCTTGCGGCGCTTTCCGCGCTCGGGGCAACGCTGACCCTGCCGGGCATGGCCGGTATCGTGTTGACCATCGGCGTGGCGGTTGATGCCAACGTGCTGATCTACGAACGTATCCGCGAAGAAATCAACGCCGGGAAGTCCCCGATTGCAGCCATTAACGCCGGGTTTGAACGGGCCTGGGGCACCATCGTCGATTCGCACCTGACGCAGCTCATTGCCGCCATCGTGCTCTACTTCCTCGGCTCGGGCCCGATCCAGGGCTTCGCCGTCACGCTGGCGCTCGGCATCCTGATTTCGCTGTTCACCGCCTACACCGTGACCCTGTTCCAGGTCGGCATCTGGTTCCGCGCGCGGCGCCCGAAGACGCTGAAGATCCAGATCTTCCGCTTCGTGCCGGATGATACCAAGATCCCGTTCATGAAGCTGGCGCGGCCGGTGATGGTGTTCTCTGTCGTCATGATGGTGCTGTCGGTCGGCAGTGCCTTTGTGAAGGGCTTCAACCTCGGCATCGACTTCAAGGGCGGCTCGGCCATTGAAATCCAGCATACCGGCGGTCCCGCTGATCCGGCGGACCTCCGCGAAGTGCTGGGGGCGCTCGATCTCGGCGAAGTGCAGGTGCAGTCTTTCGGTTCACCCGAAGACGTGCTGGTGCGCATTGAAGAACAGCCCGGCGGCGATACTGCCCAGCAGGCGGCAGTGGAAAAAGTCCGTGTCGCGCTCGCGGCCGACAATTACGAAATCCGCCGGACCGAAGCCGTGTCCGGCACGGTGTCGGGCGAACTGGCGCTATCGGGTACGCTCGCCGTGCTCGTGTCGCTCATCGCCATCCTGGCCTATGTGTGGTTCCGCTTCGAATGGCAGTTCGCCGTGGGCGCCATCATCACCACGGCGCATGACGTGATCCTGACCATCGGGCTGTTTTCAATCACCGGGCTCGAATTCAATCTCACCTCCATTGCCGCCGTGCTCACCCTCGTTGGCCTGTCGCTCAACGATACGGTGGTGATCTACGACCGAATTCGCGAAAATCTGCGCAAGTACAAGAAGATGCCTCTGCCCGAACTGATCGATCTGTCGATCAATTCGACCCTTGCCCGCACCACGCTGACCGCGGCCACCAACTTCATGGCGCTCATTCCGCTCATGCTGTTTGGCGGCGAAGTCATCCGAGGCTTCGTGACCGCCATGACCTTTGGTCTGTTCGTGGGCACCTATTCCTCGATCATTGTCGGCGCACCGCTGCTCATGTTCTTTGGGCTCAAGTCGCGCGCCGATATCGCCGATGATGGCAAGGCGGTCGAAAAGCGGGCCGATGGAGCCTCGGTCTAGTGGCGGAAAAAGGTGAGGGGTTTTACCCCTATCAGGCCCAGATCGACGCCTATGGCAAAGGCGGCTTCCGCTTTGCCGCCATGTCGCACCGGGGCTCGCTGCTGTGCCTGCCCACGGGCATGCACAAGTGGGCGGCGACGGTGCCGGCGGAGATCACGCTCGACAGTCTTGCGCCGGTCTTTGCCGCCGCCGATCAGCTTGACGTGCTGCTGATCGGGCTCGGCCACGATATCGTCGGGCTCGATCCGGCCATTCGAGCGGCACTGCGCGACCGCAACATTGTGGTTGAAGCCGTGGCGACCGGCGGCGCGGTGCGCACTTACAACATCCTTTTAGGCGAAAGCCGGGCGGTGGGCGCGGCGCTGATAGCGGTTGAAAGCGCCCGATGAGCAGCGCGCTCGCCTATCCCGCGCAATTTCTCCGCGAGGTGAGCCGCACCCGCTACTTCGCCACGTTGTTTCTCCCG
Organism: uncultured Hyphomicrobiales bacterium; assembly: GCA_903828145.1. Lineage (GTDB taxonomy): Bacteria > Pseudomonadota > Alphaproteobacteria > Rhizobiales > Devosiaceae > Devosia_A. Next base: position 389,486 of record CAIKKY010000019.1, on the reverse strand, counting down.
GCTGAACACCGCGACGCCATTACGGCGCTTTATGCCTTTTCGGCCGATGTTGCCGCGATCCGCGACCGGGCGCGCGAACCGGCCGCGGGCGAAATTCGCCTGCAATGGTGGGTCGATGCGCTTGCTGGCGAGGGCCATGGCGCAGTCCGCCAGAATCCGCTCGCGGCGGCGCTGCTTGATGCCATAAGCACCCATAGCCTGCCGGCTGGTCCGCTGCGCCGGCTCCTCGCCGCGCGCCGGTTTGACCTCTATCAGGACCCCATGCCCGACCTCGACACGTTCGAGGGCTATGCCGGGGAAACCGTGTCGGTGCTCTATCAACTGGCTGCCATGATCCTCAACGGCAGCGAAGTGGCAAATGGCGATGCCGCCGGTCACCTTGGGGTCGCCGACGCGCTCATCGGCCATCTGCGTGCGCTGGGCCATAATGCGGCGCGCGGGCGGATTTTCCTGCCCATGGCGCTGTTTGCGGCCAATGGCGTGACGGAGGCCGAACTATTGAGCGGCACCGAAAGCGAAGGCCTGTTTGCCGCCCGAGACCAGATCGCCGATCTCGCCGCCGATCACCTCAACAAGGCCGAACGCGCCATTCGGGCCCTGCCGCGCGCGCTGCGCCCGGCCTTTGTTACCCTGCCGGTGCTGCGCGCCGAACTCGCGCGCGTTCAGGGCGCCCCCACGCCCTTTTCCGCCCCCGCGCCGCTCTCCGATTTCGGCCAGCTTGCCCGCATGGGGGCCTGGGGGCTTTTCGGCCGTTAGTCGCGCGTCAGAGCCAGCTCTTGAGGTCGTTGAGCGCGCGCACGCTGATGGCCTTGCGCTTGGCGATGGTTTTTTCGGTCGATTTCCACCGCCCCACATGGCCTTCAGGCCTGGCCACCGCCACCGGCGGAAACAGGCCGAAGTTCACGTTCATCGGCTGGAAGCTCCGCGCGCCTGAATAGGCTTCGGCCTCGATATGGCCGCCGGTGATGTGGTTGACCAGGGCCCCGAGGGCCGTGGTGCCCGGCGGCGCATCGAGCTGCTCGCCGCGCGTTTCCGCCGCCGCCATGCGGCCCGCGATCAACCCGATGGCAGCGCTTTCCACATAGCCCTCGACGCCGGTGACCTGACCAGCAAAGCGCAGCCTCGGCAGGGCCTTGAGCTTCAGATCGCGCCCCAGCACTTTGGGCGAATTGAGGAACGTATTGCGGTGCAGCCCGCCGAGCCGCGCGAACTGCGCGTCCTCAAGCCCCGGGATCATGCGGAAGACCTCCGCCTGTATGCCGTAGCGCATTTTGGTCTGGAACCCGACCATGTTCCACAACGTGCCGAGTGCATTGTCCTGCCGCAACTGCACGATGGCGTAAGGCTTGACCGTCGGATCGCGCGGATTGGTGAGCCCCACCGGCTTCATCGGCCCATGGCGCAGCGTCTCGCGGCCGCGCTCGGCCATCACTTCGATGGGCAGGCAGCCATCGAAATAGGGCACCTTTTCCCAGTCCTTGAACTCATGGAGCGGGGCCGTGATGAGCGCCTCGACGAAGCGGTTATACTGCTCCTCGGTCATCGGGCAGTTGAGATAGTCGGCGCCAGTGCCTTTGGGGCCCACCTTGTCGTAGCGCGATTGCGCCCAGACAATATCGCGGTTGATCGACTCCCCATGCACGATGGGTGCGATGGCATCAAAAAACGCCAGCGCATCCTCGCCGGTGAGGCTCTGGACGGCGGCAGCCAGCGCCGGGGAGGTGAGGGGGCCGGTTGCAATGATGACATTGCTCCAGTCCTCAGGCGGCAGGCCCGCGACCTCGCCAAGCGCAATGCTGATCCGCGGGTGCGCGTGCAGCGCCTCGGTGACGGCGGCTGAAAACGCATCGCGGTCAACCGCCAGCGCGCCGCCCGCCGGGAGCGCATGCCTGTCGGCCATAGCCATGATGAGCGAGCCGGCACGCCGCATTTCCTCGTGCAACAGGCCCACGGCATTATGCTCGAAGTCATCGGAGCGGAAGGAATTGGAGCACACCAGCTCGGCAAAGCCATCGGTCTGGTGCGCGTCGGTTTTCACCTGTGGCCGCATTTCGTGCAGCACCACGGAGGCGCCCGCCTCGGCGGCCTGCCAGGCGGCTTCGGACCCCGCAAGGCCGCCGCCAATCACATGTATGGTCTTGTCTGAATCTGGGGTGCTGGTCATAGGCCGGTCTTAGCAACGGCACTGCGACACTGCAACCAAGGGACCGGGGGATCGGCCCCAAAAAGAAGAACGCCCGCTGGGGTGAACCGGCGGGCGTTCAGACTGTCGCGTAAACCGGAAAACCTGCGCGCGGTTTACAGAGTGCGCGCATGGTCGCGGGCAACGCGCTGGATGTCATGGCGGGAAATGCCCAGGTCGCTCAGCTGGCGCGTATCAAGAGCGGTCAGCTCACGCACGGTCTGCTGGTAAGCGGCCCACTTCTTCAAAGTCTGACGAATACCCATTGGGATGCTCCTTATGTCGTTGACCCGACCTATCTAGGCGAGCACGACGCCGATGAGCAGACCCAAATCCGGCAACCAAGCCATGCGTTATTTGCATGGGATAACTCGGGCTGGTTTACCCCGCGTTGGCAATTGCGGCGGGCTTGTGACCAAAAAAAGGCAGCATAACCGGGCTTAGGCGCTGTTCAGGCCCCGACATTGCGGACCGAACACCATTGGTTCCCCTGGAGGCGTGCGGTGCAGCCATGCATTAAACGCATGAGCCGACCGTACGCCTGTCACAATCCCGGTGAGTCGTCCTATTCCGCCGCGTGCCGGTGTGGCCGCCGCGCCATCACCGCCTTCAGGAAGTGCCCGGTATAGGAGCGCGGGTTGGCCGCAATGTCTTCCGGCGTGCCCACGCCCACCACTTCGCCGCCGCCATCGCCCCCCTCGGGGCCCATGTCGATGATCCAGTCGGCGGTCTTGATGACTTCGAGATTGTGCTCGATCACCACCACCGTATTGCCCTGGTCCACCAGCTCGTGCAGCACCTCAAGCAGCTTGGCGATATCGTGGAAATGCAGCCCCGTTGTCGGCTCGTCCAGCATGTACAGCGTGCGCCCTGTGGCGCGTTTCGACAGTTCGCGGCTCAGCTTGACGCGCTGCGCCTCGCCGCCCGAGAGCGTGGTGGCGGGTTGGCCGACCTTCACATAGCCCAGCCCCACGCGCTGCAGCGTGGCGAATTTCTCGCGGATCGACGGGACGGCGGCGAAATACTCCACCGCTTCGTCAATCGTCATGTCGAGCACATCGGCAATCGACTTGCCCTTGAACTCGACCTCCAGCGTTTCGCGGTTGTAGCGCTTGCCCTTGCACACTTCGCAGGTGACATAGACATCGGGCAGAAAGTGCATCTCGATCTTGATGACTCCATCGCCCTCGCACTTCTCGCACCGCCCGCCCTTGACGTTGAAGCTGAAGCGCCCCGGCCCATAGCCGCGCGCCTTGGCTTCCGGAAGCCCCGAAAACCATTCGCGCAGCGGCGTGAATGCCCCCGTGTAGGTGGCGGGGTTCGAGCGCGGCGTGCGCCCGATGGGCGATTGATCAATGTCGATCACCTTGTCGAGGAATTCGAGCCCGGTGAGCGACTGGTGCGGTGCCGGGTTGACCCGCGCCCCGTTCAGCCGCCGCGCTACCGCCTGATAAAGCGTGTCGATCATCAGGGTGGATTTGCCCCCGCCCGAAACGCCGGTGATGGCGACAAACAGCCCAAGCGGCACGTCCACCGCGACATTTTTGAGGTTGTTGCCGGTTGCACCGGAGAGATGCAGCTTCTTCACCTTCGACGGTGCGCGCCGCTCGGCCGGCATGGGGATCATCCGCACGCCCGACAGATATTGCCCGGTGATCGAATTGGGATTGGCGATCACCTCGGCCGGAGTGCCTTCGGCCACCACATGGCCACCATTTACCCCCGCACCGGGGCCGATATCGACCACGTAATCGGCGGTCATGATGGCGTCTTCGTCGTGTTCGACCACAATTACCGTGTTGCCGATATCGCGGAGCCGCTTCAGCGTTTCCAGCAGGCGATCATTGTCGCGCTGATGCAGCCCGATGGAGGGCTCATCGAGCACATAGAGCACGCCGGTCAGCCCGGACCCGATCTGCGAGGCAAGCCGGATACGCTGGCTTTCTCCGCCCGAGAGCGTGCCCGAATTGCGCGCCAGCGTCAGATAGTCGAGCCCGACATCGTTCAAAAACCCAAGCCGCTCGCGGATTTCCTTGAAAATCCGTTCGCCGATCTGGCGCTGCTGGTCGGTGAGTCTGGCGGGCAGGGCGCCGATCCACTCCACCGCCGCGCGGATCGATTTATTCGAAATGTCCCCGATATGCAGCCCGTCGATTTTGACCGCCAGCGCTTCGGGCTTCAGCCGGAAGCCGTTGCAGGCGAGGCAGGGGGCCTGCGACATGTAGCGCTCGAACTCCTCGCGCACGCCCGAGCTTTCGGTTTCCTTGTAGCGCCGGGCCAGGTTCCCGATCACCCCTTCAAAAGGCTTCGTGCTTTTGTAGGTCCGCATGCCGTCGTCATAGACAAAATTGATCGGCGTCGTGCCGGTGCCATACAGAATGGCATGCTGAACCTCAAACGGCAGATCGTTCCAGGCCGTGCCGGTTGAAGCACCGAAATGCTTGATCACTGCCTCGAGAGTTTGGCGGTAGTAGGGGGCCGTGGTCTTGCTCCACGGCACAACGGCACCGTCGCGCAGCGAAATCGAGCCATCCGGCACCACCAGATTGGGGTCGATCTTCTGCTCGGTGCCCAGCCCGTCGCACACCGGGCAGGCCCCATAGGGGTTGTTGAAGGAAAACAGCCGCGGCTCGATTTCGGGGATCGTGAAGCCCGAAATCGGATCGGCGAATTTTTCCGAGAACACCATGCGTTTGGCGCTGCCGTCGGCCTCGGTCTCGTCGGCAAACTCGGCAAACGCAATACCATCGGCGATGCCCAGCGCCGTCTCAAAGCTTTCCGCCAGCCGTCCGCGCAGGTCCGGACCGGTAACAACGCGGTCCACCACCACGTCGATGTCGTGCTTCAGCTTTTTGTCGAGCGCCGGAGCGTCTTCAATATCGTGGAATTCGCCATCGATCTTGACGCGCTGGAAGCCCTTCCGCATCAGCTCGGTCAGTTCCTTCCGGTACTCACCCTTCCGGCCCCGCACCATGGGCGCGAGCAGATAGAGCCGCGAGCCCTCGGGCAGGTCCATCACCTTGTCGACCATCTGGCTGACGGTCTGGCTTTCAATCGGCAGCCCGGTGACCGGCGAATAGGGCACCCCGACGCGCGCGAACAGCAGGCGCATGTAGTCATAAATCTCAGTGACCGTGCCCACCGTCGAGCGCGGATTGCGGCTCGTTGTTTTCTGCTCGATGGAGATGGCCGGCGACAGCCCGTCAATCTGCTCAACATCGGGCTTCTGCATCATTTCAAGGAATTGCCGCGCGTAAGCCGACAGGCTTTCGACATAGCGCCGCTGGCCCTCGGCGTAGATCGTATCGAACGCGAGCGAGCTTTTGCCCGACCCGGACAGGCCCGTCATCACGATGAGTTTGTCGCGCGGGAGCCGCAGGTCGATATTCTTGAGATTATGCTCCTTGGCCCCGCGGATCACGATGTCGCGGTTGGGGGAGGATGTCTCAGCCATAGAACTATCCAATCAAGCCAAAAGCGGGATCAAGGCGCAATGCGCCTCGCGTCCCGGGGTTCAATGATCGCGCGCGCGATCGACCACGAGGAATACGCCCTGTAAATCATCTTCGCTACGGCACTGTCACGGACACGGATCGGCCCTGCACGTGCTTTTCTCGGGAACATAAGCAGAACGAACCCGAGTCGGTCAAATACGGATGCCGCAATAGTGTGTTGACGCCAGCAAATTGAGAACATAGGGTGAACAAGAAGTCCAGGGCCGCTTTTGGCCCGAAAACACTTGTGGGCAGCGCCCGTTTGGCCGTGCAGGCGAGACTGGGGCCGTTAAGGTGCCGCGACAGTTATTTTAAGGGAGTTTGCCATGGCGGGCAGCGTGAACAAGGTGATCCTCGTGGGCAATCTCGGTGCCGACCCTGAGGTTCGGAACCTGCCTTCGGGGGGCAAGGTGGTGAATCTGTCGGTCGCCACGACCGATAGCTGGCGCGACCGCACGTCGGGCGAGCGCAAGGAGCGGACCGAATGGCACCGCGTGGTGATCTTCAATGAAGGTCTCGCCAAGGTGGCCGAAAGCTACCTGAAAAAGGGGGCCAAGGTTTACCTCGAAGGCTCGCTGCAGACCCGCAAGTGGACCGATCAGGAAGGCAAGGAGCGCTATTCGACCGAAGTCGTGCTGCAGAACTTCAACTCGACCCTCACCATGCTCGATGGGCGTGGCGAAGGTGAGAGTGGCGGTGGCGGGTTTTCATCGCCCCGCGAAGTCTCGGGTGGACGCAGTGAAGGCGGACGTGGCGAAGCCCGTCGGCCGAGCGCGGCCCCGGCCTTTGACGCGGGCGGCATGGATGACGACATCCCGTTTTGATCGGCACCGGCTGCGCAAGACAAAAAACCCGGCCTCTGCGCCGGGTTTTCTTTTGGGCGGTGCGGGGCTGATCGGTCGGATCAGCGCTTGAAGGGCACGTCGGCGGCGAGGGTTTCGCCGGTTTTGTTGAACAGCACCTTGAAGGCCACGGTAATGACTTCGGCCTTGAGCACGATATCGGCGCTGATCGTCAGATCATTGCCTTTTTCGTCCTTGTTCTGCTCGCGCAGGTTGAACACCACGGCATTGCCCTGTTTCTTGCCAACGGCGAGCCCGGTGAAGGTGATGTTCGAGGTCATGGCCGCTTCATAGCGGTTGGTCGCGTCATTATAGGCCAGCGTGCCATTGACCGCGACATTGGTGCCCGCCATGGCGCAGCGCCCGGCATAATTCACCTTGTCATCATTGCCCGGCGTCATGGCCAAGCGGCAGACGACGGACTCGCTGTCGGCCCCTACGAGCGTGCCCCGCCCCTTCCAGTCGCCCAGATAGGACTTGAGCAGCTCGACATCGGCCTTGGCCGCAAAGGCGGGTGCTGCACTCACCAGACCCGTGGCGAGGATGCCCAGAGCCAGGGTGCGCTGAATAGTCTTTCCAATCACGTCTTTACTCCTCCCAACGGGTGAAAGAATCGCCCGCCGGCAACAAGCAGAGCCGGCAGGATGAATACGTCGCCGATCAGCGCAAGGCCCAGCGTGATCACAAACAGGGTACCAAACAGGGCCACTTGCGGCAGATCAGAGGTCATGACGATGGCTGTTCCCGAACAGAGGATCAGCGTGGCCGCAACGATGGCGCCGCCGATCCGATCCATCGTGTGCTTGATGGCATCGGTGTGCGAAAATCCCTCTTCGCGCCGCGCATGCAGGTAATGCGACAGGAAATGTGTCGTGTCATCGACCGCGATGCCGAAGGCGATGGTCAGCGACAGCACGGTTGTCATCTGTAACCCTGACCCTGAAGCCCACAGATAGGCCTCGGTCCCGAGGATCGGAAACAGGTTGGGAATGGCGGTGGCAGCCGCCACCCGGAACGACCGGAACGCGAAAGCGATCAGGAACAGGTTGACGAGCACCGACACCGTAAGATCGAGCTGCAACCCGCGCACGATGTTATCGGTGGCATAGGTCGTCATCACGCGGAAACCGCCCACCTCGGCCCCGGCGATCCCGGCGGCCTGGATATCGGCATCGATGGCCCGTTTCAGCGCGATCAGCTCTTCGGAACTGATGATCGTGGGCATGAACCCGGTCACCAGCGCCTTCATGCCATCGGGGGTCACAAAGCGCGCCTTGAGGTCGCCCACGGCCCGGAAGATCTGTTCGCGGCTGAAGCCGCTTTCGGCATAGTGGGTGAAGGCCGCTGCCGAAATCACCTTGTTCTGCCCCAGGTGCTTTTCAACAATCTGGTGGACGATTTTGACCCGCTCGAAATCCTTGTCGCCGACATCGGCAATGCCTTCTTCAAGCGGCACGCTGACATAGAGCGGTGCGACGCCGCCGACCCCGGCGTCGATGCTCTGCGCCGCCGCCAGCGCCGAGGAATCCTTGGCCATGAAATCTTCGAACGAGAACTGCGGCTTGATGAGGAAATAGGGCACGAACAGCAGGATCGTGGCGATGATGGCGAGAACCGCCACCGGACGGCCGAACCGCGTGGCCAGTGCCCAGGCCACCGGAATTGGCGCCTTGATGGCGAGGCTTGGGGTCTTGGGCAGCTTGAGCCCCAGCCGGACGGCCAGCTTCAGCACCAGCGGCAGGAAGGTCATGAGGCAGACGAAATTGGTCAGCGAGGCGAGGGTGCCTGCCAGCGCAAACTCCTGAATGCCTTGCCCGGCGGTGAGCGCCAGCGAGGCAAACGAGACGAGCGTCGTCAGCATGGTGAGCCCGCTCGCCGGGCCGACCACGCGCACTGTCTCATCAACCGCCCGATAGGGGTCCATGCCCTCGCGCCAGTAGGCAAGCCAGTTGAAAATGAAAAACAGACTTTCGGCAAAGGCGATGACGAGAATGATGGTCGTGACGATGATGGTGAGGAACGAGAATGACCCGAACGCGAAGATGATCGAGCCCATCACCCACAGCACGGCCACGAAGGGTGTGGCGGCGACCAGAATGGCGCCCCAGAAGGAGCGCAGCGAAAACAGGGCGATCAGCGCCCCGAGCCCAAAGCCATAGAGCGTGAACTTGACCTGGTCCCCCACTGCGGCGCTGAGCATTTCCGACGTCCAGATCGGCGGCCCGGTCAGTTCGACGGCGATATCCGGGCTCTGGTAATCAGCCACCAGCGCGCGCAGGTCTTTGATCATCGCCTTGGTGCCGTTTGCCTTCACCATGTCCTGGTTGGGGAACACGATGATGACAACGCCGCTGAGATCGGGGTTGATGAGGTTGCGCATCATCGGATCATCGGCATGCAGCGCCAACAGCGCGTTGCGCACGTCATCCGGGTTGGTGAGGCCCTCGGGTACGGCCGGCATCGTCGTGCCGTCCGGCCCCGGCACACGCAGGGAAAAGGCCGACATGGTGCCCGACACATAGGGCGAATTCGACAGATCGAGCGCCAGGGTGCGCAGGGTTTCGAGCACGGTCGGGTCGGTCATCTTGGCCGACTTGACCATCAGGTAGATGTCGTTTTCAAACGTGCCAAATGTTTCGGACAGATGCGCGTAAGCGTCATATTCTGGTCCGGAATGCGCGTATACGCGTAATAAATCACCATCAACACTGGTGCGCGGGAGTTGTGTCGCACAAAAGATGGAAAATACGACAACCAGCGTTGCGACAACGCGGGGATGCTTCAGGGTAGTAAGACCAATAGTTTCCAGGCCAAAGCCGATGGAACGATCATGACCGAAGGCCCAATTCCAGATTCGGGCGCCCCAAGACGGCTTCGACACTGGCTAGTCCCCCGAGAATGCTTGTTCGCTCACCGAATCTCTATGCGCTCGCGTTCCGCCCGTCCAGCGGCCCCGTGGCCGTAATTTCAGCGCCTTCCTGTTTCAGAGCCAATAGTCGGGGAAGAACCGCGTTCATCGCCAGCGCTTTGCTGCCGGCATTGGTCTTTGGCCGGGGAATCGCATAGGACTAGGGAATTCAATTGAAGGACTTCGGTCAAACATCGTGACGGACACACCTGACGACGGCCAGATCGGCGCTTCGCCCTCTGACATCGCTCCCATTTCCATCGCCGACGAAATGCGCCGCTCTTATCTCGATTACGCCATGAGCGTGATCGTGAGCCGGGCGCTGCCCGACGTGCGCGACGGGTTGAAGCCGGTGCATCGGCGCATTCTGTTTTCGATGTACGAGCAGGGCTACGAGTGGAACCGGGCCTATCGCAAATCGGCCCGCGTCGTGGGCGATGTGATTGGTAAGTATCACCCGCACGGCGATGCGGCGGTCTATATGTCGCTCGTGCGCATGGCGCAGAACTTCTCGCTCCGCGTGATGCTGGTCGACGGGCAGGGCAATTTCGGCTCGATCGACGGCGATATGCCGGCGGCCATGCGCTACACCGAAGTGCGCATGCAGAAGGTGACCAATACCCTGCTCGATGATCTCGACAAGGATACGGTCGATTACCGCGACAACTACGATGGGTCCGAGCGCGAACCGACCGTACTGCCGGCGCGGTTCCCGAACCTCCTGGTCAATGGCGGCGGCGGCATTGCCGTGGGCATGGCGACCAATATCCCCACCCATAATCTGGGCGAGGTGATCGATGCGACGCTCATGCTCATGGATAATGAGCATGCCACCGTCGAAGAGCTGATGACCGTGCTGCACGGTCCCGATTTCCCCACGGCGGGGATCATTCTGGGTCGCGCGGGGATTCGCTCGGCCTACGAAACCGGCCGCGGCTCGGTCGTCATGCGTGGCCGCGTGCATGTCGAAGAGCTGCGCCGCGAGCGCGAAGCCCTCATCATCACCGAAATTCCCTATCAGGTGAACAAGGCCTCGATGATCGAGAAAATTGCCGAACTCGTGCGCGAAAAGCGCATCGAGGGCATTTCCGACATCCGCGATGAATCCGATCGCCACGGGCTGCGCGTCGTCGTTGAACTGAAGCGCGACGCCGTAGCCGATGTGGTGCTCAACCAGATTTACCGGTTCACGCCGCTGCAAAGCTCGTTCGGCTGCAATTTCGTGGCGCTCAATGGCGGCAAGCCCGAGCTGATGAGCCTCACGCAGATGCTGAAGGCCTTCATCGACTTCCGCGAGGAAGTGGTGACCCGCCGCGCCCGCTTCCAGCTCAACAAGGCGCGGGATCGCGCCCATGTGCTGGTTGGCCTGGCCGTGGCCGTGGCCAATGTCGATGAAGTCATCGCGCTCATCCGCTCTTCGGCCGATCCCGGCACGGCGCGCGAGCGCCTGATGGCGCGCAACTGGCCGGCGACCGATGTCGCGCCGCTGATTGCGCTTATCGATGACCCGCGCCACCGCATTCAGGACGATGGCACGTTCCGTCTGTCCGATGAACAGGCCCGCGCCATTCTCGCCCTCACTCTCAGCCGCCTCACGGCGCTCGGTCGCGATGAAATCGGCGATGAGCTGAACGGCCTCGGCCACGATATTTCTGACTATCTCGATATCCTGCGCTCGCGCGAGCGCGTGCTCAGCATCATCCGCGAAGAACTGCTTGAGGTGCGCAACGGCTTTGCCACGCCGCGCCTCACCGCCATCGATGATGCCGCTGGCGACTTCGAAGACGAAGACCTGATCGCGCGCGAAGACATGGTGATCACCGTCACCCATGGCGGTTATATCAAGCGCGTGCCGCTATCGGCCTATCGGGCGCAGCGGCGCGGCGGCAAGGGCCGCTCGGGCATGGCAACGCGCGACGAGGATTTCGTCACGCGGCTCTTTATCGCCAACACCCATCAGCCGGTGCTGTTTTTCTCCTCGCTTGGCCATGTCTACAAGCTGAAGGTCTGGCGCCTGCCGGTTGCCGAGCCGCAGGCGCGCGGCAAGGCGCTCATCAACCTGTTGCCGCTTGATGAGGGTGAGCGCATCACCTCCATCGTACCCCTGCCGCAGGATGAGGCCGAATGGTCGGCCTATGACGTGATGTTCGCGACCAATTCCGGCTCGATCCGCCGCAACAAGCTGTCGGATTGTGTGCCGCGCACCACGCTGGGCAAGCGCGTCATGGAGTTTGAAGACGAAGGCCAGTCGATCATCGGGGTCGAACTGACCACCGGCGAAGACGACGTGCTCCTGACCAGTGCGCTCGGCCAGGCCGTCCGCTTCCCGGCAGGCGATATCCGCGTGTTTGGTGGCAATGGCTCGACCGGCACCTCAACCGGTGTGCGCGGCATTTCGCTCGGCGAGGCCGACGCCGTGATTTCCATGGCCATCATCCGCCATATGGACGCCACGCCCGCCGAACGCACCGCCTACCTCAAGCAGGCGGCCGCCATCAGGCGCGCGACAACCGGCGAAGAGCCCGAGGCCGATGTGACGACCGACGAGGCCGAAGACCTGACCGGCGATATCGACCTCTCGGTTGAGCGCTATGCCGAACTGGGTGCAGCCGAGCAGTTCATCCTCACGGTCAATGCGCGCGGCTTCGGCAAGCTCAGCTCGTCCTACGAGTTCCGGCTGTCGCATCGCGGCGGCAAGGGCATCAAGGCGACCGACCAGAACAAGCTCAACGAGATCGGCAACCTCGTTGCCGCCTTCCCGGTGGAAAAAGACAACCAGCTCATGCTGGTGACCAATGGCGGGCAATTGATCCGCGTGCCGGTGGAAGGCATCCGCACCGCCAGCCGCGCATCCAAGGGCGTCACCATCTTCCGCACCGGCGACGGTGAGCGGGTGGTGTCGGTCGAACGCGTCAGTGAGCCCGAGGCCGTTGTCGACGGGGGCCTCGATGAGGCCGGGCCGGACCAGGCCGCGCCCGAAAGCGGGGGCGACGCCGAATAAATCCTGCCAAGCCTTGACAAGACGTCGCACCCGTTGAAGCTTCCGGCCAACCCGGCCGGAAGCCCGGGAAGCGATGTCCGGCAGGGCCGGTAGGAGGATTTCATGCGTACGATCAAAGGGCCGGGTATTTTCCTTGCCCAGTTTGCGGGCGACAAGGCCCCCTTCGATACCCTCGATAATATCTGCGCCTGGGCCGCGGGCCTCGGCTACAAGGGCGTGCAGATCCCGACCTGGGTCTCCAACTTCATCGACCTTGAAAAAGCAGCGACCTCAAAGACCTATGCCGATGAGCTCAAAGGCATTGTGAACAGCCACGGGCTGGAGATCACCGAGCTGTCGACCCATTTGCAGGGCCAGCTTGTGGCCGTGCACCCGGCCTATGACACCGCCTTTGATGGCTTTGCGCCGAAATCGGTGCATGGCAATGCCGCCGCCCGCACCCAATGGGCCGTGCAGCAGCTGAAATGGGCCGCGCTGGCCTCCAAAAACCTCGGGCTCAACGCCCACGCGACCTTCTCGGGCGCGCTCGCCTGGCCCTATCTCTACCCCTGGCCGCAGCGCCCGGCCGGTCTGGTTGAAGAGGCCTTTGACGAACTGGCCCGCCGCTGGACTCCGATTCTCAACAGCTTTGACGAAGCGGGCGTTGATGTCTGCTACGAAATCCACCCCGGCGAAGACCTGCACGACGGCGTGACCTATGAGATGTTCCTTGAGCGCGTGAAGAACCATCCGCGCGCCTGCCTGCTCTATGATCCGAGCCATTTCGTACTGCAGCAGCTCGATTACCTCGCCTATATCGACCATTACCACGAGCGCATCCGCGCCTTCCATGTGAAGGACGCCGAGTTCAATCCTTCGGGCAAGCAGGGCGTCTATGGCGGGTTCCAGTCCTGGGCCAACCGCGCGGGCCGCTTCCGCTCGATCGGCGATGGTCAGGTCGACTTCCCGTCGATCTTCTCGAAGCTGACCACCTATGATTATGCCGGCTGGGCCGTGCTCGAGTGGGAATGCGCGCTGAAGCACCCCGAAGATGGGGCGCGCGAGGGCGCTGAATACATTCAGAGCTACATCATCCGCGTCACCGAACGGGCCTTCGACGATTTCGCCGGGGCGGGCACTGACCGCGCCGCCAATCGCAAGATGCTCGGCCTCTAACCGCAGGGACACGATAATGACCGATCAAACGAACCGCCGGCTCCGGCTCGGCATGGTGGGCGGCGGCAACGGCGCCTTCATCGGCTATGTGCACCGGCTGGCCTCGCGCCTTGATGGGGATTTCGAACTGGTGGCCGGCGCGCTGTCGTCCACGCCCGAGAACGCCCGCCAGTCGGGCCGCGATCTGGGGCTTTCGGAAGACCGCATCTACGAGAGCTTTGCCGAAATGGCCGTGAAGGAAGCGGCCCGGCCCGACGGGATTGATGCCGTCGCCATCGTCACGCCCAACCATGTGCACTACCCGGCGGCCAAAGCCTTCCTCGAAGCGGGCATACACGTGATCTGCGACAAGCCGCTCACCGCAACGCTGGAGGATGCGCGGGCGCTTGCCGCCGTGAAGCCGAAGAACGGCGCCCGGTTTTTGCTGACGCATAATTACACCGGCTATCCGTTGATGCGGCAGGCCCGGGAAATGATCGCTTCAGGCCGACTGGGCAAAATCCGCGTGGTGCAGGCCGAATATGCGCAGGATTGGCTGACCGAGGAAGTCCACAACAAGCAGGCCGATTGGCGCACCGACCCCAAGCGCTCGGGCGCCGGTGGGGCGATTGGCGATATCGGCACCCATGCCTATAACCTGTTGCGCTTTGTGACCGGGCTAAAGACCGAGGCGGTGAGCGCTGATCTCACGAGCTTCGTGCCGGGCCGCCTGCTTGATGACAATGTTCATATCCTACTTCGCTTTGAAGGCGGGGCCAAGGGCATGCTCTGGGCCAGCCAGGTGGCGGTCGGCAATGAAAACGGGCTCCGGCTCCGCATTTATGGCGACAAGGGCGGGCTCGAATGGGCTCAGGAAAATCCCAATGAAATGTGGTTCACCGAATTCGGCAAGCCGCGCCAGCGGCTGACGCGCGGCGGCTCGATTTCGGGCGACGTGGCCCCCACCATGCAGGTGCGCATTCCAGGTGGGCACCCCGAGGGCTATCTCGAAGCTTTCGCCACGCTCTACCACCAGTTTGCCGAAGTGATCCGGGGGCGGGGCGCTGCCTATGAGGCTGTGCTGCCAACCCTCGCCGATGGCGTTGAAGGCATCGAGTTCATCATGGCGGCGGTGCATTCAAGCCGCAGCGATGGGCGCTGGACCCGGCTCGACCAGCAGTGAGCCGTGCACAGCGCACAAAAAACAGCGGGGGCCAAAAGGCCCCCGTTTCTTTTTGATCGCGATGATCCGGCCCTTAATGGGTCCAGGGCGACTTGCGGTCGAAGCGGAAATTGTCCGTGTAGCTAGACCGCTTCACCGCGGGGCGGTGCTCGGGCAGCACGTGGTAGGCAATGCCGTTCTTCTGGGCGTAGGCTACGGCCTCTTCAAGCGAATCAAAGCTCAGCTTGACCTGCGTCTTGGTATCGCCGCTGGAGGTATAGCCCATCAGGGGTTCGATCTCGCGCGGGGTCGCCTGTTCGTGCACCAGCACCCAATCCTTGGATTTGCCGCGACCAGACTGCATGGCGCTCGGCGCCGGACGGAAAATTCGAGCAGTCATGTTTCCCTCGTCTAGTGGTCGGGGCAGAGTGATTCGAACACTCGGCCCCCGGTTCCCAAAACCGGTGCTCTACCAGGCTGAGCTATGCCCCGAACGCGTGGTTCTGTCCCTACCCCTTAGGCGGGGAAAGAGCAAGCCGTGCATGGCGTGCCGTCCCCCGTTGACCGGACAGAAATGCGGCTTCACAACACGCCCATGACCAAGCCCTTCAAATCGTCCTTGCTCAATAAGCCCTGGCCCTTTGGGCTCGCCGGCCCCTCAACGGCAATCTACGTTGCCCTGCTGGGGGCAGCGCTTGCGCTCCTTTACCTCATCGATCATCCGCTCTCGGTCTGGGGCACCGGATTGCCGCCGGAAATTCGGCAGGTGTTTGATGTTGTCACGGGCTTTGGCGAATCTGGCTGGATCCTCGTCCCGTCGCTCCTTGTGCTGCTCATTGCGCTCGGGCTTTACCGGTTCACGCGGGGACGCCTCAACGCGGCGCTGGTCGATCTCGCGGCACTGTCCGGCTTCATCTTCACCGCTGTGGGCCTGCCGGGCCTCGTCGCAACGCTCCTGAAGCGTGCCATCGGGCGTGGTCGTCCCGAGACTTTTACGGATGCGGCGCCGCTGGTGTTCACCCCCAACTGGAGCGCGTTCCCGTACCAGAGCTTCCCCTCGGGCCATGCCACGACGGCTTTTGGTTTTGCTATGGTTGTGGCCTTCATCTGGCCGCGCAGCCTGCGGGTCGCGCTGGCGTGCGCGGGCCTTGTCGCTGTGTCGCGGGTCATCGTCGGCGCCCATTATCCGACCGATATCACGGCGGGTGCCGTGCTTGGCGTTCTGGGGACCTATGGGGTGCGCAACCTGTTTGCCGCGCGGAACTGGCTTTTTACCCGCGCCCCCGATGGCACTTATCCGCGCAAGCCGCTCAACGGGCTTCAGGCGCTGTTTGCGCCTCAGGCGCCGCGGTAACGCGCCAGCGCATCGGCAAGATCGGCCTTCAGATCATTGAGGCTTTCAAAGCCGATCTGGAGCCGGATCAACTGGCCCGGCTCGGCCCAGGGCACGGCTGTGCGGGTGGGCGTGGGGATGGGCAGCAGCAGGCTTTCAAACCCGCCCCAGCTATAGCCCATGCCGAAGAGCCGCAGCGTGTCGACCATGCGTTGCAGATCCGCCCGAGGGCGCGGTTCAAGTACAATTGAAAACAGACTGCCCGACCCGCTAAAATCGCGCTTGAAAATCGCGTGATCGGGATGCTCCGGCAGGGCCGGGTGCAGCACGTTCAGCACACCGGGCTGGGTCTTGAGGAAGCGCGCGATCTCGAGCGTCCGCTCCTCATGCGCCGCCATGCGGATGGCGAGCGTGCGCAGCCCCCGCGCGACGAGAAATGCATCATCGGGCCCCACATGCACGCCCAAAAGCCGATGCGTGCGCTTTAACGCGGGGAAACACTCGGCCGTGGCCGAAACCGTGCCGAACATCACATCCGAATGCCCACCAAACATCTTGGTGGCGGCATGGATCACGAGGTCGGCCCCGAGGCTCAACGGGCGGTAATAGAGTGGCGTCGCCCAGGTATTGTCGACCGCAACACGCGCGCCCCTGGCCTGGGCAGCGCGGGCGATGGCCGGAAGGTCCTGCACTTCAAAGGTCAGTGATCCGGGACTTTCGGCCATGATGAGG
This sequence comes from uncultured Hyphomicrobiales bacterium, assembly GCA_903828145.1. Taxonomy (GTDB): domain Bacteria; phylum Pseudomonadota; class Alphaproteobacteria; order Rhizobiales; family Devosiaceae; genus Devosia_A. The sequence continues at coordinate 372,698 of CAIKKY010000019.1, read as the reverse complement.
CTGGTGTTGGGCGCGATGAGGTCGGCAATCCTGCCGCCGATCCGCGGATCATAAAACCGCACCGCGACGCCCATGCGGCCGAGAAAATCCCGCGCGAAGTTCCGCGTCGGCTCATAGGCGCTGTCGGTCATCAGCACATCGTCTCCGGCGTTGACCACCGAGAGCATGGCCGTGCTGATGGCCGATACGCCCGAGGGCGCGAGCACCGTGCCGGCGGCTCCTTCAAGCGCCGTGATTGTGTCCTCAACCGAGGTGAGCGTCGGGTTGCCATCGCGGCCATAGCGGAAGGGCAGGGCGTAATCCTGTAACGCATCAAGCGTGGGAAACAGCACCGTCGAGGCGCGATAGACCGGCGTATTCACCGTGCCGCGCGTCTGTTGCGGATCGCGGCCGCCATGGGTCAGGATCGTTTCGATCTCGAACTTGTCCGGTGAGTCAGTCATGCTGTGTCGCCTTTGGGATCAGGCGCACCAGCGCCGCCGCTTGACGGGGCCCCCGATTGCCGCTTTCCTCGATTGGCTCGAACAGGTAGCAAGAACAGGCCGATGCCGTAAGGCGGCATGTGTCGATCAAGGGCATTTTTTCATGCGACTTTTCACCAAAGCTGCGCGGGTCGTGATCATGGGCGCAGCCCTTGTGCTGGGGCTGACGGTGAGCGCCTCAGCGCAATCGCCAACCCTCGAAACGGTCAAGGTGCGCGGCTATCTTAAATGCGGTGTGACCGAAGGAATTCCGGGCTTTTCCACCCGCGATGAGACCGGCGCCTGGACCGGGTTTGAAGTGGACTATTGCCGCGCTGTCGCCGCTGCCATCTTCAACGATCCGCAGAAAGTGCGGTTCAGCCCGCTCTCGGCGGCGGATCGCTTTGCGGCACTGTCGGGCGGCGATGTCGATATTCTTGTGCGCTCGACCACCTGGACCATGGCGCGCGATACGACACTCGGCATCAAGTTCGCCGGTGTGCTCTATTATGATGGTCAGGGCTTTCTGGTGCGCAAATCCGACAAGATTGCCACCGCGCTCGATCTCAATGGCCAGCCGGTCTGTGTCGAAATCGACACCACCAGCGCGCTCAACGCCGAGGATTATTTCGGCATCAACAACATGACGTTCAAGCCGCTCGCCTTCAAGAGCCAGGATGAAGTGGTGAAAGCCTATGAGGATGGGCGCTGTAAATCCATGACCGCCGACAGCGCCCAGCTCGCCGCCGAGCGCTCGCGCCTGCCCGATCCGGCCGAACACACCATTCTGCCGGAGATCATTTCGAAGGAGCCGCTCGGGCCGGCCGTCCGCCAGGGCGACGATGTCTGGTTCAACATCGCGCGCTGGACCTATTTCGCCCTGATCGAGGCCGAGGAACTGGGCGTCACGAGCGTCAATGTCGATGATCAGCTCGCCTCGGATAACCCGCCGATCAAGCGGCTTCTGGGTGTCGAGGGGGACTTCGGCGAACCTTTGGGTCTGCCCAAGGGATGGGCGTACCAGATCATCAAGCATGTCGGCAATTACGCTGAACTCTATGAGCGCAACCTCGGCGAGGCGACAGCCATTGCGCTGCCACGCGGGCTGAACGCGCTGTGGCGTGATGGGGGCTTGCACTATTCCCCGCCCATCCGGTGATCGCCATGCGTGATAGCCACGGGGGCGAAGCCGTTAGCCTCAGCCATGTCAGCCGCTGGTTCGGGACCCAGAAGGCGCTCGATGATGTGAGCCTGACCGTCCGCCCGGGGGAACGTGTTGTCGTCTGCGGTCCATCGGGGTCGGGGAAATCGACGCTGATCCGCACCATCAACGGGCTCGAACCTCATGACGAGGGCACAGTCCGGATCAATGGGGCGCTGGTGACGCCGAGGGCCTTGGCCGGGGCACGGCTACAGACCGGCATGGTGTTTCAGCAGTTCAACCTGTTTCCGCACCTCTCGGTGCTGGATAATCTGACCCTGGCTCCCATCCATGTCCGTGGTCTCGGACGGGGCGAGGCTGAGGCCGAGGCGATGGCGCTGCTTGAGCGGGTGCATATCCCCGAGCAGGCGGCTAAATTTCCGCACCAGCTTTCGGGCGGGCAACAGCAGCGGGTCGCCATTGCCCGCGCGCTCGCCATGAAACCGGCCATCATGCTGTTCGATGAACCGACCTCGGCGCTCGATCCGGAAATGGTCGGCGAAGTGCTCGATGTGATGATCGCGCTTGCGGCCGAGGGTATGACCATGATCTGCGTCACCCACGAGATGGGCTTTGCCCGCAATGTGGCGGATCGCATGATTTTCATGGATGAAGGCCGGATTATCGAACAGGCCGCGCCGGGCCCGTTCTTTGATCAGCCGGTTGAGCCGCGCACGCGCCAGTTCCTGAGCCGGGTTCTCGCTTGATGCGGATTTTTATCGCGCTCCTCCTCGCCATCCTCACCATCCAGCCGATCTGGGCCGACGAGACGATCCCCGTCGAGCCCGGCCCGACGCTAAAGGCTATTCGGGACCGGGGACACCTTATTTGTGCGTCGTCCGATCCGCTCCCCGGTTTCGCGCAGGCGGGGGAAGACGGGCTCTGGACCGGCTTCGATGTGGATGTCTGCCGCGCCATTGCCGTCGCAGTCTTCAACGACCCCTCAAAGATGGAGTTTGTCGCGCTTTCCGGCGATGCGCGCTTTGCGCAATTGCAGACCGGCGCGGTCGATCTCATCGCGCGCAATGCATCCTGGACCATGCGGCGCGATACCGGCTACGCCGCCCATTATGTCGCGCCCTCGTTTTTCGACGGGCAGGCCTTCATGGTGCCGCAGGGCCTTGGGGTCGTGTCGGCCTATGAGCTCGACAAGGTGACGATCTGCGTTGTCGATGAACCCGAGCAGGTCGCGAACCTCGAAGAATTCTTCTTCAGCACTCAGTCAGACTACACGACGCGGCTCTATGAGGATCGCGAGGATCTGGCCGTGGCCTATAGTTCGGGGCTCTGCAACGCGGTGTCAGCGTCGGCAAGCTGGCTCAATGCCGTCCGCCGGAGCCTCAAGGAACCAGCAACCCACCGCATCCTGCCCGAACGGATTTCGAAGGGCGCCTTCGGCCCCATGGTCCGGTCCGGCGATGACCAGTGGTTCGATATTGTCGAGTGGACGCTCTACACGCTGATTGGCGCGGAAGAGGCGGGCATCACCTCGCTAAACATCGACTCGCTGTCGGCCGCCAAGACCCACCGCATTCGGCGTATTCTCGGGCTCGAAGGCAGTTTCGGGCCGGGCATCGGGCTCGACGCGCATTTCATGGCCAATGTCATCAAGACCGTGGGCAATTACGGTGAGATCTTCGAGCGCAATTTCGGCCCGGCTACGGGTGCGGCTGTGCTGCGCGGCCAGAACTCGCTGTGGATCAATGGCGGGCTGATCTACGCGCCGCCTATCGAATAATCAGACGAAGTGGATGGAGACGCGGCGGTTGATCGACCCTTTTTTCTCGATCTTGCCGACGCGCAGCGGACCGATCTCGGCCGTGTTGCGTACATGTGTGCCGCCGCAGGGTTGCAGGTCGACATCGCCGATACGGATCAGCCGCACCCGGCCCTGACCCATCGGGGGCTTCACATTCATGGATTTGATGAGGCCCGGATTGGCGGCCATGTCCTCATCGGTGATCCATTCGGCGCTTACTGCATGCCCGGCGGCTACAAGGCTGTTGAGCGTCACCTCAAGCGCCGCCGCGTCGGGGCTTGTGTCCATGTTGAAATCGAGCCGTCCCTTGTCCTCGGCCACCGATCCGCCGGTCACTGGAAACGGCAGGGCCACGGTCACAAGGTGGAGGGCCGTGTGCATGCGCATGAGTTTGAGCCGCCGGTCCCAGTCGATTTCGGCGGTTACGCGGTCACCGGGGGCAAGCCCCGGCGCGCTATCGGTCGGCACATGCACAATGCGGGTCTTGTCGCCGTCCGGATGGATGGCCGTGCTGATGGCGATCACCCGCCCATCGGCGGCCATCAGCCGGCCGCTGTCGCCGGGCTGCCCGCCCGAGGTGGCGTAAAATACCGTCGCATCAAGCACGATGCCGCCGTCGGGCGTGATTTCGGTCACCGTCGCAGCATTGGAGGTCTGATAGCTGTCCTCGCGGCACAGGAACCGAGTCATGTCACGCCTCCGGCAGGAGGACGGATTGCCAATCGATGCTGGGCGCGCGCGTCAGCCACGCCGGCACCGGCAGGTTCTTTTCCCGGAGGAAGGCCGGGTTAAAGAGCTTTGATTGATAGCGGTTGCCATAATCGCAGAGGATGGTGACGATGGTTTTGCCCGGCCCCATGGCCTTGGCCATCCGCACCGCCCCCGCAATATTCACGCCCGACGAGCCGCCAAGGCAGAGCCCCTCGTGCTCGAGGAGATCGAACACATAAGGCAGGGCTTCGCTGTCGGGGATCTGGTAGGCCTGATCCACCACCACGCCCTCAAGGTTCTTGGTGATGCGGCCCTGACCGATACCTTCGGTAATCGAGCTGCCCGAGGATTTGAGCTCCCCGGTGGTGTAATAGCTGTAGAGCGCCGCGCCCTCGGGGTCGGCGATGCCAATGGCAACCTTGGGGTTTTTGGCCTTGAGCGCCATAGAAATACCGCCCAGCGTTCCCCCTGAGCCCACGGCGCAGATGAACCCATCCACCCGGCCACCGGTCTGGGCCCAGATCTCGGGGCCCGTGCCCTCAATATGCGCATCGCGATTGGCCACATTGTCGAACTGGTTGGCCCAGATCGCGCCATTCGGCAGGTCCCGTGCCAGCTTTTCCGCGAGGCGGCCCGACAGCTTCACGTAATTATTCGGGTTCTTATAGGGCTTGGCCGGCACCTGAATAAGCTCGGCGCCCAGGAGCGTCAGCGCGTCCTTTTTTTCCTGCGCCTGCGTCTCGGGAATGACGATCACCGTGCGATAGCCGAGCGCATTGGCGACCACGGCGAGCCCGATGCCGGTATTGCCCGCCGTACCTTCCACAATTGTCCCGCCGGGGCGCAGCAGCCCCCGTTTTTCCGCATCGCGGATGATGTAGAGCGCCGCCCGGTCCTTGATCGACTGGCCCGGGTTGAGAAACTCCGCCTTGCCCAAAATCTCGCACCCGGTCATGTCCGAGACGCGGTTGAGGCGAATGAGCGGCGTGTTGCCGATGGCGGAGAGAACGTCTTTATGAAGGGTCATGCCGGAACTGGGGTCACTCGTTGAGACCAAAGGGTAGGGCGCTTCACGGCATCTGCCAACCCCATTCCCTGTAAAACGCCAATCTGTGCCGCTGCTTGCCCGTATGGTGGGGCCGCTTTGCGCGCCAGCGGCCCAAGGCAGAAAGCTGTGCCGCTCAGTCTGCCGATAGCGCCGAAAAGGCCTCGAGCGCCGCCCCGCGTGAGGCCTTGAGGTCAACCATCGGGCGCGGATAGGTCACGCCAAGCCGAATGCCCCGCGCCTCAAGCACGGCGTCGGGCGCCTCGAACGGCTTATGCAGCCATTCGTTCGGCAGGCTCGCGAGTTCGGGCACGTAGCGGCGCACATACTGGCCCTCGGCATCAAACCGTTCGCCCTGGGTGATGGGGTTGAAAATGCGGAAATAGGGCGAGGCATCCAGCCCGGTGCCCGCGACCCATTGCCAGTTGCCGGGATTGTTCGCCGGGTCGGCATCAAACAGCGTGTCCCAGAACCACGCTTCACCCAGCCGCCAGTCGATCATCAGGTTTTTGGTGAGGAGCGAGGCAACCAGCATCCGCACCCGGTTGTGCATGGTGCCGGTCTGCCACAGTTCGCGCATGCCTGCATCGACAATGGGGAAACCCGTCTGGCCCCTCTGCCACCGCAGCAGTGCCGCCGGATCATCGCGCCACGGCAGGCGGCCGAATTTCTCCACCATGGGATGCACCGCAATATCGGGGCGGTGATAAAGCTGGTTGATGTTGAAATCGCGCCAGGCGACTTCGGAGAGGAATTTCTCAATCGCCGCGTCCTGCTCCGGCCGCACTGCCGCCATGGCCTTGGCCGCGTGCCAGATCTGCCGCGGGCTGATTTCGCCAAACGCCATATGCGGCGAGAGCCGTGAGGTCACATTGAGCGCAGGGAAATCGCGCGATCCGGCGTAGTCGCCCACCGGCCCGTTAAGAAACGCCATCAGCCGCGCTTCGGCAGCGACTTCGCCCACGGCCCATTGCGCCAACAGCGGACCGGCCCAGCCGGGCGCGCGATAGTCGGCATCGACCACAGGCGGTGCAATCGGGTGCCGCGCAGGAGGGACGGGCAGGGGGCGCGCGATATCGCGGGTGCGGAGCGTTTTCCAGAACGGGGTATAGACCGAATAGGGCTTGCCGGTGCCCGTTTCCATGGTGAAGGGCTCGACCAGCGTGTCCCCGGCAAAGCTATCCACGGCGAGACCATCCGCACGGAACCGGGCCTTAAGCGCAGCATCCACCGCGCGTTCGGCGGGGCCATAGCGCCGGTTCCAGAAAATCTGCGTGGCGCCGTGCCGGGCCACAGCCTCGGCTAGCGCGGCTTCAGTCGGCCCCTCCAGGACCTCAAGCGGCACACCAAGGGTTGCGAGCCGCGCCGCATGGGCCAAAAGGCTCTGATTGAGCCAGCTCCGCCCGGCACCCGTGGGTCGGCGGAGGTTGGTCTCGTGGATATAGAGCGCAACAACCGACCCCGGCCCCTCGAGCGCGGCGCTGAGCGCGGGGTTGTCGGCCAGCCTCAGATCGCGGCGGACGAGAACGAGGCTGGGCTGCGCCATGAAAAACTATTCCTTTTATTGCCGCGACGGCGGCAGTGCGGTGCCACGGGGGCGAGGCCGCTAAAAACACCGCGACTATTCCCTCGGGTTACGCGCAAATCTTGGCGCTGGTTCACCTTTTCCGCCCCGGCCCCGGCCTTGTAGCCCCAATCCTGAGCGCGTATGTGACAGGCTCTGACGAAGAAGGACAGTCCATCGGCCATGACCCGCCCGACGCTCAGCCACCTGCAATCGCTTGAAGCCGAATCCATCGAAATATTCCGCGAAGTCGCGGCGAGTTTTGAACGCCCGGTGATGATGTATTCCATCGGCAAGGATTCTTCTGTTCTGCTGCACCTTGCGCGCAAGGCCTTTTACCCCAGCCGCATCCCGTTTCCGCTTCTGCACATCGATACGACGTGGAAATTTCAGGAGATGATCGCCTTCCGCAATCGCATGGCGAAGGAGCACGGCTTTGAGTTGTTGGTGCATACCAACCCCGAAGGCGTCGCCAATAACGTCAACCCGTTCGATCACGGCTCCTCGCGCTACACCGACATCATGAAGACCCAGGCGCTGCGGCAGGCGCTGAGCGCGGGCGGCTATGATGCGGCCATTGGCGGCGCGCGGCGTGACGAGGAGAAATCCCGCGCCAAGGAGCGCATCTTCTCGCACCGCAATGCCCAGCATGCCTGGGACCCCAAGAGCCAGCGCCCTGAACTCTGGCATATTTTCAACACGCGGCTGGCGCCGGGCGAGAGCATGCGCGTGTTTCCGCTCTCCAACTGGACCGAACTCGATATCTGGACCTACATCTATTCAGAAAACATCGAGATCGTGCCGCTCTATTTCGCCCGTCCGCGCCCCGTGGTCGAACGCCAGGGCACGCTCATCATGGTTGATGACAGCCGGTATCGGCTGGAGCCCGGCGAGCGTCCGCGCGAGGAAATCGTCCGCTTCCGCACGCTCGGCTGCTACCCGCTGACCGGCGCGATCCGGTCTGATGCCGGTGATCTGCCCTCCATCATCATGGAAATGCAGGCGTCCCGAACGTCCGAGCGCGAAGGCCGCCTGATTGATTCCGATCAGGCCGGCTCCATGGAAAAGAAAAAGCAGGAAGGCTACTTCTGATGACCAGTCTAGCCCCCCAAAGCGCGGCCAAATCGGCACTCGACGCCTGGCTCGTGGAACAGACCGACAAGGGTCTGCTGCGCTTTCTCACCTGTGGCTCTGTCGATGACGGCAAGTCGACGCTGATCGGCCGTCTGCTCTACGACAGCCAGCTGATCCTCGATGATCAGCTCGCGAGCCTCAAGAAAGAAAGCCGTAACCGCACCACGGGCGATGAAGGCATTGATTTCTCGCTTCTTGTTGATGGCCTGACCGCCGAGCGCGAGCAGGGCATCACCATCGATGTGGCCTACCGGTTCTTTTCCACCGACAAGCGCAAGTTCATTGTCGCCGATACCCCGGGCCATGAACAATATACCCGCAACATGGCGACTGGCGCGTCGAACGCTGATCTCGCAATTGTGCTGATCGATGCGCGCAAGGGCGTGTTGACCCAGACCCGACGGCACAGCTTCATCCTGTCGCTCATCGGCGTGAAGCACGTGGTGCTGGCGGTCAACAAGATCGATCTCGTCGATTACGACGAGGCCGTGTTTGAAAAAATCGAGTCCGACTACCGCGCCTTTGCCAAGGATCTCGGCTTTCTGTCGCTCGCCGCCATTCCGGTGTCGGCGCTGAAGGGCGACAACATGCTGGGCCCCAGCCCGCGCATGCCCTGGTATACCGGCCCCGGGCTCGTGCCCTATCTTGAAACGGTGGATGTGGGCGTCGATCAGTCCGGTCAGCGCTTCCGCTTCCCGGTGCAATGGGTCAACCGGCCCAATCTCGATTTCCGCGGCTTCTCGGGCACTGTCGCCTCAGGCGAGATTTCGGTCGGCGATGACCTGCTGGTTGCGGCCTCGCGCAAGCCGGTGAAAGTCACCCGCATCGTCACCATGGATGGCGAATTGTCCACCGCCCTTGCCGGGCAGGCGGTGACGCTGGTGCTCGATCGCGAAGTCGATATTTCGCGCGGCGATGTTCTCGCCCGTCCCGGCGAAGTGCCGGAATTTTCCAACCAGGTCCAGGCGCGCGTCATCTGGATGAACGAGGAGCACGCCCTGCCGGGCCGCTCCTATCTCTTGAAGCTCGGCACCCAGGTGGTGCCCGCCTCGATCACGGCGCTCAAGTTCAAGACCAATGTGAATACGCTCGAGCACAGCGCCGCCAAGGTGCTGGAGATGAACGAGGTCGGCACGGTGACGCTGGCCACCGACAAGGCGATTGCCTTTGACCCCTATGCGGAAAACGCCACGCTCGGCAGTTTCATCCTGATCGACCGGCTGACCAACGCGACGCTGGCCGCGGGCGTGATCGAATTCGGGCTGCGCCGCGCCCAGAACCTGTCGTACCAGTCCTTTGATGTGAACCGCGAGACCCGCGCGCTCACCATGGGGCAAGAGGCGCGCATTGTCTGGTTCACCGGGCTGTCGGGCTCAGGCAAATCGACCGTCGCCAATCTGCTTGAAAAGCGGCTCGTGGCCGAGGGGCGGCACGCCTATATTCTCGATGGTGATAATGTGCGCCACGGGCTCAACAAGGATCTGGGCTTCACCGAGGAAGACCGGGTGGAGAACATCCGCCGGGTGGCCGAAGTTGCCCGGTTGATGGCCGACGCGGGGCTCATCGTGCTCGTCTCGTTCATCTCGCCCTTCCGCAATGAACGGCGGCTGGCGCGCGAGATTGCGGGCGATATCCCCTTCACCGAGGTCTATGTCGATACCCCGCTCGCGGTCTGCGAAGCCCGCGACCCCAAGGGCCTCTATGCCAAGGCCCGGCGCGGCGAGATCAAAAACTTCACCGGCATTTCGAGCCCCTATGAAGCCCCGGAGCGGGCCGATGTCACGTTGCATGGCGCTGCGGCCGAACCGGTCGACATGGCCGAAACGCTGTACGCCCGGCTGTTTGGCGGCTGAGGCGAAATCTCTGCCGTAAAACCGGCGGGCCCGATTGTGTGCCCGCCGGAAACTTGAGACTATGCGCGCCTTGGTGGTAAGGCGGTTTCCGGTATGCGTCGTGTCCTCGTTGTACTCGGTTCGCTGCTGGTCGCCCTGAGCCTGACCGTGCCGGCCCGTGCGGCCTTTGATGATGCGCGGGCGTGGTTCGATAGCCTGTCGCCCGATGATCGGCGCAGCACCCAGGCCGAGCTGGTGGTGCTGGGCGAGGATGCACTCCCCATAGACGGCCGCTTCGGGCACAGTCTGTACGATGCGCTGACGACTTTCCAACGCGCTCTGGGGGAGCCCCCGACTGGTGCTCTCTCTGAGAGGGCGCGTCAGGCGCTGGCCGATGAGGCGCTGACCAAAATCGGCCCCCTTGCGTTCGAGCCGGTCGACGACGCCCCAGCCGGGCTGCGGCTTGATATTCCGGCGCGGTTTTTCACCCAGCGCACCGCTACGGGGTCGGGCACATCCTATTCGACGGCTGATGGCGAGTTTTCGCTCGAAACCATGCGGGCTGAACTCGACGGCGGCAACCTGACCGCCCTCTATGCCGCCGTGATTTCCCCCGGCGATGGCCGCGTCATCGAGGCGAGCGCCCTCTCGGACGATCGGTTCTTCGTCACCGGAAGGCTCGGGGACTATCAGTTCTCAACCCAATTCGTGCAGTCGGGCGCCATGGCGACGGGCTATTCCATGGCCTGGGGCCGCGCCTATGAGACCGAGGGGCGGATCACGGCCGCGTGGCTCAGCGCGCATGTCACCCCTGAAGATGTTCTGAGCCCGGATCCCATGACCACGGCAGCCATTCCCGATGCGCTGCCCGCCGAGATCTTCAGTCTGCCGCTGGAGGCCCCCGACGTCATCCTGCTCTCGGGCGACATCACCCCGGAGATTGCCACCCAGTTTGCCCAGATCCTCAGCCTGCGTCCCAAGGCCCGCGTCCTCGCGCTCAACAGCGCCGGCGGCGACGTGGAAGGGGCGCTTGATCTGGCGCGGGCCGTGCGCCAGCTCGGGCTCGCCACGGCGGTGCCCGAAGGCATGGGGTGCTATTCGGCCTGTGCCTATGTGTTTTTTGCCGGCACCGAGCGCGATGCCGCAGGTGAACTCGGCGTCCACCAGATTTCGACCGACAGCAATGACCTCGTCTTTGCCCAGTCGGTTCTGGGAGACCTCCTCGATGTGCTGAAGGGCTTTGGGGTGGAGCAGCCGGTGATCTCGGTCATGTTGCGCACCCCGCCCGAGGACATGTATGTGTTTTCGCCCGAAGAGGTCGAAACCCTCAACATCAATGCCGGGTCGCCCATCGCGCTCGCGCTGGTGCCACCGGAGCCCGGGTCGGGTGCGGCCCTCATTGAACTCTCCAGCCTCAAAAGCGCCACGGCGGCCGAGCAATCGCTCGAGTATGCCCTGTCGCGCTGGGGACGCTTTCTCGAAGGGGCTTCCCCGCGTATCGATGCGGAGGCGGACCTGTTCCGCATTCGGGTGCCGGTGCAATCCTATGGGGCGGCAACGCGCATCTGCGCGGCGATTCAGGAGGCGGGGGGCGGCTGCTTCGTCCGGCCCGTTCAATGAGCGCCCGTTAGTCGTCGAGCCCCAATCCGTCCATGATCCGGGGGATCATCTTTTCCACCCGCGCCACCCGGGTCTTTTCCAGCTTGGGCGCAGCGAAAAACAACAGATAGCCGCGCTGACGGCCGGGCGTCAGCCCCTCAAAGGCGGCGCGGAGCGCCCCGTCGGCATCGAGCGCCTGTGAAAACTCGGCGGGCATGGGAAACTCGTCGGTTTTTCGGAACACGACCTCAGCGCCCGACTGCTCGACCCGAATTGCTTCATCGAGATAGGCACGGATGACCGGCGTCCTGTCCTTGATCTCGGCAAGGCTGGTAAAGCGCATCTGCCGTCGCCCGATGACATTTTCAGTCTGCTGGATCAGCAGGTTTTCCGGGTCCGCCATCAGCGAGCCCTTGAACAGAAGGTAGGCGCAATAGTCCTTGAAGGCGTGGATCAGCACGACATTCTGGCCAGCAAGCGCATAGCAGGGCCAGCCCCACTTGAACGTCTCCTCAAGCCCGGTATCGCGCGCAATCTCGCGCAAGAGCTGCATTTCGCTGAGCCAGGCCTGCGGCTTGGCCAGAACTTTCTCAACGACGGGGTGGGGGGCGGAACGGGCCATCGGGGCCTCCTTAACAAGAACGATTAAGGCGCGCTGCACTCAGCCAGCGATTTTCACCGCTGGGGCGTAAAGCGCGCCATCCACGCTCCCCGGCCGGCCAGGGAGCGCCAGCGCCGACACCCGCCGCTCGGCGCGGGCAATCACCTTGCCGCCCTTGATTACGGCAAGGCGGTTGGCCCGGAGCCGCAGCGCCTCAACCGGGTCGCGCGCCTGCAGCACAACGAGATCGGCCTTTTTGCCTTTTTCGAGGCCATAATCCTCAAGGCCCATAGCCGTGGCATTGCCATTGGTCAGGATGTCAAACACCCGGAGCCGGTCCTCGATTGACCCCATCTGTGCGACATGGATCGCCATGCCGCCCACCTCCAGCATGTCGCCCGAGCCCATGGCATACCAGGGGTCCATCACGCAATCATGGCCGAAGCCGACATTGATCCCGGCCTTCAGAAGCTCGGGCACCCGCGTCATGCCGCGCCGCTTGGGATAGGTGTCGTGGCGGCCCTGCAGCATGATGTTGATGAGCGGGTTCGCCACCGCATGCACCTTCGCCTCTGCCATCAGCGCAATGAGCTTTGACACATAGTAATTGTCCATCGAATGCATCGAGGTGAGGTGCGAGCCCACCACGCGCCCCTCAAGCCCGTGCCGCACCGTTTCGGCGGCGAGCGTTTCGATATGGCGCGACAGCGGATCATCGGTTTCATCGCAATGCATGTCGACGCGGAGCCCGCGGTCGGCCGCGATGCGGCAGAGCGCCGCCACCGAGCGGGCGCCATCGTCCATGGTGCGTTCAAAATGCGGAATGCCGCCGACGATCTCGACGCCCATATCCAGCGCACGATTGAGACTATCGACAGCGCCCGGCGCGCGGAAATAGCCATCCTGCGGAAAGGCGACCAGTTGCAGGTCGATATAGTCCTTCACCGCCTCGCGCACGGCGAGCAGGCCTTCGACCGTCACGAGCCGGGGATCGGAAATATCGACATGGCTGCGAATGGCGAGAAGCCCCTGCGCCACGGCAAGGTCGCAATAGCGCAGCGCCCGCTCCACCACGGCCTCAACCGTGAGCGTGGGGCGCAGTTCGCCCCAGAGCGCAATCCCTTCAAGCAGCGTGCCCGAGCGGTTGAGCCGGGGCAGCCCGAGCGACAGCGTGGCATCCATGTGGAAATGCGGATCACAGAAGGGCGGCGCAACGAGGAGGCCCGTCGCGTCGATCACCTCTCGCGCCTCGGCCGTTATGCCGCGCTCGATGGCGACAATCCGCCCGGCGTTGAGAGCGATATCCATGGCTTCCCGCCCATCCGGCAGGTTGGCATGACGCACGATCAGGTCGAACACGGGGCGCACTCCGAAAGGATAATCCTGTCCTATCTATAGCCGCCCCGGCTTCGACCGGAAGGGTTATTTCAGTTCACCCAGCGCCTGCAGATTGGCCTCGATATCGGGGGTCGGCAGGCGCACCCAATCCTTGGCGAGTTCCATCCGCGTAACCCCACGCGTCTTGGCATCGAGGGCGTCCCGCAGCACCCCCAGCGCGCGCGGAGGCGCGATGATCGCCACGGCCCTGGCCTTGTCGGCGCGCACCAGCGCATCAAAGCCCCGGGCCGTCTCCTTGATGAAGGCGGTCTCCGCCTCGTCATGAAGGTCATTCTCCCCGAGTGCGGTGCGCTTGCCTGTCGCCGAATTCGCTCCCCGGCCCGGCCGGTCGGTCCCGATATCGCGGCTCTGCCCGTGCGGTTCGGTGCGCACCTCCACGGCCTTGAGATTGATCGCCTGTTCGTCGCCCGCATTGCGGAACATCAGCGCCTTGCTGCCATCGCAGATCAAAAACAGGCTGCCCATCGGAAACCGGACACGATCCATGAAACTCTCCCCACAGGTGAGCGGCAGGACATCTGCCGCCCATCTCTAAACGTAGGGTAAGCCCACCGATCTGCAATGGTGTGAAGTCGTTAGCTTGACGAGGGCGTGCTCGGGACCAGGCTTAATTCTCGGCCTCAGTGCCGAGGCCCTGTTCCCGCGCGCGCTTTAACGCCAGTTCGGCCACGACCAGATCCTGCAACGCCACGCCCGTGCCATCAAACAGCGTGATTTCATCCGGCCGCTGCCGCCCCTCCGTGAGCCCGGCAATCACCGCACCGAGGGTTCCCCGCATCGACAGGCGGGTGATGAGCCCTGCGGCGAACGCGTGCTGGCATTCCCCGATACTCAGCGACTGCTCGATTTCGTCGGAAAACACCGCGGCGCCAGCGACAAGCTGCGGGTCGAGTTCCTGCTTGCCTTTGGTGTCGGCGCCCATGGCCGAAATATGCGTGCCTGGCCGCACGTCGGATTTCAGCACCAGCGCCTTTTGCGAGGGGGTAACGGTGATCAGGATTTCGGCGGCCTGCGCCACCTGACCCGCGTTCTTTTCGGGCACAAACCGCAGCCCGAGCGTTTCGACTTCTGCGCCAAAGGCCTTCAGTTGGTCGGCTGACGGATCATAGGCATGGACCGCGCTCAGCGCCCGCACCTTCGCGATGGCGCGCAGCTGATGCACCGATTGCACGCCCGCCCCGATCATGCCCAGCACCGAGGCATCGGCACGTGCCAGATGCTTCACCGCAATCGCGCTGGCCGCACCGGTCCGCACGCCGGTGAGATAATTGGCCGAGACAAGGCCCGAGGCCCGCCCGGTCTCGGGGTCGAACACCAGCGTGGCAGACTGATGGTTGGAGACCCCGTTTTTCATATTGCCGGGCCAGTAGCCCCCGGCCTTGAGCCCGAGGAGCGGGCGCGACACATCGGCCCCGGTCTTGACCCCGAACACGGCGTCGGCATGGCCCACCCGTTCCCGCACCACGGGGTAATTGCGCGCTTCGCCGCGCGCCATGGCCGCGAAGACCGCTTCCACCGTGCTGAGCGCATCTTCAATGGAGACCAGCTGGCGCGCCAGCGTCTCGGAAATCACCAGAACCATTGACGCCTACTCCTTGGGCGATTCGAGGACAAACTCGTCGATCATCACACTCATGCCGGCCGTCAGCCCGCCATCGACCGGCAGATTGGCCCCGGTGATATAGGCCGCATCATCCGAGCCCAGAAAGCTCACCGCCTTCGCAATGTCATCGGGTTCGGCGACGCGGCCGAGCGGGTACCACTTGCTCAGCTTTTTGAAGATGTCGGGGTCTTTCTGCTGGCGGATGGTCCAGGTGATGTTGTCGGTTTTCACCGAGCCCGGCGAGATCGCGTTGCAGCGGATATTGAACTTGCCATATTCGCTCGCCACCGATTGCGTGAGGTTAAGAAGCCCCGCCTTCGCAGCCGAATAGCTCGGGTTGCCGAAATAGCGCATGCCATTGACCGAGCTGATGTTCACAATCGCGCCGCCGCCCCGGGCCTGCAAGATCGGCACCACGGCGCGGATCATGTGATAGGTGCCCGAGAGATTGACCTCGATTTCCTTGTCCCATTGCGCCAGCGTGATGGTGGCGAGATTGCCCGCTTCGGTGAACGCGGCATTGTTGACGAGCAGGGTAATGGGGCCCAACGCCCGCACGATTTCGGCAACGGCGGCGTCGACCTGATCATACTGGGTGATATCGGCCGCCACGAAATGCGCCCGGATCCCTTCGGCCTGCAGGTCGGCGACGGTCCGTGCCCCCGCTGCCGCATCGAGGTCGATGATGCCAAGCGCGGCGCCTTCGCGGCCAAGCCGCTCGGCAATCGCCCTGCCAATACCATGTCCGGCCCCGGTGACGAGCGCGATGGTGGCGCTGTGCTTCATCATGGCTCTTGTCCTTCTTCGCCGGGGATCACGGCCTTGTCCCACCACTGCCCGCGCAGTACGACGCCGCCGAGCCGGAATTTCCGGGTGCCGGTAAACCGCTCGCCCATCGCATCGATATAGGTCGTGGGCTCATCAACCAGCGAAACCAGCGTCATGTCCCCCAGCGCATCGACCGCCAGCGTGCCGAGGTCGGGCCGCCGCATCGCCTTGGCCGGCGTTGTGGTCACCGCCTTCACCACCGCATCGAGCGGCATGCCGAGCGCGAGGAATTTGCTCATCACATTGAGCACGTCATAGGCCGGGCCATCGACGCTGAGCACATGCACATCGCTCGACAGGATATCGGGCATGAGCCCCTGATCGAGCGCAGCCTTGCCCGGCTTGAAGGCGAAACCGCCATAGCCATGGCCGATGTCGAACAATACGCCGCGCTGATGCGCCTTGAGAATGGTGTCGCGCACCTTGCCCCGGCCATCGATGGGCGCATTGGGAAAGGGCCGGAAACAATGCGTGAGAATATCGCCGGGGCGCAGCCGGGCCAGCACCTCATCGCGCGAGGGGGGCGGAAAATCGATATGCGCCATCACCGGCAGGTCGAGTTCTTCGGCAATCTCGATGGCAATATCGAGCGGCGCCGCGCCGGAACTGCCCCCGGCATTGAAGCCGACGCGCGCCTTGACCCCCACCACCTGCGCGGGGAAGTCCCGCGCCACCCGCACGGCTTCACGCGCGTTGAGGAGCCGCAGATCCTGGCATTCCCCGACCATAACCTCCTTCGAGAACCCGAAGATTCCGGCAAAGGAGACGTTGATATAAGCGAGGATCCGGGTCTCGGAGCGTTCAATCACATGCTTCACAAAGCCCGGCATATTGCCGGCCCCGGCGCTGCCAGCATCCACAAATGTCGTCGTGCCCGAACGCCTGCCGACGCTATCGGCATCAACCCCCAGCGAGGTGCCGCCCCAATAGACATGGGCACGAAAATCAATGAGGCCGGGCAGGGCCATGAGCCCATTTGCCTGCACGAGGCGCGCCGCGCCGTGCTGGGCCAGATCTTTGCCGATCTCGGCGATCCGGCCGTTTCTGAAGCCGATATCGCGCACGTGATCGAGCCCGCGCGCCGGATCGAAAAGACGCGCGCCTGAGACCACAAGGTCGAATGTCATGAAGGCTCCCCTGCTGATGATGAAACGCTAGTCGTTTGCCGCTGGTCTTCGCCAATGCCGAGACGGCATATGCCGATCAAAATTCCGCATTCGCTAATGCCCCGGCCTGCCCCCTATGGTCCGTGCACAGCGCGTGTGATGACGTGTCTAGCGGAAGTTTAAAGGAGCGGGCGATGAAAAACGTGGTGGTCACCGGCGGAAGCGGCAAGGCGGGCAGGGCGGTCTGCCGCGATCTCGTCAGCCATGGCTACGAGGTGCTCAATATCGACACCATGGCCTCGCCCGATCCGGTCTGCCCCTTCCTCAAGATCGATCTCAACGATCTGGGGCAGGTGTTTGATGCCATGCAATGGACCGGCGGCAAGGATCATCCGTTCCGCAGGTTCAAAACGCCTGATGCCGTTGTGCATCTCGCCGCCATTCCGGTGCCCGATACGTTTCCGGAAGATGTGACGTTCAAGAACAACGTCATCACCACCTATAATGTGTTCAATGCCGCGATCCGTTCCGGCGTCAAACGCATTGTCTGGGCCTCGTCCGAGACCCTGCTTGGCCTGCCGCTCACCCCCGACAATCCGCCCGCCTATGCCCCCATTGACGAGGACCATCCGGTCCGCCCCGAAAGCGCCTATTCGCTGTCTAAGGATCTCGGCGAGGAAATGGCCCGTCAGATGCAGCGCTGGAACCCTGATACGGCCTTCGTTGGGCTCCGGCTTTCCAACGTGATGGAGCCCAAGGATTACGAGCGCTTTGCCACCTGGCAGACCGATCCGAAGTTCCGGGAGTGGAACCTCTGGGGCTATATCGATGCGCGGGACGCGGCGCAGGCCGTGCGCAAAGGGATCGAAGTCCCCTTCGTCGGCGCGGACCATTTCATCATCGCCAATGCCGATACGGTGATGGACCGCGACAGCGCCGCGCTGATGGCCGAAGTCTTTCCCAGAGTGCAGGTGCGCCGTCCGCTCAAGGGCCGGGAGACCCTGCTGTCGATCGACAAGGCGCGCCGCGTTCTCGGCTACGAGCCGCAGTTCAACTGGGGTCGGGTCTGACCGCCACTGACCGCTTTGCTCCACGCTGCATCAGGCTGCTGAGGGTCAGCAATCCCGATCCGCCCACGGCCAGAAGCCCGGCGATGAAGAAGATCGGGATATAGCTTTGTGCCGTCGTGAACAGGGCAAAAAGCCCTGCCGACGCGAAGCCGGCAATGACTGCCATCACATCGATGAGCGAGGTCGATAGCCCGACGCGGCCCTTGATCGCCTCTTGCAGGTAGCTGATGGTCAGCGAGAGGAGCGCCGCGGTGCTCAGGGCATAAAACCCCTGCAAAATCAGCACATCAAGCATCGTATGGGCAAAGCCCATGGCGAAGAGATAGGCCGCAAAAACAAGGCCATTGCCGATGATGATCGCCACTTTCGGCACGCGTCCGGCGACATAGCCCCAAAGCAGCATGAAGGGCACTTCGATGAGGGCCGCAAGGCTCGCCGCCGCGCCGACATCGGTCAGGCTGCCGTGAAAATCTGTGGTCACAACCAGCGGGAACGTCGTGAGGTGGACCACAAGCCCAGTGCGGAAGAGCGCGACCCCAACAAGACCCACCAGTGTGTGCGCGCGAACGCCCCGAGCCCCCGGCGACGGCGCGGCTGACGTCTGGGCGTAGTCCGGTGACGCCGGGCCCACCCGTGTGCCGGGCAGGAGAAACAGCGCGGCATAGAGCGTGGCGCAGGTCGAGAGCGCGAGGGCCGCGACGAGGAAGACGTCGAACACCGAACCCCGCGCCGCGAGCCACCCCGCCAGCGGCGGCGCGACCACCCAGGACAGGGAAAACAGGCTCCTGAGCGCTGAAATCATGAACTCGGCGCGCTGATGCCCCCTCTGGTCGAGATAGGTGCGCGCATAGGCAAAGGTCTGTGAAAACAGCGTGCCGCCAAATGGCATGATGACGCAGAGCGCCACGACATAGGCGACGGGCGAGGGGACGAGATAAATGAGCCCATAAGCAAGCGCCCCCAAAAGCGCAGAGCCCAGGACAAGCACCCGCCGGTCGCCTGTCTTGTCGGAGAGGTAGCCGAGGGCAACCGACGCCACCGCGCCGCCCAGTGAACTCACGGACAGCATCAGCGCGAAATCCACAGTGGAAAAATGCAGCCCATCGATGGCGGCAATCGCCCGATAGGGGGCCACCGCCGCCGCTGCAATGCCGGTGAGAAACAACCCGATCGCCAGAATGAGCGTCACCGGGGTCTGGCGGGCAGGGGACATCGGGCCAACTCCTTGGCGCAACAGGGCATGCTTTCGCCCCGATACCCTGTTTCTATGCCCAAGGCGATGCCGACCTCGCCCGTCGCCCAAGGGCCTTAACCCGTGCGCTCGGGCCACGCCGCAGCAAGGGCGCTGAGAAGTCTGTCGATATCGACAGCGCCTGAGGTATCAACCCGGTGCACGGGCCCCCGATCGAGCGGCACCGCCCGGCCCGCGAGGTCGCGCAGATCAGGCAGGTAGCTGGCGCCCGGGTGCCCGGGCAAACGGTCCCCGAGGCGCGCCGCATAGCGCTCGACAAGCGTATCGGGCGGCGCGTGGCACCATGCCGATCGTGACAGCAGCGCTGGGCGAAAATGCCGGTCTCGTCGGTGCCGCGGCAATGGTCTTATAGAGGCGCACAGTTACGCCAAACCGACTGAAACGCATGGGAAGCAAAATCGTTCCGTGTTTGCACCGATCTACCCACGGGTTTTCGGTCAATCCCTCGGTAAACCGCTCTATGCGGCTCTGTCATAGGCCCATGCGAGTTTTTCATTTACTCCGGTTGAGTTGCCGTCGCACTGTACCCGCACTGCCACATCCGGCCGGAAGAGCTTTGCTCGCAGTCCGGCGCGGAAATTGGGCAGCAGGAGAGAAACACATGATGTTGCAGAATTGGAAGGCGCTGGCGGCCTCTGCGGTCGTCCTTGGCCTCGCCGGGTTCGGCGCGCAGGCGCAGGCCCAGACCCAGGTCAACTTCACCGTTGCCGAATACAGCTCGAAGACCGGCCCGTACTTCCAGGAGGTCGCAACGGCCTTCGAGAAGGAAAATCCGGATATCAAGATCAACATCCAGGTCGTGCCGTGGGATACGCTGCTGCAGCGTCTCACGACCGATATCGCCGGCGGCACTGCGCCGGATATCTCGATCATCGGCACCCGTTGGCTGCTCGATTTCGCCGCTCAGGGCGTGGCCGAGCCGGTTGACGCCATGCTGACGCCCGACTTCAAGGGCACCTTCATCGACACCTTCATGGCCCCCTCGGTCATCGACGGCAAGATCATGGGCCTGCCGGTTGCGGCCTCCGCCCGTGCCATGATGGTCAATATGGACCTGTTCGAACAGGCCGGCGCGACGCCGCCGACCAATTGGGACGAGTTCTACGCTGCCGCCCAGAAGCTGAAGGCACTGCCGGACGTGATTCCCTTTGGCCTGCAGGGCAAGGAAATCGAGACCGACGCCTATTACTACTACTCGCTGTGGACTCATGGCGGGGACATCCTGAAGGCCGATGGCACTTCGGGCCTGGATTCGCCGGAAGCGCTTGAAGCGGCGACCTCCTACAAGAAGATGATCGACGAGGGTCTGACCCAGCCGTCGCCCACCAACTACAACCGCGAAGACGTGTTCAACCTGTTCAAGCAGGGCAAAGTGGGCATGATCTTCACGTTCCCGATGCTCATCCCGCAGATCAAGGCGGAAGCACCGAACATGAAGTACAAGATCCTGCCCTTCCCCGAAGGCAAGGCCAAGGCCACCTACGGCGTGACCGATACCCTCATGGTCTTCTCGACCTCGAAGGTGAAGGACGCGGCCTGGAAGTTCATCGAATTCGCCTACAAGGATGAATGGCGTTCGAAGTTCGACCATGGCGAAGGCTTCCTGCCGGTGACCAAGGGTGTTGCGGCTGAGCCGTACTTCACCGAAGATCCCGATGTGGCTGGTTTCGCGGCCGGTCTGCCCTACGCCAAGTTCGCCCCGACCATTGCGAACTGGGAAGAGATTGCAGACACCACCGTGCGCACGCTCCAGCAGATCTACCTCGGCGAAGTGGAACCGGAAGCCGGCCTCAAGGCCGCTGCTGCCGAGATCAATAAGATCCGCGGTCTCTAAGCCTCACGCAAGTTTTCCCGGAGGCGGCACCAGCCGCCTCCGGTCCCTTTATGGATGGAGTGCCGATGAAAGCCTTCCGCGCCACCCCGCTTCTGATGATCATCCCGAGCCTGCTGCTCGCCATGTTCATCATCGGCTATCCCATCATCGATCTGGCTTATACATCGATGCAGCAGGTGAGCCGGTTCGGCCAGTTGCGCGGCTTCAACGGCATGGCGAATTTCGCTGAAGTCTTCAGCGATCCGCTGTTTTATGCATCGCTCATCCGCACCGGGATCTGGACTGTCGCCGTTGTCGGCGGCACGCTGATCCTGTCGCTGCCGATTGCGATGATCCTCAATGACGAATTTTACGGCCGCGGCATGGCCCGGGTCATCATCATGCTGCCCTGGGCGCTGTCGCTCACCATGACCGCCGTGGTCTGGCGCTGGGCGCTCAATGGCCGCGCCGGTCTGCTTAACGCCTCGCTCATGGGCATGGGCATCAGCCACGAACCGATTGAATGGCTGGCCACGGCCCCTGTGGCCTTCACCACCGAAATTCTGATCGGCATTCTCGTGTCGATCCCCTTCACCACCACCATTTTCCTCGGCGGGCTCTCATCGCTGCCGCAGGATGCCTATGAGGCCTCGATGGTCGATGGCGCCACGCGCTGGAAGCAGTTCCGCTTCCTCACGCTGCCGCTCATGCGCCCCTTCATCAACATCGCCATCGTGCTCAACGTCATCTACGTCTTCAATTCGCTGCCCATCATCTGGGTGATGACCGAAGGCGGGCCGGCCAATGGCACCGATATTCTCGTCACCTATCTCTACAAGCTCGCGTTCCGCTTCGGACAATTGGGCAAGGCCTCGGCCATTTCGCTCATCATGTTCGGCGTCCTGTTCGTGTTCATCATCATCTACGTCATCATGGTGATGCGAAACGAGGATGATGGCGGCGCTGCCGGGGAAGCTGCAGAATGAGCAACAAACTCGTCCGCTCCATCGTCTACTGGCTGCTGCTGTCGCCGCTCGTGATTGTCATCCTGTTCCCCTTTGCCGTGATGTTCGTCACGGCGGTGCGCCCGCGCGATGAGCTGTTCACCTTCCCGCCGAGCTGGTTCTTCAGCGAGTTCCGCTGGGACAATTTCGTCGACATGTGGACCAAGGTGAATTTCGGCGGTGCGCTGCTCAATTCGCTGTATGTGAGTGTCGCCGCCACCGTGCTGGCGCTCGTCTTCTCGATCCCCGCCGCCTATGCGCTGTCGCGCTACCGCTTCCGGGGCAAGGGGCTCTACCGCAATTTCCTGCTCATGACCCAGATGATGTCGCCCATCGTGCTGGTGCTCGGGCTGTTCCGGCTGATGGTCGCCTTCGGGCTCGTCAACAACCTGAATTCGCTCGTCATCACCTATGCCGCGTTCAACATGGCCTTCACCATCTGGATGCTGCAGAGCTATTTCAACACCATCCCGCGCGAGCTGGAAGAGGCCGCCTGGATGGATGGGGCCACCCATCTGCGCTCGCTGATCCGCATCTTCCTGCCGCTTGCCGTGCCGGCAATTGCGGTGACCGCGATCTTCATTTTCATCAACAGCTGGAACGAGTTCGTTCTGGCGCTCACCATGCTGCGCAACAACAATGATTTCACCCTGCCGGTGCAGATCTTCTCGCAGGTCGCGGGGCGCTACCAGATTGAATGGCATCATGTGATGGCCGCAACGGTGCTGGCCACAGTACCGGTCGCCATCGTGTTCAGCTGGCTGCAACGCTACCTCATCCGCGGCATGGCGCTCGGCGCCGTCAAATAATCCCGGGCATACGCGAAGGACTTCTCTCATGGCCTCTGTCACCATCACGGGCGTTGAAAAGCGCTTTGGCGCCGTCCAGATCATCCGGGGCGTCGATATCGACATTTCCGATGGCGAATTCGTCGTGCTCGTCGGGCCTTCGGGCTGCGGCAAGTCCACGCTCCTGCGCATGATCGCCGGGCTTGAATCGATTTCGTCGGGGTCGATTTCCATCGGGGACCGCGTCATCAACACGGTGCCGCCGCGCGATCGCGACATTGCCATGGTGTTCCAGAACTACGCGCTCTACCCGCATATGTCGGTGTATGAAAACATCGCGTTTTCGCAAAAGCTGCGCAATCGCCCGCAAGGCGAAATCGACCGCAAGGTCAACGAAGCCGCTGACATCCTGAACCTGCGGGCGTTTCTCGCCCGCTCACCGCGTCAGCTGTCCGGCGGCCAGCGCCAGCGCGTCGCCATGGGCCGGGCGCTGGTGCGCGATGCCAAGTTGTTCCTCTATGACGAGCCGCTGTCGAACCTCGATGCCAAGCTGCGCGTCTCGATGCGCACCGAGATCAAGGCGTTGCATCAGCGGCTTCAGACTACCTCGGTCTATGTCACGCACGATCAGATCGAAGCCATGACCATGGCCGACCGGATTGTGGTGATGAACGCCGGTCAGGTCGAACAGGTGGGCACCCCGCTCGAACTCTATGACCGGCCGGGCAATCTGTTCGTGGCCGATTTCATCGGGTCACCGTCGATGAACTTCATCCCCGGCAGGATCGCGCGTGAAAATGGCGCGGTGCTGCTTGTGGGTCAGGATGGCACCCGCATTGCCGTGCCCGCAGAGACGAAGGCGAGCGATGGTCAGGCCGTGGTGTTGGGCATACGCCCCGAACACCTGTCGCTGCGCGACGGCACCGATGGCGTTGCGGCCGTGGTGGAAGTGGTCGAACCCACCGGCCCGAACATCCAGGTCTTTGTGCAGCTGGCGGGCACGCGCGTCTGCTCGATCCTGGCTGAACGGCACCCGTTTGTACCCGGCCAGCCGATCCGCCTCGGCGCAAGCCTCACCCAGATGCACCTGTTTGACGAAAAGTCCGGCAAGCGCATCTGATCCTGGCCAAACGCACAAAGGCCACCGTCCTTGCGAGACGGTGGCCTTGGCTTTTTGGGTGAGGCGAGGCGGCGTTACCAGCCGTTGACCCGGGGCCAGTAGCTGAGCGCTGAATCATCGCCATCGGTGAGCACGGTATAGCCCGGGTGCATGGCCGAGGTCATGCACACATGGTTTGGCAAGACGCGGACCCGTGCCCCGACCGGCAGCTTGTCATAAGGGAAGGGCCCCTGTGCGGTCAGGAGCCCATGCTCCTGATAGACATGGCCGACGATGACCTTGTCGATCCGCTGTTCGCCCTTGGCGTCGAGGATCAGCCCGAAGCCGATGTCTTCCGCAAGCCCGGGGGCGGCGGTGCTGCGATCCTTCGAGAGCGCCAGTGCGCCCGCGTCAATGAGTGCCGTGTTCAGCTCGGGCCGGTGCCCGATCACCGTCGCCAGCACTGAGACGGCGCAATCGGTGAGGTCCATCGAGCCGATTTCGGATTGGAACACGTCCCCGAACATATAAACGCCGCAGCGCACTTCGGTGAGGCCCTCGAAATTCCGGCCATGCGTGGCCGTTGGGGTCGATCCCACGCTGACCACAGGGACGACGAGCCCGGCCGCCCTCAGGCGCTCGGCAGCCCGCACGGCGCAAAGCCGTTCCAGCTCGGCAAAGGCGGCAATCGCCTCAATGCTCCGCCCCTGGTAGGATTGCCCGGCGTGGGTCAACACCCCTTCGAGCATCAGCCCCGGCAGGGCTTCGATGGCGAGCCCCAGCGCAACGAGCTCATCGGAATCGGGCAGGAGCCCGGCGCGTTTCTCGCCTGAATCCAGTTCGATGGAGGTCGGCACAATGACACCGGCTTTCGCCGCAATGGCGCTGATCGCCTCAGCCACGGCCACCTGGTCGAGAATGACCGAGAGCCGCACGCCCTTCTTCAACAGCGCGACGACACGGCCCATTTTTTCCGGAACGACACCGACGCCATAGGTGATGTCGGTGATGCCGTGCTCGGCAAAATATTCGGCTTCCTTCAGCGTCGAGACAATGATGCCGCCGAAATTGTCTTTGATCGCAAAGCGCGCGACATCGATGGATTTTGCCGTCTTCAGGTGCGGCCTCAGCCGCACGCCCTTCGATGTGATATGCGCTGTCATGCGCGCCGCATTGCGCGCAAGCACTGCCTTATCGAGGATCAGGGCCGGGGTTTCGAGATCAAGGAGGCTCATGAGCGGCGTTTCTCGGGGGACCAGGTTGCCTGCGCATCAATGGGAAACACCGGGCGCGGCAGATATTTGAACTCAAAACGCGACAGGATCGGCGACGACAGCCCCGGGGCATCGACCTCGATCACTTGGTCGGGGGCGAAGTACTCGTCGAACCCGGCGCGGAAATGTCCGCGCGACTTGACGATGACCGAGCGCATCTTGCCGATATCGATCCCCATCATTTCAAGGAATACCGGGTCGGCGCACTGGGTGCGGATGGAGACCACCACCACCTGCACGCCGCCGAGATCGAGCAGCACCGTGGTGCCAAGATTGAGTCGGCGTTGCGCATAAAAGCCGCGACGGCCCACGCAATCGCCATCGCGGATGGTTTTGACCACCGCCTTCGCTCTAAACGTCCGGGAGAACTGGTCGGGCGGGTTGCGGTTGAACACGGCTTCAAACTGCGCGCCTTCGCCAAGCGCCGCCGCCTCTGCGGCCAGCGCCGGGTCATTGAAAATGCCGAGCACGGCACCCTTGACCCCGGCGTTCATCAGCCCTTCGAGAATATAGGTCGTATTGCCATTGGCCCCGCCGCCCGGGTTGTCAGCGACATCGGCGAGGATCACCGGCGTCTTGCTTGGGTCGTCGCCGGCCGCCTTCGCCTGATCGATGGCATAGGACAGCGCGGTAAGGCGCGGGCTGTAGCGCAGATGATCGGCCCAGGCGATTTCGGCGATTTCCTGCGCCACCATATCGGCGATCCGCTGGCTCTTTTTCGCCGTCACAATGATGCAGAGCCCGTTCTTGGGCGTATCGGCATAGGCAAAGCCGCCGAGGATCGAAATATTGAGCAGATCCGACGTGAGTCGCGATTGGCCAAGAGTGATGAGATCGGCATAGGGCCCCTGCGCGGTCAACAGCGTCACCGTGGGCGGTGTTACCGGCAGACGGATGATCGCTGATTTCGGCCGCATGCCATGCAGCATATCGAGCAGGGCATTGGCCGCCTCTTCGCCGCGCGCCACCATGTCGACATGCGGGTTGGTGCGATAGGCGATGATCGCATTGACCGCCTGCACCATCCGGTCCGACACATTGCCATGCAGATCAAGCGTCGCCACAATCGGCACATCGGGACCGACAATCCGGCGCACCATGTCGAAAATCGTGCCGTCCGGGTCGCGATCCTCGGTGGTGATCATCGCGCCGTGGTTGCAGATATAAACCGCATCGAGCGGCATGGCCGCGACCAGCCGCCGTTCCATATCCGCCAGCGTCTCGGCAAAAAACGCATGGTCTGCCGGGCCACCGGCCTCAACGAGCCCCATGAGAATGGGCGCGGGCTCCCACTCGATCTTGTGGCTCAGGCTGCGGTAAAAGCTCAGCAACTCGGCCGGAATGCGGGACTCCGATTTCGTGATTTCGGCGCGGAATTCGTCCCCGGCCACATAGAGGCGCCGCACGAAATCATCGCGTGTGGTAACAGGCGCAAAGCTGTTGCTCTCAAGCATCAGGCCCAACAGGGCGATACGCGTCTTGTGCTGCGCTGTCATGGACGAGCCACCTCCGGTTCGACCAAAGTCCTAGCAGCGCGCATTGAAACCGAACCAATGCCGCCTTCGCCTCACCCAATGCGTGGATTGCATCAGGGGGCGGCGGGCGGGGTCATATCCTCAAGCACGCGCCAGAATTCCTCGGCCACGGGCGGCAGGGGCTCGCGGGGACGATAGAGCCGGATTTCAACCGGGATCGTCCATTCATCGCCCCCGGCGCGGACAAGAATGCCGGTCGCCAGATCGTCAGCGACAGTGCCCAGCGGCAGCCAGGCCATGCCACGCCCCTCGCGGCTCATGGATTTGAGCACAGCGGCAAGATGCGAGACGAAGACCCGCGTGAGATGCACCGGCTCGGTACGCCCCCCGAGCATGTGGTCCACCGCGCGTCCAATGGCCGAGGTTTCGGCATAGGCGAGATAGTGCACCGGCTCTTCGGCCGTGCCCGGCAGCTTGTCGATGGGATGCCCGGCTGAATCGGGCAGGGTCACCGGCACCAGCACTTCGGTGGCGATCAGCTTTGATTCAAAATGCGCCGCCGGCAGGTTGATTTCGACCGATGAATGCGTGTGCGTCATCATGAAATGGCAATCCCCGCGCAGCAGCGATTGCACGCAATCGCTGAACTGGTTGGAATCAAGCCGGATATTGAAATTATGGCTCCGCACTTCGATGGAGCGCAGCCAGGCCGGGAAAAACGTCAGCGACAGCGAATGCGTCGCGGCAAAGCGGATGGCCCCGAGCGTGGCTTCACCGGCGCTGCGCGCCTCGTCGCGGCCCTGGTAGAGCCGCCGCAGCACGTCAACCGCGACCGGGCGGAACCGTTCGCCCGCGGCGGTGAGGTGGATGGGCTGCGATGTCCTGTCGAACAGGGTCGCGCCAACCCACTCCTCAAGGCTCTTGATCCGGCGGCTGAACGCGGGCTGCGTCGTATAGCGCGCCTCAGCGGAGCGCGAGAAATTGCGCGTATCGACGAGGCTGAGGAAATCTTCCAGCCACCGAATTTCCATGACGCGCCCCGTTCGGTTCAATCGGCCTGAGCCGCGCTCCCGCGAGCGCTCCCGATGCAGGGAACGCTATGCCCCTGCACTTGTCCAGATAGGACGATTTCGGCCACGCTGCTATGGTGCGCATGCACAAAGCTGATGGGCCTATCCCGAATAGACATTCGCGGGGCGCGGCGCGGGGCGGTAGGGATGGGGTCCGCTCAGGATCGATGGAGTTGAACATGGCCACCGGGCTTCAGTCGCATTGGCACAATTTCATTGATGGCGCGTGGTGCGATGCCGCCGACGGCCGCACCATTGCCGTCACGGATCCGGCGACCGGCGAGACCATTGCTCACGTGCCACGCGGGGGCAAAGCCGATATCGACCGCGCCGTCGCCGCCGCTCGCCGGGCCTTCAACGATCGGCTCATGGTATCCATGACCCCCGCAAAGCGCGGCGAGCTGATGTTTGAAATCGCCCGTGTGCTCGGCACCATGGCCGACGAGGTGGCGGTCGCTGAAATGCGCGATAACGGCAAAACGCTGGCGGCCGGCTATAAGGAAGTGGAGCTGACCCAGCGTTATCTCACCTATTACGGCGGATTGGCCGACAAGCTTGAAGGCCGCCAGATTCCGCTGGGCGATGGCATCATCGATTACACCGTGCACATGCCCTATGGCGTGTCGGCGCAGATCGTGCCGTGGAATGGCCCGCTGCCCGTGGGGGCCCGCTCCATCGCCTGTGCGCTGATTACCGGCAATACCGTGGTGCTGAAGTCGCCGGAGGATTCCCCATTGAGCCTGTTCATCCTCGCGCGGGCCATGGAGAAGGCCGGCGTGCCGAAGGGTGCGGTCAATATCGTGTGCGGCTATGGCCTTGAGGCCGGTGCGCCGCTCGTTGCGCATCCCGATATCGACCATATCGTGTTTACCGGCTCGGTCGAAACCGGCAAGTCGGTGCTCCGCGCCGCGGCTGAACGGGTCATCCCCGCCGTCATGGAACTGGGCGGCAAGTCCGCTGCCGTGGTCTATGCCGACGCCGATCTCGACCGCACGGCGAAAAATGTCGCGCGCGGCATTTTCCACCATGCCGGGCAGATCTGCTCGGCGGCAAGCCGCCTCCTCGTGCATCACTCCGTTCATGATGCGCTGGTGAGCCGCATCAAGGCCGAGGCCGAAACCCGCACGGTCGGCCCCGGCGTCGAGGGGGCCACCATGGGCCCGGTTATTTCCGAAAAGCAGCTGTCGCGCATCGAAGCGCTCTGCGCTGCTGGCGTCAGTGAGGGCGCAACCCTCGTGACCGGCGGCAAGCGGCTCGAACGCGACGGCTTCTTCCTGCCCCCGACGATATTTGCCGGTGTATCGCCCGCCATGCGGATCGCCAACGAAGAGTTCTTCGGCCCCGTGCTGGTGGTGATCCCGTTCGCAACCCCAGAGGAAGCCGTGGCCATTGCCAATGGCACCGATTACGGGCTCGCCGCCGGGGTCTTCACCCGCGATCTGCACCTTGCCCACTGGACCGCAGATCGGCTGGTCGCCGGTCAGGTCTATGTCAATGACTGGTGGGTCGGCGGGGTTGAAACGCCGTTCGGCGGCGCCAAGCGCTCAGGCTATGGCCGGGAAAAGGGCCAGGAAGCGCTTTTGGGCTACGTGCAGACCAAAAACATCGGCATCCGGCTCTGATCCGCCGCCGAGCGGAGCAAAAGGGCAGGGGCGCGCCATTGGCCGCGACCTGTCCGGGCGTTAGGGTCGCCCCTGCTTCATCGACAGGGCCCCGTTGTGACCGTTCCTTCGCTTTTGCCGCCGAGACTTTCAGTGCTGATCTGCACGCACAACCGGCCTGCGAGCCTCGGCCGCGCGCTTACGGCGCTGCTGCCGCAGGTCAAAGCGGGCGGCCATGAGCTGATCGTCGTCAATGACGGCACCCCCTCCGCCGCCTATGACGCCGTGCTGGCCCCCTGTGGAGGCGCGGTGGATTATCTGGTGCTCCCCACGAATGGCGGCATTGCCGCGGCCCGCAATCACGCGGCGGCGCGGGCGACGGGCGACTATCTGGTGTTCACCGACGATGACACGGTGGCGCCGCCCTTCTGGCTCAACTGGCTGATGGGCCGCCTCGCTGAAAACCCGGCGCTCGATGCCGTGGCGGGCTGGACGCGGGCCCTGGCTCCCGACACCGCCAATGCCGTGGGCAAGGTGCAGATCGCCACTGGCCTGCTGCCTGCGCCGCACCCCACCGCCGATGCGGAATGGGTCTTCGTGACCGCCTGCCTTGCTGTGCGCCGCAGCCTGTTCGACAGTCTCGGCGGCTTCCGTCTGGCGCCGCAACTGCGCCTCGCCGGAGAGGACACCGAGCTGTCTGTGCGCCTCTGGCGGCAGGGCGCGCGCATTCTCATGGATGACGCGTGGTTCGTCGAGCACGAACTGGGCACGCGCCTCGGCGTCGAGCTGCGCCGCCAGTTCCGCTATGGCCAGAGCGCGGGGGCTTTTGCGGGCGCGCTGACCGCCACGCGCTCAAGCCGCTATTTTCAAGCGCTGCGGCCCCGCGATCTGCCGGGCATTGTCTGGCGCGCCGGACGCCGCGGGCGGGCCGCCGGTCTGTCCTTCGTTCAGGCGGTGATGGCGGGGGCCCTGCGGGCCGCCTTTGCCCTTGGTGTTATCGCCGGGCGGCGGCACCGCGTTCGCGCCTAGAGCGCGCCGAGCGCCGCAACGAGCGCATCGCCCACATCCTCGGACGGGCGAAGCGCGGCCAGCGTTCCGGCATCCCGGGCTTTGGCTACGAGTTGCGTATCCTCGATGGCGGCGCGGAGGCGGCGGCTGTCTTCAAGCGCTGTGCCGCTTTGCAGCAGAATCCGCCCACCCCCGCCGGCCTCAACGAGCCGGGCATTGAGCTGCTGCTCGCCCTGTCGTGGCAGCATGAGATGCACCTTACCCGCATGGAACGCTTCGGCCGACAGCATGGCCCCGGCATGCGACATCACATGGCTCACCCGACTGAAGACGTCCCGCAGGTCGGCCGGTTTTTCATGCACCCTGATGCCTG
Organism: uncultured Hyphomicrobiales bacterium; assembly: GCA_903828145.1. GTDB lineage: Bacteria > Pseudomonadota > Alphaproteobacteria > Rhizobiales > Devosiaceae > Devosia_A. The sequence goes on along the minus strand of CAIKKY010000019.1, from coordinate 342,029 downwards.
CCCGAGTCAGAAAATGGCTGAGCGCCGCATTGGCATGGCGCAGGTAGATTTCAGTTGGCACCCCGGTCAGGGTCAGCCCCTGCACGACGCTTTCAACCCCGTCCATATCGGCACCGAGATAGGCAAAGAGCCGCGCGTCCCCCGTCAGGGGGGCAGGAGGTGTGAACCCGCCCGGGGGCGCATAGAGCGCCACGCGACGCAAGGGCGCGTAGGGATCAAGCGCCGAAATGCCGATGGCAAAGCTCTGGTCAGCGCTGATCAGGTCGGCAGCCCGTGTGAAACGCGCCGCGCTCTTCAGGGCCACGGCGGTTTGTGCCGCGCTCTCGATATGGCGGGAATCGGGCAGCGCCGGCGCAATATCGGCACGATATTGCGGCAGGGGACCGGGGCCAGGTGGGGGCGTTGTATAGGGCGATCCGATGGAAAACACCGGCAATCCCGCAGCGCGCGCGGCGACAAGCGCCGCCGGGGCATGGTCGGCGATCAGCACATCGGGTCTCGTCAGCGCAAACAGCGCCTGCCAGGCGCGCGCCATGGCGGTGAGCCGCTCGGGCTCATGGAAGCCGGCCTGCGTGAGCAGATCGCCATAGCCACAATAGCCCAGCCGACCACCGGCAAAGGCCGAGAACGGCCAGACCGGGGCCGGAATCACCAGCGCGGTTTCGGGCAGCACAAGTCGGGCCGAGACCACATCGGGCACCGCGAACACCAGCGTGAAGCCGGCCGACGTGAAGCGGTCGACGAGCCGGGCAATGGCGCTCAGATGCCCAAGATTGGCGCCCAGCTCCCAGCCGAAAAGCGCGGTTTTGCTCCGATCAGCGGCCTGCATAGCCCGTGGGGCGGTGCTTGATGGGGCTGAACAGCGCCGATTTCACATTATACTTTCGGTCGCGGTCGATCAGCGGCGCCTTGGCATCGATCTGGAAGTTTACCCCGAACAGGACCCGGTAGCTCTCGATCGAGGTGATACCCACATCGCCAAACACCGAGAGTTCCGGCAGCGTATCAAGGGCTGGCAGCCACTCGAACCCGGCATGGACAAGGTTCAGATCAGGCTGTGTCTCAACACCCACGGTGAGCGACAGATCGGGCGTCGCATAATAGCTGAGGTCGAGCTTGCCCCAGACGCCCTCGGTCACATCGCCTGCTTGCAGACCGGCAGCGCCAAACAGGGTGACGGCATTGGCGTAGAGTTCGCCTTCGGCCCCGAAGCGGAACATCCGGGTTGCCGAATCGGTCTCAAGCGAGCCCACAGCGCCAATGCGGCCCATGCTATTGCGCTGGAAGAGATGCGCCCCGGCGCCATAATATTGGTCGGTGCCCGCGGCCCCATCAATCTGCAGTCCAAAATCCTTGCCGAGCGGCAGCGCATACTTTGCGCTGAGGCGGCCGAGACCCTTGAGCTTACCGATCTCGACAATGCCCGTATCGCCCTTTTGCACGCCGCCATGCACGGCCGTGCTGAAATTCGGGATGACGACGGCATCGGCCAGCACCGGCACGGTGGTTGCCGTCCCCGTCAGCATGGCAAGGGTGACATGCACCAGCTTGCCCAAGCGACGGATCGACAGAATACGCCGCAGCAGCGAGCGGCCCGTGCCATTGTCGACAACAGCCAGTGCACTCCCGAGGGGCGGCGTCGCCGTCACGCGGATCGAGAGATTCAGCGCCTCGGCCTCATCGGCGAACCAGCCGGTCCAGGCGGCACGGACCTGCTCGAGCACGCCCGCTTCGCCCACAGCCGTAATGGCCTGGGGCGGCACGACGACAAACAGCGACCGGCGTTCGGGTTCGAACAGCAATCCAGCCGTGTCGGGCAGGGCATGGCGAATTTCGCGCCCAAGCTCAACAATCAGCTCGGCCCGGCGAAGGGCCAGTGTGCCATCGGCCACAAGCTCGCCGCGACCGGTGAGGCGCAACAGGCTCTCATAGGAGCGGGCTCGCCGCAGGCTGCCCGCCGAGCGTCGCAGCACCACAACCTGCGCCTCGATACCGAGGTCCTTCAGCAGCGCGCGGCCCGATTGGCGAATCGCCGCAGCGGACCCGTCCATGGTGCACAAGGTCAGGATACGTGAACCGTTCAGGTCAAAACGCGCCGCGAAGATCGGCAGCTTTGCAGCGGCGAGCGCAGTAGTAAGCCGTTCGACAGCAGTAAGGTCAGCGGACATAGGGGGCGCACCAGATCGGTTAAGTATTTCGACAATATCCATGGGCGTTGTTTTTGCTGCCTTTAATTGCTCCGGTCCGGAGGGTATACCCGCACCGCTAGTCTCCATTTTGAAGTGGACTGTTGCGCCAACACGGGCGGCCCCGGTTTAGAGCGGGGAGAGAGGCCCTTTGGAGCACTGAGCCATGTCCGATGAGATGCTTGCCGCCCGCATCATCCGCAAACACCCGCTGATCACGGCGTCGGTAGCAAGCCCCGATCTGCCGCTCGGCCTCGTCTCGGCTGAGGGCAGTGCCACGCTCATGAAAGAGGGCTTGCATTTCGTCTTTGTAGAGCCGGGGCTCAATCCTGAGGATATCGGCCGACGCGCGTTGCAGGCCCAGACGCGGGTGCGGACCACCCGCGGTCAGATTGTGTTGCTCGTGCCCACAGCAGACATGCTGGTCGAGTTTTCACGGCGCGGGGCTGCGACGATTCTTGCTGCACCGGCGATTTTTGCCGATGAAGCGGTGTGGGCACCGGTCGCGGCAGGTCCCCAGCGTTTTGACGCGACGTTTTTCGGTGCGCTGACGCCCGACCTTGATCTGAAGCCGCTGCGTGACATCGAAAGACTTCAGCTCATTGCGACGGATGCCGCGCTTGATGCCCGAGAGAGTGCCGCCATCACGGTGCAAGTGCCGCGTGCTGAAATCGTCAACCGCGATGCTGAGGGCAGGCTCATTTCACTCGAGCGTGCCGACATTGCCCGCCGCCTCGCCATCGGCGGGGTCGCACTGGCGCTGCCCGGCGCCCGGTCCAGTGAAGAGACCATGGCCGCGCTGTTATGCGGGCGGCCGGTTGTCAGCGTCGGCCCGCTCCGCGATGGCCGCGACCGCTTCCTGTTGGGCGGCTATACCCGGGCGGTGCCACCTGATGCCGACGCGGTGCGGGCAACGGTGGCAGCGCTCAATCAGCTTCGTCTCGATCCCCTGCGGATCAGGGCGCACGTGGGCGAGACCATCGCCTTTGAGCGCCACACCTTCCTTCTGGCCCTCAATGAGATTGGAGCCCGCTGTCTTGAGGGGTTCCAACCCTTTGCTGACCTTGAGGCCTTCCGTGCGCTGCCTTTTGTCAAAACGCCGAGGGCCGGCCTGCGCCTGCAACAGAAGCCCATCGGCACACGCCGGGCTGATGAGCCAGGGGAGGCCGTTGCGGGCGTGGGCAAAGCCAATGACTTCGTTCTTCTCCTCGGGCGGGCGCGCACCGGCACCAACCTCATCCGCGACCTGATTTCGACCCAGACCGGATACTGGAATGCGGGCGAAGTGTTCAACCCCAACGTGGCACACCGCCTGCGGCACCACTTTGCCAATTTCCTGAAATCATCCCTCAACGACCTGCCGCAACCCACCCTGTCGGGCGTTGAGGCCGACACCATCCTCGCCGCCTACTGGGCTGACCTCAGTCGCAAGGCCGAGGGGCGCACCGCGCTGGTTGATGTGAAGGACAATTCGTTTTCCATGCTGGATTGGGAGACAGCGTTTCCCTCGGCGCGGCCGCGTCTGTTGCGCTCGATCCTCGGGCTCGACGCGCCGATCATTCAGATGAAGCGCCGCAATCTTCTGGCGCAGCTGGCTTCCCTTGAGCTGGCGCGCATGACCGACGTCTGGGTCAGCAAGGATCTGGACAATGAGCGCCGTGACCTCACCATCACCCTCGATCCGGCCGCTGTTGTCAGTCAGCTCGACCATGCTCGCGATGCCGACGCGGCGCTCAGCCGAATGCTGCGCGGCAAAGCCGGGGTCTATGAGTTTTTTTATGAGGATCTGACCGTTGACGATGCGCTCGCCCCGGCCTTTGTCAGCCTGGTCACGAGCCTCACGGGCCGTCCCTTCGACAAGCCGGTCACGGCGCGCACGGTCAAGCTGGCGCGGCCGCTGCCCGACCTCGTTGAAAACTTCGATGCCATTGCCGCCGTGCTCAGGGGTACCGAATATGAGCCCCTGCTGAGCATGGTCTAGACCCCGAACGCCCGCTCGAAGAGGGGGCGCAGCTGCCCGGTGCTGAGCAGATAGGTCAGCCCGCCGTGATCATCCCGCCCGGCCATCGGGATGGTCTCGACCCGTCCCGTGGCGGCGAGGCGTTCGCCATGCAGCCGGTCGAGCGCATGCTCCTCGCCATAGACCGCGAGAAGCCGGGTGGGCTCCACGGCATGCGCGATGACTTCGACCAGATCGCGCCCTGCGGGGCCAAACAGCTCTTCAAGCTGCTGGCGGCGCTTCTCGGCCCGGTCGTCGCCCTCCAGCGGATCAACAGCAATACTGCTCGGCGCACCAAAGGCGAGCGCGGCACGGGCATTGAGCGTCAGCCCATAGCGCAGGGCGGCGTGCCCGCCAGCGGAATTGCCCAGTGTGTACACCGCGGTCGCGCCCCGGTCGGCCAGCATCTGTGAGAGGGCTGCGCTGGCCGAGACCGGATCGGCCCCGAGGCCCGGAAAGCCGCCGAGATAGAAGGCGCGGGACATGTCACGGGCGATCAGCACATTGTAGCCCATGCCATTGAGGAGCCGCGTGAGCAGCAGGGCCGACAGGCCAAACGCCCGATTGAGGCCGGAAAATGAAATGACCCAGCGGCCGCCGCCCACTGCCTGTTCAACGAGCGGTGACGCGACAAGCGGCGCTGCCAGGACCGGATCGACTTGCCAGGGCAGGCTCGGGTCGCGGGTCCAGGGCGGTCTTGGAAGACCGAGTGCGCCGAAATCGCGTTCGGCGGCGAGCAGCGCCTTGGCCCGCATTCGGCTCCGCGCCGGGCGGTCCTGCTCCCCGGCCAGCCGGGTGAGCCGGGCGAGCGTGTCGGGCAGGGCCTCGACCGGGCTCAGCAGACTCACGGTTTCGCACAGACTGTCCTGGGCATCGATCAGCGCGGCGTTTGCCCGCACCCAGTCCATGAGTGCGTCGGTGCGGTTGCCGAGCGCCAGAAGGTGCAGGTGCTCAATCCACTGGTCGACAGTGGACATGGGCACCACACGAGGCAGGTCCGCCGCCTCCTCGAACCGGTTGTCGGCGAGCAAAATGGTAAGGAGCAATTCCCGCGCTAGCGCCGATGTCGGCTGCCGCTCAAGCCTGGTGCGGACCATGGTTTCAGCCCGGCGTCTGTGCCCGGCGTAGTTCAGGATCCGGACCGCGCTCGGCAGGGTAACGACCTGCCGCTCATCGGCGCGCGCGATCAGGCGGGCGGCATCGACGGGATCGGGGCTCTCAGCGAGGATACTGCGCCATACCGCGACCAGTGCGGGCCCCAGCCCGGCCTCGGTGGCAGCGTCGAGCGCCTGATTGGCCTCGTCCAGCGCCTTGCGGCTATAGGCGATTTCAAGCCGATGCAGCCTCGGCAGCCAATGGTCGGGATAGAGGTGGCCAACCACCCGGATCAGGCTTGCCGCCGCGTCAAGGTCGCCCCGGCGACTATAAAGCAGCGCCTGCCGGTCTAGCATTTGGCGCGAACTGTTCACGAAGGGCTCCCGGCGCTGATCTGCCGTCTCTAACGGCAGCAGAGGCCGGATGGCGAGTGCGATCCGCAGCCAATCCGGAGCAAAGCGCTCATGCGCTGAATGAAGAAGAAAGATTGGCTCCGCGAGTAGGACTCGAACCTACGACCCAGCGGTTAACAGCCGCTTGCTCTACCAACTGAGCTATCGCGGAACACGGAGCGCCTTGGTGAAGGCGGGGTCCGTGTAGCGGGTTTGATTTCCTTTGCCAAGCCTGTTTTTCAACCGGGGGGCAAATGCGCCACCCCCCGCAGGTGCCCGTGCGGCTCAGGGCTCCCGTTCTGTAAGGCTTTCAAGGATTTGCGGCGTATTGATGCTGATGAAGGGATCAAGCCCATCCACCCGCGCAAAGCTGACCGCCCGGCTCGCAAGGACCGTCAGCAGCGCGGCTGGCCCCGCGCCGTCGGGGAGATGCGCCAGCGCGCTGTCGAGCGCGGCGATCCGATAGAGCGCATGGGTCGGGTGCGCTCGGCCGGGAAGATCGGTTTCGGGCTCCGCCGCACCGACCGCATGGGCCGCATCCGCATCATTTAGCGCGGCCTGCAACCGCTGCACCAGATCGCGCGGGACGAACGGAGCATCAACCGCCAGCGTCACGAGCCGCTCCACATCCGGGCGAAAAGCTCTGAGCCAGGTGACGGCGGCCCTTATCCCTTCGAGCGGTCCGCCATCGGGGCGGGCATCGGCGAGGGGAACTAGCGCGCCGAGGGGCGCAAACAGCGCCGGATCGTGCCAGCCAACGCTCAACAGGACCGGCGACGCACCCGAGAGGCGCGCTTCGACATGATCCAGCAGCCGGTGACCGCGGAACTGCAGATTGGCTTTGATGACCCCGCCGTGTCGGCGACCAGCGCCACCCGCCAGAATGACGGCGGCCGGAGCAGCGGGGTGCGGGGAGGGCGTGTCTGGCATCTTGTGCCCTGAATTGGAGGCCACGTCCGGAATCGAACCGGAATAGACGGATTTGCAATCCGCTGCGTAACCACTCCGCCACGTGGCCCCTGAGGGGCTTCATAGTAGAGGTATGCGCGCATGGCAAGCCGGGAGAGGCTCGTGCTTTCACCCGCTGCCCGGCCTTGCGGTCAGCCCGGGGCGGCGCTATTTCACTGCGCAGCGGAAACCCCAACCCTTGGTCAAAACGATGCCCGGCTTCGACGTCCTGCGCAAGAAAATGGTCGATAATCAGGTGCGCACCATCAATGTCACCGATTGGCGCGTGCTCGAGGCCATGGGCAACGTGCCCCGCGAACTCTTCGTGCCTCCGGAGCGCCGGGACCTCGCCTATGCCGATTTGAGCCATGCCCTCGGGGCGGGCCGCGCCCTTGCTGCCCCGGCAGCGCTCGCAAAGCTGCTGCACCTCGCCGAAATCCATCCCGATGAAACCGCGCTCGCTGTGGGGGCTGGTACGGGCTATGCCACCGCCGTGCTGGCAAGCCTCTGCCGCCACGCAACTGGTCTTGAACCCGATGCAGCTCTCGGCAACCGGGCGCGCGCCAATGTCGCACAACTGGGCCTGAGCAATGCCACCCTGGTGTCCGGTCCGCTCGATGGCTCGGGCCTCACCGGTGCGTATGACGTGATCGTTGTGGAAGGTGGGGTTCAGGCTGTGCCCGCCAGCCTGTTCAATCGTCTCGCCGAGGGCGGACGGCTGGTTGCTGTGGTCTCGGGCACCGGGGCACCGCTCGTTACTGTCTATGTGCGCACGGGCGAGGAAATCGGAGAGCGCGCCGAATTCACGCTGGCCCTGCCGCCGCTTGATGCCGCACCGGCGCCAACCGTGTTCCGCTTTTAGGCCCTCGCGTCATTTGTAAATTTGAGTTAAATATTCGTAATTGACGGTAGGTCGCAATTGCGCGGCGGGGACCCTGCGGGTAGGGTGCCATTATCTTTTTGCGGAGGTTTCCATGCGGTATTTCACGGCGTTGCGGGCAGGTGCCCTCGCGGCCGTCGTGGCGCTTGCGCCCGGGTTTGCGCATGCTGAAAGCCTGCGCCAGGCGCTGGAACAGGCCTACACGAACAATCCCTCAATCCTGTCGGCGCTGCTCAACGTCAAGGCCACCGCCGAGAACATTGCGCTCGCCAAAGCAGGCATGCGCCCCAATGTGGCGCTCAGCGGCAAGGTGAACAAGGTCATCCAGACGGGCGATGTGGCAGCCATCGGCGGCGATGAGTCCTCATCGTACAGCCTTGGGCTCAACCTCAGTCAGAACCTCTTCGACAGTTTCAAGACCGATGCCAATATCGAGCAGGCGCGGGCGCTGACTGAACTCAGCAAGTATTCGCTCGATAGCGCCGTGCAGAACATCATGCTCGCGGTGGTGCAGGCCTATTACAATGTGCAGCGCGACACCCAACTGGTGCAGTTGCGCTCCGACAATCTTGGCTTCTTCGATGCGCAGCTGAAATCGGCCGAGGATCGTCTCGAGCTGGGCGAAGGCACCAAAATCGAAGTGTCGCAGGCGAGGGCCCGTCAGGCGCAGGCCGTTGCCTCGTACAAGACGGCGGTGGCCCAGCTGCAGACCAGCCAGGCGAGCTACGAACGCTATGTCGGCGTCAAGCCGCGCAATCTCAGCGGCGAGTTTGATGTCACCCCGCTGCTGCCGCGCTCGATCGAGGCAGCTATGGACCTCGCGGATGCCAATAATCCGGCGCTCCTGGCGGCGCGCGCGCAGATCCGGGTTGCCCAGGCCGGCGTTGATGCGGCCAATTCCGCTTTTGGTCCGAGCCTCAGCCTCATCGGCAACATCTGCGCGGTGGGCTGTTTCGGGGGCGATTCCTCGGTGACCGGTCAGAGCGCTGCCGTCTCGCTGCAGCTCTCGGTGCCGATCTATGGCGGTGGTGCGCTCGGCGCGAGCGTCCGTAAGGCCAGCCTGCAGCAGTCCAAGACTGAGGCCGATGCCCTTGCCGCGCGTGACCAGATTCACGAGGCGGTGATTTCCTCCTGGTCGAGCCTTCAGAACGTCACCTCGCAGATCCAGTCGGCTGAATCCGGCGTGGCGGCGGGGCAGGCGGCGCTCGAAGGCGTGATCGAAGAACGCGATGTCGGCCAGAAGACCACGCTCGACGTGCTGAATGCCCAGGCCGAAGTGACCAGTTCGCGCGAGGGTCTGATTTCGGCCCGCTCGAGCCGCATGGTCGCGGCCTTTTCGGTGCTGTCCGCCGTGGGCCGGCTGAATGCGGTCGAGCTGGGCCTCAGCGTCCAGGTCCATTCTGCCGATGGCTATATCGCCAAGGTCGAGGATGTTTGGGCCGAGCTGCGCACGCTTGAGTAAGCGTCCCGGCTCATAGGGATCAAAAGGGCGCCTTCGGGCGCCCTTTTTTATGGGCCATGCGGCCGTCGCTCGCGTGGGCCGGGACAAAAAGCATGTTGAATTCGTCCTCAACCCGCCCATCGGCAATTCCCAAGATTAAGTAAACCTGCGTAGTGTAGGTCTGCCGGGTATGGCGGGGCCGCCGACCTGACGCGGTCAAAGTGCGGTCGAGTGAGGCTTGGATGACCAAAGTGGCGTCGAAAGAACCTTCTATGGACGAGATTCTCTCGCTCGGCAGTATGCCTGTAACTCTCTGATATACATGAGTTTTTGCTGGAGATTTCGCTCCTGGCCCATCAGGTGGCCCATCACAAAATTGCCCGAGGGCGCTGCAGGACATGGCTGCGAACGAGGATCAGCGCAAATACTGATCTGATGCTTGCGTTCCGGCCTGCAGATGACTGCCGCGCCGCGAACCGGTGTTGCCGCCCGCGTGATGGTGCGGGCACGATAAACAAAGGACCCCGTGCGCAGGTGCGGGGCGATTCTGAGGTGTAGCGTAGCCTGGCAACGCACGTGAGTTGCTGAGCTGAGACGGAGTGTCGGCCTGTATTTTATTGAAGGCTATTTCAGAACCTTTGCTTCAATCCCTTAGTTGTCTCATCATAGATCGCCCCACTGAGATTCGTGTCGATCCCAATGGTCGCGCCGGTAAGGTTCGCGCCGGTTAAGTTCGCGCCGTACAGATTCGCGCCGGTGAGATCCGCGCGGCTGAGGTCCGCGCCGGTAAGGTCTGCGTAAGCTAAATTGGCGCCTGCGAGATTCGCGCCGGTGAGGTTCACGTTGGTGCAGTGCGCACCTAAGAGGTCAGCGCGGCCGAGGTCGGCGCTAATGAGGCTGGCGCCGCCTAGGTCTGCGTCACCGAGGCTCACGCCCGTGAGGTTCGCGCCTTTAGGAAATTCAAAGGCTGAGAGGTCGCAACCAAAACACGATCCCGTGGTCCGAAGATTTTCCACATCGGCCTGAACAAAAGCAGCGACAGGGGTCGCCAGTGCAGCCGCGCCGAAAACTACCATCCAGAATTGTTTCATCTTGGTGTTCCTCAGGATGGCCGGCACATAAGACGCAGTTTGACGACTTAAGCTGATCTACCACCGTCGCGCAATCGTGCTCCGGCTAAAACAGATTGTCGGTCACCGCTTTCTTGAAGGCCTACGCGTCCGTGGTGTCGATCGGGCGGACAATATCCTGACCCGCCGGCCTGATCGGGCGCGGCTACGTTGACCTCTTTGTGTGTAGGGTACTGGCGTCTCAAAAGCGGACGCGGCCATTGGTCGCGAACCGCGCATTCATGCGAGGAGGAGGCGGTGCCGGATAAAAGAGCGGTGCTGCTCGACGGCAACACAGCTGACATCAACGTCCAGTGCAGCGCGAACCGGTGTTGCCGCCGGACTCCGACGCATGTACGCCGCACGCGTCCGGCAACGGACTACGGCGATAAACGGCTGGCGTAATAAACCCATTGGACCCGGGGGCAGTGCCTGGCGCCTCCACCAGAACACCCCAGTCGTGGCGGGGCTCACGGGGGCGAAACAGGATCGACAAGGGCGTAAAGGTCTGACTTTCGCTCGGCATGGTACCACCGATATCGGACCATCCTTATAGTTGCCAACGACAACTATGCTCGGCTCGCCGTCGCCGCGTGATGCGGTACCGGTGACCAACCGAAAGTCCTTCTGCTGTAGCAGGTAGAAGGCGGGGTCCGCAGGCACCTGGCAACAGAAGCCTGCATCCACACTTGTGCGACGGCAACGCCGCCAATCCTATTCGGGATCGGCGGCGTCGATGTCGATGGGCGACGTGATCGGCGGCAAGCTGTCGCCGGCAGCGTAGGTGATGCCCTTCACCCTCCGCACGACCTTAACGGTTCCATTAAGACGCACCACGTTCCTTGCGCGCGCACTTGGCGTCAGGCTTTCGACCGCCAGTTCGAGGCAGGTGATCCCGTCGCTAAGCGCAGCCAACTCCGCCGCCTCCTTCGTCGTGGTGAGGCTGCTGCGCATGAGCCGCAACTCGTCCCTGAGGCTGCTCGTGAAGGAGGCCTTGAATGTGGGCTTGGTCACGGCGCGAATGCCCGAGCGACGGCACCATTCGACATAATGGTCGTACCATCCCTGCAGGCTCAGCCAGGCGCCGGAGTTTTGGGTCGTGACGACCCGATCGAGGATGAAGCTCAACGGGCGCTGTGTCACTTCGACAAACTCCTCGCGCATGACCTTTGCGCTCTCAGGCTCGCTGAACTTCCAGTCGCTTTGCTCGAGCTCCGGCAAGGCTTCAAGCGCCCACTTGGCAATCTCCGGCAGTTCGGCCAGCAGCTTGTCGCGCAGGTTCGGGTCACGCTGGTCTTCGGGCACACTGACAGGAAAGGGCACACATACCGCACGGCGGTCGATCGCCTTCGACTCGTCGGTGAGGAACGACGGGGTCTTGTTGGCGATGAGCACGAAACGGGTTTCAAGGACGGCGGTGTACCCATCCTTGAACTTCGCCTCGATTTGCGCCGGGTCACCACCCGTCACCTTCTTCAGATTTTCCAGCGCCACTTTGCCGGTGCTGCTCGAATTGTCAGTCAGGTCTGAGTTGAAGGTCACGAGCTTCCCGACCAGGGGGCTCAGGCCGAACTTGGAACTCATCGCGTCGACGCTGGTCTCGTTCGCCGCATTGCCGAACAGGGCTGAGATCACTTCACGGAGTGTCGACTTGCCAGAACCGGCGGTGCCGACAACCAGGAAGAAGCGCTGAGCGGCGTTCGACCCCGAGAGCAGGTAAGCCATCAATTCCCGGATCAGGCGGACGCGCGGGGGATCGTCGGCGCAGACTTCGCCGAGAAACTTCAGGAAGGCCGCAGGCTCACCCAGTTCGGCGTAGTTCCTGAGCGAGAACGACAGGCGCGACTGCGCGAAATAGTCAGGCGTGAAGTCGATGCTCTGCTTGGTCCGGATATTGAACAGGCCATCCTTGAGAACCATCCAGTCGCGCGCATTCCCCTGCGCAATGCCGCGGCGAAGCCAGCCGCGACCGTTCCGGACAACGTCCTCATCGTAGTCGACGGCGGCGAGCAGCGCCTTCGTCGTGTTCGCTGATGCTCGGGCGAGTTTGTCGAGTTCCGAGATGAGGCCATACTTGCCGTCCTGCACCCCAAGGCTGCCCCAAAGCAGACGGGTACAGCTGTTCCGTGCGGTGTCACTATGGACGACGGAATAAGTACCCTCGTCCTTGTCCCAGACATACATCGCCCCATTGGTGTAAATGAAGGCGACGGGCTTCATCTCGCCCTTCTCGAGGGTTCGATAGAAGCGGTCGCAGACGATTTGCGCAACTTGGCGCTCTGTTGTCTCCGCGCCAAAATTAAACGCATAGACCGGGTCCACATGGTCCAGGCCGCGCTTTGCCCCGGCCATGATCTCCGCGGTGCGCCCGACGCCAATCGCCCGCAGCATGTCGTTGAGATCAGCATTCTTGACGCCACGCATCACTGCGTCCGGCACGGTCACAGGGGTCACAGGGATATCGTGCTCGATGGCAATTTCGCGCGCCAGGATGCCGTGCCGGTCCTCGACGTCGCGATCGACGAGGATGACGACCTCACGCACCTTTGGCCCTACGGGCGGCTTCTGGACGCCGCCAAGGCAGGCGATGTACTGAGTTGACGCGTGACTGCCCGAATCGGCGTCAATCATCGCGGCGCTCAACACGGTTTCGAGACCTTCGCCGAGAACTATCCGGGTGGCATTCGCGCTGCTGGCGCCGATGCGGGCGAACCCTTCGGATTTCGGACCGATGAACTGGCGGCCACCGGGGAAGACGCGCTCATCCTTCTGTCCGTCACTGGTGAGATAGGTGAGCATGACCGCGCACATTGATCCGTCTGCGGGGCGGATGATGGGGGTGAGCATGGCCGCACAGCGGCGCGTGCCGCCAGCCTTGGTCTTGATCTCAAGCGCAGGGAACCAGCGGACCGGCAGTTGAAAGCCCGGCGCTTCCAGCTTCTTGAGGTCGATGCCACGGCGGGCGAGGTAAACCCCGGCGGCATTGCCTGCAGGCATCTCGCTGCCCTTTAACTGGGCTTCGATGAAGGCGAGCTGGGCCTCGTCATCCTCGGCCTTCTTGGCCTTGGCGGCTTCGGCCTTCTCCTGCCGCTTCTGCTTGCTCGTCTTCTTGGGCTCTGAGGCGGCAGCTTCGTTTACGTCTGGCTCGCCCGCATCCTCGTCGTCGCCGAGATCGATGTCAGGATCCACACCGTCAAACTCGATCTCAGCCTCTAGCTGTGCGTCCAGTTCGCGCTCGTCGTCCGTGCGGCCATCCCAGTTGATACGGCAATTCGCCTCAAGCGCTGCAGCGTCGATTGCACGACGGATAGCACCCCCAGCGTCTTTGTCTTTGCCTGAGGGGTTGCACACCCAGCACTGTGCGAGGATGGCCCCATTGTCGCCTGCCGAGATGACAAGGCTCGGATTGCGGTCTTTATGGCTGACGCACAGGACCTTGTAGCCGCCGGAGGTTGACCCCGAGCGGGGATCAAAGCCGAGGACATCTGCGACCTCTTCAGGGGTAGTGAGGATCGTAACGTTCGACATGGTTACGCTCCCAATCCAGCGGGTGCAGTGAGGCGATCGAGGAAGCGGGGGACATTCTGGGGGCGGTTGAGAAAGACGCCCTTGTTGATGGTCTGGGAGACCCGAACGAGCCGCACCTCCTGGGTGGCGCGCGTGATGGCCGTGTAGGCCCAGCGCCGCCAGACAGGCATTCCCGGCAAGTCGGCTGCGGCCTCGTTGCCAAAGGTTGAACGTGCGAACCAATTGAGGTCCGCGAGCGAAATCTGGATGGTCTGCCACTGGCTTCCCTGAGCCTTGTGGCCGGTCATTGCCGCGCCGTGCCAGAGTTCCACTTCGCCGACGGCGGCGCGGGTCATCCGGTCACTTGATTTCCCCATCAGGGCGAGGGCGGGAATATGGTCGACGCGCTCACCATTGATGAGGAGCGAGAGGGAGTGCCGCTGGTCGTCGAGGAACACGGCGCGGGTGCCTTTGCGGATGCCGATTTCCTCTGCCTGGTCGGAGAAGCGGCGCGACACCCAGTTCACCACCACGGGTTCCCCAGGAATGAGCCGAGGGGAACCGATACCCATTGCTGCGCGCCAGGCACGGCAGAGGTCAGTGCGCGTGACGTTGGTGTAGGCGAGGATGGGGTCAGACGCCGCAAGAGTGGCGTCATAGCTGTCCACGACCTTCACGTTTTTCGCATTGGCCTCGACTTCCCGCACCCAGTCGGCAAGGGCGACTTTGGGATTGAGGAGCTCAGTTGCCCACTCGGCGATGTCGTTGTCCTCGCCAGTGCGGCGGACCGTCGTCAGGTGTGCCTGGTTCCCCCACTGGACCGTCGAGAGGGCTGGCACAGCGAACTTCGACTCGTCATCGACGGGTGGCAGCTGGAAGAGGTCGCCAACGAGGATGACTGCCCTCATGCTGCCAGCGATCTTCTCGAGGTCGTCGGACATCAGCATGCTCGCCTCGTCGATTACGGCGACGAGTTCTGCAGCCTCGCGGGACTCCTTCCACTCGTGGTCAAAGGCCTCAAGGGTGTTGATGCCCAGCGCCGTGAACGCAGCCTCGATTGAGCCGTCGAGGACGGCATCAAGGATTTCGTTGAGATCGCCCGTGGCATTCAAGGTCTCAGTGAACCATGCCGGTGCCTTTCCGATGAGCGCCTCGACGCCTTCGGCAGTCCCGAGTACCGGCATCTTTCGGCCGAGCCCGGCGGCGAGGATCACTTCGTCGAGGCCCAGTCGATCACGATTGGCAACACGCTTCACCATGACGGCTACGGCGCCGAAGTATGGCTCCTCGAACTGGAGCTTTGTGAAAGCTGCCTTGGCAGTCTTGACCTGCATGTGCGGGGGCAGGGGGTGCAGGTCGCTTCGCCCGGGTTCTGGCATGCGGTGCAGGCGCTCGTCGAGGACGCCAGCCGCGGCATTGGTGGTCGCGGCAAAGATTGTCCTGTCGGCATAGGTGCTCGCGATGTGACGGATCAGCTCGGTCTTGCCGGTGCCGGCGGCACCGAGGATGGCAAACACACCATTGGCGCCGTGGTCGTAGATTTCGCTGAGCAGCTGCTTTGCGGCGGCGATGTCGGCGTCAGGATCGCGGCGCTCATCTTCGTGCTCCATGGCCCATTCGGCGAACTGTTCGCTGTAGTTGGTGACCATGCGGGTGGCGCCGATCCGGACGGCGGTGTCGTAGAGGGCGGCAAAGCCACGCCGCGTTGTGGGCGTGTGGCGGGTGTAGGGAACAAGCGCTCTGGCGCTGGCTGCTGCGGTAGACATGCGAAAAACCTCGTGGCTCATGTTGCCGCGAGGGTGGCGTATAAGGTTCGGACACACGCTGGAGCGGAGTGTCCGGTTTTCTAAAATATATAGAAAAGCGCTTACTTTATCGCAATGTTCACGTAAATGCGTGAAACACTTAGCGCCAAAAATGATGTTTTTGCCCTTTTTGACCCGGGACGCGGGGTCAAAACGCTGGAGACCCCAGCATTTCCGGGCCTCTCCGGCCGAAACACAAAACACGTAGAAAATCGAAGGGTCGATTTTCGTGGGTGTCGCCACTTATCACCGGTCTTCGCCAGGGCTCCCCGCGGAGAGGCCAGCAATTCCAGGCCTTTCCGGCCCTTGCTCCGGCGCGGGAAGTCAAAATGGAATTTTTCGAGAAAAATGGAGGGGGGTCTGCGAAAAGTCGCTGCAAAACCCTTATTTTTTTGTCTGCCAACGTCTAGTTACAAAATCGACGCTGAAACAGCCGATTTTGTGTAACATACTTTTCCCAATAAAAATCAGAGGGTTAAAATGTTTTGCGAGTTACACTGTGTTTTCCATATCCCCCCCTACACGTGTGAGGAGATTTTCTCAAACAGACCACGCTTTGGCTCCTCTCTCTCCCCTGTAGCTATTAATAATAGAGGTAGTAACAGAGTAACATGTGTTACATCGTTGATATAACTAAGAAATTCCTGTTACACTAAAATTTGGGTGTGTAACACGGCCCTAAGGCTGGGGGTGCAGTGGGGTTGGGAGCCCAACGGGGCGGCTGCTGCTGCGGCTTGATGGACCTCAACGGGCTGCCGGTGCCGGACCTCGACAGGGTGCTGGTGCCTAACCTCGACGGGGCGGCTGGTGCTGGACCCCAACGGTCTCGGCAGACCTTAATCACTACCAATCCAGTCGTGTTTTAGAACGCTACCTGCGCACCTGGGCGCGAGGTCCGGTGCTCTTCGACGCCGTGCGGACGCCCTGCGGACCACTCCGCAGCGCAGGCGCGCAACTCCGGTGGCCGTCGCCCAGCGAGAAGAGTGGCCGAGGCTAGGGTAGTGCCAGCGGCAGCCATCTTCCGTCGCTTTGTCGGACCCCGACAGAAAAGAAAGCGGGTCCTGATCAGCCAGGACACCCAGCGCCCGCCATCTGCGGCGCTCACCACAGGGAATTTTCCGCGCAAGTGATGGGCTGAGTGATGGACCGCAGCTCATCAGGTCCGCCGAAGCTCAATCAATCCGGCGCTCTTGGCCTCGGCTTGTTCAGCTTATTCCTCCGAACAATACAAAACCGGACACTTGGCTGAGGCATCTGTCCGGACCCTTCGGGGCATGGTGCAGGCTCCACAACGGAGCCCCAAAAAGTGAGCACTGCCGACCCCGTCATCTACGCCGCACTCGACGCGATCCGCCTCAACCTGCGGGTGATCGAGCTGGCCCTCGACCCCGCCGCCCGCGACACCCGCCTGGTGCCGCATGCCGCCAACCGCGAAACCCTGAAGCCCGAGCCGCGGCCTGACCTGGCTCCCGGCGACCTCGAAGACCTGGCGCACGCCGCCGTCGAGCGCACCGCCATCATCGCCGAGAACGTGCCGTTCGAGGGGCCTGCTGCTGCTGTTGAGGACTTCAGCGAAATCGAGCGGGTGGCGCTGGCGCTCTTGAAGGCCGCCGGCAGGGCAGAGGTGCTCGCCGTCCTCGGGGCCTTCAACGTCTCTGCTCTCGACCACGTCCACCCCGAAGACCACGCCACACTGCTCGCCGCACTGCGGGTTCGCCTCGACGATGCCCTGGCCCGCAAGGCAAAGGGGGCCGCATGACCTACAACATCCAAGTTACGGGTAACCGTACCGTGACGGTTGATCACGTTGCCGAGCTCGTCCCGCTCGACGCTGGGCGTACTTGGCAGGTGACCTTTGACGGCGACATCATCGTCGACGAAGCGCGCAACCCGGAAACGGCCGCTGCCGTGGTCCTCGCCGGGCGGGGTCTCAGCGGGCGCCTCGCTTTCCTCCACCAGCGCGGCACTCTGGGCCTGGTCATCGACATCGCCCGGACCGCCGCTGCGGCGGCCAAGGCCCCTTCGGACGAGGGGGTCGAGTGATGCATCCACCAATCCTCCTCGTCGGCGGGCGCACCGTCGAGCCCGACCTGATCGCCACGCTCAAGAAGGACGGCGCGCGGCGCTGGTCGGTGTGGCTCGGCGACGAGCAGCTCGTGCCGCCGCATCGTGACCCCGAGCACGCAGCGGCCCGAGTGCTCCACGAGCGGGGCGAATTCGGCACGATCCTATTCGTCCACGCCGACACGGGCTCTCTCGGCGTGGTGCTCGACATCGAGCGGGCTGCCGGACGGATGGTTTCGGAGCGCTCCGGCGACGGCCTTCGGGTTACGCCCGTGACAACCTTTCCGGAAAAAGCCCCTCAGGAGACGGAAGACGCTGCGGTCACGCAATTGCATGAATTTGGCGTTCTTCGGGAAACTGAGGGGACCGTGACACCCGTGCACCCCGTTTTTGACGAAAACTGTAGTGACGGGAGCGACTGATGGCGCTGACCTATTTCAAAGTCCCGAAGGTGGACGGCGCGACGATGAATGTCTGGGGCCACGTGGCCCCGATCGTAATCGGAAAGCGGGCTAAGCTTTTCGTGCTGTGCCGCCGCCGGAAAGTTCCGGTCGCGGTGTTCCACTACGCCAGCGGCCGTAAAATGCATGACTCGCCGGATCTGGTCGCCGAGGTCTTTCTCGCGACGAAAAAGCGCAAGCCGTCGATGCGTGAGATCACCGAAGCCTGCATCGCCGAGATCGTCGCGGAGCACGGACCTGACGCCGTCCTCGCCTCGCTCGACGAGGCCCCCATCATCAACACTGCAGAACCCAAGTCCAAGCTATGATCAACAAGCCAAAACACGCAACGCACGGCCCCTCGTCGAGCGCCCGGTGGTTCGCATGCCCCGGATCGATCAACGCCGAGGCGGCGATGCCGGGCATGGACAACTCGTCGCCCGCTGCGGTCGCCGGGACTGCTGCGCATGAAGCCCTCGAACTGGCGCTGAAGAGCGGAAAGCTGATCACGGAATCGCTCGCCGATTTCCCCGAGATGGTCGAGGTCGCGAGCGCCGCCTTGCATGAAGTCGAGGAACGCAGCATAGGCGCGAAGCTGGTGGCGTCTGAAGTTCAGCTCGCGCCTTTCCCCGGCATTCCCGAGGTCTGGGGCACCGCCGACGCCGTGATTGTCCGGGAGCGCGAACTCGAGGTCATCGACCTGAAGACCGGCATCGGGATCATCGAAGCGGATGCGCCGCAGCTCAAGATTTACAGCCTCCTCGCCCGCGAGGCGTTCGGCTCACGCCCTGATGGCGTGGTCACGACTATCGTTCAACCTGCCGCCCGGCACGACGACGGGCCGGTGCGGTCGTATCGATACAGCAACCCGGACCTTGACGATTTCGCCATGGAACTCCGCCGCCGCGTGGTCGTCACCCAGCGCCCCGACGCTCCCCGTGTGGCTGGCGGCCATTGTAAATTCTGCAAGGCCGCCCCGACCTGCGAGGCGCTGAAGGCCCATGTCTTCGCTGGGTTCCACGTCGTGACGCCCGCCGAACAGGCCGAGGATGCGGAGCTTGCCGAACTCCTCGACAGCGCGGAGCCGGTGACCGGATGGGCCAAGGCGGTAAAGGATGAAGCGCTGCGCCGCGCCCTCGACGGGCACAGCATCCCCGGATGGAAGCTCGTCCGCCGTCGCGGTCGCCGCGTCTGGGCTGATGAGGAAGCCGCGGTCAACACATTGATGCGCGCCGGGCTGTCACCGACCGACCTCTTCGAGCCGACCGTGCTGCGCTCGCCGGCGCAGGTTGAGAACATGCTGCGCTATTCGGACAGCCGCAAAACGCTCCGCAGCCTTGTCGAAATGCGGCCCGGCGAGATCGCCCTGGTGCGCGAAAATGAGCCGGGCGAGCCGGTCTCCCGCGTCCGCCCCGGCGCCACGTTTGATGGCGTTCGCGTCGTGGTCGAGGACGATCTGTGACGCTTGAGAAAACCGGACACTCGCCTCCCGAGGGTGTCCGGGCCACCCATGAGAGACATGCGACAACCGAGCAATGACCGGCTCGGTGCCAACGCAAAAACAGGAACTCTCAAAATGTCGCAGTCTATGAGCCCCGATCGCAAGGTGAATGTCACCGGTATTATCCGCTGGGTGTCCGTCCTCGAAGCCAGGGCCTCTTCCTTCGCCCCCGACAAGGAAAAGTTCAGCCTGCAGCTGATCGTGCCGAAGGATGACCCTGCCGTTGCCAACCTCCGCAAGGCCGTCGATGCCGCCATCGCTGACAAGTGGGGGAGCAAGCCCCCGAAGACCCTGCGCTTTCCGGTGCGTGATGGCGACGAGAAGGCCCATGACGGCACTTATCTCAAGACTGACGAGATGTACCGCGGGGCCTACTACATCAACGCAAGTTCCACCCGTAAGCCCATGGCAGTGTGGGGCAAGGAGAAGCGCCAGATCACGCCGGAAGACCAGCTCGACGGACGTAAGGCCGTCGTTCTGCTCTCGGCCTTTGCCTACGACGCGACCGTAAACTCCGGCGTGTCCCTGGGCCTCGACGGGGTCTGGGTGATCGGGCGCGGTATTGAGATCGGCATGGGTGCAATGACCGCCGGACGCCTCTCGGGTGTTTCGGCGGACGTCGATGACGCGCTCGATGCACCTGCCGGGCTGAGCGGCGACATCGACACTGCGGACATGGGGCTGATTCGCTCGCGGGGCTTCGCTGAGGCGCCCTTCTAATTCGGGGTCGTGCATCCCCCGAACACCTGGCGATGGAAGATCGAAATAGTTTCAATCTTCCACCGCCGGGTACCCCCTTCCTTCATGCCCGATCAGGCCCATGCCCAAGCTCTATCTCGATCTGGAAACCTATGGCTCCGCCGACCTCCGCGAGGTTGGCGCGTATGTCTACGCTGAGCACCCTGACACGCGCATCCTCTTGGTTGCTTGGGCCATCGACGGCGCTGCGCCCGCGACGTGGGACCCCGCCGCCGAACCGGCACCCGCGCTTTTAATGACGGCGCTGGCCGATCCCGGCTTTGCGATCGTTGCACACAATGCCGGTTTTGACCGGACCGTGCTCCGCCACAAAGGCGAGGCGATTGGCATTGGTAACGCCTGGGTTACTGATCCGGCCCGGTGGGCGTTGGACACGATGCCCCGCGCGGCAGCGATGGGACTGCCGCAAGCGCTCGGCGGGGCGGCTGCCGCTCTGGGCCTCGGCCAGGACGTGCAGAAGGACAAGGACGGCGCGCGGCTGATCCGGCTGTTTTCTATCCCGCAGCCGCGATCCGGCGCAGTGATCTCGGGTCGTGAAAGGCCGATCGACTGGCTCGCATTCCGAGCCTACTCAGAGCAAGACATTGCAGTCTGCCGAGCACTCGACGCAGCGCTGCCGCGCCTGACCGAGACTGAGGAGCGCGTGTTCACCGAGACTGAGCGGCTCAATGATCGAGGAGTTGCCGTAGACCTCGACGCGGCTCAAGCCATCTCGCGGCTGCGGGCTCACTGGGCCGGCGAGGCCGATGCCCGATGCGAAACGCTGACCGGCGTCCGGGCCACGCAGGTCGGGGCGCTGCGCGACTGGGTCGTCGGTCAGGGGGTTCAATGCGAAGCGCTCGACAGCGACGTAATCGACGGTCTACTCGCCCACCGCAACCTGCCCCCGACGGTGCGCGAGGTGCTGGAGGCCAGGACCATGGTTTCCAACGCGGCGCTGGCAAAAGCCGATGCCGTCGTTCAGCGCACCAGCAGTGACGGTAGGCTGCGCGGCACTCTGCGCTACCTGGGCGCAAAGACGGGCCGGTGGACCTCTTCGGGCGTTCAGCTTCAAAACCTGAAGCGGCCCACCATCGAGGCCGATGAGCAGGCGCGCGTCCTTGGCATCGCCCGAGATCACAAGACCAATGACGCCACCGATGCCCTCGGGCTGCTCTACCGGCGCCCCGGTGACATCATAGCTCAGTGCGTCAGGGGCCTGTTGGTCCCGACGGCAGGCCGTGTCTTCCACGTGGCCGACTTCGCGAAAATCGAACTGGCGGTGCTCTGGTACATCAGCGGCGAGACTGAAGCCGTCGACCGCCTGATCCGAGGTGAAGATGAGTACAAGCGGCTGGCTGCCTTTATCTTCAACAAGCCCGTCGAAAGCGTAACCAAAAGCGAACGGAATACGGTCGGGAAGCCCGCGGTGCTCGGCTGTGGCTTTGGCATGGGGTATGAACGATTCGCCGCCAGCGCCGGGGTCGACATCGCCACCGCGACGGCGGCGGTCAACGGATACCGCAGGGCTTATGGCCGAGTGACAGCGCTTTGGGCGCGCCTGTTCGAAACCATGGTCTACGCTATCGAAAGCGGCGAGAGCTTGGACATTTCGCCCACCGTGCCATCGCTGCGCTGGTTCCGCGATGGCGACTTCTTGAAGCTCAATCTGCCGTCGGGTCGGGCGATGACGCTGCACAAGCCGGTGGCGACGCCGGTGACCGCCAGGGGGCAGCGCACCTACGACGTCAGTGTCGCGACCTATACCGGCAAGGGCGTGTTCCGCGACCGAGTGTATGGTGGCCGCCTGGCCGAATGGGCGGCGTCTTCCATCGCACGGGACCTGCTCGCCGATGCCCTGCTGCGCATCGTCGATGCCGGGCTTGATCCCGTCATGCTGGTCCACGACGAAGTGGTCGCCGACGCGGCAGACGGGCGGCTTGAAGAGCTCCTGGTGATCATGCGGCAGCCCGCACCATGGGCCGAAGGCTGGCCGATCGGCGCCGAGGGCGGGACCCTCACGCGTTACGCAAAGGTCTAGCGCCATGGTGTTCCAGCGCAACGATCTTCACCGCTACCAGGAAGAGGCGATCGCGTTTCTCAAGGGCCGCTCCGGCGCGCTGCTCATCGCGCCTGTCGGCGCCGGCAAGACGACGGTGATCCACCACGCGTTTGTGGACCTCAAGCGTGACGGTCTGGCTCGCCGGATGCTTATCGTTGCCCCGCTACGCGTGGCGCAGACGGTGCACCACATCGAAGCGAAGAAGTGGGCCGAAACGCAGGACCTCTCCTTCGCGCTGGCTGTTGGAAATGAGCGCGTCCGCCTTGCGGCGTTTAAGTCTGAGGCGGACGTCGTGGTGACGAACTACGATGCGCTGAGATGGCTGGAGCGTGCTGCTGCGGGCAGGGTAATTTCCCTCGACGAGTTCGACGTTGTGGTGGCTGAGGAGTCCAGCTGCCTGAAGTCGGCCACATCTCAGCGGACCAAGATTATGGCACGCATCGCGGGATGGGGTCCCGCGCATTTCCGTTGGGCGGTGACCGCCACGCCGCGCTCGACGTCGGAAATGGATTTGTGGGGGCAGGTCCGGTTCTGCGATCCCTTTGGCAAGATCTGGCCGGGCACCTTCGTTGAATGGCGCGACCGCTTCTTTACGCCTGCAGACCGGAACGGTTGGGCGTGGCGGCTGCGGAACGGGGCAGGGGATGTGATCAAGGCCGCCATCGCGCCCATCGCGCTGAGCCTCGACGAGGCTGCGGCAAAGACCCGCCCGCCCATCGTCTATAACACCATTCGTGTGCCGCTGCCGGAGAAGGCGCGCAAAACCTACTTCTCGGTAGAGAATGGTTTGAAGGCCGAGCTCGCGCCAGACATCGCGCTTCCGCAGGCGGCGATCGCCATTGTCGGGAAGCTGCTCCAGATTACGTCCGGCGCGGCGTATCACGCCGATGGCGAAAAGTTCGATGTCCTGCACGACGCGAAGATCGAGGCGTTGAAGGAAATCGTGGAGGGCACGACTGGCGGCGTCTTGGTCCTCTATCAATTTCGGCATGAGGTCGAGCGCATGCGTGCCGAGTTCCCGAACCTCGCCGTCCTCGGCGGTGGCACCAGCCGCGCCGAGGCAGAGCGCATCGTCGCGGACTGGAATGCCGGAAAGATCGAAGTCCTCGCCGGACACCCCCTCGCGATGGGCCACGGGCTCAACCTTCAGCGCGGTGGCTCGACGGTTGTGTGGCTCACGACCGGGTGGTCATCGGAGTTGTTCGAGCAGGCCAACGGGCGCCTGGCCCGCCAGGGCCAGACCGGCACGGTGACCGTCCACCAGATAGTCGCGGAGGGCACGGTCGATCTCGTTGCCGCAAGGGTGGTTCGCCAGCGGCTGGTCGCGACGATGGAGCTGATGAAGGCCCTTCGCGGCGTCGTTCCCATAGATCCGCTGGCGGCGTGAAATGTCACGCGCCAGCGATCCGCACGCCCGGGCCACGCTCATCGGCATCGAGGAACGTCACTCCGCTCTTTTCGTAGAAGTCTCGCACCGCAGCCACGGTTGCAGTGTTCGCACCGCGCCCGTTCTCTGGCGGCACCTCAAGACGCTGCACCGTGTTCGGCGTGACGCCAGCGCCCGCCGCCACCTCGCCCATGGTCAGCTTCAATCCTGCGCGCGCCGCTCGTGCCTGCGATGGTGTCATCGTTATCTCATACTATTTTCGATATGGCATATTGACTTCACGATTCGTGAGGCCATATGGATATCGATATAGAATGTTTCTTTCAGGAGCAAGCGATGAACGAGCTGATGCCGACGCCTACCTTCGCCGATATCTACCGCGACGCGGGCGGCATGGTCGCCATCGTCCGCCTCGACGCCGACAGGACCACGCCGGAAATGGCATGCGCCGCCGAGTGCATGTGGATGAAGAAATTCCACGAAGCTGCTGCTGACCTCATGTCGATGGACTTCCGTGAATTCGGTGTTCGCGCCAAGCTAATGGCCGCAATCCACGAAATCGCGCGCCTGACCGGTAACCAACAGGTTGCGGATGAGCTCATGCTGATGGCCCCGACGGACTTCACGAGGCGCGTCGCCTACAACCTGGCGCTCCGAGCGATCGACGAGGACCCGCGCGACGACATTGCCCACTACGGCCGCGATCCCGACGAGCCGCCCGAGGAGAGCTGAGCGTCACAAACTTCAGAGGGCTGGAAGGTTTGCGACCCCCCCGCGACACTGCTCTGATCTTGAGTGTCGCAGCCCCTCTGGACCCACACTGCGCGCGCCAGGCCGGTCACCCGGCGCGCCCATCAACACGACCGAAGAAAAGGAAAACGAAAATGACTGAAACCACAAAGGCATTGTCGGCCTGGCTCAGGGCCATCGGCGAACTGCAGGAATTGAAGGCCAAACGGCACCGCCTCGGCGAGGAGCTCGACGCGAAAATCGCGAACCGGAGTGTGAAGCTCGGCAACATCTATGTGCCCGAATTCACAGTAAGCTGCGCGTGGTCGCGCCGCGAACTCGTCGACGCCGTTGAGGCCGCATTCGACATGGCCTTCGACCGCATGGGCGCAACTTTCGTCCACCGGATGAACGCCGAGGACGCGATCCGGGCTGCGATCAGTGCCGCATCGGAGGTGATGTCGCGCATTGCCGACGAGTTCAATGCCGCCGGCGGTGAAGCCCTCTGGCGGGAACAGTCTGATGCCGAAATGCGAGCCTATGCCCGCGAGCAGGACCTGTGCCGATCCCTTACCACAGCGACGGGTGACGAGTTCCGGATGGTGCTCTCGGCGGTGGCCGGCGAGTTCCTGATCTCGGACCCCAGCTACACCTTCAACATCAACGGCTGGAGCGCGGTCGAGCGTCTGATGCTCGCGGTGTCGCGCAACAGCAAGGTGCAGATGGCAGCCTGACCCTTCGGGCGGCGGCACCAACCCTGCCGCCCCACCTTCACCCCACAGGAGATAACGATGACTGACTTCAACGACCGCCTGACCGCTTTTCTGAAAGCCCAACGCGCCCGCGATGCCGCCCGCGCTCATTACATGGAGCTCTGCGAGCAGGCTGAGGCCACGCTCGGCGAGATCAACGTCAAGATCGAGGCTCACCCCAAGAGCAACTGGATTGTCCACGTCGGCACCGACGCAAGGCTCATGCGGGCGGAGGTGGAACTGCTGCTGCGGGCTTCTGCCAATGAGCCCGATTACGAAGGTCGCAGGGAACGGACGCTTGCCACCATCGATGACGCCCTAGCCAAGCGGAAGGCTGCGCTGGACCAGCACATGGTGTCCGTGGCGCAGCATGAGTACGAGGGCCTTGTCGACGAGGCCTGCGAGAAGCGCGACGAGCTCTTCACCTTCGACGCCAACACGACTGCCGATCAGATCCGCACCATCGCGGCTGTCATGGCCTCCGAGCTGGAGATCGAAGAGATCGCCGGGGCGAACTACGACTACTCCTGGCACCTGATCAATGCTTTGGCGACCCAGCGCTGGGGAGAGGCAGCATGACCGTGAACCGCATTGACCGGCTCTGCAGCGTCTATGACCTGGCGCGCGCCGAGGCTGATGCCGCCATCTACGTGTGCAGCGATGCTGATACCGGAGCCGCCGAACGCATCGCAGCAGACGCGGCGCTGAAGGCAGCCATCGCGAAGGAGGATGCAGCCATTGCCACGCTGCTCTCCTCGGAGCCGGAGACCCTCGAGGAAATCCGCCGCATGGCAGCCACCGTGCTGGCCGACGAGCTTCTCGCTGCGGTGCACGACTGCAATTCGAAGCTGCTGATCCCGTTCGTGACGATGCTCGCGAACATGAAGCCGAGCCTTCGGACATGACGCGGCTCTACGACTACCTGGCTGCAGCGACCGATCTGGCCGCTGCGGCAGGGGTGGGGGTGACGCTGGTGAAGACCAGGCGCCACCCGCGCCTCGTGCTGCACCACAACGGCGCCAGCCGCTTCGTGGTGGTGCCCTCGACGCCCAGCGATGGTCGGCGCGGCATTCTCCGCGCCCGCGCCGATGTGCGGAAAGAGCTGCGTATATTGCAGCAAATGACACCGACGGCGTCACCCGGTGATCGGCGGATCGTGTAGAAAGAGAACCGTTCGGGGTATAGCTCAGCCTGGTAGAGCACCGGTTTTGGGAACCGGGGGTCGAGTGTTCGAATCACTCTACCCCGACCATTCAAAACGGCGTCGAAGGCGACAGAAACTGCCACCCGTCGCGCCGCCATCTCTGGACGTAGACACGCCCAGATAGTAGAAGACAGACACGCGCCGGGAATCCGCGACGCACCTTAACTCAGGACTGAAAATGCCAGACCCACAGCCACATCCGCCGAGAAGCGCCGAGCTGCGATAGCATCAACACATCGGCGATTTCTCCACTTGCGCGCCGGGGCCTTGAGCCCGAACAGCTAAAAGGACAACGACGATGAACCGTCGCGACTTTCTCATTGCATCTTCCGCCACCATCGCCGCCACGGCTCTCTTGCCTGCGCCCGCCGCAGCCGCAGCGCCCGCCGTCGAGGTGATTCCCGACACCCTGTTCGTGAATGCGAGCGGCTCACTGGGCCTGCGCGGCCCCGCTTTCATTTGGGGCGATTACGGCGTCACGCGCAGACACGCTTACCTCTATCACCGCCCCGCGCTGAGCCCCTATGATCTGCTCGACGCCGTGGGCTACGCAGAGGCGAAGGCCGATCTTGGCGTGAGCCCCGATACGCCCGACGATGATCCTGCCCTCCAGGCCTATCTCGACACACCCTGCACCCGCGAGCTTGGATGGTTTGGTCGCGACATGGTCGAGTACTGGTTCGAGCGCATCCACCGGACCGGCGCAGCGGACCTTTTCGACCGGGCCATGTCGCGGCTGACCGACGCCGAGCGCGCCGAGTTCGAGACGCTCGGGCAGGTCGAGCGCGAAGATCACTACGAGGACGACCGGTTCGTTTCTTGGGAGTCCGAGGACATTGAGGCCCTGCAGCGCATGTTCGCGGCGGCGGGCATGCAGGTGGACATACGCGTCCTTGAGGACGGTGAGTTCTGGACCCTGACTGGCATTAAGCAGGGAGGCTCGTGGTGAAGCGCAGAACTTTCATCGGAACTTCCGCCGCAGCGCTGGCCGGAGCGGCGCTGCTGCCCGCCCCGGTCGCGGCAGCGGAGCCCATCGCCGAGGTCGTGAGGGACGTGCTCTATCTCGACACGAGGCTCGGCGGTGCCTTGGGGCTCAACATCGTGCCGCTTGGCGATAGTCCGCCTGACTTCACTTGGCGCATGTACTACGCGATGCGGCAGGACGGCTCGCCCTACGCTGAACTCGACGAGTGGACCCTGCGCCAGGCAAAGAGCGATTGCGGGCTGGACGACGACGAGGGCGATGAGCACCATGTGCTCCTGGCGCACCTCGACGCGATCCACCCCCGGAACCACGATCCCGACTTCCGCGAGCAGCAGGACTTTTACTCCGACAACAACTCGGTGGCTGATGCCCGCGATCTGGTGCTCGACGCCTTCATGAAACTGGAGGAGGCCCAGCGCGACGAGTTCATCGATTTCTTCGAGTTCGATGACTACGACAACCGCGGCGTTGTTTGGTCCGGCGGCACGCTCGAAGACCTGCAGCGCTTGTTTGCGGCCGCAGGCATGGACGTCGAGGTGCGAGAAGCATGACAACCGCACCTTCTTTCGTCCTTCTCGGCGATGGTCGTCCGGTTCTTGTGCCGGTGTGGCCTGACCATTTCTTCTGGCGATACGACAGCAGGGACCGGCTGAAGCCACCTGGCATCCAGCTCGTTCACATTATTATCGACTGGATGGACCGGCTCGACTTGCCTGATGGGCAGGCGTGGTTCCTCGAGGAGGACGACGTCATCGAATACCGCGACGGCAAAGCCGTGCGGGTGTTCAGAGCCCAGGAGTGGGGGCGGCTCAGCGCAAAGGGCGAGGCGCGCTAGCGCTCACCGCCAGTGCGCTCTATACGGGTTCGGAGGGCCGATCATTTCGGCCTTGCCGCGCTTCGCGCCCTTCGCCGCTGCCGCGTGTCGCCGGGCCTCGTCGGCCAGGCGCTCGCGCTCGATCACGTCGGGCCGTGCGCGCTACTCGGCGCGGCGCGCCGGGTCGAGCCGCGTTGCTTCGTGGACGCTGAGGTCCGAGCGATACTCGTGACCGCCGATACCGTTCCAGAGCGCGTGGAAAATGGCTTGTTCAGACCAAAACGCTTAAGATTACCACCAAGGCCGAAGTGAGGCCTGTCAACGCACAACGTCGCCAACCAGCGGGTAAACCCCTTCATCGCTACCCCGTCAGAACATGGCCCCCGCGTCAGACGAAAACCAAGTTCTTCTAGTAGTCCAACTAGTGGATCAAAATGAGGCTCGGGCGGGATCATTTTGCGTCTTGACTGCCCCTCCGCCAAACTGGTGGATACCGGTCTAAATTACAGAGGTTGGCATGCCCAGTTTTGACATTTCTCTGAGTGATCGGTCTGTCGGGATCGATTTCAATAAATACGTTAATATGCAACGTCTGCTGGCTTACAAGAATTGGCCACCCAATCTGGTGCCGCAGGAGGAACTTGCTGCCGCACTCGCCGACCAAAGGCGGCTTGCGGAGGGCTGGTTTCCAGGAAAAGCCGATTTGAAAGATGCTCCGCTGATCACCGAGTGGTCCTTTGTGGATCGTCGAGGGGCAGGTCAAGGTCTCTACATTCAGGGTTATGTAAATCGTCATCCTCGTCTAGGCCGCCGGACGCTTAAACTGCTCACATCGCATGTAGTGGCGATCGACCGGCATAACCAGAAATGGGTTCGAACACTGTCGCGCTTCTATCGGCTCGGCGATCCCGCCTGACCATTTAACAGATCGGCATTTTAGATGACCAAAGAAGACGATAGCAACAGTTCGGGTCGCCGCAACTTCATCAAGGGCGCTGGCGTCCTAGGGCTGGGGTCGCTGGTGGCGGGGCTGCCGATGGGCTGGTTCAAGCCAGTGGCTGATTTCGTGGTGGTGCCTGCCGATGCCAAGGAAGGGCCGTTCCTTGCTGATATCTTCCAGGTTTCGGAGGAGCTTGAGCAGTTCCTGTCGAACAAGACCGAAGAGCAGAACACGTCCACGTCCACCAGTTACTTTACATCCAGTTCGTCGAGCTACTTTTTCTCCTCAAGTTCGTCGAGCTATTTCTTCTCCTCCAGTTCGTCGAGCTATTTCTTCTCCTCCAGTTCGTCATCCGCGCCGATCTGATCGTAACGCCGTCAGATGCGTTTCTTTTTTCATGGCGGTGTCAGCTAATGCCTGTCCTCGCTGATCCCGGCGGCGTGGCCTATCTGCTTCTTGCTTATAAGGTCGCGGGCGCAGATGATTTGACGGTCCGCTTACCCGCCGATCTTCCGATAGACCTCTCGAATTTCATCGGGGAGGTGCGCAGCGATGGATCTGCAAGGTCTGAAGACCTCAAACTGACCCGCGCGGGGTTCGATCTATTCGACCTTTATGCGAACGACGAGGCATTGATCCGTGGCGCGGTACTCGGGGATGCCGTGAGTGCGGCGCTCGCATGGCTTGGTACGGAAATTGTGCGCCGGACCAAAGGCGTTATGGCCGTCATTCACGCCGCCAGCTTTGCAGTTGGTGAGGGCACAGTGCTTATCCCCGGTGCGTCCCGCAGCGGCAAGTCTACGCTCGCCTGTCGCCTCGCTGATCAGGGCATTCACTACATTGGGGACGATATTACCGTCGTCCATGCTGGTGCCTGCGTCACCGGGGTGCCTCGGCCAATGATGCTCCGCGAGGACGTGTGGGGCAGTGTGAGCCACTTTCCGGTAGCGGGGGCGCCGTTGGCACTCTCCGGCCAACGGCGGCTCGTTTCGCCGGCACCGCCGCAGTCTCGCTCGCTGCCGTGCCGTCTTTTGGTATTTCCGCAGCGGGGTGACTTCGCTGGCGCGCGCCTTGAGCCGGTTAGTGTTGCGCGTGCGGCCACGCTCCTGATGAGCCTAAACTATGGCGCGGGGGACCGAACAAGCGTCGATATGGATGCGGTAGTAGAGCTGGCCCGATCTGCCCCGGCTGTGCGCCTCACCTACCGAGACATCAACGACATCGGCCCAGAGATTGCTAGGTTCCTGTCGGAAGCTGAGGCTGGGGTTTCGCGCGAGCGGCTTGCCGAATTGATTGACGAGACCAACCGGTCTTGCGCCGAGAGCCATATGGCGCGCACTCGACAAGTTCCAGTTGCACCGCACCGATCCGAGCGCGCGATAACGCCGCGGTTAACAATCGGGATGGCGACATTTGATGATTACGACGGGGTCTATTTCACCGTTCAGGCCCTGCGCATGTATCATGGTGCCGCATTGGCCGACGCCGAACTCATTGTGCTCGACAACAATCCGACAGGGCCTGCGGCAACGCACCTCAAGTCTCTGGAAACGCATATCCCAAACCTGCGCTATATTCCTTTCGATGGTGTCGTGGGAAGTGCAGCCGCCAAGGGGCAGATCGTTGCCGAAGCCCAGGGCGAGTATGTGCTGATCCTTGATTGCCACGTTTTGCTGGTGCCGGGAGCACTCGAGCGGCTGATGGCGTATTTTTATGCCCATCCGCAGACCAATGACCTCCTGCAGGGCCCTCTTATCAGCGACGATCTCAAGGGGCTTGGAACGCATTGGGGCGATGGGTGGGGCACAGGTCTCCATGGAAAGTGGGGCAGCGACCCACGTGCAGAAAACTTGGACGCCGAGCCTTTTGAGATCAGCATGCAGGGCATGGGCCTCTTTGCCTTCAGAAAGGCTGCATGGCCGGGTTTCCACCCGCGTTTTCGCGGTTTCGGAGCCGAGGAAGGCTATATTCAGGAGAAAATCCGCCGGCGGGGCGGCAAGGCACTTTGCCTCCCATTCCTGCGCTGGCTCCATCGTTTTGCCCGACCCAACGGCGCGCACTACCCGAACCGTTGGGATGATCGGGTCCGCAATTACCTTCTTACCTATGCCGAGTTCGGCCAGTCGATAGCGGGCATGAAGATGCACTATCAGGGCCTGCTCGGGATCGAGAATTTCGACAGGATGCTTGCAGGGGTTCTCGACGAGCTTGAACTTGATATCGACCCGATGACCGGCATTCCTCGTCTCCGCCCGGGTGCCGAAGCCAAGACCGACGACGCCCTGCCTCGGGTGCCGGCTACCGTTTTCATGCCGCGCGTTCTCGCATTTACCTGCACACGGGACCGTCCGCTGATGGTGCGCCACGCGGTGATGCAGATGCAGCGACAGACTTACCCGGTTGACCATGTCGTGTACATCAACGCGAATATTTCGCCTGGTCAGCCGCAGCCCAACGCCAACTACGAGCGGCTGATCCGCGACGCGGGGGCACTCTTTCCTGAGCGTATAGCCGTTCTGAAGGGCCCCACGCTGACCCACCACCAAAACTACATGGCGGCCATCAATGCGGTTGACGCAAACCAATATGACATCTTCCTGCAGGTAGATGACGATGACCTCTATTTCTCCAATTACGTACAGGAGGTGGTCGACAGCTACCGGGCCGAAAGATGGGACTATTCAGGAACCGCCAGCAACGGGCTATTGCGGGGCACTGTCTGGATAGAGGAAATGATACTGGCTGGTATCGGCTTTGAGCCTGAAGATATTGCTCTGGGCGTGCCTGAAATCATTCCGCCGTCACTTGCACTGTCGCGCCGGGCCATCCTGGCATTGAAAGAGATGCCGGACACCGGGGTTTACCACGACGTCCAATGGCGACGCTACTTGGCCCGCCTGGGCATGGTGCGGCACGTCCGGAGCGACCGCAATTTCATCTATTATATCCACGGAAAGAACATTTCCACCGGCCACTGGCTCGATAACGCCCCGTGACTCTCAGCAGATCATCAAGCCGGCGGTACGGAATTTCCCAACAATTTCTGCAATGTCGGCCGCGATGACAACGCTGTCGCCCGCTGTTTCGGCTGCTATGCTCATCGCCATATCTTCAATACCGAGCGTTCCGTCGCATAGCTTCCAAACAATAGCGGCTGGCGCATTGAGATACACTGCCTGCCCCGTTTTCTGGTCGTAGAGAACAGCTTCGTTTTCGAGTTCGGCATAACGCACATCATCGCGGCGGCGTGGAATATCGTCCATGTTCATTCACGAACCATCCTTGATGACATCTCATGTTGTTCCTGCTTCATAGGTTGTGCCAATTAAGCCGGGCTAATGCTTTTAAACCGCGAATTAAGACAGGTCGAGATGAAGCGCAGCCAATTTGCCCGGAGTTAATGCATGGATTGGTCGGTGAGGCGCCTGAACCGCGCTGCCAGGCTGAATGGAGCCAGAACCTATCTCGAAATCGGCGTGCTCTTCGGCGGGACGTTCGCCGGGGTCAACGTGCCGGTGCGGCACGGCGTGGATCCCCATCTGCGGGTCGAGCCCCAAGCGCTTACGGGGCCTGGCGTCGAGCTCTTTTCGATGACAAGCGACCGGTTTTTCTCAAGCGGGAACGTTACCACTTATGATTTGGTGATGATCGACGGTCTCCATACCTACGAGCAGGTGTTCCGGGATTTTCTTGGCTCCATGAGCCATGCACATGAGCGCACTATTTGGCTGATCGACGACACGTTGCCCAACGATGTCTATTCGTCCCTGAGGGATCACGATCATGCGATGGCCGAGCGCCATAGGGCTGGATCGGCCGACCCTTCTTGGCATGGCGATGTCTTCAAAATCGTCCCGACCTTGCACGACTTCTTTCCCATGCTAAGCTATGCGACCATCGTGAATTCGGGGAACCCGCAAACGCTCGTATGGCGACAGCCACGCCCGAGCTTCCGGCCTTGGTTCAATGATCTCGAGCGGATTTCAAGGCTTACCTACTTCGACATTTCGTCCCATAGCATGTTGTTCGACCTGATGGATGAACAGGCGGCATTCTCCCGACTTGAGACTGCGTTCGATTGCGCTGCAATGGTTCGGACTTGACGTGTCCCCGGAGACTAGCTCGCCATATTATCCTTTATCCCAACCATCCGAGCCTTAAAGTATTGACGGCGCTGAGCATTCCTTGCCTAGCGCCTCGTTGGCCCATCACGCAGACCATCACGCGGCAGAGTCGAGCGCCGAAAAACCGCCTTCGAGGTACTCCTTGAGCACGACCTCGGCGCCGTAGCGGGCGAGGAGTGCGGCCTCAGCGCGACCGTGGTCCATTTTTCGGCGAAAGCTATCGCCAGTAGGCCAGTACCGTAGTGCCAGAGCCCGCGACCGTTCCTTGTCTGCGTCGAGGCGGAAGTGACGCTTCCACGTGGCAGGCGTCACCAGCACGTGGGAGATACCCAGCGCCTGCACCGCCCCACGGACTGCGCCGTAAGCCTGCCCAAACTTGAACGTTGAGGACACGCCCTGTTTCGGCATGGCTCCGACGCGCTCGATCACGGCGAGCGTCGGCCGCATCTGCGTCAGGCGCGCGGCGAGTGTCGCAGCATCGATCTCGCCACCGGCCACAGGCACGTCTTCAGCGGTGACCAGCGTGGGTTCAGCGGGGAAGTAGAAAGCAATCGCCCCGGATAAACCGGGGACTATGCCGAGGATGCAGGGGTTGCGGGTTTCTGTTGTCATAATCGCGCTCCTTGCGTTGCTGTGGAATTGGGAATCTGCGCCGCCGAGAACGCCAGTGCGTCCGCAGCGACGGCGGCGATGCGCGGGCGTAGCGGCACCTCGGCGGGCAGCGGTTCAAAGTCGCGGCGCGGCAGCGTCACCGACGGGTGCACCCACCCCGCCGTCTGCAGCTCGAGCAGCGCCATGCGGATGCGGGCCTCGCTGCGCAGGCCCGGCAGCTTCACCTCGCGGCGCAGGCGGCGCGTGTCGATGACCTCGACGCGCTCGTCGACGATCCACCGGGCCAGCGTGCGTGCCAGCACCTCGGCCTGCGGCTCGGCGATGTCCTGTTCGACCAGCGCGCGGTGCGCCTCGAAGGCTGCCCACAACTCAATGGCCGCTTCCACGTCGGCGAGCCCGAGGGTCGCGTCGGGTTCAGCAGCGTCATGGTCCGCCGCCCACTCCAGCAAGGCAACGGCACCCGCGAGCCGCAGGACCTGGCTCGGCGCCTTGCCGATCGCAGGCGGCACGGCGGACCCGTGGCGGTGCCGGGCGGCAGCGAGATAGTCCACGCGCCAAGTTTCGAAGCGGTCATAGGCTGCATCGGACAAGCGGATGCGGAACGCGCGGCGGCCGGCTTCGAGCGCCGAGCGCCCGCGGGCGAACACCACCAGGCGCGAGAGCGAGTTGTAGGCGAACTCGTCATCGGTGCTCAGTTCACCGGTCTCGCGCTCACGCGGAGCGAGCGCCACAGGGCGCGGCCACGCGAAGAGGAAGCGGGCCTCAAGCCCATCGCGCGGTCCGTCGAAGAGCCCGGCGAGCACATCGGGCTGTGCCGTCGCAACCAACGACAATGCGAGCGCCGGGATGACCAGCGGCTGATCTCCGAAAGCACGGCGGCTGACGGTGGACGGCGCGCCGTCCCACGCCGAAAGCCAGAACCCACGGTCCGTCGCGCCCTGCCGATACCGGGTCAAGCCGGTAATCCAAGAGCTGAGTTCCGCCTGCCACGACAAAAGCCCCTTGGCCTCATCGGCCAGCGCCTTCGCTGCCGCCTCGACCGTCGCGTCCTGAACGCGGACGCGCGGAAAGATCGGCTTTGACGCCGGGCGCTTCTGGCCCGCTTCTTTGGCGTCCATCTCGGCCTGCGTGCACGCAGTGCGCCAGTCTTCGACGAGGTCTTGCTCGACGCGTGACAGGGCGCGTTCAATGCCGCGCAGCGCCGGGGTCTTGCCGCTCGACGCGTCACCAACCAGCGCCGACCAGAGGATCACGGGTTCACGCCAGGTCGCCGTGGCCTCAATCTCGACGGCCCCTGACGCGATGCCTGCGGCGGTGGCAAGTAGCCCTGTGGCGACGAAATCCTCGGGCGCACCCTGCGCCACGGCCTGGCGCGAAATCCAGCCCGCCCACGACCGCATGGCAGAGGTCGGCAACTTCGGGGCCTCGCCACGGGCGAGTTCAAGCAGCCCGAGATCCGGGCCAATCACCGCAGCGGCCTTGGCCCCGCGAATATGGGCGCGGATGTCGGCAAGGCTCCAGCCCGCCGGAGGTTCGTCGGCAACATCCCAGGCTTTGCGGAACGTGTCGGGCCAGGTCACGAGCGCCACGGTCGCACCCGCCGCCCGCAGTGCCTGCGCGAGCTTCTCGGCCTTGGCCACCCCGGCGTCGTCGGCATCGGCAATCACGCGGCATGTCCGACCAGTCAGCGCCGACAGGTCGCAGCGGCCCAACAAGCCGCCGGGAATGCACGATGCAATGTCTTCGGGCAGCAGGCGCTCACCCGCTTCCCGCGCCTTTTCACCCTCGAAGAAATTCACTACCGCCGTCGGTCGGCGGGCAATCGCATCGGTACCAAACGGCAGCGTGGTTTTGGGCCACGCGCCGACCCAACGCGGATCAGCAAGGGCGTCACCCTCGGGCCGCGCGAAGCTCGCGGGCAGGATCGACTTTTTCCGCTCGCCGTTCGCGTTCCAGCGCAGGACACAAAGATAGGCAGCGCCGTCTGCGCGGCGGTACACATCACGACGATCGGGCGCGCCTGCGCCGAAGAGCGCGGGGTATGTGAGCTCAACGCCCTTGAGGTTCGCAGGCAGCGTCTCGGCGACCCACGACACCCTCTTCACCACGGGCGATGCGGGCACGGCACCCGCCTCGCCGGTCAGCTTGGCAAACATGGCAGGCGCATCGGGCGGCATCGCCGTTTCGCCGATCATTCCCCGCGCCCACCGGCTGACGTCTTCGATGGACCTCTGGTTAATGTATGCGGCGAGGGACAGCAGGCCCTGACCCCGCGCGTGTGGATCATCGAGCGCGAAGTCGGCCCAGCGCCCGGTCTCGATATTGACCTTGAAGGACCCGATCTCGCTGTCTTCGCGGCGCGGGTTGAGCATCAAGAATTCCGACCCGACGAGGCGTCCCTCAGGCGCCCACTGCGCAAGAATTTCCAGCGCACGACCGAGTAAGCGATAGCCGAGCCCGTCGCCGTTCAAATCCTTCGCGATGGGGCGCTGGGCGGCGTCGATGGTGTTGGTCGAAAGGTGCATGACGCGCTCCTATGCCGCTGCTCGAAGTTCAAGCTCACGGCCGAACTCGACACCAAGTCGGCTGAGCTCCACGAACTCGACAGGAATTTCTTTGATGCCGCGCCATGCGAGGGCAGTGGCTTGCCCGATGGCGCGTTCTATTGTGAGATCGTGGCCAGCCTTCGCATGCCGCGCATGTGTGCGCCGAATATCGTCCCCGGAACGGGCGTCCTTCCGGCGCTGGAACAGGCAGAGGTCCTTATCGGCCTCTTGCGCAAGATCACCGCCGAGACGAGCGCCGGCGGCCTTGTAAGGACCCTTGCGCGTCTTCACCGCCTCAAGGTGACCGAGGTGGCAAACAGCGAGTTCAACAACGGAAGTCCAGACATCGGCACCCCGCCGCGCGCTGATGGACAGCTCCTTGCCGAACCGAACGGAAGTGCTGCCAAGCACCTCCGAAATTTCATCGCTGAGCGACACAGCGCGTCTAGACAGCGCCTCTGCCTCTTTGCTGGACCAGATTTCCCAACCAGCGACGGCATCGAGGGCAGACACCTCCGCCCTTGCGGATAGAGCCAGAGCCAGTCTGCGTTTGTTGGCGTCGTTTGTCCCATCAATCAGGGCCAGGTCTTTCGTTCGAAGCTGCCAGAGTTGCCGGGAAGCCATTGCGCGGGCGAGTTCGTGCGCCACGGCAGAGTTGTTGCTGACAGCGATACCGAAGGCGCCGTGCGTCGCGGGAACGCCCGTGATGGCCACCGGGACCCTGTAGACATAGATGGGGCCCCCAGTGCCAACTATGGCAGGGCTGAAGTTGAGCGCCGAGCAGGTGCGTGCCAGCATTATCGCGCTCCCGCCCAGGCCGCAGCCACCACGGGGTCAACGCCCTCGGGCAAGGAGCC
The DNA here is from genome assembly GCA_903828145.1 of uncultured Hyphomicrobiales bacterium. Classification (GTDB taxonomy): domain Bacteria; phylum Pseudomonadota; class Alphaproteobacteria; order Rhizobiales; family Devosiaceae; genus Devosia_A. The sequence continues at coordinate 304,912 of CAIKKY010000019.1, read as the reverse complement.
AGTCAGGAACGCGGACGCAGCGTCGTCCGCGTCGATCTCGAAGACCTCCGCGACGAGCTGCGGCGCGCGGTCCTGTCCGGCACGCGAGGTCGCAACAGACCAGAGCGCCTCGGCCGTATTGGCAGGAGCCTCAACAACCTCTGCGACTTTTGCGTTACGCGTCCCAGCGAACCAGGCCTGCATTTTCGTGATGCTCGCCGGGGCCGCAGTGCCGTTTTCGATGGTGCGGCGCAGGGAGTTCTCGTGCAGGTCAACAGCGCGACCGAGGCGCGACCACGACGTCTCCGCGACGGCGAGCTTGAGCGCGTCGAGGATTTCTCCGGGCACCTGCGTGCCGGGCCTGCCGCCGTTGGCGATAGGCTTGCCCTGCTGGACAGCGGGGCGTTCGCCGCGCGCCCAGCCCGACTGGACGGCGGGCGCCGACTTCAGACCCGCCGCGATCGCGCGCACGGCTGCCTCAAGGGTAGCTTCGGCCACTTCATTCGACGCCAGGGGAAGCAGGGCGTGGAAAGCCGTTTCAAGATTTTCACGCCGCGACATCGATGATGCCTCCATCAACGATGGTGTTGGTCGTGAGGCCGAGACGGGCAGCAGTCGCCGCGATGTCTTCGATGACCACGTCGGGCCGGAAGCGGCTGGTGAAGGCGGTAATGGTCACGCCCTTCGGCAGGGAGGAGAGACGTCGATCGATCCAAATCTGGCGGCTGTCCGCGTCGACAGCCCGCAGGCGGGATGCAAAGGACCAGAGGGCGCCGGAGGTGTTGGCGAGGCTGCCCGCCGGGATGGCTGCCAGCGCTTTGTGAAAGTCGCCGGCACCCACAATGAGATTGATGCTGGAAGACACGGGAAGGCTCCGCCGTGGCGCCTCAAGGGCGCGTTGAATTTCTGGTGCTTGGTTTCAGTTTGGTGCGACGGTCAGGCCGCTATTGCTGGCTCGTCCGGCGATCGCTCAGGCTCGTGCAGCACGCGATGAATGGAGCTGCGGTCGAGGCGCAGCGCTTTGATCCAGTCGCCATGGCGGGTCTCGGACATGAGCGTCGCCACCTGCCAAACGCCAATGGGCGAAAGCAGAGCGTTCGCCGCCCAAGGGTCGATGGCAGCGAGGCGTGCGCGGTAATCTTCCATCGCGGCCTCATTGCGGGCGAAGCCGTCGAGCAGGGTGCGGACCAGGCGCTCGCCGTCGTCGAGTTTGCCATCGGCATAGGCGATCGGCGCGCCGGCAAGCGGATCACCTTCAACGGGCGCGAGGGTCACGGCCTTGGCGATAGGCAAGCGGCCCGTGCCGGAATTCAGCCTGAAATTGACTTGCGTGCCATCGACCACGGCGGGGCGCAGCTCGATCAGGTGGCCAGCGAAGAGAACCGTTGCGCTGTTCATGCCGCGGCCCCTTCGTTGGCGGCGGCGATGAAGCGCTCAAGTTCAGCCTCGCTGATAAGGGTGCGGCGGCCAATCTTCGTGAACTTGATGAGCCCAGCGGCTTCGTGCACGTACAGCGCCGCGCGAGAAATGCGGAGCGTCGCGCAGACCTCGCCGAGGTCCAGCATAACGATCGAGCGGTTCCGAGCCTCTGAGGTTCTGTATTCTGCACTGTTAGCGTTCATGTTGCCCCCGCCGAAGTCCGGCGTGTTCATTGATGTCGATGGAGGCAAATCTAGTGAGCACCTTTTGATTTGAAAAGCCCTGCAAAACCAACGGTTTGGGCGTTTTGCATTATGTTGGGCGTTATGTCGGCACAGTTGTAGCGTCTTTCACTACATCAAGAAGGCTGGGGCGCCGGATTTCCTGTGGTCCGTTGCTGTCACAGAAAGCAAAAATATTTCTTCTGTCGGGTTATGTCGGGCGTTATGTCGGGTGGAAAACTACAGCGCCGCCCGGCGGGGACCGGGCGGCGCTGGTGATTAAGGTGGTGCTGAGGGTCACTTACGCTTCTTCAGCTGCTCTTTCATGATCCTTAGCGCGTTCTCACGACCTTCGCCGCCCTTGCGGTATGGGGTCATAACCTCCGAGGACTGTGGGAAGTACGTGTCCCATAGTGCAATTGCCGCATCCATCGCTGGCGCGCCAGCCGCGCCATTCTGGAGTGCCCAGCCACGGAACAAGCAGTAAGGTTTGCTGTTGTCGCGGTCGCCGGGGCCGGGAGGGAGCCTTCCGGCAGCCATTAGCCTTTCGATGGCTGTGGCAGGCGCTCCGACTTTCGAGCGAAGCTTTACATCCAAAACACGCGGTGTGGTAAACACCAAGTGGCCAATACCTGAGAACTTTCCGTCGTGTAGCGCCTTTGCCAAGAGCAGTGTGTATATCGAGTAAAAGGTATAATGACCATTGCGTTGCAGCCAATCAGAGTAGGCACTTGTCAACGATTGGATCAGAACTTCATAGGACAGAGGCGTGAACCGTCCAACTGCTGAATTGAAGGCCCACAGCTGGAACTGCTTCGCAGAGAGCCTGTCCAACCACTTTTCGGTCGCGTGCATCCAAGCAGACTCCAAATCTTGATCGAACAGCTTTTCGCCATAACTGGAAAAAGCAGTGAGGCACCCAAATTTTTTTTCTTCGAGGACCTCTGGACAAAACTTTAAGTACCAAAGAGACGTGCGATCCGTGACTTCTCCTTGAGCCTCTCGTTGTCGATGCCGAATGTATTGAGACTCATCCCATACCAGCGGGCCTCCCTGATGCGTTTCGTCGCTTTGTTCGTAATGGTGACGGGCCAAGTCGATAAACGGCCGCTCAGGATCGTCGCAGGTCCGGTAAATGTGATCCACAATCCGGAACCACTCTTTCTTGGGCTCGTAGATTTCTTCGATCATGTCAGCGCCCTCCGGTCGCGAATTGAATGACGTTGTTGTCGGCGACGGCCATGCAGTGATTGTGCCAAGCGAGCATCAACTGGCGGCGGCGCTCGAGCATGTCGCCGCGGCGGTAGGCACGCTCGACGGCGTTGCCGACCTGGTGTGCAAGGCACATCTCGGCGATCTCGCCGGGGGTGTCCGTGGCTTCTGCGGCCCAGGTGCGGAAGACCGAGCGCAGGCCGTGGGTCGTCAGGCGGGTGCCGTATCCCACGGTGCGAACGAGCTCCCACATTGAGTTCGTGCGGACCGTCGTCAGGCGGCTCGGAAAGATGCGATCCGTGGGCTTGATGCCGCCGGGACGCAGTGCCTCCATCTCGTCGAGGATTTCGAGCATGCGTGGCGTCAGCGGCACCCGGTGCTCGATGCGCATCTTCATGCGCTTCGCCGAAATCACGAGCAGGTTCTTTTCCCGGTCAACTTCGCCCCAGGTTGCGCCGACAACCTCACCGCCACGGCAGGCGCTCAGCGCAACAAACTCAAGGGCGCGTGCCCAAGTGCTGCCTACAGCGCGGACCGCGTCGAGGAACTCGGGCACCTCAGCGTAGGGCAGGGCGCGATGGTGGACGATGGACCCGCGAGCGGCGTTGGGCAAGACATGCGACAGATGCCCCCGCCACCGCGCCGGGTTCTCGCCGGTGCGCTGGCCCTTCACCGTGGCGGCGTCTAGCACTTGTTCCATGAACCCACGCAGGCGATTGCCAGTCTTGTACTTGGTCTGCCAAAGCGGCGTCAGGACCTTGAGGACATCCGTCGTCGTGATCTCGTCGACACGCTTGCCGAGCAGCGGTGCGGCGTGCAGGTCGAAAATCCTGCGCCACCGCGTCCGGTACTCGGCGACCCAAGTGTGGCCATTCGCGGCGATGAACTCGTCGACAGCTTCGGAGAGCGTGACTGCGGCCTGCTTGCGCTCCTCTTCGCGCCGCGCTTCGATGGGGTCCGCGCCGGTCGCGATCATGCGGCGCATGTCGATAGCAGCGTCGCGGGCCTCGGCCAGACTGATCTCGGGGAACGGGCCCAGCCCGCAGTCGCGGCGGCGCCCGGCGATCTGATAGCGCAGGAACCAGGACTTGGCGCCTGTCTCGCGCACTCGAAGATAGAGGCCATTGCCGTCTGCAAGCATCAGGTTTCCCTTCGCCGCCTCCACCGTCCTCGCCGTCAATTTCGCCATCGTTTGGTCCCCTCTTTGACCACGCTACCCATCAGTTGGCCCATCACTGGCCCACCACGTGGCCCATCACTTGAGCATGGTTTGTGGTCTGCACCAAAAGATACGGATAGACGGAGCCAGATGCAAGCCATTGCAATGAATGATAAAATCTAGATGTGGATGGACGGGTTTTTACCCCGATGGACAATGCCTGCTCAGATTCTCTCGTCCATCCGGCAGATCATTGCGGATGATGATGCGGGCGGGGCGCGCCGTGCGCCGGCGGAGCCCTCTGACGATGCGTTTGCCGATGATGCGGCCGAAATCGACGCGCTGCCGCTCTCAACCGACCTGATTGTTGACGATCAGGCCGAGGAGGAGAACGACCTCACACTCCCGGAACCCGAACCCTTTACGCCGCCGCCGGTGGACATGGCACCGCCTGCGCCAGCCGCGCCGCCGCGGCGGGCCACCCCCATGCCGTCGCAGCCCGCGCCGCAGCCGTCCCCGCATACGCTTTCGGCCGGTACGGTGTTGCCCGGACCGGAGATGATGCCGACCTATTCGCCCACTAATCCCCGGCCGATGCCGGTGCCTCCGGTGCAGGCGCCCACCATGGTGCCCGCGCCGCCGCCCGCCGCGCCGCCCCCGTTCAACGCCTCAGCCGATGTCGCGCTCGGGTCGGCGGCGGCCAATATTGAAGCGGGCCTCGCGCGCGGCATGGCCGAGCAATTGATCGATTCGGCGGCGCAACTGGCCGTGCGCCAGACCTTCGCCAGGCTGACCAGCGCCTCGACTGTCGGGTCTGTGTCACTCGATGACATGTTGCGCGACATGCTGCGCCCCATGCTGAAGGAATGGCTCGATCAAAACCTGCCCAGCGTCGTTGAGCGGCTGGTTGAGGTTGAAATCGCCCGTATGGCGCGCTCCCGCTGATCTTCCGCGGGGGGGCGCGTAGCGATTAGGGGGCGCAACGGCACCCACGCGGGTTGACACTGCGCTTGTGCCTTTGCTTTAGACCATGGCTACGCGTGCGGGCACCTTTGTGCCCGGCTCTGGGACCATAGTCGATGCTTGAGAAGACCTACGAACCGGCCGCCGTTGAAATTCGGATTAACGAGGCCTGGATGAAGGCCGGGGCCTTCAAGGCCGGTGCCGGTGCCAAGCCCGGGGCGGAAACCTTTTCCATCGTCATCCCGCCGCCCAACGTCACCGGGTCGCTGCATATCGGGCACGCGCTCAACAACACCATTCAGGACATCCTCATCCGCTTCGAGCGTATGCGCGGCAAGGATGTGCTGTGGCAGCCGGGCACGGACCATGCCGGCATCGCCACCCAGATGATCGTCGAGCGCCAACTGGCCAAGGCCGGTGAACCCTCGCGCCGCGAGATGGGCCGCGAAGCGTTCCTAAAGCGCGTCTGGGCCTGGAAGGCCGAATCCGGCGGCACGATCCTCAATCAGTTGAAGCGCCTTGGCGCCTCGGCCGATTGGTCGCGTGAGCGCTTCACCATGGACGAGGGCCTGTCGGCCGCCGTGCTCAAAGTGTTTGTCGGGCTCCACGACAAGGGACTTATCTATCGCGCCAAGCGGCTCGTGAACTGGCACCCGGGGCTTGAGACCGCGATTTCCGATCTCGAAGTGGAAAACATCGAGACCAAGGGCAAGATGTGGCATCTCGCGTACCCGATTGAGGGGACGGACGAGACCATCACCGTGGCCACCACCCGCCCTGAAACCATGCTGGGCGACGTCGCCGTGGCCGTGCACCCCGACGATGAGCGCTATGCGCGCCTTGTGGGTCAGCACGTGATCCTGCCGCTCACCGGGCGGCGCATCCCGATCATTGCCGATACCTATGCCGATCCGGAACTCGGCTCGGGCGCCGTGAAGATCACCCCGGCGCATGATTTCAACGATTTTGATGTCGGCGCGCGGGCGGGCCTCACGCCCATCAATATCTTCACCTCAACGGCGAAGCTCAACGACACCGTGCCCGAGCGCTTCCGCGGGCTCGACCGGTTTGTCGCCCGCGAGGCGGTGCTCCAGGAGCTTGAAGCGCTGGGCGTCCTCGTCAAGATCGAGGACAAGCTCATCATGGTGCCCTTCGACGAGAAGTCGAAGCAGGTGGTGATCGAGCCGTTCCTCACCGACCAGTGGTTCGTGAATGCCGATGTTCTGGCCGCCCCGGCGCTGAAATCCGTGCGCGAAGGCCGCACCAAATTCGTGCCCAAGGCCTATGAAAACACCTTCTATGCGTGGATGGAGAACATCAAGCCGTGGTGCATTTCCCGGCAATTGTGGTGGGGCCATCAGATTCCGGCCTGGTACGGCCCGCGCCTCGAGTCTGACCCCGGCGAGGGGCTGAAGAGCTTTGTCGCCAGCACCGAAGCCGAGGCCAAAGCCGCGGCCGTGGCCTATTATGGCAAGCCGGTAACGCTGTTTGTGGCCGGGCTCAAGGCACCCGATTTCACCGCTGCGCTCGAGGGGTTTGGGCAGGGGAGCAGCACCGCGCCGCTCCACCGCGATGAAGACGTGCTCGACACCTGGTTTTCATCGGCGCTGTGGCCGTTTTCGACAATGGGTTGGCCGGAGGCAACGCCGGAACTCGCGAAATACTACCCCACCGATGTGCTGGTGACGGGCTTTGACATCATCTTCTTCTGGGTCGCCCGCATGATGATGATGGGGCTCGAATTCACCGGCACCGAACCGTTCCATACCGTCTACATGCATGCGCTGGTCCGCGACGAAAAGGGCCAGAAGATGAGCAAGACCAAGGGCAATGTCATTGATCCGCTGAACCTCATCGATCAGTACGGCGCTGACGCCACCCGCTTTACGCTGGCCGCCATGGCCGCGCAGGGCCGCGACATGCGCCTCGCCATCGCCCGCGTCGAGGGCTACCGCAATTTCGTGACCAAGCTTTGGAATGCCGCGCGCTTTCTCGAAATGAACGGCTGTGGCCGCGTGTCGGACTTTGATCCCAGGGCCAACGCGCTGACGCTCAATAAGTGGATTGTCGACGCCACCGCCCGCGCTGTGGCGTCTGTCACCCGCGCCATCGAGGACTACCGCTTCAACGAGGCCGCCAACGCCGCCTATGATTTCGTCTGGGGCACGTTCTGCGATTGGTATGTCGAACTGGCCAAGCCTGTGCTGACCGGCGACAATGCTGCTGAAAAGGCCGAAACCCAGGCCACGGCGGCCTTTGTGCTCGATCAGATCCTCGCGCTCCTTCACCCCTTCATGCCGTTCGTGACCGAAGAGCTGTGGGCTGAAACCGGCAAGACCGGACCGGCGCGCGCGAGCCTCCTCATCACCTCGGCCTGGCCTGATCTGACGGGACTTGAGGACGCGGCTGCCGATGCCGAACTCGATTGGCTGCTGGGCGTCGTCTCGGGTATCCGCTCGGTGCGGCAGGAAATGAATGTGCCCGCCGGGTCCAAAGTGCCGCTCGTCGTGGTGGGCGCCAATGCGGTGACCCGCACCCGGCTTGCGACCCATGCGGGTGCCGTGGCGCGGCTCGCCCGAATCGAAGCCGTCAGCTTTGCCGATGTTGCGCCGCGCGATTCGGCGCAACTGATGGTGGGCGAGGCTAATTTCGTGTTGCCGCTGGCCGGGATCATCGACATTGCCGCCGAGCGCACGCGGCTCGGCAAGGAACAGGCCAAGCTCGACGATGAAATCGACAAGATCGATAAAAAGCTCGGCAATGAGCAGTTCGTCTCCAAAGCCCCCGAAGAGGTGATTGACGAGCAGCGTCAGCGCCGCGCTGAGGCGGTGGATCGGCGCACCCGCATTGCCGAAGCGCTGGTCCGCCTCTCCTGAGGTGCTGGGCGCGGACCCCCGGCTCGGGGGTCCGGCGGCCGTTGCGTGTCGTTTTTGCAACAGCTGAAATCAAACCCGCAAGCGGCCTTCGGCGATAGGTCCCTGGCAACAGATGCCGCCACAATCTCTCCCCAAACCGGGCCGACGAGGGGGCAGGGGCGGAGACCGATCTTTGGGTTAAAAACCCGTGTTGAGATCGTGCTGTTCGCGCAGTCCTCCCCTTGTGCCTTGTCCAGTGGGGCGATACCGCCGACGCATGAGCGTTGCGGCAACTGCCCACATGGCTCACCTAGGACGGATTATGACGACGGGTTTTATTGGCGTAGCGGCGGGGCTCGGCCCCAGCGGAGACAAGGCGGCACCGTCCGCTGCATGGACCAGTGCCATGCCTGCCGCTGCGCTGCTGCGCTATCCGCTCTGTCGGGTGGGCACAGTGGCATTTGTGGCGATCCTGCTCGCCCTTCTCAGCGCCGGTTTCACCTTTGCTGAAGACGCCCGGTTGTTGCCGCCCCGCGATATTCCAACACCCGCCTCCGGCACGGCCCTCATGACGCCAGCCTGGTCGGGACTTACCTCGGCCAATTCCGCTGTCGATGCCGCGCTCGCCATGGCCAATAGCCTTGATGGCGCCGGCGGCGGCATTTCCAAGGATGATCTCATTGCAGCGCTCAACGATGCGGCGCTCGCCGGGCAGCCGATGGCGCTGTTTCAGCTTGGGCTCATGTATGAGGCCGGCGAGGGGGTGGAGCGCGACCCGGTGCGCGCCTTTGGCTATTTCAGCCAGATTGCCGATGAACATGCCGATACCCCGCCGCGGTCCGTCGATGCGACCATCGTGGCCCAGTCCTTTCTGAAGATCGGCGAATATTACCGCAAGGGTCTGCCCGAGGCCGGGATCACCGCCAACGAGGACTACTCGAACCGGCTGATTCTCCACGCGGCCTCATATTTCGGCGATGCCGATGCGCAGTATAAAGTGGGTGAAATGTATCTCAATTCAGCCGAATTGGGCGACAACCCGCTGCAAAGCGCCCGCTGGCTCAATCTCGCAGCCCGCAAGGGTCATATGGCCGCGCAGGCCAAGCTCGGCAACATGCTGTTCAATGGTCTCGGCATTGAGCCCGACCGCATTGAGGGCCTGATGTGGCTTGAACTTGCCGCCCTGCGTTCCGCTGGCACGGGGGATGCGCTCTGGATCACCGAGATGCGGGACACCGCCCGCGCCGCCGCCACCCCCGAAGAAGCCACCGAAGCGCTGACGCTCAGCGTGGCGTATGACAAGCAGTTCAGCGCGCTTTAGCGCTGAACGCATCTTGAATTTAGTCTACCAGTTCAGCGCGCTTTAGCGCTGAACGCATCTTGAATTTAGCCTACCAGTTCAGCGCGCTTTAGCGCCGAACGACCCCTTAGAACAGAAACGTGCCTTCCACCGGCACATGGTCGCTCGGCTTGTCCCAGCCGCGCACGTCGCGGTGTACCTGCACGGCGGTCAACCGGTCTGCCGCCTGCGGCGACAGCAGCAGGTGATCGATGCGGATGCCATTGTCGCGCCGCCACGCCCCCTCCTGAAAATCCCAGAACGTATAGGCCGGCGCATCGGTGACGGCCCGCAGCGCATCGGTCAGGCCGAGGTTTTTGAGCGTGCGGAACTGCTTGAGACTTTCGGGCCTGTAGAGCGCATCGCCCCACCAGTTTTCCGGGTGCCTGGCGTCCACCGCTTCGGGGATGATGTTGAAATCGCCAAGCAGCACAAACGGTTCTTCGCGCTTCAGGCGATCCTCGACAAAGGCGGTGAGCCGCTCCATCCATCTGAGCTTGTAGGGAAACTTCTCGGTATCAACCGGGTTACCGTTCGGCAGGTAGATGCAGCATACCCGCACCACCCCCTGTGCCAGCGAGAACACGCCCTCGATCAGCCGCGCCTGTTCATCGGCTTCATCGCCAGGCAGGCCGCGATGCACCTCGTCGAACCGCAGTTTCGAGAGGATTGCCACCCCGTTCCAGCTTTTCTGGCCGAAGGTTTCAACATTGTAGCCGAGCGCTTCGAAGGTCTCGCGCGGGAAGCCTTCATCGACCGTCTTGATTTCCTGCAGGCAGACGATATCGGGCGACTGTTGTTTGAGCCACGTCTCAAGCAAGGCCTGGCGAGCCTTGATTCCATTGATGTTCCAGGTCGCGATGCGCATCGGGTCTAGGCCCCGTACACGGCGTTGCGCACCAGCTTGGGATAGACCCCGGTGCAGCCTTCCACCGCGGTATTGGTCATCACGAGGATGGTGAGACCATTCGCCGGGTCCACGCTCCAGTCATGGCCATAAACGCCGCCCCAGCGGAACGTGCCCCGGGCCTGTGGGCTCCTGGCTGCCTGGGGGTCATCAAGCACAGCCCCAAGAAAGCCGAAGCGCTGCCCGGCATCATGGTCGCGGCGGGGCAGGGTGCCCACCTGGTTGGCCGTCGCCATTTCCACCGTTTCGGGCCTGAGAATATCGCCACCGCCGACGCGCAGCGTATCGAGGAGCCGAAACACGTCATCGGCTGTTCCGGCCATGCCGGCGCCGCCCGATTGGTAATTGGCGGCGTTGAAAATCCGCTCGGTCTCGAAGGTGGTCACATTGCCTTCTGACAGCACCTGGGCCCGCGCACCCATGCGGGTCGGCGGCGCGCCATCGACGCCATCGGCATAGGGCGGCGCCAGGCGCGCGCGATCCACCACATGAAAGGCGGTGTCGATCATGCCGAGCGGCTTTGTGACATAGTGCGTCACCGCCTCTTCCAGCGTGCCGCCATGAACCGCGGCAATCACCGCGCCGAGCACGTCGATATTAACGCCATAGTCCCAGCCCGTGCCGGGGGCAAAGCGCAGCGGCACAGCCGCGACGCGCTCGATGAATTCGGCCATGCCCAGCCCGAAATTAAAAAGGCCCGTGTCGATGCGCGGGTCTTCGGGGTAGCTGTAGGTCAGCCCCGAGCTGTGGCTCAGAAGATGCCGGATCAGCACTTTGGCCGCGCTGCCGTCTTTAAGACGCGGGCGGAAGGCGGGGAGGTAGTCGGCAACCGCATGATCGAGACCGATCAGCCTGCGTTCGATCATGGCGAGCGCCGTCGAGGCCACAATCGGTTTCGTCACTGAAGCGAGACGGAAAATCGCATCGCGCCGCATGGCGCTGTTCGCCTCGCGGTCAAACCAGCCGGCGGCGCGGGCATAGACCAGCTTGCCATGCTGGCCGACCAGGGTCACCGACCCCACGATCTTGGTGTCGGCAATGGCAGTGTCGACCACGCGGTCGAGACGGGCAATCAGATCCATGGCGTGCCTCTGGCCATCATCGCGGGCCACTGGGGGGCAAGCCTCTCTCGCCCCGACACGCGCATTGTCCGATGAAACGGGGGCATCATCAAGCCGATAGAGACGTGAAGCGTTCGCCCTCAGGCGACCGAGAACGAGGTGCCGCAGCCGCAGCCCGCCACCGCATTGGGGTTCCGGATCTGGAAGCTCTGGCCAATGAGGTCATCGACATAATCGATTTCGGCCCCGCCCATGAAATTGAGGCTCAGCGAATCGATGAGAATGCGCGCCCCGTCCTTGTCGATCACCAGATCATCGACCTGCGGTGTTTCGGTCACGAGCTTATATTCGTACTGAAAGCCCGAGCAGCCACCCCCGGCCACAGCGATACGCAGCACCGCGCCTTCGCCTTTTTTCGACAGAACTTTCGCAATGCGCGAGGCGGCACGATCGGTAACGGCAATGGGCATGTCCATGTACGGCATCCTTCAAGCGGGAGGTTTTCCTCTCGGTGATGAAATGGTGTATCCCGAAACGAGATAAAAGGGGTCATCAAAAAAGCGACCCGAAACGCCGATGAAAACAGGTGAGGCCTGCCGCATGCCCTTCAGTCCGCCCTATGCGTCTGATCCGGCCAAAAGCCTTGGTCGGCTCTATGAGCCCGGACCGAGCCCAACGCGCTCGAGCTTTCAGCGCGACCGCGACCGCATCATCCATTCCACGGCGTTCCGGCGCCTCCAGTATAAGACCCAGGTGTTTCTGCACCACGAGGGGCAGCACTTCCGCACGAGGCTGACCCATACGCTGGAAGTCAGCCAGATTTCGCGCTCGATTGCCCGGGCCCTGGGGCTCAACGAAGATCTCGCCGAGGCGGTGGCACTGGCGCATGATCTGGGGCACACGCCCTTCGGCCATGCCGGTGAGCGGGTGCTGAACGATCGACTCGCCCCCACTGGCGGCTTCGATCACAACATGCAGGCGATCCGCGTCGTCACCCGGCTCGAAAACCGCTATGCCGAGCACGACGGGCTCAATCTCACCTGGGACGCGCTGGAGGGGCTGCTGAAGCACAATGGCCCGCTCGTTGATGCCGCCGGACAGCCCACGGGCCGCTATCAGCTGAGCGGGCTCCCCTGGGGCTGGAACGATATTCCCGCCGTAGCTGACCTCCGGCTCGGCACCTATGCCAGCCTTGAAGCGCAGGTGGCCGCCATTGCCGATGATATTGCCTATAATGCCCACGATATTGACGATGCCCTGAGGGCAAAGCTGCTCGCCCCCGATGATCTGCTCACGGTGCCGCTGGTCGGGGACATTACCCACGAAGTGCTGGCCCGCTGGCCGCAGATCGAGCAGGGCCGCAAAGCCCATGAAATCCAGCGCCGCCTGATTACCCGGCTCATCGAGGATGTCATCGCCGAGGCCGGGCGTCGTCTGGCCGAGGCGGCCCCGCAGTCGGTTGACGATGTGCGGAACGCCGGTCAGCCGCTCGTCGGTTTTTCGGCGCCAACGGCGAGGGCCGAAGCGGGGCTCAAGACCTTTCTGTTTGACCGGGTCTACCGGTCCGACGCCGTGATGGCGCCCGTGCGCCAGAGCGAGGCCGTGGTGGCCGCGCTTTTTGATGCCTATTGCGCCGGGGCGGCCATGCCGGGCCAGTGGGGCGAGCGCTTTCTGGCGCACGCCGACCCGGAGGCCCGGGTACGGCTGGTGGCCGATTTCATTGCGGGCATGACCGACCCCTATGCGCTTTCAGAACACGCCCGGTTGTTTGACGCCGATAGGGCTTTGCGGTAGGGGCTCACGCTCGGTTTGACCTGCACATCAGCAGCGGGCAGAGGGTTCCATGGATATTTTCGCGCTTTTCTCGGACAGGATCAAAACAGCCCTCGCGGCGCTTTACCCGGCCTGTCCGCCCGAAGCGCTGGCCCGTGTTGTTGTCGAGCCGCCGCGTGACCCCAGCCATGGTGACCTCTCGACCAATGCGGCCATGGTGACCGCCAAGCCGCTGGGCCTGTCGCCGCGCGCCATTGCCGAGGCGCTGGCGCAGCATTTTGCCGCCGATGCCGATGTCGTGTCCGCCGAGGTTGCGGGCCCGGGTTTCCTGAATTTTCGTCTTGCGACACCGCTCTATCTCAAGGCGCTCGCCGCCATTGCGCAGGATGGCGATGGCTATGGCCGCTCGAGCCTGGGGCAGGGTGAGCGGGTCAATGTCGAATATGTTTCCGCCAACCCCACCGGGCCCATGCATGTGGGCCACACCCGGGGGGCTGTGTTTGGCGATGCGCTCGCCTCGCTCCTCGCCTGGACCGGCTTTGACGTAACGCGTGAATATTACATCAACGACGCCGGCAGTCAGATTGATACGCTGAGCCGCTCGACGCTCTTGCGCTATCGCGAGGCGCTGGGGGAAACCATCGACATTCCGGCGGGCTTTTACCCGGGCGATTATCTTGTGCCGGTGGGCAGGGCCCTTGCTGCCGAGTTTGGCCGCGCGCTGCTCGACAAGCCTGAGGCCGAGGCCCTGTTGCTTGTGCGCGAGCGGGTGCTTGCGGCCATGATGGACCTGATCCGCGCTGATCTTGCAAAGCTCAACGTGCACCATGACGTGTTCTTTTCCGAGCGCACCCTGCACGGGCCGGGCGGCGATGTGGAAGCCACGCTCAAGTGGCTGCGCGACAAGGGCATGGTTTATGAAGGCCGCCTCGAGCCGCCCAAGGGCAAGACCCCGGAAGATTGGGAAGACCGCGAGCAGACCCTGTTCCGCGCCACCCAGTTTGGCGACGACGTGGATCGGCCGCTGGTCAAGTCCGATGGCAGCTACACCTATTTCGCCGCCGATATCGCCTATCACCGCAACAAGGTGCTGCGCGGCTTCAAGCGCATGATCAACGTGCTCGGGGCCGATCACTCGGGCTATATCAAGCGGCTCGAAGCGGCGGTGCACGCTGTATCGCTGGGCGAAGCCACCATCGACGTGCGCATCTGCCAGCTCGTGCGGCTGATGAAGAACGGCGAGCCGTTCAAGATGTCGAAGCGCTCAGGCGATCTGGTCACCCTCGCGGACCTCGTTGAGGAGGTTGGCGTCGATGCCGCGCGCTTCATGCTGCTGTATCGGCGCAATGACGCCGCCATGGATTTCGATTTCGCGCTCGTCAAAGAGCAAAGCCGCGATAATCCGGTATTTTATGTGCAATACGCATTCGCCCGGAGCTACTCGCTGTTTCGGAAGGTCGCGGCTGAATTGCCGGGCCTTGATGTTTCGGACAGCGCGCTCGTGGGCGCCGATCTGGCGCGTCTTGGCACCGAGGCCGATCTCGATCTGATCCGCCAGCTTGTGCAATGGCCGCGCGTTGTTCGGGCAGCCGCCGAGGCCCATGAGCCGCACCGCATCGCATTCTATCTCTATGAGCTGGCCGGTGCGTTTCATGGCTTCTGGGCGCGCGGCAATCAGGAGCCCGAATTGCGCTTCGTTCAGGCCGATAATCTGCCGCTCACGCTTGCCCGCTTGGCCATGGTTGCCGCGACCCGCCAAGTCATCCATAATGGGTTGAGCGTGCTGGGCGTTTCTGCGCCCCAGGAGCTTTCATAATTCGGGCGCATTGGTATTTACGGTGCTCGGGCCCGCGTTGGGGTGGAGCCGGGCACCAAGTCGATGTAAAAGGGGCGCTGCGGGGTTGCAGCGGAGCGGCGGTATATGTCTGATGGCCAGGATAAATCTGACGACCTGATCGCCGAGCTTGCAAAGCTCATGGCGCAGGGGGCGTCTGTCACCGAGGGCGATCGCACCGCCCCCCGGCTCGTCACCTCTGCCGACGCCGATCCGGTTTCGGCAGCGTCGGTGCGTCTGCCTGGTTTCGAGCGCGAACTGCGCGGCGATCCTAAACCGGCGCTGGACCTGGCGGTGGCGGCAGAGCCCGCACCCGTCATGCCGCCCGTGATCCCTGCCGCCCCGACCATAACTCCGGCAACTTCCCCGACTGCTGCCTTCAATCTGCGGCTTCCCGGCGATGCCCCGACCCGGCCTGCCACCGAGCCGGTTGCGGACAGTGTGCCGCCCCGTGTGGCCGCGTCCCCGTCACCCACGGTGGTTCTCCCGGTGATCCCGGTTGAGCCCGAGGCCCCTGTCGTGTCCATCGACCCAGAGCCAGAGTTTGCGCCGACACCCGCGCCGTCCGTGGTCGCCGCCAGTTGGCGCAGCCCCGCGCCGTCTGTCGCCGCGCCGGAAACGCCGCGCGCCTTTACGCCGGTTGCGCCAGTGACGGTCCCGCCGCCCAAGCCTGCGCCAAGCGTGGATTTTGATTTCGATTTTGGCCTGAGCCCCAACGGTCGCAGTGAACCCACCATCGAGGGCACATCGGTCGACCGCACGGCGCCTTTTGATGCGCCGGGCGTGGACGCGGGCGATCCCATTGCCGATCTGATTGCGGCCGATCTCGACGCTGTTCCGGTCGCCCCAAGCGCCCCAGCGGCCCGTCCGCTGCCCTTTTCCGCTCCCTCTGAACCGCTGGCCGCATCCCGACAGGACACGCAACGGCCTGATCCGTCGGCGGGCCGTTTCAACTTTGCGCCCCGTCCGTCGCTTACGGCGGCAACGGGCCCGGCTTCAGCCCCGGCTGATCCGCTGGAGGAAATCCGGGGTCTCGTGGGTAAAGTGCTCGATGAGCAGCCCGCGCCGCCTGACTTCAACGAGCCTTTCCTGCCGCCAGCATCCGCCGCTGCGCCTGTAGTGCCGCCGCTGACCACTGGCTTTGCGCCGCGCCGGGCGAGTCTCAAGGACAACGAGCCGTCCATTCCCTCTGCTGAAGCGGCGATTCTGGCCGCCAGCGCCGCTGCGGGCGGCGAGCCGCCCCGGCTCGATCTGAACAGTCCCGCTTTCAGCCGCCCCAAGGCGCGCCCTGAGCGGGCGTCAAGCCTGCGGCCCTATATCGGGCTTGCGGTCGCGGGCACGCTGCTCGTTGCTTCGGGCTTTGGGCTCTATTGGGTGCTGGGCCTCTCGCGCCCCGCCTCAACCGATGTGCCGGTGATTGCTGCTGACGCCACGCCGGTGAAAGAAGCAGCCCCAGCCGCCGCCCCCGCCGAAACCGCCGATCAGGGTGCCATGGTCTTCAATCAGCTGGATGGCAACGCCCTGCCGGCTGCCGACGAGCAGCTGGTTTCGCGCGATCAGAGCGCCAGCGTTGCCGAAGCGACGACAACCGACAGCACGGGCGATACGACCGAACTGGCGAACCGCAAGGTGCGCACGGTGACGGTGCGGCCCGATGGCAGCATTGTCTCCGGCGATGATGCCGTGGCTGGTACGGAAGCCTTGCCCATCGACCGCCCGAATGTGCCCGATCTGCCGGGCGAGGGCGTTCAGCAGTCCGATCTGCTCGCGGCAACCAGCACGGTGGAGCCGACCCAGCCGACCGCGCCTTTGGCCTCGTCCACGACCTTGCCCGTGCCGAGCGATCCGGCCAATGTCGTGCCGGGCAAGATTGCGCCCGTTCCCATGCCGCGTCCGCTCAACCGCTCGGCGCTTGCCGCCGCAGCCCCGGCCGCCCTTGGTACGCCTGCGCCGATTGAAGCCGTCGCGGCCCCGGCCGATGGCCCGATTGATCTGACGGGCGCTGCGCCGCAGACGCTTGAAACCGCCCCGGCCGTTCAGATCATGGCGCCGGCCCAGCCGGTGGCGGCACAACCGCTCAGCAGCGGTGCCGGGCCCTATGTGCAATTGTCGTCGCAGCCGACTCCGGCTGATGCCGAGGCCTCGCTCGCCGCCATGCAGCGCAAGCTGGGCTCGCTCCTTGGGGGGCGTCCGCTCGAAGTGCGGCGGGTCGATCTTGGCCAGAAGGGCGTGCGGTATCGCGTTGTATTGCCGACCTCGACCTTCCAGGAAGCGACGCAGGTCTGCTCGAGCTTTAAGGCCAATGGGACCGATTGCGTGCCGATCAACGGCTAGCGACCACGCCGCTGAACCGCGCGTTACGGGGCGGACTCTAGCCCGCCGCCCGCCAGGGAGCTGATGATGACCGGGTCCGGAGCGGCCGAGAGCGATTGGGTGACCGCCGCCGCGCCCCGCGCCGACGAGGTGCTGTATGTCGATGTGGGCGGTTACGAAGGCCCGCTCGATCTGCTGCTCGATCTGGCGCGCCGCCAGAAGGTCGATCTCACCCGCATTTCCATTCTCGCTTTGGCCGAGCAATATCTCGCCTTTATCGAGACCATCCGCGACCGCCGGATCGAGGTTGCGGCGGATTATCTCGTGATGGCGGCCTGGCTCGCCTATCTCAAGAGCCGCCTGATGCTGCCCACGCTGCCGAGCGACGAGGGTCCGTCTGGCGACATGCTGGCGGCTCTCCTCCACTTCAGGCTGAAGCGGCTCGAAGCCATGCGCGAAGCGGCGATGCGGCTTGTTAATCGGCCGCGCCTCGGGCGCGACATCTTCGCGCGCGGTGAGCCCGAACCAACCATCGTCACGCGCCGCACGCTCTATGAATCAACGCTTTACGACCTGCTCAAGGCCTATGCGACACAGCGCGAAGCCGGGCTGCCCAATGAGTATCACCTGTTCGAGCGCACGGTCTGGTCGCTGAAACAGGCGCGCCAGATTCTCGAACTTCTGGTGGGCGAGGGCCTTGGCGAAGCCTTTGGCGACTGGATCGCGCTCGATGACTATCTGCTGCGCTATCTCACCGATCCGGCGGAGCGCCGCACGGCCACCGCATCGACTTTTGCGTCCTCGCTTGAACTGGCCCGGCAAGGCCAAATAGAACTGCGCCAGACCACAAGCTTCGGTCCGCTGATGATGCGGCCGAAACCGCAGGGCGGGAGTGCATGATCCAATCCGATAGCGACGAACCCGGGCTCGTGCACCGCCACAATCTGCGCGTCCTCGAAGCCCTGCTTTTTGCCGCCGAAGCACCGCTTGGGCTGGCGGAAATTGCGCTCTATCTGGGGGAGGGCGCCGATGTGGCGCGCCTCCTCGGCGAGCTTGAGGCTCTCTATGCCGGGCGCGGGGTCAACCTCGTGCGCCGGGGCGAAAAATGGGCCTTCCGCACGGCCGAAGACCTGTCGCTTGTCCTCACGCGCAACGAGCATGAGAGCCGGCCGTTATCGCGGGCCGCGCTCGAAATTCTGGCGATCATTGCCTATCACCAGCCCTGCACCCGCGCCGAAGTGGAAGAAATCCGCGGCGTGGCCTCGGGCGGCTCAACCTTTGAGCTGCTGATGCAGACCGGCTGGGTCCGCATGCGCGGCCGCCGCCGCACCCCGGGCCGTCCGGTGACCTATGGCACGACCGAAGCCTTCCTGGACCATTTCGGCCTTGAAGCGCTTGGCGATCTGCCGGGGCTTGAAGAACTGAAGGGGGCAGGGCTCCTCACCGCGCAATTGCCGCAGGGCTTTCAGGTGCCCTTGCCGTTTGATGGCGGGCTGCGCGACGACGAAGATGCCCTTGAAGACGATGGCGCCGATGGTCTCGCCTTTCCCCTTGATGAGGCCCCCTGATGTCGCTGTCCGAACAGCTCGAGGGCTGGGGCCCGCGCGGCACCGCCGGGGTGAGCTTTGCCTCGGCGCTGAGCTTTGATGCCGTGTCGGTGGCACTCGGCGGGCGGCCGGTGCTCACCGAATTCTCCCTCACCCTCAACCCGGGTGAAATTGTCTGCCTTCTGGGCGAATCGGGTTCGGGCAAATCGACGCTGCTCCGCGTCGCGGCGGGCATTCAACGCATCGATGCCGGTACCGTGCGCATCAACGAGCGGGTTGTGTCCTCAAAAGACGTCCACCTGCCGCCCGACAAGCGCGGCATCGGCCTGATGTTTCAGGATTTCGCGCTGTTTCCGCACCTCAACCTGCTGCAGAATGTCACCTTCGGGCTGCGGCACCTCGGCCGAGACGCGGCGCGGGCTCAGGCCCGACAGGCGTTGCGCCGGGTCGGGCTCGATGATCGCGAAAGCGACTATCCCCATATGCTGTCCGGCGGCCAGCAGCAGCGGCTCGCCCTCGCGCGCTCGATTGCGCCGCGCCCCGGCATTCTGATGCTCGACGAGCCCTTTTCAAGCCTCGATGCGCGGCTGCGCGAAACAGTGCGCGCCGAAACGCTGGCCGTATTGCGCGAAACCAATGCCACCTCGGTTATCGTCACCCATGACCCCGAGGAGGCCATGCTGCTCGGCGACCGGATTGCGCTCCTCCGCGCCGGGCGGCTGGCGCAGGTCGGCGCCTCGTCCGATGTCTACGATCACCCGGTTGATCTCAACGCCGCGCGGTTTTTTTCGCCGCTGGGCGAAATCGCGGCGCGCATCAGCAATGCCGCCGCCGCGACGCCGCTCGGGCCCGTCCCGGCTCCGGGCTTTGCCGAGGGCACCGTTGTGGTGGTCGCGATCCGGCCCGTCGGCGCCATCACGCTGAGCCTCACCGGCCCCGGGGTGCAGGGCCGCATTGTGGCCCGGCGCGCCGCCATCGGCACGCTGCTTTGTGATGTGCGGGTGGAGGGTCTCGACCAGCCGCTGGAGATCCGTCAGCCCGAAATGCCGGGGCTCGTGCCCGGCGCGGATGTGTTCCTGACACTTCATCCCCAACACGTCCTTGTGTTCGCCAAGGAATGAACTTATTTCAAGGGCATTGAACCGGGCGAGAAGCCCGCGTCCGCGGTTAAACGGAGTGATGTCATGCACGCGCCTGGAATTTGGGGCATTATCGTTGTCGCCGTTGTGGTGATCCTGCTGTTCGGCCGGGGCAAAATCGCCGGCGTCATGGGCGAAGTCGCATCCGGCATCAAGTCCTTCCAGCGCGGCATGCGCGATGAAGATAACAAGCCGTCGGCCCGGATCGATACCGAGTCCGAGAAAAAGGACGCCTGATCCTTTTAAGGATCGGCGCTTGCCCCAAAGGGGAGCACGTCTATGTTGGGTGTCGGCTGGACCGAGATGCTGGTCATCGGCGTTGTCGCGCTGATTGTCATTGGTCCGAAAGAACTGCCTGCGGTGATGAACCGGATCGGCAAGTTTGCCGGAACCATCAGGCGGATGGGTGCTGAGTTCCAGCGCGAACTGAACAAGACCACGGGCCTCAATGAACTGACCAGCCTGCGCAATTCGGTGACCGCACCACTCCGCGCCACAGCCGACGCCATCCGCAAGGAATTCAACTCCGTTACCCCCTCAGGCACGGTTGAGCCCTCAGGCGCGCTGAAGCCGCAGGACCCCAAGGGTGAAAGCGTTGTCGATGAGATCAAGGCCGCGGCGGGGCTGGCGCCTGGTGTAGCGTCCACCGATGCCGCCCCTGCGGCACCTGCCAAGCCAAAGCGCGCGCCGCGCATCAAGGCCGTGCAGCCCGATGCCCCTGTGGTCGCGGCTGATCTCGCCCCTCTGGACGCGCAAAAATCCGCCACCAAGCCCAAGGCGGCCCCAAAGCCCAAGGCAACACCCGCCACCGCCAACACAGCGGCCGCTGCCAAAGGGGCTCCCGCCACAGCTAAATCGACGCCCACGACGATCAAGGCGGCCGATACTGCCGCCCCGCGCGCGGCCCGGCCGAGAAAGAAGACGACCTGACCATGGTCGAGCAGATCAAACTCGAAGGCCCTGCCGAAAAAGACGAAATCGCTGGGAGCGAAGCGCCGCTGCTCGACCATCTGGTGGAGCTGCGCAAGCGTCTCGTGCGCTCGGTCATCGTGATCTTCGGGCTGCTGATCCTCTGTTTCTTCTTTGCCAGCACCATCTTCGATGTGCTGGTCGAGCCCTATCGGCAGGCCGTCGCGCCCAACAAGGTGGAGCTGATCTACACGGCCCCGCAGGAATTCTTCTTTACGCAGTTGAACCTCGCGTTTTTTGGCGCGCTGTTCCTGGGCTTTCCGTACCTTGCCACGGAGATCTACGGCTTCGTTGCGCCCGGTCTCTACAAGCATGAGCGCCGGGCGTTCCTGCCCTATCTGGTCGCGACGCCGGTGTTCTTTTTGATGGGCGCGGCCATGGTGTATTTTGCCGTGCTGCCCATGGCCATGCACTTCTTCCATGCGATGGAGACGACGGAGATCAGCATGTTGGTCAAAGTGTCCGAATATCTCGGGCTCGCGACCACGCTGATCATCGCGTTTGGCGTTTGCTTCCAACTGCCGGTGATCCTGACCCTCCTTGCGCAGATCGACCTCGTGTCCTCGAAGACGCTCGGTAAAGGTCGGCGTTACGCCATCGTCGCCATTCTGGTGTTTGCCGCCCTCATCACGCCGCCCGATCCGATTTCGCAGATCGGGCTCGCGCTGCCCATGTATGCGCTTTACGAACTGTCGATCCTCTCCGTGAAGCTGATTGAACGCCGCCGGGCCCAAAAGCTCGCCGCCGAACAGGCTTAAGGCCCATCACCGGGTAAAAGCGTTGCCACGGCTTGGGAAAACAGCAACGGGGCTCGCACGGGCCCGTGCCCATTTGCTAGACCTTGCTGAGTGATTCCCGCCTGATGCTCCAGCATCGGGGCCAAGAGAGGTCCGTGCCCGCGTGCCGCGCAACGAGGATGCCTATCCCAAGCCCTATGTGAACCGGCCCGCTGGCGGCGCCGGGCTGTGGCGCGTTGTTGCCCTCGCGCTGTTTTTTGTCGCCGTGGCGGTGGGGCTCTCGACCCTGGGCGACCGCATTCCGGCCGATCTCATTCTGATTTTTCTCGGGCTTCTCGCCGTGATCGGCGTGTTTTGCCTCTTTGCCTTCGCGGCGGGGCTGTTCCGCCTCGGGGCCGCTGAAGAAGGCCCGAGCCTTGCCCGTGCTATTGTCGATAGTCTGCCCTTTGGCGCCGTGGTGTCCGATCGCGACGGGCGGATTGCCTATGCCAATGCCCGCTATGCCGAGTGGCCCGGCGCGATGGCCGACGGCCTGCCGGTATCGGTCCCCCGGCTGTTCGCGGGCGAAACAGAAGCCGCCGAAGCCATGTACCGCCTCACCCGCGCTGCGCGCGAGGGTCGGCCGACGACTGAAGAGCTGCGTCTGCCGGGCGAACTCGGCACCCGCATGGCGACCCGCACCGTGTGGTACCGCGTTGCCGTCCGAGCCCTGCCCGAGCGCGACACCGCCGGACGGCCGCTGATCCTGTGGAGTGTCGAGGACATTTCGCGCGACCGCGAGCGCCAGGACAATGCCTTTTTGGAACTGCAACGGGCGATTGATTATCTCGATCATGCACCGGCTGGCTTTTTCTCCGCCGATGCGCGCGGCAGCATCCAGTATCTCAATTCGACCCTCGCCGATTGGCTCGGCCACGATCTGGCTGAATTTGAGCGCAGCACTATCCGGCTGAGCGATATCGTGCGTGGCGACGGGGCCAGCCTCCTGATGCGGGGCCGGTCCGATGGCGAAATCCGCACCGAGATCATCGATATCGATCTCGTGCGCCGCAATGGCACGAGCTTTCCTGTGCGCCTGTTGCATCGCGCGGCCCGGTTGGCCGATGGCGAGCTGGGCGAGACGCGCACCCTCGTGCTCGACCGGCGGCAGGGTGCCGACAAGGAAGAAGCGCTCCGCGCCTCCGAGGTTCGGTTTTCGCGCTTTTTCAACGATACGCCGTTTGCCATTGCCACGCTTGATGCCGATGGCCGGATCATCCGCACCAACGCGCCGTTTTCGCGGATTTTCGGCTGGTCCGGCGGCGAAGCGACCATCGACATGCAGCCCATGGCCGACCTCATTGCCGAAGCCAGCCGCGATGCTTTTGCCCGCGCCATTGCTGCAGCGCTCTCCAACCGTTCGGAAATCGAGCCGGTCGATACAAGCCTGATCCATGCCGGCGATCACGCCGTGCGGCTCTACATTTCGGGCAGCGAGCCGCTGGCCGGGTCGCCCGAGCGCGTGAATGTCTATGCGCTCGATATGACCGAACAGCGCAAGCTCGAACAGCAGTTCGCCCAGGGCCAGAAGATGCAGGCTGTCGGCCAATTGGCCGGGGGCGTGGCGCATGATTTCAACAATGTGCTGACCGCGATCATCGGCTTTTCCGACCTGCTGCTGTTGAAGCACAAGCCTGGCGATCCGAGTTTTTCGGACCTGATGTCGATCAAGAACAGCGCCAACCGTGCCGCGGGTCTCACCCGGCAGCTGCTGGCCTTTTCGCGTCGCCAGACGCTCCGTCCGCAAGTGCTTGAAATCCCGGGCCACCTCGATGATCTCACGGTACTGCTGAAGCGCCTGATCGGCGAACAGGTGACGCTCTCCATCTCGCATGCCGATCCGGTCTGGCCGGTGAAGGCCGATCTCGTGCAGTTGGAACAGGTGGTGGTCAATCTCGTGGTCAACGCCCGCGACGCTATGCCGAACGGCGGTGCCATCACAATCCGCACCCGCAATGTGCTGGAGGCCGAGGCGGCGACCTTCACTTACCTCGGCATGCCGCCGGCCGATTATGTGCTGATCGAGGTGGAGGACACCGGCACCGGCATGCCATCCGAGATCATGGAGAAGATTTTCGAACCGTTCTTTTCGACCAAGGAACTGGGCAAGGGCACCGGGCTCGGTCTGTCGACCGTCTACGGCATTATCAAGCAGACCGGCGGCTTCATTTACCCCGAATCGGTTGTCGGGGAGGGCACTACCTTCCGCATTTTCCTGCCGCGCCATCTGCCGACCGAGGCCGATGTGCCGCAGAAGGTCATCGAGACCCCGGTTCAGGATCTGACTGGCCATGAGCGCATCCTGATCGTCGAGGACGAGGATTCGGTGCGGTCCTTCTCGGCCCGCGCCTTGCGCACCACCGGTTATGAAGTATTCGAGGCCGCCTCGGGCGATGAGGCGCTCGAGATCCTCGCGGAGCTTGAGTTCAACATCGACCTGATGATTTCCGACGTGGTGATGCCCGAAATGGATGGCCCGGCGCTGCTCAACCACGTGCGCCAGAAGCGGCCCGACCTTAAAGTGATCTTCGTTTCGGGCTATGCCGAGGAAAGCGTGCGGCAGGATATTGCCGACGACATCAGTGTCGAATTCCTGCCCAAGCCCTATTCGCTCGACCAGATCAATTCCAAGGTCAAGGACGTGCTGGGCAAGGCCCTGCGCTAAAGCGCTCTCCCCAAATAAAACGGCGCCGGGGTGGCCCCAGCGCCGCAATAGGGCGTTGATCGCGTTAGGCTCAGGCCACGCGGCCGTTGGGCAGCGGCGTGCCCTTGGCTACAAAATGGCGGTCAGCCAAAGCATCCCACAGCGCAGACGGGATTTTTTCATCCCACCAGGCGAGGATGCCCGACACTTCGTCCGGTGATTTCGGGCCGGTCAGCACATTGCACACGGCCTTGTGGGCCAGCGGGAATTGCAGCGCAGCGGCCCCGATGGGCACGTTGAATTCGGCGCAGACCGCTTCGAGTTCACCCACGCGCTTCACCACCTCGGCCGGCGCATTGCCATAGTTCCATTTGCCCGTGCCCATCAGCGCGCCGCCATTGAACGGCGCACCGGCCACCACGCTGGCGCGGCGGTTGACACAGGTGCTGAGGAACGGCTCGAGCGAGGTCTGTTCCAACAACGTATAGCGCCCCGCAAGCAGGAAAATATCCCAGTCGCCGAGCTTGAAGGCTTCCATCAGCACTTCCCACTCATTGACGCCAAAGCCAATGGCTTTCACCTGGCCCGAGGCCTTCAGTTCCTTCAGCGCCTTGTAGCCGCCGCCGTCGCTGAGCTGGGTCCAGTACTCGCGGTTCTTGTCGACGCCATGCGTCATGACACCGATATCGTGCACGAGCAGGATATCAACCTGTGCGAGCCCAAGCCGGTTCAGACTCGCCTCAAAAGACCGCATCACGCCCGAATAGGAATAGTCGTAAACCTGCTCGAATGGGAACGGCTTCACCCAATTATGCGGATAGTCGCGCTCGGCATCGGATCGCACCGGGCGCAACAGGCGGCCGACCTTGGTCGACAGCACGAAGGGTTCAGGCCGGAACCGCAGCGCATCACCCACAAGATGTTCGGCGCGGCCATAGCCATATTGCGGCGCGGTGTCGAAAAAGCCGACTCCCGCATCGAGCCCGGCCGCCACGGTGTCGAGTGCCTGCTGATCCGGCACGGGCACGAAGATACTGGCCAGCGTGGCACTGCCAAAGCCGAGTTCGCTCAGGTGCAGGTCGGTATCGCCAACCTGCCGGGTTTTAAAACGCATGAAAGGCCATCCGTTGGAGTTGTTCTCGGGCGGGAAACTGACATGTTAGTCCGCGGGGGTAAAGCCGCGCGGGCCTAAAGTTCGCGCACGATGACGGCGCGGGGCTTGTCCCAGGCCACCGCATTGCGCAGCGGCAGGCCGAACTGGCTTTCCTCGATTTCAAACACGTCGCCCGGCTCGGTCTTGATGCCATCGGCAAAGCTGAGGGTTGCCGTGCCGAACATGTGCACATGCACATCGCCCGGCTGGCAGAACAGGTCATATTTGAAATGATGATATTCGAGGTTGGCGATGGTGTGGCTCATATTGTCCTCGCCGGAGAGGAACGGCTTTTCCCACATCACCTTGCCGTCGCGGAGGATGCGCGAGGTCCCCGACACATTGCGGGGCAGGGCGCCCGTGCGGATTTCCGGCCCAAAGGCGCAGAAGCGCAACTTGGAATGGGCGAGATAAAGGTAGTTCACCCGCTCGGTCACATGGTCGGAAAACTCATTGCCAAGTGCAAAGCCGATACGGAACGGCGTGCCATCGGGCCCGATGACGTAAATGCCGGCAATCTCGGGTTCTTCGCCCGCATCCTTGGCGAAGGCCGGCGACGGAATCGCCTCCCCCGGAGCGGTAACGGCAAAGCCATTGCCCTTATAGAACCATTCCGGCTGCACGCCGGTTTCGCCCGGCTTGGGCTTGCCGTTTTCGAGCCCCATGCGGAACATTTTCATCGAATCGGTGAGCGTTTCCTCAACCGCTTCGGTGGTTTTCTTATGCATCGCATCGCGCGTTGCCGCCGAGCCGAGATGGGTGAGCCCGGTGCCCGTGACATGCAGATGCGCCGGATCGGGATGATCGATGGGGCTGAGGATACGCCCGGCCGCGAGCAGCGCCGCCTTATCGACCGCGGCCCCGAGACCTGCCGCATCCACGGCCGCCTTGAGGCTATGCCCCGCCGAGGCAGCCCCGAACGCCAGCTGGTACACGCTCTCGACCCCGTTCACGCGGCGTGTAACGCCGCCTTCGGTGGTCGCGACGGCGCGCTTGCCGGTTTCGTCGATGAACTGGATGAGATGCATGAAATCCTCCCCGAAGGCTGCACTGATGGGCAACGCCTATAGCGCGCATGGGCAAGAGGCGCATCAGAAAACTGGATAAGCATCCGAATTTTCGGCTCGGTCTTTCGGGGCATTGATTCGGGAAAGTCCTCCTAAGCGATGTTCCTGTTTTGCCCCTTGACGGTAACGAAACAAAATGAGAACAAAGGGCCAACGCAAACGAAACGATGTCCGGGTTTGCCTCTGCCGCCCGACGTGACATAAGGGGACTTCCTATGGCTGCTGCAACGCCGCTGCGCGTGATCGAGGGAACGATGGATAAGGAAAAGGCGCTTGCTGCCGCGCTGAGCCAGATCGAACGGAATTTCGGCAAAGGCTCGGTCATGCGGTTTGGCGAAAACGCCATTCAGCAGGTTGAGGCGATCTCCACCGGGTCGCTGGGTCTGGATATTGCGCTCGGCATTGGCGGTTTGCCGCGCGGCCGGATCATTGAAGTGTTCGGGCCGGAAAGCTCGGGCAAAACCACGCTGGCGCTGCATGTGCTGGCCGAGGCGCAAAAGGCAGGCGGCATTGCCGCCTTCATCGATGCCGAACATGCGCTTGATCCCGGCTATGCCAAGAAGCTCGGCGTGAAGGTTGATGAACTGCTGATCTCGCAGCCCGATACCGGCGAGCAGGCGCTTGAGATCGCCGATACGCTGGTGCGCTCGGGCGCGGTGGATGTGCTGGTCATCGATTCGGTGGCGGCTCTGACCCCCAAGGCCGAACTTGAAGGCGAAATGGGCGATTCCATGCCGGGCCTTCAGGCCCGCCTGATGAGCCAGGCCATGCGTAAGCTGACGGCCTCGATTTCGAAGTCGAAGTCGATGGTGATCTTCATCAACCAGATCCGCATGAAGATCGGTGTGATGTACGGCTCGCCCGAAACCACAACGGGCGGCAATGCGCTGAAGTTCTATGCCTCGATCCGTCTCGACATCCGCCGCATTGGCTCCATCAAGGAGCGCGAGGAGATGATCGGCAACCAGACCCGCGTCAAGGTGGTGAAGAACAAACTCGCCCCGCCGTTCCGTCAGGTTGAATTCGACATCATGTATGGCGAAGGCATTTCCAAGACCGGCGAATTGCTCGATCTCGGCGTGAAGTCCGGCATGGTTGAAAAGTCCGGCGCCTGGTTCAGCTTTGACAGCGTGCGGCTGGGGCAGGGGCGTGAGAACTCCCGCCAGTTCCTCAAGGACAATCCGGAAATTGCCAACCGGATCGAAAAGGGCGTGCGCGAGAGCGCAGGCGTTCTGTCCGAGGCGCTGCTCACCGGCCCGGTCGGCGATGAAGCCGACGATGGCGCCGACGCCTGAGTGGGCCAGCCGTTGCGGCGCCCTTATAAGGGGGCCGCAGGCGCTGAGCGCGAGAGCGATGAAAGCTTGAAAAAAGGGCGCCCCAGGGTGCCCTTTTCTGTCTGAGGTAGGGCCTCAGCATGTCTCTAGTGGGGGCCTCAGTATAAAGAGCGGCGCTCTGGGCGCGCGGCGAGGGGGCACGCCGAGGGGGCGCTGCACCGGCCGGGGGCCCAATTCGGTCGATCCCGGTGTGATCGGCTCCCCGCAAACCCCCGCGAGTGCTGGACAGAGGCAAGCCCCCCGCGATACAAGGGCGCAACTTTGTCCGGCGGGCCTTTTCGTCCCGCCTTTCGTTTAGCCGAGACCCATGTCATGACGAGCGTCAACCAGATCCGGTCGAGTTTTCTGTCGTTCTTTGCCAAGAACGGTCACGAGGAAGTGGCGTCCAGCCCGCTCGTGCCGCGCAACGACCCGACGCTGATGTTCACCAACGCGGGCATGGTGCAGTTCAAGAACGTCTTTACCGGGGTTGAAAAGCGCCCCTATTCGACCGCCACCACCTCGCAGAAATGTGTGCGCGCCGGCGGCAAACACAATGATCTCGATAATGTCGGGTTCACCGCACGCCACCACACCTTCTTCGAAATGCTCGGCAATTTTTCCTTTGGCGATTATTTCAAGGAACACGCCATTGAGCTCGCCTGGACCCTTCTCACCAAGGAATGGGGCCTGTCTCCCGATCGGCTGACCGCCACCGTCTATGAAGACGATGATGAGGCCATGGCGCTGTGGAAGAAGGTCGCGGGCCTGCCGGAAAGCCGCATTGTGCGCCTCGGGGCCAAGTCGAACTTCTGGCAGATGGGCGATACCGGCCCGTGCGGTCCCTGCTCTGAAATTTTCTATGACCATGGCGACAAGGTCTGGGGTGGCCCGCCGGGCTCGCCCGATGAAGATGGCGACCGCTTCGTCGAAATCTGGAACCTCGTGTTCATGCAGTTCGAGCAGCATGCCGATGGCACGCGCACCGGGCTGCCGCGCCCCTCGATTGATACCGGATCGGGGCTCGAACGCGTCGCCGCCGTCATGCAGGGTGTGCACAATAACTATGATATCGACCTGTTCCGCGCGCTCATCGGCGCGGCAGCCCAGGCCATCGGCTTTTCGGGCGAAATGAATAACGCCTCGCTGCGCGTCATTTCCGACCATCTGCGCGCCATGAGCTTCCTCATTGCCGAAGGCGTGCTGCCCTCGAACGAAGGGCGCGGCTATGTGCTGCGCCGCATCATGCGCCGCGCCATGCGCCACGCGACCCTGCTCGGGGCCGATCGGCCGGTGATCCACAAGATGGTCCCGGCGCTCGTGCGCGAAATGGGCCAGGCCTATCCGGAGCTGGCGCGCGGCGAATCGATGATTGCCGAAACCGTCGAACTCGAAGAACAGCGCTTTCTCAAGACGCTCGGCCGCGGCCTTCAGATCCTCGCCGATGAAACCAGCGATCTGACCGAAGGCGGCGTGCTCAATGGCACCACCGCCTTCAAGCTCTACGATACCTATGGCTTCCCGCTCGATCTGACCCAGGATGCGTTGCGCACCCGGGGCATCAGCGTCGATACTACGGCGTTCGATGCCGCCATGGCCGCCCAGAAGGCCGAGGCTCGGAAGAGCTGGGCCGGGTCCGGCGAGGCGGCGACCGATCAGGTCTGGTTCGCGGTCTCCGACAAGACAGGCCCCTCTGAGTTCCTCGGCTATGAAACCGAGAGCGCCGAAGGCGTGATCCTCGCGCTCGTCAAAGATGGCCGCATGGTCGAAACCCTGTCGGCCGGTGAAACCGGCCACGCGGTGCTCAACCAGACGCCGTTCTATGCCGAATCCGGCGGTCAGGTCGGCGATATGGGTGTCGTCTCAACCGATGGCGTGCGGGCCGATGTGCTCGACACCAGCAAGCATCATGGCGTGTTCGCCCATAAGGTGAGCGTCACTGAAGGCACGCTGCGCGTCGGGTTAGGCCTCGCGCTCGATGTCGATCACGGGCGCCGCTCCGCCATTCGCGCCAACCACTCGGCAACCCACCTGTTGCACGAGGCGCTTCGCCTCGTTCTCGGCGATCATGTCGCGCAAAAAGGCTCCATGGTGTCGGCCGAACGGCTGCGCTTTGACTTTGTGCACACCAAGCCGATTACGCCGCAGGAAATGGCCGAGATCGAAGATATCGCCAACAGCATCATCCTGCAGAATACGCCGGTCGAAACCCGCCTGATGGGCGTCGAAGAGGCCAAGCAATCGGGCGCCCGCGCGCTCTTTGGCGAAAAATACGGCGACGAAGTGCGCGTTGTGTCGATGGGCGTGCCGCATGGCAATGCGCTCGGCTGGTCGGTTGAACTGTGTGGTGGCACCCATGTGCGCCGCACCGGTGACATTGGCCTCGTGTCGGTCGTGACCGAATCGGGCGTGGCCGCTGGGGTGCGCCGCATTGAGGCGGTCACCGGCAAGGCCGCCCGCCATCGTGGCAATGATCACATCCGCCTCGTTGACGCTGCCGCCGGGCTGTTGCGGGTGGGCACGCCCGAAGTGCTCGATCGCATCGAGGCGCTGACGGAAAATCTGAAAAAGGCTGAGCGCGCCCTGTCGGACGCCAACAAGAAGCTGGCCATGGGGGGCGGCGGCACGACCGCCGACGCTGTGCCGCAGGCCGAAACCGTCAACGGCATCGCCTTCCTGGGTCGCGTCGTCGCCGGGATCGAATCGAAGGATCTTCGGGGTCTTGTCGATCTCGAAAAGAAAAAGCTGGGCTCGGGTGTGGTTGCGCTCGTGCTGAAGGGCGAGGACGGCAAGGGCTCGGTTGCGGTCGGCGTGACCGATGATCTGACCGCCAAGACCTCGGCTGCCAATCTCGTCAAGCTGGCGACGGCCGCCTTGGGCGGGCAGGGCGGCGGCGGGCGGCCGGACATGGCGCAGGGCGGCGGGCCGGATGGCGACAAGGCCGACGCGGCGCTCGCGGCAGTGCGCGCCGGTCTGTGATCGGGCTCAAAACGGTGAGATGATGCACAGGGGGCTTCGGCCCCCTGGCGCGTTTTAGCGGCCTAGACCGGATCGGGCCCCGGCCCATCAAGGCCCGTGGGCCCCTTGGCGGGCTGCGCTGCGCGGTATTCGGCCCAGCGTCCCGCAATGCGGGCCCGCGCGCCATCGGCCACCACATTGCCCACACCGGC
Organism: uncultured Hyphomicrobiales bacterium; assembly: GCA_903828145.1. GTDB lineage: Bacteria > Pseudomonadota > Alphaproteobacteria > Rhizobiales > Devosiaceae > Devosia_A. The sequence goes on along the minus strand of CAIKKY010000019.1, from coordinate 274,099 downwards.
GATCACCACCACCACCAGCCCGGCAATGCCCAGCGCATCGGGGAATTCCTGAAAGAACAGCGCGCCGAAAAACAGCGCCCAGGCGATCTGGGTATATTGCGCCGGGGCGACGAGGCTCGCGGGCGAGAGTTCCAGCGATTTGATCTGGAGGAGATACCCGATGCCGCCGATGATGCCCCCGGTGATGAGCCAGAGCAGGGTCACAAGCGACATGTCGCCAAACCCGACGATAGCGGCTGCAATACCATTGACGACAAACGAATAGACGCCGGGGATCACGAACAGGCTGATCCGCCGCTCGTCATTGGAGACGAGGCGCGTCATCACCACGCTTGCTGCCGCCAGCACGGCGCACAGAAGCGTTGCCAGATGCCCCAGTTGCAGCTCGCGGAAACCGGGCCGCACGACCAGCAGCACGCCGGCAAAGCTCAGCAGCATCAACAGGGCCCGCGCAGCCGACACTTTTTCCTTGAGGATGATGATCGACAGCAGCGCCGTGAAAATCGGGATCAGGAAGACAATGCAATAGACCTCGGCGAGCGGAATGGTGACAAAGGCGAAGGTGGCGCACAGCGCCGCGATCATGCGGGTCACGCCAATCGCATGCATCAGCACCGGCCGCCGGAATTTGAACGTATCGCGCCACTGTTCCGTCTTGGGCTTGAACAGCAGCGCCGGCAGGATCGAAAACACGGTGATGAACAGGCCGATCTCGAACACATTCAGCGAATTGCCGAGGAACTTCACCACCGCGTCAGCGGTCGAATAGGTGCCATAGGCAAAAAGCGCGATGACGATGCCCAGCGTCGAGGTCGAAAGCCGCGTTGTCATGATGAGGGGGGTCCAGCGGCGTGGGGATCGTCAGGATGCGTCATGTCGCCTTTGGGCTCGGCCGGCTCGCCAATGGGCGGGCTGACTTCCCCCGCGGCGGAGGCCGGTCCAAACACCGAGAGGCGCGAGAAAATGCGGATGCGCGTTTCATCGGAGAGCACGTTCATGATGCCGCCTGCCGCCACGATCGACAGGCCGATATAGGCGAGGAAATCCGGATGCTCGCGGTAAAACAGCGCGCCAAACACCACAGCCCAGGCGATCTGGCTGTATTGGGCAGGCGCAATCAGGCTGACCGGCGAGCGGCGCGTGGCGGCAATGAACATGATATTGCCCGTGCCGCCCAAGGCCCCGATGGTGAGCAGGAAGGCGAACTCTTCAGGCGTCGGCATTTTGAAGTGCGACAGCATCAAAAGCCCGTTCATCACCACGATATAGCCGAGCGGCAGGCCGATAAGGCTGACGCGCTTTTCAACCGGCGCCACCTTGCGGATGATGATGGTGTTGACCGCGCCGAACCCCGCCGCGAACAGCGCGCTGAGGTGCCCGATATGAAGGTCGCGGAAGCCCGGCCGCACAACCAGCAGCACACCGGCAAAGCTGGCCGCCAGGAACACCCAGCGGTGCCAGCTCACCTCTTCCTTCAGCACGAGGCCGGACATGCCCACGACGAAAATTGGCGCGAGGAAGGCGATTGAATAGACCTCGGCGAGCGGAATCGAGACGAAGGCGAAAATGATGCAGAGATTGCCCGCCACGCCGGCAAGGCTGCGGATGTTGAGCAGCACCGGGTGCCGCATGCGGAACATCGCCCGCCAATGCTCGCCCTTGGGCTTGGTGAAAATCGCCGGCAGGAACGAGAACAGCGCCGTCCAGAACGCGATTTCAAAAACGCTGAGATCCGACCCGAAGCCCTTGATGATGGCGTCGCAGCACGAATAGAGCAGGTAAGAGGCGAGGGCAAAAAGGACGCCGGTGGGCATCGCGCAAGATCCGGGGAAAAAGTGAGCGTTAATCGCGGCCCCGTATACGCCCCGGGCCGCGCGCCGTCGATGGCCCACAAAGACTTAGACGCGGTTTGTCGCGCAAAACTGAAAAGGCGGGACCAAAGCCCCGCCTTTTGCATCAGCAAGCGTTGTGCCCTCAGGCCGCCATGGCCTTTTTGAGGTTCGCATCCACTGCATCAAGGAAGCCGATGGTCGAGAGCCAGGTCTGATCCGGGCCGACGAGCAGCGCCAGATCCTTGGTCATCTGCCCGGCTTCGACGGTTTCGACGCACACGCGTTCGAGCGTTTCGGCAAAGCGCTTCAGTTCGGCATTGTCATCGAGCTTGGCGCGATGCAACAGGCCCCGCGTCCACGCGAAGATCGAGGCGATGGAATTGGTCGAGGTTTCCTTGCCCTGCTGGTGCTGCCGGTAGTGACGCGTCACCGTGCCGTGCGCGGCCTCCGCTTCCACCACCTTGCCATCGGGCGTCATCAGCACCGAGGTCATCAGCCCGAGCGAGCCGAAGCCCTGGGCAACTGTATCGGACTGCACATCGCCATCGTAGTTTTTGCAGGCCCAGACATAGCCGCCGGCCCACTTCATGGCCGAGGCCACCATGTCGTCGATGAGACGGTGTTCGTACCAGATCTTGGCTTCTTCGAACTTGGCCCGGTAGTCGGCCTCGTAGACCTCCTGGAACAGATCCTTGAAGCGCCCGTCATAGGCCTTCAGAATGGTGTTCTTGGTCGAGAGGTAGCACGGCACCTTACGGTTGAGCGCATAGTTGAACGAGGCATGCGCAAACTCGCGGATCGAGTCGTCGAGATTGTACATCGCCATGGCAACGCCCGAAGACGGGGCGTCATACACCTCGTGCTCAATCACTTCACCATCGTCGCCGGTGAACTTGATGGTCAGCTTGCCCTTGCCGGGGAAACGGAAATCGGTGGCCTTGTACTGGTCGCCAAAGGCATGGCGGCCCACGATGATCGGCTGGGTCCAGCCCGGTACGAGCCGCGGCACGTTCTGGCAGATGATTGGCTCGCGGAAAATCACGCCGCCCAGAATATTGCGGATCGTGCCATTGGGCGACTTCCACATTTTCTTGAGGTTGAATTCCTTCACCCGCGCCTCATCGGGTGTGATCGTCGCGCACTTGATGCCGACGCCATGCTTTTTGATCGCGTGGGCGGCATCAATCGTCACCTGATCGGCCGTGGCGTCGCGGTTCTCAACGGAGAGGTCGTAATGCTCGATCTTCAGATCGAGATAGGGCAGGATCAGCTTGTCCTTGATCGCCTGCCAGATGATGCGGGTCATCTCATCGCCATCGAGATCGACGACAGGGTTGGCAACCTTGATCTTGGCCATGCGGGGCTCCTGAAAGTTCCGGATTTTGACGCGGCCCGTATAGCACGAAACGCGCTCGCGAAAAGGTGACGTTCCGCCGAAAGCCGGTGTTTTCAGCGCTCTGGCCCGAGCAGCTCGCCCCGATGGGCTCCACCGTCCGGAACGGTCGGGTGCCGCAGCCGTTGTCTGCTTGGGTTAATCCGAACAGGGAGGGAAATGTCATGGCACCAGAACTGCCGATCACCACCGAACGTCTGGTGCTCAGGGGCTTCACGCTGGCCGATCTCGATGATCTCGTCATGCTGTGTGGCCAGACCGACGCGCAGCGTTATCTCACTCATCCGGCGCGGGACCGCGCCGATATTCAGAGCGCGCTCGATGCCATGGGCCAGCAGAAGGGTCTGAACCGGCCGGGCGATGTGCTGTGTCTGGCTGTGGTGCGCCAGGCTGACCGGCGCCTCGTGGGCAAGCTGTCGCTCACCTGGACCGATGCGACGGCGGCGCAGGCCGAACTCAACTTCCTTTTTGCCCCCAGCCTGAGGACGCAGACCGATCCCGCCGAGGCGCTCAGAACCATGCTCGATCTTGCCTTCGAGAGCTTCGGGTTTCACCGGGTGTTTACCCGCTGCGGCGTGCGGAGCGAGGGGTCCATTGAGCTGCTAAAACGGCTGGGGATGCGGCTTGAGGCCCACTATCGCGAACATGCGCTGTTTCAGGGCGAGTGGGACGAAGAGCTGCATTTTGCCGTGCTGGACCGCGAGTGGCTGCGCGGCAGCGCCGTGAAAGAACTGAACCAGCACCGCGTGGCCTGAGCTTGATTCCGCCGCCCGTTCGGCCCTATGTGCCCGTATCGTTGCGAGGGACAGGTGCGGCATGGCCGGAACCGACAAATCACTGGACCTGACATTCCTGCCCAGCCCGGCGGTCATCCTGTGTGAGCCGCAATTGGGCGAAAATGTTGGCACCACGGCCCGCGCCATGGCCAATTTCGGGCTGTGGGACCTGAGGCTCGTCAACCCGCGCGATGGCTGGCCTAATGAGCGGGCCATAGCCGCCGCATCGCGCGCCGATCATGTGATCGAGCGCGTTCGGGTGTTTGCCACGGTTGAAGAGGCCATTGCCGATCTCTCCCTGGTGTTCGCCACCACCGCCCGCCGCCGCGACATCCAGAAGCCGGTTTTCGGGCCCGAACAGGCCTCGCAAAATCTGATCGGGCACATTGGCACGGGCGGGGGGGCAGGGCTCCTGTTCGGGCGGGAACGCTGGGGCCTCTATAATGAGGAAATTTCGCTCGCCGATGCCATTGTCACCCTGCCGGTCGAGGCGGCCTTTGCCTCGCTCAATATTGCGCAGGCCGTGCTCATCATGGCCTATGAATGGCGCCGACAATCCGACCTGGGCAGCACATTGCCCTTTTCAGGCGGCCTTGATCCCACGGCGCCGCGCGAAGAACTGATGGGGCTGTTCGGCCACCTTGAAGAAACGCTTGATCGGACGGGCTTTTTCAAGACCGAAGATAAACGGCCGACCATGGTCCACAATATCCGCGCCATCTTTGCCCGCGCCGGGCTCTCCTCGCAGGAGATCCGCACTTTGCGCGGCATGATCTCCTCGATTGACCGCAAGCACGAGCGCCAGCGGCCCGGCCGGTCGACCGCAGCCGACGAAGAGACCAGCGAATAGGGTTTGACCCCGAGGGCGGGGTCATGGCATCGATCCGCGCCATGAGCACAGAACCGTCGACCCGCGCCTTTGCCTACTCCGATTATCGTTATTTCTGGTTCACCAGTCTCGCGGCCAGCTTTGCCGCGCAGATCGTCTCGGTGTCCGTGGGCTGGCAGATCTATGATCTGACGCGCAACCCGCTGCTTTTGGGCTTCGTGGGTCTGGCGCAATTCCTGCCCGCGCTTTTTCTGGTGCTTGTCACCGGGCTGGCCGCCGACCGCTTTCCGCGCCGCCGCATCATGCAGATGTGCCTCGCGGTGGAACTGGGCGCGGCCTTCATCCTGTTCGCAGTTGCGGGCCTCGCCAACCATGCCGAGGTCTGGCCGATCTATGCGGTTCTGGTGATGATCGGCACCGCGCGCGCCTTCTTGGGCCCGGCGGGTGCGTCGCTGGCGCCCAATCTCGTGCCGCCGGCAGCGCTCGGCAATGCCATTGCGCTCAATGCCACGGCCTGGCAGACGGCGGGGATCGTCGGCCCCATGGCGGGCGGCCTGCTTTATGGCCTCGGCGCGCCCGTGGCCTATGGCACCGCAGCGCTTCTGGCCGTCGTTGCCTTTATCTCGATCAGCTTCGTGAAGCCGCCGCCGCAAAATCCGCGCGGCGAGGAAGCGACGCTCGCGAGCCTGTTCTCGGGCTTTCACTATATCTGGCGTGAAAAAGTGGTGCTGGGCGCCATTTCGCTCGATCTGTTTGCCGTGCTCATGGGGGGCGCCGTGGCGCTGATGCCGGTCTTTGCCCGCGATATTCTGGAGGCCGGCCCGTGGGGGCTCGGCCTGCTCCGGGCCGCGCCGGGCGTCGGGGCTATTACCATGGCCCTGTTCCTCACGCGCTTCCCGGTGAAGCGGCGGGCTGGTGTCGTGCTGTTTATCTTCGTGGCCCTGTTCGGCCTTGCAACGCTGCTGTTCGGCCTCTCGCAGTCGATCTGGCTGTCGGTGCCGCTTCTGGCGCTCATCGGCGCCGCGGACATGGTGTCGGTGTCGATTCGCGAAACCATCATGCAGCTCTGGACCCCTGATAGCGTGCGCGGCCGGGTGAGTGCGGTGAATTCCGTGTTCATCGGCGCATCCAATGAATTGGGCGAGTTCCGCGCCGGACTGATGGCCGCTTTCATCGGTGCCCAGGCCGCTGTCGCCTTTGGCGGCGCCTGTACCATTGGCGTTGCGGCGCTGTGGAGCCAGCTCTTCCCCGGCATACGGCGTCAGGACAATCTTGATCGCGCCATGGTGAGCGAGGACGCGGCCGAAAACCCCGCCAACGCTTGACTTCTGGGGGCGGGGCCACTACACCCCGCTCACTTTCCGGTGGCAAAAGCTGCCGGGAGCGCACCCGGGATTGCCGAAAGGCGGTCTGTCGGCCCCACAAGGGCAGAGGAGGGCGCGATCACTTTCGAACTCAAAGAAAGGATTTGCGATGTCGAAGCGCATTTCTGCCAAGCATAAGATTGACCGCCGTCTCGGCGAAAACCTGTGGGGCCGTCCGTCGTCCCCGCTGAATAACCGCGCCTATGGCCCCGGCCAGCACGGCCAGCGCCGCAAGGGCAAGACCTCGGATTACGGTCTGCAGCTGCGCGCCAAGCAGAAGCTGAAGGGCTACTACGGCTCGATCACGGAAAAGGCCTTCAAGAAGCTCTATACCGAAGCATCGCGCGTTAAGGGCGATACCGGCGAGCGTCTGATCGGCCTGCTCGAAAGCCGTCTCGATGCCATCGTCTACCGCGCCAAGTTCGTGCCGACCGTGTTCGCCGCGCGCCAGTTCGTGTCGCATGGCCACGTGATGGTCAACGGCAAGCGCGTCAACATTCCGTCCTACTCGGTGAAGCCGGGCGACAAGGTGGAAATCCGCGAGCGCTCGAAGCAGCTCGCCATCGTGCTCGAAGCCAACCAGCTCGCCGAGCGTGATGTGCCCGAGTATGTCGAGGTCGATCACCATAAGCAGACGGCGACCTACGTCCGCGTTCCGGCGCTTGCCGATGTGCCCTATCCGGTGCAGATGGAACCGAACCTCGTCGTGGAATTCTACTCGCGCTAAGTGGCGCGGTATTCTCACGGCAAATCATAAAGGGCCGCCCCTCGGGGCGGCCCTTCTGTTTTAGGCGAAGGGCCGAAGCGCCGGTCACACCGGGGCGGCGGCTCCCGAGCCGTGCGTGCTGAACGGGTCCGATCCCGCCGGGATATGGCTCTCGAACAGCTTGAGGCGGGCCCGCACCGACAGGAGTTCGACAATCGTCGTCCAGGCGCGCGCAAAGAACTGGAACGAACTCGATACCTGCCCAAAGGCCGTGGCGATCTGCTGGTACAGCCCCAGCGTCAGCGTGCCTGCAAGGATCGACGGGCTCATCGCAAGAAGCGGGATATAGCCGGCCACATTGAGGTAGGCGTACCGGGCGAGATTGAAATAGGTGTAGTGAAAGTAGAGCCGGAAGTAGTTCCGCTGCACATTGGCGAAGAGTTCGCGCACGGTCGGCGGCTCGGCGCGGTCAGCATTGTCTTCGCCATAGACCAGCTCTTTGCGATAGGCCGCTTCAACCCGCTGGTTGGCAAAGTTGAGCCCCGGCAGCTTGACGCCCACTGTGGCGAGCAACACCGTGCCGAAGGCCGCTGCGGCCAGCGCCACCCACACGAGACTGCCCGGCACCGCGCCGAAAATCGGCAATTCGGCGATGTGCTGTGAAAAGCCCCACAGGAGCGGCAGGAACACCACGAGCGTAATGAGCGACGAGAAAAAGCTCGTGCCCAGATCCTCGACGATCGAGGCAAAGCGCATGGTGTCTTCCTGCACGCGCTGCGCCGCGCCCTCGATGGTGCGGATCGATTGCCAATGCGCCATGTAGTAGCCGTTCATCGCCTTGCGCCAGCGGAACACGTAATGCGAGGTGAAAAACGCAAGAATGACGAGCGCGATGATATTGGGCAACAGCACCGCAAACAGCACGAACACCTGCCCGTAGAAGGTTTCGGGCGCGACGGATTTGGGCTCTGAGAGGGCCTGCTGCACCATGTTGAAAAACGTGCCGGACCAATCGTTCACAAAGGCATCGATCTGCACGTTGAAGTAGATGGCGAGGAGAATGGCCGTCGAGCCGACCACGCTCCACCAATACCAGGCGTTGCGCCGGTAAAACGCCCAGAACACGCAGAAGGCCAGGGCCGTCATCAGCACGAACTGATATTCCCAGAGCTTTTCGCCCGTGAGGAAATTGGGGTCCTCAGCAACGCAATTGGCCGCCGGTGCTGCGGCCGCGGCATCAGCCGGGGCTGCGGCGGCATCGACCGGGGTGCAGATGGCCGGCGCAAAGAACCGGTCGAGGCTGATTGCCGAGCGAAGCGGGGCGCCAGCGACAAAAAACAGGAGCGTCGCCGCCAGCATGAACAGCACGGCGGAGGGGAAGAACAGGCGGGGTTCGGGAAAGAACGAGCGGAACACGAAGGCACTCCCTGGAGCGCTGAAGGGGCCTTCATCTAAGGGCATGTGGTCGCCCGCAGCAATTTACGGAGAAATACGGAAACAATTTGGAAATGTAAGGGAGGCGCTCCCGGGCACCCCGCTGGCAATCCGGTCCACTTTGTGCGAAAGCCTGCCCCTGTCGATCATTCGGGAAACCGCCGATGTCCACGCTCCTTTCCGATGCGCCCCGTGCGGATCTTGACGAACCGGCCAGCCATCCGCTGTTTCGCGATGCGCCGGGGTCCGTCGAGTTCAACAAGCTGCGCAAGCGCCTGATGCGCCAGACGCGTGAGGCGATTGAGAAATTCGGCATGGTCCGCCCCGGCGACCGGTGGCTCGTGGCGATTTCGGGCGGAAAGGACAGCTACGGCCTGCTGGCGCTGTTGCTTGATCTCAAATCGCGGGGCCTGCTGCCGGTCGAGCTTTTGGCCTGCAATCTCGATCAGGGTCAGCCCAATTTCCCCAAAACCATCCTGCCCGAGTGGCTCAATCGCTATGGCATAGCCCACCGCATCGAGTACCAGGACACCTATTCCATCGTCACCGACAAGCTGAAACCGGGCGCGACCTATTGCTCGCTCTGTTCGCGGCTGCGGCGCGGACACCTCTATCGCATCGCGCGGGAGGAGGGCTGTTCGGCCCTGGTTCTCGGTCACCATCGCGAAGATAGCCTCGAAACCTTCTTCATGAACCTGTTTCACGGCGGCAAGCTCGCGGCCATGCCGCCCCGGCTGCTTAATGACGAGGGCGATGTCGAAGTGCTGCGCCCGCTGATCTATTGCGCCGAGCCCGACCTCGCGCGCTTTGCCGAGGCGATGGCCTTCCCCATCATCCCCTGCGACCTGTGCGGCTCGCAGGACGGGCTGGAGCGCAACGCCATGAAGGCCATGCTCAACGAGCTGGAACGCAAGATGCCGGGCCGCAAGGATGTGATGATCCGCGCCCTCGGCACCGTGCGCCCGAGCCATCTGCTCGATCCTGAACTCTTCAACTTTATGGGGCTGGGAGGCCAAAACCGGTGAGTGACTTCGATATCATGGCGCTCGCCACCATTCTGCGTGACGCGGCCAAGGCGGAAGTCGTGCCGCGCTTCCGGCGGCTTGATCGCAGCGCCATCCGGCAGAAATCCGAAGCCATTGACCTCGTGACCGATGCTGATGTGGCCGCCGAGCGCCTGATCCGCGCCCGCGCAGCCGAAGTGTGGCCCGAAGCGCTGTTCGTCGGTGAGGAAGCGGTGGCCGACGACGAAACCCTGCTCAAAGCCTATGACGAGGCGGCATTTTCAATTGTGGTCGATCCGGTCGATGGCACGGCGAATTTTGCCGCCGGCCTGCCGCTGTTCGCCACCATGGCCGCCGTGGTGAAAAACGGCGAGACCATCGCCGGCATTATCTATGACCCGATGGGCGATGACTGGGTTCTGGCCGAAAAAGGCAGCGGCGCCTGGCTGAAGCGGCCTGATGGCGGTGCCGAGCGGCTGGCCGTGGCCGCGCCGCCCAGCCTCAACGAGGTGGTGGGCACCGTATCCATCGCGTTCCTGCCGGGGGATCGGCGGCAGATTCTGTCCAACCTCGGCAAACTGCGGCTCGCGGCCAACTATCGCGTGGCGGGGCATGACTACCGCCTGCTTTCGGGCGGGCACACGCATTTTGCCGCCTTCTACAAGCTGATGCCGTGGGATCACCTCGCCGGTTCGCTGATTGTCAGCGAGGCTGGTGGCTATGTGGCCCGTTATGATGGATCGGCCTATGCGCCCACCCACCGCACGGGCGGGCTCCTCAACGCGGCCAGCAAGGACCTGTGGGACGAGCTGCGCCGCGAGGTGTTCACCTTCTGAAGGCTCAGCTCGAGCCGCTCTTGCCGGTCCCGAACAGCTTGCCGCCTTCGGCAATCAACACCGAGCCAATGGCCAGACAGGCCATCAGCACCTGACCGCCCACGGTGGGGGTGATGGTGCCGTTGAACTGCTGGCCGATGGCGGTGCCGAGCAAGGCTCCGCCCACGGTCTGCATGAAGCCGAACACCGAGGCGGCGGTGCCTGCAACGGCCCCCAGCGGCTCCATGGACAGCGAGTTCATGTTGGAGGCAGCCCAGCTGAAAATGAACTGCACCGCCATCAGCGTGACGAAGTAGACCGGCAGCGACACCGGGCCGAGAAGCGACAGCACGCAGAGAAAGCCTGTACCCAAAAGGTAGATGAACATCGCCAGATGGCTTAACTGCCGCATGCCATAGCGCCTGACAAAGCGCGAGTTGAGGAAACTCGACACCGCCATGGTCCCGGCCATCAGCGCAAAGGCGAGGGGGAAGTAGGGGCCCAGCCCGTAGATATCGACGAAGATCTGCTGGCTCGTTGAAATGAACCCGAACATGCCCCCGAACAAAAACGTGCCCGCCAGCCCGTAAAACAGCGCCACCCGATTGGTCAGCACAATGCGGAAGCCCTCGGTGACCGAGGAAAACCGCAACGGACGCCGGAGCGCCGGATCAAGCGTTTCCGGCAGCCGCAGGAAACCCCAGAGCCCGATGACGGCAGCAAGCCCCGCCATGAAGATGAAAATATTGTGCCACGGCCCGGTGAGCAGCAGCACCTGTCCAATGCCCGGGGCGACAATCGGAATGGCCATGAACACCATGAAGGTGAGCGACATGACCTCGGCCATGGCGCGGCCCGAAAACTTGTCGCGCACCGTGGAGGTGGCCACCACGCGGGTGGCGGCCGCCCCGAGCCCCTGCACAAAGCGAAGCGCCAGAAGGGCGCCGAAATTTGGGGCAAACACGGCCGCGAGGGCCGCCGCGATATAGATGGTGAGCCCCAGCATCAGCGGCGCGCGCCGCCCGTAACGGTCGGCAATCGGCCCGAAGATCAGCTGCGCGCCGCCAAAGCCCAGCATGTAGATGCCGACCACGAACTGCCGCTCATTCTCGTGCGAAATGCCCAGCGCTTCACCCATATAGGGCAGCGCCGGCAGCATCACATCGATGGCCAGCGCATTGAGCGACATGATCGCCGCCACAAGCGCGATGAATTCGACCTTCGACAGGTCGCGGGTGGCCGGAACGGCGGTCGTCATGGGCGGGCTCGATGAAACGGAGGGTAGAGGGAAAGAGGCTGGACGCGGACTAACAAGGGCAATCAGGCAGGCTTAAGGCCAAAGCTGCGCGCCCCGGCCTCGCGGATCGGCAGATGCAGCACCGCTGAGCCGAGCCCCAGCACAATGCCCAGATACCAGACAAGGCTGTAGTTGCCGGTCAGATCATAGGCGAGCCCGCCGAACCAGATGCCGAGGAACGAGCCGACCTGATGCGATAAGAAGGCGATGCCATAGAGCATGCCCATGTAGCGCGCCCCGAAGAACTGGGTCACGAGACCCGCCGTCAGCGGCACCGTGGAAAGCCATAACAGGCCCATCACCCCGGCAAACAGGAAGGCGGTAAATTCGCTGACTGGTATAAACACAAAGAGCGCAAAGGCCACGGCGCGGAGAAAGTAAATGCTGGCGAGCAGCAGCGGCTTGGGCAGCATTGTGCCCAATTGTCCGGCAAGCAGCGACCCCACGATATTGAACAGCCCGATCACCGCAATCGTCCAGCTCGCCGTTTCGGCCGAAAGGCCGCACTGCACGAGATAGGCCGGCATGTGCACGGTGATGAAGGCGACATGAAACCCGCACACGAAAAAGCCCGCGATCAGCAGCCGATACGAGCCATGGGAGAAGGCGCGCCGGAGCGCGACGCCGAGCGGCAGGGCGGTCTCTTTTACAAGGGCGGTGCTTTTCCCCCGCAGCGCCATCGTAAAAGGCAGCGCCACAACAAGGAATACTGTCAGATAAAGCAACGCCATCTGCCAGCCGAACGACGAAATGAACTGCTGTCCGATGGGCGCAAACAGAAACTGCCCGAACGACGAGGCTGCCGTCGCCACGCCGAACACGAGGCTCCGCTTTTCCTGCGGCACGCGGCGGCCAAAAGCGGCCATGACAATGGAGAACGACGAGGTGGCAATGCCGGCCCCCACGACAATCCCGGCCGACAGAAAGATGAGCGTGGACTCGGTCGAAAACGCCATGATGATGGTGCCCAGCGCATAGATCACGAGCCCGAGGGCGAGCACCCGGGCCGTGCCAAGCTTATCGGCCAGCGCGCCGGAAAACGGCTGCACCAGACCCCAGACGAGGTTCTGCACCGCAAGGGCAAGGCCCCAGCTTTCGCGGCTGATGCCGAGATCACTCGTCAAAGGCAGGGTAAAAAGCCCGAGGCTCGAGCGCACGCCATTCGTCACCACCGCCAGAATGCATCCGGCAAGGATAAGAACGAGCAGCGGATTATCCGACCGGGTGCTCGAGGCGGGCAGCGACGACATGAAGGCTCCTTGAGACTAAAAACGCGCAGGGCAGGGCCCGCGCGCTCAATCCGGCACGTCGGCGCTCTGAGGTGCCGTTCAGGCGGTCTGCTGGACCGCGATGCCCTTGTCGCTGAGGTGCGTTTGCAATTCGCCGGCCTGGAACATCTCGGTGACGATATCGGCGCCGCCGATAAACTCGCCCTTGATGTAGAGCTGCGGAATAGTCGGCCAGTTCGCATAGGCCTTGATGCCTTCGCGCAGCTCCTGGTTCTCGAGCACATTGGCGCTGTCATACGCGATGCCGAGATAGTTCAGGATCTGAACAACGCGACCCGAAAACCCGCACATCGGGAAATCGGGCGTGCCCTTCATGAACAGGAACACGTCGTTGGACTTCACTTTGTCGTCGATGAAGGCATGAATGTCGCTCATAGCCGTGACCCAAGTAAATGATGAGAAGATGGCTCTAGATAAGCCCGCAATGCGGCGCTGTCGAGGCTCAATCGGCAAAATACGATGGAGCTATTCCGGCACGCGCGTGGTGATCGAGAGCGAATGGAGCACCGTGCCCATATCACTGCCGAATGCCGCGTTCACCACCTGATGCTGGGCGACCCGCGTCTTGCCACGAAATGCCTCGGACGTAATGGTGGCCGCCCAATGGTCGTCATCGCCCGCGAGGTCGCGCAACTCGATGACGGCATCGGGCAGGGCCGCCTTGATGCGCTTTTCAATTTCAGCCGCCGACATCGCCATGATCATTCACCCTCTGCTGTCGCCCTCTCAGGCGACTTCGCCCGCCATATAGGCCGGGAACCAACCTTCATGCGCTGATCTGAGCGCGTTCAGCGCCAGCGGCCGTGCTTCGCCGAGGGTCAGGCTCGTGCCGCCGGTCACCCCGATCCACGGCGCGAACACGCCCGCCTCAGCGTAGCGCGCCTCGTAAAACTCTTCCATCGCCGCCCGCGTCATGGTCACGAGATAGCGGCCCTGATCCTCGCCGAAAAACAGCGGAATCGGATCGCCACCATCGAGCTGGTTGACCACGGCGCCAATGCCGGAGGCGAGCGCCATTTCGGCAAGGCCCACCGCCAGCCCGCCATCGGAGAGATCATGCACCGCGGTTGCGATGCCCTCGCGGATCAGCGCCCGCACGAGATCGCCGACGCGTTTTTCATGCGCGAGATCGACACCCGGCGCCCGCCCATCGCGGCGGCCAAACAGCTCTTTGAGATAGATCGATTGGCCAAGATGCGTGCCCCACCAGTCGGGCGCGCCAAACAGCAGGATGCACTCGTCCTCGGCGGCAAACCCCACCCGCGCCATCCGGCTCCAGTCGGGGATCAGCCCAACCCCGCCAATCGTCGGCGTGGGCAGGATGCCCCGGCCATTGGTCTCGTTGTACAGCGAGACATTGCCCGAGACGATGGGGAACTCAAGCGCCCGGCAGGCATCGCCAATGCCGCGTACTGCTTCCACCAGCTGACCCATGATTTCAGGGCGTTCGGGGTTGCCGAAATTGAGATTATCCGTCGCCGCAATCGGATCGGCCCCCGTGGCGGTCAGGTTGCGCCAGCATTCGGCCACGGCCTGTTTGCCGCCTTCATAGGGGTCGGCCTCGCAATAGCGCGGCGTCACATCGGAGGTGAAGGCCAGCGCCTTGGTGGCATGACCCTCAATGCGCACGACGCCGGCATCGCCCCCCGGGCGCTGCACCGAGTTGCCCTGAATGAGCGTGTCATATTGCTCATAGACCCAGCGCCGCGACGACAGCGCGGACGAGCCGAGGAGCGCCAAAAGCGCATCTGCGACATCCATTTGCGGAATGTCCGTCTCCGCGAGCGCATCGGGCAGCGTGGGTTTGGTCCAGGGCCGATCATATTCCGGGGCTTCATCGCCCAGATCCTTGATCGGCAGGTTGGCCACTTCCGCACCGCGCCAGAACACGCGGAACCGGAGGTCATCGGTGGTGGTACCCACGGTCGCGAAATCGAGTTCCCACTTTTCAAACACGGCCCGGGCTTCGGCTTCTTTTTCCGGGTGCAGCACCATGAGCATGCGCTCCTGGCTTTCCGACAGCATCATCTCGTAAGGCGTCATCTCGGCTTCGCGCACGGGCACCTGGTCGAGATCAAGCCGGATGCCGAGGTCGCCCTTGGCGCCCATTTCCACCGCCGAGCAGGTGAGCCCCGCCGCGCCCATATCCTGAATGGCAATGACCGCGCCCGTCGCCATCAATTCGAGGCAGGCTTCAAGCAGCCGCTTTTCGGTAAACGGATCGCCCACCTGCACGGTGGGCCGCTTTTCGTCAATGTCGTCGCCGAATTCGGCGGAGGCCATGGTCGCACCGCCCACGCCATCGCGGCCGGTCTTCGCACCGAGGTAGACCACCGGCAGGCCGACGCCCCGGGCGGTCGAGTAGAAAATCTTGTCCGCCTCTGCGAGCCCCGCCGCAAAGGCGTTGACGAGGATATTGCCATTGTAGCGCGCGTCGAAATCCACTTCGCCGCCGACGGTCGGGACGCCAAAGCTGTTGGCATAGCCGCCAATGCCCGCCACGACGCCCGAAACGAGATGGCGGGTCTTTTCATGCGCCGGATCGCCAAACCGCAGCGCATTCATCGCCGCAATCGGACGCGCGCCCATGGTGAACACATCGCGCAGGATGCCGCCCATCCCCGTCGCCGCACCCTGATAGGGCTCGATAAAACTGGGGTGGTTGTGGCTCTCCATCTTGAACACCACGGCCTGCCCGTCGCCAATATCAACAACACCGGCGTTCTCGCCGGGGCCCTGAATGACGCGCGGCCCGCTGGTGGGCAGGGTGCGCAGCCACTTTTTCGAGCTTTTGTACGAGCAATGCTCGTTCCACATGGCCGAGAAAATGCCAAGCTCGGTCAGGTTGGGCTCGCGCCCGATGAGGCTGACGATTTTCGCATATTCGTCGGCCTTCAAACCGTGATCGGCAATCAGCTTCGGGGTCATGGCGACGGCATTGTTGAAAGTCATCACGCGCTCCCGGATCAGGCGGCCAGCAGGGCAGAAAACAGCGCCCGGCCATCGGTGCCGCCATGGGCGGCTTCGATCAGATTTTCCGGGTGCGGCATCAGGCCCAGCACGGTTTTGGTCCGGTTAAAGACCCCGGCGATATCGTGCAGCGAGCCATTCGGGTTGGTGCCCTCGGCATAGCGAAACGCCACCTGGTCGTTATCTTCGAGCGCCTTCAGAGTATCGGCGTCGGCGAAATAATTGCCATCATGATGCGCCACCGGGCAGCGGATGATCTGGCCCTCCGCATAGCCGCGCGTGAAATCGGTGCTGGCGTTCACCACCTCAAGCTTCACCTCGCGGCACACAAAGCGCAGCGACGCGTTGCGCATCAGCACGCCGGGCAGCAGACCGGCCTCGGTCAGAATCTGGAACCCGTTGCACACCCCGAGCACTTTGACGCCGCTCTCGGCGCGCTCGCGGATGAGCTGCATCAGCGGTGAGCGTGCCGCAATGGCGCCGGCGCGCAGATAGTCGCCATAGGAGAAGCCGCCAGGGATCACGATCAGATCGACATCAGGCAGGCTGGTATCCTGATGCCAGACGACAAAGGGTGCTGTGCCGCTGATCTTGGTCACGGCCGCGATCATGTCGCGCTCACGGTTCAATCCGGGAAACACGACAATGGCGGCTTTCATGCGGGACCTCTTTTCCAGTTTGCCCCCCTTTGCAGCGGGTTTGCGGCAAAAGCAAGGGCCGCTTGGCCGCATCGGGGCCCGTGGCGCACGCCTCTGCCCCCGCTTCAGGCCAGCAAGTCCGCTGTCCGGTGGGCGGGTCGGGCCAAAACCGAAGGGATATCAGGGCTCTATCGCCAATTCCGTCTGCCCTCACGCCTCAGCGGCCTGAGGCGTGAGGTGGCCGCAGGGCAGGATTGAGGGCAAATGCCATGGGGAAAAGGGGGGCTCCGCCCAAAGCGGAGGCCGCTCGATCCGACTCAGACGGGGACCGAGGCGTACGCAGCGAAAATCAGGCCAAGCGTCAGAAAGAAAGCGGCCGAAAGCGTGAAGGTCTTGAGCATGGGCGATACTGGAACTTTAAGGATGCCAACCCGCGCCGCAGCGCGAAGGCGTGCGTAGGAATTGGCACAGAAAGATTGAGGTGCGGTTAAGGATCAGGCCGTGATCTCAATGGCGTAGTTTTCGATCACGGTGTTGGCGAGGAGCGTATCGCAGATCGCCTTGACTTCGCGTTCGGCCGCCGTGGTGTCGGTGGCCGCGAGATCGAGGTGAAACACCTTGCCCTGCCGCACCGCATTGATCCCGGCAAAGCCGAGACCGCGCAGCGAGCCTTCGATGGCCTGGCCCTGCGGGTCGAGAACACCAAGTTTGAGCGTGACGATGACGCGGGCCTTCATGCGTAATCCTTGGTCGACGGGGCTGAGGCCCCGGCTATTGCACGAGTCGCGGACCGGTGGTCAATGCGTTGTCGGTTTCCACCAGAATGCCGAGCCGCTGTGCAACTTCACGGTAGGCATCAACAAGCCCGCCGAGGTTTTCGCGGAATCGATCCTTGTCGAGCTTGTTGCGCGTCTTCACATCCCAAAGACGGCAATTATCGGGCGAAATCTCATCGGCCAGAATAATCCGCATCATGTCGCCTTCATAGAGGCGGCCGCATTCGATCTTGAAATCAATGAGCTGGATGCCGACGCCCATGAACAGGCCCGAGAGGAAATCATTGACGCGAATGGCGAGCGCCATGATGTCGTCGAGTTCCTGCGGATTGGCCCAACCAAACGCCGTAATGTGCTCTTCGGAGACCATGGGGTCGCCGAGGGCATCGTCCTTGTAGTAAAATTCGATAATCGAGCGCGGCAGCTGCGTGCCTGGCTCGAGCCCGAGCCGCTTGGTCAGCGATCCGGCGGCGACATTGCGCACGACGATTTCGAGCGGAATGATCTCGACTTCCTTGATCAGCTGTTCGCGCATGTTCAGCCGGCGGATGAAATGCGTCGGAATGCCGAGGCCGTTGAGCTTTGAGAAAATATACTCGGAGATGCGGTTGTTGAGCACGCCCTTGCCATCGATGATTTCGTGGCGCGCCCCATTCCCGGCGGTCGCGTCATCCTTGAAATACTGGATCAGCGTGCCCGGCTCCGGGCCCTCATAGAGGGTCTTGGCCTTGCCGTCATAAATCTTGCGCCGACGGTTCATCGAACTGCCTTTTGGGGAATTAAGGGGCTTCAATGGCCGGTAAATGGAGAGAAACCCCCTCATTTGCAAGTTTTTTCGGGCGGGCATCCCCAAGGGGCCACGTGAAAAAGGCCGGTGTCTGGTTGAAGCCTGCCGTTGGCATCCCTATCTCAATGGGGTGATAAGCCGCTGTTTTTGGAGGGATTAATGACGAACTTCACCGAGCGCGAAAAAGGCCAGGAAGCCAAATATGTGCACGATAGCGAAATGCAGTTTCAGGTCGAGGCCAAGCGCAACAAGCTGATCGGCACTTGGGCCGCACAGCATCTGGGACTCACGGGTGCAGCCTGCGATGCCTATGTCGCCGAGGTCATCGCCGCTGATTTCACCGAAAAAGGCAGTGAGGATGTATTCAAAAAGCTCGCCGCTGATTTCCGCACGCACAACATCCGCATGTCCGACGACGTGATCCGCGCCAAGCTCGCCGAATTTGGCATTGAGGCCGAAAAGTCTGTCGGCACCTAAATCCGCTGCATCAGCCGGGTGAACATCAGGAGCCCCTCAGGCCACGGTCCGTGGCCTGAGTGCAGGTTGATGCGCCCGGCCGAACCGGCAAGGTGCAGTTCCGCGCCCCAGGCGCCTGCGAGATCGGCGGCCCGCTCGGGCGAAAGATGCGGATCGTCGGTGGCTGCGACCAGCAAAGACATAAAGGGCAGGGGGTCGCGCGGCACCGCGCCGAAGCTGAGCGCCTCAGGCGGACAATCGGCCGCCTCATGATCGATGGGTGCAACAAGCAGAGCGCCCCGGACCTTGCCCACAAGCAGATCGGGTGCCGTCTGCACGAGGACAGACACCCCCAGATCATGGGCCACCACCACCACGGGCTTGTCGGCCTGCTGAATGGCCGCAATAACCCGGGCGCGCCAGGCGTCGGGATCAGGCGACGCGCTCTCCGACCCGATCACGATCCGCGCCGAGGGAAAGCGTTCGGCCCAGCGCCGCTGCCAATGGCCTTCGGGCGCATTGTCGAGCCCGGGCAACAGGATGATGTCACAATCGGCGATACGCATCAGCGGCCAAACACGCGCGCGAAAATCGTATCGACATGCTTGAGGTGATAGCCATCGTCAAACATGGCATCGATGGCCTCGGCGCTGAGCTTGGCGGCGACCTCCGGATCGGCCTTGAGGAGCCGGGAGAAGAGGCCCGTCCTGTCGCCCCTGTGCCGCCAGACCTCCATAGCGTTGCGCTGTACGGCCGCATAGGAGGCCTCGCGCGATAGCCCGGCCTGGGTAAGCGCCAGCAGCACGCGCTGCGAATTATGCAGCCCACCAAGGAGATCCAGATTGGCTCGCATCGTTTCGGGATAGACCAGCAATTTCTCGATGAGGCCGGTCAGCCGGTTGAGCGCGAAATCCAGCGTCACCGTCGCATCCGGCCCGATCATCCGTTCCACCGAGGAATGCGAGATATCGCGCTCGTGCCACAGCGCCACATTCTCAAGGGCCGGGGTCACCATGCCGCGCACCAGTCGCGCAAGGCCCGTGAGGTTTTCGGAAAGCACCGGGTTGCGCTTGTGCGGCATGGCCGATGAGCCCTTCTGGCCGGGCGAAAAATACTCTTCGGCCTCCAGCACTTCGGTGCGCTGCAGGTGCCGGATTTCGGTCGCTATCCGTTCAATCGACGAGGCGATGACGCCGAGCGTGGCAAAGAACATGGCGTGCCGGTCGCGCGGGATCACCTGGGTCGATACCGGTTCGATGCTGAGCCCCAGTTTATCGGCCACATAGGCTTCGACCCGCGGATCAATATTGGCAAAGGTACCAATGGCGCCCGACATCGCGCAGGTCGCGATTTCCGCCTGCGCGGCCACAAGCCGCGTCCGCGCCCGGTCGAACTCGGCATAGGCCTCGGCCATCTTGAGTCCGAAAGTCGTGGGTTCGGCGTGGATGCCATGGCTGCGGCCAATGGTGATCGTGTCCTTGTGCTCGATCGCCCGCGCCTTGAACGCCGCGAGCAACCGGTCGATATCCGCGAGAAGGATAGCGCTCGCCCGGTTGAGCTGCACCGCCAGCGCCGTGTCGAGCACATCCGATGAGGTCAGGCCCTGGTGGAGAAACCGCGCCTCCGGGCCGACGATTTCGGCCACATGCGTCAAAAACGCGATCACATCATGCTTGGTGGTGCGCTCGATCTCGTCAATGCGCTCGACATCGAAAGTGGCGGCGCTGCCCTTGTCCCAGATCGTGCGGGCCGCGTCCTCCGGGATCATGCCGATCGCTGCCATAGCGCTTGCGGCATGGGCCTCGATCTCGAACCAGATCCGGAACCGGGTCTCTGGCGTCCAGAGGGCCACCATTTCAGGACGGGAATAGCGCGGGATCATGGTCGGGAGCCTTTTTGCAACGGGCGGTCAGGGGCAAAGCACTGCCGGGCGGACCTCTCCGGCCTCAAGCCCCTTGGCCCCGGCACCTAGCACGGGGCCAAGCGGCACGGCAAGAAAGCCTAGGGGCTCGGTTCCGGGGTCGCCTCGGGCAGCAGCTCTGTGGGCGCGCCTTCGCTGGCGGCTGGCGCCTCCGGGGAGGGGGGTGCCGCAGCGGGGGCCCCCTGATAGACGGCCGTCAGCACCTCGATCTCGCTGCCGGCACCCGGCAGGATCTGGAAGGCCCGATTGTAAACGACGTCATTCTTCTTGGCGAACACCACATAGTCGCCTTCGGCCAGAACGGTCGATGGAAACGACCCGGCGCTGCTGTAAACCACGGTGCCGTCAACGGTCTTGATCGTCCAGTCGACATCGGCAATGGCTTCACCGCCGGGTTCGGACACCAGCTTGAACGCCACCTGCGAGGCTTTGTGGAACACGGTCGCGTCGGTCAGTTTGCCCGGCTCGACCTGCAGATCGGCACGCACCACGGCGTTCACATCGCCGAAATAGGAGATCACGTGATAGGTGCCGGCGCTGAGCGTCACAATGTCGTTCGGGCTGAGGCTTTCGGCCACCAATTGCCCGCTGGTATCGCTGGCGCCGGTGTAAACATCAAAGCGCAACAGATTGATCGGAATCGCAATATCGCCGGTGACGGCGGCATTGAGACGCAGCCCGCCCGCATCCAGCACCACGGCCTTGTTCGTCCCGCCCTCTTTCACCGCCAGGGTGTCGGTGGTCTGGGCCCGGCCATAGGCGAGATGGATGACATAATTGCCCGGCACAAGCTGCAGCCGGGGCTGTGCTTCCTCGGATTTGGCGACGAGCACGAGATCGCCCTGCGCATTGGTGCGGGTCTCGAAGATCCGCCAGGTCACGCCATCGGCCAGCGCGCCTCCACTTTCGGTGATTCGGGCCTCGAGCTTGACCGGCTGCGGCGGGAGCGTGGCTTGTTCCAGCGCTTCAACGGCCGGAGTCTCGGTTTCGACCTGATCGGCCGGGGCAGGCGCGGGGGCCTCAACCGGTGCGGTGATGGGCGCAGGCATGCGGTCAGCCCGGCGCGGCCGCGGCATGGGCGGGTCAATAGCCAGCGCCACCGTTGTCAGGGCAACGATCATCAGGCCCCAGAGCGCGGGCTTTATGAAGCCGTATCGAGACATCCTGTTCACCCGTTTACCCCGGATTGGGTCCAGACCCTGTGCGGACTGGGCTTCAAATACCAAGAAGCTGTGTCATAACAAGGAAAACCCCGCAAGGATTGCGCCATGGCCATCAACGTTGCACTTCGTGACTATCTTATGACACGCCGGTCAGTGCCGACCGGCTTTCTGTCCGAACCCGGGCCGACGCCTGACGCGCTGGAGGCCATTCTCACCATGGGCACCCGCGTCCCCGATCATGCCAAGCTCACGCCGTGGCGGCTGATTATCGTCGAGGGCGATGCCCGCTATCGCGCTGGCGAAGCCCTGGCGGCCCTTGCAAAGAAGAAGCGCCCCGATATCGACGAGGCCAGTCTTGAGGTTGAGCGGCGCCAGTTCCTGCCCGCGCCCCTCTCCATCGGCGTGATTTCTGCGCCGCGTCCCCATCCCAAGGCGCCGGAACTGGAGCAGGTGCTGTCTGCCGGGCTCGTTGCCTTCAATCTGTCAAACGCTGCTTTTGCCATGGGCTTTGCGGCCTGCTGGGTCAGCCGCTGGTTCTGTTTTGACCTTGAGGGCCAGCACCTGATGGGCGCCCGGGGCGGCGAACGCTTCATTGGCTTTGTGCACATCGGCACGCCCACCATGAAGCCCGAGGAGCGCGAGCGGCCCGTCCTCAACAATATTGTGAGCCGCTGGCCCGGTTAACGATCCCTTAATCGTCTCATCCGACCTTCCCCTTAACGCAACAGGGGAGGCCGGGGTGGCCGATTCGATCACCGCACCAGGGCGTGCCGTGCCCGAAGCGCTGGCCTATGCGCTTGAGGGCGCGGGCGAGCGCTCGTCGGTGGATTTCGATTACCTCCTCAAGACTGCGATCCGGGAAAGCAGTCTCGACCCAACAGCGCGCGCCGCCACCTCCAGCGCGACCGGGCTGTTTCAGTTTATCGATTCGACCTGGCTTCAGATGATGCGAGACGAAGGTCCGCGCCTTGGCTATGCCGATCTCGCGCGCCATATCGATGCGCGGGGTGCGGTCGATGATCTCGCCGTCAAACGCCAGATTCTGGCGCTCCGCGATGATCCGGCGGTATCGGCGGATCTGGCTGCCGCTTATACGCGGCGCAATGGCGAGTATCTCACGGCCCGCTTTGGCCGTTCGCCCAGTGGGGGCGAACTCTACATCGCCCATGTGCTGGGGGCTGAAGGCGCCACCCGGCTCTTTGCCGAAGGGCTGGACAATCCCGATCAGGCCGCTGCGCCGCTGTTTCCCGATGCGGCGGCGGCCAACCGGCCGATTTTCTATGACAAAGGGCGGGCCCGCTCGATTCGGGAGGTCTATGGCGTACTGACCGGGGCGTTTGAGCGCGCCAGCACCCAGGCTGTCGCAACGGGCGGACAGTCCGGCCCGGTGCCGGGCCGCTTCACCCCCGCTGACATGAGCTTCACCAGCCTGTTTAAAACCGAAGCGGCTCCACGCCCCCGCGCGCTTATCAGTGCCGATACGGCGGGCGGCAGCGCGCTCTTTACCCAGCTTTATGGGCAGGGCCAGCCGACCGCGCTCACCCCCCTCAAGCCGCCGTCGGTTCGCTGATCATGGTATATACTCTGTTAAGCGTTGTTACTTAGGGTTAAGGCATGACGGAGTGCGTGCCATGCTGCCCTATGACGAGTATCTGACCCTCAGCCATTCCTTCAACGACGAGGATCGTGCCCGCGCGGCGCATCTGACGGCGCTCTGCTTTCTTGATCACCAGGGCCCCGCCGATGAACGCCAGGCGCTTTACGAGGCGATGGTCGCCTTCCTGAGCGACCCCGCCGATGTGGTGCGCGCGGCCTTGGCCTATGGACTGATCGGCTCACCCGAGGCACCGCGTCCAATTCTTCTCGTGCTGCTGCGCGATGCCCCACCCATTGCCCGGGCTGTCGCGCAATGCGCGGTCGCCCTGACCGAAGGCGATCTGCTGTTGGCCATTGCCGATGGCAACGAGCACCTGTGCGCCGCGATTGCCCGGCGTCCGCACCTGAGCCGCCGCCTGGTGTCGGCGCTGCTGGCCGGGGGGCGTCCCGACGTGTTTCTGGTCCTCGCCGCCCGGGCCGATGTGGTGCTCGCCGCCGAAACGCTGGAAGCGCTGGCGCGCCACGCTCTTGCTGGGTCCGATGCCCTCCGCCTCGCGCTCCTGGGGCGGGCCGATCTGCCAGCTGATGTGAGGATGACGCTGTTGTCGAAGTCCGTTACGCCGGAGGCAGCGCCCCTTACGCCGGAGGCCTTGCCGCCCTCGCCGACAGCGCCCGAAGCGGGTTCGCTGGCCACACCGGCACCCGCCGCCCCGCAGCCAAAGTCGGTGGGCGGGGTCTATCTGCTGCGCCTATTGATCGAGGGCGATATGGGCAGTTTTGCCGCGCGCCTCGCCGGGGCGGCCTGCCTGCCGTCAGGCAGGACCGAATCGCTGTTGCGCTCCGCCGTGCCGCAGGTGCTTCGCGGCCTCTTCGACCGCTGCGGTATCGAGCCGGTTCTGCTCGATACGCTCGTCACCGGTGTGCTGCACGCCCGCAGCGTCGATTTTGGCGCCGACCCCGCCTGCAGGCGGCTGGTCGCTGCCGCCCTCATCAACGATCTGACCGCCGAGCACGGCCTCGCCATGCCCTCCGAGCTGCGCATCATTGTCGATTATCTGGAGCGCCAGGTGCAGCAGCTCACCCGCACCGAAACCCGCCGCGCGGCTTAGTAGCGGAACTGTTCGGAGAGGACCCGTTCCTCAAGACCCGTGCCGGGGTCGAACAGCAGGGTGACGCGCTGCGCCTTGTTTTCGCGCACCGTGACTTCAACTACATTACGGAATTCGGCGCTGTCGGCCACCGCGCTTGCCGGGCGCTTGTCGGCTTCCTTCAGCCGGAATGTCACCACCGCGTGGTTGTTCAAAATGGCACCGCGCCAGCGTCGGGGCCGGAAGGGCGAGATGGGCGTAAGCGCGAGGAGCGGCGAATCGATGGGCAGGATCGGCCCATGCGCAGACAGATTATAGGCGGTCGAACCGGCCGGCGTGGCGACCAGCACTCCGTCGGCCACGAGTTCATCGAGTCGGATGCGGCCATCGACCTCGATTTCGATCTTCACCGCCTGGTAGCTCATGCGGAACAGCGACACTTCATTAAGCGCCAGCGCCCGGTGCCGGGTGCCATCAGCCAGCCGTGCGGTCATTTCGAGCGGCGCAATCGCAGTGGGCTTGGCCGCATTGAGCCGCGTCACGAGATCATCGGGGGCATAGTCGTTCATCAAAAAACCGACGGACCCGAAATTCATGCCATAGACCGGCACATTGCGCCCGATGGTGCGGTGCAGGGTCTGAAGCATCAGCCCATCGCCGCCGAGCGCCACCACCACGTCGGCGTCCTCGAGCGTCACCGCGCCATAGCGCGCGCTCAGTACAGCGGCGGCCGCATCGGCATCCGGGGTACCGCTCGATACGAAAGCAATGCGCGAAAAATCGCCCAACGATCTGACCCTGAAGTGAAATCCCTCTCCTCTTGGTACCACGGGCCGGTTGCACGGGAAAGCATGGGTTGATCCGGGCCGCGCGCTCAACTATGTGACAGCCGCCGATCGTATGAGGACCCCATGCGCGCCGAAGTCGAAAAGACCATTGCCGAAATCCAGCAGGTGCTGAGCCTGCTAAGGAGGCATCTTTGACTGGGATACAGCTGAAGCCCGGCTCGAAGATCTGACCGCTCGCACCGAGCACCCCGCCTTCTGGGCTGATCCGGACAAGGCGCGCGACATCATGCGCGACCGCGACGATCTGGCCGTGCAGGTGGCCCATGTGAAGCGGTTCGAAGCGATTATCCGCGACAATGCCGAGCTGATCGCCATGGGCGAGGCCGAAGGCGATGCCGATATCATCAAGGAAGCCGAAAAAGCGCTGTTTGACGCCGTGAAGGAAGCCCGCTCCGCGCAGGTGGAAACCCTGCTCTCGGGCGAAGCCGACGCGAACGATTGCTATATTGAAATCCATGCCGGGGCCGGGGGCACCGAAAGCCAGGACTGGGCATCGATGCTGTTGCGCATGTATTCGCGCTGGGCCGAGCGGCGGAAGTTCAAGGTTGAGACCATGGAAATCCATGATGGCGAAGAGGCGGGCATCAAGTCGGCCACCATCAAGGTTTCGGGCCACAATGCCTATGGCTGGCTGAAAACTGAAAGCGGCGTGCACCGATTGGTTCGCATTTCGCCCTATGACAGTGCGGCCCGCCGCCACACCAGCTTTTCCTCGGCCTGGGTCTACCCGGTGGTTGATGACACGATCGATATCCAGATCAGCGAAAGCGATCTGAAAGTGGACACCTACCGGTCCTCGGGCGCTGGCGGCCAGCACGTGAACACCACCGATTCGGCGATCCGCATCACGCACGTGCCCTCGGGCATTGTGGTGGCCTGTCAGGCCGAGCGCAGCCAGCACAAGAACCGGGCGACCGCCATGGCCATGCTGAAAGCCCGCCTCTATGAGGTCGAGCTGCAAAAGCGCGAAGAAGCCGTCAACGCCGCCGCCGCGGCAAAGACCGATATCGGCTGGGGTCACCAGATCCGGTCCTATGTGTTGCAGCCCTACCAGATGGTCAAGGATCTGCGCACCGGGGCGGAAACCTCGAACACCTCGGCGGTGCTCGATGGCGACCTTGATGACTTCATGGAAGCCTCGCTGGCGGCGCGCGTCAGCGGCAAGGCCGACAACATTGGCGATATCGATTAAGCTGATAGAAACAGCGCCAGTGCCCGATCGAGAACCTTTAGGGCATGGCCTTTGATCCGCGTCGCAAACACGGTGTCGGCCACGCGCCCGGACGCATCAATCAGCACGGTGGCGCGCTTCACGCCCATGAAGGTGACGCCGAACATTTTTTTGAGCTGCCACAGGCCAAAGGCCTCGGTCACGCGATGATCGGGGTCAGCGGCAAGCCGGACCTTCAGCCCGTGCTTGTGCCGGAAGGCCGCATGGGTGTGAACACTGTCCGGGGAAATGCCGACCAGCATGATCCCGGCCTCGCCAAACGCCTTTGCGAGGAGACTGAACTCGATGTTTTCCGTAGTGCAGCCTTCGGTATCGTCCTCGGGGTAAAAGAACAGCACCATGGGCTTGCCCGTGGGCACGCCGAGATCAAGCGGCCCATCGGTAGTTTCGAGCCGAAGGGGCGGCAAGACTGCTCCAGGGGCGAGGGCTTCGGGCAGGGTAAGGCTCATGGTTTGGCCGCTTTTGATCTGGAGTGCCACAATTGAGCCGGTATCATCCGGCACCTGAGGCGCGTTTCGGGGGTGATTCTCAAGGTATGGCCGCGACCCGGACCGGCTCAAGTCGGAAAACCGTGAAAGACAGCACCAAACCCCCCTCTGGGCGCCTTGTCCGCCCGCTTTGGCAGCGTTTTGCGCGCGCGGCCTCGGCGGCGATTGCCGCGCCCATCATGGCGCTGGCGCTGCTCTATCTGGTTCTGCTCATCACGCCCTTGCCCTTGCCCTTCCTCAGCCAGCCCGTGCGCGCGCTGGTCCTGTCCTCCATGCCCGAGGGCAGTGAGCTTGAATTGGGGGAGATGGATCTCGCGCTTGAGGGCTTTGTCTGGCCGGTGATCCGCTTTTCTCCCGTGACCTATACCGATGATAAATCGGGCGGCTCCGTCACCATGGATGCGCTCGAAGTCGGCTTTTCGCCCATCCGCGCCCTCGTCGGCCAGCCGGGGGCAACCGTGACCGTGGTCGGCCCGCACCTTCAGGTCAATCAGGACATTTTTGGGCCGCGCCTGGCCAAATTCGAATATGTCGACGATGCCAGCGGCAACCGCACGGTGCGCGTCATTGAGGGCGAAACCGCCTTCCCCGATGTGGCCCTGTCGAAAAAGGGCGTCAATGTTTCCGGCCTCATCCCCTCGCCGGCGGTGGGTATCCGCTCCGATAATGATTGGCTCATTTACAACCTGGAGGCGGCCGGACAGGGCGTAGCCGGGATCATCGAGCAGGCGCGGCAGGGGCGGTTTTCGCGGCTCGTTGTGCGCGATGGCACGCTCGACATGAATGATGCGCTCTATGGCGTGTTCCGCACCTTCAAAAACATCACTCTCGATGTGGCGCCCTCTGCGGATGCACGCCGCGCCGGGGGGCTGTTTTCCGCCGAGTTTGCCGGCACGACCATGTCCGGACAGGTCGATTGGGCCGAACAGGCTGATGGCAGCGCCCACATGGGCGCGAACATCGTCAATTTCGACCCCTCCGCGATTTCCCCCATGATCGGCGATCCCACGGCCATGGTAACCGCGCTCGGCACCATGTCTGTGTCGATGGATATCGGGTTCAGCGCCAAGAAGACCATCACCGACGGGCTGTTTCATCTCGATCTGACTGGCATGGACCTGAAGATCGAGGACATGACGCTCCCGATCGCCACCTCGGTTGCCGAGGTCAAATGGGAGCCCGGGCTTGGTCAGTTCACCATGGCGCGGAGCCGCGTCAGCGTGGGCGATAACACGGCGGAGGCCGAGGGCGTGTTCCGTATCGGCCTCGATACCCAGTACGGCTCGACCATTTCCATGGCCGTGACGGGCTATAACGTCTCGATCCCCTCGGACCTTGGCGTGCCCGAGAAGCCCTTTGATGAAATGAAGCTGACCGGCTGGTCGGCGCCGCTCTATGGGGCCACCGGCATCGACCAGTTCGAACTCACGAAAGTCGACGGCAGCCGCATTGTCGCAACCGGCCGCATCGACATGCTGCGCCGGGGCGCCGGGTTCGACCTGACGGTGGCGGGCGACAAGATGAGTGCCGACGATCTGAAACGGATCTGGCCGACGTTTATTTCGCCCGAGAGCCGCGACTGGTTCAAGAAACTGGTGACGGCAGGCCGCCTCAAGCCGTCGAAAATGCACTATAGTTTCCCCGTGGGCAGCTTCGATCCCGCGACGAGTGATCAGCCCCTGCCGGAAAACTCGATTGCGATTGATATCGCGAGCGAAGGCGTGGTGCTGAAGCCCACCGAGGCGATGGCGGCGGTGCCTATTGACGGCGAAATGCGCGTCACCGTGCGCGATGCGCGGGTTACGATTGCCGCCGATGGCGCGTCGGTGAAGACCGATACAGGCGATCTTGCCGCTGCCAATGTCGCCTTCAGCATCGGCTCTGATGCGCCTGATAATGTCATTTACGAAATCTCGGGCGATGTGTCGGGCGGCTTGCCCGCGCTCATCGGCTTTGTCGATCAGGTGGCCCCCGGTGCGCTGAAGCGCGACGCTCTGCCCATCAAGCCCGAAAGCCTGTCCGGCAAGCTGTCGGTATCGCTCCTGTCGACCATCGTTATGGGCCGCGACAATGCCGAAAAGCCGCGCAGCTTCGATTATGCGCTCAATGGCGTGGTACAGGATTTTGGCGCGGCCGAACCGCTTGAGGGCCACCGGATCAGCAATGGGCAGTTGACCCTGCACGCCACCCCGGCGGGCTACGCCATTGGCGGCACGGCGGATGTTGATGGCATTGGAGCAGAGGTCAAGGTCGCCGGAAAGGCCGAGGAGGGGGCGCCGCCGCCCGAACTGACGCTCAGCGCCACGCTCGATGCCAAGGATTTCAAGAAGCTTGGCTTTGACGTGTCCGAGTTCATTTCAGGCCCGGTGACCTTTGCGGCCCGCCCCATGCCGGGCGGCTCGATCCAGATGGTGGCCGATGTTGAAAAGGCCGCGCTCACGATCAAGGATCTGGGCATCACCAAGCCCAAGGGCGTGGCGGGCAAGGCCCAGGCCGAAATCACCATCGATGGCGACGCCATCAGCGTCAGTAAGGTCGATATCGGCTTTGGCGACGTGAGCCTTAAAGGCCAACTGGCGCTCGATGCCAAAACCGGGCTCAAATCCGCGAATTTTTCGGACCTCAAGCTGAGCCCCGATGACAATGCACAGCTCACCCTCGTGCCCACCGAGGGCGGCTATGCGGTGAAGGTCAGCGGTGAGCAGCTCGATCTCAAACCCATGCTGAAGCGGTTCTTCTCGCTCTCGGGCGATTCAACCGGCGGGCCGCAGGCCACCGCAGTGGATAAGACCATTGCCGTTGAGGTGGCGCTGAAGCGCGCGCTCGGCTTCTACAAGACCACGGCCTTCAACCTCAATGTCGACATGGCGCTGCGGGGCGCCGACCTTCTGCGGGTCAGCCTCCAGGCCAATCTCGGCGATAATCGCAATGTCTCGATCACCACCAACCCGACGCCCGCTGGGAAATCGATGGCGGTGGCCTTTGATGACCTGGGCGAACTGCTGCGCTTTGTGAATGTCTATCCCAATATCCAGGGCGGCGAGGGCCTGTTGCGGCTTGATACGGTGAAGGCGGAAAAGCTGGATAATGGCACCTTCGCTTTGCGCAATTTCGCCTTTGTGAACGAAGCCAATGTTGCCCAGGTGCTGCGCAACCACTCCGAAAGCCGGCAATTGCTGCAATCGAACTCGCTCGCCTTCAAATCGGCGCAGGTGGAATTCGTGCGCAAGAAGGACCGCCTGGAGATCAAGGATGCGCTGCTGGCAGGCCCCATGGTGGGCGGCACTGCGCGCGGCTTCATCTATATCGACAAGCGCCAGTATGATCTGACCGGTACCTATGTGCCGCTGTTCGGGCTCAACAATGCGTTCTCAAAGCTGCTCGGGCCCTTGGCGGGTCGGCAGGGCGAGGGGCTGTTCGGGGTCACCTTTGCCGTGCGCGGTCCGCTCGACAACCCGCAGTTCCGCATCAATCCGATGTCAGCGCTGGTGCCCGGTGCGTTCCGCCGCCTGTTCGAGTTCCGCGCCAAAGAACTGCCGGACGCGCCTTAAGGCGCGCCACCCGACCGGTCAGACCGGCTTCAGCAGCGTGTGCTTTTTCTTGCCGACCGACAGCTTCACCACGCCTTCAGTGAGGAGGGTCACCGTCGAGATCAGGGCTTTTTCATCTGCTGCAACCGTATCATTGATGCGCACCGCGCCCGATTGGACGTGACGGCGCGCTTCGCCGTTTGATTGGGCGAGCCCGGCCCGAACGAGGGCCGCAAGGAGCCCGATCCCGGCCTCAAACTCGGCGCTGGGCACCTCGACGGTCGGCAAGGAGAGATCAAGCGCCCCCGATTCGAACGTCGCTCGAGCGGTCTCGGCGGCCTGGTCGGCCGCGGCGCGGCCATGCACCAGCGCCGTAACTTCGGTCGCGAGGCGCTTTTTGGCCTCGTTGATGTCGCCCGCAATGATTCCGGCAATCTCACCAAGCGGCAACACCGTGTAGAGCTTGTAAAACCGCTCGATATCGGCGTCTTCGGCATTGCGCCAGAACTGCCAGAAATCATAGGGCGAGAGCCGGTCCGGGCTCAGCCACACCGCACCGGCGGCGGTCTTGCCCATTTTCGCGCCCGAGGCCGTGGTCATGAGGGGCGAGGTCAGGGCAAAGAGCGCCGCATTATCGGCCCGCCGCCCCAGCTCGACACCCGAGACAATATTGCCCCACTGGTCAGAGCCGCCCATCTGCAACACGCAGCCATGGCGGCGGCTGAGTTCGAGGAAGTCATAGGCCTGAAAGATCATATAGTTGAATTCAAGGAACGACAGGTGCTGCTCGCGTTCGAGCCGGAGCTTCACCGAATCGCGCCCGATCATCTGATTGACCGAAAAATGCCGACCGACATCGCGAAGGAAGTCGACATAGTTGAGCTTCAAAAGCCAATCGGCATTGTCGACCATCAGCGGGTCGGTGGGCCCGGTGCCAAACTGGAAGAACGGCAGGAAGTTCCTGGAAATGCCGTCCTTGTTGTGCTGGATTTCCTCGGCACTGAGCACCTTGCGGCTTTCGTCCTTGCCGGTCGGGTCGCCAATGCGGGTCGTGCCCGAGCCCATGAGCGCGATCGGGCGGTGTCCCGAGGCGTTCAGCCAATAGAGCATCATGATCTGCAACAGGCTGCCCACGTGCAGGCTGTCTGCGGTGCAATCAAACCCGATATAGCCGGTGATCGGCCCCTTGAGGCAGGCCGCATCAAGACCCTCGGGGTCCGAGATCTGATGCAGGAAGCCGCGTTCGCTGAGCGTCTTCAGGAAATCGGATTGGAAGCTGGTCATGATGGATGGTCCCAGAGGCAAGGGGGCAGGAGTCTTAGCGACCCTTGCCGGCAGCGATTTCGGCGCGGCGGCGGTCGAGATAGTCGGCGCAGCGCGTCGTCAAATCGTCGATCTTGCCCTCGTAGAAATGATTGGCTTCATCCACGATCTGCTGTTCGATGGTGATGCCCTTCTGGGTCTTCAGCTTATCGACCAGCTTCTGGACCGATTGCGGCGGCGCCACGCGGTCTTTTTCACCATGGATGATGAGGCCCGACGACGGGCAGGGGGCGAGGAAGCTGAAATCATAGAGATTTTCAGGCGGGCTCACGGAAATAAAGCCCTCCACCTCGGGACGGCGCATCAGCAATTGCATGCCGATCCACGCGCCGAACGAGAAGCCGGCAATCCAGCAGCCCCGGCTTTCGCGGTTCAGCGATTGCAGCCAGTCCAGCGCCGCTGCGGCATCAGACAATTCGCCCACGCCATGGTCGAACAGGCCCTGCGAGCGGCCAACGCCGCGCGAATTGAAGCGCAGCACCGAAAAGCCGCGCTCGGCGAACATGTAAAACAGGTTATAGACGATCTGGTTGTTCATCGTGCCGCCGAACTGCGGGTGCGGATGCAGCACGATGGCGATGGGCGCGTTGGGCTCCTTGCCCGGCTGGTAGCGGCCTTCGAGGCGGCCTTCTGGTCCGTTGAAGATGACTTCTGGCATGTGATGATCCCTGAGGCCCTGTAAGCAGCAGACGAGCCTTGCTCAAAGCGCAGGGTCCAGAGCGGACTCGCGGCTTGACGAAAGCCCCCATGCTGCCTAATACATGGGTCGAAAACTCCAGTTTGGAAAAGTTCTAAACTGATCTTTGGTCCCGAAGCGCGGTGTGGTTTCCCCGCGGGTCGGGCGCTGGTGAGCGCTCCTTTTAGTGAATGTGCGCTCCGGATTTCAAGAAGTTTCGCCCCTGACTTCATGGGCATGGCAGATCGAGGAAAGGTCACCCCCGGCGAATGACGCGCCAAGCGGTCTATTGCGATCACAATGCCTCGACGCCGCTTCTGCCCGAAGCGCGGGCTGCGCTGCTGTCGGCGCTTGATCTCATAGGCAATCCGTCCTCGGTTCATGCCGAGGGGCGCGCGCTGCGCGCGCTGATCGATCAGGCCCGCGCCGATGTGGCAGCGCTGACTGGCGCCCGGCGCGAGGAAGTGGTGTTTACCGGGTCGGCCACCGAGGCGATCACCCAGGCGATCGTGGGCGGGGCCCGGCACTTCCGGCCCGATGCGGTCGTTGTCACTGCCGGTGACCACATGGCCGTGCTCAGGGCCGCTGAACTCACCGGGCTGCCGATCAGGACCATCGGGTTACACGCCGATGGCCGTATTGATCTTGAGGACCTCACCCGGCGCGTGACCGAAGCCACCAAGGCGGGCGAAACGCTGCTGGTCGCGGTTCATGCCGTGAATAATGAAACCGGCATCGTTCAACCGGTTGAGCAGATTGAGGCCCTTGTCGGCCCGACCCCGCACATTTTGTTTATCGATGCCGTGCAGGCCCTGGGCAAACTCGACCTTGGTTTCATGAGCCGCCCTGCCGACATGATGGCCGTATCGGCCCACAAGATCGGTGGGCCCACCGGTGTCGGGGCCCTGCTCGTTAAATCGCATGCCGACGCGGTGCGGCTTATCCCCGGCGGCGGCCAGGAATCCAACCGCCGTGGCGGCACCGAACCGGCCGCGCTGATTGCCGGCTTTGGCGCAGCGGCCAAAGCCTTTCCCGAGCGCTATCGTGCCGCCGGTGTTGCCGGGCTGATTGCCGGGTTTGAAAGCGCGCTGTTCGCGCTGGCGCCCGATGCTGTGATCTTCGGCGGGGGCGCTTTGCGTATAGGCAATGTCACCAATTTCGCGGTGCCGGGTTTAAAGAATGCTGTGGCGATGATGGGGCTTGATCTGGCGGGTATTGCCGTGAGTTCGGGCTCTGCCTGTTCGTCGGGGAAAGTTGGGGTAAGCCATGTGCTGGGGGCCATGCAGGTGGACCCCGCACTGAAGGACAGTGCGCTGCGGGTCAGCCTGGGGTGGAATTCCACCCGGGCCGATATCGAAGCGCTCACCACCGGCTTGGCCGGGATCATGGCGCGGCACAAGTCGCGCGATCATCGGGCTGCATAGGACGGTAGAGGACAGGTTGTGATGAACAAATACGCGATCCCCACCCTGAAAGAGGAAATCGAAGACGCCACCGTCGATGCGGTGCTGTCGCTCGATGTCGACAAGTACAAATATGGCTTCGAAAGCCATTTTGAGACCGACAAGGCCCCCAAGGGTCTTAGTGAGGATACGGTCCGCTTCATTTCGGCCAAAAAGGGCGAGCCCGAGTGGATGCTCGCGTGGCGGCTCGATGCGTACCGCCGCTGGCTGACCCTCACCGAGCCGACCTGGGCCAAGGTGCACTATCCGCCGATCGACTATCAGGACATGTATTATTATGCCGCGCCCAAGAGCGCGCAAAAGCCCAAGAGCCTCGACGAAGTCGATCCGGCGCTTCTTGAAATGTACGAAAAGCTCGGCGTGCCGCTCAAGGAACGCGAGCTTCTCGCCGGTGTCGAGCAGCCGCGTGTCGCCGTCGACGCCGTGATTGATTCCGTGTCGGTTGCGACCACGTTCCGCGCCGAACTCAACAAGCAGGGCATCATCTTCTGTTCGATTGCCGAGGCGATCCGCGAGTATCCGGAGCTGGTGCGGCAATATCTCGGCACGGTCGTGCCGGTGAGCGACAATTTTTACGCGACGCTCAATTCGGCGGTCTTTACCGATGGGTCGTTCTGCTACATCCCCAAGGGCGTCCGCTGCCCGATGGAACTCTCGACCTATTTCCGCATCAATGAAGCCAAGACCGGCCAGTTCGAGCGCACCCTGCTCATTGCCGATGAAGGCAGCTATGTGAGCTATCTCGAAGGCTGCACTGCGCCCTCGCGCGCAGAGAACCAGCTGCACGCGGCCGTGGTGGAACTGGTCGCGCTGAAAGACGCCGAGATCAAATATTCCACCGTCCAGAACTGGTTCCCCGGCGACAAGGACGGCAAGGGCGGCGTCTATAATTTCGTGACAAAGCGCGGCGACTGCCGCGGCGAGAATTCGAAGATCAGCTGGACCCAGGTCGAAACCGGCTCTGCCATCACCTGGAAATACCCCAGCTGCATTCTGCGCGGCGACAACTCGCGCGGCGAATTCTATTCCATCGCCATCTCGAACGGCTACCAGCAGGTGGATTCGGGCACCAAGATGATCCATCTCGGCAAGAACACCTCGAGCCGCATCATCTCGAAGGGCATCGCTGCCGGGTTCTCCGACAATACCTATCGCGGGCAGGTCTCGGCCCATGCCCGGGCCACCAATGCCCGCAACTTCACCCAGTGCGACAGCCTGTTGATTGGCGACAAATGCGGCGCCCATACCGTGCCCTATATCGAAAGCCGCAATGCGAGCGCCGTGTTCGAACACGAGGCGACCACCTCGAAAATCTCGGACGATCAGATGTTCTACTGCCAGCAGCGCGGCCTGTCCGAAGAGGAAGCCGTGGCGCTGATCGTCAATGGCTTCGTGCGCGATGTGCTGCAGCACCTGCCGATGGAATTCATGGTCGAAACGCAGAAGCTGATCTCGATCAGCCTTGAAGGCAGCGTTGGCTGACCGCCCGATCTTCGAAAGAGTGATGATGACCACCACCCCCATGCTTGAAATCCGCAACCTGCACGCCCGCATCGAGGACCGCGAGATCCTCAAAGGCGTGAACCTGATCGTGCCCAAGGGCGAGGTCCACGCGATCATGGGCCGCAACGGCTCGGGCAAGTCGACGCTGTCTTATGTGCTCGCGGGCCGCGAAGACTATGAAGTCACCGAGGGCGAAGTGCTGCTCGATGGCGTCAATATCCTCGAGATGGAACCCGCCGAGCGCGCAGTGGCCGGGCTGTTTCTGGCGTTCCAGTACCCCATCGAAATCCCCGGCGTCGCGACCATGACCTTTTTGAAGGCAGCGCTGAATGCCCAGCGCAAGGGGCGCGGTGAGGCCGAAATCTCGACGCCCGATTTCATGCGCGCGGTGAAAACCGCCGGTGAAAAGCTCAATGTCGATTCCGACATGCTGAAGCGCGCGCTCAATGTCGGCTTTTCGGGCGGCGAGAAAAAGCGCGCCGAAATCCTGCAGATGGCGCTGCTCGCCCCGAAAATGTGCGTGCTCGATGAGACCGATTCCGGCCTCGATATCGACGCGCTTAAGGTCGTGTCCGAAGGCGTCAACGCGCTGCGTGGCCCTGATCGCGCCATGCTCGTCATCACCCATTACCAGCGGCTTCTCGATCATATCGTGCCCGATGTCGTGCATGTGTTCTCCGATGGCCGCGTGGTGGAAAGCGGCCCCAAGGAACTGGCGCTCGAACTTGAAGCCAAGGGCTATGCCGGGTTCGACGGGGAGAAGGCGGCGTGAGCGCTGGTCCCGTTTTGAAACTCACCGAGGCCGAAACCACGCTGGTGGCCCAGTTGGGCGCGCGGGGCGCGGCCGCTGAAGCCGAACGGCTGCTGGGCGCGGGCCTCCCGACCCGCCGGGTTGAGGCCTATCACTATACCGATCTGCGCCAGTTGCTGCGCAGCGTGCCGGTGCTGGCCGAAGCGGGGCCCGCTACGCAGGGCCCGCTCTCGATCCCCGGCGCCGTGGCGCTCAGCATCACCAATGCCCGTGTCGGGCCGATCCCGACCCTGGCCCAGGGGCTTCATGGCCAAAAAGGGCAGGGCGGTGTTCTCGCCCAGCGCGATGATGTGCTTGTGCGGCTCAATTCTGCGCTGGCGGGCGAGCATCTGGCGCTTGAGGTCAAGGGCGCGGTGACGGTGCCTGTGGTCATCGACCGGCGTATCGAGGGAGCAGCCTCCCATGCCGCAGGCGCGGTGAAGCTGTTTGTCGCCGATCATGCCAGCCTCACGCTGATCGAAGTGTTTTCAGGCTCCGATGCCGCCCATGTGGGCAATCACGCGACCGCCATCACGCTCGGTAAAGGCGCAAACCTCACCCACATCACCCTCAATGTGATGGGCCCGACGGCAACGCATTTCGCCACGAATGAGTATCACCTCGGGGCAGCGGCGCACCTGCGCACCCTCGTCGTGCAGGCCGGCGGCGCGCTGTCGCGCACGCAGCTGTTTCCCACCTATGAGGGGGAAGGCGCTACCGCCGCGATCACCGGCCTCAACCTCGTGGGCGATGGCCAGCACGTCGATCTGACCATGGATGCGCTCCATGCAGTGCCGCATACCGCCTCGAAGCCGCTGTTCAAAACCATCGCACGCGGTCGCTCGCGCGCCGTGGTGCAGGGGCGTCTCGTCGTTGCCCGCAATGCGCAAAAAACCGATGCCAAGTTGATGGCCCAGGGCCTGATGCTGTCGGACGAAGCCGAAATCCTGACCAAGCCCGAACTCGAAATCTACGCCGATGACGTGGTGTGCGGTCATGGCTCGACCTGCGGCCGACTCGATGAGGATCATCTGTTCTACCTGATGAGCCGGGGCATTTCGAAATCGGTTGCCGAGACCATGCTGGTGCGCGGCTTCCTCGCTGAACTGATCGACCCGATCACCGATGAGACCGTGGCGGCGCTGCTCCACACCCTCATCGACTCCTGGCTCGAACGCTGAGGTTTGATGTGAGCCTTGATCTAGGGGCCGTCCGCGCGGATTTTCCGATCCTTGCCGAAGAAATTCACGGCAAGCGGCTCGTCTATCTTGATTCCGGCGCATCGGCGCAGAAGCCGCTCGCTGTGCTCGACAAGATGGATTGGATGCACCGGCACGCCTATGCCAACGTGCACCGGGGCCTGCACACTCTCGCCAACCGCGCCACCGAGGCTTTTGAGGACGCGCGCAAGGCCGTGCAGCTCTTCTTGGGCGCCAGCCGCCCCGAAGAGATCGTGTTCACGCGCTCGGCCACCGAGGCGATCAATCTCGTAGCCTCGTCCTTCCTCGGTCCCCGGATCGCGGCGGGCGATGACATTGTGCTCTCCATCATGGAGCACCATTCCAACATCGTGCCGTGGCATTTCCATCGCGAGCGGCAGGGTGCCGTGCTGACCTTTGTTGATGTCGCCGACGATGGCAGCTTCAGCCTCGAGGCCTTTGAGCGTGCGCTCGGGCCGAAGACCCGAATGGTGGCCATCACCCACATGTCGAATGTGCTGGGCACGGTGCTGCCGATCAAAGAGATCGTGGCGCTGGCCCATCAGCGCGGCATCACGGTCTTGGTCGATGGCAGCCAGGGGGCGGTGCATCTGCCGGTCGATGTCACCGATCTCGGTGTCGATTTCTACGTCGCGACCGGCCACAAGCTCTATGGGCCGACGGGGATCGGCGTACTGTATGGTCGCTATGATCTGCTCGCCGAGATGCAGCCCTATCAGGGCGGGGGCGAAATGATTGATGTCGTGACCACCGACACGATCACCTACAACACCCCACCGCACCGCTTTGAAGCTGGCACGCCGCCCATCGTGCAGGCTGTGGGCCTGGGCGCCGCGGTGGATTTCATAACGAGCCTCGGGCGTGAGGCCATTGCGGCGCATGAGCAGGATCTTGTCGACTATGCCCGCGAAAAGCTGATGTCGATCAATGCCTTGCGGATGATCGGTGATGCGCCGGGTAAGGGCGGTATCTTTTCCTTCGCGCTCGACGGCGTCCACGCCCATGACATGGCGACGATCCTTGATCGCTATGGCATTGCGGTGCGCGCCGGCACCCACTGCGCCATGCCGCTGCTCAACCGTTTCGGCGTAACCTCTACCTGCCGGGCCAGCTTCGGCCTATATACCGGCAAAGACGATATCGACGCGCTGGCCGATGGCCTTGTGCGCGCCATGACCTTTTTTCAGTGAGTGCGGCCAATGAGCGATGAGAGCCCTGTGACCATGGCTGACCCGGTGCCCGATGCCCCGCGGATCACACCCACCGTAGGTGCCGGTATCCCGGCCGCCGATGTGGAGCGCATCACCGCTGATCTGATCGCGGCGCTGAAGACCGTTTATGATCCTGAAATCCCGGTCGATATCTACGAGCTGGGCCTGATCTATAAGGTCGATCTCGATGATGATCGTAACCTCGCCATCGATATGACGCTCACCGCGCCGGGTTGTCCGGTGGCCGGGGAAATGCCGGGCTGGGTCGAAAACGCCGCCCGCTCGGTGGAAGGCATTCAGGATGTGACCGTCAACATGGTCTATGATCCGCCCTGGGACGCCTCACGCATGAGTGAAGAGGCGCAGGTCGCTCTCAACTGGTGGTAATGGGCGCAAATCTGCTCTATATATCGTCAAGTGACGATAAAGGTGACGCTATGGCGCTGAAGATCATGAGCCTGACCAACGCGGCCGCTCTGCGGGTCAATGAAATCATGGCCGAAAGCACGGTACCGGTTAAGGGCGTGCGCGTGGGCGTGAAAAACGCCGGATGCGCCGGCATGGCCTACACGCTCGATTATGTGGCCGAGCCGGTCAAAGGCGATGACCATGTGTTCGACAAGGGCGTCAACGTCTGGGTGGAGCCCAAGGCCACGATGTTCCTTTTAGGCACTGTGATGGATTTTGAGGAGGACCTGCTGAAATCCGGGTTCACTTTCACCAACCCCAACCAGACTGGTGCCTGTGGCTGCGGCGAAAGCGTGATGCTGAAACCGGCTGACCTCAAGAGCATCGCCGAGGCCCGCGCGGTCTGATCGGTCCGCTGCAGCTCCCGCGATAATGCAAAGCCCGCCGCAGCGCGGGCTCTTGCTTTTTGGGGCGGGCTCATGCCATCCGGATGACCATGGAAAAGCTCCCGCCTGCGCTCCGCATCATCCCGCCCGGCCATCCGCTTCGCGGTGCTGTCACCCCGCCGGGATCGAAATCCATCACCAATCGCGCGCTGCTGCTGGCTGCGCTCGCCACCGGCACAAGCCGCCTGACAGGCGCCCTGAAATCCAAAGACACGGTGTTGATGGCGGCGGCGCTCCGCGCCATGGGCGTTGCGATCGATGAGCCCGATGCCACGAGCTTTGTGGTGACGAGCACGGGCCGCCTGCAGCCACCCGCTGGCCCCCTGATGCTGGGCAATGCCGGCACGGCGACGCGGTTTCTCACTGCCGCGGTCAGCCTCGTTGCGGGCAGGGTGGTGGTCGATGGCGAAGAATCGATGCGCAAGCGCCCCATTGAGCCGCTGCTTGTTGCGCTTCGCTCGCTCGGTATCGATGCGCGGGCCGAAACCGGTTGTCCGCCAGTGGTCGTCACGGGTACCGGCAGTTTTGGTCGGGGGCGCGTCGAAATCGACGGCGGGCTGTCGAGCCAATATGTCTCGGCGCTTCTTATGGCCGCGCCCTTTGGCGAGAGTGCCATTGATGTGGCCCTCACCGGCGCGGAAATTGGGGCCAAGGGCTATGTTGATCTGACCATCGCCGCCATGCGGGCCTTTGGTGCAGCGGTGAGCCGGACCGACGAGCGCACCTGGCGGGTCGAGCCGACAGGCTATCGTGCCACCGACTATCACATTGAGCCCGATGCCTCGGCGGCGACCTATCTCTGGGCGGCCGAAGTCCTGACCAAGGGCGCCATTGATCTCGGCGTTCCCATGAGCGCCTTCACGCAACCCGATGCGGAAGCGGCGCGCTTCATCAGCCAGTTCCCGAACCTGCCGCCCGTCATTGATGGCAGTCAGATGCAGGATGCCGTGCCGACCCTCGCCGTGCTCGCGGCGCTCAATGCGGCGCCGGTCCGCTTTGTCGGCATTGCCAACCTCAGGGTGAAGGAATGCGACCGGATTTCAGCACTTGCCACGGAACTCAACCGGATCAGGCCCGGCCTCGCGCGGGAGGAAGGCGATGACCTGATCGTCAATGCCGATCCGGCCCTCTCGGGCACAACCTGCCCGGCGCGGATTGAAACTTACGAAGATCACCGCATCGCCATGAGCTTTGCCCTGCTCGGGCTCCGCATCCACGGCCTGACCATTCTCGATCCCGCCTGTGTCGGCAAGACCTTCCCGGCCTATTGGGATGTGTTGGCTGGGCTCGGCGTTCCGCTCGAGCCCGCCGTTTAGCTCAGCTTGCTGGCGCGCAGCAGAAAGGCCGGAACCGGACCATCGGCGCCGAAGGGCGACTTCGCGTCTACGCCTTCACTGGTCGAGGGTTCCTCGAACCGGTCTTCGCGATGGGCGCGGCGCGGCTTTTCCCGCTCAGGACGGGCAGCCTGGTCGGCTCGCGGCGCGGTTTCAGCCCGCTCAGCCCGTTGCGGCTGCTCAGGGCGCGGCGCCCGCTCCGCACGGGGAGGCTGCTCGGCGCGCGGCGTCCGGTCGGCTTCGGGCTGACGCTCGCTGCGCTCGGTCTTTTCAGTCCGATTGCCGCGGGTGCGTCGGCTGGTGCGGGGCGCCCGCTCTTCGGTCTCGCCCGGGCCGGTGCTGGCCTCGGCCGCGCCGCCCTCGGGCTTAACTTCAGGAATATCTTTGCGGATCAGGCTCGTGATCGCGTCCACATATTTGCCATCAGCCGGGGTCGCGAGCGTGACCGCCACGCCCGAACGGCCCGCCCGGCCGGTGCGGCCAATGCGGTGGACATAATCTTCGGCATGGGTTGGCACGTCGAAATTGAACACATGGCTCACCGCCGGAATATCAAGCCCGCGCGCGGCCACGTCCGAGGCAACGAGCAATGTCAGCCGGTTGGCCTTGAAGGCATCGAGCGTTTCGGTGCGTGCCTTCTGTTCCATGTCGCCATGGAGCCCGCCGGCTGAAAAGCCATGCCGCTCAAGCGAGCGGGCGAGCGTCGCCACATCGCGCTTGCGGTTGCAGAAAATAATGGCGTTGGTCAGCCCGCCTTCGGCCCGGATCAGCTGGCGCAGTACGGCGCGCTTGTCCTCGGGCTTGTTCGACACTTTCACGAGCCGCTGCTCGATGGTGTCGGCGGTGGAGTTCTGCCGCGCGACTTCAATCCGCACCGGGTCGCGCAGAAAGCGCGAGGTGAGCCGCTGGATTTCCGGCGGCATGGTGGCGGAGAAAAACAGCGTCTGGCGGCGCGGCGGCAACAGGCCGCAAATCCGCTCGATATCGGGAATAAAGCCCATATCAAGCATGCGATCGGCCTCGTCGATGACGAGAATATCGACGCCGGTGAGCAGGATGCGCCCGCGCTCGAACTGGTCGAGCATACGGCCGGGGGTGGCGATCAGCACGTCAGCGCCGCGATCGAGCACTTTGTTCTGCTCTTCAAAGCTGACGCCGCCAATGAGCAGCGCCACCGAAAGCCGATGGTTCTTGCCGTATTTTTCGAAATTCTCATGCACCTGCGCCGCGAGTTCGCGCGTCGGTTCAAGGATCAGCGTCCGGGGCATCCGCGCCCGGGCCCGCCCGCTTTCGAGCAGGGTCAGCATGGGCAACACGAAGGATGCGGTCTTGCCGGTCCCTGTCTGGGCAATGCCGATGATGTCCTTCTTTTGAAGAACATGCGGAATGGCCTGCGCCTGAATGTCGGTTGGCTTGCTGTAACCGGCGGCGGCGACCGCTTCGATTACCTTAGTGCTCAAGCCCAAACCGTTGAAATCTGTTGTCAAAGTGTGGGGTCCGTCAAATGTGACCGGGGCGGCTGGGGTGTCGCGGCCCCCAATGGGCGGCGGGGGCCACTCTCAGCCGAGGCCCGAAGGAGGCCGATTACGCGTGCCTCGCGCTTGGCGAGCCAATCGGGCTCGTCTCAGTCGCCGGGCGGACCATAGTGAAAACCCCTTGCAAGTCAACGGGAATCGCGTTTTGGCCGCGGCACAGCCCGGTTTGAGCCTAGATATCGAGGTCGGTCACGAAGGCCGCATGCTCCTGGATGAAGTCAAAGCGCGACTCGGGCCGGTTGCCCATCAAGCGCTCCACCGCGTCTTTGGTTCCCTCAAGGTCATCGCGAACTTTCACCTGCAGCAGCGTACGGGTGCGCTTGTGCATCGTGGTTTCGCGCAGGTGCTGGTAGGGCATTTCGCCAAGGCCCTTGAAGCGGGTGATGTCGGGCTTTTGCCCCTTGAACTCGGTGGCGAGAATGCTGTCGCGATGCGCGTCATTCATTGCATAGGCCACTTTGCTGCCCTGGGTAATGCGGAACAGCGGCGGCATCGCGAGATAGAGGTGCCCGCCCTCGATCAGCTTGGGCATTTCCTGGAAGAAGAACGTCATCAACAGCGCCGCGATATGGGCCCCGTCGACATCGGCGTCGGTCATCAGAATGATCTTGTCATAGCGCAGGTCATCTTCGCG
This sequence comes from uncultured Hyphomicrobiales bacterium, assembly GCA_903828145.1. Lineage (GTDB taxonomy): Bacteria > Pseudomonadota > Alphaproteobacteria > Rhizobiales > Devosiaceae > Devosia_A. Next base: position 231,325 of record CAIKKY010000019.1, on the reverse strand, counting down.
GTAGCGGTCGCGCGTGCCTGAGCCAAGGGCCTGCACCAGATCGCCGATCTGCTGGTTGGCTGCAAGCTTGTCGCGCGAGGCGCCGGCCACATTGAGCACCTTGCCGCGCAGGGGCAGCACAGCCTGGCTCGCCCGGTCGCGCGCCTGCTTGGCACTGCCCCCGGCGCTATCGCCTTCGACGATGAACAGTTCGGCGCCCTGCTGGGCGGTCTGGGTACAATCGGCCAGCTTGCCGGGCAGCCGCAACCGGCGCGTGGCGCTTTGCCGATCGACTTCCTTTTCCTTACGGCGGCGCAGCCGCTCTTCGGCGCGCTCGATGGACCAGTCGAGCAGCTTGCCCGCCTGATTGGGCGAGGCGGCGAGCCAATGATCGAACGCATCGCGCAGGGCAACATCGACGATCCGCAGTGCCTCGGCTGAGGACAGCCTGTCCTTGGTCTGGCCAACAAATTCGGGTTCGCGCACGAATACCGACAGCATGGCCGAACACGAGACGAACACGTCATCGGCGGTAAGTACGGCGGCGCGCTTGTTGCCGCTCAGTTCAGCATAGTTGCGCAAGCCGCGCAGCAACGCGACGCGAAGGCCCTGTTCATGTGTGCCGCCGTTCCCGGTCGGCACGGTATTGCAGTAGGAGTTGACGAAGCCATCGCCAAGGCACCAGGCAATAGCCCATTCGACCGCGCCATGCGTGCCGGGCTTGCCCACGGTGCCAGCAAACACATCCTCGACGATCCGGGGTTCGCCCTCGATGCGGTTGAGGAGGAAGTCCTTCAAGCCGCCGGGGAAGTGGAACACGGCCTTGGCCGGAATGTCCTTGGTGACGAGGCTTTCGTCGCAGCTCCAGCGGATTTCAACGCCGCCAAACAGATAGGCCTTGGACCGCGCCATTTTAAACAGTCGCGCCGGGGAGAAGCGCGCCTCGGGCCCGAAAATTTCCGGGTCGGGGTGAAATCGCGTGGTTGTGCCGCGCCGATTGGCCATTTTGCCGACGGTTTCGACCGGGCCAAGCGGCTTGCCGCGCGCAAAGCTCTGCCGGTACAGCACCTGTTCGCGGGCCACTTCAACGACCAGCGAATCCGATAGCGCGTTCACCACCGACACGCCCACGCCATGGAGACCGCCCGAGGTCTCATAGGCCTTGCCATCAAACTTGCCGCCCGCGTGCAGCTTGGTCATCACGATCTCAAGCGTCGAAACGCCGGGGAACTTGGGGTGCGCCTCCACCGGAATGCCGCGCCCGTTATCGGTGACGCTCAGCGAGCCATCGTCATAAAAATGAACTTCGATGCGCGAGGCATGTCCGGCAATCGCCTCGTCCATCGAGTTGTCGATGACTTCGGCAAACAGGTGATGCAGCGCATTGTCATCGGTGCCGCCGATATACATGCCCGGCCGCCGCCGAACGGGCTCGAGCCCTTCGAGCACTTCGATATCGGCTGCCGAATAGCCGCCCCCGGCCGAGGCCGGCGGCATGGCCTGCGGCTTGGGCGCGCCAGAGGCCGGGGCAGGTTGCGGCGTGACAGCGGGCCGACGCTCGGGAAGGTCGTCCGCGCTGCCGAAAAGATCGATGGCCATTGGCACTCCAGAAGGCGATTCGTTTTGACCGCTTGTAGCACAGTCTTCTGCCCGGCTCGGAGAGTGGGGCGGGGCGGCCATGCGCCAAGCGCACTTTGGCGCTGCAAACTGCCCCAAAAAGGGACGATCCGTTTACCGGCTGTTTGCCGTCTCCACACACTTTTTTAAAGTCGGGCCAGTAATTTGCTGAAGGTACGGTTTGGCGTTTGGAGTAGCCGTATGTCTTTCATGGCCGTGCATCTAGCGGACCTGATGTCCGGACCATGGACGCGGTTTTGTATGGGGTTGCGGCGAGCCGGATCTCGTTGTGCGTACCGGCTTGCCAACCTCGCCCTGCCGCGGTCCCTGAGCGTCGCCTTGGTGGCGACGTTTTTTTTTATCGCCTGACCGCTCCGGCGACGCTCACTCTTGAGCATCGTCTCCGCGTCGCCTTGGTGGCGACGCTTTTTTTTATCGCCTGACCGCTCCGGCGACGCTCACTCTTGAGCATCGTCTCCGCGTCGCCTTGGTGGCGACGCTTTTTTTATCACCTGACCGCTCCGGCGAGGCTCTGGCGTGATTGGGCTTGCGTGCTCGCGACCTCCGTCGCATCATTTGAGCGTGAATGTGTTCTTGCCGGAGTGGATGGTGCTGAAGCGCCCTGATCCTCATCGCACCCGTGGGCCTGTGCCCGCCCTGCATCGCGCGATGCAGGGCTGATCGGCTTATCGACCTGAGATTGAAGCCGGTTCTGCCCTGTCAGTTCCTTTTGCTGACGTAATTTTAAGGACAGATGTCATGGCCACCCTTTCCGTTAAATCCCTGGCCTTCACGGCCACCGAGCCCCTGTTTTCGGGGCTGACTTTCTCCCTGTCTCCCGGCGACCGGCTGGGTGTCGTCGCCGGAAACGGGCGCGGCAAATCCACGCTGCTGCGGCTGATGGCCGGGCAGCTCGACCCCACAGCCGGGGAGATCATCACCTCGCGCGGCGCCCGGCTGGGGATCATGGACCAGATGGTGCCAGAGCGCCTCCTCACGCTGTCGCTCGACGACGCGGTGCTCGATGCGCTCCCGCCCGAGGCACGGGACACCGACCGCTGGCGCGTCGATGTGATCCTCGATGGTCTTGGCACCGACACGGCCCTCAGGTCGCGACCGCTTAACGCGCTGAGCGGCGGTTGGCAGCGGCTCGCGCTTGTCGCGCGGCTCCTCGTCACTGAACCGGATGTGCTCTTGCTCGATGAGCCCACCAATCACCTCGATCTCGGCCAGATCATGCGGCTCGAAGCCTGGCTCAAACGCGAGGCGCGCGACCTGCCCATGGTGATCGTCAGCCATGATCGCGATTTTCTCGATGCGCTCACGACCCGCACGCTGTTTCTGCGGCCCGGGGAATCGCGGCTTTTTGCCGTGCCCTATTCCGCAGCCCGTGCTGCGCTCGATGATGCTGATGCCGCCGATGCCCGCGACTTCGCCCGCGATGTGAAAGCCGCAGGCAAGCTGCGCGATCAGGCGAGGAAACTAACCAATATCGGCATCAATTCCGGCAGCGACCTGTTGACCGTCAAGGCGCGGCAACTCAAGGACCGCGCCACCCGTATCGAAGCCGCTGCCCGACCGGCCCACCGCGAGCGGCAGGGCGAAATCCGGCTCGCGACCAGCGAGACCCACGCCCGCGCCATCCTCCAGCTTGATGCGTTTGCGGTAACGACGCCGGATGGCGGACCGCTCTACCGGATCGACCGGCTGGTGCTTGCCCCGGGTGACCGGCTCATGCTGCTCGGCCGCAACGGCACGGGCAAATCCCGGCTGATCCGCGCGATCAACGAGGCGGCAGAGGGCAGGCCAGCAGCCGGGCTGAAGCTCGCCCGCGTGACCCTCGGCTATGCCGATCAGGATATGGAAGCCCTCATCAGCGCAGGGACTCCCACCGACTATGTGTCGCAAAGCTTCGATGAGCCGGACGCGCGCACGCGCAGTCTGCTGGCTGCCATCGGCATTCCGCTCGAAAAGCAGGGCCGTCCCATCGCCGAGTTGAGCCCCGGGCAGCGCGGGCGGCTTGGGCTCCTCGGCCTGCGGCTGACCGCGCCGAGCTTTTACCTCCTCGATGAGCCGACCAACCATATCGATATCGCGGGCCGCGAAGCGCTGGAGGCCGAAATCCTCGACAAGGCCGCCACGGCGGTGATCGTGTCGCATGATCGGGCCTTTGTGCGCCGCGTCGGCACGCGCTTTGCTGAAATCGTCGGGCGGCGCCTTGTTGAGGTCGATAGTCCCGAACCCTTCTTCACCCGGCTGCGGGCCGACATCGCGCCATAGCGGAAACCGCCTGGGTCTCTTGCGGATTGGCGGGGGAACGGGCCGCAAGGCTCTGGTCTTTCCCGCCGCCTCAGCTAGACCTTATAGAGCGAGAAAAAGAGCTGGGAGTAAGGGCCATGAGCGCGCCAGAATCCGTATTCAACCTGATCGAAGCCGATTTTGACCTCAAGGAGCGGCCGCTCGCCCAAAGCGGCACGCTGTCGGTCTCGGCCTTCCGCTATGGGTCGGGTCTGGCAGCGCTGCGCATCCGCAACGCGGTGGGCGAAGTCATTGTGCTGCCCTTCCACGGTCAGCAGATCTGGGACGCCAGTTTCTACGGGCGCCGCCTGACCATGCAGTCGATTTTCGATGAGCCCGTCGATAGCCCGCTCTACACCCGCAATTACGGCGGGCTGCTGCTGCATTGCGGGGTAACCGCCATGGGCAACCCGGCCCCCGAGGATACCCATCCGCTGCACGGCGAGCTGCCCAATGCCAAAATGGATACGGCGCGGCTGATCTTCGGCGGGGAGGGGGCCGGTGCCTATCTCAAGATCGCCGGGGAACGGCTCGAGCGCGTGGCCTTTTCGGCGCATTACACCTTTGCGCCGGTCATTCGGCTGGGCGCGGCCTCTGCCCGCCTTGATGTCGGCGTGTCGGTGACCAACCACCGGTCGAGCCCGATGGACCTCATGTATCTCGCCCATGTGAATTTCCGGCCCATCGACGGCGCCCGCCTTGTCGATGCGGTGGCCGATGATGCGACCCATTTCCGGGTGCGGCGGCACCTGCCGATCTACCGCGACGGCGAGCGGGCCTATCGCGAACTGATGGATGCCATGGCGGCCGAACCGGCCATGCACCGCATGGTGCTGCCGGGCCGCCGCGTGGCGCCCGAACTGGTGGCCGGCATGGATTGCGTCGCCAGCCCCGATGGCTGGGCCGACGCGCTGCAGATCCTGCCCGATGGCAGCGCCGACTGGATTGCGCACCGGCCCGAACAACTGCCCCGCGCCGTGCGCTGGATGACCCGCAATGGCGATGAAGACGCGCTCGGGCTGGTTCTGCCGGCCACGGCCGAAGCCGATGGCCGCACCGCCGAACTGCGCAAGGGCAACGTGCTGGCCTTGCCGCCCGGTGCCACCTGGCATTGCGACTATGCCTTCGGCGCGCTGACCGCCCCCGAAACCGAAGCGATGCGGAGCCGCATTGCTGACGTGAAGACCCGTGTTCGCTGATTACGCGCCAAAGAGCGCAGCATAAAAAAAGGGCCCCAACCGGGGCCCTTTCGTTTTGCGCTCTCCAGCCGATCAGGCCGAGTAGTACATTTCATATTCGACCGGATGCGGGGTGTGCTCGAACTTGATCACTTCCTGCATCTTCACTTCGATATAGCTGTCGATCTGATCGTCATCGAACACGCCGCCGGCCTTGAGGAAGGCGCGATCCTTGTCGAGGTTTTCCAGCGCTTCGCGCAGGCTGCCACAGACGGTCGGGATGTTGCGGAGTTCTTCCTTCGGCAGCTCGTACAGATCCTTGTCCATCGGGTCGCCCGGGTGGATCTTGTTGCGGATGCCGTCGACACCGGCCATCAGCATCGCGGCAAAGCCGAGATACGGGTTGGCCAGCGGATCGGGGAAGCGGATCTCGACGCGCTTGGCCTTCGGCGACTGGCCGAAGGGAATGCGGCACGAGGCCGAACGGTTGCGGGCCGAATAGGCCAGCAGCACAGGGGCTTCAAAGCCCGGCACCAGGCGCTTGTAGCTGTTGGTGGTCGGGTTGGTGAAGGCGTTGATGGCCTTGGCGTGCTTGATGATACCGCCGATGTAGTACAGGGCATCCATCGACAGACCGGCATACTGGTCACCGGCGAACAGCGGCTTGCCGTCCTTCCAGATCGACTGGTGGCAGTGCATGCCCGAGCCATTGTCGCCATAGACCGGCTTCGGCATGAACGTGGCCGTCTTGCCATAGGCCTGGGCAACCTGCTGGATCACGTACTTGTAGATCTGCACATTGTCGGCGGCCTGAATGATGGGCGCAAACTTCATGCCCAGTTCGTGCTGTGCCGAGGCGACTTCGTGGTGGTGCTTTTCGATCGGTACGCCCATGGCGCCCATCGCGGCCAGCATTTCACCGCGCATATCCTGCGCGCTGTCGAGCGGCGGGACCGGGAAGTAGCCCTTCTTCAGCCCGATGTGATGGCCGTTGTTGCCCATCTCATACTGGGTGTCGTTATTCGTCGGCAGTTCGCTCGAATCGAGTTCGAAGCCCACTTTGTAGGTGGTGTTCGAATAGCGCACGTCGTCGAAAATGAAGAATTCGGGTTCCGGCCCGAAATACACCGAATCGCCAAGGCCGAGTTCGCGCACATAGGCTTCGGCCTTCTTGGCCGTGGTGCGCGGATCGCGGTTGTAGGGCTGATAGGTGAGGGGCTCGAGAATGTCGCAGTTGATGGCGAGGGTCGAGGCGCCGAAGAACGGATCCATATAAGCCGAATCCGGATCGGGCATCAGCACCATGTCGGACTCGTTGATCGCCTTCCAGCCAACGATCGACGAACCGTCGAACATCGTGCCTTCTTCGAACAGGTCTTCATCGACCACCGAGCTATCGAAGGTCACATGCTGCAGCTTGCCGCGCAAATCGGTGAAGCGCAGGTCGACGTACTTGATATCCTCGTCCTTGATCTTCTTGAGGATGTCGCTTCCAGTGGTCATAAGGTTCCCCTGTTAGAAAGCTGTTATGGAGCATTGGGCCTCGCCGTCGCTCCGGGAGTGAGTGTCAGAGCGCGTCGTCGCCGAATTCGCCGGTGCGGATGCGGATGGCCTGTTCGATCGAATAAACGAAGATCTTCCCATCGCCAATCCGTCCCGTCTGGGCCGCATTGCGAATGGCTTCGATGGCTTTTTCGGCCATATCGTCCGGACAGACCACTTCGACCTTCACCTTGGGCAGGAAGTCGACGACATATTCGGCGCCCCGATAGAGTTCGGTATGGCCCTTTTGGCGGCCAAAGCCCTTGGCTTCGGTGACGGTGATGCCTTGCAGACCAACTTCCTGCAAGGCCTCTTTCACTTCATCGAGCTTGAACGGTTTAACGATGGCCTCGATCTTCTTCATAAAGACCTCCTTCAGGACACCGACGGGTGCCGCGAAACATAATGCATCAAGCGTGCCAAGTTTGGCCGCGCGTAAAAGTGCTGATTTGACAAGCACATGCGCAAAGCCATCGTGCGGACTTTCCCAGAGGTCTCCCCGAAAACCCCAACTCAATGCCTAAATTTAAGGCACGACGATGGAATTTAGGGCATGCCGCCGGGGCCAAAACGCCCTTTGCCTCATCGTTGGGCGCTTTATCCGGCGCCCGGGCAGGGTGGTGCGCGCGGCTTTGCGTCACGCCTTGTCGGCAAAGGCTTTGACTGGGGTTTGTTCTTGCCATATATGCACGCGACCCCGGCTTGGGGCCGCTTCGCGGGTGTGGCGGAACTGGTAGACGCACTGGATTTAGGTTCCAGCGCCCAAAAGGCGTGGAGGTTCGAACCCTCTCACCCGCACCAGCGCCGTCGCGAGGTATCGCTCCGGCCAAAAGAACAATGTCGAGAACGGGAACTCCAATGCAGGTTAAAGAAACCCTTAACGAGGGCCTCAAGCGCAAACTCTCCCTGGTCATTCCGGCCAAGGACCTGAGCGAACGGCTCGAAGCCCGGCTCGACGAGCTGAAAGGCACTGCCAATATCAAGGGCTTCCGCCCCGGCAAGGTGCCGACCGCGCACCTCAAGAAGGTCTATGGTCGTTCGGCCATGTCCGAAGTGCTGACGGATGCGATCAACCAGACCGTCGCCAAGGCGCTTGATGAGCGCTCCGAACGCGCCGCGGCCCAGCCCAAGGTTGACCTGCCCGAAGATCAGGCCGTCATCAACCAGATCCTCGACGGTGGCGCCGACCTCTCGTTCGAAGTCTCCTATGAAGTGCTGCCGCCGGTTGCGCTGATGGACTTCGCCTCGATCAAGATCGAGCGGCCGGTTGTCGACATCGACGACGCCGAGGTTGAGAAGGAAGTCCACCGCGTGTTCCTCAACCAGAAGGGGTACGAGGATAAGGGCGACGGCGCCGTGGTTGAAAACGGCGACCGGATCGGGCTCAGCTTCAAGGGCACCATCAATGGTGAGGCCTTCACCGGCGGTTCGGCCGACCATGCTCACCTCACAGTGGGCTCGGGCGAATTCATCCCCGGCTTCGAAGAGCAGCTCGTGGGCCTGAAGAAGGGCGAGACCAAGACCGTCAAGGTCACGTTCCCCAAGGACTATAATCAGGCAGAACTCGCCGGTAAAAAGGCCGATTTCGAGGTGTCGATCCTCCACGCCGACGCCCCCAAGAAGGGTGAGCTGGACGATGGCTTTGCCCAGTCGCTGGGTCTTGAGAACGTTGCGGGCCTCCGCGACGCCGTGAAGGACCAGATGCGCGCGGCGCTTGATTCGATGAGCCGCCAGGCCGTGAAGCGCCAGCTTCTCGATGCGCTGGATGAAGGCCACAAGTTCGATGTGCCGGCCCAGCTGGTCGATGCCGAATTCGACACAATCTGGCAGCGCGTTGTGCACGAGATAGAGCACCATGGCCGCTCCTTCGAAGACGAAGGCACGACCGAAGCCGATTCGCGTGAGCAGTACCGCAAGATCGCCGAGCGCCGCGTGCGCCTCGGGCTCGTGGTTGCCGAAGTGGGCAACCAGAACAAGGTCGAAGTGACCGACGAAGAGCATCAGCAGGCGCTGATCGCCGAAGTCCGCCGCTTCCCCGGCCAGGAACAGCAGGTTTACGACTACTATCGGAAAAACCCGCAGGCCCTCGCCGCGCTGCGCGCCCCGGTGTTCGAGAACAAGGTCATCGATTTCGTCGCTGGTCTCGTGAAGTCCGCCGACAAGACCATGACCCGCGAGGAACTCGCCAAGATCATCCAGGCCGATGATGATGGCGTTCCCGAGGAACATCACCATTAAGCCGCTTCGGCGCCTTTAAACGTCGAAAGGCCGTCCCTCGGGGCGGCCTTTTGCTTTTTCGCGCCCATGATAGGCTGCCTCACGGAGTGACCCGCATGCATGCTGCCCCCCTTGCGCTACTGACCCCGCCCCAGATGGCCGAGGCCGACCGGCTCGCCATCGCGGCGGGCGTGCCGGGCCTCACGCTGATGGAGCGGGCCGGGCGCGCGGTGACCGATGCGATCCGGGCGCACTATCCGCTGGGCGAGGTGCTGGTGCTTGCCGGGCCCGGCAACAATGGCGGCGACGGCTTTGTCATCGCCCGGCTCCTCAAGGCCAGCGGCCGCGCCGTGCGCATCGCGCTGTTCGGCGATCGCGCGCTGCTGCGGGGCGACGCCGCCGCCATGGCCGCGCGCTGGGATGGTCCGGTCCTTGCCGCCACCCCCGCTGTCCTCAGGGGCGCGGGCCTCATTGTCGATGCGCTTTTGGGGGCCGGACTTGACCGCGATGTCACCGGCCCGCTTGCCGATCTTCTGGGTGCTGTGAATGACTCCGGCGTCCCCGTGGTGGCGGTTGATCTGCCGAGCGGGCTCGATGGGGCCACCGGCGCAGTCCGGGGCACCGCAATAAGGGCCAATCTCTCGGTGACGTTCTTCAGGCTCAAGCCTGGCCATCTGCTGCTGCCCGGCCGTACGCTCTGCGGCGAAACCCTGGTGGCCGACATCGGCATTCCACGGGACGTGCTGGACACAATCGGCCCGAGACTGTGGCGCAATGCACCCAGTCTCTGGCGCCTGCCGTTGCTCGATGCCGACGCCCATAAGTTCACCCGCGGCCATGTCCTCGTCTGGTCAGGCGGACCGCTTGAAACCGGCGCCAGCCGGATGAGTGCCCGCGCAGCGCTGCGCGCCGGTGCCGGGCTCGTTACCCTCGGCGGATCAGAAGCGGCGCTGCGCATTCAGGCCGCCCATGTCACGGCCATCATGCTGCGCCCCTTGGACAGCGCCGAGGCGATGACCCGCTTCATTCTGGATCGAAAAGTCTCGAGTGTGCTCATCGGCCCCGCTGCCGGGGTGGGCGACGAGACCCGAAGCCGCGTCAAAGCCCTGCTCGAAACCGGTGCCGCTCTGGTGCTCGATGCCGACGCGCTCACCAGCTTTGCCGACGATCCGCATACCCTGTTCGCCGCGATCACGGCGCGCAGCGCGCCGGTCGTCATCACGCCGCACGAAGGCGAGTTCCAGCGGCTCTTCGGCCTGCTGCCCGCCTCGAAGCTCGAGCGTGCCCGCACGGCGGCCCGGCTCTCGGGCGCCGTGGTGGTTCTGAAGGGTTCGGACAGCATTATTGCAGCCCCCGATGGCCGCGCCGCCATCAATGCCAATGCCCCACCCACCCTCGGCACCGCCGGATCAGGCGATGTGCTGGCGGGCATTATTGCGGGGCTACTGGCCGGGGCCATGCCGGGCTTCGAGGCGGCTTCGGCCGGGGTCTATATCCATGGCGAGACCGGCACGCGCTTTGGCCGGCCCGGCCTCATTGCCGAAGACCTGCCCGACCTCATTCCCGATGTTCTCGCGGCGCTCGGCTGAGCGGTCAGCCCCAGGCGGCCTCGATCCGGTCAAAGCCATGGAAATGGTAGATGTTCCGGACCTCGGGCTCTCGCGTGAGCCTGAGGCCCGGCAGGCGGTCAAACAGGATCTTGAGCGCAATCTGCATCTCGATCCGCGCCAGCGGTGCGCCGATGCAGAAGTGGATGCCCGCGCCGAAACTGACATTCTGCCCATCGCTGCGGAACGGATCGAAGCGGTTGGCCTGTGAAAAGCGCACCGGGTCGCGGTTTGCGGCCCCGAGCATCAGCCCGATCACCTCGCCCTGCCTGAAGCTCTGGCCCGAGGGCAGCGTGACATCCTCAAGCGCGTAGCGGGTAAACATATGCAGCGGCGCATCAAAGCGCAGGCATTCCTCCACCGTGGCCTCGGTCTGGGCATCGGTTGCAAACAGACGCTGGGGCTCGATGCCGCTTTGCACGATGGCGCGAATGGCATTGCCCGTGGTGTGGACGCTCGCCTCATGGCCGGCGTTGAGCAGCAGGATGGCGGTGGAAATCACCTCATCATCGCTCAACCGGTCGCCACCCGGCTCGGCGGTCAGCATATGGGTCAACAGATCATCGCGCGGCGCTTTGCGGCGGGCGGCAATCTCATGGGCGACATAATCCATGAAGTCGCGGGCGGCGGCATTGGCGTCCCGCTCCACCGCCTCGGTCACCCCATACATATACATCGCCACCATGCGGTTCGACCACGAGACGATCTGCGTTGCCATCTCGGCCGGCATGCCGATCATTTCGGCAATGACAATGGCCGGGATGGGTGTGGCAAAGGCCCCAAGCAGCTCGGCGGCGCCCTCGGCCTCAAACCCGTCGATCATCTGATGCGCCAGCTGGGCAATGCGGGGGCGCAGGCCCTCGACGTGCCGCGAGACAAAGGCGCGGTTGACGAGCCCGCGCAGCCGCGTGTGCACCGGCGGCTCCAGCGCCAGCAGCGAATATTTCTCCGACAGATCGAAATCGGCGACATGGCCCGGCCGATCCGCAAGGCCAAGTTGCGCGCGGGTCATTTTGTGGAGGATCTGCCGCCCGAACCGCCGGTCGCGGAGCAGGGCGCTCACATCGTCAAACCCGGCAAAGCACCAATGGTCATAGTCGGCCCAGAAAAATCGGGGCGCCTTGGCGTGGAGCCGGTCATAGAACCGATAGGGATCGGAATAGAACGCCGGGTCGCGCGGATCGGCTTGGCCGGTCGTACCGGAAAGGGTGAAGGCGGGCATGGCAATCCTGACGCTGATGAGCGCCAAATCCTAGTCGCGTGCCCGGGCCGGGGAAAGCCTCGGGGCAGGGGCCATCCCCCGGCTTTACCTATCCATCTGGCGAGGCGTTTCAGGGGGACCGCCAGCTTGCGGCTCCGCAGTTTGCGGCCTATGTCTCGATTTACCCGCCGTTAAGGCCCGCCCGGTGCTATGGGCGCATGGCTGATTCCATCGCTTGAGGAGCCCTTGTTGATGCGCGACCCCCTGGACACTTATATGAATACGCTCGTGCCAATGGTGGTCGAGCAGACCAACCGCGGCGAGCGCGCCTACGATATTTTCTCGCGCCTTCTGAAAGAGCGCATCATTTTCGTGACAGGCGTTGTCGAAGACAACATGGCGCAACTGATCTGCGCGCAATTGCTGTTTCTCGAAAGCGAGAACCCGAAAAAAGAGATCAACCTCTATATCAACTCACCGGGTGGCGTGGTGACGGCAGGTCTGTCGATCTACGACACGATGCAGTTCATCCGCCCGGCCGTGGCCACGCTCGTGATGGGGCAGGCCGCCTCGATGGGCTCGCTGCTGCTCGCTGCTGGTGAAAAGACCATGCGCGCGTCGCTGCCTAATGCCCGCGTCATGGTGCATCAGCCCTCAGGCGGCTTCCAGGGCCAGGTCACCGATATTCTGATCCACGCCCGTGAAGTTGAGGGGTTGAAGCGCCGCCTCAACCAGATTTACGAAAAGCACACCGGCCGCTCCTATGACGAAATCGAGACCGCTCTGGAGCGGGATCGCTTCCTGTCGCCCGAGGAAGCCAAGGATTTCGGTCTGATCGATCACGTCTTCGAGAAGCGCGCCATCCCCGATGCGGTCTGACGCGTTTTAAGTATTAAGGTGAATAAGAAACGCTTGGGGGTTTAGGCCCCGCTTGATGTTGTGCAGGCCCGGTGTCGCGCTTAAGCTAACCGGGCTTACATTTTGTTAGGTGTCCCGCTCATAGGGTAGTGAAATGAGTGCGGGGTGTGGGAGCAGAGTCTCCCCAAGGAGTATGAGATGTCCAAGGACACGACCGCCGGTGAATCCAAGAACACGCTTTACTGCTCGTTCTGCGGCAAGTCGCAGCATGAAGTCAGGAAGCTGATCGCCGGACCAACGGTGTTCATCTGCGACGAATGTGTCGAACTTTGCATGGACATCATCCGCGAAGAGAACAAGACTTCGATGGTGAAGTCGGCCGATGGCGTGCCGACGCCCGCCGAAATCTGCAAGGTTCTCGATGATTATGTGATCGGCCAGTATCGCGCCAAGCGCGTGCTCTCTGTGGCCGTCCATAATCACTACAAGCGGCTGCATCACGCGACCAAAAATCAGGACGTTGAACTGGCCAAGTCCAACATCCTCCTGATCGGCCCGACCGGCACCGGCAAGACGCTGCTCGCTCAGACGCTGGCGCGCATCCTCGATGTGCCCTTCACCATGGCCGATGCCACGACCCTCACCGAGGCCGGCTATGTCGGCGAGGATGTCGAGAACATCATTCTCAAGCTGTTGCAGGCTGCCGACTACAATGTCGAAAAGGCGCAGCGCGGCATCGTCTATATCGACGAAGTCGACAAGATCTCGCGCAAGTCTGACAATCCCTCGATCACCCGCGACGTCTCGGGCGAAGGCGTGCAGCAGGCCCTGTTGAAGATCATGGAGGGCACCGTGGCCTCCGTGCCGCCCCAGGGCGGCCGCAAGCATCCGCAGCAGGAATTCCTGCAGGTGGATACCACCAACATCCTGTTCATCTGCGGCGGCGCCTTTGCTGGGCTTGAACGGCTGATTTCCGCCCGGTCCGAAGGCTCGGGCATCGGCTTCAGCGCCGTCGTCAAGGACCCGCGCGACCGCCGCGTGGGCGATATCCTGCGCGAAGTTGCGCCGGAAGACCTGGTGAAGTTCGGCCTCATCCCCGAATTCATCGGCCGTCTGCCGGTGCTGGCGACCCTCGAAGACCTCGATGAACCGGCGCTGATCCAGATCCTGACCGAACCCAAAAACGCGCTGGTCCGCCAGTATCAGCGCCTGTTCGCCATGGAAGACGTGGAACTGACCTTCCACGAGGACGCGCTGAAGGCCATTGCCAAGCACGCGATCGAACGCAAGACCGGCGCCCGTGGTCTGCGCTCGATCATGGAAGGCATCCTGCTCGACACCATGTACGATCTGCCCTCGCTCGAAGGCGTGGAAGAGGTGGTGATTTCCGAAGAAGTGGTGCTCGGCCGCGATGTGCGTCCGCTCTACATCTATTCGGACCGCAAAAAGGAAGAGGCAACGAGCGCCTGACGGGCGTCTCAGAGCCGGACCGTTTGAGCGGAGGGTGTGGCAACGCACCCTCCGTTTGCATTCAGCGGAGGGCGGTGTGACGCCTCAGCGGGTCGGAGGACTGAAGCGGTTTAATGGGCAGGGGGAAGACCCGGCTATTCGGGCAGGTTGGCTTGCCCTTTGAAACGGAAAACCTATGTTAGTCGCAAGAATCGGCGGCCCATTCAGGGGGGCTCGCCAACGACAGGGCCACCCACGCACCTCCCGCCGCGGCGGCCCGAGAAAGGACATACCATGTCGGACGTGATCGAAAGCGGCGCCCCGCTTGACCGAGACCGGGTCTATCCGGTCCTGCCGCTTCGGGACATTGTCGTTTTCCCGGGCATGATCGTGCCCCTTTTCGTCGGCCGCGAGAAATCGGTGAAGGCCCTCGAAGAGGTGATGCGCGACGATAAGCATATTCTCGTCGTCACCCAGAAGAACGCCCAGGATGATGATCCGAAGCCCGATGAGATCTACGCGACCGGCACGATTGCCTCGGTGCTGCAGCTGTTGAAGCTCCCCGACGGCACGGTGAAAGTGCTGGTTGAGGGCCTCCGCCGCGCGACGGTTGATCGCTATGTGCAGACGGCGGATTATTTTGAGGCCGAAGCCTCGGCAGTGCCCGAGCCCGAGGAAGACGAAACCGAACTCGAAGCGCTGAGCCGCTCGGCCCAGTCCGAGTTCGAAAACTACGTCAAGCTCAACAAGAAAATCTCCGCCGAAGTCGTGAGCGCGGTGGGTCAGATCAGCAATTATTCCAAGCTGGCCGATACCATTGCCTCCCATCTCGTCATCAAAATCGAACAGAAGGAAGACCTGCTCGCGACCTTGTCGGTGGGCGAGCGGCTCCAGAAGATTCTGGGCCTGATGGAAGGCGAGATCGGTGTTTTGCAGGTCGAAAAACGCATCCGCTCGCGCGTGAAGCGCCAGATGGAAAAGACCCAGCGCGAATATTATCTCAACGAGCAGATGAAGGCCATTCAGCGCGAGCTCGGCGATGGCGAAGAAGGCTCGAACGAGCTGAATGAGCTTGAAGAGAAGATCAAAAAGACCAAGCTGTCGAAAGAAGCCCGGCTGAAGGCTGATGGCGAGCTGAAAAAGCTGCGCGCCATGAGCCCGATGTCGGCCGAAGCGACGGTGGTCCGCAACTATCTCGATTGGCTCCTGACCCTGCCCTGGGGCAAGAAGTCGAAAGTGAAGCGCGATCTGCGCTTTGCCGAGAAGGTGCTGGACGAAGATCACTATGGCCTCGAAAAGGTCAAGGAACGCATCCTGGAATACCTCGCGGTGCAGGCGCGCACCGGCAAGCTGAAGGGGCCGATCCTGTGCCTCGTTGGCCCGCCGGGCGTGGGCAAGACCTCGTTGGGTAAATCCATCGCCAAGGCGACGGGCCGCGAGTTCGTGCGCATGGCGCTGGGCGGCGTGCGCGACGAGGCCGAAATCCGGGGGCACCGGCGCACCTATATCGGCTCGATGCCGGGCAAGGTGATCCAGTCGCTCAAGAAGGCCGGGAAATCGAACCCGCTGTTCCTGCTCGATGAGATCGACAAGATGGGCCAGGATTTCCGCGGCGATCCGTCGTCGGCGCTGCTCGAAGTGTTGGATCCCGAGCAGAACCACACCTTTGCCGACCACTATCTGGAAGTCGATTTCGACCTGTCGGACGTGATGTTCGTCACGACTTCGAACACGCTCAACATTCCGGCCCCGCTCATGGACCGGATGGAGATCATCCGGCTCTCGGGTTACACCGAGGATGAAAAGTTCGAGATCGCGCGGCGGCACCTCATTCCCGAAACGCTGAAGGAAAACGGTCTTCAGCCGAAGGAATTCGTGATCGGCGATACCGAGCTGATGGCGGTCATCCGCGATTACACCCGCGAGGCGGGCGTGCGGAACCTGAAGCGCGAGATTTCCAAGCTGATGCGCAAGGCCGTGCGCGAGATCGTGACGACCAAGGTCACTTCGATCGAGATCACCCCGGCGCGGCTTGAGGACTATCTCGGCCCAGCCTTCTACCGTCTCGACAAGCTCGATGCCGAGCCGCAGCTTGGCGTCGTCACCGGTCTCGCCTGGACGCCGGTCGGGGGTGAAATCCTCACCATCGAAGGCGTGATGACCCATGGTAAGGGCCGCATGACGGTGACCGGCAACCTGAAAGAAGTGATGAAGGAATCGATCACCGCCGCCAATGGCTATGTCCGGTCGCGCGCGGTTGATTTCGGCATCAAGCCGCCGCTGTTCGATACCCGTGACATCCATGTGCACGTGCCTGAGGGCGCAACGCCCAAGGATGGACCGTCGGCGGGTATTGCCATGGCCACGGCCATAGTGTCGCTGATGACCGGCATTCCGGTGCGCAACGACATTGCCATGACGGGCGAAGTGACGCTGAGGGGCAGGGTGCTGCCCATTGGCGGGCTGAAGGAGAAGCTGTTGGCCGCGCTGCGTTCGGGCATCAAGACCGTGCTGATCCCTGAGGAAAACACCCGTGACCTCAAGGAAATTCCGGACAATGTGACCAAGGGCATGGAAATCATCCCGGTGAGCCGCATGGACGAAGTGCTGTCGCGGGCTCTGATCCGCCAGCCCGAGCCCATCGAATGGAAGCATGACGACGAGAAACCGGCCGTACCGGCCCTCGATGCGGTGGAAGAAGAAGCCCCAACTGGTCTTCCTCATTAGGACCAGTTGACTGAAGTAAAACCCGGCGGCGCTCCTTTACAAAAGGGGCGCCGCTGGCGTTTGCGGTGCCTTTTCCGGGCAGTCTTCGCCTTGAGCCGCGTTTTCCCGCAGGCTTGACAGGCATTTTTTGTCACTCATTCACAGGAAACAGCAGGAATCCGGCCGGAGAAGGCCGGATTTCCTTGCGTTCCGACCAGAATCGAAGAACTTTGCGGGCTGTTTCGGTTCGCCACCGAGGGCGGGCTTCCATAGAGAGGAAACGTTATGGCTAACAAGAACGATCTCATCGGCGTGGTCGCCGACAAGGCCGGCCTCACCAAGGCGCAGGCCGGTGATGCGGTTGACGCGGTGTTCGATGCGATCACGGCATCGCTGAAGCAGGGTGATGAAGTGCGCCTCGTCGGCTTCGGCACTTTCGCCGTGTCCAAGCGCAAGGCCACCACGGGCCGCAACCCGGCCACGGGCGCTGCCATTGATATCCCGGCCTCCAACCAGGCCAAGTTCAAGCCCGGCAAGGGCCTGAAGGACTCGATCAACTGATTGATCACTTGATCGGTACGATCCTGTGGCCCCGCGCGATGCTTCGCCGGGGCCACGGTCTTTTTGGGTTTGGGCGGCCAGAAGCTGCAGCCTGGCCCCAGCGCGGGGCGTGTGGGCGGTTGACGCGCCCGTGTGAAGTGCCTAATCAAAGCGCCGCGCCAAGGGCGCGTCGGGCGGTTAGCTCAGTTGGTAGAGCATCTCGTTTACACCGAGAGGGTCGGCGGTTCGAGCCCGTCACCGCCCACCATTTTACCCCATCGGCCGGATCGGCCCGTCTTGGTGAAATGGCTGCCGAATTCGTTTCGATTGGCGCTTGACTTGACCCACCCCAGCCTCTAAACGACCCCCACGCCAGACGGCAGATCGCTGTCTCAAGCGGGTGTAGCTCAGTTGGTTAGAGCGTCGGCCTGTCACGCCGAAGGTCGCGGGTTCGAGTCCCGTCACTCGCGCCACTCTCTGTTAAAGAGGTGGCGTAGATACCCCTCCCAGACGCTACATTCTCAATCCCTGTCGCCATTCTCTTTACCCGTCGCCCTGTCCGTGTGGCTGCGGGGAATCACGCGCGCCTGTCCGGTGCCTCAAAGTCGCCAGGACGCAATCAGGGCAGGGCCGGTCTCGCCCCAAGGCCCTCATCAGCAGGCATCTGCGCCATGACCCTCGCTTCAGCGGCGACATGTCGCGCTGCAATCTGGCCCGGGAAGCCGGTGCTGCCGATGAGACTAAATGCACGGCTCGGCAAGTATTTTTGCCCGGGGGATAACCCGGACAGACACTCCCACCAAAATGGACGGACAAAACCAAGGCTGATACGACACATCAGCTTTTGTTTTCCTTGAAACCGGGGGTGGCGTGGGTTAATCCGGCACCGTTCACGTCGCTTCGATGGCCCATCATTGCCAACGAGGCCGCTGTGAGCCGGCACTTCCTGCCGAATCCTGACAATTAGGCTGTCCAATGAACGCGTTGCTCAGCAACTACCTGCCGATCGTGATCTTTATCGGGCTTGCGGCCGTTATCGGACTTGCGCTGCTCGTTGCGCCCTTTCTGGTCGCCTTCAAAAATCCGGACCCGGAAAAGGTCTCGGCCTATGAATGCGGCTTTGATGCGTTTGACGATGCGCGCATGAAATTCGATGTGCGCTTCTATCTTGTGTCGATCCTGTTCATCATTTTCGATCTCGAAGTCGCCTTCCTTTTCCCCTGGGCCGTTGCCTTCCGGGACGTGGGCTGGCTCGGCTTCTGGTCGGTGATGAGCTTCCTCGGCGTGCTCACGGTTGGCTTTATCTACGAATGGAAAAAGGGAGCGCTCGAATGGGATTGATCAACACATCCTCGACGCTGGTCGCGCCTGAGCCCAAGGGCGTGATCGACCCCAGGACCGGTGGCCTGATCGGCGCCGATGATCCGTATTTCGTCGAGATCAACAACGAGCTGGCCGACAAGGGCTTCCTCGTCACCTCGACCGATGAACTCATCACCTGGGCCCGCACCGGCTCGTTGATGTGGATGACCTTTGGTCTTGCCTGCTGCGCCGTTGAGATGATCCAGATGTCGATGCCGCGCTATGACGTGGAACGCTTCGGCCTCGCGCCGCGCGCGTCGCCGCGCCAGTCCGATGTGATGATCGTGGCGGGCACGCTGACCAATAAAATGGCTCCCGCGCTGCGCAAGGTTTACGACCAGATGCCCGAGCCGCGCTATGTGGTCTCGATGGGCAGCTGCGCCAATGGCGGCGGCTACTATCACTATTCCTACTCGGTGGTGCGCGGCTGCGATCGCGTCGTGCCCGTCGATGTCTATGTGCCCGGCTGTCCGCCCACGGCGGAAGCGCTGCTCTACGGCCTTCTGCTGTTGCAGAAGAAGATCCGCCGTACCGGCACGATTGAACGCTGAGGGCAGGGGCATGGCGTTGAGTTTCGACCTATCAAAGCTGGAAGCGCTCGCCGGGCGGCTCACTGCTGCCCTGGGCGACAGCCTCGGCACCCCGTCCTTTGCCTTTGGCGAATTGACCGTCCCCGTGAAGCGCGAGGCCATTGCCGAGGTCGTGGCCTATCTCCGCGACCGCGAGGCCTTCTGGTCCTTCACCGATATCTGCGGCGTCGACTATCCCGAGCGCGCCGAGCGCTTTGATGTGGTCTATCACCTCCTCAGCCCGACGCAGAACCTGCGCATCCGGCTCAAGGTGACGACCGATGACGCGACCCCGGTGCCCTCCGTCACCGGCGTGTTCCCCGGCGCCGACTGGTTCGAGCGCGAAGCCTATGATTTTTACGGCATTCTGTTTTCCGGCCACCCCGATCTTCGCCGCATTCTCACCGATTACGGCTTTGACGGCTATCCGCTGCGCAAGGACTTCCCGACAACCGGCTATGTCGAAGTCCGTTACGATGAAGAGCGCAAGCGCGTGGTCTATGAGCCGGTAAAGCTCGCTCAGGAATTCCGCCAGTTTGACTATTTGAGCCCGTGGGAAGGCACCGATTACGTGCTGCCGGGCGATGAGAAGGCCAAATCATGAGCCTTGAAGCCGACGTCAGAAATTTCACGATCAATTTCGGCCCGCAGCATCCGGCGGCGCATGGCGTGCTGCGCCTCGTGCTGGAACTCGATGGCGAAGTGGTTGAGCGGGTTGATCCCCATATCGGGCTCTTGCACCGCGGCACCGAAAAGCTGATCGAGACCAAGACCTATCTCCAGGCGATTCCCTATTTCGACCGGCTCGACTATGTGGCGCCGATGAATCAGGAACATGCCTTCTGTCTCGCAGTCGAACGGCTGTTGGGCATCGAGGTGCCCTATCGCGGCCAGCTGATCCGCGTGCTGTTTTCGGAAATCGGCCGTATCCTGTCGCATATTCTCAACACCACGACCCAGGCCATGGACGTGGGCGCGCTGACCCCGCCGCTCTGGGGCTTTGATGAGCGCGAAAAACTCATGATCTTTTATGAGCGCGCCTCGGGCAGCCGCATGCATGCGGCCTTCTTCCGCGTAGGCGGCGTGCATCAGGACCTGCCGCAGGACCTGATCGATGATATCGATGCGTTCTGTGATCCCTTCCTCAAGGTCTGCGACGATCTGGAAGGGTTGCTCACCGGCAACCGTATTTTCATGCAGCGCAATGCCGATATCGGCGTGGTGACGGCTGAAGACGCCTGGAAATGGGGCTTTTCGGGCGTGATGGTGCGCGGCTCGGGCGTGCCGTGGGATCTGCGCAAGGCTCAGCCCTATGAATGCTACGCCGATCTCGATTTCGATATTCCCGTGGGCAAGAACGGCGATTGCTATGATCGCTACCTCGTGCGCATGGACGAAATGCGCCAGTCGATCCGCATCATGCGCCAGTGCGTGGCGCTGTTGAATTCCGAAAAGGGCCGCGGCCCAGTATCGGCGACGGATGGCAAGGTTGTGCCGCCACGCCGGGGCGAGATGAAGCAGTCGATGGAAGCGCTGATCCATCACTTCAAGCTCTATACTGAAGGCTTCAAGGTGCCGGCTGGCGAAGTCTATGCTGCCGTCGAAGCCCCGAAGGGCGAATTCGGCGTCTATCTGGTCGCCGATGGCACCAACAAACCCTATCGCTGCAAGATCAAGGCGCCCGGTTTCGCGCACTTGAGCGCCATGGATTTCCTGTGTCGCGGCCATATGCTGGCGGACGTGTCCGCCGTGCTCGGCTCGCTCGACATTGTGTTCGGTGAGGTGGATCGCTGATGTCTGTTCGTCGATTGGCCGATGAGGCGATCCAGCCCAAGGGCTTTGCCTTCACGGCTGAAAATCTCGCCTGGGCGAAGAAGAAAATGGCCGAATATCCGGCAGGCCGCCAGCAGTCGGCGGTTATTCCCATCCTGTGGAAAGCGCAGGAGCAGGAGGGCTGGGTCAGCCGCGCGGTGATCGAGACCGTGGCCGAGCTGTTGGGCATGGCCTATATCCGCGTGCTTGAAGTCGCGACCTTCTACACCCAGTTCCTGTTGAAGCCGGTGGGCAGCCGCGCCCATGTGCAGGTGTGCGGCACCACCCCCTGCATGCTGCGCGGCGCAGAAGACATTCGCGCCGTCTGCGAGCGCAAGATCAGCACCGAGCCGTTCGAGCTGAACAAGGACGGCACGTTGAGCTGGGAAGAGGTCGAGTGCCTCGGCGCCTGTGTCAACGCGCCCATGGTGATGATCGGCAACGATACCTACGAAGACCTGACCGCCGAAAGCTTCGAGGCTCTGCTCGATAAGTTCGCGGCCGGCAAGGGCAAGGATGTGACCCCCGGTCCGCAGGTCGAACGCCATTTCGGTGCGCCCGAAGGCGGCCAGGTGGTTCTGCTCGACAAGCCGACGGCCAAACGCACCTACACGCCATTCCCCCCGCCCGCTGAAGCGCCGGCCGCCCCTGGCGGCAAGCCTGACGCTCAAAAGCCTTCGAAGTGATGGGGGCGAGGTAAAAAATGCTGGCAGATAAAGACCGCATCTTCACCAATCTCTACGGCACCGCCGACTGGACGCTGAAAGGCGCCATGGCGCGCGGCGCGTGGTCCGATACCGCAACCTTCATTGATCGGGGCCGCGACTGGATCACCAATGAAGTCAAAGGCTCGGGCCTCCGGGGCCGGGGCGGCGCAGGCTTCCCCACAGCGCTCAAATGGACCTTCATGCCCAAGGTGTCGGACGGGCGTCCGCACTACCTCGTCATCAATGCCGATGAATCCGAACCCGGCACCTGCAAGGATCGCGAAATTCTGCGGCATGATCCGCACCACCTCGTTGAAGGCGCGCTGCTCGCGGGCCGCGCCATGGACGCGCATACGGCGTTCATCTATGTGCGCGGCGAATTCATCCGCGAACGCCAGCATCTCGAACAGGCCGTGCAGGAAGCCTATGACGCGAAGCTCATCGGCAAGAATAACAAGAACGGCTGGGACTTCGACATCGTGGTGCACCACGGGGCCGGGGCCTATATCTGCGGCGAAGAAACCGCACTGCTTGAAAGCCTGGAGGGCAAGAAGGGCCAGCCGCGCCTGAAGCCGCCGTTCCCGGCCGCCATGGGCGTCTATGGGTGCCCGACGACCGTGAACAATGTCGAATCGATTGCCGTGGTGCCAGAAATCCTGCGCCGGGGCGGCGCGTGGTTTGCCGGTATCGGCCGCGCCAACAACACCGGCACCAAGCTGATGTGCGTGTCGGGTCATGTGAACCGGCCCGCGACCTTTGAAGAGGCGCTCGGCTGCACGTTCGAAGAAATCATTGAAAAGCATTGCGGCGGCATCCGTGGCGGCTGGGACAATCTCCTCGCCGTCATCCCGGGCGGCGCGTCGGTGCCCTGCGTCCCCGGCGAAAAGATCCGCAACGCGGTCGTCGATTTCGACGGGTTGCGCGAAGTCGGCTCCTCCATGGGCACGGCAGCGGTGATCGTGATGGATAAATCCACCGATATCATCAAGGCCATCTGGCGCCTCTCCGCCTTCTACAAGCACGAGAGCTGCGGCCAGTGTACCCCGTGCCGTGAAGGCACTGGCTGGATGATGCGCGTCATGGAACGCATGGTTGAAGGCCGCGCCGAAAAACGCGAAATCGACATGCTGTTCGAAGTCACCAAGCAGATCGAAGGCCACACCATCTGTGCGCTGGGTGATGCAGCGGCCTGGCCGATCCAGGGGCTCATTCGCAATTTCCGGCCCGTGATTGAAGCGCGGATCGACGCCTATACCTACAATTCGACCTCCGAGGGTGCCGTACCCTCGATCGCGGCGGAGTAAACCATGGCCAATATCAAGGTCGACGGCCAGCTGATCGATGTGCCGGATTATTACACGCTGATGCAGGCTGCCGAGGCGGCAGGCGCGGAAATCCCGCGTTTTTGCTACCATGAGCGCCTGTCGGTGGCCGGCAATTGCCGCATGTGCCTCGTTGAAGTGAAGGGCGGCCCCCCGAAGCCGCAGGCCAGCTGCGCCATGAGCGTCAAGGATCTGCGGCCCGGCCCCAATGGCGAGCCGCCCGAGATGTTCACCAATACGCCCATGGTGAAAAAGGCCCGCGAAGGGGTGATGGAGTTCCTGCTGATCAACCATCCGCTCGATTGCCCGATCTGCGATCAGGGCGGCGAGTGCGATCTGCAGGATCAGGCCATGGCCTATGGCGTGGACAAGAACCGCTACCACGAGAACAAGCGCGCGGTGGAAGACAAGCATCTTGGCCCGCTGGTCAAGACCGCGATGAACCGCTGCATTCATTGTACGCGCTGCGTGCGCTTCACCACCGAAGTCGCCGGCATCTCCGAAATGGGGCTGTTGGGGCGCGGCGAAGACGCCGAAATCACGTCCTATCTTGAACGCGCGCTCTCGAGCGAATTGCAGGGCAATGTCATTGACCTCTGCCCAGTCGGCGCGCTGACCTCGAAGCCCTATGCCTTCCACGCCCGGCCGTGGGAACTGTCAAAGACCGAATCCATCGACGTGATGGATGCCGTCGGCTCGAACATCCGCGTCGATGCGCGCGGTCGCGAAGTCATGCGCATCCTGCCGCGCGTCAATGACGCGATTAACGAAGAGTGGATTTCCGACAAGACCCGCTTCATCTGGGACGGTTTGAAGAGCCAGCGGCTCGACCGGCCTTACGTGCGGGTGAATGGTAAGCTGAAGCCCGCGAGCTGGGACGAAGCCTTTGGCGCCATCGCCAAGGCCGTCAAAGCCTCAGCCGGCGGCAACCGCCTTGGCGCCATTGCCGGTGATCTCGCGGCTGTTGAAGACATGTTTGCCCTGAAGGGCCTGATGCGGGCGCTGGGCTCGGGCATGACCGACTGTCGCCCGCCGATGTCGGGCATCGATCCCTCGATGCCGCGCGCGGCCTATGTCTTCAACCCGACCATTGCCGGGATCGAAGAGGCGGACGCCATCCTCATCATCGGGGCTAACCCGCGCAAGGAAGCGGCAGTGCTGAATGCGCGCATCCGCAAAGCCTGGCGCCAGAAGGGCACCCCGATTGCCGTGATCGGCGACAAGGCCGACCTGACCTATCCGGTTGAATACCTCGGCAATGGCTTTGACGCCCTGACCGATCTGGTTGAGGGCAAAGGCAAGTTCGCTGACGTGCTCGCCAAGGCGCAGAAGCCGCTGATCATCGTGGGCGAGGGGGCTGTGTCGCACGGCGTCGCGCTCACCAAGCAGATCGGCCGCGACACCATCGCGCTCGCCGCCAAACTCGCCACCGGCCCGGCCGTGGCCGAGGGGTGGACCGGTTACGCCCTGCTGCACAATGCAGCGGCGCGCGTCGGCGGCATTGATATCGGTTTCGTACCGGGCAAGGGCGGCGTCTGCTCGCTCGATCAGCTGGGGCTTGCCCGCAAGGATGAGCTGGATGTGCTCTTCCTGCTCGGGGCGGACGAATATGATCTCGACTACACCGGCAAGACCTTCATCGTGTACATCGGCACCCATGGCGACAAGGGCGCGCACAAGGCGGACGTGATCCTGCCGGGCGCAACCTATACCGAGAAGTCGGGCACCTATGTGAATACCGAGGGCCGGGTGCAGATGGCCGAACGCGCCACCTTCCCGCCGGGCGACGCCAAGGAAGACTGGGCGATCTTCCGCGCGCTCTCGGCCGTGCTCGGTGTGGCTCTGCCCTATGATTCGCTTTCGCAACTGCGGGCGAAGCTCTATGGCGAGTTCCCGCACCTTGCGGCCCTCGACCAGATCGCGCCGGCTAAGCTCGATGATATCCGGGCCCTCGCCAAGGCGCCGATCAAGACCAAGATTGCGACCTATAGCTCGACGGTGGCGGACTTCTATCTCACCAATCCGATCGCGCGGGCGTCGGCGGTGATGGGCGAATGCGCGGCCCTCTCGGCCGGGCTGAAGCAGGCCGCGGAATAAGGGAGGGCATGATGGAGTTCCTGGGTACAGCCCTCAATTATCTCTTGGGCATTCCGCTCCTCGGCTGGGGGACGGAAGTCGGCTTTGTGTACAAGGCGCTGCTGCTCCTTGTGGCCCTGCTCCTGTTCACTGCCTACATCCTGCTTGCTGACCGCAAAATCTGGGCGGCGGTGCAGGTGCGGCGCGGCCCCAACGTGGTTGGTCCCTTCGGCCTGTTGCAGAGCTTTGCGGATCTGTTGAAGTTCGTCTTCAAGGAGCCGGTGATCCCGGCAAGTTCCGACAAGGTGGTGTTCCTCCTCGCCCCGCTCGTTACCTCGGTGCTGGCGCTCTCGGCCTATGCGGTCATCCCGTTCGATGCGGGCTGGGCTCTGGCTGATGTGAATGTCGGCGTGCTCTATATTTTCGCCATCTCGTCGCTTGGCGTCTATGGCATCATCATGGGCGGCTGGGCGTCGAACTCGAAATACGCTTTCCTCGGCGCGCTGCGCTCGGCAGCGCAGATGGTGTCGTATGAAGTCTCCATCGGGCTTGTCATCATCACGGTGCTGCTCTGCGTGGGCTCACTGAACCTCACCGATATTGTCACCGCGCAATCGCAGATGGGCCTGGCCTATATGCTCGGCGTGCCGTGGCTCAGCGTGCTCAACTGGTTCTGGCTGCCGCTGTTTCCGATGTTCGTGATCTTCTTTATTTCGGCGCTCGCCGAAACGAACCGGCCGCCGTTTGATCTGCCGGAAGCGGAATCCGAACTCGTTGCAGGCTTCATGGTCGAGTATTCCTCGACCCCGTATCTGCTGTTCATGCTGGGTGAGTATATCGCCATCATCCTGATGTGCGCGATGACCACCATCCTGTTCATGGGCGGCTGGGCGTCACCGATCAACCTCGTACCCTTCACGCTGGTGCCCGGCGTCGTCTGGTTCGTGCTCAAGCTCTGCCTCGTCTTCTTCATGTTCGCCATGGTGAAGGCCTTTGTTCCCCGCTACCGCTATGACCAGCTCATGCGGATCGGCTGGAAAGTGTTCCTGCCGATTTCGCTGGTGATGGTCATCGTCGTGGCCGCCGTGCTCCAGCTGACGGGCTGGGGCTGGCACGGAGGTGCCCTCTGATGCGTTTTGCCCAGTTCCTCAATGGTCTGCTCCTGCGCGAGTTCGTTTCGGCATTCTTTTTGTCGATGCGCTACTTTTTCGCGCCGAAGAAGACCCTGAACTACCCGTTCGAAAAGGCCCCGTACTCGCCGCGTTTCCGGGGTGAGCACTTGTTGCGCCGCTATCCCAATGGCGAGGAACGCTGCATTGCCTGCAAGCTGTGCGAAGCGATCTGCCCGGCGCAGGCCATCACCATCGAGGCCGGTCCGCGCCAGAACGACGGCACCCGCCGCACCGTGCGCTACGATATCGATATGGTGAAATGCATCTATTGCGGCTTCTGTCAGGAAGCCTGTCCGGTGGACGCCATCGTCGAGGGCCCGAACTTCGAATTCGCCACCGAAACGCGCGAAGAACTGTATTTCTCGAAAGAGCGGCTGCTCGCCAATGGCGATCGCTGGGAACGTGAAGTCGCGGCCAATCTCGCCGCTGACGCACCGTATCGCTGAGGGCCCGGGATATGACGCTGCCGCTTTTCTTTTTCTTCGTCTTTTCGGCCATCACCGTCGCCAGCGCGCTGATGGTGATTGCGGCCCGCAACCCCGTGCATTCGGTGTTGTTCCTGATCCTCGCCTTCGTCAATGCGGCCGGTCTGTTCATGCTCGCCGGGGCCGAGTTTCTGGCGCTCATCCTCATCGTCGTCTATGTCGGCGCGGTGGCGGTGCTGTTCCTGTTCGTCACCATGATGCTCGACGTGGATTTTGCCTCGCTGCGACAGGGCATGCTGCAATATGCACCCATCGGCGTGGTGGTCGGCGTCATCCTGCTGCTGGAACTGCTGATGGTGGCCGGCAGTTTTGTGCTGGCGCCCGAGGTCACGGCCACCGCCATGGTGCCGATCGACCCCAGCATGAGCAATATCAAGGCGCTCGGTGAGCTGCTCTACACGCGCTACATCTTCCTGTTCCAGGGCGCGGGCGCGGTGCTGCTCGTTGCCATGATCGGGGCCATCGTGCTCACGCTGCGCCATAAGTCGGGCGTCAAGCGGCAGGATGTGTTCCATCAGACCTCGCGCACGCGCGCTGAGGCGACGGAACTGGTCAAAGTCAAATCGGGGGAGGGGCTCTAATGCTGGCTGCTGCTGGTCTCGGGCTCGGTCATTACCTGACCGTCGCCGCCATTTTATTCACGCTCGGCGTGTTCGGGATTTTCCTCAACAGGAAGAACATCATCATCATCCTGATGAGCGTCGAACTCATCCTGTTGAGCGTCAACCTCAACCTCGTGGCGTTCTCGGCTGAACTTGGCGATCTCGCCGGGCAGGTCTTTGCGCTCATCATCCTGACCGTCGCCGCCGCCGAAGCGGCGATCGGGCTTGCCATCCTCGTGATTTTCTATCGCAACCGCGGCTCCATTGCCGTGGAAGACGTGAACCAGCTGAAGGGCTGACCCGTGATCCAGGCCATTGTCTTTTTGCCGCTCGCCGGCGCCCTGATTGCCGGTCTTCTGGGCCGGATTCTTGGGCATCGTCTGAGCGAACTCATCACCACGAGCATGCTCATCGTCGCTGCCCTGCTGAGCTGGGTGGTGTTTTTCGGCTACTGGTTTGCCCCGGAAGCGGCCGAGGGTGCGCATCACACCGAAGCCCTCAAGGTCGAGGTGCTGAGCTGGATCAATTCAGGCAGCCTGAGCCTCAACTGGGTGCTGCGCGTTGATACGCTGACCGCCATCATGCTGGTGGTGGTCAACACGGTGTCGAGCCTCGTGCACGTCTATTCCATCGGCTACATGGCCGAAGACCCGCACCGCTCGCGCTTTTTCGCCTATCTGTCGCTCTTCACCTTCGCCATGCTGATGCTGGTGACCGCCGACAACTTCCTGCAGATGTTCTTCGGCTGGGAAGGGGTGGGGCTCGCGTCCTACCTGCTGATTGGCTTCTGGTATACGCGGCCCTCGGCCAATGCGGCGGCGATGAAGGCCTTCGTGGTCAATCGCGTGGGCGATTTCGGCTTTGCGCTCGGTATTTTTGCCGCCTTCATGGTGCTGGGCCAGCTCAATTTCGACGCGGCTTTCGAGGCTGTGGCCGAGCATAAGGATGCGACCATCCATTTTCTCAGCTGGGATTTCCACGCCATGACCGTGGTGTGCCTGCTGCTGTTTATGGGGGCCATGGGTAAATCTGCCCAGTTCCTGCTGCACACCTGGCTGCCGGACGCGATGGAAGGTCCGACCCCTGTGTCGGCGCTCATTCACGCCGCGACCATGGTGACGGCCGGTGTGTTCATGGTGGCGCGGCTCTCCCCGATGTTTGAGGCCTCCGAAGTCGCCATGACCACGGTGATGCTCGTGGGGGCTCTGACCGCCTTCTTTGCGGCCACGGTTGGCCTCGTACAGAACGACATCAAGCGCGTGATCGCCTATTCTACCTGTTCACAGCTCGGCTACATGTTCGTGGCGCTTGGGGCAGGGGTCTATTCGGCGGGCGTCTTCCACCTGTTCACCCATGCTTTCTTCAAGGCGCTGCTGTTTTTGGGCGCCGGCTCGGTCATCCACGCGATGCACCACGAGCAGGACATGCGCAACATGGGCGGGCTCAAGGACAAGATCCCCCTGACGTACTGGGCCATGATGATCGGCACGCTGGCGCTCACCGGCGTCGGCATTCCGGGCACGCCCTTCGGCTTTGCCGGCTTCTTCTCGAAGGATGGCATCATCGAAGTGGCCTATGCCATGGGCGCGCCGACCGGTTATATCGCCTTCTGGGCGCTTGTCATTGCGGCGCTGTTCACCAGCTTCTATTCGTGGCGCCTTGTGCACCTGACCTTCCACGGCAAGCCGCGCTGGGGACAGGCCGCGCATGGGCACGATGCGCATGCGCATGATGATCATGGTCATGGGCACGCCCATGAGCCGCATGAGAGCCCGAACGTCATGCTCATCCCGCTCGGGGTGTTGACGGCGGGCGCCATCCTTGCTGGCGTTGTGTTCCACGATCTGTTCTTCGGCCATGCCGAACATGTGGCGCATTTCTTCAATGGCGCTGTC
The DNA here is from genome assembly GCA_903828145.1 of uncultured Hyphomicrobiales bacterium. Taxonomy (GTDB): domain Bacteria; phylum Pseudomonadota; class Alphaproteobacteria; order Rhizobiales; family Devosiaceae; genus Devosia_A. The sequence continues at coordinate 202,131 of CAIKKY010000019.1, read as the reverse complement.
GCTGTTGTGGCTGAGCGCTATGAGGCCGCCCACGCGGTGCCGCTCTGGGTGCAATGGTCGGCGACTATCGCCATGCTGATCGGCTTTGCCGCAGCCTATGAAATGTACATCCGCAACCCGTCGCTGCCTGGTCGTCTCGCGGCGGCCAATCCGGGGCTCTATCAGTTCCTGCTGAACAAGTGGTACTTCGACGAGCTGTATGACCGGATCTTCGTGCGCCCGGCGCTCTATGTCGGCCGCGCGCTCTGGCACGGCTTTGATGACTGGCTGGTCGACCGCACCATCACCGAGGGCATTGGCGCCCGCGTGAAGGATGTGACGACCCGCGTCGTGCGCCTGCAGTCGGGCTATCTCTATCACTATGCCTTTGCCATGCTGATTGGCATCGCGGCCCTTCTGACCTGGGCCATCGCAGCCGGGGGGCTGATGAAATGATCCTGAGCGACCATCTCCTCACGCTCATCACGCTGCTGCCGACCCTCGGCGCCTTGATCCTTCTCGCCATTCCGGGTCACAGCCCGGCGGCGATTCAGCTATCGCGTACGGTGTCGCTGGCGGTGACCCTCGTCACGGCAGGGTTGAGCCTGTGGCTCTGGGCCCAGTTCGATGCCACCAACCCGGGCTTTCAGTTTGTTGAGAACTACGCCTGGATCGGCGAATCCATCGGCTGGCGCATGGGTGTGGACGGGATTTCGATCCTGTTCATTCCGCTCACCGCCGTGCTGATGCCGGCCGTGATCATTGCTTCGGTCAACTCCGTGCATTCGCGGGTGAAGGAATACCTCGTGGTGTTCCTCGTGCTCGAAACCTTCATGCTCGGCGCCTTTGCGACGCTCGACCTGGCGGTGTTCTACGTCTTCTTTGAAGGCACGCTGATCCCGATGTTCCTCATCATCGGCATCTGGGGCGGCGCGCGGCGCATCCAGGCGACCTACAAGTTCTTTTTCTACAGCTTCACCGGCACCGTGCTGATGCTCATCGCCATCATGGCAATGTTCTGGCAGGCGGGCACGCTGGATATCCAGAAGTTGCTGCAGTTCCGCTTCGCGCCCGAAGTGCAGACCTGGCTGTGGATCGGGTTCTTTGCCTCCTTTGCGGTCAAAATGCCCATGTGGCCGTTCCACCGCTGGCTGCCCGAAGCCCACGTTGAGGCGCCCACCGGCGGCTCGGTGATCCTCGCGGCCATTCTCCTCAAGCTTGGCGGCTACGGCTTCATCCGCTTCTCGCTGGCCATGTTCCCGCTGGCCTCGGCGCAGTTTTCCACCTTCATGTTCGTGCTCTCGGTTGCGGCCATCGTTCTCACCTCGCTGATCGCGCTGGTGCAGACCGATATGAAAAAGCTGATTGCCTATTCATCGGTCGCGCACATGGGTTTTGTGACCATGGGCATTTTCTCGGGCACGGTGCAGGGCGTGCACGGCGCGATCTTCCAGATGATCTCGCACGGCATTGTCTCGGCGGCGCTGTTTTTCACGGTGGGCGTGGTCTACGATCGCCTGCACACCCGCGAGATTTCGGCCTATGGCGGGCTTGTCGAGCGCATGCCGCGCTATGCCTTCGCCTTCATGGTGTTCACCATGGCCAATGTGGGCTTGCCCGGCACCTCGGGTTTTGTCGGTGAATTCCTCACCATGTTCGGGGTCTTTCAGGTCAATACCTGGGTCGCGTTCTTTGCGGCTTTCGGTGTGATCTTCTCGGCCGCCTATGGGCTGTGGCTCTACCGCCGCGTCGTCTTCGGTGCGCTGACGAAGGAGTCGCTGAAGGGCATTCTCGATCTCGATCGCCGCGAGGCCCTGGTGCTGATGCCCATGGTGGTGCTGACCATTCTGTTCGGCTTCTACCCGGCGCCGATCCTCGATGCGACCGCCGCTTCCGTTAACGTGGTTGCCCAGACCTTTGCTACTGCCATCGGCGCCGCGCCTGCGGTTGTCGGTTCGGCCCAGTAGGAGACCAAACGCATGTCGTCCTCCGATGTTTTGAGCTTCAGCGCCCTCGCGCCGGCCTATCCCGAGCTGCTTCTGGCGGGTGGTGCCGTGCTGGTTCTGCTCATTGCGCTGTTCGTCAAAGGCCTCGGCCACCGTGCCGTGGCGGCGCTCGCCATCCTGCTGCTCGTCGGCGCGCTGGGCGTTCTGCTGCTCGTCCCGGCCGATGGCGTGCTGTTCAACGGCGTCTTCGTGGTCGACGCATTCGCGCGCTTCATGAAAGTGCTGGTTCTGGGCGGTGCAGCGGCCAGCCTGTTGATTGCTCTGCCTGCAGCCCATGAGCACGGCATCGACAAGTTCGAATATTCCGTGCTGGTTCTGCTCTCCACCCTCGGCATGGTGGTCATGGTCTCGGCCAATGATCTGATGAGCCTCTATGTCGGTCTCGAACTGCAGAGTCTCGCGCTCTATGTCATCGCCGCCATGAAACGCGATGATCCGCGGGCGACTGAAGCGGGGCTCAAATATTTCGTCCTTGGCGCGCTGTCTTCGGGCATGCTGCTCTATGGCGCCTCGCTGGTTTATGGCTTCACCGGCACGACGCAGCTCGATCAGATCGTCAAGGCCGTGGTGCTGGATACCCGGTCCATCGGGCTGGTGTTCGGCATGGTGTTCCTGCTCGCTGGCATTGCCTTCAAAATTTCGGCAGTGCCGTTCCATATGTGGACGCCCGACGTGTACGAGGGCGCGCCAACCCCGGTGACGGCCTTCCTCGCCGCGGCGCCCAAGGTGGCGGCCATGGCGCTGATGATCCGCGTCACCACGGTCAGCTTCGGCTCGATCACGCGTGACTGGCAGCAGATCATTATCTTCCTGTCCATCGCCTCCATGGTGCTTGCGGCCTTTGCGGCCATTGGCCAGCAGAACCTCAAGCGGCTTCTCGCCTATTCCTCCATCGGCCATGTCGGGTTCGCGCTCGTCGGGCTCAGCTCCGGCACCACGCTGGGGGTTGAAGGCGTCGCGATCTATATGGCGATCTATGTCGCCATGACCGTGGGCATTTTTGCTGCGGTGATCGGTCTGCGCACCACAGACGGCAAGCCGGTTGAAACCATCGATGGGCTCTCGGGCCTTGGCCAGCAGCGCCCGTTTACCGCAGCGATCATCGGCGTCCTGATGTTCTCGCTCATCGGCCTGCCGCCGCTCGCCGGGTTCTTTGCCAAATGGCAGGTGTTCCTCGCGGCGGTTGAACAGAACCTGTTCGTCCTTGCGGTCATTGGCGTGCTCGCCAGCGCCGTCAGCGCGTTTTATTACCTGCGCATCATCAAGGTCATGTATTTTGATGAGCCGGTGGCCGAGTTCCGGGCTGTCCCGGGTGAGTTGGTCGCCGTGATGGGCGTCGTGGGCTTTTTCGTGGTCAGCTATTTCGCCACGCTCGGCGGTCCGCTGGCTGCGGCGGCGAAAACAGCGGCGGAGAGCCTGTTCTAAGTGAACCCCTTCTGGCTGGGGCCGGGCGCCGCCGCGCGCGGATATCGGCTTGATGGCCGCGAGAGTGTCGGCTCGACCATGGTTGAGGCCGCGCGCGCCGCTGCCGCTGGAGATCGCGGCGACCTCTGGGTTGCGGCGCTCAACCAGAGCGCCGGACGCGGTCGTCGCGGCCGGGTTTGGCAGACAACAAGCGGCAATCTTGCCGCAAGCCTGCTGGTTGAGCCCGGGTGCGAGCCGGCGCTGATGGCGACGCTCGGCTTTGTCGCTGGGCTGGCGCTGCATGAGGCGCTGAGCGCCGTTGTCGAACCGGCGCTTGCCGACAGGTTCCGGCTGAAATGGCCCAATGACGTCTTGGCCGATGGTCAGAAAATGGCCGGCATTCTGCTTGAAGCCGTTCCTCTCGGCACCGGCCAGAGCGGCGTTGTGGTCGGTATTGGCGTGAATGTTGTGGCCGCGCCCGAGGGCGTGCCCTATCCGGTGACCTCGCTTCAGGCGCTCGGCAGCGCCGTAACGGCGCCCGACGTTTTCGCCGCGCTCAGCGAGCGCTGGTGCAGCGCCTTTGCGCTTTGGGATCAGGGCAGGGGCCTGCCCGATCTTCTGGCGGCCTGGCGCGCGCGTGCTTTTGGGCTCAATGGCCCGGTGCGCATTGAACAGAATGACGAGGTGATCGACGGCACCTTTGAAACCGTCGACGAGACAGGGCGGCTTGTACTCCGCACCCCCGAGAACCGGCGCATCGTTATCAGCGCCGGGGACGTGCACTTTGGTGCCGTCCGCACGCTAAGGAGTTAGTTATGTCGAAAACCCGGCCCGATGAACTGGTGTTCGTGCCGCTTGGCGGCGTGGGCGAAATTGGCATGAACATGGCCGCTTACGGCTTTGGTCCGTCGACCCACCGCAAATGGATTGTTGTCGATTGCGGCGTGACCTTCGGGGGCCCCGAAGAGCCCGGTATCGAATTGATCCTGCCCGATCCGGCGTTTCTTGAAGACAATGCCGAAAACGTGCTGGGCCTCATCCTCACCCATAGCCATGAAGACCATTATGGCGCGGTGCTCGATCTGTGGCCCGCGTTCGACAGGCCGGTTTACGCCACGCCCTTTACCGCGGCCATGCTCAGTGCCAAGCGGATTGGCGAAGGTATTGCCGAAACGGTGGACGTGCGCCTGATGGCGCCAGGCGACCCGTTTACGCTCGGGCCGTTCACCATCGAGCCGATCAATGTCGCGCACTCGATCCCCGAAAGCTGCGCGCTGCTGATTACAACCTCAGCCGGACGCGTGCTGCATACCGGTGACTGGAAGCTCGACCCGCACCCGGTCGGCTCGCCGCCCACCGATGTTGCACGCCTCGAAGAGATCGGCCGCGACCGCTCGAGCCCCCTCGCGCTCGTGTGCGATTCGACCAATGCCCTGAAAGAGGGGACTAGCCCCTCGGAGGCCGAAGTCGGAGCCAGCCTCGAACGGTTGATCGCCGAAGCGCCGCACCGCGTGGCTGTCACCACCTTTGCCTCGAATGTTGGCCGGGTGATTTCGGTGGCGCGGGCTGCCGCCAAGGCCGGGCGCCAAGTGGTAATGTCGGGCCGGGCCCTGCACCGGATTTCCACTATCGCACGCGAGCTGGGCATGCTCGAAGGCGTGCCGCCCTTCCTCGATCATTTTGCCTATCGCGATCTGCCGCGCGCCAAGGTGCTGCTGCTGCTCACCGGCAGCCAGGGCGAAACCCGCGCGGCCATGTCGCGCGTGGCACGCGAAGAGCACCCCGAAATCACGCTGAATGCCGGGGATCGGGTGATTTTCTCTTCCTGGGCCATTCCGGGCAATGAGCGGGCCGTGATCGATATCCAGAACCAGCTCGTCGACCGGGGTATTGAAATCATCACCCGCGATGATGGTGTGGTGCATGCCAGCGGCCACCCGCGCCGCGATGAGCTGCGCACGCTCTACGGCCTTGTGAAGCCCGATGTGCTGATCCCGGTGCACGGCGAAGCCCTGCACCTTGAAGCCCATGCCAAACTGGGCCGCGAAATGGGCATTCCCGAAGTGCTCCACGCCCGCAACGGCGATCTGGCGCGGCTTTCGCCCACCCCGACGCTGTTTCCTGGCGAAGTGCGCACCGGCGTCCTCTACCTCGATGGCAATATTCTCTGTTCGCCCGATGAAAGTGGCGTGAAGGGCCGTCGCCGCCTCGGGTTTGGCGGCCATATCGGGGTCAGCCTCGTGGTCAATTCATCCGGGCAGGTGCTGGCCGGGCCCGAAGTCGCCGTTGATGGACTGCCGGCGGTGGAAGAAGACGGGCTCACGCTCGAAAAACTGGTGCGCAATATCGTCACCGGCACGCTGAAATCCATTCCCGCCAAGCGCCGCAGCGATCCTGAACTCATCGAAAACGCGCTGCATCGGGCGTTGCGCGGTGAGGTCACCGCCTATTGGGGCCGCAAGCCCAATGTCGCCATCTTTGTTCACAGGGTGTAGCCATGTCGATTGGGACCTATATCGCGATCTATTTCATTGTCTGGTGGCTCTGCCTGTTTGTGGTGCTGCCTTTCAACATGCGCACGCAGATTGACGAGGGCGAATGGCAGGTTGGGACCGATAGGGGGGCGCCGGTGCGGTCTTACCGGTTCGGGCGCGCCATTCTCATCACCACGGCCCTGTCGCTGGTTCTCACCGGTCTGCTGCTGTGGGGATTGGGCAACCCGTTCCTCCGCCAATACTGGAGCTGAGGCGATCACGCGCTGTTATCATCGGGCTTTAAAGCCCGATGATCACGGGCTGAGGATCAATAAAAAAGCAGGGCACCAGGGCCCTGCCGTATAAGTTTGCTCGACAATCGTTGGTCTTAGGCACGCTCGAAAGCGGCGGCCAACGCTCCTCCCTTGACGTTGTCGGCGTCCGGCGGCTGACTGCCACCTGTGTTCTTATGCCGCACAGTGGTAGCAATGAAGCAGACCTCTGCCAAGAGGATTTTTGCCTCAAAATTGCGTGTTTTCCATCGGTATTGAACCGGTCAAGTGCAACTTTTGGATAGGGGCACCCTCCGGCGGCGGAAACGCGCGCTTGCCTCCCATTTGGGCGGCGCTAGGCGGTTTTCAAACCGGCGCAAAAGCCGCTATATCCACTGATCCGAATCCCCTTCAGGCCCACGAGGACTCCATGCGTCTCAGCCGTTACTTTCTGCCGCTGCTCAAGGAGACGCCGAAGGAAGCCGAGATCATTTCGCACCAGCTGATGCTGCGCGCGGGCATGATCAAGCAGCAGGGCGCTGGCAGCTACACCTGGTTGCCGCTGGGGCTCAAGGTGCTGAACAAGCTGACCCGCATCATCGAGGAAGAACAGAACCGCTCTGGCGCCATCCAGCTGCTGATGCCCACCCTGCAATCGGCTGATCTGTGGCGCGAAAGCGGCCGCTATGATGCCTATGGCAAGGAAATGCTGCGCATCAAGGATAGGCACGAGCGCGACCTGCTCTATGGTCCGACCAATGAGGAAATGATCACCGACGTTTTTCGCACCTATGTGAAATCGTACAAGGATCTGCCGCTCAATCTCTACCACATCCAGTGGAAGTTCCGCGATGAGGTGCGCCCGCGCTTTGGCACCATGCGCAGCCGCGAATTCCTGATGAAGGACGCCTATTCCTTCGATCTCGATGAAAAATCGGCGGTGGATGCCTATCACCGCATGTTCGTCGCCTACCTGCGCACCTTTTACCGCATGGGTCTGACCGCCATTCCGATGCGCGCCGACACCGGCCCGATTGGCGGCAACCTCAGCCATGAATTCATCATTCTCGCCGAAACCGGCGAGAGCCAGGTGTTCTGCCACCGCGACATTCTCGATAAGCCCATTCCGCCGCTTGAGACGGATTTCCGCGCCGACCTGACCCCGATCTTCGAGGATTGGACGTCGCTCTATGCGGCTACTGAGGACATGGTGGATGCGGCCGCCTATGAAGCCGCCGTGCCCGAAGACAAGCGCGTATCGGCGCGCGGCATCGAAGTCGGCCATATTTTCTATTTCGGCACCAAATACTCAAAGCCCATGGGCGCGAGCGTCACCGGTGCCGACGGCAAGGAAACCGATGTGCACATGGGCAGCTATGGCATTGGCCCGAGCCGCCTCGTTGCCGGTATCATCGAGGCCTTCCACGACGAGAATGGCATCGCCTGGCCCGTATCCGTCGCGCCGTTTGAGGCTGTGGTCATCAACCTGAAGGTCGGCGACGCCGGAAGCGATGCGGCCGCCGAGCGGCTCTATGCCGATTTTCTCGGCGAGGGGATCGATGCGCTCTATGATGATCGCGATCAGGGGGCGGGCGGCAAGTTCGCGGCGGCCGATCTCATCGGCGTGCCCTACCAGGTCATCGTGGGGCCGCGCGGCCTCAAGGATGGCACGGTCGAGATCAAGCACCGCCAATCCGGCGAGCGCGAAACGCTCTCCATCGAGGAAGCCGTGGGCCGGGTCAAATCGCTGATCGTCCCCAATCGTCGGGACAGCCTGTGACCCAAGCCGAGGCGCGTCCCACCGGACCGTTTTCACGGGTCGAATGGCTGATCGCCGGGCGCTATCTGCGCGCACGGCGACAGGAGAAATTCGCCTCGGTCATCGCCATCCTGACTCTCGTGGGCGTGGCGCTCGGGGTTGCGACGCTCATCGTCGTGCTCAGCGTCATGAATGGCTTCCGAGCCGAACTGCTGGGCAAGATCCTGGGACTCAATGGTCATGTTGAGCTGACCAATGCCAAGCCCTTCGAGGACTATGCCGAAATCGTCACGCGCCTTGAGGGCGTTGAGGGCGTGCGCTACGCCATTCCCTATGTCGAAGGGCAGGCGCTCGCGTCGGGCAATTACGATTCTGCCGGCATCATGGTGCATGGCATTGATGCGTCCTCGATCCAGAAACTCGACGCGCTCAATGTCGGCCTGATGCTGGGGGGCTGGGACCAGTGGGACCAGTCGCAGGGCGTCGCCATCGGCGCGCGGCTGGCGGAAAAACTGGGCGTCACCATTGGCGACCCCATCACCATCGTGAACCCCGAAGGGACGCTGACGCCGTTCGGCATGACGCCCGCGGTGCGCAGCTATCCGGTGTCGGCCATTTTCAACCTCGGCATGCCCGAGTTTGACGGCTTTTATCTCTTCATGCCGCTCCAGTCGGCGCAGGTCTATTTCAAGCTCTATACCGACCGGCTGAAGCCCGGCGCCAAGATGCCCGGCGTCATGGCCAGTGACGCCGAAATCGACGCCGCCTATGAGCGCGCCTATCTAGCGAGCGGCGTTGAAGTGTTTGCTGACGATCCCGATGCCGTCCTTGCGCTCCGCCCCAAGCTGGAAGCGGCCCTGCCGCGGCCCTTCAACCTGCTCGATTGGCAGGTGAAGAACGCCACCTATTTCTCCGCGCTGCAGGTTGAGCGCGTGGTGATGTTCGTCATCCTGTCGCTCATCATCCTCGTTGCCGCCTTCAACATTATCGCCAGCCTCGTGATGCTGGTGAAGGACAAGGGGCAGGACATCGCGATTTTGCGCACCATGGGTGCAACGGCCGGGAGCATCTTGCGCATCTTTGCCATGACCGGCTTTGCCGTCGGCTTTTTGGGCACAATCCTCGGGCTCGGCCTCGGCCTGCTGATTGCAGAAAACGCCGAAACGCTCCGCGCCTTCATTGAACAGACCTTCAGCATCTCGATCTTTCCGCCCGAACTCTTCCGCCTCAACGCCTTGCCGTCGCAGGTGGACCTGGGCGAGGTCGCAACCGTGGTGCTCGTCTCGCTGAGCCTCACATTTTTGGCCACGCTTTATCCCGCCTGGCGGGCGGCGCGGCTCGATCCGATCAAGGGGCTCGGTCGATGAGGGGCGGGGGGGCATTTTCGCGGTTCGAATTCCTGCTCGCCGGGCGCTATCTCATGTCGCGCCGCACCGACCGCTTTGTCTCGGTGATTACCGGGCTCACCCTCAGCGGGATTGCTCTGGGCGTAGCGGCGCTGATCGTCGTGACCTCGGTGATGAACGGCTTCAATGCCGAAATCGTCAGCAAGCTTTTGGGCCTCAACGGCCATTTTGCGGCCTATCCCATTGAATCGCAGTTCACCGATTACGACCAGGCCGCCAACGAGATTGCGGGCGTGCCCGGCGTGATTGCCGCCATTCCCTATGCCGAGGGCCAAGCGCTGGCCTCGGGCCCGAAAAGTCAATCGACCGGCGTTGTGGTGCGCGGGCTGAGTGCCGCGTCCATCGCCAAGCTGGCGCTCCTTGACAAGGGTGTCGTTGCGGGGAGCTGGACCGGGTGGGACGAGACCAATGGCGCTGCCATCGGGCGCCGTCTCGCCGAAAAGCTGAAGCTCGGTGTCGGCGATCCGGTCACGCTCCTCTCGCCCAACGGCCAGGAAACCCCGACCGGCAAGACCCCGCAGATCCGCAGCTTCAAGGTCACGGCGGTGTTTGATCTCGGCATGACCGAGTTTGACGGGTTCTATGTCTTTTTGCCGCTGAAGCCGGCGCAGGACTATTTCAACCTCTTTGACCGGCAACTGAAGGCGGGCGTTGAGCCGCCCCCGGCCGATGCCGACCTCGAGGTGAAAGAAGCGGCCTATGACCGGCTCTATCGTGCCACGGCGCTCGAGATCTTCATTACCGATCCCAACGCCATCGGCCCCATGCGCGATGCGATTACGCTGGCGCTCACCCGGCCACTGGTGCTGTCCGACTGGCAGCAGCAGCACGAGACGTTTTTCGAGGCGCTGAAGAGCCAGGGCTCGGTGATGTTCGTCATCCTCTCGCTCATTGTGGTGGTTGCGGCCTTCAACATCATTTCGAGCCTCATCATGCTGGTGAAGGACAAGGGCACAGATATTGCCGTGCTGCGCTCCATGGGGGCGACGCGCGGGGCGATCATGCGGATTTTTGCGCTCGCGGGCCTCGCCATAGGTGTGGGCGGCACGCTGCTGGGGCTCGGCATCGGGCTTCTTCTCGCGGCCAATGCCGAACCAATCCGGGCCTTCCTCTCCAGCCTTCTGGGAGTGACGATCTTCCCGCCTGAAATTTTCTATCTCTCGTCGCTGCCGAGCCGGACTGATTTGAACGAGGTGCTGACCATTGTGGGCGTTGCGCTCACGCTCAGCTTCCTCGCCACGCTCTATCCGGCCTGGCGCGCGGCGCAATATGACCCGGTTGAGGCCTTGCGATATGAGTGACGTTCACCTGAAGCTGAGTGCCGTGCACCGCCATTTCGGCGGGGGCGAAACCATAGTGCGCGTGCTCGAAGCGGCCGATCTCGAACTGCGCTCGGGCGAAATGGTGGCGATTGTCGCCCCGTCCGGCTCGGGTAAATCCACGCTGCTGCACATTTGCGGCCTGCTCGAACGTCCGCAATCGGGCGAGGTCGAAGTCACCGGGCTCAAGACCAGCACGCTGAGCGAGCGCGGCCGCACGCTCCTCAGGCGCGATACCATCGGGTATGTCTATCAGTTCCACCACCTCCTGCCGGAATTCACGGCGGCGGAAAACGTGGTGCTGCCCCAGCTCATTGCCGGCGCCGATCCCAAGCGGGCGCTGGCGCGCGCCATGGAGCTGCTCGATGTGCTGGGGGTGGCGCACCGCGCCACGCATCGGCCCGGCGAGCTTTCAGGCGGTGAACAGCAGCGCGTGGCCATTGCGCGCGCCGCCGCCAACCGGCCCCGCATTATCCTCGCCGACGAGCCAACCGGCAATCTCGACCCCGCCACCAGCGATCGGGTGTTCGAGGCGCTGCAGACCCTGATCCGCGAGGAGGGCGCCTCGGCCCTGATTGCCACGCATAATCACGATCTGGCGCGCCGGGCGAACCGCATCGTTACGCTGCGGCAGGGCCGCGTCGAGCCGCTCACCCTGTAGATATTAACAGAGGATTCACGCTTTTCGCGGGGACAGTGGACAGGAACAGAAAGAGAACATATAAGAACGAAGGCGGAACAACGGAGGACGGGAATGCTCAGCTTCGTCAAGGATCTCTTCGCTTTCACCACGCTTTGCGGCTTTTCGGCTGCCGCGTTCACCTGGATGGACCTGGCGCAACGTTTTTTGTGAGTTGTGGACGAGCGGCTGACCCGGACTGGTTTGGCGCGCTCCCAACCGCTAGGACAACACCATGGCTGGTCCCGGTTTCATTCATCTGCATGTGCACTCTGCCTACTCGCTGCTCGAGGGGGCGCTGCAACTTGGCACCGTGCTCGATCTGGCCAAGGCCGATGGCCAGCCAGCCCTTGGCATAGCCGACACCAATAATCTCTTCGGCGCGCTTGAGTTTTCCGAAAAGGCCAAGGGCAAGGGCATCCAGCCCCTGGTCGGGGTTGAGCTGAACCTCGATTTCACTGGCTTTGAGGACCAGACCGACCGCATGCAGGAGCGCGGCTCAGGTCGCGACCGCTTCGGCAAGGGCGGTGTGGTGCTGATCGCGGCAACTGAAACCGGCTTCGCCAATCTCTCGCGGCTCGTGAGCCGGGCGCACCTTGAGGGCGAAAATGGCCGCGCCGCGGCCAAGTTGAGCTGGATGGAGCGCGACGCGCTCACAGGCATCATCTGCCTCTCGGGCGGACCCGAAGGCGCTATTGACCCTTACTTCACCCACAATCTCGATACGCTGGCGCTGAACCGGCTGGCGCTGTTGCGCGACCGCTTCGATGACCGCTTCTACGTTGAGCTGCAGCGCCACAACCGGCCCGAAGACGCGCCGAACGAAGCGCGGCTCCTCGATTGGGCCTATCTCAAGGGCGTGCCGCTTGTGGCCACCAACGAGCCGTTCTACCGCGCGCCCTCCGACTATGAAGCCCATGATGCGCTCCTCGCCATTGCGGCCGGATCGGTGCTGGCGCAAACCGAGCGGCGGAAGCTCAGCGATCAGCATTATTTCAAGACCCGCGCCGAGATGGCCGCGCTCTTTGCCGACCTGCCCGAGGCCTTGGCCTCGACCGTCGAGATCGCGCAGCGCGTCAGCTATCGGCCGAAAAAGCGTGATCCCGTGCTGCCCAAATTCGCTGCGGCGCCCGATCTCACCGAAGCCGAAGCCATCAAGGCCGAGGCCGAGGCGCTCGCGAAAATGGCGCGCGATGGGCTGGAGCACCGGTTGCAGACGGTCGGCCCGGCGCCGGGCAAGACGGCCGAAATCTATCGCGATCGTCTCGACTATGAACTGGGCATCATCGAAACGATGAAATACCCGGGCTATTTCCTGATCGTGGCCGATTTCATCCAATGGGCGAAATCGGAGTCCATTCCGGTCGGGCCGGGCCGCGGCTCCGGCGCGGGCTCGCTCGTGGCCTATGCGACGACCATCACCGATCTCGATCCCCTGCGCTACAACCTGCTGTTCGAGCGCTTCCTCAACCCCGAACGCGTGTCCATGCCGGATTTCGACATCGATTTCTGTCAGGACCGGCGCGAAGAGGTGATCCGCTACGTCCAGCGCAAATATGGCGAAGCGCAGGTCGCGCAGATCATCACCTTTGGAACGCTCCAGGCCCGCGCCGTGCTGCGCGATGTGGGCCGCGTGCTGCAGATGCCCTATGGGCAGGTCGACCGCATTGCCAAGCTGGTGCCGGCCAATCCCGCCGACCCCTGGACGCTGGAACGGGCCCTGAAAGAAGTGCCGCAACTGCGCGCCATGGCCGACGAGGATGAACAGGTGCGTGAGCTGCTCGCTATCGGGCAGAAGCTCGAAGGCCTGTTCCGCCATGCGTCCACGCATGCCGCCGGTATTGTCATCGGCGACCGGCCCTTGCAGGAACTGGCACCGCTGTATCGCGATCCGCGCTCCGATATGCCGGTCAGCCAGTACAATATGAAGTGGAGCGAGTCCGCCGGGCTCGTGAAATTCGACTTTCTGGGTCTCAAGACCCTGACCACCATCAAACGCGCCATCGACATGATCAATCGCGATGGGGGCGACTTCCGGATCGAAGCGGCGCCGCTCGACGACGAAAAGACTTATGCGCTGTATCAACTGGGCGATACGGCGGGCGTGTTCCAGGTGGAAGGCGCCGGCATGCGCCGCGCGCTTGTCGATATGAAGCCCGACCGCTTCGAGGACATCATCGCGCTCGTGGCGCTCTATCGGCCCGGTCCGATGGACAATATCCCGCTTTTTAATGACCGTAAGCATGGGCGCGAGGCGGTTGAATATCCCCATGACGCGCTGAAGGCCGTGCTCGACGAAACCTATGGCATCATCGTCTACCAGGAGCAGGTGATGCAGATCGCCCAGCTGCTCTCGGGCTATTCGCTGGGCGAAGCCGACATGCTGCGCCGCGCCATGGGCAAGAAGATCAAGGCCGAAATGGACGCGCAGCGCGAGCGCTTCCGCGAAGGCTGTGTGCGCTATGGGCTAAAGCCCGCGCTGGCCGATACGATTTTCGACCTTCTGGCCAAATTCGCCAATTACGGGTTCAACAAGTCGCACGCCGCGACCTATGCGCTCGTGAGCTACCACACGGCCTATCTCAAGGCGCATTACCCGCACGAATTCTATGCCGCCTCGATGACCCTCGACATGGGCAACACCGACAAGCTCAATGAATTCCGGCAGGATGCCAAGCGCCACGGCATTGAAGTGGTGCCGCCCTGCGTCAACCGGTCTGATGCTGTGTTCAACACCCATGATGGCAGGGTGTTTTACGCGATTGGGGCCGTGAAAGGCGTGGGGCAGGCGGTTGCCGAGCATATCGTCGAGCGCCGGGGCGATGTGCCCTTTGCCGACCTCGGCGATTTCGCGGCCCGGGTGGATGCGCGGATCATCAACCGGCGCACGCTCGAAGCGCTGGTCAATGCCGGAGCGTTCGACCTCCTGGTGGAAAAGCGCGAACAGGCTTTTGCCGCCATCGACTCCATCATTGCCACCGCTCAGCGCACCAATGCCAATGCGGCGGACGGTATTGTCGATATGTTCGCCTCGGATAGGCCCGAGCCGATCATCCTGACCCAATCGGTAACCAATTGGCTACCGGCGGAACGCCTGGCGCGCGAGCATCAGGCCATCGGGTTCCACCTCTCCGGCCACCCGCTCGATCACTATGCCGAGCTGTTTGACCGCTTGCGGGTGCAAAGCTACGTGAGTTTCGAGCATGCCGTGAAGGAAGACGGAGCGCGGGCAGGGCGGCTTGCGGGCACCATCGCGTCGCGCACCGACAGGCGCACCAAGAAGGGGACGCCCATGGCGATCCTCGCGCTGTCTGACCCCTCGGGCGGCTATGAAGTGCTGGTGTTTTCCGAGCAGTTGACGCAATTCAGCGCGCTGCTCGTGCCGGGGCGCTCGGTGGTGCTGACGGTTGAGGCCGATGAACGGCCCGATGGCATCAGCCTGCGGCTCGGGAGCATCGATCCCATCGAGGGCCTCGCCGAACGTATCGGCCGCCGTCTCACGGTGTTTGCCGCTTCCGAGGCGTGTCTTCAGCCCATTCAGGCGCAGTTGAAGCCCGGGGGCGAAGGGCAGGTGAGCTTCATCGTCTCGCGCGACAATGGGGCGCGCGAATATGAGATCGAGCTGAAGGGCAAGTTCCGGGTCTCTCCTGAGCTTGCTGGTGCCGTGAAGGCGCTCGAGGGCGTGGTCGATGTGCGGCTGAACTGAGACCGCCGGGCTGAGCGCTACGCTGGACAAAGCCGGTGAAACTGCCTATAGGGCGCTCGTGTCCCGTGGTGGGGCGCAATTCACACGCGGGGATGAGGGCCTTAGGGCGCTCCATCCGGTGACGGGATAACCGTTCACTTTCCCCCGCGGCGGCAGAACCGGAAAGGAGCCTGAAAAATGGCATTGCCCGAATTTTCCATGCGCCAGCTGCTTGAAGCTGGTGTCCACTTTGGCCACCAGAAGCATCGCTGGAACCCGAAGATGGAACGTCACATCTTTGGCGTGCGCAACGATATCCATATCCTCGACCTGAGCCAGACCGTGCCGGCGCTGCAGCGCGCGCTGCAGCTCATCTCCGACACCGTGGCCGATGGCGGCCGTGTGCTGTTTGTCGGCACCAAGCGCCAGGCGGCGCCGGTGGTGGCCGAGGCGGCGCGCCAGTGCGCCCAGTATTTCGTCAACTCGCGTTGGCTCGGCGGCACGCTGACCAACTGGCAGACCATTTCCAACTCGATTTCGCGCCTGCGCGAACTTGAAGGCAAGCTCTCGGAAGGCCAGGCTGGCCTCACCAAGAAGGAACTGCTGCTGCTTGGCCGCGAACGCGACCGGCTGGAACTCGACCTCGGCGGCATCAAGGACATGGGCAACCTGCCTAACCTGCTGTTCGTGATCGACACCAACAAGGAAGCGAACGCCATCAAGGAAGCCCGTCGTCTCGGTATTCCGGTGATCGCCATTGTCGATTCGAACTCCGATCCCGATACGGTCGATTATGCCATCCCGGGCAATGACGACGCGGCGCGCGCGCTTGAACTCTATTGCGCTCTCGTCTCGCGGGCAGCCATCGACGGGATTTCGCGCTCGGCCGCTGGCCGTGGCTCTGATCTCGGCGCTTCGGTTGAAGCCCTCGACGAGCCCGCGCTGAACGCCTGATCGGCGTTTCGTCCCTCCTATTCTCCAACGCGCGGGCTCCGATCCCGGGGCTCGCGGGAAAGCGATTAGCAAATGTCAGTCACTGCACTACAGGTCAAAGAGCTCCGCGACCTCACCGGCGTGGGCATGATGGATTGCAAGAAGGCGCTGGCCGAAACCAATGGCGACATGGAAGCCGCCGTGGATTGGCTGCGCACCCGTGGCCTTGCCAAGGCCGCGAAAAAGGCAGGCCGCGTGGCCGCTGAAGGTCTTGTGGGCGCCCTCATCGAAGGCACCCGTGGCGCCATTGTCGAAGTGAACTCGGAAACCGATTTCGTTGGTCGCAACGAGCAGTTCCAGTCCATCGTCGCCAATGTCTCGAAGCTGGCCCTCGATGCCGGCGGCGACGTCGCCAAGCTGAGCGAAATGCCCTATCCGGGCACTGGTCGTTCGGTCTCGGCCGAACTCACCGATGCCATCGCCAAGATCGGCGAAAACATGAACCTGCGCCGTACAGCCTCCATCGAGGTCAAGGACGGCGTTGTTGCGTCTTATGTGCACAACACGGTGAAGCCCGGCATGGGCAAGCTCGGCGTGATCGTGGGTCTGGAATCGACCGGCGACAAGGCCGTGCTCGCAGCCCTCGGTAAGCAGCTCGCCATGCACATTGCCAACACCAGTCCGCTGTCGGTATCGCCGGACGATATCGATCAGACCGTGGTGGCGCGTGAACGCGCGATCTTCGCTGAACAGGCGCGGGAATCGGGCAAGCCTGCCGAGATCATCGACAAGATGGTCGAAGGCCGGGTGCGCAAGTTCTACGAGGAAGTCACGCTGCTGGCCCAGATCTTCGTCATCGACGGCGAAACCAAGGTCGGCGACGTGGTGAAGAACACCGAAAAGGACGCAGGCGCCCCGATCCGGGTTACCGGCTTCGTGCGCTATGCCCTCGGTGACGGCATCGAAAAGACCGAAACAGATTTCGCAGCCGAGGTTGCGGCCACCGCCGGCGTCCGCTGATCTGATTCACACTGATTTTTTAGTCGGGCGGGCTGGTCATCAGCCCGCCCGATTTGTCATATGCAACCGACACGCGTCCGGATTCGGTCGCCGAGGGCCGCAAGGCCGCAACACCATGGAGACAGCAATGGCCAAGACCCCGTTCAAACGGCTTTTGCTCAAGGTGTCGGGCGAAGTGCTGGCCGGTGATCAGTCCTTCGGGATCGAACCCAAATTCCTCCACCAGGTGGCCGATCAGATCGCCGATGTGGCGCGCTCGGGCTTTGAAGTGGCCATTGTGATCGGCGCGGGCAATATCTTCCGCGGCATGGCGGTGGCAGCCAAGGGCGGCGACCGGGTGACCTCCGACCTCATGGGCATGCTCGGCACGGTGATCAACTCGCTGGCGCTGGGCGATGCGCTCGAGCAGAAGGGCCTCAAGGTCAAGGTCTACTCGAACGTGCCGATGGAAACCGTGGCCGATACGTTCACGGCGCGCGACGCCACGCGTGCCCTCTCGGAAGGGTATGTCGTGGTTTGCGCCGGAGGCACCGGCAGCCCGTTTTTCACCACCGATACGGCGGCGGCGCTCAAGGCGATCGAGCTGCGGTGCGATGTGCTGCTGAAGGGCACCAAGGTCGATGGCGTCTATTCCGAAGACCCCAAGAAGAACCCGCTGGCCGAGCGCTTCGAGACCATCAGCCATGAAGAAGTCATCGCGCGCGACCTGAAGGTGATGGACACGGCCGCCTTCGCGCTTGCCCGGGATAATGGATTGCCGATAATTGTTTACGCCTTGGACGATAAGGAAGGCCTGAAGGGCGTTCTGTCGGGCAAGGTCAGAAGCACCCGCGTCGGTTGACCGCGGGCGCCACAAAAAGACTCTAAGGGAGCAGGAATTGGCACAGCCTCAGGTGTTCAAGCTCGATGAGCTTAAAACCCGCATGCAGAAATCGATCATCTCGCTGAAAGACGAACTGGCGGGCCTGCGCACAGGACGCGCCAGTGCCAGTCTGCTCGAGCCGGTGATGGTCGAAGCCTATGGCAGCAAGATGCCGCTCAACCAGGTGGCCACGGTCACCGTGCCCGAGCCGCGCATGCTGAGCGTGCAGGTCTGGGACCGGACGCTCGCCTCGGCGGTGGAAAAGGCGATCCGCAATTCGGGCCTCGGTCTTAATCCGGCGGGCGAAGGGCAGGTCATTCGTGTGCCCTTGCCCGAACTGAATGAAGAGCGCCGCCGTGATCTGACCAAGGTTGCGCATAACTATGCCGAACAGGCGCGCGTCGCCGTGCGCCACATTCGCCGCGACGGCATGGATCTGTTGAAGAAGCTCGAAAAAGACGGCGATATGGCCCAGGACGAAAGCCGCAAGATGTCGGATGAAGTCCAGAAGGCAACCGATAGCGCCGTGGCCGAAATCGATAAGGTGCTTTCGGTCAAGGAACAGGAAATCATGCAGGTCTGACGACCCGCTGCACGCGCCATGCCGGGCGCTGAACCATGAAGGCTGACCATGCCTGCTGATGCTGCCATTGCCGCACTGCCGATTGCCGAGACTGCGCTGAAGATTCCGGCGCATATCGCGGTGATCATGGATGGCAATGGCCGCTGGGCCAAGGCGCGCGGCAAGGCCCGTACCGAAGGTCATGTCGAGGGCGTGAAAGCGCTCCGGCGCCTCGTGAACCTCGCGATGGCCTATGGCGTGCGCCATTTGACCGTCTACAGCTTTTCGTCGGAAAACTGGCGCCGTCCGCCCGAGGAGGTGAGCTTCATCTTCTCGCTGCTGCGCCGCTTTGTGGCTTCCGATCTCGATACGCTGCACGCCAATAATGTGCGCGTGCGCATCATCGGGTCTCCCGAAGGGCTCGACCCCGGCCTCACGCGCATGATCGAAGGGGTGCAGCTCAAGACCCTGCACAATACCGGGCTCGAACTCATTGTCGCGTTCAACTATGGCGGCAAGGGCGAGATCGTGGAAGCCGCGCGCCGCATTGCCCGCGACGTGGCCGCAGGCCGCCTCAGCGCCAATGACATCAACGAGGCGAGCTTTGCCCGCTACCTGATGACGGCTGATACGCCCGATCCCGATCTCATCATCCGCACCAGTGGCGAGCAGCGGCTGTCGAACTTCCTGCTGTGGCAGGGCGCCTATGCCGAGCTGGTTTTCCTTGAAGAAAACTGGCCGGACTTCGGCGAAACCGGCTTTGTGAAAGCCCTGACCGAATATTCGCGGCGCAAGCGCCGCTTTGGCGACGTGGAGGCTCAGGAGCCGTGAGTGGATCACCGGGCGCCCGTCCTTCTGCCAATCCGTGGGCGCGCCGGTCGTGGACCGACCTCGGTCCGCGCCTCGTTTCGGCTGCCGTGCTCCTCGCCCTGGCGCTCAGCACGCTGTTCCTCGGTGGCTATGTGTTTGCTGCGACGGTAGGCGTCGTTTTTGCCGGTTGCATTCGTGAGTGGGAGCGCATGGTCACCCTGCGCCCGACCTCGCCGCTCGGCTATGCCATTATCGGCGTCGTCGGCATCAGCGGGCTGTTTTATCCGGCCTTCGGCCTTTTGGGCGTCCTCGGGGCCGGCTTTGTCGCGTCGGTGCTTGCCGCGCTCGGTCCGCGCGCGCCTCGGCTGTGGCGCGTGGCCGGTGTTGTGTTCTTTACCCTGGTCATCGGGGCGCTGGTGGGGGTGCGGGGCAGCGCCGTCTGGAATGTCTCGAGCCTGACCGATACCGGCTTCTGGGCCGGGGTCTTCCTCGGCACCGTCATCGTCATTACCGATTCAGGCGCCTATTTCACCGGCCGCCAGGTGGGGGGTGAAAAGCTGGCGCCCGATATTTCGCCGGGTAAAACCTGGTCTGGCGCCATCGGCGGCTTCGCCATGGGCACGCTGGCGGGTCTGGTGCTGTGGCTCGTCATCGTGCCGCAATCGCCCTGGTGGATCGGGCTGTCACTCGCTGCGGCGATCAGCATCATCGGGCAGGTCGGGGATCTGTGCGAAAGTGCGCTGAAGCGCCGGTTCCGCATCAAGGATTCAGGCGACATCATCCCCGGCCACGGCGGTTTGATGGACCGACTCGATTCAATGAGCTTTGGAGCCCTCTTCCTGTTTGCCGTTGGCGCCCTACATCAGGGGCTGGATGCGGCTGCGCTGGGCATCCTCGTCTGGTAAGACGGATATCGCCCCAGGAGGGCATTATGGATCTACTCTGGGCTGTGTTGAGCTATGTCGTGCCGTTTGTGCTCGTGATCACGATCATCGTGTTCGTGCACGAGCTGGGGCACTATCTGGTGGCCCGGTGGAATGACGTGGCCATCGAAACCTTTTCGGTCGGCTTTGGCCCCGAACTGCTGAGCCTGACCGACAGGCACGGCACGCGCTGGCGCCTTGCGGCGATCCCGCTCGGCGGCTTCGTTCGCATGGCCGGTGGCACCAATGCGCCTACCGAAGGCGAGGCCGAGGCGCTCGCCAAATATCCGCCCGATATGCAGCCGCGCCTCTTCACCAATAAGTCGGTGTGGCAGCGCTTCGCCATTGTCGCGGCCGGTCCCTTTGCCAGCGTGCTCCTCGCCTTTGTGCTGCTCTATGGTCTGCTCTTGGGCTATGGCCGTGATGTCGCTCCCCCGGTGCTGCAGGAGATTGTTGTCGGTTCGCCCGCCGAGGCCGCCGGTCTCAGGACTGGGGACCGGATCATCTCGATCGACGGCTTTGCCATCCGCGGATTTGACGATGTGCAGCGCCTGACCGCCACCGCGCCCGAGCGTCAGGTGGCAATCCGCTTTGAGCGCGATGGTGTGGACCAGACCACCAGTGTGGTGCCGCTCGCTGAAACCGTTGCTGACCGCTTTGGCCGTCCGCATCGCATTGGGCGGATTGGCGTGCGCAATTCCTACAGCGCCACAGATTACGTGCACTATCGCCCCAATCCGCTTGAGGCCGTGGGGATGACGCTGGAGGACATGCGCTTCGTCATTGATCGCACGGCGGCGTTCCTGGGCGACTTTTTTGTCGGCCGCGGCGACCTGCAGCAATTGGGCGGCCCGGTTAAAGTTGCTGAAGTCAGCCACCAGATGGCCGGTCTAGGCTTCGTCGCCATGGTCAATCTCGTCGCGCTCCTGTCGTTCAATATCGGCATCATGAACCTGTTGCCGATCCCCGTCCTCGATGGCGGCCATCTGTTTTTCTACCTCATCGAGGCGCTGCGCGGCCGCCCGCTGGGGGAACGGGCGCAGGAAATCGGCATGCGGTTCGGGTTGGCGGTGGTTTTGGCGCTCATGGCCTTCACCACGGTGAATGATCTCTTCCAGCAGGCCAGAACACTTGTCGGGCTGTGAGAGCGGCATTAACCGTGCTTGCCCTGGGGACAGAGGGCCACCACGTGCATGGCGTTTAAGACAAGCCTCATGGGGAGATTACTAGTGTTGCCCGAATGCATTGAGGCAAAACTTTTACTGGGCTTTCCGGGCGTGGTGCTTGCTTGGCGGTAAAAAACCAGTAAAACAAAGCCTTGGAGTTTGCTGGGGTATTGCGGGTTGCGATTCCCGGTTCGAGTCGGACAAGGCAGTGAAAACATGACGGATATCAAGAAGCTGACAAGCGGCGCATTGCTGGCACTTGCGGTTGTTACCGTGCCGGCAGGGTCTGCCATGATCGGTGTCACGGCCGTGACCGCCGCTGAGGAAAAGCTGATCTCCTCTGTGCTGTTCGAGGGCAACCAGGGCATCTCCGACAAGGATCTGGCACTGTTGGTCAACGTGTCGGGCCGCGGCTCGTTCACGGATGCGACCCTCGCCGCTGACGTCGAGTCGGTGCGGCAGGCCTACATTGCCAAGGGCTACGTCAATGTGAAGGTCGCGACGCGTCTGGAGACAGGCGAAGCGGGCCGGACCCGCATTGTCTTCGTCATCGAAGAGGGCACGCGGACTGGCATTGCAGCCATCAACATCACGGGCAACCACGCCATCCCGACCGGCACGCTGAAGTCGATCCTGCGCTCGCATGAGACCGGGCTCCTCAGCTGGCTCACCAAGGATGACTCGTTCAGCGACGACCAGCTGCAGATCGACAAGCTGCTGATTGAAAATTACTATGCCGACCATGGCTTCCCGGACGCGCAGGTGACCTCCGCCGTTGGCGAGTACGACACCAAGCGCAACGCCTATTTCGTGAACTTCACGGTCGCTGAAGGCGAGCGTTACCGGTTTGGCGCCGTCACGGTGGAAAGCTCGATTGCGGGTCTCAGCACGTCAGCGCTCGAAAGCATTGTGCGGACCCATAAGGGCGACATCTACTCGCAGGGCGACCTCAAGCGCTCGCAGGAAGACATGGCAGCCGAAGCCACGTCGCAGGGCTTTGCCTTCGCCGACGTTCGGCCGCGCGTTGAGCGCGATGCGACCAGCGGTGTGTTCAACGTCACCTATCTGGTGGACGAAGGCGCGCGCCTCTATGTCGAGCGCATCAACATCACCGGCAATACCAAGACGCGCGACGCCGTTATCCGCCGTGAGCTGGATTTCAGCGAAGGCGACGCCTTCAACCGCTCCATGGTGCAGCGCGGCAAGGCTCATGTCGAAGCGCTGAGCTACATCAGTTCGGTCAATGTCTCGATGGAACCCGGTTC
The DNA here is from genome assembly GCA_903828145.1 of uncultured Hyphomicrobiales bacterium. Taxonomy (GTDB): domain Bacteria; phylum Pseudomonadota; class Alphaproteobacteria; order Rhizobiales; family Devosiaceae; genus Devosia_A. Next base: position 179,607 of record CAIKKY010000019.1, on the reverse strand, counting down.
GGCGCCCGATAAGGTTGTGCTGAATGTGGCCATTGAAGAAGGTCAATCGGGCGATTACGGCGCGACCTTTGGGTACGATACCGAGGCCGGTGTCATCGGCGACCTGTCCTTTACCGAGAGCAATTTCCTCGGTCGTGGCCAGTATCTCAAAGCCTCGCTCGGCGTGAACAATACCGGCGGCCGGACCGTCGACTTCTCGTTCACCGAGCCGCGCTTCATGGGTCTCGACCTCTCGGCGGGTGTCGATGTCTACCATCGCATCCAGGACGAGACGAAAGAAAACCTCTATGGCACCACCGCCACCGGCGGGCAGATCCGCTTTGGTGCCCGCCTGACCCGTGACGTGACGGCATCGGTGTTCACCGGTGTTGAGAGCAAGGTCATCAATGACCGGTCTGCTCCGACGTCCAGCCGCTATACGGACGGCGAAGAGTTCAACAAGGCCTGGGTCGGGTACAGCCTCAACTACAACACGCTCGATAATGGCAGGCACCCGACCGAGGGCATGATCGCCAGTTTCACCCAGCAGTATATCGGCTGGGACTACAACCTGCTGAAGACCGAGGCGAAGGCCCGCTACTTTGTGCCGCTGATGTCGGAATACAACATCATTGCCAGCGTCAAGGGCCAGGCCGGTTACTTGAATTCCTTCTCCGGTCCGGTTGGCCCGCTTGAGGCGTACCGTAATCCGTCGGGTATCGTTCGCGGCTTCCAGCCTGGTTCGTTCGGCCCGAAGAAGGGCTCCGAGTCGCTCGGCTTCACCGGCTATATTGCCGGTTCAGCCGAAATCGAAATGCCGCTGCCGATGATCCCGGAGACCTGGGGCCTTCGTGCCGCGGTCTGGGCTGACGCGGCCGTCATTTCAGGCAATGGCGATTTCGATACGTCGATTGGTTCGCCGGACGCGAACAGCGTCGACAACGACGTGAAGTCCTCCGCGGGTCTCTCGCTGATCTGGGATAGCCCGTTTGGTCCGCTGCGTGCCGACTACTCGTTCGTCCAGAGCAAGGCGTCCACCGACAAAGAACAGCGCTTCACGCTGACCTTGCAGCGGGTTCTCTAAAGCGGTCGGCGCCCTACGGGGTGCCGCATCCCTGAAATTAGGGCCGTGGTGCAGTTGCGCCGCGGCCTTTTTGTTGTGTAATGGCAAGCATGGTCGATACACGTTTTCATGATTTTGCCGGTCCGCGCCTTTTGGGCGACCTCCTTGTCGCCATTGGCGCGCCGCAGCTGCAATCCGCTCTGCCGCCCGGATTCCAGGTGCTTGGTGCCGATGACCTCGATCGCGCCGGCGCGAGCGAAATCGCGCTTGCAGCCCATGCCGACTACCGCGCGCCGTTGCGGGAAACCCAGGCAGGTCTGGTGTTTGTTACCCCGGCCCTGGCTGCCCATGTGCCGACAGGCAGTCTCAGCCTTGTGTCAGACGAGGCGCATGCGTTGTTCGTTGCGGCACTGGAGCTTCTGTATCCGGGCGGCCAACGCGCGGCCGCGCTCCGTGATCGGCAGCGGGGAGCGGCGCCCGTGCTCGAAGTCGATGTGGTCCTCGGCAATAATGTGGTGCTGGGCGACGATGTCGAAATCGGGCGTAACAGCATCATCGGGTCCAACAGCGTGATCGGGCGTGGCGTTACCATCGGCCGCAATGCCGTGATCGGGGCCAATGTTACGATTTCGCATGCGCATCTGGGCAATGGTGTGGTCATCAAGCCAGGCGCGCGGATCGGGTCGGAAGGCTTTGGCTGGCTCGGGGCAGGGCGCAGCAACCGCCGCATCCCGCAGCTCGGCCGCGTCATCGTGCAGGATAATGTGGAGATCGGGGCCAATACCACCGTCGACCGTGGCGCACTGGGCGACACGGTGTTGGGCGAAGGCAGCAAAATCGATAACCTCGTGCAGATTGCGCATAATTGCCGGATTGGCCGGTTTTCCGTCCTTGCGGGCACATCGGCACTCGCCGGGGGCACGGTGATCGGGGATAACGTGCTCTTGGGTGGCGGGGTCGGCACCATTGGGCATTTGCGCATCGGCAATGGCAGCATATTGTCGGCCCGCAGTCTGGTGACCAAAGACGTGCCCGCCGGTGCCCATTGGGGTGGCATGCCGGCGCGCGATCAAAAACAATATCAGCGCCAGCAGGCGGCACTCGGCCGCCTTAGTGAAAGGGATAAAGAGTGACGGCAGTGAACGAGACCGGGGCGGCTCGGCAGCTTAGCGAGATGCAGATTGGCGACATTTTAAAGGCGCTGCCGCATCGTTATCCATTCCTCATGATTGACCGCATCATCGAGATCGACGGCGACAATTCCGCCATCGGCATCAAGAACATCACCTTCAATGAGCCGATCTTTCAGGGCCACTTTCCTGACGAGCCGGTGTTTCCCGGCGTCCTGATCATCGAGGGCATGGCGCAGACCGCTGGCGCTATCGCTATTGCGGCAGGTGTCGATGCGGGCGAGGAGCACGTTGTCTATCTGCTGACCGTCGACAAGTGCAAATTCCGCCGTCCGGCGCGCCCCGGCGACCGGATCGAATACCACATCAAAAAGCTGCGTCGGCGCATGAACATGGGCTGGTATGAAGCCCGGGCCATTGTTGATGGCACCGTCATTGCCGAGGCCGAAGTTGGGGCCATGGTCAACCCGGCCGATAGAAAATGAGCGTCACCATTCACCCCACGGCGATCATCGCCGATGGCGCAAAACTGGCCGATGGCGTCAAAATCGGCCCGTTCTGTCATGTTGGCCCCCATGTTGAACTGGGCGCCAATGTCGAACTCATTTCGCACGCCGTTGTCGCCGGGCACACCCGAGTGGGCGAAGCGACGCGGATTTTCCCCTTTGCCTCCATCGGCCACCCGCCGCAGGATCTCAAATTTCACGGCGAGGAAAGCCGCCTCACCATTGGCGCGCGCTGCCAGATCCGCGAGAGCGTCACCGTCCACCCCGGCACCGAGGGCGGCGGGCTTGAAACCCGCATTGGCGATGATTGCCTGCTGATGAATTGCGCGCATGTCGCCCATGATTGCCAGATCGGCAATAATGTGGTGATCGCCGCCTATGTCGCCATTGCCGGCCATTGCCGCATTGAGGATTACGTCGCCTTTGGCGGCCTGTGCGGTGTGCATCAATATGTGCGCATCGGCGCTCATGCCTTTATCGGCGCGCATTCGATGATCGATGCCGACGTGATCCCCTTCGGCATGGCGGTCGGCAACCGCGCGCGCCTCGCCGGGCTCAATCTCGTGGGCCTCAAGCGCCGCAAGTTCGACCGCGAAGTGATCCACGGCCTTCGCGCCGCCTATCGCATGATCTTTTCATCCGAAGGCACGTTGCAGGAACGTGTCGAGGATGCCGCCGAGTTGTTCCGCGATGAACCGCGCGTGCAGGACATCGTGCATTTCATCACCTCGGCCAAGGATCGTCCGATCTGTCTGCCCGCGAACGTCAATTCGGAAGAATGAGCGCGCGGCGGCTCGCCGTCATTGCGGGGCGGGGGCAATTGCCCCCCACCCTCATTCGGGCAGCGGGCCCGGGCTTTGCCGAAATCCGGGCCTATGCCCTCGACGCCGCTACACCCGATCTTGGCGTGCCTACCGAGCGCGCCGCGCTGTCTCAACTGCCTGAGCTTTTTGCGGCGATCAAAGCCTTCGGCGCCACGCATGTTGTGCTTGCGGGGGCCATTGATCTGCCGCGCACTGCCCGCACAGGGCTCGCGCGCGCGCTCGGGGGGTCAGGCCATGAAACCGGCGATGTGCCGCTCTCCAATCTTGCGGCCCGCATTGGGGCGCTCACAGGCGCAACGCTTGTGTCCATTCCCGACATCGCCCCGCAACTGGTTGTCACGGCCGGTGTGCTTGCCGGGCCCGCCCTCAGCGCTGATGATGAGGCGCGCGGCCAGGCGGCGCTTGTTGCGGCGCTGGGCGTGGGGGCGCTCGATCTCGGGCAATCTGTGGTGCTCGCGGACTTCCGCCCCATTGCGGCTGAAGATGCAGGCGGCACCGATGCGCTGCTCCGCCGCGTGGCCCAGTTGCAGGCCGCAGGGCAGGGTGGAACGCCCCTGACGTTTGCCAAGGCCAAAAAGCGCCAGCAGCCGACCTTCGTCGACCTGCCGGTGATTGGTCCAGAAACCATTGCCGGCTGCGTGGCCGCGGGCGTTACACTCATCGCGCTCGAGGCCGGCACAACCCTGATTGTTGACCGCGACGCGGTGCTGAGGGCGGCCGATGCTGCCGACATTAGGCTTTGGGGCGGACATGTCTGAGCCGCTGCGGCTCTTCATTCTGGCGGGCGAAGCCTCGGGCGACCGCCTGGGGGCAAGCCTTGTCGAAGCCCTTCGCCGCGATGGACCGGTCGCGCTGATGGGCGTTGGCGGGCCCGATCTTCAGGGCCAGGGTCTCAACTCGATCTTCCCCATGGACGATCTCGCCGTCATGGGCTGGTCGGATGTGCTGAAAAGTCTGCCCCTGCTGCTCTGGCGTGCCCACCAAACGCGGCGCGCCATCGAGCGGCTCAAGCCCGATGTGGCGGTGTTCATCGATGCGCAGGTGTTTTCGAAAGTCGTTGCGGGCCGTCTCGCGCGACGCGGCTCGCCGGTGCCGCGCCTGCTCTATGTTGCCCCCTCGGTCTGGGCCTGGGGCCCCGAGCGCGCCCTGGCGCTGAGGCCACTGTTCGACGCCGTGCTGGCTGTGCTGCCCTTCGAGCCGCCCATCATGGCAAGACTGGGCGGACCGCCCACCCATTATGTCGGCCACCCGGCGCTCGAGCGCATGCCCTTTCGAGCGGTTTCGCCGCCCAAGGGGCCGCTGTTGCTGTTGCCAGGCAGCCGCAAGGGTGAGTTGCGCCGTCATCTGCCGCTGTTTCGCGCCCTTGCCCCGAGCCTTGCACGTCACCCCGCCGTAACCGAGCTGGTGCTGCCCACCTTGCCCGGGCTGGTCGGCGCGCTCGAGGCTGAGGTCGCTGGGTGGGGCGTGCCGGTACGGATCGTGACGGGCCGTGATCGCGATGCGCCCATGGCCGAGGCGATTGCGGCGCTCGCCGTCAGCGGCACGGTGACCCTTGAACTGGCGCTCGCCGGGATTCCCATGGTGGTGACCTATGCCGCCGATCCGGGGCAGGCCAAGCGCTACCAGAGCCTGGGGCACGACCAGCCCATCGCGCTGCCCAATATCATCTCGGGTGCGACCCTTGTTCCCGAAATCCGCTATCTCGAGCCGCCTGATCCGGCACGGCTGAGTGCAGCGATCACCGCGCTGCTCGATCAGCCGGAGGCGCGCACCGCGCAGATTGCGAGCTTCAGGGCCCTGCGCGGCCTGATGCAAAAAGGGGCGCCCGAAGCGCCCCTTATGCAGGCTGCACCGCTCGTGCGCGCTGTGGCTCAGCGCCGGTTGATCGGCTCGTAGTCGCGCACCGGCGCGCCATTATACAGCTGGCGCGGACGGCCGATCTTCTTTTGCGGATCGCCGATCATTTCCTTCCACTGCGCAATCCACCCCACCGTGCGGCTGAGCGCGAAGATGGCGGTGAACATCGAGGTTGGGAAGCCAATCGCATCAAGGATGATGCCCGAGTAGAAATCGACATTCGGGTAGAGCTTGCGCTCAACGAAATACGGATCAGACAGCGCAATGCGCTCGAGTTCGCGCGCCACCTGCAGCGTGGGGCTGAGGTTCGACGCGCCAAGTTGCGCCAGAACTTCGTTCGCGGTCTGCCGCATCACCGTGGCGCGCGGATCATAGTTTTTGTAGACGCGGTGCCCGAAGCCCATCAGCCGGAAACCGGAATTCTTGTCTTTGGCCTTGGCGATGAATTCGGGGATGCGGTCAACTGTGCCGATTTCCTTAAGCATGTTGAGCGCTGCTTCATTGGCGCCACCATGTGCGGGGCCCCAGAGACAGGCAACACCAGCCGCGATACAGGCGAAGGGATTGGCATCGGACGAACCGGCGAGACGCACCGTCGAGGTCGAGGCATTCTGCTCGTGGTCGGCGTGGAGCGTGAAGATCAGGTCCATGGCGCGCGCCACGACCGGATTCACCACATAATCCTCAGCCGGAACCGAGAAGCACATGCGCAGGAAGTTCGACGCGAAATCGAGATCATTGCGCGGATACACAAAGGGCTGGCCGACCGAGTATTTGTAGGCCATGGCCACGATGGTCGGCATCTTGGCGATCATGCGGATCGAGGCAATCTCGCGCTGCACCGGATCATTGATGTCAATCGAGTCATGGTAGAATGCCGCCATGGCCCCCACCACGCCACACACAATGGCCATTGGGTGCGCATCGCGCCGGAAGCCGCGATAGAAATAGTGAATCTGCTCATGCACCATGGTGTGGCGCGTGATGCGATTTTCAAAATCGGCCATTTTATCCGGCGTCGGCAGCTCGCCGTACAGCAGCAGATAGCAGACTTCGAGATAGTTCGATTGTTCCGCCAGCTGTTCGATAGGGTAGCCCCGATACATCAGCTCGCCCTTGTCGCCATCGATATAGGTGATGGCGCTGTCGGTCGCGGCGGTCGAGGTAAAGCCCGGATCATAGGTGAACATGCCGGTCTTGGCATAAAGCGATCGGATGTCGATCACATCTGGACCCACGGATCCCGCAAGCACCGGAAATTCGAAGGTCTGGTCACCGATAGTGAGTTTGGCGACTGTGTCGGACATGGAAGGCTCTCCTTAAGGCCGGGACTCCCGGGCGGAAAACATCACGGCCAGCGGGCCGTAATCGCGCGGGCCGAAATTGGCGTAACGCATCTTGTTCAGCGCCGCAACAGGTGGGTGAACGACACTGACCTAATCAGACTTTGTTATACTATTCATTACGCCTGATCATAAAGTCTATCCAATGTTTCCTGCCGCCCGATCAGCACCATCACCTCAAAAATACCCGGGCTGATGGTCCGCCCCGTCAGGGCGACGCGGAGCGGCTGCGCAACTTTGCCGAGCTTCAGCCCCCGGGCCTCGGCAAAGGCGCGGGCCGCTTCGTCAATAGCCGGAACCGACCATGTGGTGAGGTCGGCAAGTTCCGCAGCGAAGGCCTGGATATGGCCCTTGGCTTCCGCCGTAAGAAGGTCAGCGGCCGCAGGATCAACTGTAATCGGCCGCGTGGCGTAAATAAACTGCGCAAGATCAATGAGTTCAACCACAGTCTTCGCACGGGGCTGTAACTCGGGCAGGGCCTGCAGCACGGTGTCGCGATTGGCATCCAGACCCGCCGCATCGCGGTCGCGGCCAAGTTCCCGCGCCGTATCGAGCATCACGGCATAGAGCCGCGCCGGCTCACTGAGCCGGATATAATGGCCGTTGATATTTTCGAGCTTGGCGAAATCAAAGCGCGCCGCGCCCTTGTTCAGCGCCTCAAGGCTGAACCACTCCACCATCTGCGCAGTGGAAAACAGTTCTTCGTCGCCATGGCTCCAGCCGAGCCGCGCGAGATAATTGCGCAGCGCTTCGGGCAGATAGCCCATCTGCCGATAGGCCTCGACGCCCAGCGCGCCGTGGCGCTTTGAGAGCTTGGCGCCATCCGGACCATGGATCAGCGGAATATGGGCCATGTCGGGCACGCCCCAATCCATGCCCTGATAGATGATGATCTGACGCGCCGCATTGGTCAGGTGATCGTCGCCGCGGATGATGTGGGTCACGCCCATATCATGGTCATCCACCACGACCGCCAGCATGTAGGTCGGCGTGCCATCCGAGCGCAGAATGATGAAATCATCGAGATTTTCGGCGCGGAACACCACTTCGCCCTGCACATGGTCCATCACCCTGATCTCGCCCGATTGCGGCGCCTTGATGCGGATGACGGGGGCCACGCCCTTGGGGGCCTCCGCAGGGTCGCGGTCGCGCCAGAACCCGTTGTAGCGGGGCGGCTTGCCATTGGCGCGCGCGTCGTCGCGCATCTGCGCCAGCTCTTCCGGCGAGCAGTAGCAATAATAGGCCTGGCCGCGCCGCAGCAGCTCTTCGGCCACCTCGGCATGGCGCCTGGCGCGCGAAAACTGCATGTAGGGCTCGTCGTCCCAATCGAGCCCGAGCCATTTCAGCCCTTCAAAGATCGCCTGGACCGCCCCGTCGGTCGAGCGTTCGCGGTCGGTATCCTCAATGCGCAGCAGCATTTTGCCGCCGGTGTGGCGGGCAAAAGCCCAGTTGAAGAGCGCCGTGCGTGCCCCGCCAATATGCAGGTAGCCGGTGGGCGAAGGGGCGAAGCGGGTAACAACCGGGGCCATGGGCGAAAGGCACTCCAACAGGATGGTTCGCGAGGGGATAATCGTCGTGCCTCCTTAGCGGAGAGCGGGCTTGGGACGCAAGGGCGGCACTGGTCTCATGCGGTGAAACGCGTATAGTAGACCCATGAGTGAGGCCACGCTTATTGCGCCGAGACGACCGGGAACTCTTGGCTGGCGCGCGCCAGTGCGGCGGCTGTTTCTGGGGATGCGCGCCTTGCCTGCGGCCCTTGGAACGGCTCTCATGGGCCGCCGTCTGGTTGTGGCGCTGCCGTTTCTGCTGATCCTCGGCGAAGTGCTGTCGGTTATGGTCCCGCGCCTGCCAGCGCTGTGGCTGGTTGGCGCCGGGCTCATCGGGTTTCTGGCACTCACGCTCTGGCCCGATCGCGGCACCATCAGGCCGCGCCTCGGGCTCATGGCGCTGACGCTCTGGTGCGGCTTCTCGCTCCTTACGGTGCATGCCGCGCTGTTTGGCACACCGATGCTCGATTGGCCGAGCTATGGCCGCTACCGCGTCACGGTCGATGACATTCTCGATGCAGCAGGCGAGGGACCCCGGCTGGTGGTGTCGGCCATCACGCCCCTTGAGGGGGCCAAGCCGCTGGCGATCCACCGCGCGCGCCTCACCCTGTCCGCGCCCATGGCCGTCAATCCCGGCGATGTCATCGAAGGGCCCATCCGCTTTGCGCCTGTGCCTGCGCCGATTCTGCCTAATGGCTTCGATACCCCGTTCCATGCGTTTTTTGATGGCATAGGTGCCTATGCCACTAGCACCCGGCCACCCGTGCTGATTGCACCCGGACCCGAGAATTCGCCCGCTGCGATCATCCACCGCGTGCGGAGCGCCATAGCCGACAGCATTGATGAAACGCTGGCTGAACCCGAGGCCGGTGTTGCCCGCTCGCTGATCAATGGCGATCAGAGTGCCGTGAGCGACGAGACGCGCGATGTGCTGGCTAACGCGGGGCTTGCCCATGTGCTGTCGGTTTCGGGGCTGCACCTCACGCTGGTGGCGCTCCTCGCCATGGGGGCGGTGCGCTATGCGTTTTCCCCGCTCAGCCTGCCGTTTTCGGTCAAGGCGCTCGGGGCAATCGCGGCACTTTTTGCGTCCTTGATCTATTTTGGCCTGTCGGGCGGCAATGTCGCGGCCCTCCGCTCCACGCTCATGATCGTGCTGGTGCTGGGCGCCGTGGTGCTCGGTCGGCGCGCCATGACGCTCCGCAATGTCGCCTTTGCCGCGATCATCATCATCCTCACCGATCCGGCGAGTGTCTTCCGCGCCAGCTTTCAGCTCTCCTTTGCGGCGGTGACCGGGCTCGTCGGGGCCGTTGAACTCTGGCCGCCCAAGCCTGGGCGGAGCCTCATTGACCGGGTGCTGCTCTACTTCCGCGACCTCAGCCTCTCCAGCCTCGTCGCGGGTCTATCGACCCTGGTGTTCACCATGGTGCATTTCCGGCAGACGGCGCCCTTAGGGATTTTGGCCAACCTCCTTGTGCTGCCGCTCGTCGGGCTCGTCACCATGCCGATGGCCGCGCTGGCCGCGCTCCTGATGCCGCTCAACTGGGAGGCGCTGCCGCTCGTCGTTCTCGGTTGGTCTATTGATGTCATGCTGGCCCTCGCTCACCTCATCAGCGCCCTGAGCGCCGGCTTTGTCGCCAGTCCGCTGTTGAGCCCGGTCGCGCTCGGTATTGCCAGTGCGGGGCTGGCGCTGTTTGCCATCGTCGAAACCGCGCACCGGCTCTGGGGGCCGGTCCTGGTGGTGCTCGGCGTACCGCTCCTCGCCCTCGCGACCCCGCCCGATGTGGTGATTGCCGATACCACGCTGGCGCTTGCCGTGCGCGGGGCCGATGGGCTCACGCTGGTTGAGGGCAAACCCACCAGCTTTGCCGTGCGGGTGTGGCGCGAGGCCTTTCTCGAACCCATCCCCGATGCGCCCCCGCTGTCGTGCGAGAAGGCGCTCTGTGCGGGCGAGAGCACCCTCGGCTTTCGCTATCTGGTGATCGGGCGCAGGGCGGCCGACAGCCTCACCTGTCCGGCCGTCGATCTGATCGTGACCCGCCGCCCTTTGCCCAAGGGCTGCACAGCGCCGACCGTGGTCAACCCCTACCGCTTACGGCACGGCGGAACACACGCCCTCTTCTGGCACCCGGCCAGCCGCAGCTTTACGCTGCGCGCCGCTGTTCCGCCCGTTAGCCGCCCGTGGCGAGCCGTGCCACCGTAACCCCGGCGGCCGGAATTTCGGCCCCACCGAGCGCGTAACCGCGTTCGTCCGCTGCGGGGGTGAGCCGGCGCGCTTCAAGACCATAGTTGAAATAGACGCGCCATTGCCCGTGGACCCGGGCCCGAACATCCTCAGGCAGATCGAGCGGGGTCAGCCCGGCATCGGCGAGCAGCCCGTCGATGATCCGCTGCATCAGCACCGCATCGCCGCAGGCGGCGAGATAGTTGAGCTTGCCTTGCGCCACGAGAACCGGGAAACCCTCGGTATCGCGCAGTTTGGTTTCGCCCCGGGTTTCCACCCGTTCACGCCAGAGGGACACTGACCCGCCGCCCACAACTGCAACCTGATCGGTGGGGCGGCTGGCATCGACGCGGGTGACCTTGAGATCGAGCACATTGCGCGGCAGATCCGGCCCGAGCCCACCCGGAATGGCGAAATTGGCGGTTTTCGACCCGGTGCGCGGCCCGATGAGCAGATGCCCCCTGAAGTCCGCAACCGCGCTTTTGAGCGCCTCCGACCACGTAAACAGGGCCGGAATGATGACAAGATCATACCCCGAAAGATCGGCCGTGTCGGGCGGCAGCATGTCGACATCAATGCCGCGCTTCCGCAGCGGACCATAGGCCGCCCGCACCTGATCGTGATGCGTGAAGCCCGCCGCCTGCGGCTGCACCTCCCACGCCCATTCGCTTTCATAATCATAGACAATGCCGACGCGCGCTTTGGCAAAAACGCCGCCGAACCCCAGAGCCTTGAGTTCGGCCGCCACCTGTTCGGCCTCGAAATAACCCGGGGCCGGCTCGCTGTCGGGCCGCAACAGCCCGGCATGCATCTGCTCCTGCGCAAAGGGTGCCTGCCGCCAGCGGAAATACGAGACCACTTCCGCCCCGTGGGCGAAGGCCTCCCAGGCCCAGAGCCGCGCCATGCCGGGCAGGGGATCGGGATTGTAACGCGCCCAGTTCACCGGGCCGGGCTGCTGCTCCATCACCCACCACCGACCCTTGGGGCCTACGGCGCGATAGATATCGTGCTGCAGCCCCTGCGAATCCAGATCGCCCTGGCGCAGGTAGCGGTCCTTGGTTTCGGCGCTGGCCGTGGATACGGCCAGATGGCCGATGGGATAGCTGTCCCAGCTCGCGACATCGAGATCGCGCCCCACCGCGTAGTGATCGAAATCGGTGAACCGCCCCATGAAATTATGGATCACCGGCAGGTCTGGCCGCGCGGCCCGCAGAATGTCGGATTGAATGCGGTTATAGGCGACGATCTGATCGGATGAGAACCGCCGGAAATCGAGCCGCGCCGCGGGAGCCGCCTCAGTGACCGTCAGGTTGGGCAGGTCGATCTGCTCGAAACGGGTGTACTCCATCGACCAGAACACCGCGCCCCAGGCCTCATTCAGCGCCGCAATCGTGCCGTACCGATCCTTGAGCCAGCGCTGGAACCCCAGCCGGGCCGCCGGAGAATAGGAGACCGTGGTGGCGTGGCAGCCATATTCATTATCGGTCTGCCAGCCCGCGAGGGCAGGGTGCTGCCCCACCCGGTCGGCGAGGAGCCGCGTAATCCGCGCGCTCTCTTGCCGATAGCCCTCATGGGAGAAACAATAGTGCCGCCGCGAGCCAAAGCCGCGCGGGTGCCCCAATTCGTCATACGCCAGCATGTCCGGATGCCGGTCGAGCATCCAGCGCGGCGGGGTTGCCGTCGGTGTGCCGACAATGACCTTGAGCCCATGCTGGCCAAGCACATCCATGGCGCGCACGAGCCAATCAAACTGCAGATCACCGGGGGTCGGCTCGAGCTTTGACCAGGCGAATTCACCGATCCGCACATAGACAATGCCCACGTCGGCCATGCGCGCCGCGTCTTTGGCCCACCACGCTTCCGGCCAGTGTTCGGGATAGTAGCAGACGCCTAAAACCGGTGATGTCACAGCGCATTCCCCCCGAAATCGTGACTTAAAGCGTAAGCATGGGCTCGGGCAGACCGGGCACATCGACCTCGACGGCATAAAGGCTGCCGGCCGTCGGTTGCTCCTCGAGCTGCTCGGGCGTCAGATGTTCACGCGCCGTGGTGAGGAACAGGGTCTTCATGTCCTTGCCGCCAAAGGCCGGGCAGGAGACATTGGACACGGGCACCTCGATAACGCGGTCGAGCTTGCCGTCGGGCGAAATGCGCAGCACCTTGCCGCCGCCCCAGCGCGCGCTCCACACAAAACCTTCGGAATCAGTGACCGCGCCATCGGCCCAGCCGAGCCCTTCGGTCGAGGCAAAGAAATCCTGCCAGGCGCCAATCGGCGTGCCGGTTTCCGGGTCAAGAGCGCATTTCCGGATCATCGCCCCGGCGTCGGTGAAATAGGCCCAGCGGCCATCGGGCGAAAAACAGATCGCGTTGGGAATGGTGATATCGGCAATGATCTTCTGCACCGCACCCCGACGGTAATGGTACACGGCGCCCGCACCCTGCTCGGCCGTGCGGCTCATGGTGCCGATCCAGAAATTGCCGGCCCGGTCGACCCGGCTGTCATTGGTGCGGTTGGTTTTGATGTCGGCCTCGATGGGCACGATGGGCGTTTGCGCATCGGTACGGAAATCATAGCGCATCAGCATGTGCGACTGGGTAACGGCCAGTTGATGCTCGTCAATCACCCCGGCAAAGCTGACCGTATCCTGGAAGGTGATCCGGTCGACCACATGGCCCGCCGCATCGGCGCTCAGCAGCGTGCGGTTGAGAATGTCGAACCAGAAAATCCGCTGCTTCAGCGGGTGCCAGAACGGGCCTTCACCCAATTCGCAGCGGCTATCGCAAAAAAGCTCGGCCTTGGTGGTCATGCCGGTTTCCCCTTGTCATAGGCGTTAACGGCGGTGACCGCACGCGCCAAAACGGCGCTGGCGCTCATGCCGGGCGTGTAAAAATAGGTGCCGAGTCCAAACCCGGCACAGCCTGCGGCGAAATACTCGCCAAAATTATCCGGGTTCGCGCCGCCCACCGCATAAAGCGGCATGGTCTTGGGCAGCACCGCCTTCATGGCTTTGATGCCCTTGGGCCCCAGGATTTCGGCGGGAAAGAACTTGAGCCCCGTTGCCCCCGCGCGGATGGCGCTGAACGCCTCGGTGGGCGAAAATACGCCGGGATAGGACGCCATGCCGCGCTGCCTTGTCTCGGCGATCACGGCCTCATTGGTGTCGGGCGACACAATGAATTCGCCGCCCGCTGCGGCCACATCACGGACATCGGTGACGCTCAGAACCGTCCCGGCCCCAATCGCGGCGCGCCTCGAAAACAGCTTGGCCGCCATCTCAATGGAGCGGAGCGCATCGGGCGAATTCAGCGGCACCTCAATGAGGGTAATGCCCGCCTCAACAAGTGCCTGGCAGACATCGACAGTTTCAGGCGGCGTGATGCCGCGGAGGATCGCGATCAGATGGCGGTGCATGATTATCCTTTCCGCGCGGCCTTAAGGCCGGCGAGCGTCGCATCAGTGGCATCGATGATGCGGGTTTTCTGGCCCAGACGCGCGAAGCCGCGCTGGTACAGCGCCGAGAGCGACACGCTGCCGATAAGCGGGATATCGCCCGCGCCGATCCAGTCGCGCTGGCCGCCGATTTCAGCGCCGATCAACAGCCCCGACAGGAACCCCGCGCAATAGGCCGGCGAGCGGCCCGAGAGCAGGGCCCCGGCCCGTACCTTAAACAGCGTGGCGGTCAGCCGCTCGGGGTGCGCCAGCCCCTGATCGAGCCCGGCATCGACCCCGATATCGCGGTCCTCGCCCTCCAGCTCACCGACAAAAGAATGGCGCAGCACCGAATGAGTGCGCAGCACATCGAAGAGTTCGCCCGTCATGGCCGAGGAAAAGCGCTTGAGCACCGGGCCATCAACCAGCGCCCACTTGCTGTGGGTGCCGGGCATGACCACGAGCCCGGAAAACCCCGGATCAAGGGCCGAGAGCCCTAAAATCTGCGTTTCCTCGCCCCGCATCACATCCTCGGCGCCAATATCGCGCTGGCAGACGCCGGGCAGGATCGAGACCGAAATGTCATTGTTCATCTCGGGGCTGACCGCCCCGTCGATCAGCCGCGACAGGTCCGCCGGGGCATCGAGATAGGGGGCTTCCATCCAGCCCTGCCGCGCCCCGGCCATGCCGCAGACCAGAACGTCGATCGGCCCCTCGATATCGCCCAGCAACGCGGTGAGAATGCCGGGATATTGTTCGCGGGACAGTTTGCCCATGCCATCGGGCGAGCTGCGCGAAAAGGCGATGGCGCCCGTCGGGTCCATGCCGAACAGCCTGAGGTTTGACGTGCCCCAATCGACCGCCACCCAATCCACCGGACCCTGCATGGTGCCTAAGACCCCCTCGCGAAACACGCAAGGGACCCTATCCAATCGGGCCGTGGCGCCCTAGCGCAATTTCACCATCAAAGCTTCGATATTCAAAGAAAAAGGGCCGGTCAGTGACCGGCCCGTTCAGCGTTTTCACGGCGCATCAATATTTGCGCATCAGCCCCACGAGGCGGCCCTGCACCTTGACCCGCTCAGGCGGGAAAATGCGCGTTTCATAGGCCGGATTGGCCGCTTCAAGCGCGATGGCATTGCCCCGGCGGCGCAGCCGCTTCAGCGTGGCCTCTTCATTATCGACGAGCGCCACGACAATATCGCCCGTACCGGCCGCATCCTGCTTTTTGATGAGCACGGTGTCGCCATCGAAAATCCCGGCTTCGATCATCGAATCGCCGCGCACTTCGAGCGCGAAATGTTCGCCCGGCCCCAGCATTTCGGGCGGCACAATGATCGTGTGCGAATGGGTCTGGATCGCCTCAATCGGCACACCGGCCGCAATGCGCCCCATCACCGGCACATGCACGGCGCGGCTCATATCCACCACAGGCGGCGGAACAGCCGCGCTGCGGGCGGGTGGCGCTGCCACCTTGCCCAGCGTGCCCGCGATAACCGAGGGTTCGAACTTGGCTTTGCGCCCACCGAGCGACGGGTTCATCGAATCCGGCAGGCGGATGACTTCAAGCGCCCGGGCGCGGTTGGGCAGGCGGCGAATGAAGCCGCGCTCCTCCAGCGCCGTGATCAACCGATGAATTCCGGATTTGGATTTCAGGTCGAGCGCGTCTTTCATTTCGTCGAAAGAGGGCGGAATCCCCGCCTCCTTCATGCGCTCATGAATGAACATGAGCAATTCGTGCTGCTTGCGCGTCAGCATCCCGGGGTCCCCCAGCGGAATCGGAACAAAGGCTGAACATGTGATAGCTGTTCCAGTTCTGTTCTGCAATCCCCAGGCGCATTTTCGCTGAAAAGCGGTCTCAGGCGCTCCAGGTGAGCGGAATGACCGTCACGATTTCGCCCGGCGGCAGGCCCGGATCGTTTTCGGCCTGCACGATCAGCGCGTCGGCGCGGGCCAGCGAGGAGGCATGGCTGCTGTCGGTTTCGCTGAGCGGCGTTACCTGCAAAAAGCCGATGTCGTTGCGGCTCATCACACCCCGGATGTAATGGCGGCGCGGCCCATTGGGCGGCAGGCCCGTGAGGATCGGCACACCAATGACCGGCCAGAACGGGTCGGCATGGCCGGTGAGCGCCCTCAGCGCCGGTTTGAGGATGACGCTCGCAGTCACGAGCGCCGACACCGGATTGCCCGGGAGTCCGAACACCAGCGTGTTGCCGCGCGTGCCGAACATGAGCGGCTTGCCCGGCCGCATCCTCAGGGCCCAGAACTCGAGCGTGACGCCCAGGTCCTTCAGTACCTCCTGCACATAGTCGCGGTCGCCAACACTGGCGCCGCCCGAGGTGATGATCACATCGACGCCCGCATCAATCGCGCTCAGCACCTTGCTTTCAATCATTGCGGGCACATCGGGGGCGATCCCGAGGTCGAGCACGCTGTCGGCATAGGGCGAAACCAGCGCGATCAGCCCGAAGGAATTTGACGCGATAATCTGGTCGGGCCCGAGAACCGACCCGGGCGGCAGCAATTCATCGCCAGTGGCGAGTACTGCAATCCGTGGGCGGCGAAAAACGGTGAGGGTGGGGTTATTGGCGCTCGCGGCGAGGGCCAACATGGCCGGCGTCAGGGCGGTGCCGGCCGCGATCAGCGCATCGCCGCGCGCATAATCATGGCCCTGCCGGCGAATGTTCTGGCCCGGCTTGGGCAGGGTGGAAAAGGTGATCCGGTTGCCCTTTGCCGTGGCCTCTTCCTGCATGATGACGGCATCGGCCCCGATGGGCAGCGGCGCGCCGGTGAAAATCCGCACGCATTGGCCGCGATCCATCAGCCCCACGAAGCGGGCGCCCGCCTGCGATGTTCCGGCAAGCGTCAGTGCCCTGGCCGGGTCCACATCAGCCGCTCGCACCGCATAGCCGTCCATCGCCGAGGCGTCGAACGGGGGCTGGGTGTGGTTGGCGCGTAAAGGCTCGGCGAGTACCCGGCCGCGTGCCGCACTCAGCGCCACCGTCTCGGTGCCGAGCCGGGGCAGGGCCGCAAAAATCCGGCCAAGGGCCTCATCAACGCTGATCATCGGGTGTAGTCGCCGGATCGGCCGCCGGACTTGAACACCAGCCGCACCGCGCCGATGGTCATGCCGCGCTCGTGCGATTTGGCCATGTCATAGAGCGTCAGCGCCGCCACGCTGGCCGCTGTCATGGCTTCCATTTCAACCCCGGTCTGGCCCGTGGTTTCGGCGCTGGCGGAAATGAGGATATGGCTCTCCTGATCGCTGATCTCGACACCGACGCTGCTGAGGCTGATCGGGTGGCAGAGGGGAATCAGATCGGCGGTCTTTTTGGCCGCCATGATCCCGGCGATTCGGGCGGTGGCGAGGGCATCGCCTTTTTGGAGCGTGCCGCCCATGATGAGATCGATGGTGCCGCGCGTCGCGATGAGCTGCGCTTCGGCGACCGCGCGCCGCCGGGTCGCGGGCTTGTCGCCAATATCAACGATATGCGCTTCGCCCTTGTCGTTGAGATGCGTGAGCGCCATGGCCACCCTTTCAGCCGTTGAGCAGGGTCCGGGTGGCCCCGGCCACGTCGGCTTGCCGCATCAGGCTTTCCCCCACAAGGAAGGTGCCAATCGCGGCCTCGGTTTCGAGCCGCACCAGATCGTCATGCGAGCCAATACCGCTTTCGGAGACGAGATGAATGCCCGGGGGGATACCGCCTGCGAGATTGATCGAGGTGCGGATCGTGGTCTCAAAGGTCCGCAGGTTCCGGTTATTGATGCCGATGAGGTTCACATTGAGCCCCAGCGCCCGGTCGAGTTCGATCCGGTCGTGCACTTCAATGAGCGCATCCATGCCCCAGGCTTTCGCGGCGGCCACCAGATCGCGCGCCAGCGCATCGTCCATTTCAGCGAGGATCACGAGGATGCAATCGGCACCCATCGCCCGGCTTTCGGCCACCTGATAGGTGTCAAACAGGAAATCCTTGCGCAGCACCGGCAGCGAACACGCCCCACGCGCCGCTTTCAGATAGTCCGCGTGGCCCTGAAAGCTCGGCCCATCAGTCAACACCGAAAGACAGGCCGCGCCGCCCACTTCATAGGCGGCAGCAATGGCGGCCGGGTCGAAATCATCGCGGATCAACCCTTTCGACGGGCTCGCCTTTTTTACTTCGGCAATAAGCGCAAATGCCCCTTTGCTGCGCTTGTCGGCGAGCGACTTGAGGAAGGGCCGCACCGGGCTCGCGGCCTTGGCCTGTGCCTCGACCTCAGGGAGCGGATGGGCCTTCTTGGCCTCGGCAATCTCAACGCGCTTGTACTTGGCGATCTGCGACAGAATATCGACCATGAACTCAACTATTCGAAATGGAGATGAGGGTATCGAGGACCGCCTGCGCCTTGCCGCTATCCACGGCTTCGGCCGCAAGGCGTACGCCCTCGGCAAGAGTGTCGGCCCGGTCCGCCACAATCAGCGCCGCCCCGGCATTGAACAGCACAATATCACGATAGGCATCGTGCTGGCCCTGTAAAAGCGCCCTGAGCCGGCTGGCATTATACGCCGGATCGGCCCCTTTCAGGTCCGCAAGGGTTGCACGCTTGAGCCCAGCCTCTTCAGGCACAACTTCAAAGCTGCGCAGGTCGCCGTTTTTCACCGAGGCGACAAAGCTCGGGCCGGTGGTCGAGAGTTCATCGAGCCCGTCGGCCCCATGCACCACCCAGGCCGCTATCGCGCGGTTGGCGAGGAGCGCTGCCGCCACCGGTTCGACCCAGCTCTTGGCGTAAACGCCCATCATATAGCGCCGCGCGCCCGCCGGGTTCGCCTGTGGCCCCAACAGGTTGAACAGCGTGCGCACGCCCAGTTCCACCCGGGTGGGGCCCACATGCTTCAGCGCCGGGTGATGCGCCGGGGCAAACATGAAGCCGATCCCGGCAGTGCCGATGCACTGGGTGATTTTTTCCGGCGGCAGGTCGATCTTGATGCCGAGCGCCTGAAGCACATCCGACGCGCCGGATTTCGACGACAGCGCGCGGTTGCCGTGTTTCGCGACCGGCACGCCCAGCGCCGCCACCACCAGCGCGGCGGCGGTGGAGATGTTCAGCGTCTCGGCCCCATCACCGCCCGTGCCCACAATGTCGATCACATCGTCGGGGGCGTCGACCTTCACCATTTTTTCCCGCAGGATCGAGACCGCCGCAGCAATCTCGCCCACGGTTTCGCCCTTCACCCGCATCCCC
The DNA here is from genome assembly GCA_903828145.1 of uncultured Hyphomicrobiales bacterium. Taxonomy (GTDB): domain Bacteria; phylum Pseudomonadota; class Alphaproteobacteria; order Rhizobiales; family Devosiaceae; genus Devosia_A. Next base: position 160,487 of record CAIKKY010000019.1, on the reverse strand, counting down.
ATGAGAAACGCGCCGATCTGGCCGGAGGTCGCTTCCCCGTTCATGATGAGCGTGATCACGGCGCGCATTTCCTCGCCGGTGAGGTCTTCGCGCTGGGCGATCTTCTGGAGCGCTTTTTTGATATCCATCACGCGGCTGTCCTGAGGTTGAAGTCGCGGGCGATATTGAGAAAATTCTGAAGCAGGGCATGACCGTTTTCGGAGGCGATGCTTTCGGGGTGAAACTGCACCCCGTGGCTCGGATAGGTCTTGTGCTGCATGCCCATGATCAGCCCGTCATCGCTCGTGGCGGTGATCTCAAGCGCCGCGGGCAGCGTGTCGCGCTTCACCACCAGCGAATGGTAGCGCGTCGCCAGAAAATGCGCGTTCAGTCCCCGGAACAGGCCCTTGCCCGTATGGGTGATGGGGCAGGTCTTGCCATGCATCAGGTCGGGGGCCCGCACCACATCGCCGCCAAAGGCCTGCCCCATGGCCTGGTGGCCAAGGCAGACCCCGAGGATGGGCACGGTGGGCGCGAATTCAGCAATCAGCGACAGGCAGATGCCGGCCTCATTGGGCGTACAGGGCCCGGGCGACAGCACAATGGCCTCAGCGGCAAACTCGGCAACGCCCCTAAGCGTAATCCTGTCGTTCCGGATCACGGTGGGCTCAGCCCCCAGCTCGCCCAGATAGTGCACGAGGTTGTAGGTGAAGCTGTCGTAATTATCGATCACGAGAAGGCGCATGGGCGGCTCTCCTATTGGCCAACCTGCGCTTCGCCGGCATAGCGGAGCGCTTCCTCGGCGGCGCTGAACAGCGCGCGGGCCTTGTTTTCGCATTCGAGCTGTTCAAGCTCGGGCTGTGAATCCGCCACGATCCCGGCGCCTGCCTGCACATAGATGCGGTTGTCGCGCACAATCGCGGTGCGCAGCACGATGCAGGTGTCCATGGTGCCATCGGCCCCGAAATAGCCCACCGCGCCGCCATAGATGCCGCGCCGCGACACTTCCAGTTCGTCGATGATTTCCATGGCCCGTACCTTGGGCGCGCCCGATACCGTACCGGCCGGGAAGCCCGCCGACAGCGCATCGACGAAATCCTTGCCATCGGCCAGCGTGCCCACGACATTGGAAACGATGTGCATGACATGGGAATAATATTCGAGGAAGAACTTGTCGGTGACCTTCACCGAGCCGATCTTGGCAACACGGCCCACGTCATTGCGCCCGAGGTCGAGCAGCATCAGGTGCTCGGCCAGTTCCTTGGGATCGCTCAACAGTTCGTCAGCCAGTTCCTTGTCACGCGTGGGCGTAGCGCCGCGCTTGCGCGTACCGGCGATGGGACGGATCGTCACCTGACCCTTTTCCAGCTTCACCAGAATTTCCGGGCTCGACCCGCACACGGCAAAGCCGCCGAAATCGAGAAAGAACATATAGGGCGACGGGTTGGTGCGCCGCAGCGCCCGGTAGAGCGCGGTTGGCGGCAGCGTGAAGGCACTTTCAAACCGCTGCGATAGCACGACCTGAAAAATGTCCCCGGCCCGGATATAATCCTTCGCCCGCTCGACCATGTCGGCATAAAGCGCTGGCGCCGTATTGGACGTGACCGCAACCTTGTCCATTTGCGGCGCCAGGGCGGCATAGGGCAGGGTGCGGCCGAGCCGCGCGATGGCATCGTCTATGCGCGCCTCGGCGCCTTCATAGGCCTGCCGGGCGCTGACGCCTGACCGGATATAGACCGGCGCAGTGAGATAGAGTTCGTCTTTCAAGGTGTCGAACACAGCCAGAAGACTGGGCCGCATCAACAGCGCGTCGGGCAGCCCGAGCCCGGCATCATGCCGGTCGGGCAAGTCTTCCATGAAACGCACCATCTCGTAGCCGAGATAGCCATACACACCGGCCGCGGTCGAAGGCAGGCCCTGCGGCACATCAGCCTGGCTTTCAGCGACGAGTGCGCGCAGCGCCTCAAGCGGCGGCACGCTCACCGGTTCAAACTGGTCTGGCGCCGAGGCCACTTGGCGGTTGATCCCGGCGCGGCCGTTTTCCACCTTCAGCAGCACATCGGGTTCGATCCCGATCATGGAGTAGCGGCCGCGCGTTGCGCCATCCTGCACGCTTTCAAACAGGAAGGTGTTCTTCCGGCCCTCGGCGAGCTTCAGATAGGCGCCGACCGGCGTCTCGAGGTCTGCGACCACACGGCGGAACACAATCTGCGCGCGACCCTGATCATAGGCCGCAGCAAAGGCCGAAAACCCGTCCTGTGCCATTACTGACCCGTCTGATCGAGCCCCAGCACTTTGCTGAGCGCCTGCTGGTTGATACGGATACCGGCCTCGTCGCGGACCCCCGTGACGAAATCGGCATAAAGAGTGTCACGCAACGAATTCTCGACGAAAGTCTTGTTCTCACTGGTCAGCGCATCGACGCTGCCGGGCACGATGCCCGTGACCTGGAACAGCACATGATCGCCATCGCCATTCATCGCCGAGCCGAAATAGCCTTCGCCGCCGGCAAAGATCGCCTCGGCGACCTGGGTGTTGAGCACGGCGGTGCCATCACCATTGCGCCCAAGCGGCGGGCTCAGTTGCGGCACCTGGTTGACGCTGGTCGCCACATCGGCAAACGCCGTTCCGGCCTTCAGCTGCTCGAGGAGCGCCGTCACCTTGGCGCTGAGCGCATCGGCGGTCTGCTGGTCGGTCCAGGCCTTGGTCACAGCGTCCTTCACTTCGGCAAGGGTCTGGTCGCGGGCCGGCTCAATCGCCTTGAGGTCAAACCACAGATAGCTATTGCCCGCGAGCGGCACCGCCGGGGTCAGGTCGCCTTCCTTGGCGCCCATCACCGTGGTTTTGATCTTGGTGAGATCAGCTTCAGCCAGCGCGCCGAGGGGAGCCAGTGTGGCGACATCATCCTTCACCGTCAGCGTCTGGGGCACGAGCCCGAAGCGCGTGCCAATGTCGGCGAGCGGCTTGAAGGCCGCCCGCAGCTCTTCGATCTGGTCCTGCAGATCGCCGTAATCGGCGCGTGCCGCCTTGAGCGCCAGCGCCTTGCGGATATCGGGGGTGGCTTCTTCGAGCGACAGCACACCGCCCGGCTCGATGGCCGAAACGGTGATGGCGCGTTTGGCCCCGGCTACCCCGTCAATGATGACGAAATCATCGACCGCTAGGCCGAAGGCGGCATCAGCGAGCGCGCTGTCGGGAACATCGGTCTTGGCCAGGGTGCCGAGGTCCTGGAAGGGCAGGGCAGTTTCGGCCAGCATCTGGCCGATCTTCTTGCCCCCGGCCTTGCCATCCTCAAACGCCTTGATCTGGTCGGCCGTCGCGAGCGCCACCTGCTTGATGGTGCGCTTTTCAACCTTGGTCAGGCTGGCCTTGGTCCGCTCGTATTCGGCAGCGACATCGGCATCGGCGACCGTCTTGGTCGCGGCAATGGCGTCGGCCGAGAGCACCAGCACATCGATGGTGCGGGTTTCTTCGGTGCGGAACGACTTCTGGTTGTCCTTGAGATAGGTCTCAAGCTCGGCATCGGTCGGCACGGCAACCGGCGGCAGGGCCGCTGCCGACAGCACGAAATAATCCACATTGCGCTTGTCGCCGATATAGCGCGCGGTCAGCTCGTCGGCTGCCTGGGGCACCGGCGAGCCAGCGAAAAGCCCTGTGGCCAGCTGCTGGCGACGGGCGGTACGCGTCTGCAGGTCGAGATATTCGGCCTCTGTATAGCCCTGCTGGTTCAACACCTGCCGGAACATGGCCGGATCGAAACTGCCCAGCGTGCCCTGAAAGCTCGTATCGCCCTGGATCATCTTGGCGAGACGCTCCTCGGATACGCCCAGGCCGAGGGTCTGGCCATAGACGCTGATGGCGTTCTCAGCGGTCAGCCGCGCCAGAACCAGGCCAGGGATGCCGAACGACACAGCCTCCTCTGCCGAGGGGGTCCGACCGATCTGCTGGCCGAGAGAATTTAACTGCGCATTATAAGCCCGCTGGAAATCGCGGGTCGATATATCCACCCCTGAGACACTCGCCACCGTCTCGGTGCCCAGTTGCAGGATGACGTTCGAGATGCCAAAGCCTGCAAGACCGACAATGAGGAACAGGCCCAGGATCTTGCCGAACCAGGTGCTGGAAATCTTGCGCAGGCCATCGAGCATCAGAACACTTCCGGGTATGTCGTCAAAGGATTGGGCGGCGGATAGTACAGAGATTAAGACTTTGGCCGCAAGGCACACGTCCAAACTCGGGGGTAGGGCAAACGCCCCGGAATGGCAAGAGAGCGGGAGACAGAAAGAGTGACCACAGCCATCACACCCCTCATCGCAGGGAACTGGAAGATGAACGGCACGAGCGTGGCGCTGGCCGAAGTCGGCCGGCTCGCCGAGCGCCTGCGCGCCGGAGCGCCGCCGCGCGCCACCGTGCTGATCTGCCCGCCGGCCACGCTGCTGGCGGACCTCAATCGCATCGCCGCCCCTGCGGGCATTGTTTCGGGCGGGCAGGATTGCCATCCGGCCCTCAGTGGGGCGCATACGGGCGATATTTCGGCCCCCATGCTGGCCGACCTTGGCGCACAATATGTTATTGTCGGCCATTCCGAACGCCGCGCCGACCATGGCGAAACCAGCGCCCTGGTCGCCGACAAGGCCCGCGCCGCGCTGGCATCCGGGCTTGTGCCCATCATCTGCGTCGGGGAAACCGAGGCCGAACGCCGCGCCGGTCAGGCTGTCGCGGTCGTCACGGCGCAACTTGCCGCGTCTATTCCCGAGGATTGGGCCGGGCACAGCATTGTCATTGCCTATGAGCCGGTCTGGGCCATCGGCACCGGGCTCACGCCCACCACTCAGGATATCATCGACATGCATCGGGCGGTGCGCATGACGCTCGAGGCCCGGTTCGGGGCGCGCGGCGCGGGCGTGCGGATCCTTTATGGCGGGTCCATGAAACCGGCCAATGCGCGCGAAATTCTGGCGATTGAGCACGTGAATGGCGGGCTCGTTGGTGGGGCTTCGCTCTTGGCAAGCGACTTTTACGCTATTATCTCGGCCCTGTGAGGCCCGGTTGGGCCGCAAGACCGCATCTGTTTGGTATCGCGCGCGTTCACGGGGGGCTGGCAATTGCCGCCCCGCTTGTGTAAGAGGCGCCGCTAACCCTAGTTGAGAAGTAGCCACCCATGGCCAATGTTCTGATCGTTGCCTATCTGTTGATCGTGCTCGCGCTGATCGCTGTCATTTTGTTGCAGCGCTCCGAAGGCGGCGGGCTCGGCATGGGATCAAGCTCGAACGGGCTGATTTCGGTGCGCGGCTCGGCGAACCTCTTGACCCGCACCACCACGATTCTCGCGGCGCTGTTTTTCGCCACTGCCATCGGGCTCACCATTCTGGCGCGCCTCGACAAGCCGGCGGTGATCGACAAGGTGGTGGAGCAGCAGTCGGGCGACAAGACCGTGCTCGACGCCATCCAGCAGCTGCAGACCGAACGCAGCGGCACCGATGCGACCACCCCAGCGACCCCGGCCGCCCCGGCTGCCGATCCGGGCGTGCCGGTGCCCGCCGCCCCGGCCGCAACCGATGCCGGCGCTGCGACCACGCCAGCAGAGACGAAGTGATCAGGTCCGGGTCCGGATCAGCAAAAAGGGGATGGCAACATCCCCTTTATCTTTTGGTGGGGAGCGCTGCATTTTCTACGCGGCTTTCCTCTTTCGAATCAATCGACAGCCCTCTTAGGTGACCTCCCATGACTCGGTACGTTTTCATCACCGGCGGCGTGGTTTCCTCCCTGGGCAAAGGTCTCGCTTCGGCAGCGCTTGGCGCTGTTCTGCAGGCGCGCGGCTATAAGGTCCGGCTGAGGAAGCTCGACCCCTATCTCAATGTCGATCCCGGCACCATGTCGCCGACCCAGCACGGCGAAGTGTTCGTCACCGATGACGGGGCGGAGACCGACCTCGATCTCGGCCATTACGAGCGCTTTACCGGGCGGCACGCCAACAGGCGCGATAACATCACAACCGGCCGGATCTACTCCGACATCATCGCCAAGGAGCGCCGTGGCGACTACCTCGGCGCGACCGTGCAGGTCATTCCGCACGTCACCGATGCGATCAAGGATTTTGTCCGCGAAGGCAACGAAGACTTCGACTTCGTGCTCGTCGAAATCGGCGGCACGGTGGGCGATATCGAAGGCCTGCCGTTCTTTGAGGCCATCCGCCAGTTCGGCAATGAAATGCCGCGCGGTCAGGCCGTCTATGTGCACCTCACACTGATGCCGTTCATTCCGAGCGCCGGGGAACTGAAGACCAAGCCCACCCAGCACTCGGTCGCCGAACTACGCTCCATCGGCATTTCGCCCGATATCCTGCTCGTCCGCTGTGACCGGCCGATCCCGATGCCCGAGCGGCGCAAGCTGGCCCAGTTCTGCAATGTGCGCGAAAGCGCCGTGATTCAGGGCCTCGACGTCGCGACGATCTATGACGTGCCGCTGGCCTATCACCGCGAAGGTCTCGACCGCGAAGTGCTGGCCGCCTTCGGCATCACCGATGCGCCCGAGCCCGACATGACGGCCTGGGACGAAATCTCGACGCGGCTCCATAATCCGGAGGGCGAGGTCAATATCGCCATCGTCGGCAAATATACCGGCCTCAAGGACGCCTATAAGTCGCTCTCGGAAGCGCTGGTGCATGGCGGCATTGCCAACCATGTGAAGGTCAATCTCAACTGGATCGACAGCGAGATTTTCGAGCGTGACGATCCGGCGCCCTATCTCGAGCATATCCACGGCATTCTGGTGCCGGGCGGTTTTGGCGAGCGCGGCTCGGCGGGCAAGATCCAGGCAGCGCGCTTTGCGCGGCTGAAGGATGTGCCCTATTTTGGCATCTGCTTCGGCATGCAGATGGCCTGCATTGAAGCGGCGCGGAATACGGCCGGGATCAAGCAGGCCAATTCGAGCGAATTCGGCCCCACCAAGGAGCCGGTTGTCGGCATCATGACCGAATGGGTGCAGGGCAACGAGCAGGTGACCCGCTCGGCGGCTGGCGATCTCGGCGGTACCATGCGGCTCGGCTCCTATCCCGCACAATTGGCCAAGGGCAGCCGCGTGGCCGATATTTACGGCACCACGCGGATCAACGAGCGCCACCGGCATCGCTATGAAGTGAACATGAGCTACCGCAAGGTGCTGGAGGCCAATGGCCTTCTGTTCTCGGGCGTATCGCCCGATGGCAAACTGCCCGAAATCGTGGAGCGCACCGACCACCCGTGGTTCATCGGTGTACAGTTCCACCCGGAGCTGAAATCGAAGCCTTTCGAGCCGCATCCGCTGTTCGCGAGCTTCATTGAAGCCGCCGTTGTGCAATCCCGACTGGTCTGATGGGCAACCTCGTCTCGTTATCAAAGGCGCGTAAGAGTAAAGCGAAGGCTGCCAAAGAGCAGACTGCGGACGAGAACCGGGCAAAGTTCGGCCGAACCAAGGCCGAAAAACAGCGGGACCAGTCCATCGCCGACCTCGCCGCGCGTCGCCTTGATGCGATGAAACGAGAAAGCGACTGACCTATGTCCGACTTATATGATTTCAAGGCGCCCCTCGCTGACGGGCGCCTTTTTGACTTTGCGTCCTGCCGCGGCAAAGTGGTGCTGGCCGTCAATGTTGCGAGCGCTTGCGGCTTCACCCCGCAGTATGCCGGGCTGCAGCAGTTGCACGAGCGCTACAAGGATCGGGGTCTCGTCATCGTCGGCTTCCCCTGCAACCAGTTTGGCGCGCAGGAACCCGGCACCGAGACCGAAATCGCCAGGTTTTGCGACCTCAATTTTGGCGTGACCTTCCCCCTTTTCAAAAAAGTGCTGGTCAATGGTCGCGGCACCGATCCGGTCATTGGTTGGCTGAAAGCCAAGGGACGCGGCGTTTTCGGGACACGCGCCGTCAAATGGAACTTCACCAAATTCCTCGTGAGCCGCGACGGCCGCAAAGTGAAGCGGTTCGCCAGCACGATCGAGCCCGAGGCCATGGTGCCGATGATCGAATCGCTGCTCGCCGCGCAACCGGCCCAGGCGCTTTAAGCACCCTTGTTCAAACAGACCGGCGGGGGCAGACTGGCCCCATGCCGGTGTTTCTGGATTTCGAAGCGTCATCGCTCAACAAGGCCAGCTACCCCATCGAGGTCGGCTTCGTGCGCGCCGATGGCACGGGCGAGGCCTATCTCATTGCGCCTCCACCCGACTGGACCGATTGGGATAGCGCCGCCGAGCGCCTCCATGGCCTGAGCCGGACGCGGCTTTTCAACGAGGGCCTGTCGCCCCAAGCCGTGGTCGCGAACCTCCTGCCGCTTTTTGCCGCTGATCGGGTCTTTGCGAGCGCGCCGAGCTGGGATGGCCATTGGCTCAGCATGCTCCTGCGCGCCGCCGGTCTGCCCCGGCACCTGGTGAGGCTTTCCGATAGCGATATCGCGCATGCTGAAGCCGCCGGGCTCGCTCCCGGGCCCGAGGCGGACGCGCTGATTGCCGAGGTTCGCGCCAGTCTCAATGCCGCGCCGGTCGTTCACCGCGCGCTCCCCGATGCCCGGCGCGACTATGCGCTGTACTGCGCGCTCCGCGACCGCCGCCGCCCCGGGTCCTGATTCCGCCCCCCCGCCGCTTTGTCGGGAACCCTCACGCCTCATGAACATTGGGTCATCAGGACGATGATCAACCCCCATGAGGAGTGTGCGCGATGAGTGCCTCGAATGAGACGCCGGGTTCCACCAGCAAGACGAGCAACACCAGGGACGAGGGCAAGGTCCATCAGGACCTCGCTGATCTCGGTCAGGATGTGAAAGACCAGGTGGCGGCCATGGGCGAGGAAGCCACAGCGCAGGTTGGCCATATGGCCGAAAAGGCCAAAAGTATGGCCAGCGAGCAGAAAGACCTGATCGCCGAACAGTTGGGCGGCCTGACGGACGCACTCGATAAAGTTGCCGCTGACCTCGAAAGCAGCGATGAGGCCGCCGCGCCCTATCTGCGCATGGTGGCTGACCGTGCCGAAAGCCTCACGGCCGCGATCCGCGACAATGATGTCGACACCATGGTGTCAATGACTGAGGATTTCGGACGCCGCCAGCCGGTCGCCTTCCTGGGCATCGCCGCCATTTTAGGGTTTGCCGCGAGCCGGTTCCTCCGCGCTAGCGCCGCCCGCCGCGCCGAAGACCAGATGCAGCCGGTGCCGTCCAATGGCTATTCCGCCCCCAATGGTGCCGAGGACGGCATGACACAGCGGGCTGGAGGCTTGGGGAACGGAGGCGACAATGCCGGAATTTGAACCCTCCCGCTCCCTGACCGATCTGCTGGGAAGCCTCGTCAGCGACATCTCCTCGCTGTTTCGCAAGGAAATCGAACTGGCCAAGACCGAGGCCGGCGAAAAGCTCGAGGGCCTCGTGGGGGCCTCGCGCGGTCTGATAATCGGGGCAGTGCTTGCCATCGGGGCTGTGGGCGTGTTGCTCGCGGCGCTGGTAGCGGGTCTGTCGGCCCTGATGGTGCCCTTTGGTATCGCCGAAAAGGTCGCTGATTTCATCGCCGCGCTGGTTGTGGCGGTGGTGGTGGGCGGCGTCGCCTGGAGCTTCATGTCAAAAAGCCTCGGCGCCTGGAAATCCAGTCGCCTGAATCTCGACCGGACCACGCATTCGCTGGCCCGCGACGCCAAGGTTGTGAAGGAGAGCTTCTGATGACCGACTATGGCAAAAACTCCGCCGAACTCGAGAGCGAAGTCGAAGCGCAGCGCCAGCGGGTGGAAAGCCGCATCGATGAATTGCGCGATCGTCTGTCGCCCGGCCAATTGGTCGATGAGCTGCTGAGCTATACCAGGAACGGCGGCCAGAGCTTCCTCACCAATCTGGGCAATACCATTGCCCATAACCCCATGCCGACGGCCCTCCTGGGGGTCAGCCTCGTCTGGCTGATGTCCGGGCAGGGGGTGCGGCTGATGGGCGAGCCCACCCAGCGCCGCAGCACTTCCCGCGCTGAGGAGTCGGGCATGGATTGGGCAGAAACCGATTTTCCCTATGCCACCATCTCGGGCGGACTGCGCCGGGTGAGCCATAGTGCGGACGCATCGGGCGAGTGGACCTCGGAATTTGAGGACACCGCCGGGGGCCGCTATCGGGCGAAGTCCAATGCAGAAGGCCACCGCCGGGGCCATTTCATCGACAATACCGGCCGGATGATCGGCGCGTTCATCGATGAGGCCGGCCATCGAATCCGCGATTTTAGCGACGAAGCCGGGAACCGCTTTGCTGATGCGGCCGGCTGGGCCACCCATCGCTGGCAGGATCTGACGTCGGGCATTGGTCAGGCAGCCCACGATCTTACGGGCCGGGGCCAGCATCTGTCCAGCCAGATGGGGTCGGGCGCCTCTGCGGCCCGCCAGCGGGTGGGTGACCTCTACACCGATCTGCCCCTTGTGGGTGGCGCACTGGCCTTTGCCATGGGCGCAGCGCTGGGCGCGACCCTGCCGCGCACCCGCGAGGAAGACATGATGGTCGGTAAGCTCGGCGATAGCCTGCGCGACCGCGCCTTCGATGCCGCTGACAAGCTCTACGAAGAGGGGAAGGCGAAAGCCGGCGAGATCTACGACAAAGGCAAGGAGCAGGTCGATCGCGCCTATCGCGACGTGACCGGCACCCCCGGCAGCGGTACGGGATCGAATCTTCATTAACTGAAGCGACGGGGCCTTCCGGGGCCCCGTCCGCCCCGTGGGGGCAGGAGGGTCGAGCGTGAACGAAACGCCCCGACGGCAACGCGCGGAACGGCAGGACGTGCAGCAGGCCCGCGAGGCCCAGAAGCTCGTTTTGCCCATCAACCGGCAGATCAGCATCTGGCAGGCTCAGGCGGCCCGCCTGACGGGCTTTGGCACCAAGCTCAAAACCACGGGCGGCTATGAGCCGCATCTGCTCGCCGAGGCCGAACAGCTTGAGCGCGACATTGCCCGCCAGCGCGAGGGGCTGCACGATCAGGCGCAGAACCTGCCCCCCGAGATCGCCAATCACAGCCGCCTGCTCGATACGATCCGGGCCCTCGATAGCGTCCACCAGAGCGCGGCGAAGGCGGTGAGCCTGCTCTCGCCCGGCCAGCGCGGGGAAACCACCCATTAGCCCGCGTGAATGAGCGGAATCGCGAGATCCTTGCGGAAAACATACAATAGACCCCGCAGCGCCAGTCCCTCCGGCCCTGTAAGGCCGGGGTTGTGCGCCATGATGGCGAGGGCATCCTCATGGGCCAGTTCAAGCAGGTGCCGATGCACATCGGGCACCGCCAGCCGGTATCCGGGCATGCCCGATTGCCGCGTGCCCAGCACATCGCCGGGGCCGCGCAATTCGAGGTCTTTTTCCGCGATCACAAAGCCATCGTCGGTGCCGCGAATGGTCTTGAGCCGCTCGCGCGCCAACAGGCTGAGCGGCTCGGCGTAGAGCAGCACGCAGAAGGATTTATCCCGCCCCCGTCCCACGCGGCCCCGGAGCTGGTGCAATTGCGCTAGCCCAAAGCGTTCGGCATGTTCGATGACGATGATTGTGGCTTTCGGCACGTCGACGCCGACTTCAACCACGGTGGTGGCGACCAGAAGCTGCGCGTCGCCCGATTGGAACCGGCCCATGGCCGCGTCCTTGTCAGCCGCGCTCATTCGACCATGCACCAGCGCGATCCGGTCCCCGAAAATCGGCTTGAGCGCATTGAACCGGTCTTCCGCCGACACGAGGTCCACGACCTCGCTCTCTTCGACCAAAGGGCAGATCCAGAAGGCCTGCGCCCCCTGATCGAGCTGGGCTTTAACCCGCGCGACCAGGCGGTCAACATCGTCGGCGGCGATGGTGGCGGTTTCAATCGGCTGCCGCCCCTTCGGCTTTTCCTTGAGAATGCTCACGGCCATGTCGCCAAAATGCGTCAGCACCAGCGAGCGCGGAATGGGCGTAGCCGTCATGACGAGGAGGTCGGCATGGGCGCTTTTGGCGTTGAGCGCGAGGCGCTGGTGCACCCCGAACCGGTGCTGTTCATCGACCACCGCAAGCGCCAGGTCATGGAAAGCGACCTGCTGCTGAAACAGGGCATGCGTGCCCACGATGATCTGCGCGTCCCCGCTTTCGATGGCGGCCAGTGCCGCGCGCTTTTCGGCGGCGGGCATCTTCCCCGTCACCAGCCGGATACTGAGCCCGGCCGCCCGCGCCGAAGGCTCGAGCGAGCGGTAATGCTGGGTGGCCAGGATTTCGGTCGGCGCCATCAGCGCTGATTGCGCCCCGGTCTCGGCCACGGCCGCCATGGCCATGAGCGCCACCACGGTCTTGCCCGCCCCCACATCGCCCTGCACCAGCCGCGACATACGCTCGGGCTTGTGCAGATCAGCAAAGATATCGGCAATGGCCGCCCGCTGCCCCGCCGTCAGGTCGAAGGGGAGGGCGGCTTCAACCTTGGCGCTGATAAGGCCGGTCAGCTGCCGGGCTTTGCCGCGCGGGCCCGCCAGTTCTGAGCGGACAATCAGCAGCGCCAATTGCCCGGCAAGATATTCATCATAGGCAAGCCGCATGCGCGCCGGGGCCGCAAGATCGGCCTCACCGGGCTCGGTGGGCAGATGCGCCCGGCGCAGGGCTTCGGGAAAGCCGGGCCAGCCCGAGCCGCTCAGTCGCGCGGGCGGTATCCACTCGGGGAGCGCCGGAATCCGGCCGACCGCCTGCCGGATGAGTTTCAGCACCAGCTTTGAACTCAGCCCGTGTGTCACCGGATAGACCGGCTCCACGAGCGGCAGGGTCTCAAGCCGGTCTTCGGCCACGATGTAATCGGGATGCGCCATCTGGCGGCCGCCGTTGAAGGCGGCGATGCGCCCCGACACAAAGCGCACCTCGCCCACCGGCAGGCTTTTTTCCACCCAGCCGCCTTCCGCGCGGAAAAACACGAGGTCGATGTCGCCGGTCTCGTCATGCGCCAGCACCCGGTGCGGCACCTGCGGCTTGCCGCGCGGCGGCGGACGATGCGCATCGATATGGAGCCGCAGCGTCGCGATCTCACCAGGCTCGGCTGCTGCCACACCATCCATGCGCCGCCGGTCCACCATCTGGCTCGGCATATGCATCAAGAGATCGAGCACCAGCGCATCCTGCCCCTCGCCCGAGGCGAGGAAGCGGTTGAACAGTTTTGAAATCTGCGGACCGACGCCCTTCATGCCCGAAAGCGAAGCAAAGAGCGGATCAAGCGAACTGGGGCGGGACATGAAGAACTGGGGGCCAAGGGACGGATTGCGCTCAAGCTATGCGTCTCTGGCCGTCCCCGCAATTGCATGGCCGGTCCTGAAGGCGTATTAGCCCGGCCGGGCCCGATGCGGCCCGTTTCGGCAAAGGCGGCAAACGTGCTTATCGAGGATCGGGCCAATCGGCTCAAGCGTCTCAAATACCGGGCCTGGCATCGGGGCACCAAGGAAATGGACCTGATGCTCGGGCCCTATGCCGATGCCCATCTTGGTGGCATGTCAGCGGAGGAACTCGACCGCTTCGAGCGCGTCCTTGATGAGGCCGATACCGATCTGTTGAAATGGATTCTCGGGCAGGAGCCCATGCCCGACGATGCCGACCATGCGCTTATTGCCGATCTCCTCGCGTTCCGCACCTCATGACTGATCTCCTGCCCACCCGTATCCTCTCGAACGTGCCCGATGGGATGCAGCCCATTGCGCTGGCGCGGCTGATTGAGGCCGAATTGGGCAAGGCGCCATCACGCCCGGTGGCAGCCGTGTTCGTCGCGCGTGACAGCCGCCGCCTGCAACGCATGGCCGATGTGCTGGGCCAGCTTCTGCCCGGCCACCCGGTGCTCAGCATCCCCGCGTGGGATTGTCTGCCCTATGATCGCGTCTCGCCCAATGGCGTCACCATCGCAGCGCGGATGACAACGCTCTCCACCCTCGCGACAAGTGCTGAGCAAGGCCTTGTGGTGCTGACCTCGGTCAATGCGCTGGTTCAGAAACTGCCGCCGCGCGACGCGGTTGAAATCATGAGCTTTGCCGCCGCCGCCGGGCAGGTGGTGGAGAGCGAGAAACTGATTCAATGGGCCGCGGGCAATGGCTATGTTCGCGTGCCCACGGTGCGTGAAACCGGCGAATTCGCCGTCCGTGGCGGGTTGATTGACCTTTTCCCCGCCGGGGCCGACCAGCCGCTCCGCTTTGACTTTTTCGGGCGTCAGCTCGAAACCATCCGCACGTTTGATGCTGATTCCCAGCGCACCACCGGGTCCATCAAGCGCGTGGCGCTCGCCCCGATGAGCGAAGTGCTGCTCACCGATGAGACGATCAGGCGCTTCCGCGCCCGCTATACCGCAGCGTTCGGCGGCAATACGGTCGATGACCCACTCTATACCGCCGTGAGCGCCGGACAACGCTTCCCCGGAGTCGAGCACTGGCTTGGGTTCTTTTACGATCACCTTGACCCGCTGCGCGCCTATACGGGCGATGCCCCGTTCATCTTCGACGATCAGGCCAAGGAAGCCTATGCCGATCGTCAGGTGCAGATCCGCGACTATTACGAGGCGCGTGAAGAGGCCCGGCTGCAAAAGCCCGGCGCCAATGCGGCCGCCCCCTATAAGCCGGCAAAGCCCGAAGAGCTCTACGAGACCGCTGAGGGGCTGTATGCGCTCGGGCCGGCCCAGCAGGTGGTCCAGCTCACCGCCTTTACCCCGAACGAGCGCGCCGAAAGCGGCGGCGGCCGCATGGCACCCAGCTTTGCCGCTGAACGTCAGGCCCAGGACGTCAATCTTTTCGAAGCCGTGGTGTCGCTGCTCAAGGCCGAGCGCCGGAAGCGCCGCCGCACCATTATTGCCTGCTGGTCGGAAGGCTCGCGCGACCGCATGGCGCAGGTGCTGAAGGACCATGGTCTTGAGCATCCGCGCATGGCCGAAAACTGGCGCGATGCGGAAACCACCGCGCCCGATACCACGGCGTTGGTGGTTTTGAGCCTTGAGGCCGGGTTCCAGACCGATGATCTCCTCGTCCTCTCCGAACAGGATATTCTGGGCGAACGGCTGTTGCGCCCGCAGAAGCGCCGCAAGGCATCCGACGCCCTGACCGAAGCGGCGAGCCTCGCCGCGGGCGATCTCGTTGTGCATGTCGATCACGGTATCGGCCGATTCCTCGGGCTCAAGACCATCGAGGTATCCGGCGCCCCGCACGATTGCGTCGAAATCGAATATGCGGGCAATACCAAGCTCTATCTGCCGGTCGAGAACATCGAACTGCTCTCGCGCTATGGGTCCGACGCTGAAATCGAACTCGACAAGCTCGGCGGTGTCGCCTGGCAGGCCAAAAAGAGCCGGCTGAAAAAGCGCATCCGCGAAATGGCGGAACAGCTCATCAAGATTGCCGCGCAGCGGCTG
Organism: uncultured Hyphomicrobiales bacterium; assembly: GCA_903828145.1. Lineage (GTDB taxonomy): Bacteria > Pseudomonadota > Alphaproteobacteria > Rhizobiales > Devosiaceae > Devosia_A. The sequence continues at coordinate 145,155 of CAIKKY010000019.1, read as the reverse complement.
CTGACCAAGGTCGACCCCATTGATGTGCCCGCCGGGGCCTATGATGAATTCGCGGCCCGCTTCCCCTATGAGGAAACCGAGGATCAGCTGACCGCCATTGAGGCGATCTTTGAGGATTTGAGCACGGGCAAGGTGATGGACCGGCTGGTGTGCGGTGATGTCGGTTTCGGCAAGACCGAGGTTGCCCTGCGCGCGGCCTTTGCCGTCGCCATGGCCGGCCGCCAGGTGGCCGTCGTCGTGCCGACAACATTGCTTGCCCGTCAGCATTTCAAAACCTTCCGCGAGCGCTTTTCGGGCCTGCCGCTCCGCATCGGGCAGGCGAGCCGCCTCGTGTCCTCAACCGAGTTGAAAGCGACGAAAGACGGCCTCGCGGATGGCCGTCTCGATATCGTCATCGGCACGCACGCGCTCCTCGGCAAATCCATCGAGTTCAAAGATCTCGGACTGCTCATCATCGATGAGGAGCAGCATTTCGGCGTCGGCCACAAGGAGCGGCTGAAGGAGATGAAGGGCAATGTGCATGTCCTCACCCTGACCGCGACTCCCATTCCGCGCACCCTGCAACTGGCGCTGACCGGCGTGCGCGACCTGTCGCTGCTCGCCACCCCGCCGGTGGACCGGCTGGCCGTCCGCACCTTTGTCACGCCCTTTGATCCGCTCAGCATCCGCGAGGCGCTGCTGCGCGAGAAATACCGGGGCGGGCAGGCCTTCTATGTCGTGCCGAAAATCGCCGACCAGCCCGATATCGCCGAATTCCTGCGCACTCAGGTGCCGGAGGTCAGCTTTGTCGTCGCCAATGGCCAGATGCCGCCGGGTGAACTCGACGACATCATGAACACATTTTACGATGGCAAATTCGATGTGCTCGTGGCCACCACCATCGTGGAATCCGGCCTCGATATTCCCAATGCCAATACGCTGATCGTGCATCGCGCCGATAATTTCGGCCTTGCGCAGCTCTACCAGATCCGGGGCCGCATCGGCCGGGCCAAGCAGCGCGCCTATGCGCTTTTCACCGTACCGGCTGATCGCAAGCTCAACGATACCGCCGAGCGCCGCCTCGCGGTGCTGCAATCGCTCGAAACCCTCGGCGCCGGGTTCCAGCTGGCGAGCCATGACCTCGATATTCGCGGGGCAGGCAACCTTTTGGGCGACGAGCAATCGGGCCATATCCGCGAGGTAGGGTTCGAACTCTACCAGTCCATGCTGGAAGAAGCCGTTGCCGCGCTGAAAGACGGGTCCGACAGCTACGAGGATGAGGGCGAATGGAGCCCCTCGATCTCCATCGGCATGCCGGTGATGATCCCCGAGCATTATGTACCCGACCTTCAGGTGCGCATGCAGCTCTACCGGCGCCTCGGCGGCCTCACCGAGCCGCGCGAAATCGATTCGGCGGGGGGCGAACTGATCGACCGCTTCGGGCCCATGCCTGAGGAAGTCGAAGCACTGCTCAAAACCATCCTCGTCAAGGCGCTCTGCCGCGCGGCCAATGTCGAAAAAGTTGATGCCGGCCCGAAGGGCGCGGTGGTCACGCTGCGCAACAATGAATTCGCCAATCCGGCGGGTCTCGTGAAGATGGTTTCCGACCCTGCCATGCAGGTGCGAATCAAACCCGACCAGAAACTGGTGTTCGCGCGCGACTGGCCGACCCCCGAGGCGCGGCTCAAGGGCACGGCTGCCATCCTCTCCAGAATGGCTAAAATTGCAGCAAACCAGGGTGTGGTGGCAACACTTGCCGGATAAAGCGCGATGCCTTAATGGGCGGTCATGTTATTGCCTGATTTCGTGCCTTGAAGAGCGCGGGAAATTGCGGTGGTGGCAACGCCGTCGCCTAAAGGGAACACAAGGAAAGTCCATGACCTTCAAGAAGCTCATTGCAGCCGGTCTTGCCGTGGCGGCGCTGATGATGCCGACCTACGCGGCCTTCGCTCAGGATGCAGCCCAGCCGGCCCCGGCGGCCGATGGACAGGCGGCTCCGGCGGTCGATCCGAATGCGGCCGCCAGTGAAGACCCCACGAAGAATTGGCTGAAGGTTTGCGATCCGCTCGCCGATGGCAAGAAGGTCTGCATCATGCGCCAGGTCGTGGTGGCCAATGGCCAGTTCCTCGGCTCGTTCCTGTTGCGCGATGATCCGGGCCAGGAAAGCCGCCTGCTCGCCGTGGCCGCGGTGCCGCTCGGGGTGCTGCTGCCCTTCGGGCTCACCTGGCAGATCGACGGCTCGAAGCCGATCCGCGTGCCCTTCATGCTGTGCGACCCCACCTCCTGCGCAACGCAGCTCGTGATCAATGAGGCCTATATCAACAGCCTCAAGAAGGGCAGCGTGCTGAAGCTGACCGCCAAGAACCGGCAGAACAAGGATCTGGTCATCGAGATCAATCTCGCCGGCTTCACCACGGTCTATGATGCCGAAAGCGCCATGACCTTCGAAGAATTCAACAAGCAGAACTCTGATCCGTCGGCGCTCGAAAAGCAGCTGCAGGATCGGGCTGAAGAACTGCGCAAGCAGCTTGATACCCCGGCACCGGCGCAATAAGCCGCGCGCCGACCCTGACAGGAAAAGGGCGCCTCCGGGCGCCCTTTTTTATGCCGTTTTCCCGTGAGCTGGGCGAGACCGGGGTTAGCGCAAACCCATGCCCGCATCGAACGCGACATGGCGCAGCGTCTTGGAGAGCTTGAGCGCCCAGATGCCGCCCGCCCGCACCGCCTGCGCCGGCAGAAAGCCGACGGTGAGCGATCGGAACAAAGCATCCACCATGCCGCCAGTCCGCTCGATATCGCTGCCGCGCGTCTCGCCATAGCGTGCCGACACAGCGTCGGCCCAGTCCGGGTCACCCCGACCCGCGCCGAGACTTTCCGCATGATCGAGCGCCGCCACGAGATCGGCCACATCGCGCAGCCCAAGGTTAAGCCCCTGCGCCCCAATCGGCGGAAAGGCATGGGCGGCTTCGCCCACCAGCACCAGCCCGTCCTTGCCCGCCATCGGCACGCTGAGCGCACTCAGCATGAACATATGGGCGGGGGTGAGCAGGCTCAGACGGCCAAAAAGATGCTGGCTCTTGTCATAAAACGCCGCCATCAGCGCCTCGCGGCCCTGTTCCTGCAGGCTGCGGAGCACCGCCCGGTCATCGATATAGACGAGATTGGCCCGCGTGCCGCCTGCCGGCACCAGGGTGAAGGGCCCGCGCCGGTAGTGAAACTCGACACTGGTTTCGCCCAAGGGGCGCTCAAGCTCGAGATCGGCGACCAATGCGGCCTCGGCAAAGCCGGTTTCGCGTCCCCGGAAGCCACCGGCCGCACGGATGAGAGACTTCTTGCCGTCAGCGCCCACCACCAGCCGCGCAACGACGGTCTGTCCATCGGTGAGGGTCAGGCGCCACCCTGCGCCCACCCGCTCAAGGTCAGTCACGGCGGCATGGAGGGTCTCAACCGGGGGCAGGGCCGCCCGGACTTCGGCAAAGTGCGCCAGGAGCCCCGCATTGGGAAAATTCCAGCCAAAGCTCTGCAGCCCGGCCTCGCGGGCTTCGAACAGGGTTTCCGGCGCGCGGATCAGGCGGCCGGTCGCATCGATCAGGCGAATGGCTGAGAGCCGGTGACCGAGGGTCTCGGGATCGGCAACAAGGCCCTCGGCCCTGAGAAAATCAACGCTTGGCATCATCAGCGCCGAGGTTCGCCGATCACTCGGGCCCTCGGGCGCTATATGGATGACACTGTGGCCGCGCCGCGCCAGCGCAACGACAGCGGCCGTGCCCGCAAGCCCGCCGCCCACCACGACAACATCAGCGAAACGGCTCACGCCGCGACCGCTCTGCCCTTCACCGGCCGGCGCATAATGAGCCGTCCGAGCGCCGAACCCACAAGCAGAAACAGGATAAACAGCCACAGATCACTCGGCCAGAAGGCGATGAGGGAGAGCGCAGGGCCCGGGCAGATGCCGGACATGCCCCAACCAATGCCGAACAGCACTGACCCAACCACCAGCGGCGCGTCAATCTGTTTGCGCGCCGGATGGTGAAAATGATCCTCGAACAGGGGTGTCGCCCGGGTGTCGCCCAAGCGCACCGCAACAAACATCACGGCAATGGCGGCAACGATCACAAAAGCGAGGCTGGGATCCCAGCCGCCCGTGGGGATGGCGCCGAAATCAAGGAAGCGCAGCACCTTCAGCGGATCAACCATCTGCGAAATATAAAGCCCGGCCCCAAACAGCAACCCGCTGATAAGGGCGACGACGAGATTGCTGGGGCGTGTGGTTGTGGTCATGACACGACGCCCGTCAGGGTTACCGTCAGAATGGCGACAGCGAAAAAGATGCCGACCGAAACAAAGGAGCGCATCGAGAGCCGCGCGATACCGCACACCCCATGGCCCGAGGTGCAGCCATTGGCGAGCTGCGTGCCCACCCCGGTCAATAGCCCGGCGAGACTGATCCACAGCCAGCCTGGCACACCAGACCCCTGCGGGGCCGAAACCAGCACGGCGGGCGCGCCGCCGGGCCCACCAACGCCGAGGCCGGGAACGAGCAGGGCGGTGAGCGCCGTGCCGCCCACCAGCGCGAGTACGAACAGCACGCGCCAGGTCCAGTCGCGCCCAGGCGGCAGCAGGTGCCCGAAAATGCCAGAAATGCCAGCAATGCGGCCATTGCCGAGCCACAAGACTGCCGAGGCCAGCCCGATCAACAGCCCGCCGAGGGTCGCCGGCAGCGGATTAAACGAATTCATTGAGTTCTCACGGAGAAAAACCAGATCACGGCCAGACTAACAGCGGCCCGCACGCGGTGAAAGCGAACCAGCAACACATTCGTTTACATTTGTGACAGGTGAGGAAAAAAACAACTGCCGCATTGACGCGTGTGAGCGTGTCTTCGCACCTTGCCTTAAGCGCACGGCCATGATCGCATAGGCGAAAGTGTAGGAGACACCATGCTGACCCTGTTGAATGATCCCGCCGTCTGGGCGGCGTTTGCCACCCTCACGGTGATGGAAATTGTCCTCGGTATCGACAATATCGTGTTCATCTCTGTGTTGGTCTCGCGCCTGCCCAAAGAGCAGGCCGACCGCGCCCGGCGCATTGGCCTCGCGCTTGCGCTGATTTTCCGCATCGCACTGCTGCTGGTGATTTCCTGGATCATCGGGCTCACCGCCCCTGCGCTCAGCATTGCGGGGCTCGAGCTGAGCTGGAAAGACCTGATCCTTATCCTGGGCGGCGGCTTCCTCATCTACAAGGCCACCCATGAAATGCATGCCGAGATCGAAGAGCCCCATGGTGCCGATCTCAAGCGGCAGGCCAGCATGGCCTTTGCCGCCATCATCAGCCAGATCATCGTCATCGACATGGTGTTTTCGATTGATTCGATCATCACCGCCGTCGGCATGGCCGAACATGTCGAAGTGATGATCGCCGCCGTCATCGTGGCGGTGGGCATCATGTTCGTCGCCTCGGGCCCGGTGGCGAAATTCGTGTCCGAACATCCCACCACCAAGATGCTGGCGCTTGCCTTCTTGCTGATGATCGGCCTGTCGCTCGTGGCCGATGGCTTCGGCTTCCACATTCCCAAGGGCTATATCTACGCCGCCATGGGCTTCTCGGTACTGGTTGAGGCGGTGAATATCATCGCCAAGCAGCGCCGTCTGGCCCGCAGGGCGGTTGCGGCGCCCGCCCATGCCGCTCAGACCGCCCATGCCGAGCCGGTGCCCGTCGCAGCGCCGCGTACGACCCCCAAGGCGCGGGCGCAGGCCCGGCCGAAATCTGCACCGCGCAAAAAGTAACCGGAGGTCCGCCCCATGACCCGAGCCATTCTTGTCCGGGCTCATGGCGGCCCCGAGGTCCTCACGCTTGAAACCGTCGCGGTCGGTGCGCCCGGCCCCGGTGAAATCCGGGTGAAGAACCACGCTATCGGCATCAACTTTGTCGATACCTATCAGCGCAGCGGCCTCTACCCCGTGCCGCTGCCCTTTGTGGCGGGCAACGAGGGCATGGGCACCATTACCGCGCTGGGCCCCGAGGTGACTGGGTTTCACCTCGGCCAGCGTGTGGCCTATCAGGGCCCGGTGGGCGCCTATGCCGACGAACGCCTTCTGCCGGCCGCCCGGGTGGTGCCCGTGCCCGATAGCATTGCCGATGAGACTGCTGCCGCAGCGCTCCTCAAGGGCACAACGGCCTGGTACCTGCTGCATGAAACCCACCGGATCAAGCCCGGCGATACGGTGTTGATCCACGCCGCCGCCGGCGGAACGGGGCACCTGCTGGTACAATGGGCCAAAGCGCTCGGCGCCCGTGTGATCGGCACGGCTGGCGGGCCAGAAAAAGTTGCCCTCGGCCGCGCGGCGGGCGCTGACCTGATGATCGACTACCGCGCGGGCGGCTTTGTTGACGCCGTGCGCGCAGCCACCAACGGCCGGGGGGTGGATGTGGTCTATGATGGTGTAGGGCAATCAACCTTCGAGGGCTCACTCGATTGCCTCCGCCCGCGCGGGCTGATGGTCAGCTTCGGCAATGCCTCCGGGCCGGTCAGCATACCGCGCCTCATGGTTCTGGCGGAAAAAGGCTCGCTCTATCTCACCCGGCCCACCTCGGCTGCCTATCTCGGCACGCCCGAAGCCCTGCGCACCGCCGCCGCCGCGCTGTTTGCAGCCATCGCCTCCGGCACGCTGAGTGTGCCGATCGGCCACCGCTACCCCCTCGAAGCCGCCGCCGAAGCCCACCGCGGCCTCGAAGCCCGGGAGACGACCGGGGCAGGGGTGCTGCTGGTTTAGGGATGGCCAAGCCTTGTCACTAGCGCATTAGCGAGTCGGCGATAAAACTTTCGAGGTAGGAAGCAACGCAAAAGTTGCCTGGTCCCGACCCGAACCGGAACTGAACGCGTCAGCAGAGCCACCCCGATATACCAAAGAGCTACTAGGGGAGCTTTTGGCGATAGTAGATAAGCATATGCAGTTGCCCGGAATCCTGCAGCGGCCTTTGCCGTGAAAAGTCGTCCCGATTTGGCGATCCAACGGTCCGTGTCCTCAAGACCTCTCTGCTTCGAAGTGCGGTTGGCATCGGACTGATCCGACCAAATCACCAGCGGCTCATCCAGTAAGACCGGCTTTACACCTTCGTCCGCCTCAAGCCTCAAGCAGAAATCATAGTCCTGAAACTTACGGAGGGTCTCGTCGAAGCGCACTCTTGCGGCAATGTCGCGCCGTACAACCAGTGTCGACGTTTGCATGAACTCATTAGCGCAAAATAGATACTCACTAACAGGCTCCGTGGCACCGATACCTCGGCTGGGACGAATCCACTTGCGGTTTACGCCGCGATCGACATAGGCGCGAGAATAGGCCGCCGGTACGCCACTCTTCTTTAAATACGCTGCAAAATACGCAAGCTTCTCGGGCATAAAAAGATCATCGCTGTCCAGGAAAGCAATATGTCCTCCTATTGCTGCATCGATTCCAGTGTTCCTGGCCGCACTGCCTCCGCCATTCTCACGTCTTATGTATCGAAAACGAGTATCGCCGAGATTTTGTACAACGCTCCGAAGGTCCTTGTCGTCAGAAGAGCCGTCATCGACCACAATACATTCAAAGCTATTGAACGATTGCCCCGCCACCGAGCGGAGGGTTGGCGCAATGCTCGTAGCGCGGTTGAACACGGGAATAACGACGGTAAAAAACGGATCAGTCATTGCCAGTAGTCCGAATTTGAGAGGTGACTGGTCGATGAAAAATCAATGCTAGCGCGACGGCGTGCATCGCCCAACTTTCGTTTTGACGCTGCAAAATTTCGGCTTCGATCAGGTTCTGAAGGAAATGAAAAACAATCCATGATAATAGTATTCTTCCCCTAAAGGAAAATTCTGACTTAATTATTGCGTAAAATGGAATTATGAATAGAGAAAATAATACCAGTACTATTCCTAGTATGCCTAATCCCAGTACAGACTCAATGTAGCCGTTATGAGAATGCGCCGCAAAGACTTCCCAGCTTGTAGCTATTAGTCGTATTGGCGATTCTGGACCGGATCTCCAGAATGCAGTGTATCCGGCGCCCAGCCAGGGGTGGTCGGTTATATATGTAAATGCGACCCTCCAAATTGCTCCTCGCCCGGATATAGAATCTCGATCTGACAGTATCTCGAATAAAAATGGGAAAATAAGTGAAATGAAGGATATAGAAAATAGTAAAGAAATCACTACCATTGATATTAATTTTCTTTTTGTATTTATAGATTTTAAATATATCGACAAAAAAATAAGATATCGACACTGTAATTAAAGTAAAACCGATTGCAGACTTTGATCTTGATCCGATCAATAGAGTTATAGAAGAAATAGTTATTATAAGATAACCCAACTTCTTTTTTTCAATGAATTCGAAACCGAAATAAAGTGCGATCAAAGCTGCAAGCGGTCCTACATCATTCTTATGGAAGTGCAAGCCACGCCACGAACCAACAATTAGTTGCTCTGCATCGGACGGTAGGTGAGTAGCTGCTGGGACAAGCGCAACGGCAGTCAAGTCAGCAACGACTAGTGCAGCGCATACACGTCCCAATACCGACCACATTCGGCTCGGTCCGAGGATTTGGACAAATAGAAACGGGGGAAGCGTAACTGTGCACAGTAAAATAGCACGACGAAGGGTTGCGTCAGGAGTCAACGACCATAGTGTGCTTAACAGGACCCAGGCGAGCAAAGCGAAAAGCGTTTTTGGGATACTCAACAACCCGGAAAGTCCCGTTGCGGACGCTGTGCGTAGGACAATGAGGACAAATGTCCCTAAAAAGGAAATCTGCCTCACGAAATCCCCGTTGCTCGCAGATTGGATCGCAATACTAGCTGGGTCGCGCGGTCGAAAAGGTTCAAAGCCTACAAGTACCATGATGAGAAACAGGGCGAGCATGAACTCGTCAAATCCCCATCCCGAACGCACCTTGGACTTTGTGTCAAAGCTGGCAACGTCACCGACCATGTGTTCGCCTATAGTCTTCGTGCACCGAGCCAAGCATGAATGCGAGCTTACCCATAGCGCGCGCTGCCATGCATAAGGCGTCCACCTGCTTGTGAGGTCGGGCGAGGTTGAAAACTAGGTCAAGAGCTGCCTTGGCTATGCCCGCCGGTATCTTGGCGTAGTCAATGATGTCTAGCGGCGAGCCCGCAATGCGGCGTAACCGAAACGCGGTATTCCCAAGCCTGTATGCACGAGATATGGCCCACCGGACCGTTAGCCTGCTTAGGGGATAGACTTCGAGAACCTTAGCTTCGCTGCAACGAGAAAAGGTTGCGCCTACCTCCTTAAGGCGTTGAAATAGCTCTGTGTCTGCCCCCCCGCTAAGTCCGAAAGATTCGTCATAGTAGCGCCCCTTAAGGAGCGCTAAGCAGGCTGGCCGCACGAGAATTCCGCCGTCACCAGTTAAAATCGGTACAGGGCCATTGCTGTCCGTGTCGCGACGGTAGATCTTACACTCTCGAACCCATTGCGGCGCAGGTTCCTCAAATTGTGGCCACACCGCGGGGCCAACGAGATCGGAACTGTCGCGCTCGGCTGTATCTACTAACGCCTCCAAATAGTTAGGGTCGACGATTTGATCATCGTCCAGAAAGACAATGAAATCCGGGTCGCGGGCCAGGGCGGCGATCAAAAGACCATTCCGCGCTGCCGGATGTCCGCGCCGTTCGATGACCATGCACTTAATGGGGAATCGATAGCTTTCTGAAAGACTTGCAACAAGCGCTACGCCTTGTTGCCCTTCAGTATCGTTGTCTCCAACCAGAAGTGCCACTGAATGCGAACACACCATAAGCGCCAAGGCGTCCAATGTTTGCTTCAGCATTTCCGGCCGGCGAAAAGTGGGGATGCAGATCACGACTTTTGACATGGCTCGTCCTTTTTTGCGTTTGCCCAGGCCCGCTTTGCTGTGCTGGCGATCAGCGTGCCCAGAACCACTTGCCCGGCAACCGGCCCGATGATGGAGAACACCGGCGCCAAGCTGAACAGCGCCACCACCGCAACGGCCAGGGCCACCACCCCCGATGTCACGCTGGCCAGGGCGAGGGATCGAAATTGCCCCATCGCCTGCAACACCACGCTGTCTGGGGTGCGAAGCACGGAGAGTGCGACGCTTGACCCGATCAACACGAACGCCAGCCGCGCATCAGCCAGCGCGTAGGTGTCGGGAATAAGTAGGTGCGGCTGGACAAGCAGGATCACCGCGCCCCCCGCAATCGTCACGAGCAGGGCCACAGCCAGCACACTGCGGAAAAGCCGGACATGGCTCTGCGCCAGAGTTTCGTTTCCCGCGACGAGAGCTCGGGTGAGAATTGGCCGCTCCAATTGCGTCAACGAGGTTGCTACGAGCATCACAGGACGGAAAAGCAGGGCTGCTGCCGCGATGGGGGCGAGCGCGGCCGGACCGGCAATCAGCCCGACCAGCCAGGAATGCGCATTGGCCGTCAATTCGGTACTGATCACCCCGGTCAAGGTCCAGCGCGATTGGTCACGCCAGATGGCGCGGTAGTCGGATAGGCCGCTCGAGCGCACCATGAGGCATAGGTGGGCAAACCGGGGTTGACCCAAGAGACCGGCAAGCGCCGCGAGGGTGAACATGCTGGACACGGCAACCAGCGTGGCCTCTGTTGTCAGGAGGACTGCAAGCGCCGCCCCAAACGCCAAGGCATAGGCAAAATCGCTGATCGCCGCATCCTGGGGCCGATGCAGCGCATAGGCATAGCTGCGCCCAAACCAGCGCAACTGGGTCAACGCCGTGAACAGGCCGAAGCCGAGACCAACCCAGACGCTGCTGAGGACTATGGCCAGTAGCGCCACTGCGGCCCCGCAGACGAGAGAGAAACCCAAATTCAGTGTCACGAACACAGAGGTAAGACGCTGAGGCGCATCCGTCCGGTTGGACGTTACAGTAAAAGGTGTACCCAACAGCGCATTGGACACGCCGAAGCCCAGCTGAACAGCCACCAGAACCAGCGCAAGAACGCCGAAATCATTGGGCGAAAGCCGATGCATCAAAACGAGTTGGGCTGAAAGATGGGCCACGGACACCAGAACGGGCCCCGCCGTGGCAATGCCCTGGGTAACCAGATGTCGCCCCCGCACGGCCTGATCCGTCACAAGAGCCCCCGCAACGTCACCCAGAGCGCGTGCGGGTTGGTGGTCAGGTAGCGCCAGAACAGGCGGCGGCTGGTGAAGGCGCGGAACAGCCATTCAAAGCCAAGCCGCTGCATCAGCTGGGGCGCGCGCGCATAGGCACCGGTGATGTAGTTGTAACAGCCCCCGCAGGTCACAATCCATCCGCAGGTCAACAGCGGCCGCCACTTGATGCTGAACACCTGTTCTTTTGGCTTGCCGAGGCCCACAAACAGCACATCGGCCTTGGTCCGGTTGATCTCGGCAATGATCTCCAGCTCGTCATCGGGCGAGAAAAAGCCGTGGCGGCGGCCGGCAATGACGAGGCGCGGATAAAGCCGCTGCAACTCGCGCGCGGCGCCGGCGTTCACGTCTTCCTCGCCGCCCAACAGGTAAAAGCGCAGTCCTTCGGCTTCGGCAACGCGGGCGCAATCGTGAATAAGATCGGTGGTGGCGGTCCGCTCGGGCAGGCGGCGGCCGCGCCCAAAGCGCGAGAGCCCCACCAGAAATCCGCCATCGGCATGAATGAGATCAGCCGCATCCACCGCAGCGCGATAGACCGGATCGCTGTGGTAAAGCGAGACGCCCTGGCCATTCACATCAAACACCAGCCGAGGCCAATTGGCCCCCGTGCGGGCGCCCCGGCAGTCGGCGGCCATGGCCGCAGCGAGGTCGGCCCGCGAGGCCGCCGCAATGCGGTGCCCGCCAAGCGTCACCGTTTCAAAGTCCACCCACTGGTTCCGCGCGCCCAAAGCTGACCGACTCCCGCACAAGGTACGGGACTATACTTAGAAGCGGGGGTTTACGAAAACAACAATAAACCCGGATGTCGGTAAACGCAGCGGGGACGTCTGCGCCGTGTTGGGGGGCGCACAATGGCGGGCAGGGAGGGATTCGAACCCCCGGAACGCTTGCACGTTCGCCGGTTTTCAAGACCGGAGCAATCAACCGCTCTGCCACCTGCCCGACACCGAGCGTTTAGCTGGCCCTCAAGGCGGCGGCAAGACCCTTCACGTCACCAGTGCATCCCAAATCAGCTTGAGCGCGAGGGCCGCGAGAAACACCCCCACAATCCGGTCAATGAGCGCCTTAAGGGCGATATAGCGCTGCCGCACGGCGGGGATCGAGAAAAACACCGCCACCGCCGAATACCACCAGACCTCATTGAAACTCACGAGCGCAATCAGGCTGAGGCTGAGCCACAGCGGCACCTCGGCGGGGAGGAGGGCAATGAAGATCGATCCGAAAAACACCACCACCTTAGGGTTGGTGATCTGCGTGAGGAACCCGGTGGTGAACGGCCGCGCGGTGACAGCGGCGGCATCGGCGAGATCCAGCGGGGCCTGTGCGTGCCGCAGGATTTCAATGGCGATATAGATCAGAAACAGCGCCCCGCCGAGTTTCATCGCGAGATAGAGCCACGGCACCTGCGCGAAAATCGTGTGGAGGCCCAATACGGCCGCCGTCGACCACAGCACCGTGCCCGCGCCGAGCCCGAGCGCGACCTTCACACCATCAAGCCGCGAGCGCGCCACGGCCATGCGGGCCGTGATCAGAAAACTGGGGCCGGGGCTGACAACGGCCAGCATCTGCACGAGGGCCACGGTCAGCAACAGGCTCATATCAGTCCCCAAAACGCTGCCGTCTTCTAGCGGGGCCGGCTGAGGGTGGAAAGAGCGTTGAGCGCGGGGCGTGACCCCGCCCTTTCAGCGCCGCCTGGCTTGGGCTAGGACAGGAGATTGCAAGGCGAGGGCCAGACCATGGCTGAGGATCAAAAGCGCCCCCTGTCGCTACTCGGCACCATACCGCGCACTGTGTGGGTTTTGGGCTTTGTGTCCATGCTCATGGATATCTCGTCTGAAATGATCCACGCGCTTTTGCCGATCTACCTCGTCACCGCCTTCGGCGCATCGGCGCTGACCGTGGGGGTGATTGAAGGCATTGCCGAAGCGACCGCGTCGATCACCAAGATTTTCTCCGGCGCGCTGTCGGATTGGCTCGGCCGCCGCAAGGCGCTCGCCGCGCTCGGCTACGGGCTCGCCGCTTTCACCAAGCCGGTGTTTCCGCTCGCCACCAGCCTTGCGGCGGTGATTGCGGCGCGGTTCATTGATCGGGTGGGCAAGGGCATACGCGGCGCCCCGCGCGATGCTCTGGTGGCCGATCTCGCGCCGCCAGCGCACCGGGGCGCCAGTTTCGGGCTTCGGCAGGCGCTCGATACGGTGGGCGCCTTTGTCGGCCCGTTTGTTGCGGTGGGGTTGATGGCGGTTTGGGGGTCGGTGCAGCTGGTCTTCTGGGTGGCGGTGATCCCGGCCTTCCTCTCGTTCCTGCTCATTGTGTTTGCGGTAAAAGAACCGCAGCGCCCCGACGGGCAGCGTGTGGTCAAAATGCCGCTTGGCCTCAGTGAATTGCGGCGGCTGGGGCGGACCTATTGGCTGGTGGTGGCCATTGCAGCGCTGTTCACGCTCGCACGCTTTTCGGAGGCCTTCCTCACCCTTCGAGCCGCCGAACTCGGCACACCGATGGCCCTCGTGCCACTGGTGCTTGTGGTGATGAATGTCGTCTATGCGCTGTCGGCCTATCCGGCGGGGGCCCTGTCGGACAGGATGGAGCGCACCCAGCTTCTGGGGCTCGGCATGATCGTGCTCATACTCGCAGACCTGGCGCTCGGCGTGCTGCCGGGCCTTGTCGGCCTCGGGCTCGGCATTGCCCTCTGGGGGCTGCATATGGGGCTGACGCAGGGTCTGTTCGCCGCCATGATCGCCGATAGTGCCCCGGCCGAGTTGCGCGGCACGGCCTATGGCCTGTTCAACCTCGTCAGCGGCATCGCCATGCTGCTCGCCAGCCTTGTGGCGGGGGCGCTGTGGGATGGGGCCGGGTCGAGCCTGACCTTTACCATGGGCGCCGTGTTTGCCGCGCTATCGCTCGGGGCGCTGCTCCTCGCTGGTCGACACCTCAGGGCTCAGCCCGGCAGCTGAGTGCGCCTGTGGTCGGCAGGGCAGCGCATCGCGCCGGAACTACCGTCCCGCAGTGCCTAATCGGTCAGCGCCCCCTCCATGCAGAGGAGCCAGGCTGCCCGTTGTCGCTGGCGTTGCACTGATTGTGCCTCGTCTTGTATGGGACTGTGACCGATTGCTGGTCCCTCAATTCCGGTCGCCCCGTTAGAAAGCCATCACGTGATTTCGCCTGAACTGCGCTACGAACTGATCCATGTCTGGGGGAGGCTTCGCGGGCTCAGGATCGTGAATGTAGGCCTTCTTTCAAAGACGGAAACGCGAAATCGTCCCTACCAATGGGCAGATCTGCAACACTGGTGCATCTCGGTTTATGATCAACTTTGGGCCTATGCGATTGCATCCGGAGGCGGCGTTTCTCCGCTCGACGTGCTTGAAATTGGCTGCGGGCAGGGGATTGGACTGACACGACTGGCCAGGGCGAATCCTGGCATACGGTTCATCGGGCTGGACCTGTCACGCGCCGCCTGTATTTTTGCCCGCCTTTCCGGCGCCGACGCCCGCCATGGTCGCAGTCAGAAGTTGCCCTTTGATAGCGAAGCCTTCGACAGCGTTTTCTCCATCGAATCGCTGTTTATCTTTGAAAATCCCGAGACTGCGCTGGCGGAGATTCGCCGCGTCCTCAAAACTGGCGGACGTCTGATCTCAGCCGAATTTGCGCTTGGGGCGCTCGACGACATCCGGCACGACATAACCGCCAAGGCTGCCGCCAGCGGATTGCGGCTGGTGGGGATGGTGGACCAGACGGCCGATGCCCGCCGCTCAATCGTGGACGGCGAGCCGCAACGCGACCTCTTTCACCGTAAAGTGCCGTCCTATTTTCGCGCTCGTTTCCGCGAAACGCTGTCGCTGAAAGGGACCAGGCGCTACGAAACCTGGCTTAACGGAAGTCGGCGCTACTATTTCGCGGTGTTCGAGGCTGTTTGACGGGATCGCTCATCATACCCCGACTCCGGCCGCTTTAACCGGCACATTTACCGATTTTGGGGCCTCAGAGCCGCAGAGTGTGACCACGGAAACCAGTCTGATCGGGTTGACGCTGAGTGCGGGCATAGAGCAGGCGCTGGGCGACCACATGGTCATGCGGTTTGCTTATCGAAACACCACCTATGCCGATGTCACGCTGAGCGCCGTTACGTCAGGCACGCCCGGTGCGTGGCAGGATTTTACCGTGTCCGAGCGCGCCCTGATGGCGGCGTCGCTTACCCGCCCGTCACCGACATGTGGCGCTCGACCGCCGGGGCGGCATGGGCGCGCCCGAGCACGAAATCATGCCCCTTGGGCTTGATCCGCATGGCGTGGTCCAGCGCCCGGTCAAGGGCATCGGCCCCGCCGTCGCGCCACGCGTCGCGCAGGTTCACGCTGTCCTCCTGCCCGAGACAGAGATAGAGCTGCCCGGAGGCGGTGAGCCGCACCCGGTTGCAGCTTTCGCAGAAATTATGGGTCAGCGGGGTGATGAAGCCGAGCCGCCCACCGGTCTCTTCAACCCGCACATAGCGGGCGGGACCGCCGGTCATCGTCGGGATCGGGGTCAGGTGGTAGCGGGTAGCCAGCGCGTCGCGCACGGCGCGAAGCGGCAGGTGCGCTTCGGCGCGATCGAGCGCCACATCGCCAAGCGGCATGCCCTCGATCAGCGTCAGGTCCATTCCCCGGGCGTGGGCGAAGGCCAGCATGGCCTCGATTTCATCATCATTGATGCCGCGCAGGGGCACCATGTTGATTTTGACCTGAAGCCCGGCGTCCCGGGCGGCCTCCATGCCCTCAAGCACATCGGTCAGCCGTCCGCGCCGGGTAATGGCGGCAAAGCGCTCGGCATCAAGCGAATCAAGGGACACATTGATCCGCCGCACCCCGGCCGCGAACAGGCCCGGCGCGAGCCGCGACAACTGGCTGCCATTGGTGGTGAGGGTCAGTTCCTTAAGCCCATGACCGATCCGTCGCCCTAACGCTTCAACCAGCGTGAGAATGTCGCGCCTGACGAGCGGCTCACCGCCGGTCAGCCGGATGCGCGTTGTCCCCCGGGCGATGAAAGCGGCCGCAATCGCGTCGATTTCGGCGTAGCTCAGCACCTCTTTTTTCGGCAGGAACTGCATGTCTTCGCCCATGCAGTAGACGCAGCGGTAATCGCATCGGTCCGTGACCGAAATCCGCACATAGCTGATCTGCCGTCCAAAGCTGTCGATCAGCGGGCGGGCTGTGGGGGGCAGGGCGCTGGGGGAGTGAGGCTGATCCATACGGCGGGCTTTTACCAAAAACGCGGGCCGGGGGCCACTCAACAAACGCCGGCAAGCCCCGCCGGGCGACCCTTGACCCAGAGCGTCGACACCACCCCCGGTGCGATGGTCTCCATGTCGGTCGGCGAAAAGCCTGCGCCCGCGAGGACAAAGCGGGGATGCCCGCCAGAAAAGGCCGGACGGCCGGTCGGCAGGGTGAAGGTCCGCACTTCCGAGAGCAGGAACCGGTCATAATAGGGCAGGAAGAAATCAAACACGCGGGTGCCGCCGGTCACGGCCACCGTACCGGACGTCAGCCCCAGCTCGGCCAGCATGGCCGCAAGCGACAGGCCGTCCGGGTTATAGAAATAGGCATGGCTGTCCGACGGATCAGGCTCGAGCGCTGCGACCTGCGCGGTGAACACCAGCCGTCTGCGGCCCGGGTTGGGGTGCTTCTTGTGCCCCTCGCGCCCCATGACCACCAGCACGGCGTCATCGAGCGCTGCCTGAAAGCGCTTGAAGTCGGCCTCAACCCGCAGGGCGTCCGGGATCAGGCCCTCGGCATCGGCAATCATGCCATCAGCCGAAATAATGGCATGGCCGTCAAAGCTGAGCGCCGTTGAGGCAAGGGGCATGATCACACTCCACTTTTTTGCTTTCTACGCGCGCTGCGAAAGGATGGATAGAGGCAGCGACACGCTGTATCCTTAAGGCTGCTGAGGAGTACCCATGCGCAACGATACCCCGCTGATCCTGCCGCTCGGCGACCGGGCTATGGTGGTGCGTTTTGCCGAGGTGCTGTCGCTCGCCGCCAACAGCCAGGCGCTTGGCCTCGCGCGCGTCCTCAACACCGATCCCATCGCCGGGGTTGCCGAAATTGCCCCCGGGCTGGCCTCGGTGCTGCTCCGCTATGAGCCCCGCACCATCGGGTTTGATCGGCTGGCCGGGGAAGTGCGGCTGCGGCTGAGTGGGGCAGAGCGCGTGGCGCTCCCCGAGCCGCGCCAGCTAAGCGCGGCCATCCGATTTGATGGCCCGGACCTGCCAGCGGTCCTCAGCGCTCTTGGGCTTGACCAGGCAACCTTCATTGGGCTGCACAACAGGGCGGAATTGACCGTGCTCGCCACCGGCTTTGCGCCGGGCTTTATCTATTGCGGTCTCCACCCCGAGGCGCTCCATATGCCCCGGCGCTCAACGGTGCGGCCGAGCGTGCCCGCCGGTACCGTGCTCTTTGCTGCCGGGCAGACCGCTGTCACCGCTACGACAATTCCCACCGGCTGGTCGGTGATCGGCACCACGAGCTTCACGAATTTCGATCCCACGCGGGCCGACCCGTTGACGCTGCACGCGGGCGATCGCATCCGCTTCACCGAGGCAGCGTGATGGCTCTTGTTGTCATCATCGCGGCGGGGCCGCTCACCAGCCTTCAGGATCAGGGCCGGTTCGGCCTCCTTGCCGCCGGGCTGTCCGCATCGGGGCCGATGGATTGGGGCGCAGCACGCCGGGCCCTTGGCCGCCTCGCCCGGCCGGGCCGGACACTTGTTGAATTCACCGCCGGGCTTGAGCTTGAGCTGCGTGAAGGCCCCCTTGAGCTTGCCGGCGAGGGCGGCCAGTTTTCCGTGCGGATCAATGGCAAAGCGGCTGACTGGCCGCTCCTTTTCACCCTCACGGCGGGTGATCGGCTGAAAATTGCGCCCGGCCCAGCGGGCACCTACGGGGTTCTGGCCTTTTCGGGCGAGATTGCCACGACCCCGGTGCTGGGCAGTACCGCCACCAACACCATTGCCGGGCTCGGCGGCGCGCTGTTACGCGCCGGTGACACGCTTCGGCTTGAGCCGCCGGGCGAGAGCGGGCCGGGTATTACTCCCGAGGGCGCGGCCCTGCCGACGGATGGGCCGATCCGCGTCATACCCGGGCTCCACTGGGCGCTGTTCGAACCCGAGCGGCGCGCGCGCTTTCTGGCGAGCCCCTTCACCATCACCAACCGGCGCGACCGCATGGGGGTGCGCCTTGCTGATCCCGAGCAGGTCTTTGGGGGCGTGGCCCTGCTATCGCTGATCTCAGAGCCGGTCGTTGCTGGAGATATCCAGATTCTGGGCCATGGCACGCCCATTGTGCTGATGCGTGACCACCAGCCGCTCGGGGGCTACCCGCGGCTCGCGACCATCATCACGGCGGATCTTGATCGGTTCGCCCAGACCCGACCGGGCGAAACGATCCGCTTCCAGACAATCTCGGTGCAGCATGCAGCGGCGCTTTTGACATGAGGCTCGATCTCAATGCCGATCTGGGTGAGGGCATTGGCGCCGAAGCCGAGGTGATTCAACTCGTCTCCTCGGCCTCGATTGCCTGCGGCGCCCATGCCGGAGATGCCGAGACGATCAGGCTATCTCTCGTGCGGGCCAAGGCCAATGCCGTGCGTGTCGGCGCGCATCCCGGCTTTGCCGATCCGGCCCATTTCGGCCGGCGTCGGCTGGTGCGGACACCGGCCGAGCTGACAGCCGAGATTGAGGCCCAGCTCAGCCTCTTTGCCCGACTGGCCGATGCCGCCGGGGTCACCGTCGCCTATGTGAAGCTCCATGGGGCCCTCGCCAACATGGCGGCTGAGGATGAGGCTGTGGCGAAAACGGCGTTCCGGGCGTCGCGCGCGGTGCTCGGGCCCGTGGCGATCCTCGCCATGGATGGCACGGCGCAGGTGCGCGCCGCCGAAGCGCTGGGGCTTGCAACCATTCGCGAAGCCTATGCCGACCGGGCCTATACCGACATCGGCCTGCTGGTGCCCCGCGACCAGCCCGGCGCCCTGCTTCATGATCCGGCGCTGGTACTGGCGCGCGCCATCCGGCTCGCCGAGGGCCGGGGGCTCGTCTCCATCACTGGAGAGGTGCTCCCGAGCCGCGCCACCTCGCTCTGCGTTCATGGCGACAATGCCGCTGCCGTGGCACTGCTCCACGCGCTGCGGCGCGGGCTGGCAGAGGCGGGGATCGCCGTTTCGGCATCGGATCAAGCGTAGACAAGCCGATCGTCATCAGCCATAGGGGCACCATCACCAAGGGAGGCGCCGATGACCGCTCGTCTGATCGATGGAAAGTCCTTTGCCGAGGGTCTCAGGATCCGGATTGGCACCCATGTTGAGCGGCTCAAACGCGACCACGGCATCACGCCCGGCCTCGCTGTGGTGATTATCGGACACGATCCCGCCAGCCAGGTCTATGTCACCAACAAAGCCAGGCAGACGCTTGAAGTGGGTATGCATTCGGAAAAATACGAGCTGGCCGAGACCGTGCCCGAGGCCGAGGTGCTGGCGCTCATCGAAAAGCTCAACGCCGACCCCAAAATCCATGGTATTCTCGTGCAGATGCCGGTGCCGAAGCACATCGATGCCAACCGCATCATCGCCACCATCGCGCCGCACAAGGATGTCGATTGCTTCACCCCCGAAAGCGTCGGGCGGCTGACCATCGGGCTCCCCGGTCCGGTGTCCTGTACACCCCTCGGCTGCCTCATGCTGCTGCGCGATACGCTTGGGTCGTTGTCGGGCAAACATGCCATCGTCATCGGCCGCTCAAACCTCGTGGGCAAGCCCATGGCGCAGCTGCTGCTGCGCGATGACTGCACGGTCACCATGGCCCATTCCCGCACCACCAACCTGCCCGAACTTGTCGGCATGGCCGATATCGTCGTGGCGGCGGTGGGGCGGCCCAGCATGATCCGCGGCGAATGGATCAAGCCCGGCGCGACAGTGATTGATGTGGGCATCAACCGCGTTCCGGCGCCGGACAAGGGTGAAGGCAAGACACGGCTCGTCGGCGATGTCGAGTTTGCCGGGGCCGTTGAGCGGGCAGGGGCCATTACCCCGGTGCCCGGCGGTGTCGGGCCCATGACCATCGCCTGCCTGCTCGCCAACACCGTCACCACCGCCTCGTTGATCCATGGGCTCGTGCCGCCGTCCGATTTAACCCCCTGAGGCCAAAATCGCTCTCGGACCAAAGCATTGGGGGTGGCGTCCCCCCGATGAAGCGGCTAAACCGAAAGCGAACCCGAAGCCGCTGCCTTGAGGGTCTCCATGACCATTGAACCCGACATCAGCGAGAGCGGCGAGTTTCGCCCGGACCCCTTCGCCCTGCGCGGCGTGGATGACCACCTGAATCCGCTCTGGATCGACCGCCTGCGGACAGCGCTCGGGGCCGAAGACGTTGGCGACCTCGCCGACATGATGGAGCCGCTCCACGCCTCCGATGCCGGTGACGTGCTCGAAGCCCTTGAGGCCGATGAGCGTGTGCAACTGGTGCAGCTCCTCGGCGACCGGTTCGACTATCTGGCGCTGACCGAAGTCGATGACACCATCCGCTCGGACCTTATCGACGAGCTGCCGTCGGCTGATGTGGCCCGCGGCGTTGCCGCGCTCGAGAACGACGACGCGGTTTACATCCTTGAAGACATCGAGGCCAAAGAGCGCGAGGAAATTCTTGCGCAGCTGCCCGCCTTCGAGCGCCTGTCGCTGCGCCGCAGCCTTGATTTCCCCGAGGATTCGGCAGGCCGCCGGATGCAGACGGATTTCATCGCCATTCCGCCGTTCTGGACGGTGGGCCAGACCATCGACTATCTGCGCGGCGAAGATGACCTGCCCGAAGACTTCTTCCAGCTTTATGTGGTCGATCCCGGCTATCGCGTCCTGGGGCTGATTCCGCTCGACAAATTCCTGCGCGCCAAGCGCGAGCTGCGCATCGAAGACCTGATGACGCGCGATGCGCTGACCGTCGCCGCCACGGTCGACCAGGAAGAGGCCGCGCGCGATTTCGAGCGCTACGATCTGGTTGAAGTGGGCGTTGTTGACGAGAACCAGCGTCTCGTCGGCGTTCTGACCGTCGACGACATGGTGGACGTGATCAACGAAGAAGCCACCGAAGATATCAAGCGCATGGGCGGCGTCGGCGACGAAGAGATTTCCGACAATGTGTTCCGCGCGGTGCGCAGCCGTACGCCGTGGCTCGTGGTCAATCTGTTCACCGCCATTCTCGCGAGCCTCGTGATTTCGCTGTTTGATGCCACCATCGAGCAGATGGTGGTGCTCGCGGCTCTCATGCCGATTGTCGCGTCGATGGGCGGCAATGCCGGCACCCAGACCATGACCGTTACCGTGCGGGCCCTGGCTACCCGCGATCTCGATCGGGGGCGCGTGGCGCGGCTCATCCGCCGCGAAATGCTCGGCGGTTTCCTCAACGGCTGCATCTTTGCGGTGCTGATCGGCGGCCTGACGACGCTGCGTTACGGCAACCCGGGCCTTGGCGCGGTGATTGGCGGGGCCATGATCGTCAACATGGTCGCTGCCGGGTCAGCGGGGATTCTCATCCCGCTCGCCCTCAACCGCCTGCGGGTCGATCCCGCCGTGGCCTCATCGGTATTCGTCACCACGGTGACCGATGTGGTGGGGTTCTTCTCGTTCCTGAGTTTTGCCGCACTCTGGTTCCAGCTGTTCTAGCGACAATCGCCGCGCTTGCCAGCGGCTGGGGTCGGCGCGTAATTTGCCGGAAAATCATTTTTAAGAGCGTGCCATGAAACTCTACATTGCCAACAAGAACTATTCGAGCTGGTCGCTGCGCCCATGGCTGGTGCTCAAGCATTTCGGCATTGCGTTCGATGAAGAGCAGCTCCTGCTCTCGGGCGACGGCTGGAAGGAGCGGATTGAAAAAATCTCGCCCACCGGCAATGTGCCGCTCCTCGTTGATGGCGATCTGAAGATCCCGGAGAGCCTCGCCATTATCGAGTATCTCAACGACAAATATCCGGCCAAAGGCATCTGGCCGTCGAACCGCGTCGAACGGGCGCTCGCCCGGTCCGCTGCGACCGAAATGCTCGGGGGCTTCCGCGCCCTGCGCAGCAATGCGCCGATGAACCTCAAAGCTTCCCATCCGGGGAAGGTGCCGCTTGAACTGGTGGCCCGCGATCTGAAGCGGATTGAACGGCTCTGGGCCGATCTGATTTCGCGCTCGGGCGGACCCTTCCTGTTTGGCAGCTTCACCGGTGCCGATGCCATGTTCGCGCCCGTCGCTGCGCGCATCCGCATCTATGCTCTGCCGGTCACTGATCTGGCGGCGGAATATGTCGATGCGCTCTATGCGCTGCCCGCTTTTCAGGAGTGGCTCGCCGCCGCCATCGCTGAGCCCTGGGTGGTCGAGGACGACGAGATCGAAACCATCATCGCCCGGCGCGAGGCGGCTTCGGGCCTTTAGACCTTTACCAATGCGGACGGTCCTATGATCCACCTCATCAAGCTCTGCGTCGGCGTGAAGACGCTGGAGGAACTCGAGAGCTATCGTGAAGAGCGGTCGCACTGGTGGGGCGCAAACTATGGCGAGGGCGTGCATGTGCATCGCACGCGCTCCATGCCCAAGCGCCGCGCCGAACTCGAGGGGCAGGGCTCGATCTACTGGGTCATCGGCGGCAAGATCCGCTGCCGGCAACGCATCGTCTCGCTCATCGAAGCCACCGATGATCAGGGGCTCGGCTGCTGCGACATCATCATGGAAAAAGAGCTGATCCGCACAGTCCCGCGCCCGAAATCGGCGTTTCAGGGCTGGCGCTACCTGACGCAGGCCGACGCCCCGCTCGATGAGCGGGCGGCGGGTTTTGCCGAAGAAGGTGGCTCGAGCGAAATCGCCGAGGAACTGGCGCGGCTCGGCCTCATCTGAGCGCTATCGCTCACGGGGTCGGGGGCGCGCTCTCCTGCGCGGGCAGAATTAGCCGCACGGCACGGCGGCCGCGCGGCCCGAAGACATCAAGTTCAACCGAAACCACGGGCATCATCAGGCGCCGCGTGCGGGACGAAATCGTCAGCACCGTGGCCAACAGCTCCCCGATCCCACGCCTCTTGATCGGCGGCGTCATGGCCTTGAACAGGGCCTCCACCGCACTGCGCCGTTCCGCCTGGGACTCGGCAATCAGGTGCGACTGACCCGTAAACGCGGCCAGCTCGGCAAGGCTCGGCGTTGAATTCATAATCGTGCTCATATCAGGGCGAACTCCGTACAAAGGCCCGAACCGAGGGTGCCATGGCACTCACGACTGCATCGCAAGGCAGCTCATCTGAGCCGCTTTGAGTTGGGTACACACACCGCTCGCCGCATCGCGGGAACCAAACCCGCCAAGCCGCGCCCGGAAAAACACCTGGCCGTTCTTTTCGAACTGCTCGACCCAACCGGTGACGGCCGAACCAATCGACTGTGCGGCCGAGGCCAGCAGCCCCTTGGCACCATCTTCGCTGGGCGCAGCGCCAATCTGGATGATCCAGCGGCCCGGCGCGGTCGGCAGCGCATCCGTTGCAACCGGGGGTGCGGCCGAAGCGACCAGCACCGGCTGGGGCGCGAGCAATTGCACTTCGCCCACAGGCGCGATCACCGCCGGATCAACGGCTTCGCCGTTTTCGCCAATGCCAACGGGCGGCAGGACCACGGCCACGGCCTCAGGGGCGGGCACAGCCGCCGGGGTTGCACCCAAAGCGAGTGATTGCCCGATCCAGGCCCCGATGACATCAAACCCCTGATTGGCATCGCCGCCGCCAACCGCATTGACCGCATCAAGGGCCACGGTGCGGGGCCGGGCCGCCGGCATCGGCGCATCAGCGCCAAGGCTGGCGTCAGCCACCAACGTTTCGGCCTCATCGCCTACATCAGTGGAATTGGCGGCAATCGCCGCCGCCAGCGGATCATCGGCAACCGCATAGGCATTGGCGGCGCGGAAGCTCGGGTAGGGCTTCGGCATGGGCGGCGTTTTTGCCTCAGCGGTGAGCACAACCGAGCCCTTGCGGCCCGGCGCGTCGATCAGCGCCGCCTCGAGATAGTCGCCCGAGCGCGCCTTCGGCATGTAGGTTTTAACGAGTTCACGAACCTTGGCATCGCGGGCACCGCCCGAGGGAAAGCCGAAGGCCGCAACGACGATATGACGGCCGTCCTTGCGTGCGGCAGTCAACAGGTTGAAGCCCGAGGCATTGGTATAGCCGGTCTTGATGCCATCAACCCCGTTCGCGCCCAACAGGCGGTTGTGGTTGCCATAGACCCGCTTGCCATAGGCAAAGCTCTTGGTCTGGAAATAGGCGTAATATTTGGGGAAGTGCTCGTAGACCGCGATGCCGAGCCGCGCCTGATCCGCCACGGTGGTGACCTGACCCGAGTCCGGCAGGCCCGATGCATTGCGGTAGGTGGTATTCTTCATGCCCAGCGCCCGGGCAGTCGCGGTCATCCGCTTGGCGAAAGCGCCTTCGGACCCGGCGATGTTTTCGGCAATCACCCGGGCAATGTCATTGGCCGAGATGGTGACGATGGCCTTGATCGCGTCTTCCACCCGAATAGTCGATCCAGCCCTGAGGCCGAGCTTGGTGGGCGAGGCGGACGCGGCGTATTTGGAGACATTAAAACGGGTATCGAGCGTGATGTTCTTCGCAGCGAGTTCCTGGAACAGGATATAGAGCGTCATCACCTTGGTGACAGAGGCGGGATAGCGCGCCGCTGTGCTCGCGCTTTCATACAGCACCTTGCCGGTCTTGGCGTCGATCACAATGCCGGCAAATTTGCGGGGGACCGACGCCGCTTCCGCTGGCGCAACCGCACCAAGGCCAAGCAGGGCGACCAGCATAAAGCCCGCAAACGCGCGGATAAGGGACACACTCGAAAACCGCACCCGGTACTCCAACTCATCAGGACAAATACGCGTCCTGTTCAGGTCCAAGCCTCACCGAAAACCGCCTAGCCATGTGGCGAGGGTGAGAACTCACACTCACCGACCTTACTTTGATGCCGTTACCATTCGGTAAAATGCGATCAAATCTGAGGCCCTGTGCTTCAGGGCGATCAACCCGCCGGGCTCGATGGACATTGAGCCTTCTGACCACTTAACAGGGGCCAAGTTTTGCCCACATAATGGCAGGATAATGTACCCTCTCACCCCAACCGCAGCCCGAGACCGACCTCGCCCATGACTGACGCTTTAAGACTGAATGGCCGATCTCCAGAGGCCGCCGCGCCACCGGACCGCCGGGACGGGGCTGAAAAGCCCCCTGGGGGCGGCAAGTCGGATACGGCCACGATTACGAAGCCGAAAAGCGCGACCAAGCGCCCGAGTCTCTACCGGGTGCTCCTGCTCAATGATGACTACACACCCATGGAATTCGTGGTGCTGGTCCTGCAGGATGTGTTCAACAAGTCCCGTGAGGACGCGATGCGCATCATGCTGCATGTCCACAACCACGGCGTGGGCGAATGCGGGGTCTATCCCTTCGACGTGGCCGAAACCAAGGTCACCCGTGTCATGGACGCCGCCCGCAAGAACCAGCACCCACTCCAGTGCGTGATGGAAAAGCAATAGGAACCGATCATGCCCTCATTCTCCCGCGGCCTCGAAAAAGCCCTCCACCAGGCCATGAATCTGGCCCGGGAGCGCGCGCATGAATTTGCCACGCTCGAACACCTGCTGCTGGCCCTCACTGAGGATCGCGATACCATCGCGGTGCTCACCGGCTGCGACGTGGATATTGATGCGCTCAAGAGCGATCTCGAAGATTTCATCAATGAGGAACTGGATAGTCTTGTCGTGCCGAACGGGCAGGACGCCCGTCCGACGGCGGCGTTCCAGCGCGTCATCCAGCGCGCCGTGATCCATGTGCAATCCTCGGGCAAGGAAGAAGTGACGGGGGCCAATGTGCTCGTCGCGATTTTCGCCGAGCGCGAAAGCCATGCCGCCTATTTCCTCGAGCAGCAGGACATGACCCGGCTGGATGCGGTGAATTTCATCTCGCATGGCATCACCAAATCCGGCGAGGCCCAGGACCGCCGCGTGCGCGGGGCCGAAACGCCGACCGGCGCCGAAGAGGGCGAACGCCCCCAGGGCGGCCAAAGCTCGGCGCTCAATGACTTCTGCGTGAACCTCAATGACAATGCCCGCGCCGGCAAGATCGATCCGCTGATCGGCCGTGATTCCGAATTGCGCCGCACCATTCAGGTGCTGTGCCGCCGCTCGAAGAACAACCCGATCTATGTCGGCGACGCCGGGGTCGGCAAGACCGCCATTGCCGAGGGTCTTGCGCGCAAGATCACCGAAGGCGATGTGCCCGAAGTGCTGAAGCCGGCCGTGATCTATGCGCTCGACATGGGCGCGCTGCTGGCGGGCACCCGCTATCGCGGCGATTTCGAGGAGCGGCTGAAATCGGTGATGAAGGAACTCGAAAAGCGCCCTGACGCGGTGCTGTTCATCGACGAAATTCACACCGTGATCGGTGCCGGGGCGACCTCGGGCGGCGCGCTCGATGCGTCGAACCTGCTGAAGCCGGCCCTGGCCTCGGGCAATATCCGCTGCATCGGCTCCACCACCTACAAAGAATATCGGCAGTTTTTTGAAAAGGACCGGGCGCTCGTCCGGCGCTTCCAGAAAATCGATGTGCCCGAGCCGACCATTCCCGATGCCATCGAAATCGTGAAGGGGCTCCGGCCCTATTACGAGGACTACCACAAGCTGAAATATACCGATGACGCGCTGAAAGCCGCCGTCGAACTGTCGGCCCGCTATATCAATGATCGCAAGCTGCCCGATAAGGCCATCGACGTGCTCGATGAAACCGGCGCGAGCCAGATGCTCGTGCCCGAAGATCAGCGCAAGAAGCTGATCGATGTGGCCGACATCGAGGCGACCATTGCCACCATGGCCCGCATTCCGCCGAAATCCGTGTCGAAATCCGACACCGAAATGCTGGCGCATCTTGAGGAAAACCTGAAGCGCGTGGTTTTTGGGCAGGATGCCGCCATCACCGCACTCGCCTCGGCCTATAAGCTGGCGCGAGCCGGGCTGCGCGAACCGGAAAAGCCCATCGGGTCTTATCTCTTCACCGGTCCCACCGGTGTCGGTAAAACCGAAGTGGCCAAGCAGCTTGCCGATACGCTCGGGGTTGAACTCTTGCGCTTCGATATGTCCGAATACATGGAGCGCCACACGGTGAGCCGCCTGATCGGCGCCCCGCCGGGCTATGTCGGCTTCGATCAGGGCGGGCTCTTGACCGATGGGGTCGATCAGCATCCCCATTGCGTGGTGCTGCTCGATGAAATCGAAAAGGCGCACCCCGACCTGTTCAACATCCTGTTGCAGGTGATGGATCACGGCAAGCTGACCGACCACAACGGCAAGTCGGTGGATTTCCGCAATGTCATCCTCATCATGACCTCCAATGTCGGGGCCATGGAACTGTCGAAATCGCCCATCGGCTTTGGCCGGAAGCGCGAAATCGGGGACGACGAGGAAGCCATCAACCGCATGTTCACGCCGGAGTTCCGCAACCGGCTCGATGCGATCATCTCGTTCGGGCCGCTGCCCCCGGCCGTGGTGCGGCGTGTGGTTGAAAAGTTCGTGCTCCAGCTGGAAGGTCAGCTGGCCGAACGCGGCGTGACCATTGAACTGACTCCCGAGGCCGCTGAATGGCTGGCGGTGCGGGGCTATGACGAGAAAATGGGTGCCCGTCCCTTGGGCCGGGTCATCCAGGAGCATGTCAAAAAGCCATTGGCCGATCAGGTGCTGTTCGGCGAGCTGCAAAACGGCGGCTCGGTGACCGTGGCGGTTGTGGGCATCGGCCCCGATGCCCGGCTCGAACTGATTGCCGTGCCGCCCCGACCGGCTCGCCCCAAGGCGATCCCGGCCCCCAAGGGCGACAAGGCCGATGGCGGGAAAAAGCCTCGGGCCAAAAAGCCGAAGGCCGCTGAAGAACCAAACTGAGGCCAAGGCGCCCTAAACACCAAAGGCCGGGAGCGATCCCGGCCTTTTGCTCGACTGGGGGTCGCCCTAGAGCCGCGCGGCAATGGCGCGCGCGAGGTCCGCGAGTTCGGTGTCGTCTGCGCGCCGGGTGGCGTGGGGCTGCAGCGCGTCGCCCTCATAGACCGGAATCACATGCATATGGAGGTGAAACACCGATTGTCCGGCCGGTGCCTCGTTGAACTGCATGATGCGGATGCCATCGGGCGCGAGCGCCGCCTGCACGGCGCGCGCCACCCGCTGCACATGCGGCAAAAGCGCCGCGAGTGTCGCCGGTTCAGCGTCGATCAGATTCCGCGAGGGTGCTTTGGGAATGACCAGTACATGCCCGCGCGATTGCGGAAAAATGTCCATCATCACAAGCACTTCGGTATCCTGATACACGGTATGCGCGGGAATTTCCCCGGCGATGATCTTGGCGAAAATATTGGTCGGATCGTACAGGGTCACGACGCTTCTCCATAGAGCGGGGCCCCGGCATAGTGGTGGCCCGGATAGGTCTCGATGGTTTCCTCAACGATATCGGCGGCAAGCCCGGTGCCATCTTCGAGCGCCAGCCGGTCGGCGACTTCACGCGCTGCAATCGGGTAGCTCGTGTCAGTCGCCAGGTCCTCAAGCGCCAGCGCGAGAATATGGGGCGTGAGCTTTTTGAGCCGTACCGGGGCCGGGCCGCACCCCAGTTCGGCGACACGGCGGCCCCAGTAGGGCTGGTCGAAAAAGTGCGGCACGACGAAGGTTGGCCGGCCGGCATAAAGACCGGCATAGGTCGTACCGGCCCCGCCATGATGCACGAGGCCGCGCATCAGCGGGAAGAGCCGCGTATGCGGCGCCCGGTCAATCAGATAGACGCTGGAGGGCAGATCCTCAACGCGGAGCCCGCCCCACCCCTTTGAGATCACGGCGCGGCCGCCCCAATCCCTGAGGGCCTTCGAGACAATTTCCGACGAGCGCTGTGCGCCCCAGGTCATTGACCCGAACCCGACATAAATGGGGGGCTCGCCCGCATCGAGAAAGGCGCGGAACGCTTTGTCGGGGGCCCAGCCCGACTGATCATCGAGCCGCCAGAACCCGGTGACATGGGTCGTGTCCGGCCAGTCGGGCGCCTTGGGCGAAAGGGTCGGCGAATAGGCGTGCAGCGCCACGATCGGCTCGCCACGTGCGTTTTTCGAAAAGCCCGAACGCTTGCGCGACCTGAGGCCCAACAGCTTGGCCCGCATGCGGTCGCGCGGAAAATCATAATAGGATTGGTGCGCGGCCTGCACCACATAGGACAGCCGGTTGAAAATCGGATCAAGGCTGATGCGGTTGAACAGCGGTTCGGGCGCGCGGCCCTCATAGCCGAAATAGGGGAAGTCACCAGTGGGGTTGATCGGCTGGAACGCCGTCATGATCGCCGGAATATCCAGCGCCTCGGCCACATCGATGGCAAAATTGGTAGTCTGGTGGAAAATGAGGCAATCCACGTCCTGCGCCGCGGCCCACAGGTAGCGGCACGCGTCCTTCATGATCCGCTGGCCTTCGCGCAACAGCTTGGGCGCATAAAGCAGCGGATTGCGGGTCATCACATTATCGAACTGCGATTGGCGCATGAACGCCTGAATGTCGCTGCCGAGGGTCGAATACTCGATGCCCTGGCTCTCAATGAAGCCCTGAAAATCGGCCGTGGCGAGGATCAGCACCGCATGGCCGCGCTTTTTCAGCGCAAGCGCCAGGGCAACGAAGGGTTGAATATCTCCCATCGTCCCGATCGCTACGATCGCGATGCGCTTCGCCATGAGGTCTCCAGAACTGCCGCAATAAGGGGTTCTAGCGATTACACATCAGCGCGTCCAGACCGCCGTTATGGCGTTTGTTTGAACGGTGTGTACTGCGCAAGCACCACCTGATCGGCGGCGACCTGACGGCGCTCCTGATCGAGATAGCGCGCAACCGCCTGCCGCAACCCCGGATGACCGATATGATGCACCGAGCGGGTGGTCTGCGGTGCATAGCCGCGCGCCAGCTTGTGTTCGCCCTGCGCCCCGGCCTCCACCACCGTGAGCCCATGGGCAATGGCGTAATCAATGGCCTGATAGTAGCAGAGTTCGAAATGGAGGAAGGGCACCTCGCGCGTTGCGCCCCAGTAGCGGCCATAGAGCCGCTCGCGGCCCACGAGCGACAGGGTACCGGCAATCGGCACGTCGCCATCATAGGCGAACATCAGCACAACGCGGTGGCCGAGACTTTCCCCTAAAAGCGAGAAGAACCGCCGGTTGAGATAGGGCTGGCCCCATTTGCGGCTGCCCGTATCCTGATAGAACACGAAAAACTGGTCCCAGACCGCCTCGGTCAGGTCAGCGCCGGTCAGCCAGCGCACGCTCAGCCCATCGGCCAGGGCGTCGCGCCGCTCGCGCTTCATAACCTTGCGGTGACGTGAACTGAGCGAGAGCAGATAGTCCTCGAATGTCCCGTAACCGGCGTTTGACCAATGATATTGCGTATCGAGCCGGAGCAGCCACCCGGTATCAACCGCGAGGCGCGCTTCATCTTCGGCAATGAAGGTGGCATGCACCGACGAAATCGCGTTGCTGTCGGCGAGGGCCTCGGCCGCCCGCAGCAGCGCCCGCTGGTCCGCCTCGGTCCGCGCCAACAACCGGTTGCCCGTAACCGGGGTGAAAGGCACCGCCGATTGCAGCTTGGGATAATAGGCGCCGCCCGCCCGCTCGAACGCATCGGCCCAGCCATGGTCGAACACATATTCGCCCTGCGAATGCGACTTGGCATAAAGCGGCATGATGGCCCGCGCCGGCCCACCAGTTTCGGCGCGCAATACAAGGTGGATCGGTTGCCACCCGGTGGCGACGCTGGCTGACCCGGAGTCCTCAACGGCCGCGAAAAACGCATGGTCAAGAAACGGATTGTCCGGCACCCCATCAACGCCCGGCACGAGCGCATTCCACTCCGCAGCGCTCATATCGGCGGCGCGGTTGAGCGTGGTGGGAATCAGCGCATCGGTCGGGGGAGCAGCGGGGGCCATGGATACAGGCCGATCAGACCTCAAAAATCCCTTCGACTTCCACCGCCGCGCCAAAGGGCAGGCCGCTCACGCCGATGGACGAGCGCGCATGTTTACCCTTGTCGCCCAAAATCGCGGCCAGGATGTTCGACACCCCATTGGCGACGAGATGATGTTCGGTGAAGGCTTCGGTCGCATTGACGAAAATGGTCAGCTTGACCACGCGCTTGATGGAATCGAGCGGAATATCGGCGCCATAATGTACCTGCGACAACAGGTTGAGCGCCGCCAGCTCAGCGGCATTGCCGCCCTGCACGACATTCAGCGTATCCCCAAGCCGCCCGGTGACAACCCCTGCGTCGCCGGTTGAAATCTGGCCTGAGACAAACAGCAGGTTGCCGCTTTTCACAAAGGGCACATAGCTCGCCACCGGCGCCTTGGGGCGCGGCAGTTCAAAGCCAAGCTCGCGTAGCCTGTCGAGAGCCTTGGTCATGAGTCGTCCTCCGGTTCTTTGGGGGCGGAACGTGCCGTGCTCCGCCCAATCAGTTTGCCGCGGATCACGGCGTCACGGCCAAACCGCTGGCGGACCTTGTCCATGGCCCGTTCAGCGGCGGCTTTCTGAGCGACGGAGCGATCCACGAGATCGACAGGATCGACCCCATCCGTCTCCGCAAGACCCGAAACACCAATGCCAATGAGGCGAAAGGCCGTTCCGTCGATTTCGCGGGCCAACAGCGCCAATGCCGCTTCGTAAAGCGTTGCCGCCAATTGTGTCGGGATCATCAGCGCCCGCGCCCGTGTGCGCAAGCGAAATCCGGCAGATTTCAGCTTGAGCGTGACGGTATCGCCAACGAGACCCTTGGCTTTCAGCCGTTCCGCGAGCCGTTCCGATAGTGCCAGCAGCTCGGTCGAGAGCGGCTCGAGGTCGGAAAGATCCGCATTGAAGGTCGTTTCCGTCGAGACCGACTTCATGGCGCGCGACGTGGAGACGCGGCGCATATCCTCGCCCTGGGCCAGCCGCCCCAGTCGCTCGCCCGTGTCGCCATAGCGCGCGATCAGCGCCGAAATGGCGACCCCCTGTAAATCGCCGATGGTCTGAAACCCGTCGCGCCGCAGGCGCTCGGCCTGCACATCACCCACCCCAAAAATCGCCGAAACCGGACGATCATGCAGAAAGTCGCGGGTTTCCGCCGCCCCGATCACGGCAAAGCCGCGCGGCTTATCGAGGTCAGACGCCATTTTGGCCAGAAACTTGTTGTGGCTGAGCCCAACCGAAATCGTGACGCCGATCTCGCGCTCGACTTGCCGCGCAAACCGCGCCAGCGACAGGGCAGGGGGCGCCTTATGCAGGGGTTCGGTGCCTGAAAGATCGAGAAAGGCTTCATCGATCGACAGCGGCTCGACAAGCGGCGTCAACGCATCCATCAGGACTCGGATGTCCTTCGAAACGCTGACATATTTCGCCATATCGGGGCGGATGATAACGGCATCGGGGCAGAGTTTTTTCGCCTGGAACATGGGCATGGCCGAACGCACCCCATATTGGCGCGCAATATAGCAGCAGGTCGACACCACGCCGCGCGTGCCGCCGCCAATAATCACCGGCTTGCCGGCGAGAGACGGATCGTCGCGCTTTTCCACCGAGGCGTAAAACGCATCGCAATCTACATGCCCGATGCTGAGGGTGAAGAGTTCGGGGTGCGTGCGCACCCGCGGACTGCCGCAGGCGGGACAGCGCGCCGTCCACCGCGCTGTACTGTCACTGGCGAGGCAATCGCGGCAGAGCGCCGGCATGGTCAGCCCGCCGGGTTGAGCTGCGCCCAGACGCGCATAAACGCCTCGGGGCTGAGGCCACGGTTGGAACAAAAGGCAATGAGCAGCGATTCATTGGACGCAAAATAGTCGATCAACCCGGCGCTCAGCCCGCCGCCCTCTGCAGCCTTCTGCAAGGCATCAGGCGAGGTCCCGGTCATGACCATGAACTCGTGAAGTTCGCCCGGATGTTCGGCAAGATAGCCAAGGCAATGGGTGCCGAGTTCCACCGGCGTCAAGGGGCTGTTCTTAGCCATGGCGTGCCTTTGCAAAAAGAGTCGCCGTTGATGTTACCAAGAGATTGGGGCAGAAGACGAGAGCCCGCTGGGGCGAGGGAGCGTATCGGGTCATGCCCAAAACCGTGATGATCGTCGAAGACAATGAGCTGAACATGAAGCTCTTCAACGATCTGTTGGAGTCGCGCGGCTATGCCGTGATCCAGACTCGCAACGGCATGGAAGCGCTTGAACTGGCGCGGATGCACCGGCCTGACCTCATCCTCATGGATATCCAGTTACCCGAAGTCTCGGGCCTCGTCGTGACCAAATGGCTGAAGGAAGACGACGATCTGAAGCATATTCCGGTCATCGCCGTCACGGCCTTCGCCATGAAGGGCGATGAGGAGCGGATTCTCGAAGGCGGCTGCGAGGGCTATATCTCGAAGCCTATTTCGGTGCCTCACTTTTTAGAAACGATTGCTCGTTACATTGGCCCGGCCAGCTAGGCTGGCTTTGGGTATTTGAGTAACGGGTTTTAGCGTCTGTGACAGCGCGCGTTTTGATTGTCGACGATATCCTGACCAATGTGCGGCTGCTCGAGGCCCGGCTTTCGGCCGAGTATTTCGAGGTCGTCACGGCCAGTTCCGGGGCGGAAGCCCTGGCCATTTGCGCCCGTGAAATCATCGACATCGTGCTGCTCGATGTCATGATGCCCGGCATGGATGGCTATGAGGTCTGCACCAGGCTGAAGGCCGACCCCAACACCAGCCATATCCCCGTGGTCATGGTCACCGCGCTCGATCAGCCGAGCTACCGGCTGCGCGGGCTTGAAGCCGGCGCCGATGATTTCCTCACCAAGCCCGTCGACGATGTGCAGCTGATGGCGCGGGTCAAAAGCCTCGTGCGCCTCAAGGCGCTGACCGACGAATTGCGCGCCCGGGCCGCTGCCGCTGGCGAAGCAAGTGCCGGTTCAGTCGCCATGGAAGCCATTGTCGATACCGATGGCCGCATTCTGGTGATCGATAGCGATATTCGCGCCGCAGACCGGATCAACGGCTTTTTGGGCGCGCAACACAAGGTCGAACTGCTCATCAACCCCGACAACGCCGCCCAGGTGGCGAGCGAAGGCGATTACGAGCTGGTGCTGATCTCCATGGCGCTTGAGGCCCATGATCCGCTGCGGATCGCCTCGCAGATGCGCTCGGCTGACCCCACTCGCACCCTGCCGCTCATTCTCATTGCCGATGAAGGCGACCGCGCCCGCGTAGTGCGCGGGCTCGAAATCGGCATCAATGATTTCATCACCCGGCCCATCGAGCGCAATGAGCTGCGGGCCCGCGTCCGCACCCAGATCCGGCGCTTCCGCTATGCCAAGGAACTGCGCCGCAGCCTGACCGATACCATGGCGCTGGCTGTCACCGACCAGCTCACCGGGCTCTACAATCGCCGCTACTTCGAGCGGCACCTGGCGGCCATGCTTGGCCGCGCCCGCGATCAGGCCCGCGAAATGGCGATGATGATCATCGATCTCGACCACTTCAAGCAGGTTAATGATTCGCGCGGCCACGTGTTCGGCGACCAGGTACTGAAGGAGTTTGCCGATCGGCTACGCCGCAATATTCGTGGCGTCGATCTGCCCTGTCGGCTCGGTGGCGAGGAATTTGTGGTGCTGATGCCCGACACCGATCTCGGTCAGGCCCAGGGCGTTGCCGAACGGGTTCGCTGTGCGGTGGCTGAACGGCCCTTCTATGCCGGGGAAAGCCAGCCGCAGCAGATCACGGTCTCGGTCGGCATTGCGATCAATGAGCAGGCTACCGATAGCCCCGATGATCTCCTGAAGCGTGCCGATATCGCGCTCTATCGCGCCAAGCGCGAAGGGCGCAATCGCGTAGTGCACGACGCCGCGTGAGCCCAGATTTGTGTGGGGTTTGACTAAAACCCGCAACAGTAGGGTTACCAATTAGGCACCGCGCGCGCTATATCTTTGGATATACGTAACTTCCTGTATACGTGCCGATGCGCGCAGGGCTTCCGCACCCCTCGCGTCAGCCCGATCGGAAAGTCTCAGGTCCGCCGCAACTCCTGGGTCCGTAGGGCGGCCGCCGCAGCAGGACGGATCACATCCAGCTCCTCGTCTGCCGCAGGCCATCAGGCGCCCGCTCCGGCCCCGGAGCGGGCGCTATGTTTTTAGCGGCCCGCTCTGGTGCTATTGGCAACAAAAAACCCCGCGTCAGCGGGGTTTGGTGTGATCGGTAAGGCCTCAAAAGGCTGATTACTTGATCTTGGCTTCCTTGAACTCGACATGCTTGCGCACGACCGGATCGTACTTCTTGAACGAGAGCTTCTCGGTCTGGGTACGCGAGTTCTTCTTGGTCACATAGTAATAGCCGGTGTCGGCAGTGGACACGAGCTTGATCTTGAGCGAGACGGCCTTGGCCATGAAACGAACCTCGATTGAAGCGGCCGTACCGGACGCCCGAAAACACAAGGGAGCCGGAAAGCCCCCAGTCAGTTGCGCGCGAACCTACGGATTTCGCGCCCATTGTCAAGCATCTTGGCTAGTTGCCGCCGGGCTCATCGCCCCGATAGGCCGGATCGAACCCATACATGCGGTTGGCCCATTGCAGCCCCACCACCGCGCCCTTGATAGAGGGCAGCATCGCCAGCGGCAAAAGCAGCGCCAGAGGCACCATGGTGTAAACATACAGCATCGGATCAACCGGAACGCCGCTCATTTCGGTGTGCAGCATCCACCCCACGAGCAGATGCCCGGTGATGAAAATCGCGATATAGGGCGGAAAGTCATCGGCCCTGTTGTGGCTGAGCACCGTGCCACACTGCGCGCACGCCTCGTTGACCTTGAGATAGGCGCGAAAGAGCTTGCCCTTGCCACAGGCCGGGCAGCGGCACAAAAG
Source organism: uncultured Hyphomicrobiales bacterium (assembly GCA_903828145.1). GTDB lineage: Bacteria > Pseudomonadota > Alphaproteobacteria > Rhizobiales > Devosiaceae > Devosia_A. Next base: position 109,089 of record CAIKKY010000019.1, on the reverse strand, counting down.
CCCGTTGACGATGGCGCGGCCCACGCTGCGCTTGGTGTCGATACTGCTGTCGAGTGCCATGGTCAGTGCTTTTTCTTCAGTCGGTGAGATCTTGTCTTGCCTCTAGGTGGGGGACGGCGGCCCTTTGCGTAAGATGACGAGATGCCGCGCCCCGAGGCTTCAAGCAGTTCAAAGCGCAGCGAACCGGCAATCGGCAGGGCTTCGGCGAGCCGCACCCGCACGCTATCGCCAATGCGGAAGGTCTCGCCGGAACGGTCGCCGATGAGCGCCTGCTGGTCTTCGGCAAACCGATAGTAATCAAGCCCGATGGTAGAGGCCGGCACAAAGCCGTCGGCGCCCGTATCCTTCAGCCGTACAAAAAGCCCGGAGCGGGTGACGCCGGAAATGCGCCCCTCGAATTCGGCGCCGATTCGATCAGCGAGGAACAGCGCGAGCAGCCGGTCGACCGTCTCGCGCTCCGCCAGCATGGCGCGGCGCTCGGTGGTGGAAATATGCTCGGCAATGGCCGGAAGCCGCCCGATTTCGCCATCGCTCAGCCCGCCTTCCCCGAGGCCCAGCGCGGCAATCAGCGCGCGGTGGACAATCAGGTCGGCATAGCGCCGGATCGGCGAAGTGAAATGCGCGTAGCGATCAAGATTAAGGCCGAAATGCCCGTAGTTCTGCGCCGCGTATTCGGCCTGCGCCTGGGTGCGCAGCACGATTTCGCTGACCTGCTGGATCTTGCCGACCTCCCGCGCCTTGCTGAGCACCCGGTTGAAATCCTGCGGCTTCACCGCATCGGATTTGGGGGAGGGCAGGTGCAGCGAGGTGAGAAAATCGCGCAGCGCCACCAGCTTTTCTTCGCTCGGAGTATCATGCACCCGATAGATCAGCGCATGGCCCTTCTGTTCGAGCGTTTCGGCTGCCGCGACATTGGCGGCAATCATCATTTCCTCGATCAGCCGATGCGCTTCCAGCCGTTCGGGAATGCGCACGTCTTTGACCATGCCATGCTCATCGAGGATGATCTTGCGTTCGGGCAGATCAAGATCGAGCGGCGCGCGCCGGTCCCGGGCCTTCACCATGGTCGCATAGGCCGCATACAGGGGCCGTAGGATGGTTTCGAGCAGCGGGCCGGTCTTGTCGTCGGGCGCGCCATCCATGGCGGCCTGGGCCTGCTGGTAGCTGAGCTTCGCCGCCGAGCGGAACAGCACCCGGTGAAAACTGTGGCTCCGCTTGTGGCCATTGGCATCGATGATGAGACGCAACGCAAGCGCGGCGCGATTCTCGCCTTCCTTCAGCGAACAGAGGTCGGTCGAAATCCGCTCGGGCAGCATGGGCACCACGCGATCCGGGAAGTAGACCGAATTGCCCCGGATGAAGGCTTCGCGGTCAAGCGTCGAGCCCGGGCGCACGTAATAGGCCACATCGGCAATCGCCACGATCACGATATGCCCGCCGGGGTTTTTCGGGTCCGTGTCCGGCTCGGCAAAAACCGCGTCGTCATGGTCCTTGGCATCGGCCGGATCGATGGTGATGAGCGGCACATGCCGCCAGTCCTCGCGGCCCTTAAGCCCGGCGTCGCTCATGTCCTCGGCGTCTTTCAGCACCGAGGCCGGGAAGTGGTAGGGAATATCGAGATTATGCAGCGCAATCATGCTGACCGCGCCTTCAGTGCGCGGATTGCCGATCACCTGGGTGACGCGTGCCTTGGGGATCATCAGGCGGCCCGACAGCTTGACCTCGACCTCAACGAGGTCGCCGTCCTCCGCTGTGCCGAGGTCGCCCAGTTCAATCCGCATCTCGCGGCCCTTGCGGTCGATGGGCACGAGGCGGGCACCCTCCTCATCGCGCCGCACCAGTCCGATTTCACCGCGCCGGGGCTTGTCGAGCACCTTCATCGGCTTGGCGCTATAGCGCGGGCCCGGGCCCTCAAGCTCGGTGATCCGGGCGAGAATGCGGTCGCCCGGCGCGGGGGCCACCCGGTCAGCGGCCAAAATCTCAACGCGGGGGCGCGGGCCTTCAACGACCTCGTTCCAGGTGGCCGGAAAGCCGTGGAGCGCTTCAGTATCGGCATCGGCCGGAATATCGAGCACGGTCACCGCCGGCAGGCTCGATGTCCGCCGGATCGCCTTGCGGGTGCGGGTCAAGAGCCCGTCGCCCTCCAAGGCTTTCAGCAGGGCCTTGAACGGCGCGCGCGCCGGGCCGGAAATCCCGAAGTGCCGCGCCAGATCGCGTTTGCCATCGAGGTCAGGGTGTTGCGCCATGGCCTCGAGAATAGCCTCGCGGCTCGGCAGCCCGGTTTTGCCACCGGGTTCGGGCGCTGTCGCTCTGCGGGGCGTTTTGACCATGGAATTCACTACCCCGTTCGTTCAGTCTCGGCGGTTGGCCCTCAGGCCTCGGATGTCGCAGGCTTTGGCTTCGCTTTTGCAGGCGCCTTGGCTTTTACCGCAGCTTTCGCCTTGGGGGCGGCTTTCTTTTTCGGCGCCGCCTTGGCCTTGGGGGTAGCCGCGGTTTTTCTGGCGGTCTTGGCCTTGGGCGGGGCACCCGCCTTGGCCGTAATCAGCGCCACCGCCTCCTCAAGCGTAATCGCCTCGGGGGTAATGGTTTTGGGCAGGGTGGCGTTCACTTTGCCCTGATTGACATAGGGGCCGTATTTGCCCGAGCGCACGGTAATGGCTCCGCCTGAATGCTCAAAGCTCTTGATCGCCTCGGCACCCGGACGACCGCCACGGCCGAACCGGCCACCGCCTGCCGCCTTCTGCGCCAGAAGATCAACCGCCCGGTTGAGCCCGATGGTGAACACCTCATCCACCTCGGGCAGGTTCGCATAGGTGCCCTCGTGGAGGATGAACGGCCCATAGCGCCCCAGTCCGGCGCTGATGAGGGCACCGGTTTCCGGGTGCTGGCCCACTTCGCGCGGCAGGCTGAGCAATTGCAGCGCCTTGGGCAGGTCCATGCTGGCGGGTTCCCAGCCCTTGGGCAAGGAGGCGCGCTTCGGCTCCTTCCCCTCACCCAACTGCACATAGGGTCCGAACCGGCCCGACTTGAGCGCCACATCGAGCCCCGACTCGGGGTCCGTGCCCAATAGCCCGTCGCCAGGCGCTGCTTCGGACGCGCCGCCGGTCGCGGCTTCCGACAGCTGCAGCGTATAGCGGCACTCGGGGTAGTTCGAGCAGCCGACAAAGGCGCCGAACTTGCCGAGCTTGAGGCTCAGCGTGCCGGTGCCACAGCCCGGGCAATGGCGCGGGTCCGCGCCATCAGGCCGCGGTGGGAAGATATGATCAGCCAGCAGCTCGTTCAGCGCATCAAGCACCTGCGAGACCCGCAGATCCTTGATATCGTCCACATGCGTGGAAAACTCGCGCCAGAACTGCCGCAGCACTTCTTTCCAGTCGAGCTTGCCGTCGGAAATCAGATCAAGCTGTTCTTCAAGCGCGGCGGTGAAGCCATATTCGACATAACGGTCGAAAAAGCTTTCGAGAAAGGCCGTGACGATCCGGCCGCGGTCTTCGGGGTAGAGCGCCCGCTTGTCGAGCCGCACGTAATTGCGCTCCTGCAGAACGCTCATGGTGGCGGCATAGGTGGAGGGGCGGCCAATACCCAGCTCTTCCATCTTTTTGATAAGGCTCGCTTCGCTGTAGCGCGGCGGGGGCTGAGTGAAATGCTGTTCGATCAGCGCCTCAGCGAGCTTGGGCCGGTCGCCGACGGCCAGGGGCGGCAATTCGCGGCCGTCCTCATCGTCTTCATCGCGGTCGGCTGCCGCTTCAACCCCATAAAGCGCAAGGAAGCCGGGGAAGGTCACGACCGACCCCACGGCGCGCAGCGTCACATCGCGCGAGCCGCCAAACACCGCAATATCCGCGGTGGTGCGTTCGATCTCGGCCGAGCGCATCTGCGAGGCCAGCGTGCGCTTGAAAATCAGCTCATAGAGCCGCCGCTGATCGGAATCGACGCTCAGCGTCTCGGGCGTGCGGAAGAGATCAGTCGGGCGGATCGCCTCGTGGGCTTCCTGCGCGTTCTTCGCCTTGGTCTGATAGAGCCGCGGCTTTTCAGGCAGATAGTCGGCCCCATGGAATTTGACGATAGCGCGCCGCGCCTGCTCGATGGCCTCAGGCGCCATCTGCACCGCGTCGGTTCGCATGTAGGTGATCAGCCCTTCTTCATAGAGCCGCTGCGCCAGCTGCATGGTGCGGCTCGGCGAAAAGCTGAGGCGGGAGCTGGCATCCTGCTGCAGGCTTGAGGTGGTGAAGGGCGGGTAGGGATTGCGTTTGGTCGGCCGCTTGTCGACGGCATTAACGCTGAAGGCGCTCATTTCAAGCGCCGCTTTCAGCGCCTCGGCCTCAGCACCGGTTTTAATGTCGAGCTTGTCGGTCTTTTTGCCATCCACCGAATAGAGCCGGGCATCGAAGCTTTTGCCCTTTTCGGTGAGCCGCGCGATGACCGACCAGTATTCTTCGGCGCGGAAGCGCTCGATTTCGGCCTCGCGGTCGCACACAAGGCGCAGCGCCACCGATTGCACCCGGCCCGCCGAGCGCGAACCCGGCAACTTCCGCCACAACACCGGCGACAGGGTGAACCCCACGAGATAGTCGAGCGCCCGCCGTGCCAGATAGGCATCAACCAGCGGAATGTCGATTTCGCGCGGGTGCAGCATGGCCTCAGTCACAGCGGCCTTGGTAATGGCATTGAACACTACCCGGCGCACCGGCTTGTCCTTGACCAGCTTTTTCTGCCGCAGCACATCGAGCACGTGCCAGGAAATCGCCTCGCCTTCGCGATCCGGATCGGTCGCGAGGATCAGTTCATCGGCATTCTTCAGCGCATTGCCGATATCGGCGAGCCGCTTCTTGGCCTGCGGATCAACTTCCCAATCCATGGCGAAATCTTCATCCGGCCGCACCGAGCCGTCCTTGGCCGGTAGGTCGCGCACATGGCCAAAGCTCGCGAGAACTTCATAGTCCTTGCCGAGATACGAGTTGATCGTCTTGGCCTTTGCCGGACTTTCAACAATGACGAGCTTCATGGCACAGGGACTTTCGGAGAAGGAAATAGACGGGCACAACCACCGGTGCGACGTCGGGCGCAAAATGGTGAAGGGGGCAGGGGCTGTCAACCGGCCCAATACCCCCGCGGATTACTTCCCCTATGGGGAAACAATTTGGAGCCGGCCGGAAAAGGCGGATTTCAGGGCCGCAGGGCCACCATATCGCCGCCGATCCGTTCGATTCGCCCCTCAAGATCAAGCTCAAGCAGAAGCGCCTGCATTTTCGAGGGTCCGATTCCCGTGGCGAGGATCAGATCATCTTCAAGCACGGGCGAATAGCTGAGCGCATCGAGCACCCGCGCGCGGTCGGTTTCGCTCGGCGGGGCCAGGGAGCCCATGTCGTCTTCATCGATCCAGTCGGGCTCGAACAGCGGCTGGGGCTGATCCTGACCGGCGAGCTGATCGAGCACGTCGCGGGCATCCTGCACCAGATGCGCCCCCTGGCGGATCAGGCCATTGCACCCCCGCGCCCGTGGATCGAGCGGCGAGCCGGGAACAGCAAACACTTCGCGATTCTGTTCGAGCGCATAGCGCGCCGTAATGAGCGAGCCCGAGCGTTCGGCCGCTTCAATGACAATCGTGCCGAGCGCGAGGCCGGAGATAATGCGGTTGCGCCGGGGGAAATCCCGCGCCCGGGGCTGAAATCCCATCGGCATTTCGGCAATCAACGTGCCGCCCGCTTCAACGATACGGGCCGCAAGGGGCTTGTTTTCTTCGGGGTAGATCTCGTCGATACCGCCCGGCAACACGGCAATCGTCCCGCTCTGAAGTGAAGCCAGATGCGCTGCCGTATCAATGCCGCGCGCCAGCCCGGACACAATGCTGTAGCCCAGCGCCGAGAGATCGGCCGCAAAACTCCGCGCCAGCTTGAGCCCCGCCGCCGAGGCATTGCGCGACCCGACTATCGCCAGCGTGCGGGTAAAGCGGCTGGCGCTGCCCCCGATCATCGCGATCATCGGCGGGCCGCCGGGGATCTGGCTGAGGAAATCGGGATAGTCCGGCTCCCCGAGCCCGACAAACCGCCCACCAAGCGCCGCGAGCGCAGCGATTTCGTCTTCGATTTCGGCCACCGAGGGGGTTCGGAGCGGCGCGCGCGTCAGCCGGGGTAGGGCCTCAAGCGCCGCTTCCGCCGAGCCTTCGCGGTTGATGAGCTGCTGGAAAGCGATAGGGCCAACGTTGTCAGTGCGGATCAGACGGAGCCAGGCGATGCGCTGTGTGCCCGAGAGGGAAAAGCGCGGTGCCACCACCTCAGCCTGCTTTCTTGCCCTTGCCGATCACGGGCTCGGTGCCCCTGATGAGACGCTGGATGTTTTCGGCATGCCGGTAGTAGAGGACGAGCGAGAGAAGGCTCGTTGCAACGGCCAGCTCCAGACTGTCGAGCCCATAGGCAAACAGCGGCGCGGTGGCGGCAGCCGTGAGTGCCGCGAGCGATGAAATCCGCCGTGTCGCCGCAATGAGCAGCCACACGCCGCAGAAGATGAGCCCGACCATCCAGTTCAGCGCCAGCAGCACGCCGATATAGGTGGCAACGCCCTTGCCGCCCTTGAAGCCGAGCCAGACCGGAAACACATGGCCGAAAAACGCCCCGACACCGGCACCGAACACCACGAAGTTCTCCGCCGCCTGGGCGTCGATGCCGCCGAGAAGAAAGTAGCGCGCAATCAGCACGGCGGCCGCGCCCTTGCCCGCATCGAGGAGCAGCGTGCTGACCGCGAGCCAGCGCTTGCCGGTGCGCAACACATTGGTGGCCCCGATATTCCCTGATCCGACGCTGCGGATATCGATGCCCACGGCCCGCGTGAGCAGGAGCCCGAACGGGATAGAGCCGAGCAGATAGCCCAAGAGCGTGGAAATGAGAAAAGTCATCGGCTTACCCCTAGATGAACGCACTGTGCCGGAAGACGGGTTTTCCCGCAACCATGGTCAAAAGCACGAGCCCGGCCAGCCGCGCCCCTTCAAAGGCCGTGTTGCGCGAGCGCGACCTGAGCGTCGTCTCGCTGACCACAAAGGGATAGTCGAGATCGAAGAGGATCACGTCGGCCGGTGCCCCCACCGCCAGCCGCCCGGCCTCAAGCCCGAGGATTTCAGCCGGTCGCTGCGTCAGGGCGCGCAGAACGGTGATGAGGGTCAGGTCCTGCCCATGCACCAGCCTGAGGGCCGCCGCCAGCAGCGTCTCAAGCCCCACCGCGCCATCGGCGGCTTCGGCGAAAGGCTGGCGCTTCACTTCAGAATCCATCGGATCATGCGCCGAATGAATGACGTCAATCGCGCCCGAACGGAGGCCCTCGATCATCGCCTGCCGGTCGTCTTCAGATCGCAGTGGCGGATCGAGCTTGAAGAAGCTGCGATAGGGCGCCACGTCGTTTTCGTTGAGCGTCAGGTTGTTGATCGAGACGCCGGCTGAAACACGGGCCTGCCCGTCCTTCGCGGCGCGCACCAGCCGCACCGACTGGTCGGTGGAGAGCTGCGCCGCATGGTAGCGCACCCCGGTGGCGGCGGCCAGTTGCAGGTCCCGCGCCAAAGGCACGGTTTCGGCGGTCGGTGGTAGGCCCTTGAGCCCCGAAATCGTGGCCAGCGCCCCTTCGTTCATCACCCCATCACCGGCGAGCGAGCTGTCGCGCACATGGTGGATGATCGGCATGTCGAAATTATTCGCATAGGTGAAGGCCGCCTTTAAAAGCCCCGCCACCTGTACCGAGCGGCGGCCATCGGTGAGCGCCACGGCGCCCGCCTCTTTCAGGAGCCCGTATTCGGTGATCTCTTCGCCCCTCAGCCCCCGCGTCAGCGCCGCGGTGGGCAGCACATTGACTTTGGCCGTGTCCCGCGCGCGGCGCTTCAGAAAATCAACCAGCGCGCCATCATCGATCACCGGGCTCGTGTCCGGCATCAAGACAAAGCTCGTTACCCCGCCCGCCGCCGCCGCCTCGGCAGCGCTGGCCAGGGTTTCGCGATATTCATGCCCCGGCTCGCCGGTGAACACCCGCATATCGATGAGCCCGGGCGCCAGCACCCTGCCGCGCCCGTCGATGATTTCAGCCCCCTCGGGCACGCCCTGCGGCGCGCCCTGACCGAGGCCTGCAATACGGCCATCGACCACAAGGAGCCAGCCGGGCGCATCGAGCGCGGTTGCCGGATCAACAAGCCGGACGCGGGTAAACAGCACCGGGGCCATCAGTGGGTCTCCTCGGCCAGAAGCGCATCGAGTACGGCCATACGCACCGCGACGCCCATTTCCACCTGATCGGTAATCACCGAGCGCGCGCCATCGGCAATGGCGGGATCAATTTCAACGCCCCGGTTCATCGGGCCCGGATGCATCACGATCGCATCGGGTTTGGCATAGCCGAGCTTTTCGGCGTCGAGCCCGTAAAAGTGATAGTATTCGCGCACCGACGGGATCATCCGGCCCTGTGCCCGTTCATGTTGCAGGCGCAGCATCATCACCACATCGGCGCCCTTCAGTCCTTCGCGCATGTCGGTGAACACTTCGCTCGCCAGCGTCTCAATGCCTTTGGGCAGAAGCGTTGCGGGCGCAATCACCCGGGTCCGCACCTGCAGGGCGCCCAGCAGGAGCAGGTTGGACCGCGCCACCCGCGAATTGGCGATATCGCCGCAGATCGCCACCGTGAGGCCCGCGAGCCGTCCTTTGTGCTGGCGGATGGTCAGGGCATCGAGCAGCGCCTGTGTCGGGTGCTCATGCGCCCCATCGCCCGCATTGATCACCGCGCACCCCACCTTGCGGCTTAAGAGCTCCACCGCACCGGATGCCGAATGCCGCACGATGATCACATCGGGCCGCATGGCATTGAGGGTCGCGGCCGTATCGATCAGCGTTTCGCCTTTTGACACCGATGAGGTGCGCACGCTCATATTGGTCACCTGCGCGCCCAGCCGCTTACCGGCAATCTCAAAGCTCGCCTGGGTGCGGGTTGAGGGCTCGAAGAACAGGTTGATCTGAGTCTTGCCGTTGAGCGTCGGCAGGCTTTTGCGCTCCTGCCGCGAGACCGGAATCATCGCCTCGGCCCGATCCAGCAGGTTGAGGATGTCATACTGGTCGAGCTGCGATATCCCGAGCAGGTGCCGATGCCGGAATGGTGGAAAACCCCGTGCCGCGCTCATGTGCCATCCTCTAGGAACCAGCGAGCCCTTAGCGCGGGCCGCGGAGGCTGTAAAGTTCGCACCCCCTGAAAAAGACGGGAGGCCGGGCGTTGTCCCTCGGGTCAGCCGCCGTGGGCGTGCCGCAACCGGTCAAGCGCCCCTTGCAGGATATAGCTCGCGGCGAGCTTGTCGACGACTTCGGCCCGCCGGTCGCGGCGCATGTCGGCCTCGTCGATCATCATCCGCGTGACCGCCGAGGTTGAGAGCCGTTCATCCCAGAACACGGCGGGCAGGGGGCATTTTAAGGCAAAATTGCGGGCAAAAGCGCGGGTCGATTGCACGCGCGGCCCCTCGCTGCCATCCATGTTGAGCGGCAGGCCAATCACCAGCCCCGTGACCTCATGGGTGCGGATGATCAGGAGCAGCGCCTCGGCATCGGCGGTGAACTTGCTGCGGCGGATGGTTTCAAGCGGCGTTGCCGAATACCGCATTGCATCGGAGAGCGCGACACCAATGGTGCGCGTGCCGAGGTCCAGCCCCAAAAGCTTGCCGCGCTGCGGCAGAAGCGAAAGATCATGTTCAGCCATAAAGCTCGCCTAGCACGGGGGGGCGGGCTTGGCGAGCGGGGGCCGGAGAGCACCCTGCGCCGGATGGCATGCAATCGCTCTCGACAGCGCGGGCATATGTTTTTACCAAGGGCCGAAATGTGGAGTGGCCTAGATGAAACTCACCTGGTTCGGCGGCACAACGCTGCGCGTCCATATCGGCGGACGCATTCTGGTGGCCGATCCGGCCCCGCAGCCCGGTCTCGACCTTGAGGAATTGACCTCGGGGGCCGATGCGACGTTCAGTTTTGATGGCGGCCTACCGGAAGTTGACCCGGTGCTGTGGAAACCCGAGCGCCCCGGCTCAATGCTGAACGAGGGCGATCTGCCCGAGGTGCTGATTCACGGCATCAAGGGCGGCGCGCTGATTGCCGCGCTGGGGGAGCCGCCCGTGCTGCTTCTCACCGCAGGCGTGCCCGATGCCGGCCGCTGGAGCCGCGATGCGGTGGTCGTGGTGTTTGGCCAGACCCTGTTTCCGGAAGCGAAGGCGGTACTCAAGGGGCTCGAGCCCCGGCTGCTGGCGCTCGCCGGGCCTGAAAGCGCCGCTGAGGCAGCGGCCGTCGATCTCATCGATGAGCTGGGCGATACCGCGCTCATCATCCTCGAATCCGGTCTGCCCCTCGAAGTCTAGCCCTTTGCGTTCACGCCCCGCCATTGCTATGACGCGGGAAAAGCCATTTCGGAGAACCCCTGATGAGCGTTGATTCCGCGACCGTAAAGCGCATCGGACGGCTGGCCCGCATCCGCATTGAAGAGGGCGAGGTCGAAACCTATCGCACCGAACTCAACGCCATTCTCGGCTTTGTCGAGCAATTGGATGAGGTTGATGTGACGGGCATCGAGCCCATGACCTCGGTCACGCCGATGCAGTTGCGCCGCCGCGAAGACAAGGTGACCGACGGCGGCTACGCCGACCGCATCGTGAAAAACGCGCCGCTCACCGAAGACAATTTCTTCATGGTCCCCAAGGTCGTTGAATAGGCTCAAGGCCCGTTTCGCCCTGCTTTTGATATTGAAAGAGTGATCCTGTGACCGAGCTTACCCGCCTGTCGCTCGCCAAGGCCCGCAAGGGTCTCGCGGCCAAAGAGTTCACCGCGCTCGAGTTGAGCCGCGCCTATCTAGAGGCTATCGACAGCGGCAATAGCGCGATCAATGCCTATATCGAAACAACCCCCGAAGCCGCGCTGGCCGCCGCACAGCGCAGTGACGAGAAGCTGGCCGCGGGCACGGCCGGGCCGCTTGAAGGCATGCCGCTCGGCATCAAGGACCTGTTCGCCACCAAGGGCGTGCACACCCAGGCTGCAAGCCACATTCTCGATGGCTTCAAACCCGAATATGAATCGACCGTCACCGCCAATCTCTGGCGCGATGGCGCGCTGATGCTGGGCAAGCTGAACATGGACGAGTTCGCCATGGGCTCGTCGAATGAAACCTCGTTCTATGGCCCGGTGGTCAATCCCTGGCGCGCCGAAGGCAGCACAGAAAAGCTGGTGCCGGGCGGCTCGTCGGGCGGCTCTGCGGCGGCTGTGGCGGCCTTCCTCTGCGCCGGCGCCACGGCGACCGATACCGGTGGCTCCATCCGCCAGCCGGCCGCCTTCACCGGCACGGTGGGGATCAAGCCGACCTATGGCCGCTGCTCGCGCTGGGGCACAGTGGCCTTCGCCTCCTCGCTCGATCAGGCCGGACCGATTGCCCGCACGGTTGAAGACAGCGCCATGCTGCTCCAATCCATGGCGGGGTTCGATCCCAAGGATTCGACCTCGGCAGATCTGCCGGTGCCCGATTTTGTCGCTGCGGTAGACCGTGGCGTGAAGGGTCTCGTCATCGGCATTCCGCGCGAATACCGGATGGAGGGCATGCCCAGCGAAATCGGTGCGCTCTGGGACGAGGGCATCCGCATGCTGAAGGATGCCGGTGCCAACGTGCGTGATATTTCGCTGCCCAACACGAAATATGCCCTGCCGGCCTATTACATTGTCGCCCCCGCCGAAGCCTCATCCAATCTCGCCCGCTATGATGGCGTGAAATATGGGCTCCGCGTCACCGGCAAGGACATTACCGAACTTTATGAGTTGACCCGCGCCGCCGGGTTTGGCCGCGAAGTGAAGCGCCGCATCATGATCGGCACCTATGTCCTGTCGGCCGGCTATTACGATGCCTATTACGTGCGGGCCCAGAAGGTGCGCACGCTGATCAAGCGCGATTTCGAGCAGGTTTTTGCCGCAGGGGTCGATGCCATTCTCACCCCGGCCACGCCATCGGGCGCCTTCGCCATCGGCGATAAGGCGATGAAGGCCGACCCGGTGAAAATGTACCTCAATGACGTGTTCACCGTGACCGTGAACATGGCCGGTCTGCCGGGCATCGCCGTGCCCACCGGGCTTGATTCGCGCGCCCTGCCGCTTGGGCTGCAGCTCATCGGACGTCCGTTCGATGAGGAAACCCTGTTCGCCGCCGGGCGGGTGCTCGAAAAAGCTGCCGCGCTCGATCTCAGCCCCAAGGATTGGTGGAGCGCGAAATAGCGCAAGCAAACGGCTTGAAGGCGGGGCTGATCCGCCTTATGTCGCGCCCATGCACAAACTGAAACTTGTTGAAATGCCCGCGAAGCCCGCGGCCGCTGAGAGGAAATCCGGTCCCATGGCCGATGTATTCACGACCCTCGACTGGTCCGCGCCGCCGAAAGATCTGTCGAAGCCGCTTCAGGCCCTGTGGTGGCTGAAAAAAGGTGAGTTGCGCGTTGGTCCCGAATGGGACGAGGCCCATGCCATCTGCCAGACCATGGAAGGCGTGTTTGAATTCGATTGGGTGCATGCGCTGCTGCACTGGGTCGAGGCCGATATGGGCAATGCCGATTACTGGTATCGCCGGGCCGGCAAGAAACGCGCCCGCGCCAGCGTCGCCGCCGAATGGGATCATATGGCCAAAACCCTCTCGGGCATTACCGAACATTGATTGCGCCACAAGGGCAGACTGAAGGATCACCGATGACCAAACTGCCCGCCGAGTGCACGACCAAAGAGGACGTTCGCGCCGAGATTGACCGGATCGACCAGGGGCTGCTCACGCTGTTTGCCGAGCGGCACGGCTATGTAACCCGCATGGCCGAGATCAAAACCGATCCGCATGAAGCCCATGATCCTGACCGGATCGCGCGTGTCCTCGCCAAGCAGCGCGCGCGCGCGGCTGAACTCGATCTCGACGAAGATCAGGCCGAACTGATCTGGCGCACATTGATTGACTGGAACGTCAATTACGAAAAGGGCATTATCGCCGCACGGAAACGGCAGGGGTGAGTGCAACCATGGCGCGGCAGCATCGAGGCAAGGATTGGCCCGGCCTGCGCCTTCGCCCGGCAGAACGCGGGGAGGGGGAGCATCTGGCCGCCATCGCCTTCGAGGCCTGGCAGCGTGACCTGCGTCCCTATCTCAGCGGCCCCGCAGCGGATTCTGCCGCCGAACGGCATCGCTTGAAATCCATTGTCACAACCCTGTTTGAGCGCATTATCGTGGCTGAAGCTGCGGGCGTGATCCTCGGCTTTGGAGCGCGCTCGCGCGGTCGGGCCTATATTCCCTACCTGTTCGTCGCGCCAAATGCGCAGAATCGGGGCATCGGTACGCTGCTGCTCCATCGGCTCGAAGCGCTGTTCGAGCTTGAGGGGCAGGACCGGGTGGAACTCGACACCTTGAGCGACAATGTGCGTGCCGTGCGGTTCTACCAGCATCAGGGCTACCGCATCCTCGCGCTGAAGCGCAGCGGGGCGACCGAAAACGACGAAACGAGCGTCAGGCTCGAAAAGCAATTGTCCCCGTATCGGGGCGCCATTTTGGACGAGGACGGCAATTGAGCATCGTGGATACCCGCAAGCCCAACCCGAAACATTTCATTTCGGGCGCCACCGGCGACTGGGAAATTGTCATCGGCATGGAAGTGCACGCCCAGGTGACATCCGAGAGCAAACTGTTCTCGGGCTCGTCGACCCTGTTCGGCGCGCCGCCCAATGCCAATGTCAGCTTCGTCGATGCCGCCATGCCGGGCATGCTGCCGGTGATCAACGAGGAATGCGTGCGCCAGGCCGTGCGCACGGGGCTCGGGCTCAAGGCGCAGATCAACAAGCGCTCGCTGTTTGACCGCAAGAACTATTTCTACCCCGATCTGCCGCAGGGCTATCAGATCAGCCAGTTCAAGGATCCCATCGTCGGTGAGGGCGAAGTGCTGCTCGACATCGACGGCGAGGACATCATCATCGGCATCGAACGGCTGCATCTGGAGCAGGATGCTGGCAAGTCGATCCACGACCAGCACCCGAGCATGAGCTTTGTCGATCTCAACCGCTCGGGCGTCGCGCTGATGGAAATTGTGTCAAAGCCCGATCTGCGCTCGTCAGAGGAAGCCAAGACCTACCTCGCCAAGCTCCGCGCCATCCTGCGGTACCTCGGCACCTGCGATGGCAACATGGAGCAGGGCTCGATGCGCGCCGATATCAACGTCTCGGTGCGGCGCCCCGGCGGCGCCTTTGGCACCCGCTGCGAAATCAAGAATGTGAACTCGATCCGCTTTGCCGGCCAGGCCATTGAATATGAAGCCCGCCGCCAGGTCGATATTCTCGAAGCCGGGGGCAGCATCAATCAGGAAACCCGGCTGTACGATCCCAAGACCGGTGAAACCCGCTCGATGCGCTCGAAGGAAGAGGCGCACGACTATCGCTACTTCCCCGATCCCGATCTTTTGCCGCTTGAATTTGACCAGGCCTATATCGATGCCATCGCCAAGGATCTGCCCGAGCTGCCCGACGAAAAGCAGGATCGCTTCATCGCCGACTATGGCGTAACCGCCTATGACGCCATGGTGCTGACGCTCGAACGCGAAACGGCCGATTATTTCGAGGCCGCTGTAGCCTTTGGGGGCACAAAGCGCGACGGCAAGGCCGTGGCCAATCTCATCAATGGCGATATCGCCGCCTTCGCCAATGCCGAGGGCGTCTCGGTCTATGAAACCCACCTGACGGCGCGCCAGATTGCCGGCGTGGTCGATCTCGTGGCCGCCGGGGTGATCTCGTCAAAAGGCGCCAAGGACCTGCTGCAGATCCTCATCCACGAGGACAAGGCCGCCGATCCGGCCGCCCTCGTTGAGGCTCGCGGCCTCAAGCAGGTCACCGATCTCGGCGCCATCGAGAAAATCGTCGATGACATCATCGCCGCCAATCCCGATCAGGTCGAAAAGGTCAAAGCCAAGCCGACCCTGATGGGCTGGTTCGTTGGTCAGGCGATGAAAGCCTCGGGCGGCAAGGCCAACCCGCAGGCGCTCAACGACATCATCAAGAAAAAGCTTGGCGTTTAAGGCTTGTCCCGGCCCTCCGGGCCGGGCTTGCTCCACTGGTGGGCGCGCTCATTGCGGGCCGCCAGTGTGGCCGTCTCGGTCACGCGCTTTTCGCGGGTTTCGGCCCGCTTGGCCGAGGTGATCCATTCGAGAATCGCCTTCCGCACACCGGGCGGAAACGCCATGAAATGCGCCTCCGCGCCCGCGTGCTTCTGCAGCGCGGCGGTGAGGTCTGCGGGCATATCGAGCCCATGTGCCCCATCAAGCGCCACCCAGGTGCCGGTTTCCTGCGCGAGGCGCACCATCCTGAGCCCGGCCTCAGTCATCAGCCCCTCGGCCATGAGCCGCTCGATCCGCGCCTTGTTACTATTGGACCAGCCGCTCTTGGGGTTGCGCGGCGAAAGCCGCAGCGCCGCCCGCTCGGCATCGACGCCGCGCGACTGGCTGTCGATCCAGCCAAAACACAGCGCCTCCTCAACAATCGCATCATAGGGAATGTGAAACGGCGACGGCTTTTTATAGCTCACCAGCCAGATGCTGGGGTGCCCGGCATGGTTGGCCTGAAGCCAGGCCCGCAATGCCGCCCGCGATTGGACTTCGATGTAAAGCGCCTCGCCCATGCCCCATCCTGCCGCCTTGGCACACGCAGCTCAAGCCCCCGCGGGTCTTAGCCGGGAAATACGACCTCTCCCCGCACGAGACGCGCGAGGGCCTCGGGGTAGAGCTGGTGCTCGGCAGTGAGCACGCGGGCGGCCAGCGTTTCTGGCGTGTCGCCGGGCATGACCGGGACCCGTGCCTGCGCGATCACCGGGCCTTCATCCATGCCGGGTGTGACGAAATGCACGGTGCAGCCATGGTCACGCGCCCCGGCGGCCAGGGCCTGCTCGTGGGTGTGGAGCCCGCGATAGAGCGGCAACAGGCTGGGGTGAATATTGATGAGCCGACCCTGCCAGCGGGTGGTGAACTCGGCAGACAGGAGCCGCATGAACCCGGCGAGGGCAACGTATTCCGTTCCCCAGGCAGTAAGCTGCGCCTCAAGTGCCGCCTCGAAGGCGGGCTTTGTGGGGAAGTCCCGGTGGTGGCGCGCTGCCGTGGCAAGGCCATGGGCCCGCGCCGTCTCAAGCCCCGCAGCCTCGGGGATATTGGAGAACACCCCCACGATCTCAGCCGGATAGTCGCTGGCTTGCGCCGCGCGGATCAGCGCCTCCATATTGGAACCGCGGCCGGAAATCAGGATCGCGACCCGCGCCTTGCTCACAGCTTGAGCGCACCCGAGAAGGTGACGGGCTCGCCATCACGCGGGCGGAGTTCGCCAACAATTGTCGCGCGCTCGCCTTCGGCATTGAGATGGTCAACCAGCGCCGCGGCCTGATCCTGTGCAATCACCGCCAGCATGCCGACGCCGCAATTGAAGGTGCGCAGCATTTCGCGCTCGGCCATGCCGCCGACGCGCGACAGCCAGCCGAACACTTTAGGCGGGCTGATCGAGGACAGATCGACATGCGCCGCCACACTATCGGTGAGAACGCGCGGGATATTGTCGATGAAGCCGCCACCGGTAATATGGGCGAGCGCCTTGATCGGCAGCCCGGCCCGCAGCGCCGACAGCAGCGGCTTCACATAGATGCGCGTGGGCGTCAACAGCGCCTCGGCCAGCGTGCGGCCCGGCTCGAAGGGCGCATCGAGATACCAGTCGATGCCCGAGACATCGACGATCTTGCGCACCAGCGAAAAGCCGTTCGAGTGCACGCCCGAGGACGCCAGGGCGACGAGCACATCGCCGGGCGCGAGATCGGCGCGGGGCAGCAGCGTACCGCGCTCGGCGGCCCCCACCGAAAACCCGGCGAGATCATAATCCTTGCCCGAATAGAGCCCCGGCATTTCGGCGGTTTCCCCGCCAATCAGCGCGCACCCGGCGATGCGGCAGCCTTCGGCAATGCCCTCGACAATCGCCGTGCCCACCGCCACATCGAGCTTGCCGGTGGCAAAGTAATCGAGAAAGAACAGCGGCTCGGCGCCCTGCACGATGATGTCATTGACACACATCGCCACAAGGTCGATGCCAATCGTTGAGTGCCGACCGGTTTCGATGGCGATCCTGAGCTTGGTGCCCACGCCGTCATTGGCAGCAACCAGCACCGGATCTTTAAACCCGGCTGCCTTAAGATCGAACAATCCGCCGAACCCGCCGATTTCGGCATCGGCACCGGGGCGGCGCGTGGAGCGCACGGCAGGCTTGATGGCCTCGACCAGCGCGTTGCCTGCGTCGATGTCAACGCCCGCCTGCTTGTAGGAGAGACCGTTTGATGGCACGTTTTGAGTATCGGACATGGGCCCTCGCCGGATTCCCTGAGCCGGAAGATGTGCGCTGATAACCGCTCCCCTCGTGCCACGCAACAAGAGCCATGCGATGACCCTTCGAAATCAGCTGCTCGTGTGGGCCGGACTTCTTGTCCTGACGCTGGTGCTGCTGTTTGTCTTCCGCTCCATCCTGCTGCCGTTCGTCATTGGCATGACGCTGGCCTATCTGCTCAACCCGGTGGTCAATCTGCTCGCGCGCTGGTCCATCGCGCGGCCTGTCGGCGCGTTGATTGTGCTCGTTCTCGTCCTCATGCTCATCCTGGGCCTCGTTCTGGCGCTGGTGCCGCTGGTTATGGCGCAAGGGGTTGATCTCATTGGGAGATTGCCCGGCTATATCGGCGACCTGCGCGGGCTCGCGCAGCAATGGGTGCCGCAACTGGCCGAATGGCTCGGCCCCGAACGCACCACGCAATTGCAGGGTACGCTGGCCGATCTCCTCGGGCGCGGCGTCGAGATTGCCGGGAGCCTGACGGCGGGCCTTGCCGCAGGCGGGCTCAACCTGCTCAACACCATCGCGGTTTTGTTCATAACCCCGGTGGTGGCCTACTATCTGCTGGTCGATTGGGAAGGGCTGATCGCCAAGGTCGATGACCTGTTGCCGCGCCCGCACCGCAACGAAATTCAGGGCGTACTCGCTGAAATCGACCGGGCCATGGCCGGGGTCATCCGCGGGCAGGGCGCAGTGATTCTGGTACTCTGCGTGTATTATTCAACCGCGCTCAGCGTGGCCGGGGTCAATTTTGGCCTTGCCATCGGGCTGATTGGCGGGCTCTTGAGCTTTATTCCCTATGTGGGGTTCTTCGTCGGCTTTGCGCTGTCCATGACCGTGGCGCTTGTGCAGTTCTGGCCCGACCAATGGGTGTTCATTCTGGTCGTCCTCGCGATTTACGGGGTCGGACAATTTCTTGAAGGCAATATCTTGTATCCCAAGCTCGTGGGGCAAAGCATCGACATCAACCCGGTCTGGCTGATGTTTGCGCTGTTTGCCTTCTCCTTGCTGTTTGGTTTTGTGGGCCTGTTGCTGGCGGTGCCGCTCTCGGCCATTTCCGGCGTTCTGGCGCGCTATGCCATTCGCAAATATCAGAAATCGAGCCTCTATCTCGGCCCCGATGCGGGCGGGGGACCGCGTGTCTGATCCGACCTCCCGTTTCCCTCAACTGGCGCTCGACCTTGGCCACGATCCATCCCACGCCGCCGATGACTATATCGTGGGTGCGGGCAATGAGCTGGCCTATGACCACATCCATGCCTTTCCCGCCTGGGCGCATCCGCTGACGCTGATCGAAGGCCCGGAAGGCGCGGGCAAGTCCCATCTGGCACGCATCTGGGCTGAAGTGTCGGGGGCGGCCTATGCCGTACCGGAAACCGCCGAAGACCTCGCCCGCGAGGGCGGGCAATTGCCGCTCGTTGTCGATGATATGGATCGGGCGCCCTTCGCGGAGACGGCGCTGTTTCACCTTCTGAACCAATCCATGCGCGACAGCCGGCCGCTGCTCATGACGGCGCGGCTGCCGGTTTCGGCCTGGCCCTTTACCACCGATGACCTCAAATCCCGGGCCCGCCTTGCGCAGCGCTTCGAGGTCAAGCTCTCCTCCGACATCCAGTTGTCACAAATGTTCGTGAAGCTTTTTGGTGATCGGCAGGTGAGCGTTGAGCCCAAGGTCATTGCTTTTCTGGTCTCTCGCATGGAGCGTGAGCCGGGCGAGGCGGTGATCCTTGCCGATCTGATGGATCGCATGGCGCTCGAGCGTGGCGGTCCGATCACGCGGGTCATTGCGGCCGAGGCGCTGGCCTTGCGCCTGGGGTCCGCAGCCCGCAACCAGCTGTCGCTTGAATTCGGAGACGACGCCGATGACTGAGATCCCTGATCTGGAGCGACCGGCTCCGGCCCCCGATGTTGACGCCCTGCGTCACTCGCCCGCGCGCTTCGTCAACCGCGAAGTGAGCTGGCTGCAATTCAACATGCGCGTGCTGGAGGAGGCTGACAACGAGCACCATCCGCTGCTTGAGCGGCTGCGCTTTGTGTCAATCTCGGCCAATAACCTCGATGAATTCTTCATGGTGCGCGTTGCTGGGCTCAAGGGCCAGTTGCGCGCCGGCATGGTCAAGCAATCTGCCGATGGGCTGACACCGGCCGAACAGCTTGAGGAAATCGCCAATCTCGCCCAGCACCTGCAACTGGAACAGCAGGAACATTGGCGCAAAATCCGCGATGCGCTGCTCGAAGCCGATGTGGTGATCCACGAGGTCGATGATCTGTCGAGTGACCAGATTGTCTACCTGCAGCGGCTGTTCCGCGAGGAAATGTTCCCGGTGCTGACCCCGATTGCGGTCGACCCGGCGCATCCGTTTCCCTTTATCCCCAATCTCGGGTTTTCGCTGGCCTTCGAGTTGATCCGCTCAGGATCGGGCGAAGCCATGACGGCGCTCGTGCGCGTACCGGCCAATCTCGAGCGCTTCGTCACACTGCCCAGCGCGTTGACCCGCAAGAACCGGGTCGAAGTCGTCACCATCGACACGATGATCAACCTGTTCATCACCAAAATGTTTCCGGGCTATGAAGTGGCCGGATCGGGTGCGTTCCGCCTCATCAGGGACAGCGAAATCGAAATCGACGACGAAGCCGCCGATCTCGTGGTCGAATATGAATCGGCGCTCCGTCAACGCCGGCGCGGGCAGGTGATCCGTCTCGAAATCGAGAAGAAAATGCCGCGCGGGCTCCGCCGCCGCATTTCCGAGCAATTGGGCGTCACCGATCCTGATACCTTCGAAGTTGAGGGCTTTCTCGGCCTCGCCGACGCCTCGAAAATCTGCGATATCGACCGGCCCGACCTCAAATTCGAGCCCTACCTGCCGCGCTTTCCCGAACGCATTCGCGACTATCACGGCGATATTTTCGCAGCGATCCGCGCCAAGGATCTGCTGGTTCATCACCCCTTCGAAAGCTTCGATGTGGTGGCGCAATTCCTGATGCAGGCCGCGCGCGATCCCGATGTCGTCGCCATCAAGCAGACGCTCTACCGCACCTCGCGCGACAGCCCCATTGTCAAGGCGCTGGTGCAGGCCGCCGAGGCGGGTAAATCGGTAACGGCGCTGGTCGAACTGAAAGCCCGCTTTGATGAAGAGGCCAATATCCGCTGGGCCCGCGACCTCGAACGGGCAGGGGCCCAGGTGGTGTTCGGCTTCATCGAACTCAAAACCCACGCCAAAATGAGCCAGGTGGTGCGGCGCGAGGGCGGCAAGCTCGTTTCCTATTGCCACCTCGGCACCGGGAACTATCACCCGATCACCGCCAAGATTTACACCGACCTCAGCTATTTCACCACCGAACCGGCCATCACCCGCGATGTCGCCCGGGTCTTCAACTTCATAACCGGTTATGCCCGCCCCACCGAAATGGAAGCGATTGCTTTTTCGCCGGTGACGCTGCGCCAGACCCTGATGGATTGCATCGCCGGGGAAGTCGAGCATGCCCGCGCCGGGCGTCCGGCCACCATCTGGCTCAAAATGAATTCGCTGGTCGATCCGGACATCATCGATGCGCTCTATGACGCGAGCCAGGCCGGGGTGAAAATCGAACTGATCGTGCGCGGCATCTGCTGCCTCCGGCCCGGCATCCCTGGGTTTTCCGACAATATCCGGGTCAAATCGGTCGTCGGGCGCTTCCTCGAGCATTCGCGCATCTTCTGCTTCGGCCAGGGCGAACCGCTGCCCTCGCGCCGGGCCAAGGTCTATATGAGTTCGGCTGATCTCATGGAACGCAACCTCGATTGGCGCGTCGAAGTCATGGTGCCCATCCTCAACAAGACCGTGCATAAGCAGGTATTGGATCGCATGATGGTGACATATCTCAAGGACAACCAGCAGAGCTGGGATGTATTGCCTGACGGAAGCTCGGATCGCGTTCGGCTGAAGCCGGGCGAAGAGCCGTTCAGCGCCCATGAGTATTTCATGACCAATGCCAGCCTGTCTGGTCGGGGTACGGCGCTCAGCCATGATGAGGACAGTGACGAGTGACCACACTTTGGGGGCTGGACGCCGATCCGACGGCACAGGGCCGGATCAAGGGCGGCAAGCCCGTCGCCGTGCTCGATATCGGCTCCAACTCCGTGCGGCTGGTGGTCTATGAGCGGCTCGCCCGCGCCCTGACGCCGCTGTATAACGAGAAGGCCTCCTGTTCGCTTGGCCGGGGCGTCGCCCAGACCGGGCTCATTGCCTATGACAATATCGATCGGGCGCTGACCGCCATCCAACGCTTCGCGCTCGTGTCAGAGCTGATGCAGGTGGGCGAGACCCATGTGCTCGCCACCTCGGCCGTCCGCGAGGCGGCCAATGCCGCCGGGTTCGTGTCGGCCGTCGAAACGACCATGAAGGCCCCTGTGCGCGTGCTGAGTGGTGCCGAAGAAGCCCATTTCGCGGCCCTTGGTGCGCTCTCGGGCATGCCGGGCTTTTCCGGCGTTGTGGGGGATCTCGGGGGCGGCAGCCTCGAGCTGTCGGCCATGGCGCGCGGAGCGGAAGCCCCGGGCGGGGAAACCCATGAACTGGGCGTCATCCGCCTGCAGGATGATTCAGGCGGCAGCGCCGAACAGGCGCAGGCCATTGTGCGGGCGCGGCTCAAAACCTCGGCGGCCGTTAAAGCAGGCGGCACGTTCTGCGCCATTGGCGGCACCTGGCGCTCGCTCGCCAAAATCCATCAGGTGTTGAGCAACTATCCGCTCCACATGATCCAGCACTACCGGGTCAGGGCCGCCGACATCATGACTCTCTGCACCGAGATTATCGAGGGCTCGAAGGGTGGGCCCAAGGCCTATCCGGGTGCCTCGGAAGTCAGTTCAAGCCGCCGCGACCAAATTCCCTATGGCGCCGCAGTGCTCGTTGAAGTGCTGAAGGCCGGTGCGTTCGAGGATGTGGTGTTTTCCGCCCTCGGCGTGCGCGAAGGCTATCTCTATGGCCTCCTTGATCCGGCCGAGCAGGACCTCGACCCGCTGATGGAAGCCGCTGAGGAAATGAACCTGTTGCGCGCCCGGGCCCCAGACCACGCGCGCGACCTGATTGGCTTTACCAAGGGTCTGCTCGATACGCTCGGGCTTGCAGAAACCCCGGAGGAAACCCGACTGCGCGAGGCCGCGTGTCTTTTGAGTGATATCGGCTGGCGTGGGCACCCGGACTACCGGGGCGAACAGGCGGTTGATCTTGTCGCCTATGGCTCGCTCACCGGGGTCGATCACCCCGGCCGCGCTTTTCTCGCCGAAGTGCTGGCCGTGCGGTACATGGGCATCAAACAGAAAAGCCAGAATCAGGCTGTTCTGGCCCTGTCGAGCCCGGCGCTCAGCCAGCGCGCCAAGCTGATCGGGGCGGCCTATCGGGTCGCCTATCCCATGTCGGCCGCTATGCCCGGCATTTTGCCGCGCATCCGCTTCAGCGCCGACAAAGGACGCCTGCAGCTGCACCTGCCGCTTGATCTCGCGTTCCTCGATGGCGAACACCTGTCCGGTCGCCTCGATCAGCTCGGCACCGTGGCCGGCATCAAAGCCACCGACGTCCGGGCCGACTAGAGCGCGTTCGATCCCAACGCCCTAAAGCGGGGCGAGGTTCAGCGGCACATAATCGATTTCCATGAACTCATCGACCTCGCGCAACCAGCGCTCCTCGACGAATTTAACATGGATGGGATGGCCGTTGTAGGACTCATAGGCGTCCTGATCGGCAAACTCCATGGAGAACCCGAAGCGGTATTTGGTCTTGCCGCTGACCTGCGCCAGCCGCTCGAACCGGGTCACGCCGGGAATATCGCCCAGCACTTCGGCATCGCGCAGGAAGGATTTTTCCTTCAGCGACCCCACTGCATGCCGCAATGTAAAAACAACAGTATGCCGGATCATCGGCCGTCTTCTCCCTTGGCCAAAGCTTCGCTCGCGGCGATTGCCGCCATATTGACAATGCCCCGGCTGGTCGTCGAGGGCGCAAGAATATGCGCCGGCGCCCGCGTACCCATCAACATCGGGCCCACGGGCAGGGCATCGGTCATTTCCTTCAACAGGGTCATCGACAGGTTCGCGCTGTCAAGGTTCGGGAACAGCAGCAGGTTCGCTTCGCCCTGCAAAACCGAGTCCGGCAGATAGCGCTCGCGCAAATCGCTGTTGAGCGCCACATCGCCCTGCATTTCGCCCTCAACGATCATTTCCGGCGCAACGCGTTTCAGGTGCCGGTACACTTCGCGCATCTTGTAGGCACTGTCGCCATCGCGCGAGCCAAAATTCGAGTAAGACAGCAGCGCCGCCCGCGCCTCGATATTGAAGCGCTTGAGGTGATCGCGCGCCTGCAAGGCCGTGGACACGATCTGGTCCGGGCTCGGATCAATATTCACATAGGTGTCGGCAAGGAAGAACACGCCGCGCGGCATGATCAGCATGGAGAGCGCCGCCACATCCTGAACGCCTTCGGCCAGCCCGATGATCGAGCGGATGTCGCGCACATGCTTGATGAAGCGGCCCTGGAAGCCGCAGAGCATGGCATCGGCCTCGCCGCGTTTCACTGAAAGCGCGGCAATCACCGTTGTATTGGTGCGCACAATGGTGCGGGCGATATCGGGGGTAACGCCCGAGCGCCCGACCAGCGAATGGAACAGCGTGACATAATCGCGATAGCGCGGATCATCTTCCGGATTGACGATCTCAAAGTCGCGGCCCGGCTTGATCGAGAGGCCAAAACGCTCGAGCCGCGCCTCGATCACCTGCGGACGCCCGATCAGGATGGGCTGCGCCATTTTATCTTCGATCAGAACCTGCGCGGCGCGCAGCACGCGTTCGTCTTCGCCATCGGCAAAAGCAATGCGCTTGTTCTTGCCCTGCACCCGGTCAATCACCGGCTTCATCACCAGCCCGGAGCGGAACACGAAGCGGTTGAGGTTATCGTGATAGGCCTGAAAATCGGCAATCGGCCGTTTCGCGACGCCGCTCTCCATCGCCGCCCGCGCCACGGCGGGCGCAATCCGCAGGATCAGCCGCTGGTCGAACGGGTTGGGAATGATGTGGTCAGGCCCATAGACCGCCGGTTGGCCCGACGGCGACACTTCAAGCCCGGGATCGCGCGCCAGCCGCGCGATGGCCTTCACGGCGGCGAGCTTCATGTCCTCATTGATCGCTGTCGCGCCGACATCGAGCGCGCCCCGGAAGATATAGGGGAAGCACAGGACATTGTTGACCTGGTTCGGAAAGTCCGAGCGCCCGGTGCAGACCATGGCATCCGGACGGAGGGCCTTGGCCACTTCCGGCATGATTTCGGGCACCGGATTGGCGAGCGCGAGGATCAGCGGGTTCGGCGCCATCATCTTCAGCATGTCGGGCTTCAGCGCCCCGGCAGCCGAAAGCCCGAGGAACACGTCCGCGCCCTCGAAGACCTCAGCGAGCGTTGTGGCATCGGAGGTACGGCGGAAGCGGCCCCGCCACTTGTCATTCACATCATTGCGCTTGTGGGTCACGAGCCCGTCTTTGTCCGCGACCCAGATGTTCTCGAGCTTGGCCCCAAGGCCGACGAGAATATTGAGGCAGGCAATGGCCGCTGCCCCCGCACCCGAGGTGCAGATCTTCGCCGTCTCGATGGATTTACCCGCCAGTTCAAGCCCGTTGAGCACGGCCGCGCCCACAATGATCGCCGTTCCATGCTGATCGTCATGGAACACCGGGATCTTCATGCGCTCGCGCAGCGCTTCCTCGATCTCGAAACACTCCGGCGCCTTGATGTCTTCCAGGTTGATGCCGCCAAAGGTCGGCTCGAGCGGCCGGACGACTTCGATGAATTTCTTGGGGTCAGTCTCGTCAATTTCGATGTCGAACACATCGATGCCGGCGAACTTCTTGAACAGAACCGCCTTGCCTTCCATCACCGGTTTCGAAGCCAGTGCGCCAATGGCACCGAGACCAAGAACCGCCGTGCCGTTCGAAATGACCGCGACGAGATTGCCGCGCGCGGTGTAGCGCGTCACGGCATCCGGATCGGCCGCAATAGCAAGGCACGGCGCCGCCACACCGGGCGAATAGGCAAGCGACAGATCACGCTGGTTGCCGAGGGGCTTGGTGGCCTGGATTTCCAGTTTGCCGGGGCGCGGAAACTCATGGAAATGCAGTGCAGCCTCGCTCAGCGCCTGCTTGGCTTTTTCAGCGTCATTCGACATGCGAGACTCCCCCCGAATTGCCGATGAGAAGTGCCACTAATCCAACGGTTTGGAAAGTCTGATGCGTGCTTACGCGGCACTGATCGCAGCGGGAGCATCCGGGCTGTCCGATGAGGAAAAGGCGAGCTTCTGCCCGCGCGCCCCATTAAGCGCCCGCACCAGCCGACAATAGGCCTCGGCCCGCAGCGCCGGGGCGAACAGATAGCCCTGCGCGTCGGTCACGCCCCGAGCCCGCAGATAGTGCAGCTGCTCTTCGGTTTCGACACCCTCGGCCACCACATCGGTATTGAGGTCACGCGCCATGCGGATCAAGCCGTCGAGCACCGGCACGGCGGTTGTGCCGGGCAGGATCATGTCGATAAAGATCCGGTCGATCTTCAGCACATCAACGCCAAGGGTCTGCAAATAGGCGAGGTTGGAATGGCCCGTGCCGGTATCATCCATGGCCACCCGCGCGCCCAGTTTATGGAGCCCCGCAATCACCCCATGGGCCTCGGTGATCCGATCCAGCGGATGCCGCTCGGTGATTTCAAACACCAGCTGATTGAAGCCAATCCGCGACCCCCCGAAGATCGAGCGCACGTCATCGAGTACGCGGCTATCGGAGAAATGCTTGTCGAACAGATTGATCGACACGGTGAGCTCCGGTTGCTCGACGCAAAGCTCGCCCAGATCCTCGCGCACCTGCTTCATCAGCGAGAGCGTCATGGGAATGGCAAGGCCAGTGGTTTCAGCGTAGTCGATGAACGCGCTGGGCGACACCACGGTGCCATCGCGCCGTTCCCAACGGCACAGCACTTCGCAGCCCGAGACCCGGCCGGTGACCAGATTGACCACTGGCTGGTAATAGGGCCGGATTTCACCCGCGCGGATGGCCCGTTCGAGTTCAAAGGCCGGGAGCCGCGTGCGGCGAACGACCCCGATGGCGAGCGCAGCGAGGGCAATCGACAACAGCAGCACCAGAACGCTGATGGTCACATGCGCAAACCGACTCTCTGCCGCGAGCGCGCTGAGTGGCAGGAGCGCGCTGATGCGGAACGGCAGCTCGCCCGAAATGCTCGCCGCCGACAATACCGGTTCCGCGGCTGTCGCGCTGAGGCTGTCCCAGGCCGCACTGGTCACCACGACAACGCCGTTGGTCAGGGCGATCCGACCTGCAGCGCCCTCGGGCAGAGCCGCCGCGAGTTCATCGCCATCAGAAAACAGGAGCGGTGCATAGGCGGCGACGAGGCGCGACCCGAAAGGCTTGGTGAACTTCAGCATCGAGGTGCCTGCCACCCCACCCGAGACGACAGCAACCTGCTCACTGCGGCCCGGAATGGCGAGCGGTGGGGCCAGTTCGGTGAGGTCAGGCGGCGTCGCGGCGTCCTGGCAGACCGGCGCGCCAGTCGCCTCGGATACGACAATGGCCCTGACGAGCCCTGCGCCTTCTACCGCCGCCTGCGCCGCCGCAACAAAGCTGGGCGAGCATAGCGCCGGAGCCCGGACCAACACGGAATCGAGAGTTGCAAGCGCGGCATCGGCACCCGCCTTGATGCGGCGGGCAAGATCATCCGTCCGCGCCTGCACCATGGCCTGGGCATCACTGCGGGCGTGGTAGTCGAGGAGGGGCCCGACGGCCAGAACCGGCAACAGGGCCACGATACCCACGGCGATGGTGACAGCGCGAAGAGGTTTAGAATGCACGTCAATCCCACCCAGCACGGAAGCTACGTATCTTTTAGCAACGCCCCTTTAAGACCCCGTAAACGCAACAGGCGGCCGTGGGCCGCCTGTCGGGATTGGGTCGATGGGGGAAAAGCCTATTTTTCGGCAATGACCCGGAGGTGTAGTTCGCGCATCTGCTTCGGGGTCGCGGGGGCGGGGGCCCCCATCAGCAGGTCTTCGGCCTGCTGGTTCATCGGGAACAGCGTGATTTCGCGCAGGTTCTGCGCGCCACAGAGCAGCATCACCACCCGGTCGATCCCGAAAGCTGCGCCGCCATGGGGCGGAGCACCATACTGGAACGCACGATAGAGCCCGCCGAACTGTTCGACCACGGTCTCCTTCGGCATGCCGGTGAGCGCAAAGGCCTTCACCATCGTGTCCGGTTCCTGGTTGCGGATGGAGCCCGACGCGATTTCAAAGCCGTTGCACACGGCATCATACTGGTAGGCCTTGATGGTCAGCGGATCCTGCGTTTCGAGCGCCTTCATCCCGCCCTGCGGCATGGAGAAGGGGTTGTGCGCGAAGTCGATCTTCTTGTCTTCCTCGCTCCACTCATAGAACGGGAAATCGACGATCCAGCACAGTTCATAGCGGTTGAGATCGGTCAGGTTGAGATCAAGCCCGATCTTCACCCGCGCCTCGCCGGCGAAGCGGTAGATTTTTTCAGGCCGACCGAGCACGAAGAACACCGCGTCGCCATCGGCAAGCCCGAGCTGGGTGCGGATTGCAGCCGTGCGCTCCTCGCCAATATTCTTGGCCACCGGGCCCGAGCCCGCGCCTTCCTTGAAGAAGATATAGCCAAGGCCCGGCTGGCCTTCGCCCTGAGCCCAGGCATTCATGCGGTCGCAGAAGGCGCGGGACCCGCCGGTCTTGGCCGGAATGGCCCAGACCGCCACCTTGGGGTCGCTGGCGATCTGGTTGGCGAAAACGCCAAAGCCCGACCCGGCGAAATGCGCGGTCACATCCTGCATTTCAATCGGGTTGCGGAGGTCAGGCTTATCCGAGCCATATTTGCGGATCGCCACATCATAGGGAATGCGCGGCCAGTCGCGCGTCACCGGCTTGCCCTCGGCAAATTCCTCGAAGATCGCGGTCATGATCGGCTGCATCGTGCCCCAGATATCTTCCTGGGTCACAAAGCTCATTTCGAGATCGAGCTGGTAGAACTCACCCGGCAACCGGTCAGCCCGCGGGTCTTCGTCGCGAAAGCACGGGGCAATCTGGAAGTAGCGGTCAAAGCCCGCCACCATCAACAGCTGCTTGTACTGCTGCGGCGCCTGCGGAAGAGCGAAGAATTTGCCCGGGTGAATGCGGCTCGGCACGAGAAAATCGCGCGCGCCTTCCGGCGAGGACGCCGTGAGGATCGGGGTCGAATATTCGGCAAACCCGGCCGTCTGCATGCGGGTGCGCATCGACGAGATGACCTTGGTGCGCTTGACGATATTGGCATGCAGCGTCTCGCGCCGCAGATCAAGGAAGCGGTAGCGCAGCCGGATATCCTCGGGATAATCGGGTTCGCCGAAGACCGGCAGCGGCAGCTCGGTGGCCGCGCCGAGGACTTCCAGCTCGGTGATGAACACTTCGATTTCGCCCGTCGGCAGGCCCGCATTCACCGTCTCGGGCGTCCGGTCCTTCACCTTGCCGTCAATACGGATGACGCTTTCGGCCCGCAGCTTTTCCGCCGCCGCAAAGGCCGGCGAATCCGGGTCCACCACGCATTGGGTCAGGCCATAATGATCGCGCAGATCAATGAACAGCACGCCACCATGGTCGCGCACCCGGTGCACCCAGCCCGAAAGCCGCGCAACAGTGCCTGAATCGGTCTTGCGCAGCCCCGCACAGGTATGGGTTCGATAGCGATGCATTTCGGTCATTTTTCGGTCTCGAACAGGGCTCAATTTCGGGGCCGGACAAGCGCATGGGGCGAGGCCTTTGTCAAGGTTCACGGGCTTTCGGCGCCGCCTCGCGCCCGGGCGGCTGGGCCGCGCCACCGCACCGGACACCGCCTGAGGGTCGGAGGGGCCGGCCCTTTGGCGGGGCATTCGCTGCCAAGCCGCTGGCCGCAATCGGATTTGCCTGTTAGGAACGAAGAAAATCTCGAGGGATCGACGTGCCGATGGACATGATCACCACCACCGCTGCCCTGGCGGCGTTTTCGACGCGGGCTGCTGCCTTCGATTTTGTCACCGTCGATACCGAGTTCCTGCGTGAGACCACCTATTGGCCGAAGCTCTGCCTCATTCAGGCCGCGACGGCCGACGAAGCGGTGCTGATCGACCCGTTGGCCCCAGGTCTCGACCTTGCACCGTTTCTTGAGCTTCTGGCCAATGAGAAGGTTCGCAAGGTCTTCCACGCCGCCCGGCAGGACATTGAGATCTTCGTGAAACTGACCGGCAAAGTGCCGCTCAATATTTTCGATACCCAGATCGCCGCCTCGGTCTGCGGCTTTGGCGATAGCGTCTCCTACGATAGCCTCGTGCGGCAGATCACCAAGGTCGAACTCGATAAGTCCTCGCGCTTCACCGATTGGTCGGCGCGGCCCCTGTCGGAAAAGCAGAAGGTCTATGCGCTCGCCGATGTGACCCATCTGCGCGATATCTATCTGGCCCTCGTCACCCAGCTGGATGATTCAGGCCGTTGGGATTGGGTGGAAGACGAACTGGCGGTGCTCGAATCGGTGCACACCTATGTCGTCGAACCCGAGCATGCCTGGGAACGGCTGAAGGCGAAGCTCAACAAGCCGCGCGATGTGGCAGCCCTCAAGCTGCTCGCCGCCTGGCGCGAAAAGCGCGCGCAGGACAATGATCAGCCGCGTTCGCGGATTCTGAAGGACGACGCCCTGGTTGAACTCGCCATGCAGCGCCCCACCTCAGCCGAGGGCTTTGATGCGCTCCGCGCCGTGCAGAAGGGCTTTGGCCGCTCCAATGCCGCACAGGACATTCTGGCGCTGATCGCCCGGGTCGAGGCGCTCTCGAAAACCGACTTGCCCAAACTGCCCGAACGGCCGCGCGGACCCTCGCCCAAAGGCGCAGTAGGCGATCTCGTTCGCGTGTTGCTCAAGGCCGTATCCGAACAGCATGGCGTCGCCACGCGGATCATCGCGACCTCCGACGAAATCGACGCTCTTGTGCTCGATGACGATGCCGATGTTCCGGCGCTGAAAGGCTGGCGGCGCAAGCTGTTTGGCGAAAAAGCGCTCGCCATCAAGCACGGCAAGATCGGGCTCGCCGCAGCCAAATCCGGCGTGATCGAAATCGAAATTCTCGACGACGACGAAGAGTAACCCCAAGGTTACTGGAACGCCGTTTCCGCAAAGCTCCGAAGCTTGCGCGAATGCAGCCGCTCGGGCGGCTGGCCGCGCAGGATTTCCATGGCCTTGAGCCCGATCAGCAGATGGCGGCTCACCTGGGTGCGGTAGAAGTCGCTCGCCATGCCCGGCAGTTTCAGCTCGCCATGGAGCGGCTTGTCCGAGACGCAGAGCAACGTGCCGTAGGGCACGCGGAAGCGGAAGCCATTGGCCGCGATCGTGGCCGATTCCATATCGAGCGCCACGGCGCGCGACTGGCTCAGCCGTTGTGAAATCTCGGATTGGTCGCGCAGCTCCCAATTGCGGTTATCGAAGGTGGCCACCGTGCCGGTGCGCATGATGCGCTTGGTTTCAATGCCTTCGAGATGGGTGACGTCGGCCACGGCCTGCTCCAGCGCCACCTGCACTTCGGCCAGCGCCGGAATGGGCACGGTGACCGGCAGGTCAGCATCGAGCACATGGTCTTCGCGCAAATAGGCATGGGCCAGCACGTAGTCGCCCAGTTCCTGCGAATTACGCAGGCCCGCGCAGTGACCGAGCATGATCCAGGCATGGGGCCTCAGGACCGCGATATGGTCGGTGATGGTTTTGGCGTTCGAGGGCCCGACGCCGATGTTCACAAAGGTGATGCCCCGGTTGTTGGCCATCTGGAGGTGATAGGCCGGCATCTGCGGAATGCGCGCGGCCCGCACGCCGCTTTCCCCGCCGCCGAGCCGCTGGTTGCGGGTGGTGAACCCGCCGGGCTCCACAAAGGCATCATAATCGGGGTGCCCGTTCGCCATATGCTCAAGCGCGATGCGCGCGAACTCATCGATATAGAACGCGTAATTGGTGAAGATCACAAAGTTCTGGAACTGGTCGGGCGTTGTGCCGGTGTAATGGGCGAGCCGCGCCAGCGAATAGTCCACGCGCGGGGCGGTGAACTGGGCGAGCGGATAGGGCCCGCCAAGCGGCGGCACGAAGGTGCCATTGGCAATTTCGTCGTCGGTGTCGTGCAGGTCGGGCACATCGAACAGATCGCGCAGCGGAATGGCCAGCGCGTTGAGCGCCTCGCCATCGATGCGCTCGCCATGGGGCAGCGCGAAATGCAGCGGAATGCGCGTTTCCGATTCCCCCACCTCAATGGCGCCGCCATGGTTTTTGAGAATAACCGTGAACTGCTCGATGAGGTACCGCCGGAACAGGTCCGGCGCCGTGATCGTGGTGCGATAGAGCCCCGGCGTATGCAGGTACCCATAGGGCAGGGTGGAATCGGTCTTGCCGTAGCTGGTCGAGGTGACCTGAACCACCGGGTAGAACGCCCGCACCCGGCCCTGGGGCACGATGCCCCGGGTCAGCGCCACAAGGTGCTGGTGGATGAACCCGGTATTGCGCGCATAGATCGCCGCGATTTCGGCCCAGGCCGCCTCAGGGTCGGTGAAGCGCTGCAGCGGGGCAGGGGGCGGGCTCAGAATGTCCATCGGGGGTTCTCTGTGATCGTCGCTCGAGTGATAGGCGCTGGCTGCGGCGCACGCAATCTCGCCGGCCACCGGGAGCAGCTCACCACAGGATCATCACCTTCGGGTGAATGCCCTTTTTTCGCGCCGCTTTGTCCCCATGTTTTCCCCATCCATCGGAGTTGACAGACGTCCCATGCGACCGGTGGATGAGGAGACGACCTGCCGCTGCCCCCCAAGCCCTCAAAGTGCGGCGGGCCGAAATCCGCGGGGCCGTGGCGCCGATGCGCGCCGCGGCCCTTTTTTCATTTTAAGGCGCCCGATGGGCCTTTGCCCCAGAGTATTTGCTGGTAGAGTTAGGGCGTATGTGCAGCGCCGGACTGAACCGGGGCCCCTGAGGATCATCATGACGATTTCAATGTACGCGCTCACCGTTCCGGTGTTCACGCGCTATCTCCACAATCTCGACGCCATGCTCGACAAGGCGCAGGCCTATGAAACCGAAAAGAAGCTGAAGCCCGAGGTGCTGCTGCAGGCCCGGCTTTTCCCCGACATGCTGCCTTTTTCGTTTCAGGTGCAATCGAGCACCGACCGCATCAAGTTCACGCTGGCCCGCCTCACCGGCCAGACCCCGCCAGCCTGGGAAGATACCGAAGCGAGCCTCGCTGACCTCAAGGGTCGCGTCGCCAAGGCGCTCGACTATGTGAAGACCTTTTCCGAGGCCGATCTCGCCGGCACCGAAACCAAAACGCTGACGCTCACCTATCGCGGCACGTCGGTTGATGTGAACGCGCTCGAGCATGTGACGCTCAATGCGCTGCCGCAGGCGTTTTTCCACATCAGCATGGCCTATGCGCTCCTGCGCGAAAACGGCGTGCCACTCGGCAAGCGCGATTTCGTCGGCGCCTGATCCCGATCATGCGGAAGGGCGCTTAGCTGTAGCGCTCTTCCGTCCAGGGATCGCCGTGGTTGTTATAGCCGCGCACTTCCCAGAACCCCGGCTTGTCGGTTGCCGAGAACTCAATCCGGCGCAGCCATTTCGGGCTCTTCCAGAAATAGAGGTGGGGCACCACGAGCCGCACCGGGCCACCATGCTCAAGGCTCAGGGGCTCGCCTTCCCAACTGTGCGCCAGAAGGGCGTCCGCCACCGCGAAATCCTCGAGCGCCATATTGGTCGTATAGCCATCATTGGCGGTCAACAGCACAAACCGCGCCTCGGGGCTGACGCCAATGGTCTCCATGAGGTGCCGCGTCGACACCCCAGCCCAGTGGTTATCGTAGCGCGACCAGCTGGTCACGCAATGGATGTCGGACACCAGATCGACCTGGGGCTGGGCCTCATAATCCGCGAAGCTCCAGCTTTGCGGGGTTGCAACCAGCCCCCCGAAATCAAGCCGCCAGACCGATTTCGGCACATTGGGTGTCTGACCAAGGTCAAGCACCGGCCAGGTGCGCACGAGGTGCTGGCCCGGCGGAAGCCGATCCGATTCGGGCCGCCCATGCCGCCCGGTCAGGAACTGGCCCTCGCGGGCCCAGCGCGCCTTGGTGCGCGTCAGCTTGCTCTCATCGTCCGGTCGTTCATCCATGAAAACCTCCCGCTTGATCGTCCCTTATACCCTATAAACCGCCGCGGAGATCACCCGCCCGCAAGGACGCCTCACGGGGTAATACGGTTGCGGACCGGGGGCGGCTCATGTCAGCATAGTGCAGTCGCGTAGCTGACTGTAGCAGTCCGGAGTGGTCATGGCCGAACCCCATCCTCAGATCGACCTTGGCGAAGTGGGTAAGACCGAAGGGGCGGACCGCCTCTCGTCCATTCTCGCGGCGATTGCCAATGCCGAGGGCAAGGACCGTATTTCAGTCGGCGATCTGCTCGATGCGCTGCGGCGTCGCGCGCTCGGGGCGCTGATCTTCATCTTTTCCGTGCCGACAGCGCTGCCCATGCCGCCGGGCGTCTCCGCCGTCCTTGGGGCACCGCTCCTCTTTCTCACGGTGCAACTCATGCTGGGCATGAAGCCCTGGCTGCCACGCCTCATTACCGAACGGTCGCTGTCGCGGGTTGATTTTCAGCGTGTGGTGACCACGGTCGGCCCCTGGCTGGCGCGGGCCGAAAGCATCATGCGGCCGCGCCTCACCTTTTTTGCGCATCGGCCGATGATTTTCCTCGTGGGCTTCATCAGCCTGCTGATGGCGATTGTACTGTTTCTGCCCATTCCGCTCGGCAACATGCTGCCGTCCGTGGCGCTCTGCATCATGGCGCTGGGCCTGCTCGAACGAGACGGGCTCTGGATACTCGTCGGCTTTGGCGTCGCCATTGCCTCCGTCGTCATCGTCTGGGGCGTCTTCTGGGCGCTGATTTTCGGGGCGTTCTATGTGCTGACCACCTGGTTCGGCCTGCACTTTTAGCCCTACCAATAGGCCAGCGCCGCGAACGGATCATTGGTGAAGGTGCCGGCCTTCTGCTTGATGTAGAAGTTGTTGCCGCCAGCCTCGAGCACATAGTTCATATTGTCGTAGGGGAACGAGTACCCCACCGTGTGAAAGAACTTCACCTCGCTTGAGAGGCTCGGGTGGCGCCCGCCCATCAGCACCCGGTCGGCCATCTGATAGGCCAGGGCCTTCGGGCCGCGTTCGGTCATGGACTTGGTCAGCGCGCCATCGGCAAACTGGTTGCGCTGGCCGACAACGCCGCAGACGGTTTTTGGGTAGCCTTTCGACGCCACCCGGTTCATCACCACGGTGCCCACCGCCAGCATGCCATCGGCGCTTGAGCGGTTCGATTCAAAATACATGGCGCGCGCCATGCAATCGCGCGCACTCATGAAATTGAAGAAATTGAACCCGGAGCACCCGGCAAGCAGGCTCGCCATGAGCGTGACGGCCAAAACGGAACGGATCGCGGCCAAGGGGCACTCCGAAAACGCAATACAACAGGGAGCCGGGGCAAAACCCCGCTTTCTACTCCCCGGATTATCGCCCTTTAAAGGTTAAAGCAGCGTTTCGAGACCATCGGCCGCGCCGGGCGCTTCCAGCCGGTCAACCACCGCGGCCAGCTTTTCGTCGATCAGATGGAGATACTGCGTCCAGTCCGCGAGCCCGTTGAGGTCTGCAACGCCATCCGAAATGCCCCGCAAGGCCAGAAGCGGTACGCCGAACCGCTGTGCCGCGCGCAACACCGCGAAGGTTTCCATGTCCACCATGTCAGCATCGATTCCGGCATAGGCCGGCCCAGAAACCACACTGGCGCCCGTCGCAAGCCGCGCCTTGGGTACGCCGGGCAGGAACGGTCCGAGCGCCACCTCGCGCGGCAGATCGAGAAATGGCGTCATGCCGCGCTCAAACCCCAGCGCCGACGCATCCATGTCGCGGTACGACACCGTGCTGGCCTGATAGACTTCGGTTTGCTTGAGCCGCGCTGACCCGGCGGACCCCAGCGACACGATGAGCCTCGGCAGTGCCGCCGAGCGGGCGAGATCGGCGAGATGATGCGCCACCACAATCCCCGCCTCGACCGGGCCCACCCCGGTCATCAGCGGCGTAATCCGCGCCCTGAGCTGCGGCCCATATTCGTGCGGCACGGCCATGACGTAAAGAACGCGGGCGGGGGAGAGATGAGCCATGGGAATCCTCGCTTGCGGCATCGGGCTCGCTTAGCACCCGCGCCCGCACGTCTCAACTCAACGGCAATACTTGTCGAACCGGTCCGCTCAAGGCACAAGGGGCCCAGCCGACCCGGGGACCGCGCCTATGATGATTTATGTCGATGCCGACGCCTGTCCGGTCAAGGACGAAATCCTGCGGGTCGCGGATCGGCATGGCGTGGCCGTCACCCTGGTCGCCAATTTCGGGCTCCGCCCGTCGCGGAACCCTGTGGTGACCCATGTCATGGTGCCCGAGGGCCCTGATGTCGCCGATGACTGGATTGCCGAGCGCGCCGGGCCCGACGATATCGTGATTACGGCCGATATTCCGCTCGCAAGCCGCGCGCTGAAGGCGGGCGCGCTCGCCATGGGGCCGACCGGACGGGTGTTCACCGTCGCCAATATCGGCTCGGCGCTCGCGACGCGGGCGCTCAACCAGCACCTTCGTGAAACCGGCGAAAGCCGGGGATATAACGCCGAATTCGGCCCCAAGGACCGCAGCCGCTTCCTGCAGGCGCTGGACGAGGCGGTTTCCCGCCTCGCCCGCTGATCCTTACCAGTCGGCGGCGCGATCGCCGCCCACGAATTGCGCGCTCGTCGGCGTATACTGAAACAGTTCAATCTTGATGCCATTGGGATCGGCGGTCCAGGCCTGCCAGGTCTCATCGACACCGAACTTTTTGTCGGTGATGCTCACGCCCTTGCTGCGGATATGGGCCACGGCCTTGTCCATGTCTTCGACTTCAAAAGCGATATGGTTGATGCGGTTGGTCTCCTCAAACCGCGCATCCGCCTTCTCGAAGAATTCCACATTGGTGCGGCCCCCGGCGGTGAAATAGAACCCATAGGGCTTGCCCTGCCGCGTGAAGCGGAACGTGATGGGCAATTGCAGCACCTCGGTCCAGAATGTCTCGGTGGCGCCGAGGTCGTTGGTAAAGGCGCATACATGCGCCACCTGCTTGATAAAGCTCATGGACTCTTCTCCTCTTTCCCTCAATGAATACCGGTCATCGGCGTAAACGGGAAGACATCATTCCATGGCGAAAATTGCAGTCATCGGCGGTTCGGGCCATGTGGGGACCTATCTCGTGCCGCGCCTCGTCAAAGCCGGGCATCGGGTCATCAATGTCACGCGCGGGCTCAAAGAGCCCTACCGGCCCGATGGCGCCTGGGCCGAGGTCGAGTCTGTGGTCATTGATCGCGAGGCCGCTGAGGCCGACGGGAGCTTTGGCCGGCAGATTGCGGCACTCGATGCGGATATCGTCATCGACATGATTGCCTTCACGCTGGCCTCGACAAAACATCTGGTTGAGGCGCTGCGCGGCCGGGTGGCGCATTTCCTCCACTGCGGCACCATCTGGGTCTATGGCGCCAATGGCGAAATCCCGGCCACCGAGGACCAGCCGCTCAACGGCTTTGGTGTCTATGGCAGCGCCAAGGCCGAAATCGAGACCTGGCTCCTTGCCGAAGCCCGGCGCACCGGCTTTCCCGCCACTGTGTTTCGCCCCGGGCATATCGTCGGGCCCGGTTGGGCGCCGCTTAACCCCTTGGGCCATTTCAACCCGCAGGTCTTTGCCCATATTGCGGCGGGCCGGGAACTGATCATTCCCAATTTCGGGCTAGAAACCGTCCATCACGTGCATGCCGATGATGTGGCGCAGCTCGTGGTGCGTGCCATCGCGGCGCACGGGGCAGCCGTGGGCGAGGCCTTCAACGCCGTGTCGCCCGCTGCCTTAAACCTCAAGGGCTATGCAAGCCACATGTTCCGGTTCTTTGGCCATATCCCCCGCATCAGCTTCATGCCCTATGAGATGTGGCGGCAGGGCCGCGACCCGGCGGAGGCCGAGGCGACCTGGGAGCACATTGTGCGCTCGCCCTGCCATGCCATCGACAAGGCGCGCACCCGGCTCGGCTATCAGCCCCGCTATTCAAGCCTTGAAGCGGTTGAAGAGGCGGTGCGCTGGCTGATTGCAGCGGGTGAAATCGACCCCGGACCGGCTTTCGCAGCAAAATAGTTGGTGGAGGGTCTTTTCCCTGTCACGCGGCTCACCTATGAGAGCCCCTAAGACTTTTGGATGAGGGCACTCATGTCGACCATCATTGACGTCACCGGCCGCCAGATCTTCGATAGCCGCGGCAACCCCACCGTCGAAGTGGACGTTGTCCTCGACGACGGCAGCTTTGGCCGCGCGGCGGTGCCCTCGGGCGCCTCGACCGGCGCCCATGAAGCCGTGGAGCTGCGCGACGGCGGCCCGGCCTACCTCGGCAAGGGCGTTACCCGCGCCGTCGATGCCGTCAATACCGAGATCTTCACCGAGATCCAGGGCATGGACGCGCTCGATCAGATTACTGTCGATCAGGCCATGATTGACCTCGATGGTACGCCCAACAAATCGCGCCTCGGCGCCAATGCCATTCTCGGCGTGTCGCTGGCCGTGGCGAAGGCCGCCGCCGAATCGAGCGCTTTGCCGCTCTATCGCTACCTCGGCGGCCCCAACGCCCATGTGCTGCCCGTGCCGATGATGAACATCATCAATGGCGGCGCTCATGCCGATAACCCCATCGACATGCAGGAATTCATGATCCTGCCGGTCGGGGCGGAAAGCCTCGCCCATGCCGTGCAGATCGGCTCGGAGATTTTCCACACGCTGAAAAAGGCGCTGGCCGCCGATGGCCACAACACGGCCGTGGGCGATGAGGGCGGCTTTGCGCCCAACCTGCAATCGGCTGAAGCGGCGCTTGCCTATATCGTCAAGTCGATTGAAAAGGCCGGTTACGTGCCGGGCGAGGATGTCTATCTCGGGCTCGATTGCGCCTCGACCGAATATTTCAAATCCGGCAAATACGTGATGGACGGCGAGGGCAAGAGCTTCACCTCGGAAGAAAACGCCAAGTTCCTCAAGGGTCTTGTCGATCGCTACCCCATCGCCACCATCGAAGACGGCATGGCCGAAGACGATTGGGACGGCTGGAAGATGCTGACCGAACTCCTGGGCAAAAAGGTACAGCTCGTGGGTGATGATCTGTTCGTCACCAATACCGAACGGCTGCGCTCGGGCATCAAGATGGGCGTTGCCAACTCAATCCTCGTGAAGGTCAACCAGATCGGCTCGCTGAGCGAAACGCTTGATGCCGTCGAGACCGCGCACCGCGCCGGGTATACCTCGGTGATGTCGCATCGCTCGGGCGAAACCGAGGATTCGACCATTGCCGATCTCGCGGTCGCCTGTAATTCGGGCCAGATCAAAACCGGCTCCCTGTCGCGCTCGGATCGGTTGGCCAAGTACAACCAGCTGATCCGCATTGAAGAACAGCTCGGCTCGTCGGCGGTTTACGCGGGAACGTCGATCCTGCGCGCCTGAACTTAGCCTTACCTGCCTCAAAAACCCCGGAATGCCCTGCGGCGTTTCGGGGTTTGTCTTGGCGGAACAGGGAGGCAACCGGTCCTTAACGGGTTGGGAACTATGAAGGGTGCGGTTTATTCAGGGTCCGCCCA
Organism: uncultured Hyphomicrobiales bacterium; assembly: GCA_903828145.1. Taxonomy (GTDB): domain Bacteria; phylum Pseudomonadota; class Alphaproteobacteria; order Rhizobiales; family Devosiaceae; genus Devosia_A. The sequence goes on along the minus strand of CAIKKY010000019.1, from coordinate 69,923 downwards.
TGTCCACCCGCCTCAAACGCCCGCCGTTCTGGCGCCACCTGCTGGTCACGCTCATTCTGATGAGCGCCGGGGTGTATCTGGGCTATTCAGTGTTGAGCGGCCAATTCGGCATCGAAAGCCGCGAAGCGCTCGAGGCCGATATTGCGGAGTTGACCGCGCAGTCCTCTGCGCTTGCGGCGGAAGTCGACAGCTATCGGCACCGCATCGATCTGTTCAAGTCCTCGAGCCTTGATCCCGATATTGTGTCCGAACGGGCCCGGGCCCTTCTGGCCATGAGCGAACCCGATGATATCGTGGTCATGGTCGATCCTGCCTCTGGTAAACCGATTTCCGGTTCATCCATGAAATCAACCGAATACCCGTTAATTGAAGAAACGCCTGCCAATCCAATAGATTAGCACGTATTCTTCTGGCTCGGGTTACCCTCGTCAGCGGGGCGGGCTTGGGCTAAACTGAACCATCGGGCGCACTTGGCGTCCTCTTTGTCACGCGGAGCTCTTCATGGCGCGCAAGCCGGCCGACAAGCCCAAGGCGAATATTCCCGAACTCACCAAAGATCAGGAGCTGGCCGCGTTTCGCGACATGCTGCTCATCCGGCGCTTTGAAGAAAAAGCCGGCCAGATGTACGGCATGGGCCTGATCGGGGGGTTCTGCCACCTGTATATTGGGCAGGAAGCGGTGGTGACCGGCGTCACCATGGCCTCGCACAAGGGCAAGGATGCCCAGATCACCGGCTACCGCGACCACGGCCACATGCTGGTGATGGGGCTCGACCCCAAAGGCGTCATGGCCGAACTGACCGGACGACAGGGCGGCCTGTCGAAAGGCAAGGGCGGCTCGATGCACATGTTCTCGAACGAGCATCGCTTTTACGGCGGCAATGGCATTGTGGGCGCGCAGGTGTCGCTCGGCACCGGCCTCGCCTTTGCCTCGAAATATCGCGGCGATAACACGGTTTCGATCTCGTATTTCGGCGACGGCGCCTCGAACCAGGGGCAGGTCTACGAGAGCTTCAATATGGCCAAGCTCTGGAACCTCCCGGCGGTCTACATCATCGAAAACAACCGCTATGGCATGGGCACCGCGGTCACCCGCGCCTCGGGCCAGCCGAACCTCAGCCTTCGTGGCGTCTCGTTTGGCATTGAGGGCGAACAGGTCGATGGCATGGATGTGCGCATGGTCCATGATGCGGCCAAGCGCGCCATCGAGCATGCCCGCTCGGGCAAGGGCCCCTATATCCTTGAAATGCTGACCTACCGCTATCGCGGCCATTCCATGTCCGATCCGGCCAAATACCGCTCAAAGGATGAAGTCTCGACCATGCGCGCCGAGCACGATCCGATCGAGCAGGTAAAGGCCCGCATCCTCGACAAGCGCTATGGCGATGAAGATTGGTTCAAGGCGGTCGAGGCCGAAATTCGCGCCATCGTCACCGAGGCCGCGGATTTTGCGACCGCCGATACCGAACCGGCACCCGCCGAGCTGTACACCGATGTCTATGTCGACGGATTGGGAGCGTAAACCATGCCCATCACCATTCTGATGCCCGCGCTCTCGCCCACCATGGAAGAGGGCAAGCTCGCAAAGTGGCTCGTGAAGCCCGGCGATGCGGTGAAGCCCGGCGACGTGCTCGCCGAGATTGAAACCGACAAGGCCACCATGGAAGTGGAATCGGTCGATACCGGCACCGTGGGCGAAATCTTCGTGTCCGAGGGCACCGAGGCGGTGAAGGTGAATACGCCGATTGCCACGCTGCTCGCCGAAGGGGAAGACGCGAGCGCCAGCCCGAAAGCCGCGCCGGCCCCGGTGGCCGCACCCGCCACCACGGCGCCAGCGCCGACCGCAGCCGCCGCACCGGCGCAGCCCGGGTTTACGCCCCAGAACGACCCCGATCTGCCGGCTGGTGTCGAGATGGTTGAAATCACCGTCCGTCAGGCGCTGAACGAAGCCATGGCCGAGGAAATGCGTCGCGATGGCGATGTCTTCGTCATGGGCGAAGAAGTGGCCGAGTATCAGGGCGCCTACAAGATCACCCAGGGCCTGTTGCAGGAATTTGGTGAGCGCCGCGTCATCGATACCCCGATTACCGAACATGGCTTTGCCGGTCTCGGCGTCGGCGCGGCCTTTGCGGGTCTCCGCCCGATCATCGAATTCATGACCTGGAACTTCGCCATGCAGGCGATTGACCAGATCATCAACTCGGCCGCCAAGCAGCTTTATATGTCCGGCGGGCAGGTGACTGCCCCCATCGTTTTCCGGGGTCCCAATGGCGCGGCCTCGCGCGTGGGCGCCCAGCACAGCCAGGATTATTCATCCTGGTACAGCAGCGTGCCCGGCCTTGTGGTGATTGCGCCCTATAGCGCCGCCGATGCCAAAGGGCTCCTCAAGGCCGCCATCCGGTCGAATAACCCGGTGGTGTTCCTTGAAAACGAAATCCTCTACGGCACGACCGGGCTTGTGCCCAAGGTCGACGATTTCGTGCTGCCCATCGGCAAGGCGCGGATCGCGCGTGAAGGCAAGGATGTGACCATCGTTTCGTTCTCGATGGGCATGCGCTACGCCACCCAGGCGGCCGAAAAGCTGGTGGCTGCGGGCGTTGATGTCGAACTCATTGACCTGCGCACCCTGCGTCCCATGGATAGCGCCACGGTCATTGCCTCGGTGAAAAAGACCGGGCGTCTCGTGACGGTGGAAGAAGGCTGGCCACAGTCGGGCATTGGCGCCGAACTGGTGGCCCGCGTCGTGGCCGAGGCTTTCGATTATCTCGATGCACCGCCGGTCCGCGTGACGGGCAAGGACGTGCCCATGCCCTATGCCGCAAACCTCGAAAAGCTGGCGCTCCCGAGCACCGATGACGTCATCGCGGCGGTGAACGCCGTCACTTACCGGTCGTGAGGCGGCAATGAGCATCAACATCACCATGCCTGCGCTCTCGCCCACCATGGAAGAGGGCAAGCTCGCCAAATGGCACGTCAAGGCGGGCGATACCGTCAAAGCCGGTGACGTGATCGCCGAGATCGAAACCGACAAGGCCACGATGGAAGTCGAGGCCGTGGACGAAGGCCGGATCGGCGAAATCACCGTGCCCGAGGGCACCGAAAACGTGAAGGTCAACGCGGTGATTGCCGTGCTGTTGACCGAAGGCGAAACTGCACCGGTGAAAGCCGCTGCGGCTCCACCTGCTGCGGCCCCGGCCAAAGCCGAACCGGTACCGGCCGCCGTCGTGGTCGCTCCGGCGCCTGTCGCCGTGCCGCTCAAACCCGCAGCACCGGCATCAGCCGGTGAGGGGGCCCGCACCTTTGCCTCGCCGCTCGCGCGGCGTCTGGCGAAAGAGGCCGGGATCGATGTGGCCGCGATTGCGGGCACGGGTCCGCATGGGCGCGTGGTGAAATCGGATGTGGAAGCGGCCAAGGCCGGCAAAGCGCCGCTAAAGGCCCCGGCCAAAGCGCCGACGGCCGGGCAGGGCACATTGCCTGCCGCGCCCTCGCGCGAAGCGATCATGGCGCTTTACGACGCGGGCTCCTTCGACATCGTGCCCAACGATGGCATGCGCAAGGTGGTGGCTCAGCGCCTCACCGAGAGCAAGCAGACCGTGCCGCATTTCTATCTGACGCTGGACTGCCGGATTGACGCGCTCAATTCTGCCCGCGAAGAGATCAATGCCGCAGCCCCGAAGAAGGACGGCAAGCCCGTCTACAAGCTGTCGGTCAATGATTTCATCATGAAGGCCTGGGCGCAGGCGCTGGTGCAGGTGCCGCTCGCCAATGCCACCTGGGCCGGAGACGCCATCCTCTACCATAAGCACGCCGATGTGGCGGTTGCCGTGGCCGTGCCTGGCGGGCTCTTTACCCCCGTGGTCAAGGCCTGTGAGCAGAAGTCGCTGCGCCAGATTTCCGATGAAGTGCGTGATCTTGCAACCCGCGCGCGCAACAAGAAACTGGCCCCGCATGAATATCAGGGCGGCTCCTCGTCGGTCTCCAACCTCGGCATGTATGGCATCAAGAGCTTTGCCGCCGTCATCAACCCCCCGCACGGCACCATTCTGGCCGTGGGCGCGGGCGAAGAGCGGGTCTATGCTGACAGGGGGGCCATCAAGACCGGCCATTTCATGACCGTGACGCTCTCCTGCGATCACCGCGCTGTCGATGGTGCGCTCGGGGCCGAACTGCTGGCCGCGTTCAAGGCGCTGATCGAAAACCCCGTCATGATGCTGGTGTGAGCACCATGAAAACCATCCTCGCTTACGGCGACAGCCTGACCTTCGGCCACGACGCCGCCACCGGCGGTCGCCATGCCTTTGAAAACCGTTGGCCTTCCGTGCTCGCCGAGGGCCTGCAGGGCAGGGCGCGTGTGATTGCCGAGGGTCTTGGCGGCCGCACCACGGTGTTCGATGATTTCTCCGCTGCTGCCGACCGCAACGGCGCCCGGCTGCTGCCGACGCTGCTCGATACCCACAAACCGCTCGATCTGGTGATCCTGTTTTTGGGCACCAATGATTTAAAGCCCTATATCAATGGCACTGCCTCGGGCGCGGCCATGGGCATCAAGCGGCTCGTTGAAATCGTGAAGACCCATCCCTTTGGCGTCCACGCGACCCCAAAAGTGCTGATCGTCTCGCCGCCCCTCACGGTCGCCACCGCGCATGCGGATTTGAAGCCCATGTTCCAGCTGGGCGCCGAGGAAGCCCCGAAATTCGCCGGCCACTATGCACGGATCGCGCAGGATACCGGATCGGGCTTTTTCGACGCGGCCAAAGTCGCGATGGCGACCCCGCTTGATGGGGTCCATCTCGACGCGGCCAATACCCGCGCCATTGGCGAGGGGCTCGTGCCGCTCGTTGCCGCTACTCTCGGGCTTTAAGCCCCAAAACACCAAAGGATAGCCTGATGGCCAATTCCTACGATCTCATCGTCATCGGCGCCGGTCCGGGCGGCTATATCGCGGCCATTCGCGCAGCGCAGCTTGGGCTCAAGGCCGCGATTGTCGAACGCGAGCACATGGCTGGCATCTGTTCCAACTGGGGCTGCATTCCGACCAAGGCGCTGCTGCGCTCGGCCGAAATCTACGGCCACATGACCCATGCGGCCGATTACGGGCTGAGCGCCGGTCAGCCGGGCTTTGATATCGGCGCCATTGTGAAGCGCTCGCGCGGCATTGCCGGGCAGATGAACAATGGCGTGCAGTTTCTGATGAAGAAGAACAAGGTCGATATCATCTGGGGCGAGGCGCAGCTTCTATCGCCCCATGAAATCGTCGTCGGCAAAATGACCAAGAAGGCGGTCGAGCCGCAGCATCCGCAGCCCAAAACCGTGCTGCCCGAGGGCCGCTACACGGCGAAAAACATCATCATTGCCACCGGCGCGCGCCCGCGCGTGCTCCCCGGCATCGAGCCCGATGGTGACCGGATCTGGACCTATTTCGAAGCCATGAAACCGGACCAGTTCCCCAAATCGCTCGTGATTATGGGCTCGGGCGCCATCGGCATGGAGTTTGCCTCCTTCTACCGCTCTTTGGGCGCTGAGGTGACCGTGGTCGAGCTCCTGCCGCAGATCCTGCCGGTTGAGGATGCTGAAATCGCCGCTCATGTGCGGAAGCGCTTTGAAAAACGCGGCATCAAAATCATCACCGACGCCAAAGTCACCAAGGTCGACAAGACCAAAACCACCGTGACGGCGCATATCGAACTGAAAGACGGCACCAAGCAGCAGATCGTCGCCGATCATCTGATCTCGGCGGTGGGTGTGATGTGCAACACCGAAAACCTCGGGCTCGAAAAGCTCGGCGTGAAGATGGAGCGCGGTGCCATCGTGATCGATTCCTATGGTCGCACCTCGGTGCCGGGCGTCTGGGCCATTGGCGATGTCGCCGGTCCCCCGATGCTGGCGCATAAGGCCGAGCATGAGGCGGTCATAACCGTCGAGACCATTGTCGGCCAGAAGGGCGTGCACGGGCTCGACAAATCGAAAGTGCCGGGCTGCACCTATTGTGAGCCGCAGGTGGCGAGTGTCGGGCTGACCGAGGCCAAGGCCAAAGAAGCCGGACGCGACATCAAGGTCGGGCGCTTCCCCTTTATCGGCAATGGCAAGGCCGTGGCGCTGGGCGAGGCCGATGGTCTCGTGAAGACCATTTTCGATGCCAAGACCGGCGAACTGCTGGGCGCGCATATGGTGGGGCCGGAAGTAACCGAACTCATCCAGGGGTTCGTGATCGCCATGGGGCTCGAAACCACCGAGGAAGATCTGTTCCACACCATCTTCCCGCATCCCACGCTTTCTGAAACGATGAAGGAAAGCGTGCTCGACGCCTATTCCCGCGCGCTCAACATCTGAGCCGGGGGCATTTTCAACCGGGACGGGCTGTAACGCGCCGCCCCGGCCCGCGACAAAGGGCGCAAAAGAGCACAGCATGGTAACCCTGATTGACGACGCGCGACCGCGCCACCCCGAAAAGGCTCATCGGCCCGATAACGTGCTGCTGAAAAAGCCCGACTGGATTCGCGTCAAAGCCCCGGGATCGCCGGTCTATCGCGAGACTGAAGAGATCGTGCGGGCCAACAAGGTCGTGACGGTCTGCGAAGAGGCCGGCTGCCCCAATATCGGGGAGTGCTGGTCGAAAAAGCACGCCACCATGATGATCATGGGCGAAATCTGCACGCGCGCCTGCGCGTTCTGCAATGTGGCGACCGGCATTCCAACCCCGCTCGATCCCAACGAACCCGACAACGTGGCCCGCGCGGTCGCAACCCTCGGGCTCAATCACGTCGTCATCACCTCGGTTGATCGCGACGACCTCACTGATGGCGGGGCCGAGCATTTTGCCAGAGTGATCCGCGCCATCCGCGCCGCGACACCCAAGACCACGATCGAGATCCTGACCCCCGACTTTCTCCGCAAGGATGGCGCGCTGGAAGTCGTGGTGGCGGCCAAGCCCGATGTGTTCAACCACAATCTCGAAACCGTGCCGTCGAAATATCTGAAGGTCCGGCCCGGCGCGCGCTACTTCCACTCCATCCGGCTGTTGCAGCGGGTGAAGGAACTCGATCCCGATATCTTCACCAAGTCCGGCATCATGGTGGGCCTGGGGGAGGAGCGGAACGAAGTGCTGCAACTGATGGACGACCTGCGCTCGGCTGAAGTCGATTTCCTCACCATCGGGCAATATCTCGCCCCGAGCAAAAAGCACCATCCGGTGATGCGCTATGTGCCGCCCGAGGAGTTCAAGTCCTACGCGACCATTGCCACCACCAAGGGTTTCCTGCTCGTTTCAGCCAGCCCGCTGACGCGCTCGTCGCACCATGCCGGCGAGGATTTTGAGCGGCTGCGCGCAGCCCGTCGTGTTAAGCGTGGCCATGCCTGATTTTTTTGTTGAGCGGCATATGCCGCATCTGCCGCAGCGCATGTTCGATCTCGTCAACGATCTCGACTCCTATCCGCGCTTTTTGCCCAACTGCCATGCCATGGAGGTGCGGACGCAGCCTGATGGGTCGCGGCTCGCCAAAATGACCATCCGCTTTGGTCCGGTGACCCAGTCCTACACCAGCCGGGTGACCGCCAACGCGACCGACATGACCATTGCGGCGGACGCGAAGGATGGTCCCTTTGCCTATCTCTTCAGCAAGTGGAGCTTCAGCCCCGAGGGCTCAGGCACACGCGTTCGCTTCGATGTTGACTTCAAAATCAGCAATCGCCTGATCGCAGCCGTGGCCGAACCGGCCTTCGAGCTGAAGCAGACTGAAATCATTGAGGCCTTTGCCATCGAGGCCGACCGGCGCTTCGGCTAGTCACCAACCGCTTTGCGGAGGAGTTTCAGCGCCTCGACGACGCTCTGCTGCCGAACACCGGCCCGGTCGAGGCCAGCAAAATTCTTTTTGAGCGCCCGCGTGCCCGCGTCCCCGGCCACCGCGAAATGGACAAGTCCCACGGGCTTGTCGGCCGAGCCGCCGCCGGGCCCGGCAATACCGGTCACCGCAAGACATAAATGCGTGCCCGTCGCCGCAAGACCGCCTTCAGCGAGCGCCGCGGCCACCTCTTTTGAGACCGCGCCAAACTCCCGCAGGACGCCATAGGGCACGCCCACCATGCCGAGCTTGGCTTCATTGGCATAGGTGACATAGCCGCCGTAAAACACATCCGATGACCCCGGCACAGCCGTCAGCGCCCCAGCCACCAGGCCGCCAGTGCAGCTTTCCACCGTGGCAAGGGTCAGCTTCTGGGTGCGCGCGGCGGCGATGATCTCTTCGGCCAGCGCGTAGACGTCAGGGTCGATCTGCATCATGTCCTCGGCAGTTCAATGCTGGCGCTTGCCATGGCGACTATACCTTCGCGGCGGCCGGTAAAGCCCAGCTCTTCGCTGGTCGTCGCCTTGATGGCAATGCGGTCGGGGCTGATGCCGCACACGCTGGCGATCACCGCCTTCATGGCCGGCACATGCGGGTTCACGCGCGGCAACTCGCACACGATGGTCACATCGAGATTGACGATCCGTCCGCCGCGCCGCGCCACGCCATCGGCGGCGTCCTTCAGGAAAATCGTTGAGCGCGCGCCCTTCCATTGCGGATCACTGGGGGGGAAATGGTGCCCGATATCGCCTTCACCCAAGGCGCCATAGAGCGCATCGGTGAGCGCATGGAGCGCCACATCGGCATCGGAATGCCCTTTGAGCTTGTGGCTATGGGGAATTTCGACCCCGCCGAGCCACACAGCGGTGCCATCCTCGAACGGATGCACGTCAAAGCCGCTCCCGACGCGGGTTTCCATCGTGCCATCTCCCGTAAGAAGCCGCTCGGCGCGGGCAAAATCATCTGGATGCGTAATCTTGAGGTTACGGATATCGCCCTCGGTCATGGCAACCTCGAGCCCCGCCCATTCGGCAATGGCCGCATCATCGGTGAACTCATCGGCGAGCCCCGCCGCGCGCTCATGCGCTTCGGCAATGGCGGCAAAAACAAAGCCCTGCGGCGTCTGGGCGGCAAACAGCGTCTTGCGGTCCTCGGTGCCGCTCACGCTGTGCCCATTGGCCGAGCGTTTGATCGTATCGGTGACGGCGAGTACGGGCAGGGCAGCCGGGTGCACCTGCAGCGCGCGCACCACCTGGTCAATCACCTCGGCACTGACAAGCGGCCGCGCTGCATCATGGATCAACACGAGCGCCGGGGCCCGGGTCCTGAGCGCCCTGAGCCCCGCCCGCACCGAGCCCTGGCGGGTGTCTGATCCAATCACCGGGGGAAGCAGGGCCGGGTGGGAGAGACCAAGGGCCGTGTAGCGCGCCACGTGGTCCTTATGGATCACCGGCAGCACCACCATGCCCTTTTTGAGAAACGCCTCGATGCTGCGCGTGAGCACCGGCTTTCCGGCGACAAGCCGGTATTGCTTCGGGTCCATCAGCCCCGAAACCGCCGCGCGCTCGCCGCGTCCTGCCGCAACGATAATGACCGCAATCTCTGTCATGCCGTCTCCTTGCCGCTCTGGTAGAGCCAAAGCCCGAACGCGGCAAGAGCGCCACCCGAACCGCCAACTGGACCATTGCACGAAAGGCAGATTTGACTATTGTGCAGGCAGTTTTGAAAATTGAGCAATTGAGGGGCAGTGCGTGCCGGATTTTGCCGCTCCTTTGAGCATCGCCGGTCATGCGCTCGCCAACCGGGCGGTGCTGGCCCCCATGGCCGGGATTACCGATGCGCCGACGCGCGCCCTGGCGGCCCGGTTTGGCGCCGGTCTTGTCGTGTCCGAGATGATCGCCTCCGGCGCGCTGGTCAACGGCCAGGATGAAATGCGGCGGAAGCTCCGGCGCTCGGGCACGCTGCCCCATGTGGTGCAGCTGGCCGGGTGTGAAGCGCGCTGGATGGCGGCTGGGGCCCGGCTCGCCTGCGACGCAGGGGCCGACCTCATCGACATCAACATGGGGTGCCCCTCCAAGCGGGTGACCAACGGCTATGCCGGTTCGGCGCTGATGCGCGTCCCGGACGAGGCCCTGCGCCTCATCGAGGCGACGGTGGCGGCAACGCCGCTCCCCGTCACCGTGAAAATGCGGCTCGGTTGGGATGACGACAGTCTCAACGCCGCCGATATTGCCCGGCGCGCCGTGAGTGCCGGGGCGCAGATGATTACCGTCCATGCCCGCACCCGCCAGCAGTTCTATAAGGGCGAGGCGCGTTGGGCGCTCGTCCGCGCTGTGGTCGACGCTGTGCCAGTGCCGGTCGTGGTCAATGGCGATATCACCAGCCTTGAAGCCGCACGCAGCGCTCTCGCCCAATCGGGTGCTGCCGCGGTGATGATCGGTCGCGGCGCGCAGGGCCAGCCCTGGATCGTTGGCCAGATTGGTGCAGCGCTCAATGGCAAAGAGGCGACCAGCGCCCCCGCAGGCCATGACCTCGCCGCGCTCGTTGCCGAGCATTACGAGGGCCTCCTCAGCGAATATGGCGTATCGGTCGGGCTGCGTGCTGCGCGTAAGCACCTCGATTGGTATGCCGAGGCGGCGGCATTGGGTCTCGATAAGGCCGAACGCAAGCTTCTTCTCGAAGGCGAGACCCCGGCCGATGTCCTCGCTGCCATCGCCCGATTTTTCAGTGATCGCCCGCGCGGCACGATGAAGGCGGCCTGATGATGGAAAAGCCACACCCGACTCTCGGACTATCGGTGCTGCAGGCCCTGCCGCAGCCGGTGCTCGTGTGCACTGAGGATCACCAGATCACCTTCGTCAATTACGCCGCCGAAGCGTTTTTCGGCGCGTCGATGAGCGTGCTGACCCGCCAGAAGATCGATGATCTCATTGCCTTTGGCTCACCGATTGTCGGGCTCGTCAAGGCGGTGATCGAACGGCGCGCCCCGATGACCGAATACCGGATTTCGGTGGGGTCCTCGCGCTTTGGTGAGAATAGCGTTGATCGCATCGTCGACGCTTTTGCCACGCCGCTGACCGAGTTTGAGGGCTCGGTGGCGCTGCTCTTTCAGGAGCGCACCATGGCCGACAAGATCGATCGGCAACTGGTCAGCCGGGGCGCTGCGCGCTCGGCCACGGGCCTCGCCTCGATGCTGGCCCATGAAATCAAAAACCCGCTGTCCGGTATCCGGGGCGCCGCCCAGTTGCTGGAACAGTCGGTCACTGCCGACGAACTGCCGCTCGCCCGCCTTGTGCGCGACGAAGTGGACCGGATCGTCGATCTCATCGACCGCGTTGAGGTCTTTGGCGATGATCGCCCGATGGAACGGGAGCCGATCAATATCCATGTCGTGCTCGACCGGGTGAAGCTGCTGGCTAAAAGCGGCGTCGCGCGCGCCATCACCTTCACCGAAGAGTACGACCCCTCGCTGCCGCCGCTCCTTGGAAACCGCGACCAGCTCATCCAGGTCTTCCTCAACCTCGTCAAGAACGCGGCCGAGGCACTCGAGCGCACGCCTAAGCCTGAAATCCGGTTTTCAACCGCCTTCCGACCCGGCATCCGCATTTCGGTGCAGGGCGTCAATGAGCGCATCTCCTTGCCGCTTGAAATCATCATTGAGGATAATGGCCCCGGCGTGCCGCCAGACCTCGTGCCCAACCTGTTCGATCCCTTCGTCACCACCAAGGCGAATGGCTCGGGGCTGGGGCTCGCGCTCGTGGCCAAAATCATCGGCGACCATGGCGGGGTCGTCGATATGGACAGCCGGCCGGGCCGCACCCGCTTCCGGGTGCTGCTGCCCGTGGCGGCGCGCACGAAGCCCGATCCGAAAAGCGATGGCAGAAGCAAAGAGGCGACCGCACCATGAGCCACACCATCCTTCTGGCCGATGACGATGCCGCGATCCGCATGGTCCTCAACCAGGCGCTGAGCCGCGCCGGATACGAAGTGCGCCCCACCGGCAACCTGTCCACCATGTGGAACTGGGTATCGCGCGGCGAGGGCGACCTGCTCATTACCGATGTCGCCATGCCCGATGGCAATGCCTTCGACATCATGCCGAAGATCAAGAAAATCCGCCCCGATCTGCCGGTAGTGGTGATGAGCGCGCAGAACACCTTCATGACCGCGATCCGCGCGAATGAAGCCGGTGCCTATGAATATCTGCCCAAGCCCTTTGACATTGCCGAAGTCATCTCGGTGGTGGCGCGCGCCCTTGCTGACGCGAAAAAGGCCACCAAGGCCCCCGAAGCGCCGCCCGAGCCCGGCGATTCCATGCCGCTCGTTGGCCGCTCCGCCGCCATGCAGGACATCTACCGCGCCCTCGCGCGGCTGATGCAGACCGATCTGACCGTGATGGTCACCGGCGAAAGCGGCACCGGCAAGGAACTGGTTGCGCGCGCACTGCATGATTTCGGCAAGCGCCGCAACGGGCCCTTCGTCGCCATCAATATGGCGGCCATTCCGCGCGATCTGATCGAGGCCGAACTATTCGGCCACGAGAAGGGGGCCTTTACCGGCGCCACCCAGCGCTCTTCGGGCCGCTTTGAGCAGGCCGAGGGCGGCACGCTGTTCCTCGACGAGATCGGCGACATGCCCATGGACGCCCAGACCCGCCTGCTGCGGGTCCTTCAGGAGGGCGAATACACCATGGTCGGCGGGCGCACGCCGATCAAATCCAATGTCCGCATAGTCGCTGCAACCCATCGTGACCTGAGCCAGATGATCCGGCAGGGGCTGTTCCGCGAGGATCTCTACTACCGGCTGAACGTGGTGCCGATCCGGCTGCCGCCGCTGCGCGAACGCAGCGACGATATCGCCGATCTGGTACAGCACTTCCTGCGCGGCGCCGAACGCGAGGGCGAAGCGATGAAATCGGTGTCGCCCGAAGCCCTCAAGCTGATGCAGAACTATGCCTGGCCCGGCAATGTGCGCGAACTCGAAAACCTCGTGCGGCGGCTCTCGGCGCTTTATGCCGATGAAACCATCTCGGCCGACATCGTTGAAACCGAACTCAACCTCGCCGCCGATCGTGGCCGTCTGCCCATGGGCACTGGCCCGATTGACGTGGCCATGGCGGTGGAAGCGCATGTAGCGCAGCTTCTGGCAGAACATGCCCCCGACCTCCCACCTGCTGGGCTTTATGAGCGGGTGCTCGATCAGGTGGAAGCGCCGCTTATTGCCATGGCGCTCAATGCCTGTGGCGGCAACCAGATCCGCGCCGCCGACCTTTTGGGGCTCAACCGCAACACGCTGCGCAAGAAAATCCGGGCCCATGCCATCGAGATCATCAAGCAGTCCCGCCGCCAGGGCTGAAGCGGCGAGGGCCGGGGCAGGGCAGTGTCACATTTTGGCAACATTAACCCTTGAAGGCTTAAGGCATATGGGCGACAACGTTACACCTTGCCCCAACATGGTTGCCGGATGCCCGAAGTCACGCTTGCCACACCCCTGTTGAAGGACGATCCGAGCCCCGCCGCGACGCCTGCGCCGGCCGCCGGAACTGAGGTTGGGGCCGAGCCTGCCGCGCCGCTGCCCGAAACCGACCGTGCCGAAGTCAGCACGTCGCCTGAGGCTCCGGAAACCGCTGAGCCGCCGCAATCGGCCATCGCGCCCAAGCCCAGTGCAACGGGCGAGGCCAAGCGGCCGCTCTTTCAGTTCTCCTTTGCCGATATGGGCCGACAGGCCATCCGCACCGTGGGGCTCATCATCGTGCTTTTGTCGGTGGTGGTGTCCTCGGGCTCATTCCTCATTCTCACCGGCGCAACCGATATTCAGCCGACGCCAGAAATCTGGACCATCATCTGGGTGATCAACGGGCTTCTGGTGCTCGCTGTGGTGGCGCTGGTGCTGACCGAGGCGACGCTGCTGATCCGCGCCCGGATGCGCGGGCTGGCGGGGGCAGGGCTGCAGGTGCGCATGGTTACCATGTTTGCCGTGGTTGCTGCGGTTCCAGCGCTGCTCGTCGCCGTCGTGGCCATGATTTCGCTCAATCAGGGCCTCGACCAGTGGTTCAGCGAGCGCACCCGCACCATGGTGGAAAGCTCGCGGCTCGTGGCGCGCTCCTACATGCTCGAACATGCCCAGGTGCTGCGCGATGATATCATCTGGGTGGCCAACGAGCTGGAACAGGCCCATGGCACCTTTGACTCCGACAAGACCAAATTCGAGCGCATCCTGACCGCGCTCGCCGTCACGCGCTCGCTGCCCTTCACCTCGCTGATCAACTCGGATGGCGATACGCTGATGAAGGCGCGGATCAATGCGCCCGGCACGGCGCCGCGCATTCCCGATGGGTTGACCCAGGGTGTCGGCGAGGGCGCACCAACCCTGATTTCGCCGGGCCGCACCAACCTCGTCGGCGCGGTGGTCAAGCTCACCGGCTATACCGATACTTTCCTGTTCGTGGCCCGGCCAGTCGACCCCGAAGTGCTCGAGTTCACCCGGCTGACCGACGATAACATCACCGAATACCGGCAGTATGAATCGAACCGTCTGGTGTTTCAGATCACCTTCACGCTCATGTATGTCGGCCTCGCGCTCGTCCTCCTGCTCGCTGCGGTCTGGATCGGCATCGCGCTCGCCAACCGCTTCGTGGACCCGATCCGCAACCTGATGATCGCCTCGAGCCGCGTCTCCTCGGGCGATCTCGATGTGCGGGTTCCGGTCGAACCGGGCCGGGGGGATCTGCGCGATCTCTCCAACCGCTTCAACACCATGACACAGCAGTTGAAATCGCAGCGGCTGGCGCTGATGGCCGCCAACGAAACCAACGAAAAGCGCCGCCAGTTCACCGAGGCGGTGGTGGAAGGCGTGTCGGCTGGTATCGTCGGGCTCGATCCCTTCGGCGTCATTACCATCGTCAATGCCCGCGCCGCCGAAATGCTGGGCACTGATGAAGTGGCTCTCGTCGGCCGACGCATGGAAGAGGTCATTCCCGATCTCGGCTCGATCATCGACCGGGCGCAAAGCTCGCGCCGCAGCCAGACCCGCGACCAGCTCGAAATCGGTGCCGGGCCCGACTACCGCACCTATCAGGTGCAGGTGACGCGTGAAGGCACAGTGGCGGAATCAAAGGGCTATGTCGTCACCCTCGACGACATTACCGACCTGCTGTCGGCGCAGCGGACAGGCGCCTGGGCCGATGTGGCCCGCCGCATTGCCCATGAAATCAAGAACCCGCTGACCCCCATCCAGCTTTCCGCCGAGCGGCTTCGCCGCCGCTATGGGGCCAAGCTCGCCGATGACTTCGAAGTGTTCGACAAATGCGTCAACACCATCATCCGGCAGGTGGGCGATATCGGCCGTATGGTCGATGAATTCTCGTCCTTTGCCCGCATGCCCGAGGCACGGCTTGAAAAAGGCGATCTGTCTGAAACCATCCGGCAATCGGTGTTTCTCGAAAGCGTGCGCCTGCCCGAAGTGGACATCACCGTCGATCTGCCCGAAGAGCCGATTGTCGGCCAGTTCGACTCCCGGCTGTTGAGCCAGGTGATGACCAACCTGATCAAGAATGCCGTCGAGGCGATTGAAGGGGCAGGCATTGCTGCCATCAAGGCGCCGCGCATCAGTGTGTCGGCCGTGCCGGAGCCGCATCTGGTGCGTATTTCGGTCGCGGACAATGGTAAGGGCTGGCCCAAGGAAAACCGCCACCGCCTGCTCGAACCCTATGTGACGACGCGCGATAAAGGCACCGGCCTCGGCCTTGCCATTGTCGCGAAAATCATCGAGCAGCACGGCGGCAAGGTCGATCTCATCGACGCCGAACCCGATGCCGATGGCCGCGTGGGCGCCTGCTTCAGCTTCACTCTGCCGTTCGAAGATGCCGAACCGGTCCCCGCTGAGGGGGCCGCACTCGCCCCTTTACAGCCAGCGGTCGCGACGGGGGCGGACGTTGAAAGCCTTGCTCCGGCCCCCGCGCCCGCGCTAACAGAGGCGGCCGACGCCGCCGACCCCGTGTCAAAGACCAAGAAGCCGCTTAAAGCGGCGGAGACTCCGTAATGGCGTTCGATATTCTGATCATTGATGATGAAGACGATATCCGCGATCTGATTGCGGGCATTCTCGAAGACGAAGGCTACGAAACCCGGCAGGCGCATGACGCCGATTCCGGGCTCAATGAAATCGCGCGCCGCCGCCCCAGCCTCGTGTTCCTCGATATCTGGATGCAGGGCAGCCGCCTCGATGGGCTGCAATTGCTCGATGAATTCCAGTCCCAGCACCCCGATATGCCGGTGGTGATGATCTCGGGCCACGGCAATGTCGAAACCGCCGTCAGCGCCATCAGGCGCGGCGCCTATGACTATATCGAAAAGCCCTTCAAGGTGGATCGGCTGCTGCTCATCACCCAGCGCGCCATGGAATCCGCCCGCCTCAAGACCGAAGTGGCAGACCTGCGCGAACGCTCCTCATCGGGCGATGACCTCGTGGGCAATTCGCCGGCGCTGCAGCAGATCCGCAGCCTCATCGACAAATCGGCGCCGACCAATTCACGCGTGCTGATTGCCGGGGCCTCGGGCACGGGCAAGGGGCTCTGCGCCCGCCTGCTCCACCAGAAAAGCCCCCGGGCTGACTCGCCCTTTGTTGAAATCAACTGCTCACTCTATTCGCCCGACGAAGTCCAGGTCGTGCTGTTTGGCCGCGAGAACCGCGACAAGATCGGCGGGCTCCGCACCGAAGTAGGCGCGCTCGAACGGGCCCATGGCGGCACGCTGTACCTGGCGGAGGTCGCGAGCCTTCCCCCCGCTGCCCAGCAGGCGCTGCTGCGCACGCTGGTGGAAAGCAAATTCAACCGGGTGGGCGGCAGCGTTGCCGTGCCCATCGATGTGCGCATTGTCTCGTCTTCGAGCCAGAACGTGAACGCGTTGATCGAAAGCGGGCAGTTCCGCTCCGATCTCTACCATCGGCTGTCGATCGTGCCGATGCAGTTGACCCCGCTGCGCGAACGGCGCGAAGACATTCCGCCACTGGTGGAAATTTTCATCGAACAGGTGAGCCGTCTGCATAACCTGCGCCCCATGGTGATCGGCACCGACGCCGTCGCCGTGCTGCAGGCCCAGGATTGGCCGGGCAATGCCAGGCAGTTGCGCAATTCCATTGAGCGCCTGCTGATCCTCGTCAAGGATCAGGCGCCTGCCGATGGGGTGATCAGCGCTCAGATGCTGCCGCCCGACATTGGCGAAGTTTTGCCCACCGTGAGCGATTCCGACTCATCGGCCCATCTGATGAGCCTGCCGCTGCGCGACGCCCGCGAGGTGTTCGAGCGCCAGTATCTGCTGGCCCAGATCGAACGTTTTGGCGGCAATATCTCCAAAACGGCGGAATTCGTAGGCATGGAGCGCTCGGCGCTGCACCGCAAGATCAAAAGCCTCGGGCTGTGATCCGGGGTACACAGCACCGCAGATTTCTGCCATAGTGGAGCGGCTGGCGGCGGTTGGCCGGGGAGGGGACAATGATCCCCCGAGCCCCCGGTTGAGCCGGACCAAACGACCGGCAATCGCCAACAAGAGGCCTTCCCAATGCCCGAAAAAGCTCAAAACCTGCAGGACGCTTTCCTCAATCACGCGCGGAAGCAGAAAGTGCCCGTCACCATTTTTCTGGTGAATGGCGTCAAGCTGCAGGGCGTCATCACCTGGTTTGACAATTTCTGCCTGCTGCTGCGCCGCGATGCCCAGTCGCAGCTGGTGTACAAGCACGCCATCTCCACCATCATGCCCGGCGCTCCCATCCAGTTGTTCGAACCCGAACAGACCCCGGAAACCGAGGCCTGATGTCGGGTTCCTATGACGATGGCGCCGACGACACCGAAGCGGACCTGCGCGGTCGGGATCGGCATGTCAGCCATGTGATCGAGCGGCCGCGCGTCGGCCTGGTCGTGCCGGATGTGCGCGGGGACAAAACCAGCCATTCCATCGAGGCGCGGGCCGGGGAGTTCCACGGGCTCGCCGAAGCCGTCGATTTCGACATCGTGTTCGAAGATATTTACAAGGTCCGCGAGATCAAGCCGGCCACCTATCTCGGCGGCGGTCATGTCGCCGAGCTGAAGGCCCGGGTGGCCGCTGACCACATTGATGTGCTGCTTGTCGATACCGCGCTGCACCCCATCCAGCAGCGCAATCTCGAAAAGGAAACCGGCGCCAAGGTGCTCGATCGCACCGGCCTGATCCTTGAAATTTTCGGCGAGCGTGCCGCAACGCGCGAAGGCGTGCTGCAGGTCGAGCTCGCCCATCTCAATTACCAGAAGAGCCGTCTCGTGCGCAGCTGGACCCACCTTGAGCGCCAGCGCGGCTCAGGCGGCTTCGGCTTTATGGGCGGCCCGGGCGAAACCCAGCTCGAAAGCGATCGCCGCCAGTTGCAGGACCGCATCAAGATGCTCGAAGAGCGCATCGAGAAGGTGCGGCTCACGCGCGGCCAGCAAAAGGGCCGCCGCGACGCCGTGCCGTTCCAGGTCGTGGCGCTTGTGGGCTATACCAATGCCGGCAAATCAACCCTGTTCAACCGCCTGACCGGGGCAGGGGTGTTTGCCAAGGATCTGCTGTTTGCCACGCTCGATACCACCGTGCGCAAAATTGCGCTGCCGCATGGGCGCGAGGTCATGCTGTCGGATACGGTGGGCTTTGTTTCCGACCTGCCGCACGATCTGATCGCCGCTTTTCGCGCCACGCTTGAAGAAGTGCTCGAAGCGCATGTGATCCTGCATGTGCGCGACGTCGCCAATCCCGATCACGCCGCCCAGGCCGCCGATGTGCTGAAAGTGCTCGACGAACTGGGCGTTTCGACCGAGACCACCCCGGTCATCGAGGTCTGGAACAAGATCGACCTGCTCGACAAAGCCGAGGACGGCACCTATCCGGCGCTTCAGACCATCGCGTCCATGGGCCGCGTAACGGCCAGCGCGGCCGTATCGGCGCAAAGCGGCGAGGGGCTTGATGCGCTGCTCGGGGCCATTGAAAAGGTCCTGGGCGGCCAGTCGCGCAGCTATCGCGTCAAGGTTCCGCACGTTGCAGGTGCCGATCTGGCCTGGCTCTATGGCCACGCCGAAGTGGTGGGCAAGGACGAGGCCGATGAAGAAGGCCAGATCCTGACCGTCCGTGTCGGCCCGCGTCATGCCGCAGGCTTTGCCGACCGCTTCGCGGATCGGATCATCGAGCCTTAAGGCTTGAGCTTGTCCGTCGCCCGGATTTCGTTCCAATAGCCGTCAAGACGCGCGAGCCCCGCATCGGCGAGCGGCACGTCATCGGCCTTGGCGCGGGCCTCGACATGGGCAAAGCGGCGCGCAAACTTCTGGTTGCCGTCCCGCAGCGCCGCTTCGGGCTCAACCCCCAGCTTGCGCGACAAATTGGCAACGGCAAACAGCAGATCACCCAGTTCCGCGCGGATATCCGCTGGATCACCGGCACTGGCCGCCGCCTCGACTTCAGTCAGTTCCTCGCTGACCTTGGCCAGCGTTTCCCGCCACTCCGGCCAGTCAAACCCCACCGACGCCGCGCGCTTCGACAGCTTTTCAGCCCGCATCAGGGCAGGCAGGCCAATCGGCACATCGTCCAGAATGCTGGAGTCATGCCCTTTGGCCTCGGCCTTGCCGAGCCGCTCTTCGGCCTTGATGGCATCCCAGGTGGTCTTTACCGCGGCGGCGCTTGCGGCATCTGTATCGCCAAACACATGCGGGTGCCGCCGGATCAGCTTCTTGGTAATGGCCTCAACCACATCGCCAAAATCGAACAGGCCGCGCTCCGACGCCATCTGGGCGTGGAAGACCGATTGCAGGAGCAGATCGCCCAGTTCTTCGCACAGGTCCGCATAGTCGCCGCGCTCGATGGCATCGGCAACCTCATAGGCCTCCTCGATTGTGTAGTGACGGATCGACGCAAAATCCTGATCCAGATCCCACGGGCAACCGCCATCAGGATCGCGCAACCGCGCCATGATGGTGAGCAGACCGGCAATATCGCGCGACGGAACCATGGAGTGCCTCAGGTAAATAGACAGGTGACGCTGTGCGTGCCGAGCCGCGCAACAACAAGACCGGGACCGGGCAGGGGCACGAGACCGCACAGCGACCCGGTGGTGACCGTCAGCCCGGCTGCAAGGGTCAGATCGGGGTGCTGCGCCCGCGCATAGGCATCGAACGACGCCAACACCGTGCCAAAACTATGCTGGGCCGGTGCGGCGTGGATCACAGTGCCATTATGCGTGATTTCAACATCGAACCCGTCGATCTGTGCGCCCAGCTCGCGCGGCGCCGGGTCAATCACATAGCCAAAGGCCGACATGCCATCAGCCAGCCCAGCGTGGTTGCGCGCGGCCTTGCGATCCCTGAACCGCGTGCTGCACAGCTCAAGCCCGAGGACGTGATGGCTCATCGCATCCGTCACGGACGCCGGGTCCGAAGTGGCCGCGGCGACGCTCAGGTCGCGCCCAAGAACCAGCGCCACTTCAAGTTCGATCCCCAGAACCTGCGCCGCCGGCACACTGAATGCCTGTGACCGGCCAATACGCGATTCATAAATCGGTGCGGCAACGCCCGTGCCATCAGCTGCCACGGCGGTCTTGAGCATGCCCACACGCTCATTGAGCGCGGCCATGACGCCGATCTGCACCCGATAGGCCGCCGCGCGATCCAGATCGGCAAACAGCGTCGCATCAACATCCGCGCGCCCATGTCGCGCCGCAGCGGCGAGGAGGGCAATCAACTCGGCTTCATCGGTCACTGCACATCTCCGTCGTTCGCATAAGATATATTATGGAACTTTTTTGGTGATCAAAGGCGCAAAGCCTGGGATCAGAATTGCGGCTATGGTCGCGCTGAGCATCGCGGTGCCGTCATTATCTCCGGCTGCTCAACCGGAGCGCACGCGCTTCAGCGCGGGCTCAACACCGTGCCAGCGCTCACGTCAATCTTCAGTCCGTCAAACGCCGGCCGCACATGCGCAGGCGTTGTCCGGTCGGTATCGGCATAATCAAGGTCGATATGCAGGTTCGTCAGCACGGCCTCGGTCGGCTGATGCTGCGCAATGAGCGCCAACGCTTCCGACAGGCTCAGATGGCTCGGATGCGGCGCTGGGCGCAGCGCATCCAGCACCCACACATCAAGCCCGCTGATCGCGCTGATGGATTGGCTGGGAATGCCACTGAGATCACAGCTATAGGCAAATCCGCCTATGCGGAAACCAAGTGAAGTAATATCGCCATGGTCTTGTAAAAACGGCAGAATTTCAATTTCACCGCCGGGTCCATTGACCACCAGAGGCTGGTCGGCCTCGATGAGGTTCTGGTTGAGGATTGGCGGGTAGCCCGATCCGGCGGGCGCCGTGAAGCAATAGGCAAAGCTCGGCACGATCCGCGCGGCGGCCTCGGCGCTGAAATACACCTCAACGCGCTTATGCGTGTTGAGCGCCAACACCCTGAGGTCGTCAATGCCATGGGTGTGGTCGGCGTGCTCATGGGTGAACAGAACCGCATCAACGCGGTCGACACTGGCATCGAGCAATTGCTCGCGCAGATCGCAGCCCGTATCGATGATGACGCGCGTCGGCGCGCTCGCGCCTTCGCTGAAGCCCTCAAGCAGCAGCGAGCAGCGGCGCCGCCGGTTGCGCGGATTATAAGGATCGCACACCCCCCAGTTGCCGCCGATCCGGGGCACGCCGCCCGATGATCCGCAGCCCATGATGGTGGCAATGATCCGCTCGGCCCGGCTCATCGGCGTGCCTTTGAAAACAGCCGATAGAAATTGTCCGTCGTTTCCTGTGCCAGCTGGTCGGCCGAAATGCCGCGCACCTCGGCGAGCTTCGCCGCGGTATGGGCCACATAGGATGGCTCGTTCGATTCCCCCCGGTGCGGAATAGGCGCGAGATAGGGCGAATCCGTTTCAACAAGGTAGCGGTCGGCCGGCACCATGGCCGCAACCTCGCGGATGGCTTCGGCATTTTTGAAGGTGATGATGCCGGAAAACGAGAGAGAGCCGCCCAATTCAAGGGCTGTCCGCGCCAGGTCAATGCCGCCGGTATAGCAGTGGAGGAGGAACGGGAAGGCCCCTGCCCCATGCTCGTCCCTGAGGATGGCCGCCATGGCATCATCGGCGGCGCGGGCATGGATCACAAGCGGCAGCCCGGTTTCGCGGGCCGCAGCAATGTGGCGTCTCAGCCCGGTCGCCTGTGCCTCTTTGGGGGCATTGTCATAGAAATAATCGAGCCCGGCCTCGCCGATCCCGATGCATTTGGGGTGGCGCGCCAGCCGCACGAGATCGGCCGTTGTGATGTGGAGTTCCTGATCCGCATTATGCGGATGCGTGCCCAACGTGCACCACACGCTGTCATGGCGCTCGGCAATTGCGCTGATCGTATCGAACCGGTCAACAAAGGTGCAGATGGTCACCATGCGCCCAACGCCCGCCGCATGGGCGCGCGCGATCACCCCGGCCTCATCGGCCTGCAGTTCGGGGAAATCGAGATGGCAATGGGAGTCGATCAGCATCAGGGCGCCGCCGAAGCCTTGAGGTCAAATTTCCTGAACACCGGTTCCGGCTGCGGTAAAACCGTGCCCGCCACCAGCCCCTGCGGCCGCAAAGCATCGCTGAGTGCCCGTTCGGTGGGGGGCACAGCGAGGAGATCGAGCATCTTGGCCGCCGCCGTGGGCACAAAGGGCTGCGCCGCAATCGCCGCGCGGCGCACCACATCGGCTGTGGTGTGGAGGATCGTGCCCATGCGCGGCAGATCCTCTTTCAGGCCCCAGGGCGCCTGATCGGCAAAATAGAGGTTTGCCGCATTGAGAAGGCCCACGAGTTCGGCAGTGGCCTCGTGGATGAGCTGGGTCTGCATGGCCGTATTCATGGCGGCAATTGCCTTGACCGCAACACCAATAATGGCCTTGTCGGCCTCGGTCGGGGTGGCCACAGGCAGCACACCCGCAAAATTCTTCTGGATCATGGCGAGCGAGCGCTGCGCCAGATTGCCGAAATTATTCGCAAGGTCGGCATTGTTGCGGTTGATGAACTTTTCCCGTCCCCAGTCGCCATCCTGCCCGAAGCTGATTTCACGCAGGCAATACCAGCGCACCGGGTCCGTGCCATAGCTATCGAGTTCGGTAAGCGGATCGACCACATTGCCGAGCGACTTCGACATCTTCTTGCCCTCGGAGGTCAGGAAGCCATGTGCGAAGACGCGTCTCGGCAGCGGCAGGTTGGCGCTCATCAAAAACGCCGGCCAATAGACCGTGTGGAACCGGATGATATCCTTGCCGATCACATGCAGGTTCGCCGGCCAGAAGGCCTTGTAGCGCGCCGCGTCTTCATCCGGAAAACCGGTGGCAGTTATGTAATTGGTCAGCGCATCGACCCACACATACATCACGTGGCCGGGTGCATCGGGCACCGGAATGCCCCAATCGAACGTCGTGCGCGAAATCGACAGGTCGCGCAGCCCGCCTTTGACGAAGGACACGATCTCGTTCCGCCGCTCATCGGGCGCAATGAACTCAGGGTGCGCCTCGTAATGGGCAAGCAACCGGTCGGCATAGGCGGACAGCCGGAAGAAAAAGCTCGGCTCGCGCACCCAGGTGACTTCTGCGCCGGACGGGGCAAACTTTTTGCCGCCCTCACCCTCGGTCAACTCGGCTTCGTCGAAATAGGCCTCGTCGCGCACCGAGTACCAGCCCTCGTAGGCGCCCTCATAAATGTCGCCGCTTTTCAGCATCCGGCGCCAGATTTCCTGCACCGAGTCATAATGGCGCTGTTCGGTGGTGCGGATGAAATCATCGTTCGACAGGCCCAACAGCCCGGCCAGTTCGCGGAACCGCGCCGAATTGCGGTCGGCCAGCTCGCGTACCGGCAGGCCCTGCGCCGCCGCCGTCTGCACCATCTTGATGCCGTGCTCATCAGTGCCGGTCAGAAAGAAAGTGGGCCGCCCTTCGAGCCGCGCCCAGCGCGCAATCGCGTCGGTCGCAATCATCTCATAGGCATGCCCGATATGCGGCTCGCCGTTGGGGTAGGCAATGGCAGTGGTAACGTAAAAGGAAGTGCTCATGGGGAGGCGGCAGCCGGGCTCTCGATCAGGTGGTTGCGGATCGCGTCAAACAGCGCGGTCAGGGTCTGCCGCATGTCGAGATTGTAGACATCGACCTCGGCAAACAGCGTTCTTGCCTTGTCCCACAAGCGATTGGCCGAGGCAAGCCGCGCGCCCTCACCCGCGAGCGCGGCAGCGCGCGCCTCTGCGGCAATCCAATCAACAATCAGATCGCGCGCAAACTTCGTCTCGGCGCTATCGCGGGCCGCGCCCAATGCATCGGCAAGATCAAGGTGGGCCTTGAGCGGCTGCAGCGCCGGGGCCTTAAGCCAGTCGAGGAGCACCGTCATGGTCTTTACCCCCGCGACCGCCAGCGCCTCGAACCCGCGTCGCGGCCGCCCCTGCGCCAGGGCCACGGCCTGCTGTAGCGATAGGCCGCCTGCCCCGCTGTGGGCCAAAATCTCGGCCACTTCAGCATTGGACAGAGGCCGCAGGGCCAGTTTTTGTGTGCGGCTCAGCACCGTGGGCGGCAGCGCCGAGGGCCGGTGCGACACCAGAATGAACGTCATATCGTTCGGCGGCTCTTCCAGCACTTTAAGCAGGGCGTTGTCGGATTCCGTGTTGGCATTGTCGATGGAATCGACAATCACGAAGCGGTGCCCCGCCCGTCCCCGCGTCTGATGCGCTTTGGCGGTAGTATCACGCACCTCTTTGACCCGGATCACGGTGTGGAACTTTTTGGTCTTCTCGTCGATCGTCCGCCGCAGCACCCTGACATTGGGGTGTGAGCCGGCCGCAATCTGCGCCGCGACCCGCTCGGCCGATTCGTCCCCGGTTTTTTCCAGCACATGGCGGGCGACAGCAAAAGCCAGGGTTGCTTTGCCAATGCCCCGTGGTCCGTGGATGAGGACGCCGGACGGCGGCCGCTTGGCGTCATATTGCGCGATGAGGCCCTGCAGGGCATCAGCATGTCCAACGAGGCGGCCCGTCTGTTCAGGATAGGGCACGCCGGACAGGACATCGGGTTCGCGCAGCGGCGCGTCATCGTCGGCCATTATGCGCCATCCCGCAATTCAGCAAACCGCAGGCACAGCACATCCCAGATTTCCTGTTCGAGGGCGTCCGCCCCCTGCCCGGCGGGCAAAACGACACAGCGGCGCGGATTGGCTTCGGCAATCGCCATGAAGCCCGCCCGAAGACGGCGGTGCCAGGCGAGATCTTCCTGTTCAAAGCGATCGCCAGTGGCCACCAGGGCCTGTTCCACCGCCCGGGACGCCACCCGCTCAAAAGCGACAGCCGGGTCCATATCGAGAATAAAGGTAATATCCGGCTCGCGGCCATCGAGCGCCAGCACCTCCAGCGCGCCGATGAGGCGCGGATCACTGCCGCTCGTCAGGCCCTGATAGGCCCGGGTCGAATCGTGGAACCGGTCCGACAGCACCCATGACCCGGCACTCAGGCTCGGCGCGATCAGGGCCCGCATATGGTCGGCGCGCGCGGCAGCAAACAGCACGGCTTCGGCGGCGGCGCCCCAGGGCTTGCCCCTGCCGGAGAGAATGAAATGGCGCACTGCTTCGGCCCGCTCGGTGCCCCCCGGCTCGCGGGTCCGCACCGTGCGCACGCCTCTGGTTTCAAGCCGCTGCGCCAGCCGCTTGACCTGGGTGGATTTTCCCACCCCTTCCCCGCCTTCAAAGGTAATGAACCGCGCACTCATCGGGCTCAAAGCCAGCCCAGGGCGAGTTCCTTCAGCGCATCGGCGGCCTTGCGCACAATATCGCCATCGGCCACGTCCTCACCGGCAAAAAGCGGGTTGGTCTGGATCACCTTACCCGCGCAGGTAATGGTCAGAACCCCCAATTGCTCGCCCTTTTGCACCGGCGGCAGAATCGGCGCCTGGTAGCGAACGCTCGCCTCGGGGCAGTCTTTGGCCCCCTTGGGGATGAAAATATCGATTTTGCCCTGCCCCACGAGCGGCACATCGGGCAACACGCCCCCATAGACGGCGACCCGCGCCACCGGCTCGCCCTCATCAAAGGCCGGAATCAGCTCGAACCCGCGCGAGCCCCAGGTAATCAGCTTCCGCGCCTCGTCGGCGCGCTCGGCCATGGAGGTGAGGCCATGCAGCACAGCAATGAGCCGCCGCCCCCCGGCGGCCGAGGAGACCACCGTGCCATAGCCCGCCGCCTCGGTATGGCCAGTCTTCAGCCCGTCGACACCAATGCCCATTTCCACCAGCGAATTGCGGTTCATCTGGCGGATTTTGTTCCAGGTGAATTCGGGCTCTGAAAAGATGGGGTAATATTCCGGGAACTGCGCGATGATGAACCGCGCGATCACCGCAAGGTCACGCGCCGTCGAATATTGATCCGGGTCCGGCAGACCCGTGGCATTGACGAAATGCGTGTGCTCGAGCCCGATTTCGGCACCGAGCTGGTTCATCATCCCGGCAAATCCGGGCTCGGTGCCCGCAATCCCCTCGGCGAGCGCAATGGCCGCATCATTGCCCGATTGGATGAGCAGCGACCGGACGAGGTCCAGCACCGGAACCTTTGAGTTCAGATCGGCAAACATGGTCGAACCGCCCGACTGCGCCCCGCCAGTGCGCCAGGCGTGTTCGGAAATGAAAAACTCGTCCGAGAACTTCAGCTTATTCTGCTGCAACTGGTCAAACACCACTGCCGCCGTCATCAGCTTGGCCATGCTGGCGGGCTCCAGCGGATCACTGCCTGCCTTGTCGAACAGGATGCTGCCCGACTCATAGTCCATCAGGATGGCGAACCTCGCCTTGGTGTCGAACTCCTGCGCCCCCGCGAGGGAAACAGAAAAGCTCAGGGCCAGAGCCAGGAAAACGACGATGCCGCGCGCTAGACCGATCACTCTCAACCCCGGTTGGGGCCGATGCGCCCCTTCGGTCTGATTAATACAGATTGCCCGGGGTGAGTCCAAGTTTCGTGACGTTTTCCAATCGGTCGACATAGCGCGCCACTCAGGCCCGAAGCCAGTCCACGAGCGCCGCCTGCACCGGCATCGGGGTCTCGGCGAGCGCCATGTGACCGGCCCCGGCAATGATCTGGAGCCGGGCGTGCGGAATGGCATCGGCCATTTCCCGCGACAGGGCCGGTGGGGTCAGCAGATCGCCCTCCCCGACAAGGACGGTGGTGGGCACGCCAATGGTGGGCAGCAGGTCGCGCGAGTCCGATCGGCCGATGATCGCCTCCTGCTGATCGCGATAGGTGTCGGGCCCGATGGCGAGCGCCATCCGCGTGTGCAAGGCGCGCAGCGACTCATCGTTCTGATGGTCAGGGTGCACCGCATTGGGGAACGAACTGGCGATGGCGAGGCCGAACTTGCCGGCCTGGGCCAACGCCATGCCAGCCCGCCGCCGTTCAGTCGCCTCCGCCGTGTCCGCCCGCGCCTGCGTATCAATGAGCGCCAGCCGCTCGACGCGCTCGGGCGCCTGCCGCAGGATCTCAAAACTCAGGTACCCGCCCATGGAAAACCCCGCGAGCGCAAAGCGTGGCGGCGCATCAGCGAGAATGTGGCGCGCAATCTCGGCCATGCTGCGCCCGCGCCGGGGCGAAGCCACCATCACCGGGGCCTCAGCCCACAGCGCCACAAGATGCGGAACCAGAATTTCGGCCGTACAGGTGAGGCCGGGAATAAACAGGAGGGGTGCGCTCATCGCATAAATGTGCCCGTCCGCCCTGCCCGACACAAGCCCTCGGCGCTTGTGAGCCCTCATCGGATCATATAAAGACTTCTTTATATCCCCTGTTCGAGCGGGGCCGCAGCGCGGTCCCTGAGGATTTCCGACTATGACCACTGCCCCGATTGTGATTGACCCGGCGAGCCTGCCCCAGGGCAGCGACGTGCGGGCCGCCCTCAGCGCCGCAGCGCGCGAGCGCATCCTCATCCTCGATGGCGCCATGGGCACGATGATCCAGCGGCTGAAGCTGACCGAAGAGGACTACCGCGGCGACCGCTTTGCGACCTGGCACAAGGACCTGCGCGGCAATAACGACCTGCTCAACATCACCCGGCCCGACGCCATTGCCGCCATTCACCTCGAGTATTTCGAGGCCGGGGCCGATATCTGCGAAACCAACACCTTCTCCGCCACCGATATCGTCATGGCCGATTACGGGATGGAAGCGCTGGCCTATGAGCTGAACTTCACCGGCGCCCAGCTCGCGCGCGCGGCGGCAGCGGCCGCTGAAAGCAAGGATGGCAGACGCCGCTTTGTGGCCGGCGCGCTGGGCCCGCTCAACAAGACCGCCTCCATGTCGACCGATGTCACGAGCCCCGGCCACCGGGCCGTCACCTTCGATGATATTGTGCGCGCCTATACCACGGCCATCAACGGGCTGATGGACGGCGGGGCCGACCTGCTGCTGTTTGAAACCATTACCGACACGCTCAACACCAAGGCCGGTATTTTTGCCGCCCGCCGGGTGTTTGAAGCGCGTGGCAATGCCCTGCCCATCATGATTTCGGGCACGATCACCGACTTATCCGGGCGCACGCTGTCGGGCCAGACGCCCACCGCCTTCTGGTACTCGGTACGCCACGCCAACCCGCTGACCATCGGGCTCAACTGTGCGCTCGGCGCCAATGCCATGCGCGCCCATATCGCCGAGTTGAGCGATGTCGCCGATACGCTGATCTGCGCCTATCCCAATGCGGGCCTGCCCAATGAATTTGGCGGCTATGACGAAACCCCCGAGGATATGGCGCGCCAGCTCGAAGGCTTCGCCCGCGAGGGGCTGCTCAATATCGTGGGTGGCTGCTGCGGCTCGACGCCCGATCACATCCGCGCCATCCGCGAAGCCGTGTCGAAATACGCGCCCCGCCAGATCCCCGAGGTTCCGGTGCGCCTCCGGCTCTCGGGCCTTGAGCCGTTCACCCTCACCAGCGAAATCCCCTTCGTGAACATTGGTGAGCGCACCAATGTCACGGGCTCGGCGCGCTTTCGCAAGCTCATCACCGCCGGGGATTACGCGGCCGCCCTCGAAGTGGCGCGCGATCAGGTGCAGAACGGCGCGCAGATCATCGACATCAACATGGACGAAGGCCTGATCGACAGCGAAAAGGCCATGCGCGACTTCCTCAACCTGCTGGCCGCCGAACCCGATATTGCGCGCGTGCCGCTGATGATCGATTCCTCGAAATTCGAGGTCATTGAGGCCGGGTTGAAATGCGTGCAGGGCAAGGCCCTCGTCAACTCGATCTCGATGAAAGAGGGCGAGGCGAAATTCCTCGAAGCCGCGAAAAAAGTGCGCGATTACGGCGCCGCTGTCGTCGTCATGGCCTTTGATGAGCAGGGCCAGGCCGACACCTACGAGCGCAAGGTGGCGATCTGTACACGGGCCTACGCCCTCTTGACCCAAGAGGCCGGTTTCCCGCCCGAAGACATCATTTTCGACCCCAATATCTTCGCGGTAGCGACCGGCATCGAGGAACACGCTCCCTATGGCGTGGCTTTCCTCGAGGCGATCCGCACCATCCGCACCACCCTGCCCCATGTGCATATTTCGGGCGGTGTTTCCAACCTGTCCTTCTCGTTCCGCGGCAATGAGCCGGTGCGCGAGGCCATGCACGCGGTGTTCCTCTACCACGCCATCAAGGCCGGTATGGACATGGGCATTGTGAATGCCGGGCAGCTCGCGGTGTATGATTCAATCGACGCCGACCTCCGCGCGGCGGCCGAAGATGTGATCCTCAACCGCCTCACCCACGCCACCGAGCGTCTGCTCGAGATTGCCGAACGCTATCGCGGCCAGGCCGGTGGCGAACAGAAGGCGCGCGATCTCGCCTGGCGGTCAGAACCCGTTGAAGCCCGCATCACCCACGCCCTCGTCAATGGCATTGCTGAATTCATTGATGCCGATACCGAGGAAGCCCGGCTCAAGCTGCCGCGCCCGCTGGACGTGATCGAAGGCCCGCTGATGAGCGGCATGAGCGTGGTGGGCGACCTGTTCGGCGCAGGCAAGATGTTCCTGCCCCAGGTGGTGAAATCCGCCCGCGTCATGAAGCAGGCCGTGGCGCTGCTGCTGCCCTATATGGAGGCCGAAAAAGCCGCGAACGGCGGCACTGGCCGCTCGACCGCCGGCCGGATTCTGATGGCGACGGTGAAGGGCGACGTGCACGATATCGGCAAGAACATCGTCGGCGTGGTGCTCAGCTGCAATAATTACGAGATCATCGATCTCGGCGTCATGGTGCCCACCGCCAGAATTCTTGAAGTAGCCAAGGCGGAAAATGTCGACGTGATCGGCCTTTCGGGCCTCATCACCCCCTCGCTCGATGAGATGGTGCATGTGGCGAACGAAATGGAGCGCGATGGCTTCACCGTGCCTCTGCTGATCGGCGGCGCCACCACGAGCCGCATGCACACGGCCGTGAAAATCGCCCCGGCCTATTCCGGCGCGGTGGTGCATGTGCACGATGCCAGCCGCGCTGTGGGCGTGGTCTCGGCGCTCCTGTCCAACGAGCAGCGCCCCGACTACACCGCCCAGATCCGCACCGATTATGAGGCGCTCAAAGCCAAGCATCTCAAGGGCGAAGCCGACAAGGAGCGCATCAGCCTCGCCGCGGCGCGCGCCAACCGGTTCCGCCCAGCCGATCCGGCCTATCGCCCCAAAAAGCCGAGCTTTCTCGGGACCCGCGTGTTCGAAAACTATGATCTCGCTGAAATAGCGCGTTATATTGACTGGACGCCGTTCTTTCAGGCCTGGGAACTGAAGGGCCGCTACCCGGCCATTCTGGACGACAAAACGCAGGGCGCTGCCGCCCGGGCGCTGTGGGACGACGCGCAGCGGCAACTGGCCGTCATCATCCAGAAAAACTGGTTCCGCCCCAAGGCGATCATCGGTTTCTGGCCGGCCAATCAGGTGGGCGACGACATCCGGGTCTTCACCGATGACAGCCGCACCGTGGACCTTGCGACCTTCTACACACTGCGCCAGCAGTTGAGCAAAACCGGCGACAAGCCCAACCTCGCGCTTGCTGATTTTGTGCTGCCCGAGGGCACGCCCGATTACATTGGCGGCTTTGTCGTGACCACCGGGCTTGAAGAAGACGGCATTGCCGCCGCCTTCGAGAAAAAGGGCGATGATTATTCGGCCATTCTCATCAAGGCGCTGGCCGACCGCTTTGCCGAGGCGTTCGCCGAACTGATGCACGAGCGGGTGCGTAAGGAATTCTGGGCCTATGCGCCTGACGAGGGCTTTGCCCCCGATCAGCTCATTCAGGAGCCCTATCTCGGCATCCGCCCGGCTCCCGGCTATCCGGCGCAGCCCGACCACACCGAAAAGACCACGCTGTTCCGGCTGTTGAATGCCACGCAGCGCATTGGCGTGAAGCTGACCGAAAGCTACGCCATGTGGCCCGGCGCCTCAGTGTCGGGGCTCTATCTCAGCCATCCCGACAGCTATTATTTCGGCGTGGCCAAAGTCGAGCGCGATCAGGTGGAAGACTACGCCGCCCGCAAGGGCATGGACACGCGCGAGGTCGAGCGCTGGCTCGGCCCGGTGCTGAATTATGTGCCCAAGGGATAAGCGGCAACAGAGCGGCGGGCGTATGCACCGGCCGGTCCGCTCGTCACCGCGTCCCTTGCGCTCGGCCCTGTTGGCCGCGATCCTGGCTGCCGGAGACCGCTGATGCCCGCGCTTTCGCCCTACACACCGCTGAGCCCGCCCGTGCCCGTGCTGGTGATCGGTCAGGGCGAGCCCCTGCCCGCGCTCCTGCCCACCGATGCGCGGATCACGCTCGAGCCTGCGCTGCACGCGCATGACGGCGCCGCCTGCATCGCCTGCGCCGCCACGGGCGACATCCGCGCCCGGCTGTTCGACCTGATGCAGTCGCTTCGGCAGGGCGATGTGCCTGCCTTTTCGCGCGTCATCATCGATGCCCGCGCCCGCGACGACGCAGACGACCTCCGGGCTCTCATCACCCCGGGGCAGCGCCCCCTCAACGGCATGCGCGACTTGACCGTTGCCCGGAGCTTTGTAGCCGCGCGTTGACAATCACCGGTTTACGTGAAAACCATTAGACCTAAGTGTGGTTCTGCCGCCAGATTTGGGAGACTGCCCCTGCGTAACATGCTGATTTTGGTAGTGCTTCTCATAACGGGCACCAGCCTTGCAGCACCGTTCCGCAGCAGTTCTATCCCCTGCACGGGGCTAGCGGGCAAAGTGCCGGAATGCGCCTATCTCCTCCACCTCCCGCACCGGGAAGCCCCGCCCTCCGCCATCGTCCGCTGAGCGGGATGAGGCCTGTGACGGTGGCCCGGCGCTCTGACGCAGCGGATTGACGGGCACTGGTTTGCCTGCAAACCAATGCCAGTGCCAATACAGCAAACCTCCAGCCCCGAGACCCTCATGACCGCTGATTCCCGCTCCATGTATGCCCAGGTTGCCCGGCTTGCGGGCGCGCAGGCGCTGTTTCAAACCGTGTCGGTTTTGGTCATTACCGTGGGCGGGCTCGCGGGAGCGGCGCTGGCGCCGTCGCCGGAATGGGCCACAGCGCCCATCGCCGCCTTCTTTTTTGGCGCAGCCGCCACCATGATCCCCGCCTCGGCCTACATGGCCAAGCGCGGCCGCTCCGCCGGTTTTGTGCTGGGGGCCGGGCTGGGCACGCTCGGCGCGCTGGTGGCCGCCCTCGGCCTCGCATTGGGCTCACTGGCGCTCCTCGTGCTCGGCACCGGGCTGATCGGCACCTATCAGGGCTTTGCGCAATATTACCGCTTCGCCGCCGCCGAAGTTGCAAGCGACGCCTTTCGCCCGCGCGCCATTTCGCTGGTCATTGCTGGTGGTGTTGTCGCCGCCTTTGCCGGCCCGCTGGTGGCGCAGGTGGGCGCACTGACGGGTGGGCAGGGCTTTATTACCGCCTTCATGGTCGCGGGCCTCCTCGGCCTCGCGGCCATGGTGGTGCTGCGGGGGCTCGTTGTACCGCCCGAATTGAGAAGCGCTGCCGCTGAGCCGCCCCGTCCGCTTCTTGTCATGATCGGCCAGCCGATCTATCGCGTGGCGCTGTTTTCCGCACTCACCGCCTATGGAGTCATGATCCTCGCCATGACCGCCACGCCCATCGCCATGGCGCACCACCAGCACGGGCTGACGGCCACGGCGACGGTGATCCAGCTCCACGTGCTCGGCATGTTCCTGCCGTCGTTCTTCACCGGCACGCTGATCGCCCGTTTTGGCGTACTGCCGATCATGGCGACGGGCCTGATCCTGCTCACCGGCCATGTGCTCCTCACCCTCACGGGCTTCACCTTCCCAAGCTTTGCCGCCGCCCTGGTGCTGCTCGGTCTCGGGTGGAACTTCCTTTATGTGGGCGGCACCACACTGTTGACCCGCGCCTATCGACCGGCCGAAAAGGCCCGCGCGCAGGCGACCAATGATTTCATTGTCTATCTCGTGGGCCTCAGCGCCTCGCTCGGCGCATCGATGCTGCACGCCAGTATCGGCTGGCAGGCAATGAACCTGCTGCTGCTGCCCTGGCTAGGGGCGAGCGCGCTGGTACTGGGGTGGTATGGGTGGCGGGGGGTAAAGTTACACGATGCTATAACCTAAAATACTTCAACCCTTGAAAGAATTTAGGCAATAGTGTGAAGTTACTTGAGCTGTGGAGGCCAGATTGGAAACTTTAAGCATTAGGGAACTCATCGACATGGTGGGGCGAGGCCAAATTCGAATTCCAGCGTTTCAGCGTGGATTCGTTTGGGAGCCGGAGAGAGTCGCGTATTTAATGGACAGCATTTATAAAGGCTATCCATTTGGCTCATTAATGTTTTGGCGCACTAGAGAGCAACTGAAATTCGACAAAGAAATAGGTCCGTTTGTTTTACCATCGCCAAAAGAAGACTATCCCGTAGACTATGTATTAGATGGACAGCAACGAGTTACCTCTATATTTGGCGTTTTCCAACAAGGAATGAAGAAAAAATCTGATAGCGATTGGTTAGAAGTTTATTATGACTTAGAAGCCAATTTTACCCCGCAAGATACTCGGTTTGTAGCTCTGAAATCAGACGAAGTTGTGGCCGACCGGCATTTTCCTTTAAACACACTATTTGACAGTGCTGCCTATCGATCTACAACCGAGGGACGGCGGAAGGATGTTATAAATAAATTAGATGAAATGCAGGAACGCTTCAAAGAAGCTCGAATCCCATTTCAAATCTCCAAAACCGAAGATAAGGCTACTGTTGCAATTATTTTCGAGCGAGTTAATAGGCAAGGTGTGGACTTAAATACACTCCAGCTACTTTCCGCATGGACTTGGAGCGAGGACTTTCAATTGCAGGATCAGTTCGAGGAACTTGCGGAGGAACTTTCGCCATTTGGATTTGAAGACGTGGGAGGGGATACCGATCTTTTGCTAAGATGCTGTTCGGCAGTCTTGTCGGGCGATGCGTCTCCCAACGCTTTGATGCAGCTCAACGGGACTCAGGTTAGGCAGCAATTCGACAGAGTAACGAACGGGGTACGAGGTGCTGTAGATTTCCTACGAAAAAATCTTAAAGCAGAGAGTCTGAACAACCTGCCGTTCTCTACACTACTCGTTCCTTTAGCGGTTTTCTTCGCGGCCTCCGGAAACTCTGAAGTTTCCTACACTGATAGCCAAAAGAAGAGAATTACCCGCTGGTTTTGGCGTTCAGCATTCTCTAAGCGGTATAGCTCAGGCGTTCTACGAAACTTGAAAACCGACATATTGCAGATGAATAATTTGCGTGAAGATACTGAATCTTCACTTGGGGAGTTTCCATTAAACATCGAGAAAGATTTTTTTACTCACAATAAATTTGGACTAGGAAATGTAAATTCAAAAACATTCATTCTAATGTTAGCGCAGAAGAATCCAGTAAGTTTCGTTTCTGGCAGTAAGGTAGACCTTGCGAAAACATTGAAAGCCGCCAACCGCTCAGAATTTCACCACATAATGCCGAAAGACTTCTTGAAGAAAAGCCAGCAGGCCGATCATCACGACAACATCCTAGCTAATATTTGCTTCCTGTCTCGAACAGATAACAGAAGATTAGGTGGAAGGGCTCCTTCGTTATACAAGTCCGATCTGGCACCCAATTATAGAGAAATGTTTGAAACCGCTTTTATCCCGGACACAATTTTCACAGATAGTTATTCAAAATTTGTCGTGGAGCGTGCAGCAAAGCTGGCAGAGTTTGCAACCTCACTGTGCATGTGACACCGCCAAAAAGCAAAAAGGCAGCCGCGGGGCTGCCTTTTTTTGATCTGGTCCTGAAAGACCCTGGTGCGGTCGAGAAGACTCGAACTTCCACGCCTTGCGGCACAGCGACCTCAACGCTGCGCGTCTACCAATTCCGCCACGACCGCACGCCGAGGTAGAAGCCGCCGTCTCCGGCTAAGCGAGGCAGCGTGTAGCAACGCTTTTGCAGGGGCGCAAGCGCTTATTTTTGCCCCGGCCCGCCCCGCTCCCCGCAGCGCGCCGTTCAGGCCGCTCGGCGCAGCTTTTCGGTGATCTCGACATTGACCCGCCCATCGTCAATGCGGATCTCGGCCCGCGCAATCAGTGTGCTGTTGGCATAGACCCGCATCGTGTCATGTTCGGTGGCATCGAGTTCAATCACCGCGCCACGGCCGAGCCGCAGCAGGTGGTGAATGGGCATGGTGGCAGCCCCCAGTTCAACCGTGATCTCGACATCAATGGTGTTTAGGTTATCCATCAGACCAATCCACGCTGGCGGGGCGCATGGAATCACCCCGTTCTCTTCCCGGAGCCTCCATGAGCGCGCTTAATCAATCGTTAAGGGTAAACCCTGATTTTGCCCCGCTCGTCCGCGCCGATGCGCAACCGGTCGAGTGGCGCATCAGCGATAGCCCCGTGCCCTATGCGCTGGCCGTCGCCGAGATGGACGCCCGCGTTGCGGCGATTGCCGAAGGCACCGCCCCCGAACTCATCTGGCTCCTCGAACACCCGCCGCTGTACACCGCGGGCACCTCGGCCAAGCCCGAAGACCTGCTCGACAAAACCCGATTCCCGGTGTTTTCAGCCGGGCGCGGCGGGCAATACACCTATCATGGCCCCGGCCAGCGGGTTGTCTATGTGATGCTCGATCTCAACCAGCGCGGGCGCGACCTGCACCGCTTTGTGACAGGGCTTGAACAGTGGATCATCGCCACGCTTGCGCGCTTCACCATTACCGGCGAACTGCGTTCGGGCCGCGTCGGCGTCTGGGTCCGCCGCCCGGAAAAGGCGCCGCTCCGCGAGGATAAGATTGCCGCCGTCGGCGTCCGGGTGCGGCGCTGGGTCAGCTTTCACGGGCTGTCGATCAATGTGAGCCCGGACCTCACGCATTTTTCGGGCATTGTCCCCTGCGGCATTACCGATCAGGGGGTCACCAGCCTCGAAGATCTGGG
The DNA here is from genome assembly GCA_903828145.1 of uncultured Hyphomicrobiales bacterium. Taxonomy (GTDB): domain Bacteria; phylum Pseudomonadota; class Alphaproteobacteria; order Rhizobiales; family Devosiaceae; genus Devosia_A. The sequence goes on along the minus strand of CAIKKY010000019.1, from coordinate 33,648 downwards.
GCAGCTCGTGATGCTGGCCGAGGTCGATGCCGCGCTGCGGGGCGAATTTGACGCCGTTTTCGGCCCCAGCAGGTGAGCCATGCGCCCAGCGGGGGCATAAGCTCTTGTAAAAGCGGGCATCTCGACGCATGTCTTCGGTGAAACGATTCCTCGGACGCCAAGGGGCTGGACCATGACGATCGACGATCTCAAGAAGATTTTCCTTTCACCCACTTTGTTTCGGCTGGATACGATCCTGTCCCCGAAACTGGTGCCCATTGTCTATGCCGGCGGGCTCCTGTCGATCCTGCTCTGGGCCGTGGGCCACCTGTTTTTGAGCTTTGGCCGCAATTTCGGCGATGGGCTCTGGGGCCTCCTCGAAATCGCTGCCTATGGCACGCTGATGCTCATTGTGCTGCGCATTGCCTGCGAAGTGCTGCTGATCTTTTTCAAAGCCAATGAGACCGCGGTGAAGACCGTCAGCCTCTCCATGATGTCGACCTCGATCATCGACGACGTGAAAGACGCGCTGCATGATATCGCCGAAGACGCGAGCCTTGGCGATGACGACGCGGATTTCGACGATGGCGAACCCGAGACGGCAGGCAATAAGCCGGTGCGTCGCACCGCAAAGCGCAGCCCGAAGACGCGCGCCTGACGGCGGATGAAGGGGCCGGGTCGCGTACCCGGCCTTAAGGCATCGGGCCCTGCCCCGCATCCGGTGCGGAGCAGCCCTGCCCGCGTTTTCATTGCATTTTAGGCCGATTGGCGTATGACGCTCACCCCATGAGCATCACTTCATCAAAGACGCCCGGCGCCGCCCCGAAAATCGGGCTCGTGAGCCTCGGCTGCCCCAAGGCGCTGGTTGATTCCGAGCGCATCCTCACCACCCTGCGCGCCGAAGGCTACAGCTTCTCGCGCGACTATCAGGGCTCAGACATCGTAATCGTCAACACCTGCGGCTTTCTCGATAGCGCCAAGGCCGAAAGCCTTGAAGCCATTGGCGAGGCGCTGGGTGAAAACGGCCGCGTCATCGTCACCGGCTGTCTTGGTGTCGAAGAAAAGCTGATCCGCGACACCCACCCGTCGGTGCTCGCCATCACTGGCCCGCATCAATATGAGGCGGTGGTGGAGGCGGTGCATGCGCATCTGCCGCCCGTGCCCAATCGCTTTGTCGACCTCGTCCCCGATGCCGGGCTGAAGCTGACGCCCAAGCATTACGCCTATCTCAAGATTTCCGAGGGCTGCAACAACCGCTGCAGCTTCTGCATCATCCCGCAGATTCGCGGCGATCTCGCCTCGCGGCCCATCGCCAGCGTGCTGTACGAAGCTGAGCGGCTGGTGAAGCAGGGCGTCAAGGAAATCATGGTGATTTCGCAGGATACGAGCGCCTATGGCCTCGATATCCGCTACGCGGCCTCCAAGTTCCATGGGCGCGATGTCGAAGCCCGCTTCGCCACGCTCGCCGAGGAAATGGGCAAGCTCGGCGTGTGGACGCGGCTGCACTATGTGTACCCCTACCCCCATGTCGATGCGGTGATCCCGCTGATGGCCGAGGGCAAGGTGCTGCCCTACCTGGATATTCCGTTCCAGCACGCCGCCCCCAATGTGCTGAAGGCGATGAAGCGTCCGGCCAACCATGACAAGACGCTCGAGCGCATCAAGGCCTGGCGCCAGATTGCGCCCGATCTCGCCATCCGCAGCAATTTCATCGTCGGCTTCCCCGGCGAGACCGAGGCGGACTTCCAGCTCCTGCTCGATTGGCTCGATGAGGCCGAGATCGATCGCATTGGCTGCTTTGAATATGAGCCGGTCACCGGCGCGCCCGCCAACACGCTTGAGGGTGCCGTTCCGGCCGAGGTCAAGGCGGAGCGCTATGGGCGGCTGATGGAGCGCGCGCAGGCCATCTCCACCCGCGTTCTCGCCAAAAAGGTGGGCCGCACCATCGACGTTCTGGTTGATGATGTGGAGCCCGAGGACAACCGCGCCATTGCGCGCAGCCAGTGGGATGCGCCCGAAATCGACGGCAATGTCGTGATCGACGATGCCGACGGCATCAAGCCGGGCGATATGGTGCGGGTGACGGTGGTCGATTCCGACGAATACGACCTTTACGCCGTTCCGGCCTGACCAACCCCGAGAACGCGCAACACCGCGACAGCGGCGTCGTAATCGCGGCGCCGCTTGAGCCGCCGTTCGGTGGCTTCTTCAACCTCGCCCCAGAGCCGGAAGTTGAAGTCTTCATCGACATGCGCTGCCGTCCACATCTCGTCGGGCGTAAACAGACCAGCCCGGTAGCCGATGCTCAAAAGGCCTGATCCGGTGATGCCGGTGAGCGAGGTCAGCGCCACCGCTTCAAATAACGTGACATCGGCGAGCACGGTCCCCAGCCGCATCAGCGTCGCCTCGGGCTGGCTCTGGTGCACAATGCCGATGGTCGGCTGAAAGCGGATGTCGTAGGTCCGCGCCAGCCGCACCAACGCCTCGTCCCACACCGCCTCCTGGGCGGCGACGAGTTCGCGCGGGGCGTCGGCGCGGTAGAGCAGCAGGTCATTGCCGGCGAATTTGAGAATCTCAGCGGCGAGTGCCGCAACGCGCTGGTCGCCCGCTTCGACTGCGGAATTGATGAGCCGGGTCACCGGCATGGTCTCGGGATTGACATGGGTGGTCTGCGCCGCCCATTCGGCCGCCATCAGGGCGGCGAGGTCGGCATGGGGCACGATCACCGGCTTATGCCCCGGTGTTTTCGGCGTGCGCCCATCAAGGGTCACCGCAAAGCCACCCGGCGCCGTGCCCACGCCCACCTCGGCATAGAACCGCTTGGGCAGATCGAGCTTCACATGGTGCTGGGCCCGCCCATAGCCGTCATCGCGGTGGGCATTGGCATCGTCAAGAAACTCACGCATCAGCGGGCAAGAACCTTCTCAAGAGCAGCGTCGAGGTCATCATAGGACGAGATCAGCACTTCGGCCCCGGCCTTCAGCAGGTCGTCGGGCGCGTGATAGCCCCAGACGACGCCGATGGCATGGGCCTTGGCCGCACGCGCCAGTTCCATATCAAAGCGCGTATCCCCGATCATGACGGTATCCTCGGGCGCAATGCCGGTTTCGGCCATGGCGCTGAGCAGCATGCCGGGGTGGGGCTTTGAGGGATTATGGTCAGGCGTCTGCAGCGTCACGAAGTGACCCTCTATGTCGTGCTTGCCCAGAATGCGGGTAACGCCCGACAGGCCCTTCCCCGTTGCGATGCCCAAAACCACATCGTCGCGCGCCTGCAACCGGTCGAGCGCGGCGCGGGCACCGGGATAGAGTGGTTCGCGGTCAAGGTCGTGAGCCAGCGAGGCGGTGTAATGGGCCTTATAGGCGCCCACGAGGCCCTCAATCATCGCCACGTCATCGGTTCGGGCGAGCGTCGCGATGGCGACGGGCAGCGCCAGCCCGATGATGTCACGCACCTGCCACGGCTCAGGCGGATTGAGCCCGAGTTCGGCAAAGGCCGTCGCCATGTGCTCGGCAATCAGCGCGCCTGTGTCGATCAGCGTGCCATCCATGTCGAACATCACAAGGATCATCGTTCGGGGTCCACATCCTGCACGTCAAATCGGTCGGCATCGAAACCGAGCAGATCAAACGTCGTCTGCATATGCGGCGGCAAAGGGGCCGAAATATCCAGCGTGCCACCCTTGGGCATGGGAATGGTGATCCGCCGCGCATGCAGATGCAATTGCCAGGGAATATCCTCAGGCGGCGCCCAGTTTGCGATATTGAAATAGCGCGGGTCCCCGAGGATCGGATGACCCAGCTCGGCCATATGCACGCGCAGCTGGTGCGTGCGCCCGGTGACCGGCTTCAGCGTAACCCAGGAAAACCGCGTCGCCGCCGCATCGGTGGTGGAATAATAGGTCATCGAGTGCTGTGCGCCCTGCACACCCTGCTTGACCACCACCATCTGCTCGCCATCGGTTGTGGCCTGCTTGGTGAGGAAGCACGATATGCTGCCCTGGCGCGGCGTGGGCACGCCCCACAACACGGCCCAATAGATCTTGCGCGCCTGGCGGGTGGAAAACACCGCGCCAAAATGCGTCGCCGCCGCCTTGGTCTTTGCCACAATCAGGCAGCCCGAGGTATCGCGGTCGAGCCGGTGCACCAGCTTGGGCGCTTCGCCCTTTTTGTTCGGCAGGTTTTTGAGCAGGCCGTCCATATGGCGCTTGGTGCCGCTGCCGCCCTGCGAGGCGAGCCCATGCGGTTTGTTGAAGACGAAAATATCATCGTCTTCATACAGAATGAGGCTGCGCAGATAGGCCGCCTCTTTCTGGTTGGTCTCGCCTTCGGCCTTTTCCGGCGCCGCTGAAATCGGCGGAATGCGCACCAATTGCCCGGTTACGAGCCGCGTATTGGTCTCGGCCCGGCCGCTATCGACGCGAATCTGGCCCGAGCGCAGCAGCTTTTGCAGGTGCCCGAAGGTCACCTGGGGGAAGTGCGTTTTGAACCACCGGTCAAGCCGCATCCCGTCTTCATCGCGGGCAACGGCCTGCTGTCTCACACCACTCATGAAAGCGCCCTTATGGCAAAAAGCCCCGCGCCAAATCCGCTGAGCGACAAAATTACTGTACCGACACTATAGGCGACAGCGAGCGCGATTTCCCCTTTTTCAATGAGGCTGACCGCCTCCAGCGAAAAGCTCGAAAACGTCGTGAATCCCCCGAGCACGCCCACAGCCAGAAACAGCCGCGCTGTTGCTCCCCACTCGGGCGTCAGCCGCGCCAGCGTGCCCACGAGAAGGCCCATCAGCACCGAACCGATGATATTGATGGCAAAGGTCGCAACAGGAAACGCACCGGCGGGCGTGCCAATGAGCCCGCCCAACCCGAACCGCGCCATGGCGCCCAAGGCGCCGCCCGCACCCACTAGCAGATAAGCCGTCATTTGCTCACTTCTATGTCGCACGGGTCGGCTTGACCAGCCCCTCAGCCCTCGTCGCGCTTCTTCGCCCGCAGCCTCGAAAAATACTCTAGCCGCTTGTGGATCTCGCGTTCAAAGCCGCGTTCCACGGGTCGATAAAAGCTCTGCCGTCCGATCGCGTCGGGGAAGTACTCCTGCCCCGAAAAGCCCTCGGGCGTATCGTGATCGTAGACATAGCCCTCGCCAAAGCCCTCCGACTTCATCATCTTGGTCGGCGCATTGAGGATCGCCATCGGCGGCATCGGCGAGCCGCTGGATCTCGCAAGCGCCCGGGCTTCGGCAAAGGCCGTATAGACCGCATTCGATTTGGGCGCAGCTGCGAGATAGACCACCACCTGCGCGAGCGCCAGTTCGCCCTCGGGCGAGCCGAGCATCTGGAAGGCGTCGCGCGCCGCAATGGCGAGCGGCAGCGCCTGCGGATCGGCCAGCCCAATGTCTTCGCTCGCCATGCGAATGAGCCGCCGCGCGAGAAACAGCGGATCTTCCCCCGCCTCGATCATCCGCGCGAAATAATAGAGCGCCGCATCCGGGTCCGAACCGCGAATGGTCTTATGCAGCGCCGAAATCAGGTTGTAATGGCCATCCTGCTTTTTGTCATAAATCGGCGCGCGGCGCTGCACGATACCAAGGAGCGCCGCCTCATCGAACAGTTCATCGGGCCGCGCCGCCGCATAGACTTCCTCAACCAGCCCCAGCGTCGCCCGGCCGTCGCCATCAGCAAGGCCCAGCAATTGCGTCCGCGCCCCGTCTGTCAGGGGCAGCGGCCGCGCCAGCAGAGCCTCAGCCCGGGCGACGAGATGGTCGAGGTCGTCGGGCCCCAGCGACTGGAACCGCAAGACCTGGGCGCGCGATAACAGCGCGGCATTCAGCTCGAAACTCGGATTTTCCGTCGTCGCGCCCACCAGCACCAGCGTGCCGTCTTCCATCACCGGCAGGAAGCCATCCTGCTGGGCGCGGTTGAAGCGGTGAATTTCATCGACAAACAGCAAAGTGCGCTGGCCGGCCCGGCGGGCCATCCGCGCCTGATCGAACACCTTTTTGAGATCGGCCACGCCGGAGAATACCGCCGAGATCTGCTGGAATTGATAGCCCGTCGCGTCCGCCAGAAGCCGCGCCACTGTCGTTTTGCCCGTCCCCGGCGGCCCCCAGAGAATCAGCGAGCCCAGCCGCCCACCCGCGATCATCCGGCGCAGCGTGCCGTCCGGCCCCAGAAGATGCTGCTGGCCAATCACCGCATCAAGCGTGTCCGGCCGCAGCCGGTCAGCGAGCGGTCGGTTGGCATCGTCGGTTGCCGCAGCCTCATCGGACAAAAACAGATCGCTCATCAGCCCCACACCTTCGCCTCGATGATGCGGCCGCCCCGCTCGATGTCAATGATCCAGCTATCGGGCCGGTCTTTGGCAATCCGCGCGAAGGCTTCAGCATCCTCAACAGCTGTGCCATTGAGTTTGAGGATGATGTCGCCCACCCGGAGCCCCAGCTCATCGGCCGGTGACCCCGGCTCAACCGCGCGCACAACCACACCCCGGCTGGCATAAGGCAGACCCAGCTCCTGCGCCACAACCGGCGTCACCGTTTCGGCCTTTGTCCCGGCAAACCGCGTTTCCCCGCTGATTGTCACGGCAGGCGCACCGGCGGGCGGCGCGCTGAGCGTCATCACCCGATCCGTGGTCGCGCCCGCGCGGAACACACTGATTGTCGCCTGCGTCCCCACGGCCTTGGTGGCAAGGCGGAAGTCAAATGCACTCGGCTGATCGACCGCAAAGCCGTCAACCCCAAGGAGAACATCACCGGCCCTGAACCCGGCCTGAGCCGCCGGTCCTCCCGGGGCCACCTCGGTGATGAGCGCGCCGCGCGGTCGGCCAAGGCCAAGGCTGTCCGCCAGGTCCGGGGTCAGCGGTTGCAACCGCGCCCCGAACCAGGGCCGCTCGAGCGCTGTACCGGCAATGGCCGTTTCAGCGACCAGCCGGGCCATATTGGCCGGAATGGCAAAGCCGATGCCGACGGACCCGCCCGAGCGCGACACAATCGCGGTATTGATGCCCACCAGCCGCCCGTCGAGATCGACAAGCGCCCCGCCCGAATTGCCCGGATTAATCGCTGCATCGGTCTGGATGAAAAACTCATAGGCGGAGCTTTCCACGCCGGTGCGCGCGAGCGCCGACACAATGCCTGAAGTGACGGTCTGCCCGACCCCGAACGGGTTGCCGATGGCGAGGACAAGATCACCCACCTCGAGCCGATCCGAATCAGCAAACTCGAGCGCCGGAAACCGCACACCCTTCGCGTCCTTCACCTTGAGCACCGCGAGATCGGTTTTCGGGTCATCAAGCGCCAGATCGACCGGATATTCCTGCCCATCCGGTGTCGACACGCGGATATCGGTCGCGCCGGCAATGACATGGTGATTGGTGAGGATCACCCCAGCGGCATCAATGATCACGCCCGAGCCCAGAGATTGCGACCGTTGCGGCCGATCATTGAAGAACGGCGAGCGCCGGAAAAACTGCTGAAAAAACGGATCGGACGCAAAGGGCGAACTGGACGCGTCCGCAATGGTGGTCGCATAGACATTGACCACCGAGGGCGTCACCGCCTTGACCACCGGCGCAAAACTGAGCTGGACCGCGACCCGGCTTTCGGGCACGGCGCGGGCCGCCGCCGCTTCGCCAGCCACGGCTAAGCTCACCGGTGCAGCCCGCAGGGCGCCCATAAGCCCGCCCGGATTGAGCGCGGCAAAGCCGACGCCCAAGGCCACGATGGCAACCCCGCCGACAATCACCAGAAAACGCTTGGACATGCCCTGCTCCCATCGCTTCGCAACCCGTTGAGAACACGCTGCAATTTGGGCAGCTTTTGGGTAACGGGATTACAGTTCTGTAACCCGGGAAATATGACGTTGCCCCAGCCGCCTGATGACCCTATATGCAGCCCTCGATTGACCCGGACTTCGCCGGACCGCAAGAAAGGTTAGCCGCTATGACTGAGCCGACCACCGTCCATGCCAACACCTCTGCGCTGATCGCGGCAGAAGCCCCGGATTTTCCGAGCTTTCTGTATTGCGCCAAAGAGCTGCACCGGGCAACCAAGGTCTTCAGGAAGGGGTTTGACGGGCTGTTGACCTATGCGGTCAAGTGCAATCCGTCGCCGCATGTCATCAAGCAGTTGCACGAGGAAGGCCTCAAAGCCTTCGACGTAGCCTCGAACACCGAAATGGAGCTGGTGCGCGCCTATGCCCCCGGCGCCGCTATGCATTACAATAACCCCATCAAGACCAAGCGCGAAATCGAGCGCGCCTATGAGGAGTTCGGCGTCCGGTCCTTCACCATCGATCACCCGGCCCAGCTCGATCAGCTGGCCGCTGTGGTCTCGCCCTCGCGCGACATTGAAGTCACCACCCGTTTCAAGGCCGGCAAGGCGCTGAAATCCTATGATTTCGGTATCAAGTTCGGCGTTATGGAACAGGGCGCAGCAGAGCTTGTCTCGCTGGTTGACCAGATGGGCTACACCCCGAGCCTCTGTTTCCACGTGGGCAGCCAGTGCGAAGACGCCTATGCCTATGACCGCCATATCGCGGCGGCCGCCCGCATTGCCACCGAAAGCGGCATTACGCTGAAGCGCCTGAACATCGGCGGCGGCTATCCGGCGCCCTACCCCACGAGCGAAGCGCCCCCGATGAGCCACTATTTCGAGGCCATCGATGCGGCGGTGAAGGATAATTTCGGCTCGCACCGCCCCGAACTCATTATTGAGCCCGGCCGCGCCCTTGTGACCTCCTCCACCTCGCTGCTCCTGCGCGTCAAGCATCAGCGCGGCGGCCAGTCAGTCTATCTCAATGATGGCGCTTACGGCGCGCTGATGGAAGTGAAGTTCATGCACTTCACCCCGCCGGTGCGCGTGTGGCGCGGCCCGCGCCTGCATGACAATGATGGCGAATTCTCCGAATTCACCGTCTGGGGCCCCACCTGTGACAGCTATGACGTGCTGCCACAGGTGTTCACGCTCCCCGCCGATATCGATGAGGATGATTGGGTCGAATTCGGCCTGATGGGTGCCTATACCCAGGCCTCGCTCACCCCCTTCAACGGCTTTGACCGCCGCGACCAGTATTGGGTCGAGGAAGTCTATACCGGCAAAGAGATGCAGCCGGCCGAGTAACGGCCTAACGCCCGGCCTTTTTCGGCCGCCTCTGAACAAGCCCAAGCGCCACGGCGCTTCGGGCGGTTGCCAGTACGGCCTCGCGCCCGCTGATGAGCGGCCTGCCCAACAGGGCCGCCGCCTTCTCGCCCGAAAACACTTTTTCATTGCCTATGTCATTGATGATCTGACGGCTTGGCCCGCCGAACAGCGCCAAAAGCCGGATGATCCAGTCGGGCACGTCACGCCGTGTAATGGCCCAATCGGGATAGGCCTCAGCCAGGATGCGCGCCACTTCCGGGAACGGCACATAATCCGACGCGGCAATATAGCGTTGCCCCGCCGTCTCGGCGGGATGCTCGAGCGCAGCCACATGGAGCGCCACCACATCGCGGACATCGACCAGTGAAAAGCCATTGCTGGGCACGGCCGGGGTGCGCCCGTTCATCAGCCCGATCACCAGATCGAGTGAAATCGACCCCTGCGCATCAAGGGCCGGGCCAATGATGGCGCCCGGGTGAATTGTCGTCAGCTCAAGCCCATGCGCCCGCGCAAAGTCCCAGGCGAGCTGCTCGGCCCGCGTCTTGCCCACGCAATAGGCCCAAGTGTAGCGCATGCCCGAGAGATTGGTGAAATCCGCCTCGGTATAGACCCGGCGACCCGTCGTCTGGCCCAGCCCATAGCCCACCGTGGCAATCGACGAGGTCAACACCACGCGCTTGACCCCGGCCGCCTCGGCAAAGCGCAGCACCCGTTCGGTGCCCTCGACGGCGGGCCGCACCACTAGCGATTGATCGCGCGGCTCATCACCCCGAATGGCCGCTGCCACATGGGCCACCCGGCCCACCTCGTCGAACGCCTCACTCCAGCCGCGGTCGTCGAGCAGATCAGCCTCAACGAGGCTCAGGCGCTCAAGCGCCTCGGGCCCCAGTTCACGGACCAGCGTGCTCGTGATTTCAGCGGCCCGGGCCAGATCGCGCACCGTGCCGCGCACGGCGTAGCCGCGCCGCAGCAGTTCAAGCACCAGCCCCTTGCCGACAAAGCCGGTCGCCCCGGTAACGAGTATGAAGCCTTCTTCGCGCATGACCCTGTTCTCCTCCCCTCAGGGGACGGGACGAGGGGGCACCGGGTCAACGAAAAAGGCGGCCCGAAGGCCGCCTTTGAATACTTAGCACCCTAAGGGCCGAAGCTTATGCCGCGGCGGCTTCGTCTTCTTCAACGCGCACTTCAACCGGGCCCGAATCGAGGCCCTTGGCATTGACGTCGCGGTCAACCAGCTCGATCACCGCCATCGGCGCATTGTCGCCAAAGCGGAAACCGGCCTTCATGATGCGGGTATAGCCGCCATTACGACCCTTGTAGCGTTCGCCGATGACGGCAAACAGCTTCTGGACCTGCACCTCATCGCGCATCTGCGCAATCGCCTGGCGGCGGGCATGCAGGTCGCCGCGCTTGCCCAGCGTGATCAGCTTTTCGACGATCGGACGCAGTTCCTTCGCCTTCGGCAGCGTCGTCACGATCTGCTCGTGCTTGATCAGGGCCGCCGACATATTGGCAAACATGGCCTTGCGATGGGCCGAGGTCCGGTTGAGCTTACGGTTGGTATTACCGTGGCGCATTTTTAAACTCCCTAAGGCCCGCGCGTCTCACGACGGGCAATTGTTGGCGCTGATCAATAATGATCTTCGTAGCGCTTGGCCAGATCGTCAATGTTCTCAGGCGGCCAGTTCGGCACGTCCATGCCCAGATGCAGACCCATCTGTGCCAGAACTTCCTTGATCTCGTTGAGCGACTTGCGACCAAAATTCGGTGTCCGCAGCATTTCAGCTTCGGTCTTCTGGATCAGGTCGCCAATGTAAACGATGTTATCGTTCTTGAGGCAATTGGCCGAACGCACCGAAAGCTCGAGTTCGTCGACCTTCTTGAGCAGCGCCGGGTTGAAGGCGAGTTCAGGAACGCTGTCCTGGGCCTTCTCCTTGGTGGGCTCTTCGAAGTTCACAAACACCGACAACTGGTCCTGCAGGATGCGGGCGGCATAGGCCACCGCGTCATCCGGCGAGATCGCGCCATTGGTCTCGATGGTGAGCGTCAGCTTGTCCTTGTCGAGGCTTTCGCCCGCACGGGTGGCATCCACCTTGTAGGAGACGCGGCGCACCGGGGAGAACAGCGCATCAACCGGGATATAGCCAATCGGGGCATCGTCAGGACGGTTCTTGTCGGCCGGGACATAGCCCTTGCCGGTATTGACCGTGAACTCCATGTTGATCTCGGCGCCATCATCGAGATGGCAGATCACCAGGTCAGGGTTCAACACTTCGATATCGCCCGACACCTTGATGTCGCCAGCGACCACGGCGCCCGGGCCCTGCTTGGTCAGCGTCAGACGCTTCGGGCCTTCGCCCTGCATCTTCAGCGCAATTTCCTTAACATTGAGCACGAGGTCGGTAATGTCCTCGCGCACACCCGGCAGCGACGAAAATTCGTGCAGAATGCCATCGATCTGGATCGCGGTAACGGCCGCACCCTGAAGCGACGACAGAAGCACACGCCGCAGCGAGTTCCCGAGCGTCAAGCCATAGCCGCGCTCTAGCGGCTCGGCGACGACCGAGGCCACACGGGCATTGTCGCTGTCCGAAACAATGTCCAGTTTGGTCGGCTTGATAAGTTCCTGCCAGTTCCGCTGGATGGTCACGGTTCAGTCCTTTCAAAAGGGCGGTCGAAACCGCCTGATCCGCTAATGAAACCTAGTCCCGGGGCGAACCCGCCCCGGGCGATCGACCGTGATGGCGTTAGACGCGGCGACGCTTGCGCGGCCGGCAGCCATTATGCGGGATCGCGGTAACGTCGCGGATGCTGGTGACGTTGAAACCGGCAGCCTGCAGCGCGCGCAGCGCCGATTCACGCCCCGAACCGGGACCACGGACTTCGACCTCAAGGGTCTTCATGCCATGTTCCTGGGCCTTGCGGGCAGCGTCTTCAGCAGCGACCTGGGCAGCGTAGGGAGTGGACTTGCGCGAGCCCTTGAAACCCATGACACCCGAGCTGGACCACGAAATCGTGTTGCCCTGCACGTCGGTGATGGTCACCATGGTGTTGTTGAACGACGCATTCACATGCGCGACACCGTTGGTGATATTCTTGCGTTCTTTACGACGAACGCGCGCGACTTCAGCTTTAGCCAATTTGTTTCCTCAATCCGATATCGACGCCGCCGTAATACCAGCGGCTACATCCAAGGCGCAGCGAATGCGCCTTACTTCTTCTTGCCGGCGATCGGCTTAGCCGGGCCCTTGCGGGTCCGCGCATTGGTGTGGGTCCGCTGACCACGGACCGGCAGGCCCTTGCGGTGGCGCAGGCCCCGGTAATTACCGAGATCCATCAGGCGCTTGATGTTCATCGCCACACTGCGGCGAAGATCACCCTCGACAACATAATCGCGATCGATGGTTTCACGGATCTGAATGACTTCAGCGTCGGTCAATTCATTGACACGGCGCTCGACCGGAATACCCACCTTCGAGCAGATATCCTTGGCGAACTTGTCGCCGATCCCATGGATGTACTGAAGCGCGATGACCACGCGCTTGTTGGTTGGGATATTGACGCCAGCAATACGAGCCACGTCCGCTCTCCTTTGGTCGGTCGGGGAACCCCCGACCCGTTTGATAACAACAAGGGACCGGACTCCGCCCCCTCACTCAATTGAGGAACCGAATCCAGCCCGTTTATCCATGAGACTGGCGCGGTTCTAAGGCTCCGGGTGTCCGGTGTCAACCGGCCAATCGGACCCTCATGTCTTTTCGAGGCAGGGTCTCCCCTGCCCGCATATCACTCGGGCCAGGCGGCCCCTCGTCCTCTAGCGGCCGAGAACCGACCGGATCGCGGCACTCACCACATCAACCGGCTGCGTGCCATCGACGCTCTTGAGCATGCCCTTGCCCCGATAGTAGCTGACCAGCGGCGCGGTCTGCTCGCGGTACACCGCCAGCCGATTGCGCAGCACGTCTTCATTATCATCGGCGCGCACGGCACCGGATTCTTTGGCCCGCTTGGCGATCCGCCCCACGAGCACATCCGGGTCGGCCGTCAGCTCAAGCACGGCATCAAGCGCCATACCCTTGGTCTTCAGCATCGTATCGAGGGCTTCCGCCTGCGGAATGGTGCGCGGAAAGCCATCGAGCACAAAACCGGCCCGGCAATCGTCCTGGTCCAGCCGCTCGGACACAATCCCATTGACGATCTCGTCGGAAACAAGGTCGCCACGGTCCATGATCTCTTTGGCCGCGAGCCCCATCGGGGTCTTGGCCGCAATCGCCGAGCGGAGAATATCACCCGTCGAGAGCTGCGGAATACCGAAAGCGTCGATCAGAATCTTCGCCTGCGTACCCTTACCCGCTCCCGGCGGCCCCAGAAGGATCAGCCTCATTTGCGCCGTGCCCCCAGCCTCGACCGCTTCACAAGTCCTTCGTACTGCTGCGCCACCAGATGGCTCTGGATCTGCGTCACCGTATCCAGCGTCACCGTCACCAGAATGAGCAGCGACGTGCCGCCGATGAATTGGCTGACATTGAGCTGGCTGTGGATCAGCTCAGGAATGAGCGCCACAAACGTGAGGTACAGAGCCCCAACCACCGTGATGCGCGTCAGCACATAATCAATGTGCTGCGCGGTACGTTCGCCCGGGCGGATACCCGGAATGAAGCCGCCCGACCGCTTCAGGTTGTCAGCCGTCTCGGTCGGGTTGAACACGATCGAGGTGTAGAAGAACGCAAAGAAGATGATGAAGACCGCAAACAGCACCAGATAAAGCGGCTGACCGCGACCCAGGAGCGCCGCCATCACCTGCAGCCACTGCGGGGCATCGCCCTGCGCGGCAAACGACGCAATGGTGGCCGGCAGCAGCAGCAGCGACGAGCCAAAAATCACCGGGATGACGCCCGCGGTATTCAGCTTCAGCGGCAGATGCGACGTGTCGCCCTGGAACATCTTGTTCCCGACCTGGCGCTTTGGATACTGGATCAGCAGCCGGCGCTGGGCGCGTTCGAAGAACACGATGATGGCGATCACCACAATGGCGATGGCGATGATGCCCACGAGCCACCCGGTGGCCAGGGCCCCGGTGCGGCTGAGTTCCAGCGTCTGCACAATTGTGCTCGGCAGGTTGGCCACAATGCCCGAGAAGATGATGAGCGAAATACCATTGCCCACACCACGCGAGGTGATCTGCTCACCCAGCCAGATCATGAACATGGTGCCGCCGACCAGCGTTATCACGGTCGAAACGCGGAAGAACCAGCCCGGATTCAACACCACACCCTGGCTTCCCTCAAGACCCATAGCAATGCCATAAGCCTGCACCACGCAGAATGCGACGGCGAGGTAGCGGGTATATTGATTGAGCTTCCTGCGCCCGCTCTCGCCTTCCTTACGCAGCGCCTCAAGGCGCGGCGAGGCCGTCGAGATCACCTGCACAACGATGGAGGCGGTAATATAGGGAATCAGGTTCAGCGCGAAAATCGCCATACGCTGCACTGCACCGCCGGCGAACAGATCGAACATGCCGAAAATGCCCTGGGCAGCACCCTGCTCAAAGCTCTTGCGGAACACTTCGGGATCAATGCCCGGCACGGGAATATAAGTCCCCAGCCGATAGACAAGCAGCGCACCCAGAGTGAACCAGATGCGCTGTTGCAGGGCTTTCGCCTTGGCGAACGTCCCAAAATTAAGGTTTCTAGCCAGTTGTTCGGCTGCAGACGCCATAATGGCTCCCTAAGGCTGAATAAAGGTAGACGCCCTTAGGCGTCTGCCGCCTGCGGAAGATCGAGCTTGCCGCCCGCCGCTTCAATAGCTGCCGTGGCACCCTTGGTGGCATAATCCACCTTGAAAGTGACTTTCTTGGCGGTGAAACCGGCGCCGCCGATCAGCCGCACGCCATCGAGCTTGCGACGGATCACACCGGCCTTCACAAGCGCATCGGCATCGACAACCGCCTTAGCGTCGAGCTTGCCGCTGTCGATATAGGCCTGCAGCCGATCCAGACGAAGTTCATTGAACTTCTTGGGATCGAGCGCATTGAAGCCACGCTTCGGCATACGCATGTGGAGCGGCATCTGACCGCCTTCGAAGCCGTTGATGGCCACGCCCGAGCGTGCCGTCTGGCCTTTGCCGCCACGGCCGCCGGTCTTGCCGACGCCCGAGCCGATACCACGGCCAACGCGGACGCGCTTCTTGTTCGCGCCGGGATTATCGCGCAGTTCGTTCAAACGGGTCATGTTGCTGCCCTAACCTTACTTCTCTGCAACGACACGCACGAGATGCGGGAGCTTGTTGATCATGCCCCGCACTTCCGGCGTATCCTTGAGGGTCGACTGCTTGCGCATCTTGTTGAGACCGAGCCCAATCAGCGTTGCCCGCTGGTCCGCCGGACGGCGGGAAGGGCTAGCGATCTGCTCGATAGTGACGGTCTTGTCGGCCATATTAAGCTCCCCTCGCCCGATCAGGCTTCGGCGGTCTCGCCACGGCGGGCCTGAAGGTCGGAAACCTTGAGGCCGCGACGGGCGGCGACGGAACGGGGGCTGTCCACGCGCTTCAGCGCATCGAACGTGGCCCGCACCATGTTGTACGGATTGGCCGAGCCCTGCGACTTGGCCACGATGTCGTTGATCCCGAGGGTCTCGAACACCGCACGCATCGGACCGCCGGCAATGATGCCGGTACCCGGGACGGCGGCGCGGAGGATCACGCGACCAGCACCGTGGTGACCGATCACATCGTGATGCAGCGTCCGCGCTTCACGCAGCGGCACCCGGATCATCTGGCGCTTGGCCTGCTCGGTCGCCTTGCGGATGGCTTCGGGCACTTCACGCGCCTTACCATGACCGAAGCCGACGCGGCCCTTCTGGTCGCCGACCACGACGAGAGCGGCAAAGCCGAAACGACGGCCACCCTTCACCACTTTGGCAACGCGGTTGATATGCACCAGCCGGTCGACAAACTCGCTATCGCGTTCCTGAACGTCTTTCATCTTGTGTTCCTTTGTCGCCCGATCAGAAATTGAGGCCGCCTTCGCGCGCCGCGTCCCCCAGGGCCTTGACACGGCCATGGTAGAGATAGGCGCCGCGATCGAACACGACGTCCTTCACCTTCGCGGCGATCCCGCGTTCGGCGATCAGTTTGCCCACGACAGCCGCTGCTTCCGCAGTCGAGCCACTCTTGAGCTTCGCCTTCACATCCTTGTCGATCGAGGATGCGGCCGCCAGCGTGCGGCCCGTCGCATCGTCGATGATCTGGGCGTAAATATTCTTGTCCGAGCGGAACACGCTGAGACGCGGCCGGCCATTGGCATTGGCCTTGAGCGACTTGCGCACGCGCGCCTTGCGGCGTTCCGCACCTTTGAGGCTGATGTGCATCTCGTGCGCTCCTTACTTCTTCTTGCCTTCTTTGCGGGCAATGTACTCACCCACATACCGCACACCCTTGCCCTTATAGGGCTCCGGCGGACGATAGCCGCGGATATTCGCCGCAACCTGGCCAACGGCCTGCTTGTCAACGCCGGTGATCACCACTTCGGTCTGCGTCGGCGCAGCAATGGTGATGCCCTCAGGCGTCTGGAAAATCACTTCGTGCGAAAAGCCGAGCGACAGCTTGAGATCCTTGCCCTGCATGGCAGCGCGGTAACCCACGCCCTGGATCTGCAGCTTCTTCTCGAAGCCATCCTTCACGCCGATGACCATATTGTTGATCAGCGCACGGGTCGTCCCCCAGGCGGCGCGAGCCTCCTTGGTGTCGTTCGCGGGCTCGATGACGATGCCGGCATCGGTCTGGGTGGCATTCACCACATCCATGAGGGTGAGCCCCAGCTCGCCCTTCGGCCCCTTCACGGAGACCATGCGATCGCTGATCGTGACGTTAACGCCACTGACCGGAGCGATCGGCTTTTTGCCTGTACGGGACATTCTACTTAACTTCCTTCGGAGTCATCGTCACACCGACGTGCTCAGGGGCAAAGCCCTTAGAACACGCGGCAGAGTACCTCGCCACCCAAGTTCTGTGCCTTGGCTTCATGGTCCGCCATCACGCCCTTGGGAGTCGACAGGATCGACACACCAAGACCATTCGCAACCGACGGGATGTTCTTTACCGACGCATAGACACGGCGGCCAGGACGCGAAACACGTTCGATCGTCCGGATCACCGGCTGGCTGTCGGAATACTTCAGTTCAATCTCGAACTGCGGAACGCCGTTATCCAGCGTGCTTTCGGAATAGCCCCGGATGAAGCCTTCCGACTGCAGCACGTCAAGCACACGACCACGCAGGGTCGAGGCCGGAGTGGACACAACGTCACGACGCCGAAGCTGTGCGTTGCGGATACGGGTCAGCATGTCGCCGATGGGATCGCTGATAGACATTCTCGCGTCTCCTTACCAGCTCGACTTCACAAGGCCCGGGATGAGCCCGAAATTGCCCAGCTCACGCAGCGCAATACGGCTCAGCTTGAGCTTGCGATAATAAGCGCGCGGGCGGCCGGTGAGCTCGCAGCGGTTGTGCACACGGGTCTCGGCGCTGTTGCGCGGCAGTGCAGTCAGCTTGAGCTGAGCGGCAAAGCGCTCTTCAAGCGGCAGCGCCTGGTTCATGATGATCGCCTTGAGCTTGGCGCGCTTCGGAGCGTGCTGCGCCGAGAGCTTCTTGCGGCGATTATTCTTTTCGATAGAGCTGGTCTTGGCCATGTCTCGTCCTTCTCTCTTCCGTTACTGCCGGAAGGGGAAATTGAAAGCACGCAGCAGCGCGCGCGCCTCGTCGTCAGTATTCGCCGTGGTACACACGATGATATCCATACCCCAGACCTGATCGATCTGATCGAAGTTGATCTCGGGGAAAATGATGTGTTCCTTGATGCCCATGGCATAGTTGCCACGGCCGTCGAACGAATTCGGGTTCAGGCCCCGGAAATCGCGAACACGCGGCAGCGCGATATTCACGAGCCGATCGAGGAATTCGTACATGCGCACCTGGCGAAGGGTCACCTTCACACCGAGCGGCATCTCTTCACGCACCTTGAAGCCGGCGATCGACTTGCGGGCATGCGTAATGACGGGCTTCTGGCCAGCGATCTTTTCAAGGTCAGCCGCCGCGGTCTTCACCTTCTTGGTGTCGTTCACGGCCTCGCCGACGCCCATGTTCAGCACGATCTTATCGAGCTTCGGCGCCTGCATGACGTTCTTGTAGCCAAATTCCTTGATCAGGTTCGGCTTGATCGTCTCTTCGTACTGCGTCCGAAGACGCGGGATGTAAGTCTCAGCCATCGATCACATCTCCGGTCGTCTTGGCGACGCGGACCTTGGTCCCGTCTGCATTGATCTTGAACCCGACGCGGCTCGGCTTGCCATTGGCATCAGCCACCGCGAGGTTCGACAAATGGATCGGAGCCTCACGGGTATAGATCCCCGCATCCTGGCTGGCCGACTGCTTGGTATGCCGGCGCACAAGGTTGAGGCCCTGCACAACTGCGCGGGTCTCTTCGGGAATGACGGACAGCACCTGCCCGCTCTTGCCCTTGTCCTTGCCGGTGAGAACGACGACGCGGTCGCCCTTCTTGATCTTTGCCGCCATCACAGCACCTCCGGCGCGAGCGAAATGATCTTCATGTGATTCTTGGAGCGCAGCTCGCGCGGCACAGGCCCAAAAATGCGGGTGCCAATCGGCTCCTGCTGACTATTGATGAGCACCGCCGCATTGCGGTCAAAGCGGATGATGCTGCCATCGGTCCGGCGCACCGGCGAAGCGGTACGCACGACGACGGCCTTCATCACCTGGCCCTTTTTAACACGGCCGCGCGGAATGGCGTCCTTGACTGACACCACGATGATGTCACCCACCGAGGCGTATTTGCGGTGCGAACCGCCCAGCACCTTGATGCACATGACACGACGCGCGCCAGAGTTGTCGGCGACATCGAGATTGGACTGCATCTGGATCATGGCTTGATGCCTTTTTCAAAGTTCGGGGTCTGCCTACGCGGCGAGCCCTAATACATGGTTAAGCGTTGGGGACCAGGACCCAGCGTTTGTTCTTCGAGATCGGCGCCGATTCCTCAATCCGCACCACATCCCCGATCTTGGCCACATTGGCCTCATCGTGGGCGTGGTACTTCTTGGACCGACGGACGGTCTTCTTCATCACCGGGTGGGTGAAGGCGCGGTCAACCCGCACCACCACGGTCTTATCATTGGCGTCGGAGACCACGGTCCCCTGCAACACGCGCTTGGGCATCGTTCTCTCCTTACTTGGCCTGGGCCTTTTCGCCCAGGATGGTCTTGACCCGCGCGATTTCGCGACGGACCTCGCGGACACGGCCTGTCTTTTCGAGCTGCTGGGTAGCACGCTGGAAACGCAGGTTGAACTGTTCCTTCTTGAGCGAAAGGAGCGCGTCCTTCAGCTCATCCGGCGTCTGACCGCGCAAACCGGCAGTGTGGTCGGCGCCCTTTGCCTCAACATTCTTCTTGGCCATGGCTCTCAATCCGCAATGCGGGTAACGACCCGCGTGATGATCGGAAGCTTCATGGCGCCGAGACGCAGGGCTTCCTTGGCAACGTCCTCGGGGACGCCGTCGATTTCGAACAGGATACGGCCCGGCTTCACACGAGCGGCCCAGAACTCAACCGAGCCCTTGCCCTTACCCATTCGAACTTCGGTCGGCTTCTTCGAAACCGGCAGGTCGGGGAACACACGGATCCAGACACGGCCGGCGCGCTTCATTTCGCGGGTGATCGCGCGGCGGGCCGCTTCGATCTGACGAGCGGTTACACGCTCGGGTTCCTGCGACTTGAGCCCGTACTGGCCGAATGCCAGCTCGGTACCGCCCTTGGCATTGCCATGGATGCGGCCCTTATGCGCCTTGCGGAACTTTGTACGCTTTGGTTGCAGCATGATCTATGCCTTCTCAGTTCGTCGACGCGGGACGCTCGCGCTCACCACGCTCGCGACGCTGGCCCTGCTGGCCCCCGTCACCGCCTTCGGTAGCGCGGCGCTCATGCGCCATGGGATCGTGCTCGAGCACTTCACCCTTGAAGATCCACACCTTGATGCCGATCACACCGTAGGTGGTCGCGGCCTCAGCAGTGCCGTAATCGATGTCGGCGCGCAGCGTATGCAGCGGCACACGGCCTTCGCGGTACCATTCGGTCCGCGCGATATCGGCGCCGCCGAGACGACCGCCCACATTCACGCGGATGCCGCCGGCACCCATGCGGATTGCCGTCTGCACCGCCCGCTTCATCGCCCGGCGGAACGCCACGCGGCGTTCGAGCTGCTGGGCAATGCCCTGGGCCACGAGGGTCGCATCAGTCTCGGGCTTGCGCACTTCGACGATGTTGATGTGCACTTCGCTATCGGTGAACTTCTTCACCTTGTCACGAATTTTCTCAATATCGGCGCCCTTCTTGCCGATCACGATGCCCGGACGGGCAGTGTGGATCGACACGCGGCACTTGCGGTGCGGACGCTCAATAACGATCTTCGACACGGCGGCCTGCTTGAGATCTTCAAGCAGGGTCTCGCGGATCTTCAGGTCTTCCTGAAGCAGCCTGCCATATTCACTCTTGTTCGCGTACCAGCGGGAATCCCAGGTCCGGTTGATCCCGAGGCGGAGCCCGATCGGGTTGATCTTCTGACCCATTATGCGGTCTCCTCAACTTGGCGAACCACAATGGTGAGGTTCGAGAACGGACGTTCCATCCGGGCGGCGTGGCCACGGCCACGGGCCATGAAACGCTTCATCACCAGCGAGTCACCGACATAGCACTCGGCAACGACCAGGCTGTCCGGATCGAGACCGTGATTGTTTTCGGCGTTCGCGATGGCGCTTTCCAGCGTCTTCTTGACCGACCCGGCAATACGCTTGCGGCTGAATTCGAGTTCGGCGAGTGCCTTGTCGACCTTCTTGCCGCGGATCAGCGCCGCCACCAGGTTGAGCTTCTGGCCCGAGGTGCGAAGCATGCGGAGAACCGCCTTGGCTTCGTTGTCCTTGAGCGACCGTTGTGTCTTCGGCTTGCTCATCTTACTTCCTCTTGGCCTTCTTGTCGGCCGCATGCCCGTAATAGGTCCGGGTCGGGGCGAACTCGCCAAACTTGTGGCCGATCATCTCTTCCTGCACGATTACCGGCACGTGCTTGTGCCCGTTATGCACGCCGAAGGTCAGACCAACGAACTGCGGCAGGATCGTGGAACGACGGCTCCAGATCTTGATCACTTCACTGCGGCCGCTCGAGCGTGACGCATCTGCCTTCTTGAGCAGGTAGCCGTCAACGAACGGACCTTTCCAGACTGAACGCGACATGGCTTAGCGGCCCTTCTTCACGTGACGCGAGCGGACGATGAACTTGTCCGTCGACTTGTTGCTGCGAGTCTTCTTGCCCTTGGTCGGCTTGCCCCACGGGGTCACCGGATGACGGCCACCCGACGTACGGCCTTCGCCACCACCATGCGGGTGATCGACCGGGTTCATGGTCACACCACGGTTGACCGGCTTGCGGCCGAGCCAACGGTTACGACCGGCCTTACCGATCGAGATATTGGCGTGGTCCTGGTTGGACACGGCGCCAACAGTGGCAAGACACGTGCCATGCACGCGGCGCTGTTCACCCGAATTGAGGCGAAGGATCGCCCAACCGGCATCGCGACCGACATACTGAGCGTAAGCACCAGCCGAACGGGCAATCTGACCGCCCTTCTTGGGCTTCATCTCAACGTTGTGCACGATGGTGCCCACCGGCATGCGCTCGAGCGGCATCGTGTTGCCCGGCTTCACGTCGACGGTATTCATCGACGAGACCACCTTGTCGCCAGCGGCAACGCGCTGCGGGGCAATGATGTAGCTCAATTCGCCGTCGGCGTACTTGATCAGCGCGATCCAGGCCGTGCGGTTCGGATCGTATTCAAGACGTTCCACCACCGCTTCAACGTCGAAGCGATTGCGGCGGAAGTCCACCATACGATAGGTGCGCTTGTGCCCGCCGCCCCGATGGTAGGCCGTGATACGGCCTGCATTGTTACGGCCACCAGTGCCCGTCAGGCCCACGGTGAGCGTCTTGACCGGCTTGCCCTTCCAGAGTTCCGACCGATCGGTCGTAATCAGCTGGCGGCGGCCCGGAGAGGTCGGATTGTAAGTTTTCAAACCCATTTTCTACTCTCCCCTCACACGCCGGTCGAAATGTCGATCGACTGACCGTCGACAAGGGTAACAATGGCCTTCTTGACATCCTTGCGGGTGCCGAGTTCCTGGCGGAAGCGCTTCACCTTGCCCTTGCGGACCAGCGTGTTGACAGCCTTCACCTTGACCGAGAACAGAGCCTCGACCGCTGCCTTGATATCAGCCTTGGTGGCATCAATCGCAACATCGAAGACCACCTGCCCGTGCTCGGACGCCATGGTCGACTTTTCGGTGACAACCGGATTCCGGATCACATCGTAATTGCTGTACTTGCTCATGCGAACCGCGCCTCCAGCGCTTCAAGAGCCGCTTTGGTCAGCACGAGCTTGTTGCGGCGGAGAATGTCAGCGACATTGATCCCCTGCACAGGAAGCACGTCGATATGCGGGATGTTGCGGGCCGCCAAAGCGAAATTCGTATCGACCACAGCGCCATCGATGATCAGCGCGCTCGACCAGGCAAGCTTGCCGAAAGTTTCGCGCAGCGCCGCCGTCTTGGCTTCCTTGGTCGCCACCGTCGGCACCACGATCAGCTCGCCGGCCTTGGCCTTGGCTGACAGCGCGTGCTTCAGCGCCAGAGCGCGGACCTTCTTGGGAAGATCAATCGCATGGCTGCGCACTTCGGGGCCGAAAGCCCGACCACCGCCGCGGAACTGCGGGGCAGCCTTATTGCCGTGACGAGCGCCGCCCGAGCCCTTCTGCTTCACCGACTTCTTGCTGGTGTAAGCGATCTCGGAACGGTGCTTCACCTTGTGGGTGCCGGCCATTGCCTTGAGCTGCTGGTACCGCACCATGCGGTGCAGAATGTCATGACGGACCTCAAGACCAAAGATGGTGTCATTGAGGGTGACCGAACCATCGGCCTTGCCGTCGAGTGTCGTGACCTGGAGTTCCATTATCAAGCCTCCCCGGCCGCGGCCGTGAACGAACCCGGCAGAAGAGCGCCCTTCGGCGCCGGCTTCTTCACCGCGTCCTTGATCGTGATCCAGCCGCCCTTGGCGCCCGGAACCGCACCTTCGACCATGATCAGACCGCGTTCGACGTCGGTCCGAACAACCCGAAGGTTCTGGGTGGTGACACGACGGTCGCCCATGTGGCCGGCCATCTTCTTGCCCTTGAACACCTTGCCCGGATCCTGGCGCTGACCGGTCGAACCGTGCGAACGGTGCGACACGGACACGCCGTGGGTGGCGCGGAGGCCGCCGAAATTCCAGCGCTTCATGCCGCCGGCAAAACCCTTACCGATGCTGGTGCCGGTCACATCGACCAACTGGCCTTCAACGAAATGGTCGGCCTTCAGCGTGGCGCCCACGTCGATGAGGTTCGTCGCGTCAACGCGAAACTCGGTGACAGTCCGCTTGGGTTCAACCTTGGCGACGGCAAACTGGCCGCGTTCCGCCTTGGTGATGTTCTTGGCCTTAACAGTGCCGGCACCAAGCTGCAGGGCGGTATAACCGTCCTTGGCTTCAGTACGCTGGCCCACGACCTGGCAATTCTGAAGGCTGAGCACGGTCACGGGGACGTGTGTGCCGTCGTCCATGAACAGACGGGTCATGCCCAGCTTCTGTGCGATCAAACCAGAACGCATCGGTTGTTACCTTTTCTCTTTGGCACGCGACCGGATCATCAGACGAGAGGACCCTTTGTTTGGTCGGCGCGAAATACTCTTTTACAGCTTGATTTCGACGTCTACGCCGGCGGCGAGGTCAAGCTTCATCAGCGCGTCCACGGTCTGCGGCGTCGGATCCACGATGTCGAGGAGACGCTTGTGCGTCCGGATCTCGAACTGCTCGCGGCTCTTCTTGTCGATGTGCGGCGACCGGTTGACGGTGAATTTCTCAATTCGCGTCGGCAGCGGAATCGGCCCGCGAACCTGCGCACCCGTACGCTTGGCCGTGTTGACGATCTCACGCGTCGAGGTATCGAGCACGCGGTGATCGAACGCCTTGAGCCGGATACGGATATTTTGACCGTTCATCTTGCTTTCCATACGAAAATTGGGAACGCGGCGCGCTGTTTCGTCGGGCGCGCCGCGCCCTGGATGCCCAGGTCTTACTTCAGGATCTTCGCAACCACGCCGGCGCCGACAGTGCGGCCACCTTCACGGATAGCGAAGCGGAGCTTTTCTTCCATGGCGATCGGCACGATCAGCTGAACATTGATGTTCACGTTGTCGCCCGGCATCACCATTTCGGTGCCTTCCGGCAGAGTCACAACACCGGTCACGTCAGTCGTACGGAAGTAGAACTGGGGACGGTAGTTGCCGAAGAACGGGGTATGACGACCGCCTTCTTCCTTGGTCAGGATGTAGGCTTCAGCCACGAAATCCGTATGCGGGTTCACCGAACCGGGCTTCGCAAGCACCTGGCCGCGCTCCACCTGGGTGCGGTCGATACCACGGATCAGCGCGCCGATGTTGTCGCCAGCCTGGCCCTGATCGAGCAGCTTGCGGAACATTTCAACGCCGGTCACGGTCGTCTTCTGCGTCGGCTTGATCCCGACGATTTCGACTTCCTCGCCCACCTTGACGATGCCACGCTCCACACGGCCGGTCACCACAGTGCCACGGCCCGAGATCGAGAACACGTCTTCGATCGGCATCAGGAACGGCTGGTCAATCGGACGTTCCGGCTGCGGAATATACTCATCAACATTGCGCATCAGCTCGAGAATGGCGTCATGGCCGAGCTTCTTGTCGCCGTCATTGAGCGCTTCGGTCGCCGAGCCCTTGATGATCGGAATGTCATCGCCGGGGAATTCATAAGTCGACAGCAATTCGCGGACTTCCAGCTCGACGAGTTCGAGCAGTTCCGGATCATCAACCATGTCGCACTTGTTGAGGAACACGACGAGAGCCGGCACACCCACCTGACGGGCGAGCAGAATGTGCTCGCGGGTCTGGGGCATCGGGCCGTCAGCGGCCGACACCACGAGGATCGCGCCGTCCATCTGCGCGGCGCCGGTGATCATGTTCTTCACATAGTCAGCGTGGCCCGGGCAATCAACGTGAGCGTAGTGACGATTGACCGTCTCGTACTCGACGTGCGCCGTATTGATGGTGATGCCGCGTGCCTTTTCTTCGGGGGCAGCGTCAATCTGATCATAGGCCTTGAAGGTCGCGCCGCCGGTCTCGGCGAGCACCTTGGTGATCGCTGCCGTCAGCGAGGTCTTGCCATGGTCAACGTGACCGATGGTGCCGATATTGCAATGCGGCTTCGTGCGGGCAAACTTTTCCTTAGCCATCACTAGTCTCCGTATTCAGCTCTTATTGAAGCTGGCTTTGGTTGGTGTTCGAGAATTTAGGCGTATTTCGCCTGAACCTCGGTGGCGACCGCCTGCGGCACCTGCTCGTAGTGGTCGAAGGTCATGGTGTACTGGGCGCGTCCCTGGCTCATCGAACGCAGGGAGTTGACGTAGCCAAACATGTTGGCCAGCGGCACCATTGCGTCCACGACCTGTGCGATACCACGCCCTTCCGTACCGCGGATCTGGCCGCGGCGGGAGTTCAGGTCGCCGATGACGTCGCCCACGTAATCTTCGGGGGTAACGACTTCGACACGCATAATCGGTTCGAGGATCTTCGGGGACGCCTTCTCGATGGCTTCACGGAAACCCGCGCGGCCAGCGATTTCGAAGGCGAGAACCGACGAGTCCACGTCGTGGTAGGCACCATCGGTGAGCACGAAGCGCACGTCGACGATCGGGAAGCCGATCAGCGGGCCGGAGCCCATGACCGATTCAACACCCTTCGCAACGCCCGGCACGTATTCACGCGGCACGTTACCGCCAACAACTTCGGACGCGAACTCAAAGCCCTTGCCCGCTTCGTTGGGCTCGATCCGGAACTTGATGCGGGCGAACTGGCCCGAACCGCCGGACTGCTTCTTGTGCGTATAGTCATGCTCGACCATGCGGGTGATCGCTTCACGGTAGGCCACCTGGGGCGCACCGATATTGGCTTCCACCTTGAACTCGCGGCGCATGCGATCGACAATGATGTCGAGATGCAGTTCGCCCATGCCCGAGATGATGGTCTGGCCCGATTCTTCGTCGGTCTTGACGCGGAAGCTCGGATCCTCGGCAGCAAGGCGCTGCAGGGCGAGGCCCATCTTTTCCTGGTCTGCCTTCGACTTCGGCTCGACAGCGATGTCGATAACCGGCTCGGGGAATTCCATACGCTCGAGAATGACCTTCGAGTTGGCTTCGCACAGCGTGTCGCCAGTCGTGGTGTCCTTAAGACCCACAATGGCCACGATGTCGCCGGCATAAGCCTCGTTGATCTGCTCACGCGAATTGGCGTGCATCTGGAACATACGGCCGACGCGTTCGCGCTTTTCCTTCACGGTATTCTCGAGTGCCGAACCGGCTTCGAGATGACCCGAGTAGATGCGGCAGAACGTGAGCGTACCCATGTGCGGGTCGTTCGCGATCTTGAATGCGAGCATCGAAAGCGGCTCGCTGTCATCGGCATGACGTTCGATTTCGTTGCCGGTCTTGGCATCCACACCCTTGATGGCGGGAATGTCGATCGGCGACGGCAGGAAGTCGATCACCGCGTCGAGGAGCGGCTGAACGCCCTTGTTCTTGAAGGCCGAGCCACAGAACACCGGGAAGAAGGTCGATTCAATCGTGCCCTTGCGGATCAGACGACGGAGCGTTTCCACAGTCGGCATTTCGCCGTTCAGGTAGGCTTCGGTCGCGGCGTCATCGACTTCAACAACGGTGTCGATCAGCGCGGCACGATATTCCTCGGCCTTGTCCTTGAGATCGGCCGGAATTTCGACCACATCCCACTGGGCGCCAAGTTCTTCATTGCGCCAGACAAGCGCCTTCATCTCGAGCAGATCGATCACGCCCTTGAAGTCGCTTTCAGCACCGATGGGGAGCTGGCAGACGGCGATCTTGATGCCGAGACGCTTCTTCAGCGTGTCGATGCAGAAGTAGAAATCGGCACCGATCTTGTCCATCTTGTTGACGAAGATGAGACGCGGCACGTTATACTTGTCGGCCTGGCGCCAGACGGTTTCCGTCTGCGGCTCAACACCCTGGTTGCCGTCGAGCAGCGCGATAGCGCCATCGAGCACACGCAGCGAACGCTCGACTTCAATGGTGAAGTCCACGTGGCCGGGGGTATCAATGATGTTGAAGCGGTGCAGATTGCCGTTGCGGCCCTTCCAGAACGTGGTGGTCGCGGCGGACGTGATGGTGATCCCACGTTCCTGTTCCTGCTCCATCCAGTCCATGGTGGCGGCGCCATCATGCACTTCACCGATCTTGTGGCTCTTGCCGGTGTAATAGAGCACGCGTTCGGTCGTCGTGGTCTTGCCAGCATCAATGTGCGCCATGATGCCGAAATTGCGGTACTCTTGAATAGGATATTCGCGTGCCATTTAATCGATACCCTTCCGTTACCAGCGGTAGTGCGAGAAGGCACGGTTGGCATCAGCCATACGATGCGTGTCTTCGCGTTTCTTGACGGCCTGACCGCGGCCGTTCACGGCATCCATGAGCTCGCCGGAGAGGCGTTCACGCATGGTGTGCTCACCGCGCTTGCGGGCGGATTCGATCAGCCAGCGAATGGCCAGAGCCTGCTGACGGTCGGTACGAACTTCAACCGGCACCTGGTAGGTCGCGCCACCAACACGGCGAGAGCGGACTTCCACGGCGGGACGGATATTATCGAGCGCAGTGTGGAACACTGACACCGGATCCTGCTTCAGCTTCGTCTGCACGATATCGAATGCACCGTAAACGATGGACTCGGCGACGGACTTCTTGCCGTCCTGCATGAGCGAATTCATGAACTTGGAGACCACGAGGTCACCAAACTTCGGATCCGGGTTGACTTCACGCTTCTCGGCGCTGTGACGACGGGACATGTGATGTGCTCCTTACTTCGGCCGCTTCGCGCCGTACTTCGACCGGCGCTGACGGCGATCCTTCACCGACTGGGTGTCGAGAACGCCGCGCAGGACGTGGTAGCGCACACCGGGCAGATCGCGAACACGACCGCCACGGATCAGCACAACCGAGTGCTCCTGCAGGTTGTGACCTTCGCCAGGAATGTACGAAATCACTTCACGCGAGGTGGTGAGGCGAACCTTAGCCACCTTGCGCAAGGCCGAATTCGGCTTCTTGGGGGTCGTCGTATAGACGCGAGAGCACACGCCGCGCTTCTGCGGATTGGCTTCCATCGCCGGGACTTTGTTCCGCTTGGGCTTTGAAACCCGGGGCTTGCGGATCAACTGATTAATGGTGGGCATTCACGCTCTTTCCATCGTCCGAATTCGTTGCGAAAGACAATAACAAACCAAAGGGGCGCCAGTTCCACCCCAACCGGGATAGCGGCACCTCTCATTGCAGCGGACCGTCAGTCTCCTGACGTTCATGCGCACAAAGATTTGTCGTCGTCTCATGCCTTTGGCAGTGTGTTTGAGCGTCTTGGGTGCCCGCGCAGGGTGGCAGATACCCGGTTGGCGCTCACGACCGACCGCTAAGGTAGGGGCTCTATAGGGGTGATGAGTCTTTGCGTCAAGCTTTCTTTGTGGGCGAAGCGCCCGGCAGCCTTGACGTTACGGCGTCTGGAGGTCATGCCCGATCTACGGCCTAACAGGCATTGATTTTTGCCATATGCCCCGATCGTCACCAGCCCTCCGGCACGTCCTGACGACCGGATTCGGGCCCCCAGCGAGGTATCCGTTCTGGCCAAGTTGACCGCCCTGCCCCTGAGCCTCGTGCTGATCGCCAGCGTTTCCGGGCCTCTTCGCGCCGAAGAGACAGCGGGCCATGCCGCGCCACACGCCCAGATGATCGACTCAACCGATGTTGCCGCCATTACGGCACTCGCCAATGAACTGGGATCGGCCACGCTCGCCGCCGACGATGGCGGTGCCCCCCATATGACCGGATCACTCGATGGTGTGACCTACGAGCTGTTCTTTTTGCCCTGTTCCCCGGCGGAATCAGACTGCGTTGAGCTGAACTTCTACGCGGGATTCGGGGGGGTGAAGCCCCCGCTCGATGTCCTGAACGAGTGGAACAGGAATCACCGCTTCGGCCGCGCCTACCTTGATCGGGACCTCGACGCCGTCGTCGAGATGGATTGGCAGCTCAAGGGGCCAACAACCCCCGAGGCGCTGCGCGAGGGCTTGCAGCTCTGGTCCCGCACCCTTGCCGTCTTTGCCGCAGGCATTGGCGCCACGCCCTGAGCCACAGCGCACCTGTGCCGAGGACGGAGGAGCAGTCCCCTGCCCGCTCCCCAAAAGAAAAGGGCCCCGCAGGGCCCTCTTCCACACCAGGATGAGATGTCGGCTTATTCGGCGGCCACAACCGGCGCCGGGATGGCAGCGGTCTCGGCCTGACGGCGGCGTTCTTCGAGGATCATGTCGTCGCGCTTGGTCGCCACGAGCTTGGCGCGGCTGATGCCAGCCCCCGTGCCCGCCGGGATCAGACGGCCAACGATCACGTTTTCCTTCAGCCCTTCGAGCATATCTGCCTTGCCCGAAACCGCCGCCTCGGTGAGGACGCGGGTGGTTTCCTGGAACGAGGCCGCTGATACGAACGAGCGGGTCTGGAGCGAGGCCTTGGTGATGCCGAGCAGCACCGGCACGGCAACCGCAGGCTTCTTGCCTTCGGCGACCAGCTGGTCGTTCAGCTCATCGAAATCGAGCTTGTCGAGCTGCTCGTCCTTGAGCATGCCGCTATCGCCCGGCTCGGTGATTTCCACCTTCTGCAGCATCTGACGGACAATCACTTCAATGTGCTTGTCGTTAATCAGCACGCCCTGCAGGCGGTAGACTTCCTGGATCACGTTGACGAGGTACTTGGCCAGTTCCTCGACGCCCTTGATCGCCAGAATGTCGTGCGGTGCCGGGTTGCCGTCGAGAATATACTCGCCGCGCTCGATGGTATCGCCTTCCTGCAGATGGAACGGCTTGCCCTTCGGGATCAGATATTCCACCGCCTCGAGGCCCTCTTCCGAGGACTCGATGATGATGCGGCGCTTGTTCTTGTAGTCGCGGCCGAAGCGGATCGTGCCGTTGATTTCGGCAATGATCGCGTGGTCCTTCGGACGACGGGCTTCGAACAGTTCGGCCACACGCGGCAGACCGCCGGTGATGTCCTTGGTCTTGGCGCTTTCGAGCGGAATACGCGCAAGCACATCGCCCGCCGAAACCTTCTCGCCCGGCTCAATGACGATAACCGCATCAACCGAGAGCAGGTAGCGCGCTTCGCCGCCGCGATCGAGCTTGGCAACAGCGTCGCCGCGCTTGATGACCATGGCCGGCTTCAGCCCGTCGCTGCGCTGGCTCGTGCGCCAGTCAATCACAACGCGCTTGGTGAAGCCTGTAGTTTCGTCGGTGGTTTCCGCCACCGAGGCGCCATCCACCAGGTCTTCGAACCCGACTTCACCGTCGATTTCAGCCAGCACCGGACGGGTATAGGGGTCCCATTCGGCAATACGCTGGCCGCGCTTCACTTCTGCGCCATCGTCAACACGGAGCTTTGCACCATAGGTGACGCGGTGGGTAGTGCGGTCCTTGCCATCCTGATCGAGAATGGCAATCGTCACGTTCCGGCCCATGGCAATGAGCTGGCCGCCTTCGACCTTGGCCACATTGCGGTTGCGGATTTCGATCTTACCCTCGGCACCAGCCTCGAGATAGGAACTGTCAACCACCTGCGCCGTACCGCCGATATGGAAGGTACGCATGGTCAGCTGAGTGCCCGGCTCGCCAATCGACTGTGCGGCGATCACGCCCACGGCTTCACCGATATTGACCGGTGTACCGCGCGCCAGATCACGACCATAGCAGGCCGCGCAGCAACCCTGACGCAGCTCACAGGTGAGCGGCGAGCGGATGCGGACCGACTGCACGCGATGCGCTTCGACGATCTCGACATCCTTTTCGGTGAGCAACCGGCCCTTGGGCACGATCACATCGCCGTTCTCGGGATTGACCACATCATCAGCCGTGGTGCGGCCGAGGATACGCTGGCCGAGCGAGGCCACCACCTGACCCGAGTCCACGATGGCTTCCATCGTGAGGCCCTTGTCAGTGCCGCAATCGAGTTCGGTAATGATCGAGTCCTGCGCCACGTCAACGAGACGACGCGTCAGATAGCCCGAGTTGGCGGTCTTGAGCGCGGTATCAGCAAGGCCCTTACGCGCACCGTGGGTCGAGTTGAAGTACTCGAGCACGTTGAGGCCTTCCTTGAAGTTGGCCGTAATCGGGGTCTCGATGATCGAGCCGTCCGGACGGGCCATCAGGCCGCGCATACCGGCAAGCTGCTTCATCTGCGCCGGCGAACCGCGGGCGCCCGAATGGCTCATCATATAGACCGAGTTGATGGGCTTCTGCCGGCCGTTCTCATCGAACTGCACGGCGGCAATGCCCTTCATCATCTCTTCGGCAACCTTGTCGCCGCACTTGGCCCAGGCATCAACGACCTTGTTGTACTTCTCGCCCTGGGTGATGAGACCGTCATTGTACTGCTGCTCGAATTCTTCGACCAGCTTCCGGGTCTCCTCGACGATCGTGTACTTCGAGGCCGGGATCACCATGTCGTCCTTACCGAACGAGATACCGGCGCGCGCCGCATGCTTGAACCCGAGGTCCATGATGCGGTCACAGAAGATCACGGTCTCTTTCTGGCCACAGCCGCGATAGACCGTGTCGATCATCTTCGAGATCATCTTCTTGGTCATCAGCTGGTTGGCCGTCGAGAACGGCACCGCCTGGCTGCGGGGCAGGATCTTGCCCAGAATCATGCGGCCCGGCGTGGTTTCCACGATCTCGGCAATCTCGTTGCCCTCGGCGTCGTAGCCGCGGACACGACCCTTGATCTTGGTGTGCATGGTTACGACCTTGGCCGCGAGCGCATGCTCAAGTTCGCCCATGTCCGAGAACGCCATGCCCTGGCCCGGTTCGCCCTCATTCATGAGAGAGAGGTGATAGAGCCCCAGCACGATATCCTGGCTCGGCACGATGATCGGCTGACCATTGGCCGGGTGCAGGATGTTGTTGGTCGACATCATCAGGACGCGGGCTTCAAGCTGCGCTTCCAGCGACAGCGGCACGTGCACCGCCATCTGGTCGCCGTCGAAGTCGGCGTTGAACGCGGCGCACACCAGCGGATGCAACTGGATGGCCTTGCCTTCAATCAGATGCGGCTCGAACGCCTGGATCCCCAGACGGTGCAGCGTCGGCGCGCGGTTGAGCAGCACCGGGTGTTCGCGGATGACTTCATCCAGGATATCCCAAACCTCGGGCTTTTCCTTTTCCACGAGCTTCTTGGCCTGCTTCACTGTCGAAGACAGCCCCTTGGCCTCAAGCCGCGAGTAGATGAACGGCTTGAACAGCTCGAGCGCCATCTTCTTGGGCAGGCCGCACTGGTGCAGCTTCAGCTCGGGGCCCACGGTGATGACCGAACGGCCCGAATAGTCAACGCGCTTGCCGAGCAGGTTCTGGCGGAACCGGCCCTGCTTGCCCTTGAGCATATCCGACAGCGACTTCAGCGGACGCTTGTTCGCGCCGGTGATGGTGCGGCCCCGACGGCCATTGTCGAACAGCGCGTCCACGGCTTCCTGCAACATGCGCTTTTCGTTGCGGATGATGATATCCGGCGCGCGCAGTTCCATCAGGCGCTTCAACCGATTGTTGCGGTTGATGACGCGGCGGTAGAGATCATTGAGATCCGAGGTCGCAAAGCGGCCGCCATCGAGCGGCACGAGCGGACGCAGTTCCGGCGGAATGACCGGAATGACCGTCATGATCATCCACTCGGGCTTGTTGCCCGACACGATGAACTGTTCGACGATCTTCAGTCGCTTCGCCAGCTTCTTCGGCTTCAGCTCAGTGGTCGCCTCAGCGATTTCAACGCGCAGTTCTGCCGCGATCTTTTCGAGATCGAGCGACATCAGCAGGTCGCGAATGGCCTCGGCGCCGATCTTGGCGGTGAAGCTGTCGGCACCATACTGGTCCTGAGCGTCGAGATACTGTTCTTCGGTGACGAGTTCGTTTTCACCAAACGGCGTCAGGCCCGGATCGAGCACGACATACTGTTCGAAATAGAGGATGCGCTCGATGTCCTTGAGCGTCATGTCGAGCAGCAGGGCAATGCGGCTCGGCAGCGACTTCAGGAACCAGATATGCGCAACCGGCGCGGCCAGTTCGATGTGGCCCATGCGCTCACGGCGAACGCGGCTCAGCGTCACTTCAACGCCGCACTTCTCGCAGATCACGCCCTTGAACTTCATGCGCTTGTACTTGCCGCACAGGCACTCGTAATCCTTCACCGGCCCGAAGATGCGGGCGCAGAACAGGCCGTCGCGCTCCGGCTTGAAGGTCCGGTAATTGATG
>CAIKKY010000018.1 GCA_903828145.1 uncultured Hyphomicrobiales bacterium | reverse complement strand
TACCGGGGAAACTCATGATCCCGATAGCGTCATCACTATCGCGATCCCGACCATCATCCCGGTTGATCTCTTCGAAGCCGTTCAACAGCGGCTCAAGGCCAATAACCCGCGGGTAACGCCGCCGCGCGTGGTGAACGGGCCGACACTGCTCACAGGCCTTGCCAGATGCGCCTCCTGTGGAGCGGGCATGACACGCACCGGCACGGTGCGCCGCGGTAGGCCTTACAACTATTACACCTGCGCCGGCTGCGCTCAGAAAGGCACCACCGTCTGCAAGGGGCGACATATACCGATGCAGAAGCTCGACACGCTGGTGCTTGAGAATGTCGCCGACCGTCTGCTGGCGCCGGAACGGGTCACCGAGATTCTGTCTGGCCTGATGGCCAAGCGGGCCAAGGAAGACACTGAGGTCGCCACTCGACGCGCTGCCCTCGAACGGGAGATTGCTGACAAGGATTCGCGTCTCAAGCGCCTTTATGCCGCGATCGAGGAGGGCGTCGCCGAACTTGATGCTGACCTCAAGACCCGCATTCAATCTCTCAAAGCAGAGCGCGACCTTGCTCGTGACGCGCTTGGTCGTCTTCAGGCGACAACCAGTCGCAGCACCGCGCCAACGCCGGAAATGGTGGAAGCCTTCTCAATCGCAATGCGCCAGAAACTTGCCAACGGCGAAACTCAAGCCCGCAAGGCCTGGCTTGCCTCCGTCATCGGATCAATCGAGGTCGATGATCATAAAGTCCGGATCATCGGTTCTCAAGACGCGTTAGCGGCCGCGGTCACCAGCGAATCGAACGTACCAGCAGGAGTTAGTGGTTTTGTACGGAAATGGCGCGCCCTAGGGGAGTCGAACCCCTCTCTGCACCGTGAAAGGGTGCCGTCCTAACCGATAGACGAAGGGCGCGTTGCGGGGGTCCGTATAGGGGGGTTCATCGGAAGGCGCAAGGGGGAAATCGCGCCTTTTAGCAGCCGGAGAATGTCACCGGCCTTTGCCGCCCGGCGGGGCGGTCGCGGACATCGACATGGATAAAGCCCTTGCCGGGATAGCAGCCCAGCCCGCCGACGGCGCCATTGTTATAGGCAAAGCGGATCAGGTCGTCTTTCGGCACGCCGGGGATGAACAGGTCAGCCGCCATGCAGCGCATATGGAAGCTCTGCTCCTTGCCGCCGGAAATGACGTTGTGGATCGGGTCGCGGTAGCCCGAGCTGAGGACGACTTTCTTGCCGAAGTAGCCCTCAAAGTCCCACAGCACAAAGCGCAGCTTGGGTGACAGGCACACGGCATTGGCATCGGCATTCGACACAAAGGTGCCGAGGCTCTGGCCATAGGCCCGGTAGGCGGGGCCGGTCTGGGCAAAAAAAGCGAGCGGAAAGCAGCCCGACAGGGCCAAAGCCAGGGCGCATCCCGCAACCAGCCGCATCATTGCTGTCTCCCCAGTCTGCGGCCGAGCGCCGCGCGGGGGAATCAGTAGGGCCGTATGGTTGCGGGCGCGCTAACGGACAGGGTTAACGAACTGCTTACCAGCTGCCGGTGTTGGGCATGGAGAGCCAGGGTTCGGCCTGGGGCAGGGCGGCACCGTCCTGCAGGATTTCCACAGAGATGTTATCGGGCGAGCGGACGAAGGCCATGCGGCCATCGCGCGGCGGACGGTTGATCAAGAAACCGAGCTTTTGCATATGGGCGCAAAATGCGTATATATCCGTAACCGCGTAAGCCAGGTGTCCAAAATTCCGTCCACCAGTATAAACTTCCGGATCCCAATTATAGGTCAGTTCGACCTGCGCATCTTCCTGTCCTTCGGGGGCGAGAAATATAAGCGTATATCGTCCCTTTTCGTTCTCGGCGCGTCGGATTTCCTTAAGGCCAAGACCATCGCGGTAGAAGCGAAGGCTCGCTTCGACATCGGTGACACGTACCATGGTGTGCAAATACTTCACGTCCTGCTCCTCGAGATCACAGCAAAAATAGCGCGTTCTGTTGACCATAGCAGCCCAATCTGTGGCCGCAACGCGACAGAGCGGGCGCTTCATGGTCAAAAAGCGCCACTAACATGGTAAACGCGCCTTAACTTTATGATCTGAATCGGCCAAAGTGTATCCAATCTTGTAGCGTTGATCCCGGCTTGCGGAGCGGGGTGAGTTAAAAAAGGCAAGACGCATGGGGGCGAAGTTTTCAGCGGACGGCGATGAGGGCGCACTTAGCGCTGCCGAGTCCGTCGCGCACGCGTCAGGCGCCGAGGCTGGACAGGAGTCCGCGCTCGACGTGATTGAGGTTTCCGGGGCCATCAAGTGGTTTGATGTCGGCAAGGGCTTCGGGTTCATCGTGCCCGATGACGGGCGGCCCGATGTGCTGCTGCATGTCACCTGTCTGCGCCGCGACGGCTACCAGACCGCCTATGAAGGGGCGCGTGTGGTGTGCGAGGCGATGGCGCGGCCCGGCGGGCTGCAGGCGTTCCGCATTATCTCCATGGATGAATCAACCGCCAAGCACCCGGCGCAGATGCCGCCGCCGCGCACCCATGTGTCGGTTGAGCCGACCAGCAAGCTGGTGCGCCTTGAAGTGAAGTGGTTCAACCGCATCCGGGGCTTTGGCTTCCTCTCAGAAGGCAATGGCGCTCCCGATGTGTTCGTCCATATGGAGACGCTCCGGCGCTTTGGTATTACCGAGCTGCGGCCGGGCCAGTTCGTGCTGGTACGCTATGGTGAAGGCCCCAAGGGGCTGATGGTTGCTGAAATCAGGCCGGATGGCTGGGGCGACGCGCCGTCCTCGCATTGAGGGACGCGCCTAAAGGCGGGTTGGCCCGCAGCGAGTAGTCTATGCGTACCCTATGGCCGCTTGTTCTGGGGCTCTTGGCCCTTCTGGTCCTGCCGCTTTCGGCCTGCGGGGTGGGCGGCGACAATGACCTCAGCATTACGGGCGCGGGCGGCACGCATCACTTCACCGTCGAGGTGGTTGATACGGAGGCGGGCCGCGAAAAGGGCCTGATGTTCCGCACGTCGCTGGCGCCGGACGCGGGCATGCTGTTCGACTTCAAGGACACCCGGCCCGTGTCATTCTGGATGCAGAACACCTTTATTCCGCTGGATATGATCTTCATCCGGCCCGATGGCGTCATCGCCAATATTCACGCCAACGCCCGCCCGCAGGACCCGACGCCGATCCCGTCGGCGGGGCCGATCATGTTTGTGCTTGAGATTCCGGGCGGTCGGGCGGCAGCGTTGGGGATTGTTGCGGGCGATGTGGTGAAGCACCAGCGCATGCAGCCCCAGTGAGCGCAGCGGCGACAACCGAGGCTGTGTTTTCCGCGCTGGGGGACAGGACCCGACTGGCCATGCTGGCGCGCCTTGCGGCGGGGCCGCTGCCGGTCCATCTCCTCGCGTCAGGGTTTCCCATCAGCCGACCGGCGATTTCGCGGCACCTGCGGGTGCTGAAAGACGCCGGGCTCGTGCGGGAACTGCGGCGCGGCCGTGAAAATCTCTATGCGCTGGTTGAGACTGGACTTGATCCAGTGCGCCAGTGGCTCGGGCCCGAGGCTAAAGCAACGCTTCCGTCGGCCCCGCCAACCCCACGAGCGGCGAAAGGGACGCGGGCGCGCCCCTCCGGTGCCGCGCTGCCGCAGCTCTCGCTTTTTGACGAGACCGATGGGGAGTTGCGGCGACTCGGCTCGCGGGCCTAGGCTTTGGCTCACGCTGCCAAGGGGCTGACCATGGATAGGCTGAAGGCTGATCAGGCGCCGAATCACAAGACATCGCGACGGGCTGAATTCACGCCCAAGCTGTTGACGGTGCTGGCTGAAGGCTATGGCGCCAAGGCGTTCGGGGCCGACATGATGGCGGGCCTGACCGTAGCCATTGTCGCGCTGCCGCTCTCCATGGCCATTGCCATTGCGTCGGGCACGACGCCCGAGCGCGGGCTCTATACGGCCATTATCGGCGGGTTCCTGATTTCGCTGCTCGGGGGCAGCCGGTTCCAGATTGGTGGCCCGGCGGGCGCCTTCATTGTGCTCGTGGCCGCCACCGTCAGCCAGCATGGTCTGTCGGGCATGCTGACAGCCACGTTCCTCGCAGGGCTGATTCTTCTGGCGCTCGGCGCGTTGCGGCTTGGTACCTATATAAAATTCATCCCCTATCCGGTGACCGTCGGGTTCACCGCCGGGATTGCGCTCATCATTTTCTCAAGCCAGATCAAGGACCTTTTGGGCCTCACCCTGACAGGTCCAGACCCGGCGGAGCTGGTGGCCAAATATGAAAGCCTCGGGGCGGCGCTCGGCAGTTTCAACGCCGCAGCGTTCGGGCTTGCAGTACTCACCATTGCGGTGATCGTCGGGCTGAAGCGCTGGCGCCCCACCTGGCCGGGCATGCTGATTGCGGTGGTGCTCGCGGGCGGTCTGGCGCTTCTCGTCGGCCTGCCGGTCGAAACGATCGGCACCCGGTTTGGCGGGGTACCGAGCAGCCTACCGCAGCCCATGCTGCCTGATCTGTCCTTGCCGAGCGTCTTCGCCGTTCTGCCCAATGCGATCAGTTTTGCCCTGCTGGGTGCCATTGAATCGCTCCTGTCGGCCGTGGTGGCTGATGGGATGACCGGGCGGCGGCACCGGTCCAATCTCGAGCTGCTGGCGCAGGGGGTGGCGAACATGGCGGCGGCGCTCTTTGGCGGCGTGCCCGCCACCGGTACCATTGCCCGCACGGCGACCAATGTACGCGCCGGGTCGCGCGGGCCGATCTCGGGCCTGCTGCACGCGGTGTTCATCCTCGCCTTCATGGTGCTGGCCGCGCCGCTGATGAGCTATATTCCGCTGGCGGCGCTCGCGGGGGTTCTGGCGGTGGTGAGCTGGAACATGGTGGAAAAGCACGCCGTCGTCCTGCTGGCCCGTTCCCTGAATGGCGATACGCTGGTGCTGGCGGCGACGTTCCTGCTCACCGTGCTCAAAGACCTGACCTATGGGATTGTGGTGGGCTTTGCGCTTGCGGCGCTCCTCTTCATCGGGCGCATGGCGAAAAGCGCAGGCGTTGAAAGCGATGACGATGAAGAGGTGCGTGAGCAGGATCCCGATGTGGTGGTCTACCGGCTCTCCGGCGCCTTCTTTTTTGGCGCGGCCGGCACGGTGAGCGCCGTGCTCGACCGGATCAACAGCGGCCATTCGGGGCTGGTGATCGACGTGTCGCGGGTCAGCCTGCTCGATTCGAGTGCGGCCAATGCGCTGGTGGGCGTGGCGCAGGGGGCCGAAAAGCGGGGCGTGCGCTTTGCGCTCTCGGGCGCAGGCGCGCCGCTGCGGGCCGAGCTTGAGGCACATGGGCTGGGGCGCACCCGCACGATTTTCGCGCCCGACAGCGCGGCAGCGGTTTTGGCGCTCAAGGCCTGACAAGCCCGCGTTTTTGCGCTAGAGGCGCATGGGAGCGTCTGGTTCTGGCCCCGTAGCTCAACCGGATAGAGCACCCGCCTTCTAAGCGGGTGGTTGCGTGTTCGAGTCACGCCGGGGTCACCACGCTTACCGACCTGAACTATCCAGCGCTCTTGTGCTTTCGCGGATGATGAGTTCGGCGGGCAGCACCACGTGGACCGGGTCGGTTGGGGTTTCGCGCTTTTCGATGATGTCGATCAGGCGGCGGGTCGCGACGCGGCCGAGGTCTTCGCGCGGCTGGCGCATGGTGGTGAGGGTCGGGTGGTAGATTTCCGCCTGGCCCACGTCATCGAAGCCGATGACGGAGATGTCGCGCGGACACTCGACGCCGCCTTCGCGGAGGCCGTGGATGAAGCCGAAGGCGGATTCGTC
Source organism: uncultured Hyphomicrobiales bacterium (assembly GCA_903828145.1). Taxonomy (GTDB): domain Bacteria; phylum Pseudomonadota; class Alphaproteobacteria; order Rhizobiales; family Devosiaceae; genus Devosia_A. Next base: position 15,580 of record CAIKKY010000018.1, on the reverse strand, counting down.
ATTGCCGCAAAACATGGCGGTGGGCCGCTCGGTGAGGGCCAGAATGGCGCGCGCCGCCGCGATGCCGCCGGGCTGGTCGTAATTGCCGGGCAGAATCCACGCCGGGTTAAGCGGCAGATTGGCGGCCGTCATCGCCTCTTCAAAGCCTAGAAGGCGCTCATTGGGGCGGTTGTTGCGCACAGGGCCGGCGAGGTGCCCGATTTTCGTGTGCCCGAGCTGCATCAGATAGCGCACCGCCCGCGCCGCGGCGGCGCGATTGTCGGTGACCACCGAGGTCACCAGCGGGGCAGGGGGTTCGTCATACGAGGCGACCACCGGCAGGCTGATGCCTTCTTCCCGGGCAAAGGTATGCAGATCTTCGGGGTCGAGCCCACCGTGGAACAGCAGGAGCCCATCGGCGCGGGTCGAGAGCAGGTAGTCGGTCAGCCAACGGCCCGGATCGAGCCCGATATTGGTTCCTACCAGCACGCCATAGCCGCGCTTTTGCGCTTCGTCGATGACCGCATCGAGAATCACCGAATAGAAGGGGTTGCCGATGTTGGGCGCAACCATCAGCAGGGTGCGGGCGGTCTTCATGCGCAAGGAGCGCGCCGCCTGATTAATGCTGTAGCCGGTATCGCGCACGGCGGCGTTCACCCGCTCGCGGGTCTTCTCCGACACGCGTTCAGGGGCGCTGAGGACACGGCTAACCGTCGCCGATGAAACCTGGGCCCTTAGCGCAACATCCTGAATTGTCGGTGTTTTTCTGGTCAGTACCATTTTGGATCGGCCCGCGCTGGTCAAGGGGCTGTGAATGATTAGGTGCTGCTTGACAGCGATGCAAGTCCTGTCTGATAGTCGCTGTAATCGATTGCACCGAGCACGGGTTGCGCAACGATGTAATCGATTACATTCGGGAAAGGCGCTGACCGTCAAGAGATGGCTGCGTGCGGACCCGGGAGGTGCGGGGAGAGCGCCTCAGGCCCTCGAGCCCCGCGTTTTGGGAGGACTGATATGAAGAAGTTTATTCCGGCAGTGGCACTTCTGGCCGCTGCTTTTGCCGGCAGCACCGCCGTGCGCGCCGCCGATGTGGAAGTCGCACATTGGTGGACGTCCGGTGGCGAACAGGCCGCCGTTTCGGTGTTCGCCAACGAGTTCGACGCCCTCGGCGGCGACAAGTGGATCGACGGCGCCATCGCCGGCGGCGAAGCATCGCGTTCGGCTACGCTGCAGCGTATCCTTGGCGGCAACCCGCCGGGCGCCGCGCAGTTCAACCCGGGCCGTCAGTACGAAGAGCTGATCGCCAATGGCCAGCTGCTCGACCTGACCGATCTCGCCACCAAGGAAAACTGGGCCGGTCTCATCCGTCCGCAGTCGATTTCCGAGGCGTGCCTTGTTGATGGTCACTGGTGGTGCGTGCCGGTGAATATCCACTCGTGGAACTGGGCCTGGGCCTCGATCCCGGCGTTCAAGGCAGCTGGCGTCGAACTGCCGACCAGCTTCGCCGATTTCCTCGAAAAGGCTCCGAAGCTCAAGGCCGCTGGCATCACCCCGTTCGCCATCGGCGGCGAGTCGTGGCAGATCTCGGGCGCCTTCGGCGTCGTGCAGACCTCGATGCTTGGCCTCGAAAAGCGCGAGCAGATCCTGAAGGGCAAGGACGTCGCCCTGGCCGCGGCGGAAATGCCTGCCGTGTTCACCAAGTGGCGTGAGTTCAAGCAGTACACCGACGAAGGCTCGGCGAACCGCAACTGGAACGACACCACCAATCTCGTCATCACCGGCAAGGCCGCGATGCAGATCATGGGTGACTGGGCGCGCGGTGAATTCGCCGTTGCCGGCCAGAAGGCTGGCGTGGATTACGCCTGTCTCGCTCTGCCGATCGAAGCGCCGACCGTCAGCACGGGTGGCGATATCTTCCTGTTCCCCAAGAACAGCGATCCGGCCGTGGAAGCGGCTCAGCTGAAGATGGCCTCGATGATGATCACCCCGCGCGTGCAGGCTCTGTTCAACAACGCCAAGGGCTCCATGCCGGTGCGTGACGACGTCGATATGTCGCTCGCAGACGATTGCATGAAGAAGGGCCTCGAGATCATCAAGGACGAGAAGAACATCGCCGTGGACGCTGGCCGTTGGCTCTCCAACGACACCACTGGTCAGATGAACGACCTTGCCGCCAAGTTCTGGGCGGATGACTCGATGACGGTTGAAGACGCCGTCGCGCAGTATGTCGATATCCTGAAGAACGCTGACTAAAGCCAACCAGGGCGGGTGGCGGTTATCCGCTGCCCGCCTTTTTTATGGCGCTGAACCGGAACGGCGAAGTCCGGCCAGTGGTGTTTTGGGATCTGGGGAGGACTTCATATGACCGAAGTGGCTTTGGCCGCTCAGGCGCAGCCGCGACGTCGGCGCCGCCGGGGGAGCCTGCAGGCGATTCTGGCAACGACGCCAATGATCATTGCCGCAGTTGGCGTTTTCGTCATCTGCATTCTGTTTTCGATCTTCTGGTCGATGACCAATTCCAAGCTGTTCCCGAATTTCAATTTCATCGGGCTCACGCAATATCAACGTCTGTGGGGCACGGATCGGTGGATCGTGTCAGTGCAGAACGTCCTGGTGTTCGGCTCGATCTCGCTGATCGTCGGTCTGGTGTTCGGATATCTGCTCGCGGTCTTCATGGACCAGCGCATCCGGCAGGAAGACCTGTTCCGCTCCATTTTCCTCTATCCGTTCGCGATGAGCCTCGTGGTGACGGGTCTTGTCTGGCAATGGATGTATGATCCCAACCTCGGCATTCAGTCGGCGGTGCGGTCGCTGGGCTGGACCGGCTTCACCTTTGCACCGCTCATCCATGAATCGACCGCGCTGTATGGCGTTATCGTCGGCGGCGTGTGGAACGGCGTGGGTGTAACCATGGCCATTCTGCTTGCGGGTCTGCGCGGGGTGGATGGCGAAATCTGGAAGGCGGCCAAAGTCGACGGTATTCCGACGTGGCGGACCTATCTGTTCATTGCGCTGCCGATGATGCGCGGCGCTATCGCAACGGCCTTTGTTCTACAACTCACCGGTGTGGTGCGCGTGTTCGATATCGTGGTGGCCATGACGGGCGGCGGTCCTGGGTTTTCGACCCAGGTGCCGGCGCTTTACGTGATCCAGCACCTGACCGACCGTGTGAATGTGGGCCAGGGCATGGCGGCGGCGACCATGATGCTCGCGCCGGTGATGCTGCTCATCGTGCTGCGCGGGCTGTTCGTGATGCGGGCCGAAAGCCGGGCCAAGAGGGGCGCGAAATGACGACCATGACCATGGGCGCGGGCGATCCGCGCGGGCCGAAGCCGAAGCGGATGACCGCCTCGCGCATTGGCGTTTATGCCTTTCTCATCATCTCGGCGCTGTTCTTCCTCACGCCGCTGTGGGTGATGCTGGTCACCTCGTTCAAGACCATGGACGAAGTGCGCCAGGGCTTCCTGTTCAACTGGCCGGCCAATTTCACCTTTGATCCGTGGATCAAGGCCTGGGATACGGCCTGTACAGGCCGGTATTGCGACGGGTTGAAGCCGGGCTTCTGGAATTCGGTGAAGATCACCCTGCTGTCGGTGCCGGTGTCGATCGTTGTGGCCATGATCAACGGCTACGCGCTCAGCTTCTGGCGCTACAAGGGCTCGGAGCTGTTGTTCAGCGTGCTCGTGTTCGGCGCCTTCGTGCCCTATCAGGTGGTGATTTACCCGCTGATCATCGGCATGTCGAAAGTTGGGCTGTTTGCCACGCTGCCGGGCATCGTGATCGTGCACACCATTTTCGGCATGCCGATCCTGACGCTGCTCTATCGCAACTACTTCGCGGCGCTGCCGAGTGAGCTGTTCAAGGCTGGCCGCGTCGACGGGGCCGGGTTCTGGGGTATTTTCTTCCGCATCATGCTGCCGATGAGCGTGCCGGTGTCGATTGTGGCCGTGATCCTGCAAACCACGGGCATCTGGAACGACTTCCTGTTCGGTCTGGTGTTCGCAGGGCGCGAAAACATGCCGATGACGGTTCAGCTCAACAATATCGTGCAAACGACCACGGGCATCCGTGAGTACAACGTCAACATGGCCGCAACGATCCTCACGGCGGCTGTGCCGCTGGTGGTGTATTTCGTTTCGGGCAAATGGTTCGTGCGCGGCATCGCAGCCGGCGCAGTCAAGGGGTAAGGGCGATGGCAACCAGTGTTTCTATTCGCGATCTGTCGTTGAATTTTGGCGCCGTGAAGGTGCTCGAAAAGCTCAACATCGAGGTCGAACAGGGTGAATTCATCGTGCTGCTTGGGCCCTCGGGCTGCGGCAAGTCCACTCTGCTGAACTGTATCGCGGGGCTTCTTGATGTCTCCGATGGGCAGATTTTCATTTCGGGCAAGAACGTGACCTGGGATGAGCCCAAGGATCGTGGCATCGGCATGGTGTTTCAGTCTTACGCGCTTTATCCGCAGATGACGGTGGAGCGGAACCTGAGCTTCGGGCTCCGGGTTGCGCGCATGCCGAGTGCTGAAGTGGACGCCCGCGTGAAGCGCGCTTCGGAAATCCTGCAGATCGAGCCGCTGCTGAAGCGCCGCCCGGTTGAACTCGCGGGCGGTCAGCGCCAGCGCGTGGCCATCGGTCGCGCTCTGGTGCGCGATGTGGATGTGTTCCTGTTCGACGAACCGTTGTCGAACCTCGACGCCAAGCTCCGCTCGGATCTGCGCGTTGAAATCAAGCGGCTGCACCAGCGGCTCAAGAACACCATGATCTATGTGACCCATGATCAGGTGGAAGCCATGACGCTGGCAGACCGCATCGCCATCATGCGCGATGGCGTGATCCAGCAGCTGGCGGATCCGCACACGATCTACAACAAGCCGGACAACCTGTTTGTCGCCGGGTTCATCGGGTCTCCGTCGATGAATTTCGTGAAGGGCACGCTGAAGGGGAGCGATTTCACCGTGGCGGGCTCGACGCTCAGCCTTGCTGGCTATGGGTTCAAGGCCCCGGCCAGCGGCGAGGCGATTCTGGGTATCCGCCCCGAACACATCGCCATCCATGATGACGCCCGCAAAATGCCGATCGCGCTCGAAACCGAGATCGAAATCGTCGAGCCGATGGGCGCCGATACGGTGGCCTGGGGCAAGATCGGTGGCCAGCAGGTGTCGCTGCGGACCAGTGCCGATGTCACCATCAAGCCGGGTGACCGGGTGCTGATGGGCTTTGATCCGGCCCGGGGCTCGGTGTTCGACGCCGCCAGCGGGCAGCGTCTTTAAAGCATAGTCGTTCCCTTCTGGGGGACACGTCAGGGGCAGGGCCGGTCCGTGGAGGGTCCGGTCCTCAGTCCGGGAAGGATTTCAAATGAACCTTGGTTTCCAATTGTTTAGCGCCCGCAATGTCGATCTCGACGCGACGCTGAAGACCATCGCCACACTCGGCTATACCCATGCCGAAGGCTGGGGAGGGCTCTATGCCGATCCCAAGGCGCTGCGCCAGAAGCTCGATGCCAATGGGCTGACCATGCCGACCGCCCATATCGGGCTGGCTGACCTCGAAGATGCCGACAAGGCGCTCAAGATCACTGAAGCCCTAGGCATCAAGGTTGCGGTCTGCCCGTGGCTCGCGCCGCTCGACCGGCCGACTTCGGCCGAGGGCTGGACGAAATTCGGCGAGCGGCTCGAAAAGATCGCCCAGCCTTTCATCAAGGCGGGGCTGAAGTTCGGCTATCACAACCATGATTTCGAATTTGCGGTCTATGACGGCAAGTTCGGGATGGACTACCTCCTCGCCGCCGCGCCGAGTGTGCTCGCTGAGGTGGATGTGGCCTGGATCGTGCGCGGCAAGGCAGACCCTGCCGCCTGGCTCGAGCAGAATGGCAACCGGATCATCGCCATCCACGTCAAGGATATCGCCAAGCCGGGCGAAGGCCTCAACGAAGACGGCTGGGCCGATGCGGGCACCGGCATTGTGCCGTGGACCACGTTGCTGCCGCTCGCGAAAAAAGTGACCAAGGCCGAGTATTACGTCGCAGAGCACGACAACCCGTCGGATGTGACGCGCTTTGCCACCCGGTCGATCACCAACATCAAGGCAATGGGGCTCTGATATGGCCAAGGTCTATGGCGTCGGCATCATGGGTGCCGGCAATATTTCGTCGGCCTATCTGAGGCTGGCGCCGCTGTTCAAGAATCTTGAGGTTCGTGCCATTGCCGATATCAATCCGGCAGCGGCCAAGACGCGCGCTGACGAATTCAAGGTGGCTGCGCAGACCCCCGATGAGTTGCTGAAGAACTCGGAAGTGGACGTGGTGGTGAACCTCACCATCCCGGCGGCGCATTTCCCGGTGACCAAGGACATCCTGTCGGCCGGCAAGCACGCCTATTCGGAAAAGCCGTTCGTTCTGTCCATCGACGAAGGCAAGACGCTGAAAAACATGGCTGACGAGCGCAAGCTCAAGGTCGGTTCGGCACCGGATACGTTCCTCGGTGGAGCGCACCAGCAGGCGCGCTCGATCATCGACAGCGGCCGCATCGGGCGTATTGCGTCGGGCACCATGCATATCATGGGGCGCGGCATGGAGCATTGGCACCCGAACCCGGACTTCTTCTTTAAAAAGGGCGGCGGTCCGATCCTCGACATGGGGCCGTATTACATCACAGACCTCATCAACCTCGTGGGGCCGATCAAGCGGGTGACCGGTTTTACCGGCATGGCTCGCAAGGACCGTATGGTGACGGCTGAAGGCCCGATGAAGGGCAAGACCGTGCCGGTTGAGACGCCGACCACGATCCATGCAGTGCTTGAAGCCCATGATGGCGCGATCATCACCCTGGGCGCGAGCTGGGACGTGTACAGCCACGGTCACCACAATATCGAACTCTACGGCACCGAGGGCTCGGTCTATGTGCCCGACCCGAATTTCTTCTCGGGCGATGTGATTGTGGCCGATATCGACGACAACAAGGAAACGCTGACCCCCTGGGATCATCCGCTCGGCAAGCCGAATACGGAGCTGGGCGATGGCCGCAAGGTGGCCAATTACCGTAATGCCGGGCTCTCCGACATGATGGACACGATTGAGACCGGGCGCGTAGCGCGCTGCGGCATCGATGTGGCGCTGCATGCGGTGGATGTCATGCTGTCGATCCTCAAGGCCGGGGAGACGGGCGAGGTGGTCACTCTCTCCACCACCTGTGTCCGACCCGAGGCCCTTGGCCCCGATGCTGCCCGCGCGCTGATGCGCTGACGCCTTTTGGGGCTACTCTTGGGGGGCGGGCACCTTAACCGGGTTCCCGCCCCTCCTTTTTCACTGGCTGGACAAGGCGATTTCCGCGTGACACAAGCGGCGCCGGTTAAGCCAAGCTCCGGGGGCGCCTGATGACACGTCTGGTTGGGTTTTATCCCGGCTCGTTCGACCCGCTGACCAATGGCCATCTCGATGTGATCGAGCGGGCCTGCAAGCTGGTTGACCGGCTGGTGATCGCGGTTGGTACGCATCATTCGAAAAAGCCGCTGTTTTCCCATACTGACCGTGTGACGCTGCTGAAATCGGTGCTTGAACCCATCGGCAAGCGCACCGATACCGAGTTCGATTTTGTCGATTTTTCGGGGCTGATGGTGCAGGCGGCCCGCGCGGCAGGGGCGAAGCTCATCATCCGCGGGCTGCGCGATACGACGGACTACAACTTCGAAATGCAGATGGTGGGCATGAACGCGCAGATGGCGCCGGACCTGCAAACCGTGTTTTTGCCTTCGAGCCCGCATGTGCGCCATATCTCGGCCACGCTCGTTCGGCAGATCGCTGACCTCGGAGGCGATATCAGCGCCTTCGTTCCCCCCATTGTGCTCAAGGCCCTGAACAGCAAATGATCCCGCACTTTACCCGCCGCGCCGCCCTGTCGCTTCTCGCCCTCGTCGCGTTCGCCGCGCCTGCGCTGGCTGAAGGCAAGCCGCACTGGATGCTGACGCTGAAGGATGGCGTTGTTGATATCGAGCTGTTGCCTGAGGTTGCACCTGGCCATGTCGCGCGCATCATCGAGCTGACCGACAAGGGCTTTTACAACGGCATCGTGTTCCACCGGGTGATCGACGGCTTCATGGCGCAGGGCGGTGATCCGACCGGCACCGGCATGGGCGGTTCGGACCTGCCGAACCTCAAGGCCGAGTTCACCAATTCCCTGCACTTTGTGCGGGGCACGGTAGGCGCCGCCCGCTCAGGCGATCCTGACAGCGCCAATTCGCAGTTCTACATCATGTTCGCCGACGCGCCCTGGCTTGACGGCCAGTACACCATTTTCGGCCAGGTTGTGGCCGGCATGGATGTGGTGGACAAAATCAAAAAGGGTGAGGGCGACCAGCCGGTTGCCGACCCGGACAAGATCATTTCCGCGACCATCGAATACAAGTAAGGAGCCGATCAATGGCCTATGACGATCCCGAAAACACGCTGGTGATCGAGACGACCAAGGGTCGTGTCGTCATCAAGCTGCGCCCCGATCTCGCGCCCAATCACGTGGCGCATATCAAGACGCTGGCGCGCGAGCATTTCTATGATGGCGTGGTGTTTCACCGCGTGATCGACGGCTTCATGGCGCAGACCGGCGACCCGACGGGCACCGGCATGGGCGGGTCGAAATACCCGAACCTGAAGCAGGAATTCAACGCTGAGCCGCATGTGCGCGGCGTGGCGTCCATGGCCCGCTCGCAGAGCCCGGACAGCGCCAATTCGCAGTTCTTCATCTGCTTTGGTGATGCGCGGTTCCTCGACCGTCAGTACACGGTGTGGGGCCAGGTGATTGAAGGCATGGAGAATGTCGATCTGATCAAGCGCGGCGAGCCGGTGCGTGATCCCGACAAGATGGTCAGTGTGCGGGTCGCAGCAGACCTGCCGGCCTGATCGGAATGAAAACGGGGCCGCGTCATGCGGCCCCGGTCTTTTGGGGGCATGGATGCGCGTTGACGACTTCGATTTCGACCTGCCTGAAGCGCTGATCGCGCTCCACCCGATGGAGCCGCGCGAGGCGGCGCGTCTTCTTGTGGTGCACAACGGTCAGCGCGCGGATCGGCAGGTCGGCGATCTCGTTGACCTTCTCAACCCCGGCGATGTGCTGGTGGTCAATGATACGCGCGTGTTGCCCGCCGAACTCAAGGGTACGCGGACCCGGGGCGAGTATAGCGCGTCGGTGTCGTTCAACCTGCATAAGCGCCTGGATGCGCGCAACTGGAAAGCCTTTGCGCGGCCGGCCAAGCGGCTTGCCGTGTCGGACCGGCTGGCGCTTGGCGATGATGGCTCGATCACCGGCGTGGTGCTCGACAAGGGCGAGAGCGGCGAAGTGACGATCTCGTTTGATCGGGCCGGGGCGGCGCTTGATGAACTCATCAAGGCGCATGGGGCCATGCCGCTGCCGCCCTATATCGAGGCGAAACGCGGCGTCGAGGATCGGGACAGGACCGATTACCAGACCGTGTTTGCCGATCGCGACGGCGCGGTGGCCGCCCCGACGGCCGGGCTGCATTTTACCCCCGATCTGCTGGCGCGGCTTGCGGCGAAGGGCGTGGGGCTCGAGCGGCTGACCCTCCATGTGGGGGCAGGCACTTTCCTGCCGGTGAAGGTCGAGGACACAGCCGACCATAAGATGCATGCCGAGTGGGGCGAACTGACCTCCGAGGTCGCGGCGCGACTACGGGCGGTCAAGGCGCGGGGCGGGCGTATCGTGGCCGTGGGTACCACCAGCCTCCGGCTCCTTGAAACCGCCGCGCGTCCGACCGGCACAATCGAGCCCTTCTGTGGCGACACCGATATTTTCATCACGCCCGGCTACCGGTTTACCGCGGTGGATGTGCTGATGACCAATTTTCATCTGCCGCGCTCGACGCTGTTCATGCTGGTCTCGGCCTTTGCCGGCACCGAGGCGATGCGCGCTGGCTATGGCCATGCCATTGCCACGGGCTACCGCTTCTACTCCTATGGCGATGCGAGCCTCCTGTTCCGGGCGTGACTTCGCGCCCAAGGCGCGATATGAGCCCGGCCCATGACTGACGCGACCCGAGACTTCAGCTTTACCCTTCTCAACACCGACGGCATGGCCCGGCGCGGGCGCATTGACACCTGGCGCGGCGAGGTTCGAACCCCGGCCTTCATGCCCGTGGGCACGGTGGGCACGGTCAAGGGACTGTACCCTGAGCAGGTGCGCGACACTGGCGCCGATATTCTCCTCGGCAACACCTATCACCTGATGCTGCGGCCGGGCGCGGAACGGGTGGCGGCACTGGGCGGGCTCCACACGTTCATGGACTGGCAGCGCCCGATCCTGACCGATTCCGGCGGTTTTCAGGTTATGTCGCTCGCCAAGCTGCGAAAGCTCACCGAGCAGGGCGTGACCTTCAAGAGCCATATCGATGGCTCGGCCTATGAGTTGACCCCCGAGCGCTCGATTGAAATCCAGACGCTGCTGGATAGCGATATTATCATGCAGCTTGACGAGTGCATTGCGCTTCCGGCCGACCAGGCGGAAATCGAACGCGCCATGGAGCTGTCGCTGCGCTGGGCGGACCGCTCGAAGACGGCGTTTGGTCATCAGCCGAAACGTGCGTTGTTTGGCATTGTGCAGGGCGGCGACGACGCCGGGCTGCGGGCGCGCTCGGCCGCCGGGCTGACCTCCATCGGGTTTTCGGGCTATTCGATCGGCGGGCTGGCCGTGGGCGAGCCGCAGGATGTGATGTTCCGCGTCCTCTCGGAGATCACGCCACAACTGCCCACCGACAAGCCGCGCTATCTGATGGGGGTGGGCAAGCCCGATGATATCCTCGGCGGTATCGAGCGCGGCGTTGACATGTTCGATTGCGTGCACCCCACGCGGGCCGGTCGGCACGGCCATGCCTATACGCGCATGGGCGTGATCAATCTCAAGAACGCCCGGCACAAGGACGACCCGCGTCCGCTTGATGAAACCTCTCCCAACCCCAATTGCCGCCGCTTCAGCCGGGCCTATCTCCACCACCTGATCCGCACCGAGGAAATGCTCGGAGCGATGATCCTCAGCCAGATCAACCTCAGCTATTATCAGGAGCTGGTTGCCGGCGCCCGTGCGGCAATCGAGGCTGGCACCATGGCCGATTATGCGGCACAAACCCGTGAGGGCTGGGCGCAGGGTGATCTCGCAATCCGCGCCTGATCCGACGGCCGTTTCTTAATTATCCCCGGAGTGACATCGATGACGTCGCGCAAACAGCTTCTCGATACCCTCAACCCGCACAAGGCGCGGCTTGATCTGAAGCCCATGCGGCAGCTCTTTGCCGAGGATCCGGATCGGTTTGAGCGCTTCAGCGTGCGGGCCGGTGATCTGCTGCTCGATTATTCCAAAAACCGCATCGATGCCGGGGCCATGGCCGCGCTGTTTGCGCTGGCGCGGCAGGCCGGTGTGGAAGAGCGGCGCGCCGCCATGGTGGCGGGCGACCATATCAATACGACCGAAGACCGGGCCGTGGGCCATATGGCGCTGCGCCACCAGGGCGACCGCCCGGTGCGGATTGATGGCAACAACGTGATGGCAGAAGTGCGCGGTGTGCTCGCCCGCATGGCTGGCTTTGCCGACGCCATCCGCGCGGGCGACGTACGCGGGGCGACGGGTGGGCGCTTCACGGATATCGTCAATATCGGCATTGGCGGCTCCGACCTCGGTCCCGCCATGGTGATGCTGGCGCTTGAGCCCTACCGCCGGACTGACCTTCGCGCCCATTACGTCTCCAATGTCGATGGCGCGCATATTACCGATACGCTGAAGGGGCTGAACCCCGCGACAACGCTGTTCATTGTCGCCTCGAAGACCTTCACCACCGATGAAACCATGACCAATGCCGCTACGGCGCGGGCCTGGATCGCGGAGGAGCTGGGCGAGGGGGCTGTCACCGCGCATTTTGCGGCGCTGTCGACCAATCTTGGCGCCTGTGCGCAGTTCGGCATCGCGGCAGACCGGATTTTCGGCTTCTGGGACTGGGTCGGCGGCCGCTACTCGGTGTGGTCGGCCATCGGGCTGTCACTCGCCATCGTGCTCGGCTTTGATGTGTTCGACGCGGTGCTCAAGGGCGCCTATGAGATGGACCAGCATTTTGTCACCGCACCGCTTGAGGCCAATGTGCCGGTGATTATGGCGCTGTTGGGCGTGTGGTACCGCAATGCCTTCGGGTTTTCGACCCATGCGGTGCTGCCTTATGACCAGCGGCTGAGCCGCTTTGCCGCCTATCTGCAACAGCAGGATATGGAATCAAACGGCAAGTCGGTCACGCTCTCGGGCGCGGCCGTGGACTATCCAACCGGGCCGATCATCTGGGGCGAACCCGGCACCAATGGCCAGCACGCGTTCTATCAGTTGATCCATCAGGGCACCGATGTAATCCCGGTGGATTTTCTTGTCGCCGCGCGGCCGCATGAAATTCTGCCACCGCATCATGACAAGCTCGTTGCCAATGTGTTGGCCCAGGCCGAAGCGCTGATGCGGGGCAAATCCGAGACGGAAGTGGTGGCGGAGCTCACCGCGCAGGGCCTCGACCCGGCGCGGATCAAGGCGCTTGTGCCGCACAAGCTCTTCCCCGGCAACCGGCCGTCGAATGTGCTGATGTATCCCAAGCTGACGCCTGAGCGGCTCGGCAGCCTGATTGCGCTCTATGAGCAAAAGGTGTTTGTGCAGGGCGCGATCTGGGACATCAATTCCTATGATCAATGGGGGGTGGAGCTGGGCAAACAGCTGGCCAAGGCGCTGTTGCCCAAGGTCGAGGGGCACGCTCCGGCGGAGGGCCATGACAGCTCGACCCTCGGGCTCCTCAGGGCCTATCTGGCCCAGAAGGACTGAGCGGAGCAAGGCGAAGCTGCCTGCACATGACCCCGCAAAGGACGCAGATCGGCCAGAGCGCAGCCAAAATCAGGGGCTAGAGGTCATGGTTCTGAAAGGAGCCCACCATGCTTCATCCTGACTTTGACGATGTTCTGAGCAAGGCCAAGCAGCGATTTTTGCGGCGTCACCTTGAACAATGCGGCTATCTGCGCGTGGATATTGCGCATGAGACGAACGCCGTGGTGCTTGCCATGCGCTTCACGCTCGATCGCGACCGGCTGTGGCATCAGGCCAGTGCCACGATTGGCCTCGCCGCCCTGCGGCAGGAAGACGTGGTCCTGCCCGTCGAAGCCGCGTTTGCAGAGCTTGATGACGGTATCGAGACGGCCAGGCTTGCCCATGTGTTCCGGCCGATGAGCGCAGCCGAGCGGCTCGATCATCCGCGCTTTGCCTGATGGTCTAGAGCAGGGTGCCCTGATGCCGTTTGGTGGAGCCCACCCGCCGCGCCAGGGCTGAAAAGTCCGGCGTCCCGCCAGTTGCATAGGCTTCGAGGGCCTCAAGCAGGAGGCGCGGCGCAAAGGCCACAGCATCGCGTTCTGCCGGACGCAGGTCTTCGGTGGCCCGATCATCGCCAGTGGCCAGGGCTTCGGCGCGCCGCAGGGACGCGCCCAGGTCCTCGCGGGTCAGCACACCCTTGCGGATCAGGGTTTCATGAAGGGCCGCCAGCGCCAGATAGAGCCCTTCCAGTTGCAGATTCGCGCTGTTCATGACTGCTGTCTCCCCCGGTTCTCGGTTACCTCGTTCTGTGGGCGGTCAGCGACGAGAGCATTGTCCGCCTTCGCAATTTCGGCGGTGATCATGCCGCGGAGGGACTGGAGTTCGGCCGCCGTGAGGTTTTCCGCGCCGATCAGGCGGTTGTCGGCTTTCGAGATGGCGAAGATCAGATCATCGAGTTTTGCCTGCACCGCCTCGCCATCCTTGTTCTGCGAGTGCTGCAGCACAAAGACCATGAGGAAGGTGACAATCGTCGTGGCGGTATTGACCACCAGTTGCCAGGTTTCGGAAAAGCCAAAGAGCGGCCCAGTGATGGCCCAGAGCACAATCAGCCCGCAGGCGAGCGCAAAACTCTCGGCCCGGCCGGCGCCCCGCGAAATCAGGCTTGAAAAGCGATCAAAGAACCCCTTGCGCACATCGGTCTCCCATCCGCCTCGTGCAGTCCCGAGGCAGGGAACGCGACGGAGCGCGGTGGGGTTCCTCGGGGGACTAGAGCGCCATGCCCACGAGCGCGCCGATGAGCGCGGTGGCCCCCATGGCAATCGCGCCCCACAGCGTTACCCTCAGCGTGGCTGGCCAGAGCGGCGCACCGCCCACAACGGCCCCCACAGCCCCGAGGCCGGCGAGAGCAATGAGCGCGCCGGCGGAAATGCCCACCCCGGCATAGGGGCCGGGGATCAAAAGGCTGAGGACTACGGGCAGGGCGGCGCCGACAGAAAAGGTGAGGGCTGAGGTCAGGGCGGCCTCAACGGGGCGGGCAGCGAGATGGTCGTTCAGTCCCAATTCGTCGCGGGCATGGGCCTCAAGCGCGTCTTTTGCGGTCATGGCGGTTGCGACCTGAAGCGCGAGATCCGGCGCGAGGCCGCGTCCAACATAGATGGCGGTCAATTCGCGCAGCTCGGCCTCGGGATCGGCGGCGAGCTCAGCCCGTTCGCGGGCGAGATCGGCGGCTTCGGTATCGGCCTGCGAGCTGACCGAGACATATTCCCCGGCGGCCATCGAGCCCGCGCCGGCAATGAGCCCGGCAATGCCCGCCACGAGAATTTCGCCGGGGTCGCGTGCCGCGGCGGCAATACCCACCATCAGACTGGCGGTTGAAATGATCCCGTCATTGGCGCCCAGCACGGCAGCGCGCAGCCAGCCAATGCGGGCAACAAGATGCGACTCACGATGAAGTGGATGCATGGACGCCTCCCCAGGATGATCTCAGGCTTAAGCCTTGGCGCGCCAAAGGTCGAGCGCAGCGAGAGCTGAGGCTGCGGGCATGCCGTGCTGGTGCCCCGGAGACGGCGTGTTATTTTTGGAAAAATGGTACGCCCGCCGGGATTCGAACCCGGGACCATCCGATTAAAAGTCGGATGCCAGCGAAATAGCATTAAAACAAACAGGTTAAGTCGATGAAGTCACAGAGATTTTGAAGGAAATTGCGTAACTTTCTGATGCGAAACTCATACTGGATATGAGGGCTTTTAGCCCCCTTGTGAAACATTCGGGTGAGAGTGCAGCCTACTCGAGCAGGCGAAACCAATCGCGCACAGAGATCTGAAGTCGAAGCTTTTCGTCGGGTGCCAGTGCGCAGCAGTGGGCTATCGGATTCCGAAGGGCGTTAAGGCTGGACATCACCCGTTGAAGTGCCTTCTTGCTCTGAAAGAGTACACCACCAAAACTGTCCCAGTTCTTCACGATTATGTCGGCCAGTTCGCCGAAGGTTGTGTAGTCCAGCTCAACATAAGACCGGCGTGAGATGCCAGCGTCGATCTCCTTGTGGATTCGACCCTCTGAGCTGCTGCCGGTTCGGTGGACACGAAGTTAGGCTCGCTTAGCTTGCTCTTCGTATTCCACGGGGCTGAGATAGCCCAGCGTCGAGGGGACTGTCAGCAATTTCGTGTGTGGCGGGCGATTTCACGTTACGCCGCCATGGCTCTGATGAAGCGATCGCCGAAGATGACGGCGAACTGCGCCTTGGCCATTGACCATTCACGAGGCGGCATTTTCCACTCTTTCTCT
>CAIKKY010000017.1 GCA_903828145.1 uncultured Hyphomicrobiales bacterium | reverse complement strand
CGGCTATGAGCGCGCCTTCCTCGTCAATGGCGTCGACAACTGGCAGTATCGGCAGGGACTGTGGAGTGTCATCTTGGTCCTCACAGATGACAGCTGGAGCCGCAGGGAGAAGCGTGAGTATGACCGGTTCTGGTGGTACTGCCTGCGCCTCTTGAGCCGTCGACGCCCGTTCGAGATGCGCCTCCTTCGCCGCTACCTTGTCGCTGCTGAGCACGACCGTGAGCGGGCCTTAGGCCACTGGATCGGGGTCCGGGACCGACGGCGCCGAGGAGAGGGCCTTGAATAAGAACCAAGACCTACGAAACGAAGCCAAGGTAAGTAGAAAATGCTACTTGCTTGGCGTGCTGGGAAGGCAAATCACAAACAAAGCCAAAGTACGGGATTGTTGTTATTTTGACCTTATCCCGCTTCGACTACGCAGTGCCGCGCTTAACGCCGAAACAACCCCTTGATCAGGTCCAGCATGCTCACCGTCAGCCGCGAATAGACCCGGTTGTACAGCGCGCGCTTCGGGTCGGTGACTCAGCCCCAGCCCCGGGGCGCTTTGACACCGAGTGAGTGCCGCACGTAACGGCTCACCGAGGTGCGCGCGGCCAGCATTTTGCCAAGGCCCGGCTTTCGGATACCGATCTTGAACCCGCTGAGGCGCGCCATGGACGAACTCCCGGTTTTGACCTGACCCTGCCCAAAGGATTACGCTCGCCGCGCGCGGGCGTAAGAGCCCCCGCGACACCAATTGCCACCCCACTGCCCAAGGCCCCGCCATGCTGCTCAAGTGCTTCGACATAATCTGCGAGACGACCGGAATCGAGCACAGACTGACCAAGCCCAACCGCCCGTGGACTACTGGTCAGGTCGAGCGAATGAATAGAACAAGCAAGGACGCGACTGCACAACGCTTCCACTACGAAATCCACGATCAGCTGCGAACGCACCTCGCAGACTTCCTGGCTGCCTACACCTTCACCCGAAGGCTCAAGATGCTGGGCGATCTGACGCCTTATGAGTAGATCCGCAAAATCTGGACATCAGGCCCGGAACGATTCAGCCTGGTCGCGATCCATCAGATGCCGGGAGTGAACACTTGCAAGTCCTATGACTTCCTGTTCGACTCCCCTGAGGCCCGGAGGCTGCGCCAATGGGTCGATTTCTTCGGCTACGAGGCCTAGATCGGCCGAGGCTTAAAGGACCCAGGTCCTTGGCGGCTTGCCCAAGGCTCGGCGGCCTATCAGCGCGGGCAGGGGAGTGCGTCCACGGCTGTGGTCGGGCCGGTGAACTTGACCGCAGCGGCACCGAAGAATCACCAAAATGGATGTAATTCGGTCCATAATTTGGATCATAAGTGCATTTCAAAATGGATACTACAGGCTTTTTTATATTTCATAACGACATATATGGCGCATATACCAGTACGTTTTTTGGAGCTATATTTTGGGTGTTCTGAGTAATCCTTTATAAAATTAACCAATTTCAAACTTTCTACTTACGCGTTCCTGGAGTTCTTTGTACGAAACCCGCACGTGTGAACTCGTTTCCACGAGGGGGCGTCTAATGTCTAACTCAGAAAATCCGTTGGTGAACTCGGACCTGGCGTTTTCCGCCGTGGAAAGAGCGCTGTCGTTCAACATGGACCCTGAGAGCAATTCATCCCCTGAGGGGCAGGCGAAGCCCGCACCTTCGGGCAAGTCCAGGCGGCGCGGCCCTGTGGCCAATGACGACGACTGGCGGCCGAGTGCCCGCCGCGTTCAGAAGCAACCCAATGCATGGCTGTTTGGCGCGCTGGTTGCCGGGGCCTGGGTCGCCGTGTTCGCGACGCTGGCGGTGATTGGCATAGTCTCGGGTGAAATCGCCGGGCTGATCAATATCACCGTGGTCTGCGCGCTCGTTGTCCTGCCGGCTGCCGCCGTTGTGGCGCTGTCCGCGCTCGCGCAGCAGACGCTGGTCCTGCGCCAGACGTCGCGCACGCTGCTTGACGCTTCGTCGCGCCTCCTCGAGCCCGAGAGCGCCGGGGTCAAGACCGTGGCCGTTCTCGGCCAGGCCATCCGCCGTGAAATGGGTACGCTGAGCGAGGGCATCGACCGCGCCATCTCGCGCGCCGCCGAGCTTCAGCTTGTCATCCGCAATGAGTTGCTGTCGCTCGATGCGACCTATGGCCAGAATGAAGTGCGCCTGCGCGGGCTCATTCAGGAATTGACCAAGCAGCGCGATTCCATCGTGGCGACCACCGAGGAAATCCGTCAAACCGTGTCCGAACGGCACACCACGCTGATCGTCGATCTCGATGCCGTCGCCGAACGCATTTCCACCACCATTATCGATGCCGGTGACAATCTCGGTCGCTCGCTGCAGGTCGCGGGCGAAGCAGTGCATTCGAGCATTGCCGAGCAGGCAGCCAACTTCGTGGGCGATATCGACTTGCGCGCCAATTCGCTGCTCAGCACGCTGTCCCAGCACACCGACGCACTCAACGAGATGCTCGAAGGCCGCGCCGGCAGCATCGCCAACGCGTTTGCCGATCGGGTTGTCGAATTCTCCGACGCCATCAACGGCAAGCTCCAGTTCCTGACGGACAGCTTTGGCGAGAAGGTCGATTCCGTCATCGAAGAGGAAATTCAGGCCCTTGAAGTGGCCTATAAGAAGAACTCCGAATATCTGTCGTCCTTCGTCGGGTCCATCAAGGATGAGCGGGCTGACCTTGAACGGGTCGGGCTTGAATTCAAGCAGGTCCTTGAGGAAAGCGACCGGGCGCATCTCGAACACCTGACCGTCTTGTCAGACGCCGTGAAGTTCGATCTCCGCAGCGCGTCCGAGCTGTTGGGCGCGACCACTGAATCCGTCACCACCGCCGTGACAAGCCATGTTGTCGAGATCAACTCGGCTATGGACCAGAATGTTGAGCGCCTGAAGTCCGTAACCGGGACCAGCATCGAAGAGATGGCGAACTCGGTGTCGAACCAGGTCGCCGATTTCGAATCCCGCATCGGCATGCGCATTCTGGATGTGGCAAGCTCCATGTCGCAGCACGTCCAGCACCTCGAACAGTCGGTTTCCGAGGGGACGCATTCGTTTGAAGATATCCTGAGCCGCCGCTCGGCCACGCTCGAACTGGCCTTCTCGACCATGGTTCCGCACTTCGAGGCCGTGTTCGCCCAAGGCACATCGACCCTCGATCAGGCCATTGCCTCGCAGTCTGTGGCGCTGGTTTCCCTGCTCGACAAGAAGACCGGCGATTTCGCTGGCGAAGCTGGGACGATCTGGGCCGGGCTGATTTCCCAGATCGATGCCAAGGCGGAGGCGACGAACGCGGCCCTCACGCGGGTCACCGGGTCGGTCGAGGAACGCCTCGAAGCCAAGATGCTGGATGTTCAGGACCAGATCCAGCAGACCTCGGCCAGCGTCGCTGCCCGCAGCGAAGCCGCGCTGGACAATATTCTTCAGTCCGTCACCACCGTTGCCTCGGAGTCTGTGTCGCTGGTCTCCCTGCTCGATAAGAAGACCAATGATTTCGCCGACGAGGCCGGAGCGATCTGGGCCGGGCTGATTGGCCAGATCGATGCCAAGGCGGAAGCGACGAATGCGGCCCTCACGCGGGTCGCCGGGTCTGTCGAAGAGCGCCTTGAGGCTAAAATGCTGGAGGTGCAGACGCAGGTCGAGCAGTCTTCGGCCAGCGTTGCTGCGCTGAGCGAGGCCGCCATTGACACCATTCTGCAGTCCGTAACGACCGTTCAGCGCGACTGGCAGGGCAAGATCGTTGACCTCCAGGCTGAGGTGGACCAGTCCTCGGCCAAGGTGACCGAACGCAGCGAAACCGCCGTTGTCGCCATCGTCAACGCCGTGACCAGCGTCGAGCGTGAGCTTCAGTTCAAAGTCTCCGAACTCGAAGCCTATGTTGCCGAATCCGTCTCGCGGCTGGGCGACGCTGCCCAGGTGGGCGCCGATGGCTTCAGCTCGGTGGTTGGTAATTTTGAACAGCGCCTCGGCGACCAGATTACCGCTGACGCGCAACGCTTCCAGCAGGCTGCGTCCAGCTCGCTCAACGACGTCGTGGCGACCATGGATCAGGCCATGAACCGCAACCTCGATGAGGCGATCCGGCGCGTGGAAGTCGTCAATATCAGCCTCCAGGGTTCTACCCGCGAAGCGGCTGAAATGATTGAAGTCGGCGTCCTGGAAGCCCAGCGCGCCATCACCCAGTCGGTGCATGACGGCATCGTGAATCTGCCGCAGGCCGTGGCCGGCACGCTGGAAATGACCACCGTGAACCTCCAGAAGCTGTCGAGCGTCATTGCCTCGACCCTGACGGAAACCCTGGACAACGTCGATACCGGCGTAAAGTACCTCGAAGACGAAGTGCGCGGGCGCATCATCAGCGCCTCGACTGAAGTCTCAGCGAATTTTGCCGAACAGGCGACGTCGCTTGAAACCCTGTCGAGTGCAGTGGTGGCGCAGCTCACCGATCTTGAGGGCCGCTTCAACACCATGTTGTCTGTGCATGCGCCGAGCTATGCCCAGACCTATGCCACCATCTCGGAGCAGGCCGAAAATACGCTTGTCACCGCCATTGACCAGTTTACGACCAAGCTTGATCGCGCCAAGGGCGACCTCGAATTCACCCTGTCGCGCAGCGGCAACCTGCTGATGGAGGCCCTGCGCAGCCAGAGCAATGCCGCAGCCAACCTGATGGACGAAACCAACGCCCAGATTATCGATGGCGTGTCGTCCGTCCTCGAAAAGGTGGCCGAGTCGAATTCTTACGTTCACTCGCTGCTGGCCAATACCACGACGTCGCTGACCACCGTGCAGAGCACGCTGGCCGATATGGTCGCCTCGCATTCCGCCTCGTCGAAGGACTCGGTGGAGTCGGTCAACGCCGTGGCGCAGCTTGTCGAAAATACCTCAACCGGCCTGCGGACCACGCTGTTCCAGGTCAAACAGGAAGTCGGCCTGATCCTCGCGGAAATCGAGGACAAGCGGCGGGCTATCGCCAGCAGCTCGGGCGAATTGCAGGAAACCAATTCGTTCATCACCGGCGCACTGACCAACCAGTTGTCGGCGCTCGATGGGCTCGCCAGCGGCATCAAAAACCGCGCGGACGAGTTCGAGTACACGATCCGCACCTTCGCCACCTCGCTTGAATCGGTGATGAGCGGCGTCGAGGACCGGACCACCAACTTCGCCTCCAAGCTCGAATCCGATGTGTCCAGCATGGCGTCGGCGATTTCGCAGTCGATCTCCAGCCACTCGGAATCGATCCGCTCGGCCATGACGGCAGAGAACGCCGTGATCGCCTCGTCGCTGGCGCGCACCGAACAGCAGGTCGCCAATTCCGTGACCCGTATTTCCGATGGTGTCGGCGGTGCGCTGGCCCGTGTGTCCGAAATGGCCTCGGAAATTACTGCCCGGGGCGTCGAAGAGGCGCAGAAAACCTCGGAAGCCGTCAGGGCCATGAAGGGCGCCGTGCTTCTTGAAATCGAGCCGGCGCTTAAGCAGGCTCACGATCGGTTCCGCACCTACGCCGCAGAACTGGGCGGCCCGGCGGGCAAGACCGCGGGTGAGCCGTCCCTGGCATCGGCCGTGGCCAGCCGTGCGGCACCGCAGCGCGCGCCCAAGGCCGAGCCGGAAGCCCCTGTCCCTGCCGTGGGCGATGAATCATCGTGGCTGCAGAAGATGCTGCAGGGCGCCGATGATATTCTCAGCGCTCCCCAGTTTTCCGACAGCTTCCGCGATTGGGTCATTCAATTCCCGCAATATATGAGCGCCGAAGAGGTGATGAAGTCCTGGTCGGCCTATAACAACGGCGAGACCGGTGCCTTTACTGAGAGCGTTTACCTGCCCGGGGGAGCAAGCCTGTTCAACTCGGCCCGTGACCTCGTGGCCAGCAGCAAGAACGACAAGAAGTGGGCAGAGCTCTACATCAAGCTGTTCGAGACCAAGCTGCGGCGCGTCATGTCGTCCGAGGACGCGGCGCTCACCACCCGTGACCTGCTGATCTCGCGCGAAGGCCTCATCTATGTGGCCCTATGCAATATTACTGGAAAGCTTTGATCTCAGATGACGACCAATCAAAGTCAGACCGATGGATCGCTGGACCAGTTCTACGGTGAAATTCAGCGCATGTTGCAACCCATGTTCACCGAGTTCCAGTCGGCCCAGATTCAGCTGATTGGCGAATCCATCGGCAATCTGGAAGCGCTGGCTCAGCAATCCCCGGCGGCATCGCCCGTGGCGTTGATGCGCACGGTGTTGCGGCACTGCGATGAGACCACCTTGCGGGTGACCGGCAATATTGAAGCCAAGGTCGTCGACTCGCTTCGGCGGCACCTGCGCCTTGAAAGCGCAGCCCTCGAAGTGGTCGGGCGTTTTGTTGGCATTCATTGCAGCCAACTCGCCCGAGAAACTGAATCCGCCCTGCTGGGAGTGGTGATTTCCCGGGCAGGCGAAATATCCGGCGCTCAGGCCCGGTGGAGCCAGGCACGGCACTAACCAGTCGCACCCCGATTTGGTCATGCCCCCTTGGAAACCTGGTAAAAGAATATGGCAAGAAGCTCAGTTTCCGCCGGTCGCAGACGGCTAATGCAGATGGAAGAGGCCCCGCGGCGCGAGCAGCGCCCGGTTCAGGACAATTACCGCGTTCCCGATCAGCCGACCCTGTCTGCCATGGATGTCGTCCTGCCTTTGGGCTGGTTCGTCCTCTCGGCCACGCTGACCTTTTTGACCGCCGGTGCCGAGCGCTGGAGTGTGCCGCTCACGCTGGTCGTGCTGGCCTGCGGCAGTGTGTTTCCCGCGCTGGGGTTGATCGTTTTCGGCCGTATGCGCCGCAACATGCAGCACTCGATAAGCGTCAATCAGCGCCTGCTGCGCGAGGTGATGAGTTTCGTTCAGCCGTTGACCGCCGGCTCGAGCAAGCTCGGCTCGGTGCGGGGCGTCGTTGAACAGGAAATCACCGCGCTGAGCGGGCATCTCGATCAGGCTCTGGGCCGCGCGGCCGATATCGAGCACCAGATGCGCATGGCGGCCGACACCCTGACGAATTCCTTCGCCAATTCCGAGGGCCGCCTCCTCGACGCGATCCAGGGACTGGAGCTTAACCGAAGCTTCTTCGTTGACCTGATCTCGCATATCGAAAATGCGGTTGAACAGGCGCGCGTCTCGCTCAGCGAGGAATCAGAACATCTGGCCGCGCAGGTGGATGGCGCCGGTGCGCTGGCGCAGGCCGCCGTTCAGGAAGTGAACCACGGGCTATCCCAAGCGCTGTCGAGGGCCGCAGAAGAGATGATCCGCACGGTATCGATCGTGCTCGAGGGCGATGTCGCGCCCTTGCGCTCGTCGATTGATCTGCAGATCGGCTCGCTCACGGATACGCTCGCGAATTTGCGGCTCGATGTAGAAACCGTCTTTATCGGCCAGCAGGATCAGTTGGGTCGTCAGCTTCAGGATTTCGAGCGGCGCCTTGAATCGACCCAGCTCGAGCACCGCAAGCGGGCAATGGAGATCGCCTCGGCCAGCACCGACCGCCTGTTCAAGACCCATCAGGATCAGCTGGATGCCCAGGTCGCCGCAACGCTTGAAAAGATCACCAGCACGCTGTCGGTCAAGGTCAACGAGGCCCAGGACCGGATGCTGGTTGCTTCGCTGGCGGCCGGCAAGCGGCTCGAAATGCAGATGAGTGCGCTTGAGCAGCGGATTGAACAGAGCGCCGCCGCAACCAATGCCCGTGCCGAGGTGGCTGCCGCTTCGGTTGGGGAATCGCTTGACCTCGTTCGCCGCCAGCTGGCGTCCGTCGAAGAGATCAGCGAAGCCGCGCGGCGCGACCTTGAGCGTCTGCACCAGGGGGCGGCTGAACGGGAGCAGAAGGCGCACGAGCTGTTCAGCACGCTGGAAAGCACGCTGGCGGCCCGTCTCCAGGATGGTGGCCTGCAGTTCCAGGGCGCCGTCAACCAGTTCATGGACCTCGTGTCCGCTGCCATGATGCGCCATGCGGGCGATATCCGGTCGTTGATTGATACCTCGATTACCGGGGCCGCAGGTCGCCTGCACACCGCTGCCGAGGAGTTCCGCCAGCAGTTCAAGGCGGATTCGACCCAGATGGAGACCACGATGCTGCACAATGGCCGGCAGTTGACCGCGCGACTGCAGTCCATCTTTGAAGAGGCCGAGGCGCATAACCGCACGGCGGCAGTGGAACTCAGCACCAGCTTTGTCCGCCGGTCCGAACAGCTGTTCGACATGCTGCGCGATCAGGGCACCGGGGCTGAATCGATCTTGCGCGAGACCTCAGACGAGGTGCGCGCGCTGATTGGCGAACGGCTCACCAGTTTCGGCGATGCGGTCAACCAGCAGGTCAAGGCCGAGCTGAACCGCAGCCTCAACGAGGTGACCGTAGCCGTGGGCAGCGAGATTGCCGCGCAGATCAAGCAGGTCGATGCCCACAGCACCCGCGGTCTGTCGGAGCTGACCAAGGGAATCGAGAGCTTCAGCGCCGAGATGGACACCTGGCGTGCCGAGCTGCACAGCCACCTCGCCGGGGAGCTTGGCGTACAGATCAAGCAGGCCGACGTTGCCCTCGCCGCCGCCGTAGGCAAGATGGGCGAGCTGCTGTCGCAGACGGCCAGCCAGACCAAGGCCGAAATCGACAAGAGCGCCATGTCTGTCATGGTCAAGTTCGCTACCGAGGAAAAGGCCGTCACCAGGCGCTTTGAGCAGCTGGCGGCCGCGACGCTGGTCACGAAGAAGTAGCAGGGCGCCCTCAGCCAGGACGCACTGACTGAATGGTGCGGACGATCCCGCGCTTGGTTGCGTCTCCCAGCATGGCCTGTCAGGCCGCTGTTCGCCATCGGAGACGGCTGGCTCTGGTCTATCGATCACGACCGTGGCAAGAGGGGCTTGCCAGCTTTTCTGTCACTGACTTTTGCTTGTATTAAGAATTGGTAAAGATACGGGAATTCCCGTATTGTAGTGCCGCGAAATAACGCACAAGCCCAACTGAGATAAAACCCGTATAAATTTGCAGCGACACTATCCAAGAGTTGGTCGACTGCGATACCTGAACCTAACGATTTGTCGTGGACTGCGATTGCAATGATTCCCATTTTCCTGCGTTGGGGTGTCCCGGCCGTTGTCACGGTCTTGGTGGGCACTGCTGCCGCCGTTCTCGGTAATGGCACGGACATGCCGCCGCCTGATCTCAGGGCGCGTGCGCTTGGCGCGCTGCGCGCTGCGCATATCGATTGGGCCGATGTGCGCTTTGATCTGCGCGATGCCTATCTCATCGGCACGCCTCCAAGCCGGTCGGCGCTTGAGTCAGCGCTGACGCTGGTGGCTGACGTTCAGGGGGTGCGGTCGGTCAGCCCGACTGTCGCCGCAACCGATGCAAGTGACACCTTTGTGTTCCGGGCCGATTTCGATGGCAAAGCGGTCACGCTCTCGGGCAGGCTGAACACCGCCGCCGATCTCACCGTGTTGACCCGCGCGGCCGGTGTGCCGGTGACCTCCACCGCGCGACCCGCCACCGATGCGCCGCAGGGCTTTGCTGATCTGGCGGGTGCGCTCCTTGGCGCGCTCGTCACCCTGAAGAACGGCCATGCGGAAGTGATAGGCACCACCGCGCTTCTGAGTGGTGAAGCCCCCGATGCGGAAACCAGCGCCGCCATTGCCAAACGGCTCTCGGGGTTTGCAGTCAAACTCACGATCACACTGGCTGCGGCCAGCACGCCGCCGACCCCGGTCGTTACGCCCTACGCCTTCACCGTTAGCAAAGCCCCCGATGGCCGCGTGGCGACAGCGGGCACGGTGCCCAATCGCCTGCTCGATGCGCGCTTCGTTGCGCTCGCGGGTACAAGTGTCACGAACGGCACCACGATTGCTGAGGGCGCCCCTGCGGATTTCGCCGAGGGCGCGGTGCTCGCCGTCGAGGCGCTGACCCTGCTCACCACGGGAACAGCAATGCTCTCCGGCGAGGCCTGGACCATTAAAGGCGAAGCGCGGGACGCGCTCAGTGCCGATCGGCTGCGCTCGCTCATTGCCATCAAGGGCAAGCCCGAGCGCTGGATCCTCGCGCTGAACGTGCCCATCGTCGCCGCTGTGCCCGCGCCGCAGCCAAAGCCGAAACAGCCCGCTGCCGATGACTCGGCCGCGCGAGCGGCCTGTGCGACCAGCCTCGCGGCGCTTGCCGCGCAGAATGCGCTGGTGTTCAAGCCCGGCAGCGCAACCCTGCTCGATACGTCGAACCCCGCCCTTGATGCCTTGGCCGCTGACCTCGCGGCTTGCCCGCACGCCGATGTGAACGTTGAGGGCCATACCGATACGGATGGCGAAGCGGACATTAATCTCGAGCTGTCGGTCGCGCGGGCCGAGGCCGTCATTGCCGCTCTGATCGAGCGCGGCGTGTCGCCCGACCGCCTTTATGCGGTGGGATACGGGGAAACCCGGCCTATAGCGAGTAATGATACCAAGTCTGGAAAGCAGGCCAACCGGCGTATAGCGTTCAGTCTGGTTGAAACGGACGCCGCCACGCCATGAGCTTTACGTCGATTGTCTATCTCCTTTCCGAGTACTGGCCCTATGTTCTGGGCGGATTGGGGATTGGGGCCTTGACCGGCTGGTTTTCGGTAGGCGGACGGAAGGAAGGCTGACGTGACCAATCCCAGAGACATTCTCGCCGTGGCGTTGATCATTCTCGCCGCGTTTCTGATCGGCGCGACCGTTGGTGCGGTGCTCAGGCTGATCTTCGCCCGGCCGAAGCCGACCACTGCTGATGCTAACCGCGACCCGACTGCCTCAAAGGCGCCGCAGCCGCGCGCACAGGTGCGCACGGCACACGGGGTGCTGGCTGCCGCCAATGATGCGGCGCCGTCCACCGAGACGACGGCGGCTGAAGACGGGGCGGCGCTTATTGCTGCGCTGGCCGGGGACCCGATTGAGCCTGAACCCGGCCCGCAGGCTGAACCGACCGACCAGCCTGAGCCGGTGGCGCAAACCGAGCCTGTTTCGGCAGCCGAAGTGCCGGCCGAAATCGAGACGGTGGCTGCGGTTGAGCCTGTCGCTGAAACCGAGCCCATGGCTGCAGTCGACCCGGTGGCCGAAACGGTGGCCGAAACGGTCGCCGAGACGCCGGTCGAGCCCGGTGTCGTCGATGCCCCCGCGGCACCGGTCGCCGCTGATGTGCGTCTTGCCCCCGCCCGAAAGGCGGGCGAAACCCTGTCGGGACGCCTGATCGCGTTTTTCCGCGCCCCTCCTGGTGCAGCCCCCGTCATCGACCCGGTGTTCGCCGGCGAGCCCGCAGGCAGTGACGCTTCGAATGTCGTCCCGTTTCGCCGCCTTGAGGTTGAGGCCGAGGCTGAGGTTGAGGTTGAGCTGACCGACGAGGCCCCGAGCGTTTCGGAAACGCTGGAGCCGGTCGTGCTCGAGACCGCCGCCGATCCGCTTGAAGACGTGCGCGAGGCGCTTGTTGGTCTCGGGGGCCCGGCGGCTGACGCTGCTCCGGAAAGCCTGGATTTGGTAGCCGACGAGGCCGAAGCTGAGGCTGAGGATGACGGGGAAGCCGTGGCCGAAGTCGAGGCGGAAGCCGAAGCCGAAGTCTTGGCCGAAACCGAAGCCGTGGCCGAGCTGACTGCCCTTGACGAGGACGTCGCTCCGCCGCCACGCCCGTCTCTTGCCGACGAGCAGGCGGCCATGCGCGCTATTGAAGGCACGTGGGAGCCGCCCGCCGAGCCTGTTGCCGCTGTCGCCGAGACGCCCGAAATCGGGCCGGAGCCTGAAGTCTTCGTTGAGGCAAAGGCAGAGGCAGTGGCAGAGGCTGAACCGGTGACCTATCCGGGCTACGCGCCACCGGCGCTCGCTGAACCGCTCAATGGCCGGGCCGACCCGCTGATCTACATCGTCGGAATCTTCCCCGAGACCGAAACGCGGCTCAATGCGCTCGGGCTGTTCCATTTCGATCAGGTCGCGGCCCTGACCAATGACAATGTGGAGTGGCTGGAAGCCAAGCTGGGACTGACCAACCGCATCGTCCCCGAACTCTGGCGCGAACAGGCCCGCGAGCTGGCCGCCATGACGCGCTCCCGCCGGGCCTGAGATCAGGCCTTCATCGCGTCGCTCGCAAAGCGGGCGATGGGATCGACATCGGCAATCGTGTCGAGCAGCGCCGGGCTGCCCTGACCCTCGATGATGTGGCGTTTCGCGTCCGGGCGGCGCCGCGCCATTTCGTCAAAGACATCGCGCCGCACGAGATCAGTGCGTTGGGTGCGCACCAGCATGAGCCGCTGCCCCCGCAACGCATCAAACAGCGACCATTGCGGGGCCAGCACATCGTCATGCTCAAAGGCCCGCAGCAGATCCTGCAGGCGCGGATCGAACAGGCCATGAACCCGCCCCCGCCGATCGAGGACATGCGTGCGTTGCCCGATGGCCATCAGCCGCTCATCGCCCAAAGACGGATAGTCCGCGCTCAGCATGCGCCGCACCATGCTGCGGAACGCCGTCTCGCTGCGCCGGCCCACAAGATCATCGAGATTGTTCTTGAGCCGCACCAGCCCGCGTATTTCGGTGACTGGCGCGGCATCTATGAGGATGGTGCCTGCACTGAGCCGCGGCGCATCGCGGGCCATCAGCATGGCGACCAGCCCGCCATGGCCCTGGCCGAGACACACCACGCGCGGCACGCCCAGCGCCGCCAGCACCCCGATCACATCCTGCGCATCGGTCTGGGTCAGGTATTCGCCCAAAGTCCGACGGGGGGTTGACCGGCCCCGGCCCTTGAGGTCGATGAAGATCAGCGGCCAGTCGCTGCCGGCAAGGCGCGGAAACAGCTGCGCAAAATCAGCAAAGTCGCTCATGTTGCGCTGGAAACCGGCGAGCGCCAAAAGCGGCGGGCGCGCCCCGTCGAGTGCGCCGCTGACATGCACTGCGAGATGCTCACCGGCGCGTCCTACGGAGACGGCACGCGCGGGCAGGGCGGCGAAAGCCGGATGGGCGTCGACACTGGGTTGGGCGGCAAAGAGCATCCCCCTCCTTAGCAGAAGCCGGGCGCGCTCGAAACTGCCCCGCTTAGCTGCGCGTGCCAATGGATTTGAGCACGTCCTCAACCCGCATGGGGCTGCCGCCGAACCGGGCGCGATAGACCAGGTAATTGCCCACCACCCGGCGCACATATTGGCGGGTTTCCGCAACCGGAATGCGCTCGATCCAGTTCACCACGTCGATCCCCTGGGCGCGCGGATCGCCATAGAGGCCGATCCACTTGGTCACGGTGCCCGCCCCGGCATTATAGGCGGCGGCGGCGAGTACCAGCGATCCGTCGAAGCGCTGCAACTGCGCGCCGAGATAGGTGGAACCCAACAGCGCATTATAGGCGCCATCGCTGGTCAACTTGTCGGCGGAATAGCTGAGCCCGATCTTCTTGGCCGTTTCGCGCGCGGTGGCCGGCATCAATTGCATCAGTCCCAGCGCGCCGGATGAGGACACGGCATCGACTTTGAAATGGCTTTCCTGCCGCGCTACGGCATAGACCGCCGCCCGATCCACGGCGGCGGTTGCTGTGCCGGGCAGACCATCCTTGGGGAAGTTGTACAGGTCGAGCGGACTGCCGCGCCGCTCGGCTGTATCGGCAATGGTGATCGCAAGGTGGTGCGCGCCGATCTCCTGCGCCAGCCGCGCCGCCAGCAGCAGCCAGGCCCCATCCTTGTAGTGTGTCGCGAAACTGCGCAACAGCGGTTCCGCCCGGTCGGGCAACCCGGCCTCAGCAAGAAGCCGCACGGCACGAACGCGCTCTGTTGCGTTGAACGCGGCCTCATCTGCGCGCCAGGCCGGCATGGCGCGCAGTTCCACCGGCGGCCTGCCGAGGGCTTCGCGCGACAATTGCCCATAGTAAAGGGTGCCGTACCGCGCAGCGACCTCATAGGCCGCTTGCGCGCCCGCCTTGTCGCCGAGTGCGGCCCGGGTCCGGCCCAGCCAATACTGGGCCTGCGTGATGGAATCGGGCAGGGTCGCCAGACGTGCCATGGCCGTAAACTGGGGCAGGGCCGTCGCCGGGGCCTTGAGCCCAACGAGCGCAATGCGGCCGGCGGTGAAGCGCGCTTCCACAACCCGGCCATCGGGCCCATCGACATAGCCTGCTGCGGCCGCATAGGCACGCCGCATGTCACCGGCCTCAAGCAGGGCCCGGATCAGGCGCTGGCGTTCGGCCCAATATTCCTCGGCATCCACCGGCGTGCCGGTGACGGCATTGAGAAAGGAGAGGGCATCATCCCAGAGCGCGAACTGCCGGGCCCGTTCGGCCCGCGACAGCAGGTAGACCGGATGGTGCTGCAGGCTGGGGTCAACGGCATCAAGCAGGGCCTTGGCATTTCCGTCGTTGCGCGACACGGCATTGCGGGCCCGCGCCAGGCTTTGCTGGGCGGGGCTCAGCAGATCCATGATCCGCTCAACCGCCTGCGCCCGATCATTGGTCATGAGCAGAACCGCCCGCGCCCAATGGGTCTTGCGCTCAAGAAGGCCGCCGAATTCGGCAAGAATATCATGCTCATTTTCAGCGCTGAGCGTGGTGCTGACCCAGACCTTGCTGATGATGGCTGCGGCGCGTGTCCGGTCGCCCGTGCTGACATAGGCGCGGGCGAGCGTCAGTTGACCATTGAGGGTGCGCGGCATGCGGCCGCCGAGTTCGGCGATCACGTCCGCGTCTTGAGCCTTTCGGCGGATCAGCGCCTGTTCGAGCCGCGCGTCGAACACCGCCGCCTGCACAAAACTGGGCGCATCGGCGCGGAAAGCGCGCACCGTCTCGGGGGCGATGGCGCCCTGACCAAAGACAATGGCGGCCCATTGGATGGCCCGGCGCTCGACTGGATCGGTGAGAGACCGCGCCTTGTCATAGGCGGCTGCCCAGGCCTCGTCTTTCAAAAGCGCGGCCGCCGCAGCAAAACCTGCCGTCGGCTGAAGGGCTGTACGGGGGGCCTTGGGTCCCGGTCGCATCCGCGGGATCACGCTTTGCGGCTCAGCGACTGCCACGAGCGTGCCGGCGCTGAGCGGCAGGGGCTGCGCGCCTGCAAAAAGCGCCAATGACAGGATGATCGGGCGGACGAACGGGGACAAACGCATAACTTTCACCTGAGCCAACCAAACCACACGCCCAAGGGGGCCCCCGTCCCCTCGAACCCTGAAAATAGGCCCCGGCCATTAAGAACCCGTTAGCCTTACGGCACCGCCGGTTTGCCCCCCTTGGCGCTTGTGGGGGCGAATAAGAAAAACTATGGTGCGCGACTGTGGCGGCCCGATGGGCAGCCTGTGACCATATTTTGGCCGTTTGGCCGCAACCAACCCCGGAAATTCCGGCCTGGGTGACGAGGAAAGACTGAAATGCTGCGAGGCTCGATTACAGCGCTGATCACTCCGTTCACGGGCGGAGCGCTGGATGAGAAAGCCTTTGCCGATCTCGTGGACTGGCAGATCAACGAGGGCACGCATGGCCTCGTTCCCGTCGGCACCACGGGCGAAAGCCCCACGGTCACCCATGAAGAACATCGCCGCGTCATCGAACTCTGCGTTGAGGTAGCCGCCGGGCGCGTGCCCGTCGTTGCCGGGGCAGGGGCCAATTCCACAGATGAAGCCGTGTCGCTCACCCGCTTCGCTGAAGAGGTGGGTGCCGATGCGGTGCTCTCGGTCGTGCCCTATTACAACAAGCCCACTCAGGAGGGCATGTTCCAGCATTTTTCGGCGGTCGCCCGCGCGACCAGCCTGCCGATCATCCTCTATTCCGTGCCCGGCCGTACCGTGGTCGACCTCACGCTCGATACGATTGCGCGGCTTCGCGATGCGCACCCGAATATCGCCGGCGTCAAGGACGCGACCGCCAATATGGAACGCGCGAGCCTGCAACGCGCCCGCTTCGGCGCGGAGTTCACCCTGCTCTCGGGCGAGGACATGACGGCGCTGGGCTTCAACGCGCATGGCGGCACCGGCTGCATTTCGGTGACCTCGAACGTCGCGCCGCGCCTGTGCGCGCTGTTTCAGAATGCCTGTCAGCAGGGCAATTATGCCGAGGCCCTCAGCCTGCAGGACAAGCTTGTGCACCTGCACAAGACCCTGTTCCTTGAAAACAACCCGGGCGGCGTCAAATATGCCGCCGCGCGGCTTGGGCTCTGCCGCAACGAATTCCGTCTGCCGCTGGTCCCGATT
>CAIKKY010000016.1 GCA_903828145.1 uncultured Hyphomicrobiales bacterium | reverse complement strand
TACCGGGGAAACTCATGATCCCGATAGCGTCATCACTATCGCGATCCCGACCATCATCCCGGTTGATCTCTTCGAAGCCGTTCAACAGCGGCTCAAGGCCAATAACCCGCGGGTAACGCCGCCGCGCGTGGTGAACGGGCCTACACTGCTCACAGGCCTTGCCAGATGCGCCTCCTGCGGAGCGGGCATGACGCGCACCGGCACGGTGCGCCGCGGTAGGCCTTACAACCATTACACCTGCGCCGGCTGCGCTCAGAAGGGCACCTCCGTGTGCAAGGGGCGGCATATTCCGATGCAGAAGCTCGACACGCTGGTGCTTGAGAATGTCGCCGACCGTCTGCTGGCGCCGGAACGGGTCACCGAGATTCTGTCTGGCCTGATGGCGAAGCGGGCCAATGAGGATACTGAGGTGGCTACCCGTCGTGCCGCCCTTGAGCGCGAGATCACAGACAAGGACTCTCGGCTTAAGCGTCTCTACGCCGCCATCGAAGAAGGCGTGGCTGAACTTGATGCCGATCTCAAGGGTCGCATTCAAGCGCAAAAGTCCGAGCGGGATGTCGCCCGGGAGGCATTGAGCCGGCTGCAGGCTCGGTCCACGACCTCAACCGCGCCTACCCCGGAAATGGTCGAGGCCTTTTCAATCGCTATGCGCCAGAAACTTGCCAATGGCGACACTCAAGCCCGCAAGGCCTGGCTTGCCTCCGTCATCGGATCAATCGAGGTCGATGATCATAAAGTCCGGATCATCGGTTCCCAAGTCGCGTTAGCGGCCGCGGTCACCAGCGAATCGAGCGCACCAGCAGGAGTTAGTAGTTTTGTACGGAAATGGCGCGCCAGTCAGAATGAAAGAGCGAACTCGTATACAATTGAAATACAAGCACGATATTAGTCTGGCGTTTTTGATTTCGAGCGCAGCGGGTAAACCAGTACGTGTTACTAAAACGTGGTGTGAAACAGTAATCTTCCTGCTACTCGAGGCTGTTCACCTGAGTCGGCAGGATGTTGCGCCCCGACCACCACCGGCACTTCGGCGAAATCGAACGGGCTGATACCCTCGAGGCAGGCGACATTCACGGCAAAGGCATCGGGGGTGGAGCGGCGCTGGTGGTGGGTGTAGATGCCGCAGAGCGAACAGAAAAAGTGCTCGGCGGTGCGGGTATGAAACCGGTAGCTGGTGAGAAGCTCCGCGCCCTCGACTACCTTAATGCCGCCCTTGGGCACCAGGACGACCACCGCACCGCGCATACGGCAATACGAGCAGTCGCAACGCCGCACGGAGGCGAAGCCATCGGCCAGCGTCACCTCAAAGCGTACGGCCCCGCAATGGCACTGGCCGTGCCGGACGTCGCCGGAAGCAGCGGCGGGGCTCACGGACGCACCCGGCGGCCAGCGGCATCGATCACCACCTCACCATCTTCCTTGGTAAAGGGGCCGATATCCGGGTTGAGCAGGATGTCAAACACCAGCTCGGACGGGCGGCAGAGCCGCACACCGCGCGGGGTGACGACAAAGGGGCGGTTGAGCAGCACCGGATGGGCGGCGATGGCATCGAGCAGGTCAGTGTCGGAAAGGGCGGGATTGCCAAGTCCTAGTGCCTCGTAGGGCGTGTCTTTCTGGCGCAGGGCCTCGCGTAGCGTCAGCCCGGCGTCACTCACCAGCCGCATCACCTGCTGCCGGGTGGGCGGGGTTCTGAGATACTCGATCACCACCGGATCAGCCCCGCTCTGGCGGATCATGGCGAGCGTGTTGCGGGACGTGCCGCAATCGGGGTTGTGATAGATGAAGGTGCTCATGTCTTTTCCTTTTTCGGGGCGGCCAACAGCCATTGGGCAAGGACCAGCGCCGCTCCGGCACCCGCCAGCTGCGCGAGGACGAACCCAGCAACACTGGCGGGCGCGATCCCTGAGAAGCTCGCCGTGAAGGCCCGGGCAATCGTGATGGCCGGATTGGCAAAGCTGGTGGACGCTGTAAACCAGTAGGCAGCGCCAATATAGGCGGCAACGAGAGCAGGAAGCGCGGCAGGCCGGGAGACCTGGCCGACGAGAATGGTGAGGACCAAGCCGAACGTGGCGACGAATTCTGCCAGCCACTGCCCCGCCCCCATACGGCTGGGACCGGCAAATTCAATGAGCGGCAGGCCAAACATGGCATGGGCCAGAACGGTGCCGAGGATGCCGCCCGCGACCTGTGCGGCCACATAGACACCAAGAGCAGACACGGGCAGGCCGCGGCGCAGGGTCATCACCAGGCTGACCGCCGGATTGAAATGCGCACCGGAGACCGGCCCGAACAGCGAGATCAGCACCAGCAGCATGGCAACCGTCGCGAGGGCGTTGGCGAGCAGCTGAAGGGCGATATCGGCGGTCAGGCGCTCGGCCATGATCCCCGATCCCACCACCGTCGCGACGAGAAGGAGAGTGCCGAGCGCTTCGGCCGCAAGCGCCCGGGACAGCGGAAGAGGACGCATCAGCTGCCCCGCGAGGCTTTGGCGGAGGCCCCGGGCAACTGACCGATGGCCCGCAGTTTTGCGGCAAGGGAGATGGCATCGAGCCGGTCCAGCGGCAGGCTCGAAAAGGCAAGAATGCGGTTCCGCAGGTGCTCCAGCGCCTCGTCGAAGGCCGCGCGCTGCTGGAACGCGCTGCCGGTGACAGCGGCGGGGTCCTCAATGCCCCAATGCGCGCTTGCGGGGTGACCGGGCCAGATCGGGCAGGCCTCGCCGGCCGCGCTGTCGCAGACGGTGAAAATGAAATCCATCGACGGCGCCCCCGGGCCTGCAAACTCCTCCCAGCCCTTGGACCTGAGGCCGGAAGTGCCGATGCCCGCGTCGGCGAGGGCGGCAAGCGCCAGGGGATGGACCTCGCCCTTGGGACGGGAGCCCGCCGAAAAGGCCCGGAAGTGGCCATTGCCGAGATGGTTCAGCAGGGCCTCGCCCAGAATGGATCGGGCGGAGTTGCCCGTGCACAGGAACAGAACGTTGAACACACGGTCAGCAGCCACAGTCTTCCTCCTTGGCGGGGCCAGTCGTTTCGCATCGGGGGGCGAGTTCCGCGACGATGGGGGTGCACAGTTCCGGGGCACCGCCGCAGCAATCGCGAATGAGATAGAGTGTCAGGGCGCGAACCGTTTCGAGATTGGCGCGATAGATGATGGAGCGGCTTTGGCGCTCGCCGCGGACGAGCCCGGCACGCGCAAGCGCCGCCAGATGAGCCGACATCGTGTTCTGCGGCACGCCCGACAGCCGGGCAATTTCGCCTGCGGCCAATCCTTCGGGTTCATGCGCAACAAGCGCGCGGAAGGTATCGAGCCGGGTGTTCTGGCCAAGGGCTGTGAGGATTGAAACGGCCTCCGCAGTCTCCATCTCCGCCTCCATCATTTCGATGATTCTGGATATATGGAAACAACGGGACCCGCAAGGCCCGGCGAAACGCGCCCCGCGGAATGTCAGCCTGCGCCCCGGTCCCACTGGCTCCGGGGCGCAGGCGGCAGCGATCAGTTGAGCTTGAAGCTCCACAGGAAGGTCTCGCCGCTCGAATCGACGACGCCATCATTGTCCGTGATCAGCCAGGCGGTGCCGTCTGCCTCGATGGCGAGGCTTTCCACCTTCTCGGCGACATAGCCGTTTGTGGCGGAAAGGTCGGGCAGCAGGTCGCGAACGAGTTCCTTTTCGACGACAGGCAGGTCGCCGCCCAGGGCCGCTGCGCCCTCAAGGCCAGCCACAGGCACCCGGTAGACCTTCTTGTTCACCGCGGCCTCGCCGACCAGGTTATCGCGCTCAACGAGGTAGAGGTGATCGCCGAAGAGGGTGAGTTCGCTGAGACCGACCCAGCCGTCGCCGGTCGGGGCATCAAGCGGATAGCGCACCGCCGTCCAGGCCTTCTCCTTGAGGTTATAGCCGAGGAGCTTCACCTGACCTGAGGGATCGTCCTTCCATTCGCGCTGGATTGCGACCCACAGCGTGGCCGCATCGCCCGAACCGACAAGCGCGACGCCTTCGGCCCCGTAGCGGACCTCCTGGCCCTTCAGCTCTTCGGGGAACGCGACTTCCTCAACGATCTTGCCCTCGGCATCCACATGGAAGAGCGCATGCGGCACCAGCCGGTCGCTGCGTCCCTCGGAGGCCAGCCAGAAGCCGCCCTCGCCATCAAGGGTGATGCCCTCAAGATCAAGCTTCTGGGCCGCGTCCTTGCCGCGCCGGACCGGCAGCTTGGCGATGATCTGCGCCGGGTGGACGGACGCATCGATTGTGTAGATTGCCGGTTGGCCGGAATACACACTGTCGTTGACCGCGAACAGGCGACCCGGGGTGGCCGGATCGGCCACCGCGCCGGAGAGCGCTCCCCAGCCAATCGGCAGACCGTTCTCGTCGTTCGCCGAGATGATCTGCGGATAGTGTGCCTCGCCTTCGGCGCGGACGTAGATCATGACATGCGACCCGGCAAGGCCATCGGCGCGCAAGTCGAGTTCGTTCGCCGAGGCAACAAGGTCGCGCGCCGGGACGGCAACAAGGCCTTCCGGCGAGATGCCCGAGGGCAAGGTCTGGAGATATTCCGGCGCGGCCCCGGTGTCCCGATAGACGGAAATGGTCGAAGAGCGTTCCGCTGCAACAAAGAGCAGGGTCTCGTCGCCAAAGCGGGCGGCCTCGACGGTCTCGGGCTCGATGCCCTTCTTGTTGCGGGCCTCCGGGTAATGGCCGAGCCGAGCTACCTCGTGCTCGAGCGCGGCGCCCGACTCGAACAGCACGGCACCGGTCGTGTCGAAGATGGTGAAGCCGCGGCTGCCGCCCTTCCAGTCGCCTTCATTGGCAACGACGAGACGCGAGTCATCCAGCCACTTCACGGCGTCGGGCTCGCGGGGCACGTCGGCCGAGCCCGAGAAATCGAGAATGCCGTCCTTCCTGGTGTCGATCCCCTCGAGAGCGGCAGTACCGGCCGGGAAATGCGCCGTCACGGCACCCGTCGCGGCATCGATCAGCACGATCTCGTTGTTTTCCTGAAGGGTAACGGCAATCTGGTCCTTGCTGTTGAAGGCAATGTATTCGGGTTCCGGGTCTTCACCTGCCGTGGCAGCAAGGCCGGTCAGCTCGACCTTGCGGAACGAGGCAGGATCGATCGCGCCATCCGCAACGGCGAGCAGCACGACATGGCCCGGGGGCAGCTGCGGCAGGTCGCCGTCATTGACCTCTTCATTGCGCTCGTTTTCCACTGCGACGGCGATCCGGGTCCCGGCGGCATTGCGCGCCACGGAATCCGGCTGCCCGCCAAGGTCGATGGTGGTTTCGACCGACTTGTCCGCGAGGTTGATGACCGCGAGGTGGCCCGAGGGGGAGGCAAAGTCCGGCGACGTGTCGACAGCGGCGAACACCTTGCTGCCGATGACAGCGACGGACGTGACTTCGCCCCCAAGCGCGATGAAGCCGGCCGGTTTCGGGCTATTGGGATCGGCAATGTCGATGAACCCGACACCGCCATTGAGGCTGTCGGAATAGACCAGCATCATGCCATCATCCGTCGCGACCACGATTTCGGCCGAAGTTTCCTTGGCGTCCGGGCTGTTGAGGGCCACGTCGAAGCTGGCCACCCGGTTAAAGACGGGGGCCGCGAGAGCCGAACCGGCAAGAAGAAGGCTGGTGAGGGCAAGAAGCGTCGATCTCATGCGCATGTTGAACCTTTGGCGTTGATTTCCCGCCAACTGTTCACGGCTTTTGCGACAACAAGATTACATTGCGGGGAGATAAACGCTGTTTATCCCTGCCGCCCCGCGAGGCTTCACAATGCAAAAAGCCCGGGATGTCTCCCGGGCTTCGGTGTCTTCGGGGGGGAAGACGGCTGGCTTAGAGGGTCTTGCCAGCGTCGAAGTCGGCGCGGGCGGCGGCGCGCTCGGCATCCGGGGACGGAACGAGGCCATATTCGGCCAGCGGGCCATCCGGGCCAACCATGTCGTCGGCAAGGAAGAACCCGACATATTCCTTGAGGCCCGGGATCACCCCGATATGCGCCTTCTTCACGTAGAAGTAGAGCGGACGCGATACCGGGTACTCGCCCGACGCCACCGTCTCGACCGACGGGGCCACGCCACCAACGGTCGCGACCTTCAGCTTGTCGGCATTGTTCTCGTAGAAGGAGAGCCCGAACACGCCCACGCCGGTCTTGTTCGAGTCAATGCGGGCCAGCGTCTCGGTGTAATCGCCATCGATATCGACGGCCTTGCCATCCTTGCGCACCGCCACGCAGGCCTTGGCGACATCGGCTTCGGCCACGCCAGCAGCGGCGAGCGCGTCCTTGTCACATCCGGCGGCCAGCACCTTGGTTTCGAACACTTCGCGGGTGCCGTGCTTTTCGCCCGGGATATAGGCGGCAATCTCCCAATCGGGCAGCGCCGGGTTCACTTCATTCCACTTGGCATAGGGGTTGTCGACGAGCTTGCCGTCAACGACGAGCTGCGCGGCGAGTGCCTTGTAAAGATCGGCGGGCTCGAGCGCGAGGTCGGGGCCGGCAGCATCGGTCGCGAACACGATGCCGTCATAGCCGAACTTCACTTCCTGCACGTCGGTCACGCCGTTGGCCTTGCAGCTCTCCAGCTCTTCGGCCTTCATGGCGCGCGAGGAGTTGGCGATGTCGATCTTGTCTTCGCCCACGCCTTCGCAGAACTGCTTGATGCCCGCGCCCGAACCGCCGGACTCAACCACCGGCACCTTGAAATCCGGGTTGGCTTCGGGGAACGCTTCGGCGACGATCTTGGCATAGGGCAGCACGGTCGAGGACCCGGCAATCTGGATCTGGTCGCGCGCCGAGGCCGCGCCAATCGAGGCAGCGGCAACAATCGCCAGCGCGCCAGCAGTAACGAAAAACTTCATGGCAGTCCCTTTCGGAAAGCTCGCGGCCCGCGGGCCGCTTGTGACGGCCAGCGGAATACCGTGCGCCCGATAACGGCTGCATGACAGCCGGATGAAGCTTTTGTGACTAAGCGCTTTTGCCTAGAGGCCAAGGAACAGTGACGGGTCGTCGGTAATCACGGCATCAAGGCCAAGCGGCCAGAATGGGACGAGCCGCGCCGGATCGTTGCAGGTCCAGACGCGGACCTTGAGCCCTGCGGCATTCATCTGCGCCAGCACATCGGCTATGAGGAGGGCCATATCCAGGTGCACGGCGCTGGCGCCGGTTCTTTCAACCAGCGCGGGCCAGTTTTGGGGCAGGTTATCGAGCAGAAGCGCCAGCGGTTCGGGGCCGGACAACGCGCGCATCAGCACCAGCGCTTCCGGATCAAAGCTCGAGATGACGACATCGACGCCAGAAGGCCGCATATCGAGCGCGGCGCGGACGGCCTCGCAGAGCGCCATGCGCTCGGCAGCAGTGGCGACAGGCTTGATCTCCACATTGACCGACAGCCCGATCTTGGCAAAGAGCGCGAATGCGGCGGCGAGGGTCGGCACCGGTTCACCCGCAAAATCGGGGTGAAACCAGCTACCCGCATCGGCGGCGGCGAGCTGCGCCGCTGTCGCCGACCGCACCGGACCAGCAAGAGACGTCGTGCGGTCGAGCGTGTCATCATGCACGATCACCGGCACATCATCGGCCGAAAGCGAGACATCAAGCTCCACCCAGTGGGCGCCGAGCTCCCGCGCCCGGCGAAAGGCCGCCAGCGTGTTTTCAGGCGCGTGTGCCGACGCCCCGCGATGAGCAATGACCTGATGAGGAAGAAATTTCATGCCGCCATTTCCGCTCAGCGCCCCAAGAGTGCTTATGCCACCCGTCGCCCTTCACGCCAGACGGCCCGGACCACCGGCACGGGCCCCTCAGCCCGCACCCGGACGAGATCGGCGCGGAGCCCCTCGGCGATTTCCCCGCGATCGGCAAAACCGGCGGCTCGGGCGGGCTGGCGGGTGACCAGCCCCACAGCTGCGGGCAGGCCAATCTCGCCCTCAAGCGCGAAGGCCGCCTGCATCAGGCTCATCGGGACATAATCGGACGAGAGAATGTCAAGCAGCCCTTCGGCGGCGAGATCGCGCGCGGAAATGTTGCCATTGTGGGAGCCGTTGCGGACCACATTGGGGCCGCCCATCAGTATCTTCATGCCCGCGTCGCGCGAGGCGCGGGCGGCTTCAAGAGTGGTCGGGAATTCGGCGACATGGACGCCATGGGCACGCGCATCGGCGACATGGGCTTCGGTCGCATCGTCATGGCTCGCAAGCACCACGCCCTGCTCACGGCCGCGAAGGGCAATGGCAGCGCGATGGCCTGCCGCGTATCTACGGGAATCGGCGATGCGGGCCGAGGCATAGGATTCGAACTCGGCATCGGTCATGCGCTTTTTCTTCTGGTAATAGGCCCTGTAGGCTTCCAGCGACGGAAACTGCCGCTGGCCCGGCGAATGGTCCATCAGCGAGGCGACCCGCACCTTCGTGTCGTCTGCGAAATCGGCATATTGCGCAAGGCAATCGGGCACCGGCACCTCGCAACGAAGGTGAATGTAGTGCTCGGCGCGAAGCGCATCAGCATCTGATGCCTCGTGAATGGCCCGGCCAAGGGCCTGCACATCCTCACGCGTCACCTGGTCCTCGTGGGTCAGCCCGATGCGGAGGGCATCGAGCACGGTGGTGATTCCCGCGCCTGCCACCTGCGCATCATGGGCGAGAAGCGCCCCAAAGGGGCTCCAGCGGACGCCGGGACGGGGGGCATAATGGACTTCGAGGTGGTCGGTATGGAGTTCAACCAGCCCCGGGAGGAGGTAATCGCCCCCCATGTCCTTGCCGGCGGCAGTCGGCTCGCCGATGCGGGCAATGATGCCGTCCACCACTTCAACGGCGCCATAGATCACCTGGTCGGCAAGCACGACACGGGCATTGGTGAGCAGCATCCTTGGCAGGGTCAACGTGCAGGCTCCTCGCGTTCAGAAGGGGCACCAGTCAAGCGGGCGCGCAGCTTCGCGGAAGCCGTATCAAAGACGTAGACCACCACCAGGATGAGCAGCACCATGTAGGCGACATTTTCCCAGTCTTGGTTGGTGCGCATGGCCTCGATGAGCTTCAGACCGATCCCGCCCGCACCAACGGCGCCGATGATTGTTGCCGAGCGGGTGTTGCTTTCCCAGAAGTAGAGAACCTGCCCCAGAAAGACCGGCAACACCTGGGGGACAACACCGAAACGCTGCACATTGGCCGGGGAAGCCCCAACCGACTGCATGCCTTCCCGAGGCTTGTCATCGATGTTTTCGAGCGCCTCGGTGCCGGTTTTGCCGAGAGTGCCGGTATCCGTGAAGAAAATGGCAGCAATGCCCGGGATCGGCCCCGGGCCAAATCCGCGTACGAAAAACAGGGCCCAGATCAGCATGTCGATGGACCGGAGCAGGTCGAAACAGCGCTTGATCAGCCAATTCGTCAACCGGTTGCGGGTGATGTTCCCGGCGGCGAGGACGCAGAGCGGAAAGGCGACAAGAGCGGCAAACAGCGTGCCGACAAACGCCATCACGATTGTCTGGAGCAGCTTCGCCATCACGTCGAGATGCTGCCATTCGCTGTTGTAGAAAAACTCGGCGAACAGCAGCTGCCAGTTCGGCATCCGCGGGTCGAGGCGATCGGTCGAACGTGCGGCCTCCCAGAGCTCGCCCGGGTCCATGCCGAAGAAGGGCGAACGGGTATCGAAGAAAAAGTTTGGCCACCCCAGGAAGCGCTTCCGCACATAGACTTGCGAGCTTCGAATCTCGGCGAGACCGGCAAAGCCGAAATCGACCGTGACACGACCGGACTTCAGCGCCATGGCAGGAGGGGCACCTTCCGGCAGGAGGGCGCCCTGGGATGTGATTTCAACAAGGTAACTGACGCCATCGAGGTGAACCCGGACGCGTCCGCGTTCAATCTCGATCCTGCTCCGGTCGGAAAACAGTACGGTGTACCCGCCGGAGCCTGTCTGCCGGATCCAGTCGGGGTCGGGGTTGTCCCCGAGAAGAGAACGGGTCCACTCGACCGCGATCCGGTCCTCCCCGAAACGGAACCGCGGACTAGCCTCCCAGGAGTACCAGTCTGCGACGTAATTTCCGGCCCGGTCCCATTGAGCGCTGCCCAAAGCCCCGGGAAAATTGAAGAAAGACCAACAAAAGATCAGGTAAATTACGGCAAGAACGGCACCGAGCAGCGGGACGATGCGCCGGCGTCGCCTGTCGCGCAGCAGCCGTCCATGAGACGTCCTCAGTCGAGCGAGCTCTTCGCCGCCCAGCACCGGTGTCATCTTCGGGTGCCTCATTGCGCAACTCCGAAGGCGGCCTGACCGATCAGGCGGCGGCGCAACCGCCCCGACATCCAGTCGATCGCGATGATCGTGACCAGCAGCAGGATGATGATCGCAAAGGTCTTGGCAGCATGGTCCCGCCCGATCGAGAGACGGAAAATTTCGCCGATGCCGCCACCGCCCACGGCCCCGATAATCGTTGATGCCCGGACATTCACCTCGGCGCGCAACAGGGCGTAGGAGACGAAGTTCGGCAGCACCTGCGGCATGAGGCCGAAAACGACCCGCTCGATGCCATTTGCCCCGGCGGCCCGCAGACCTTCGTCCGGGCGCATGTCGGCATTCTCGATGACTTCGAAAAACAGCTTCCCCAGCGCCCCGGCGGTGTGAACCGCGACGGCTACAATGGCCGCGATGGGGCCGATGGACAGGATGGCCACCAGCATGCCGGCGATGACGATTTCGGGAAAGGCCCGCAATAACTCCAGGATGCGGCGAACAAGCCCGCGGGAGAGGCGAGACCGGATGACGTTGCTTGCCGCCAGAAACGACAGCGGCACCGCGAGCAAGAACCCCGCCAATGTCGATAGCAGTGCAATGTTGATGGTTACGCCCATCTGGAAAATGTATTCCGGAATGTAAAATCCCGCGGCCAGATAAACGCGACCTTCTTCGTAATCATATTTGAAGGAGCCGTCGGCATAGGGCGACGGCAGGTCCAGCAGCGCGCGCACTACTTCCATGGCGTCGTCGGGACGGAAATGTACGAAATAGTCGAAGAAATACGGCAGACGATCAAAAAAACGGCCGGCATTGCTGGCATCTGCAAAAACCAGAGCGCCGAGGACGAGCACAACCAGGGTAAGCCCCGCGAGGAGCGAATAGAGCCGCCTTTGCCGCACCAGAGTGCGGTAATGCGCGTGCACGGCACGCCCCATTTCAGTCAGGCCGTCATGCCCGGTCATCGCCATGGTTCCGCCTCGCAAAGAGGAAGAAGCGGCAGGAAACCTGCCGCTTCTGTTTCATGAACTCAGCCGCCGATGGTCGCGCGGCGCGCGTCAATGATCGGCATGTAGAATTCCACGTTCACCGGGGTGTACCCCTTGAAGTCGCCGTTCTCGATGGAGCGGAAGCACTCGTAATCGGTGGTCGGGAGCTCGGTGAAGAACTTCACGATCTTCGCCTTCATCTCCGCCGAGAGCCCCGAGCGCATCACCGTCGGACCGTTCGGGATCAGCGGCGAACGCCACACTTCCACGACGTCTTCCATGTCGAGCATGCCTTTGTCGACCATCGAGCGGATGTTGCCGGACGTATAGCCTTCGGAAAATTCACCGACGCCCGAGCCCCAGGTGGTCACGACATCGAACTTGTCGTCGAGGAGCGCCAACACAAGGTTTTCGTGACCGCCGCCGAAGTCGGTGGAGGCGAAAAACTCATCGGGCTTGGCACCAAGCGTGGTCGGCAACGACGTCAGCGGAACGAGGTACCCGGAAGTCGAGTCCGGATCGGCGTAACCGAGACGCTTGCCCTTGGCATCGGTGATGGTGGCGATACCGGAGTCCTTGCGGGCCAGCGCGATCGAGTAGTACCCCGTCGAGCCATCGGTCTGGACCGTGGTGACAAAAGGCTCTACGGCTGCCGGATCAGCGATGAAGACTTTTGCGAAGGCCGACGCACCAAGCCCGGCGATGTCGAGCGTGCCGCCGAGCAGCCCCTGCACCACACCGTCATAATCGGCGGCCGGGAACAGCTTGACTTCCTTCACGCCCAAAGCGGCGGGAAGCTTGTCGATCAGGCACTGATTGTCGGCGAGACGGTCGGCCTCGTTTTCACCGCCAAGCAGGCCGATACGGATCACATCCGCATCCTGGGCGAAAGCGGGGACGGAGATTGCCGCAAGCGAAAAGCCAGCCAGCAGCATCGCGCGAAATGCGTTCATGTTAAGCTCCTAGGTCAACGCCTGTCAGAGTGAGGCACTTTTCGTCAGGACAGGCGCCGGACGGCCTGACGAATGTGTGGGAACCGCCCCGGCGGCGCGCGACATCGGGCCAGCGACGGGTCGGTCTGCGCCGATCAGGTCGAGCCCCATGGAGGTCGACCCTTCCGAAAAGTCTTCGTCGCCGTGGCCCGCGCCGTAGATATGCCGGGTCGCCGTTTCGGTCAGTTCATCGGGACGACCATCAAAGACCACCCGGCCCGCGGACATTCCAATGATGCGGCTGCAATATTTTCGCGCCGTATCCAGCGTGTGCAGGTTGGTGATGACCGTAATGCCCTTGTCGCGGTTAATGGCCGCCAGCGAGTCCATCACGATTTTTGAATTGCGCGGATCG
Organism: uncultured Hyphomicrobiales bacterium; assembly: GCA_903828145.1. Lineage (GTDB taxonomy): Bacteria > Pseudomonadota > Alphaproteobacteria > Rhizobiales > Devosiaceae > Devosia_A. Next base: position 24,362 of record CAIKKY010000016.1, on the reverse strand, counting down.
AGCGAGGCAATCGGCTCATCTGCCAGAATCATCTTGGGCTGCTGCATCAGCGCACGCGCGATCGCAACGCGCTGCTGCTGGCCACCCGAAAGTGTCTCCGCCCATTGCGTGGCTGTCTGGGCAATATCCAGCCTTTCCAGCGCCTGGAGCGCCAGCAACTGCTCCATCTCGGTAAATACCTGGAGCAGGCTCAGCAACCTGTTGCGCCTGTTGAGCCGCCCAAGCAGCACATTGGTCAGGACATCGAGCCGCGGCACGAGGTTGAACTGCTGAAAAATCATGGCGCAATCGGAGCGCCAGTCCCGCAGCGCGGCACCCGTCAGGCCAGTGACATCACATCCGGAGAAGGCAATGGAGCCCTCCGAGGGCTCGACGAGGCGGTTGATCATGCGCAGAAGGGTGGATTTTCCCGCCCCGGAGCGACCGATGACGCCGACCATCTGGCCCGGCGCAATCTCGAGCGACACATTGTCGACGGCCAGCTTGCTGCCGAAACGTCGGCTCAACCCGGTAATCTTCAGCATCGGCATCTCCCGCCTGTTCACGGAGAGACGGGATAGGATGCCGACGCGAAACTCAGGTGACGCTTGGGTGAAAGTTCCGTGACAGGGGAAATCCCCCTCAGGCGCCGTGCTTTTCGAGGAAAGCATCGATGGAAAGACTGCGGAAATCGGCCAACGCGTCGTGGAGCCGGTCATGCGGCCAGTCCCACCAGCAAAGCGCCAGCAGCCGGTCGCGGATCGGCTCGGGGAAGCGGTATTTCACCACTTTCGCCGGGACGCCGACGGCAATGGCGAAATCCGGCACGTCCTTGGTCACCACAGCATTGGAGCCAATCACCGCCCCGGTGCCGATGGTCACGCCCGGCATGATGACGGAACCATGGCCGACCCAGGTATCATGGCCGATGGTGATGCGCTGTTCGGCGCGCCACTCGAAGAAAGCCTCGTCGTCGGTCTCGCCCTCGAAATACCAGGCGGAGCGGTAGGTGAAGTGGTGGAGCGAGGCGCGGTCCATCGGGTGGCGGCTCGCATAGATGCGGGCATGGGCCGCAATATTGGCGAACTTGCCAATATCGGCATAGGCGATCTGGGTGCCCTCGCAGCAATAGGAATAATCGCCGAGGGTCGAGCGCGACACCACACAGCGCGGGCCGACCTCAACAAAACGGCCCAGCGTGCTGTGGGTCACTTCGGCGGTGGAGTCGATGAAGGGGGTCTCGCCAAGCCGGGTCATGCGGCTTTCTCCGGGGCAAAGAGGGCGACGTCGATGAGCCGGTCAGCCACACGGTCGCGCACGTCCTCGTCGTGGAAAATGCCGAGCAGGGCAACCCCGGCGGCCTTTTTCTCCCCGATCATGTCGATCACCACCTGCCGGTTGCGCGCATCGAGCGAGGCGGTGGGCTCATCGAGCAGCAGCACCGGATGGTCGGTGATGAAGCCGCGTGCAATGTTCACGCGCTGCTGTTCGCCGCCCGAAAAGGTGGCGGGCGGCAGGCTCCACAGCCGTTCCGGCAGGTTGAGCCGGGCGAGGAGATCGCGGGACCGCGCGCGGGCAGTTTCAACCTCGGTTCCGCGGGCAACCAGCGGCTCCGCCACCACATCGAGCGCCGAGACGCGCGGCACGACCCGGAGGAACTGCGTCACATAGCCGAGGCTATCGCGGCGCACCTCAAGAATGGTGCGCGGGCTCGCGGTGGCGATATCGACCATCTCGCCCAGATGCCGGATGCGGATCGCGCCCGCTTCCACGGCATAATTGCCATACGCCATCTTGAGCAGCGAGGATTTGCCGACGCCCGAAGGGCCGCTCAGCACGGCGCATTCGCCCGGGTGTACCTCGAAGCCGACATTGCGCACCACGGGCAGCACGATGCCGCCCTGCAAATGCATGGTGAAGCTCTTCGACACGCCGGAAAGGCTGAGGCTCGGAAGGGTCGCGGCCATGTCACACCATCAGGATCGAGCTTACGAGCAGCTGGGTATAGGGCTCGCGCGGGTCATCAAGCACGCGGTCTGTGAGCCCGGTTTCAACGACGAGGCCATCCTTCATCACCATCATGCGGTGCGAGAGGAGGCGCGCCACGGCGAGATCGTGGGTCACGAGGATCACCGAAATGCCGAGATCGCTGACAAGCCCGCGCAGGAGATCGAGCAGGCGCGCCTGCACCGAAACATCAAGCCCGCCGGTCGGCTCGTCCATGAAGACGAGGCGCGGATGGGTGACGAGATTGCGCGCGATCTGGAGGCGCTGGCGCATGCCGCCCGAGAAGCGGCGCGGTTCGTCGTCCACCCGGTCGGCGGCGATTTCGACGCGGGTGAGCCAGTCCACGGCGGTCGAACGGATGCGGCCATAATGGCGCTCGCCCACGGCCATCAGCCGCTCGCCGACATTGGCCCCGGCCGACACGGTCATGCGCAGGCCATCGGCCGGGTTCTGGTGCACAAAGCCCCAGTCGGTGCGCATCAGCAGGCGGCGCTCGGCTTCGGAGAGATCAAAGAGATTGCGCCAGACGCCGTCGCGCATCAGGTACTCGGCGCGCCCGGCGGTGGCGGCAAGCCGGGTCGAGAGCGTGTTAAGGAGCGTCGTCTTGCCCGAGCCGGATTCCCCGACCACGGCAAGCACTTCGCCGGGCCAGAGCTCGAAGCTCACATCGCGGCAGCCGACGCGGGTGCCATACATTTTTTCAAGCCCGGTGACGCGGAGCAGCGGTTCACTAGTCATTCGGCCGCCTCCGTCACTTGCGGACCGAACCCCTGGGCCCGACGGTCCTCGCAGAAATCGGTGTCGGAGCAGACGAACATGTGGCCGCCCTTGTCATCGAGCACCACTTCATCAAGGTAGACGCCCTCGGCCCCGCAAAGCGCACAGGGTGCGCCAAATTCCTGCACCGTGAACGGATGGTCGTCGAAATCGAGGCTCACCACTTCGGTGAAGGGCGGAATGGCATAAATGCGCTTTTCGCGCCCCGCGCCGAAGAGCTGCAAGGCGGGCGAGCGATGCATCTTGGGATTGTCGAATTTGGGGATGGGCGAGGGGTCCATCAGATAGCGGCCCTCGACCTTCACCGGATAGGCATAGGTGGTGGCGATATGGCCGTGCCGGGCAATATCCTCATAGAGCTTCACATGCATGAGCCCGTATTCGGAGAGCGCATGCATGGTGCGGGTCTCGGTCTCGCGCGGTTCGAGAAAGCGCAGCGGCTCGGGGATCGGCACCTGATAGACAAGGATCTGCCCCGACGTCAGCGGGTGTTCCGGGATGCGGTGGCGGGTCTGGATCAGGGTGGCTTCGGCCGTGCGCGTGGTGGTTTTCACCTCGGCGACCTTGGCAAAGAACGCCCGGATCGAGACGGCATTCGTCGTGTCGTCGGCCCCCTGGTCGATGACTTTCAGCACGTCATCGGGCCCGATCACTGCCGCCGTCACCTGCACGCCGCCCGTGCCCCAGCCATAGGGCATGGGCATTTCGCGGCTGGCGAACGGCACCTGATAGCCGGGAATGGCGACGGCCTTCAAAAGCGCGCGGCGGATCATGCGCTTCGTCTGCTCGTCGAGATAGGCGAAGTTATAGGCGCGGGCGCTCATTCGGCGGCCTCCCTTTTGCGCTCACTGGCATGTTCGGCCCGAAGGCGGCGCACGAGATCGAGTTCGGCCTGAAAGTCCACGTAATGGGGCAGCTTCAGGTGCTCGACAAAGCCGGTTGCCTGCACATTGTCGGAATGGGAAATGACGAATTCCTCGTCCTGCGCCGGGGCGACGATATCTTCGCCGAACTCGCGGGCGCGCAGTGCCCGGTCGCACAGCGCCATGGACATGGCCTTGCGCTCCGCCTGCCCGAAAACGAGCCCGTAACCGCGCGTGAATTGCGGCGGGGTTTCGGCATTGCCATGGAACTGGTTGACCATCTGGCACTCGGTGACGCGGACGCGGCCCAGCACCACCTCGAAACCCAGTTCGGGCACGAAGAGCCGCACCTCGACCTCCCCGATGCGGATTTCGCCTGCAAAGGGATGGGTGCGGGCATAGCCACGCTGGGTGGAATAGCCGAGCGCGAGGAGGAAGCCTTCGTCGCCGCGCGCCAGCGCCTGCAGGCGCAATTCGCGCGAGAGCGGGAATTCGAGCGGCTCGCGGGTCAGGTCGCCCGGCGGCTCGGACGAAACCACGCCATCGGGTTCGATCAGGCCCTCACCCGCGAGAAGATCGGTGACGCGGGGCGACGCGGTTTCCGGTGCCTCGCGGGTGAGCGGCGCGTCAACCGGCAGGTCCTCGGCCAGTGCCGGATCGATCAGCCGGTGGGTGTAATCGAAGGTCGGCCCAAGCACCTGCCCGCCGGGCAGATCCTTGAAGCTCGCCGAAATGCGGCGTTCGATCTCCATCGCCGCCGTGTCGATCGGTACGCTGATGCCGAAGCGCGGCAGTGTGGTGCGATAGGCGCGGACGAGGAAAATCGCCTCGATCATGTCGCCGCGCGCCTGGGTGATGGCGAGCGCCGCCAGCTCGCGGTCATACAGCGAGCCCTCGCCCATCACGCGGTCGACGGCGAGACCGAGCTGGTTGACGATCTGCTCGATGCCGATGGCCGGCAACGACCGGTCGCCGCGGCGACGGTCGGCCAGCAGCCGATGGGCATTGGCAATGGCGGCTTCCCCGCCCTTGACGGCAACATACATGCTCAGCCCCTCGCGAGTCTGGTGGTGCGCGGCAGCCCGATGATCTCGCCTGCCCCGGCGATCACGACATCGACGCCGCGGGGAAAGAGGGCGCGGTTCTCGGCCCACTCCGCCACGAGGGAGGGCCGGATCGGCAGGTCAGCCTTGCGGGACCCGTCAATCCCCGGCCCGGTCAGGGTGAGGGACTGGCGCGTCGGGGTGGCGGCGATCAGGATGGTGGTTGACCGGTCCGGGAAGGCATCTGTCCCCTGCGCAAAGAGCGCGAGGGGCGGCAGGCCCGCCGGTTCGGCGATGAGCGCGAAGGCGGCCCGGGCCGGATCATCGCTCAGCGGCGCGCCGCACTGAAAGGCGAGCCAGCTCTTCATAGCGTTGCTATCGGCAAGCGGCCTGTCCAGCCAGACCGGGGTTTCGTGGTCAAGCAGGGTCAGCGCCAGCGCGGCCAGCACGGGCGGAAGCGGCGGGGGCGCATGGGCAAGCCCCGGGAGGGCGCGCGGCGCGCCGGGTTCCGCCAGCGCCATCAGCACGGCACGGAAAGCCTGCTGCGCATCCAGCACCGGATCGGCAAAGCCTTGGGCAAGGGCGGCGGCCATCAATCATCTCCGCGCACGAGGGTGAAGAAATCGACCTGGGTCGCGGCGGTTTCAGCGCGGCGGCGTGCATCCGCCGCAGCGAGTTCGGTGGCGAGCGGTACGAGAACGGTGCTGGTCACGCTTGCCGGATCGCGCTGGAAAAGGGCATCGCAGAGCGCGATCTGGCGGGCTTTGCCACTGTCCCGCCCGAGGCAATAGCCATGGCCTTCTTCGCCGGTTTTAAGCCGCACACTCGCGCGCGACACGCTCGCTTCGCCGAGGTTGAAGGCTCCGCCGCCGCCCCCGACACGGCCCTGCACCATCACAAGGCCGGTTTCGGCCGGGCGCAACACCTCATGGGCGGGTTCGGGGCCGAGACTTTGCATCACGGCGTCCAGCCGCGTCGGCTCGGCAAGCGCGAGAAGTCGCAGGGCGTCGGCCCGGGTCATCGCCGTGGTGGCACTCATGCGGTCACCGCCAGCTTCGGGCGGGGTAGCGCGGCCGGGGCAAAACCCCGGGCGCGCTTCAGGGAGTTCGGGAGTTCGGCTGCGTAACGTTCGCCCACCTCCATGATGAGCACGGTGTCCGGCCGGAACGTCAGTTCGGCGAAAACCGCATCCCAGGGGAAGTCGCCCCACCCGAGCGGCAGGTGCAGGTCGCCGAGGCCCATGGCTGTAAGTTCCTGCGGGTAATAGCCGCGGAAATTCCCCTGCGGGCGGCCGAAGCTGTCATGCACATGCAGGTGCCCGGTGACGGGAGCCATGGCGCGCAATTCGGCGAGGAGGTCGAGCCCCCGGTAGGTCGCTTCGATATAGGCATGGCTGAAATCCAGAAGACCAACGAGATTGGGGTGGTCCACGGCCTGCACCTGCCGGGCCACTTCCGAGGGCGTGAGGCGGTACTGGCCGGGCTCGGTCGAATAGAGATTTTCAAGCGCGATGCGGACGCCATGCGGGCGCGCATATTCGGCCAGTTCGGCAAGGCTTTCCCGCTCGCGCATCGTTGCACCGGCACGGGCTTCGATCTGGTTCGGGGCCAGAAAGCCCGAATGCTGCACGAGGATTTTGGCCCCGATCATGTCGCACAGCTGCACCAGCGCCTTCGCGACGGTGAGCTGCATCGGCTGGGTCACCGGATCCATGAAATTGGAGGCGACCATGCCGTGCACGGTGTAGCGCAGCGGGAACTGGCGCATCAGCTTGACGAAGCGTTCGGCGCGCTCGGGGATGATGCGCCCGCCCGAGACGAGATCGAGCGAGGTGATGCCGATCTCGGCGGCATCGGCGCCAATATCGGCGATGCGGGTCAACTCCCGCTTCAGGCTTTCCAGTTCGCCATCCAGCGAAATTGCCTCAAAGCCCACCGAGGTGATGCCATTGCCTTGTACCGGAGCCATGATGCCTGCCCTTCGCGGAGTCCTGCCAATTGGAGGACCGGGTACGCTGTCGAGGTGACACGGCTGTTGCAGCTTCATGACGGTTTGGTAACGCTCTGCGGGTGGCTCCGTCACTGGAGCGTCACAGTGGCCGCTTATGTCCCGCGGCACATTTTGGACCGGTTCTGGTCGAGGATTCGCATGGCTCGCCGTTACGGCATCTATTTCGCCCCTGATGCGGCGGCACCGCTCTGGCAACGGGCGAGCGCCTGGCTCGGACGCGATGCGGCGGCGGGTGCCGTGGCGGCCGACATTCCGGGCCTGCCGGAAGGCCGGACCGGGCTCATGGCGTCAGCGATCCGCTATGGCTTTCACGCCACGCTAAAGGCCCCGATGGTTCTTGGGCCGGACGTGACCGAGGCAGAACTTGGGGCGCGCGTGGCGGCGCTCGCCCGCACGCTCGCGCCGGTGTCGCTCGGCCCGCTTCAGGTGGCCGATCTCGACGGCTTCCTCGCACTGGTGCCCGAAGGCGAACGGCCCGGTCTCGTTGATCTCGCCGCCCGGGTGGTGACCGAACTTGATGACCTCCGCGCGCCCCTCAGCGCAGAAGACCGGGCCCGGCGCGGGCCGCTGGACCCTCGCGCGGCGGAGCTGCTCGAGACCTGGGGCTATCCGCATGTGCTCGAACGCTTCCAGTTCCACATGACGCTGACTGACCGGGTTTCCGACGAGATCCGTCCGGGCATCCGCAGGGCGGCGGAAAACTGGTTCGCCGGGCTCGGGGAGACCGTCCTCGACCGGCTGGTGATTTTTACCGAAGACGCGCCCGGCGCGGCTTTTGTGCGCGGCCCCGAATTCCCTTTCCCGCGAGACGCCAAATGAGCGAGACCATTCTCAGCAATGCCCGCCTCGTGCTGCCCGACGAGGTGGTAACGGGGACGCTGGTGATCCGGCACGGCCAGATCGCCGAGATTGATACGGGCGGCACCCGGCTCGGCGAGGACCTTGAGGGGGATTTCCTGATCCCGGGAATCATCGAGCTCCATACCGACCATTTCGAGAACCATTACCGGCCCCGGCCGGGCGTCACCTGGAATGCGATTGCCGCGCTCCAGAGCCATGACGCGCAGGTGGCAGGTGCAGGCATTACCACGGTATTTGACGCCATCCGCATCGGCTCGGACCCGGAAGTGGGCGACATCACGGAAGACGTGTCGCTGATGGTCGAGGCGGTGGCGACCGCACAGGCGGAAAACCGGCTGCGGGCCGAGCACCGCATTCACCTGCGCTGTGAATTGCCGACACCTGATGCCGCGCAGCATTTCGAGGCGCATGCCGCCCATCCGCTGGTGGGGCTGGCCTCGCTGATGGACCACACACCGGGCGCGCGGCAATATGCGACGCTCGATCACTATGTCGCCTACTACCAGAAAAAGCTCCGGCTCTCGGATGACGAGATGGCCGCCTTCATTCAGGACCGGAAGGCGGATGCCGATCGCTGGTCGGCCAAAAGCAAGCGCGACATCCTTGCGCTCGGCCAGACCCTCGGCCTCGCGTTTGCGAGCCATGACGATGCAACGCCCGCCCATGTCGCCGAAGCCATTGCCGACGGCGTGGTGCTGGCCGAATTCCCCACCACCCTTGAGGCGGCAAGGGCGGCGCGCCAGGCGGGGATGGCGGTGCTGATGGGCGCGCCCAATCTCGTTCGCGGAAAATCGCATAACGGAAATGTGTCGGCGCTCGACCTCGCCCGGGCAGGCACGCTCGATGTGCTGAGCTCGGATTATGTGCCCTTCTCGCTCATTCAGGCGGCCTTCCTGCTGCCAGAGCTCCATGGCGCCACGAGCCTGCCGCGGGCGATTCGGATGGTGACACGGCGCTCGGCGGAGGCGGTCGGGCTCACCGATCGCGGCGCGCTCGCCCCGGGATTGCGTGCCGATCTCGTGCGCGTGTGGCGACCGCCACACGGCGTGCCGGTGGTGCGTTCGGTGTGGCGCGACGGCCAGCGAGTCAGCTGATGGCGCGACCGGTGAGCGACGGACGGCTGGTCTTTGTCGTTGGGCCCTCGGGTGTCGGGAAAGACACGCTGCTCCGCGCCGCGCGCGAGGCGCTCGCCGATGATCCGGGATTTGTCTTTCCCCGGCGGGCGATTACCCGCCCACCAAGTCCCGAGACCGAGGATTTCGACAGCCTCACGGCCCCTGAATTCGCGGCACAGAAGGCGCAAGGCGCCTTCGCGCTGACCTGGCAGGCGCATGGGCTGGAATATGGCATTCCGGCGGCCATACGCACCGCCCTCGCTCAGGGTCGGATCGTTGTCGTCAACGGGTCGCGCGATGCGATCGGCGCGGCCGAGCCCGGGTTTCCGACGCTGCACATCATCAGCATTGAGGCGCGGCCCGAGGTGATTGCCGCGAGGCTTGCCGCGCGTGGCCGCGAAACCGAGGCCGAAATCCGCGACCGGCTTCTTCGGGCGGTGCGCCCGCTGCCGACCGGCATTGCGGTGACGCGCATCGACAATTCCGGCGAGATCGCGCAGGCGCAGGGCGCGCTGGTCGGCGCGCTCCGGGCCCTCCGTCAGGCGTCCGCCGAGGCTGAGTGATCCGGCACGAACTCGCTATCGTCCGGGGCCCGGTTGGAAAGCGCGAAATCCTGAAGCTGCCGGGCTTTTTCCGGCTCGGTTTCCGCCAGCTCGATCATCGCGCCAAAAGCGGCGTGGATGATGTCCTTCTTCTTGGCGGAGGGATGCGCCTTGAGCGTCGTCTTCAACAGCTGTTTGGGGGTCATGCCCGGCGTGATTACGGTCGAGAGCGTGCGGCGAATGTCGGCAGTCGACGGTTTCGACATGGCTGGTCTCCTGTTTCGGAGAGAATTTCATCATAGCCGACTGTCACAATCGAGTCACCGAACCGCGTCAAAAAGCGAGACCGGTTCACTTTGGCGGGACCGGGTCCATCCGGTAGCCGATGCCGCGAACGGTCTGGATCGGGTCCTGCGTGCGCCCGGCATTCAGCGCCTTCCGGAGCCGCCCCACATGTACGTCAACGGTGCGCGCATCGATATCGGGACGTCGCGGCCAGACCCCTGCAATCAGCTGGTGGCGCGAGACGACACGGCCCAGATTGGCAAGAAAATGTTCGAGCATGCGGAACTCGGTGGGGCCGAGATGGAGCTCCCGCCCGCCCCGGCGCACGCGGTGGCTCGCGGGATCGAGCTCGATGTCCCCGGCGACGACGCGCCCGCGCGGCAGGTCCGGTTGCGCGCGGCGCAGTTGCGCCTTCACCCGGGCGACCAGTTCCGGAACTGAAAACGGCTTGGGCACGTAATCATCGGCACCGGTTTCAAGCCCCGCGACGCGGTCCCCGGTGTCGGATTTGGCCGTCACCATGATGATGCGCATGTCGAGAAGCTCGGGGCGCTGGCGCCAGCGGCGGCAAAGCTCGAGCCCCGAAACATTGGGCAACATGAGATCAAGCAGGACAAGGTCCGGCCGGATGGCGCCGACCAGCGTGTCGGCAGCGGCACCATCGCTGAGCGTGGTGACGGCAAATCCCTCGGCCTCAAGATTGTAGCGCACGATCTGGGCCAGGTCCGGATCGTCCTCCACCACCAATATCGTGGCAGCCATGGCCCTCTCCACATGTGGCGCACGCGGCCGGACTCGCCGACCCTCGCCGCAGCAGTAAAAGGCACAGGTGACACCTCTGTGACTGTAACGTGACAGAAAAATAACAGCCCATGACCATGTTGACCGGCCCTTATCAGGTTGAGCTGAAATAAAACCGTGACGAAACTGTCACTGGACTGACATGCGCCTCTCCTAACCAGCACCCTGTCGTGCTCAACGGCCGACCCACCCCAGGAGAGTGAACATGAACCTGAAGACCGTGATCCGCGCTGCCGCTTCGGTCAGCGTCCTCGCGATGTCCGCGACCACCGTTTTCGCCCAGACCGACCTCAACGCGCTGTACGAGGCCGCCAAGGCCGAGGGCCAGCTCACCGTCATCGCGCTGCCGCATGACTGGTGCGGCTATGGTGCCGTGATTGACGGCTTCAAGGCCAAGTATGCCGGGATCACCGTGAACGAGCTGAACCCGGATGCCGGTTCGGGCGACGAGCTCGAAGCCATCCGCGCCAACAAGGACAACAAGGGCCCGCAGGCACCGGACGTGATCGACGTTGGTCTCGCTTTCGGCCCGCAGGCGCAGGCTGAAGGCCTGCTCCAGCCGTACAAGGTCTCGACCTGGGACGAGATCCCGGCCGACGTGAAGGATGCCGATGGCCACTGGTACGCCGATTATTATGGCGTGATGGCGTTCGGCATCAACACCGACATCATCAAGACGCTGCCGACCGACTGGGCCGACCTGCTCAAGGCCGAGTACAAGAACGCCGTGGCGCTCACGGGTGATCCGCGCGTCTCGAACCAGGCCATCCTCGCCCTCATGTCGGCAGGCATGTCGAAGGGTGCGAAGCCGGGCACCGAGTCGGGCGAAAAGGGCCTCGAATTCTTCGCCGAGCTCAACAAGGCCGGGAACTTCGTGCCGGTCACCGGCAAGTCGGGCACGCTCGCCCAGGGCCAGACCCCGATCATCGCGGCCTGGGACTACAACCTCCTCGCCTGGCGCGACAGCCTTGCCGGCAACCCGCCGATGGAAGTGGTGATCCCGTCCTCCGCCTCGCTCGCCGGTGTGTATGTGCAGGCGATCTCGGCTTATGCCCCGCACCCGAATGCGGCCAAGCTCTGGATGGAATACCTCTATTCGGACGAAGGCCAGCTCGGCTGGCTCAAGGGCTATTGCCACCCGGCGCGCTTCAACGCGATGAGCGCCGCGGGCAAGATCCCGGCCGACGTTCTCGCCAAGCTGCCCCCGGCCGAAGCCTATGCGAAGGCCGTGTTCCCGACCGTTGCCGACCAGGAAGCCAACAAGGCGGCCGTGACCGGCGGGTGGGACAGCGTCGTGGGCGCCAACGTCCAGTAATCCCCCCGGGGATGCTGCCTGCCTTCGGGGCAGGCGGGGCCCGCGCCAGCGCCTCCCGCCCGCCTTTCTCCCGGGCGGGAGGCACCCCCCGACCCTGTCTCCTTGAGGACACCCCGTGGCTGACATCACCGAGACCAGCCTCCTGCCCGAAAACCGGAAACAGCCCCGCCGCGCCGCTCTTGACTGGCTGGGGCTCGTGCCGTTCATGGCGTTTGCGGTGCTGTTCCTGCTCTACCCCACGGCCCATATCGTTATCGGCGCGTTCCGCGCGACGGACGGTGGGCTGACGCTTGACTATATGGCGGGACTTTTCACCCCCAACATCATCAAGGCGTTCACGCTCTCGCTCGAGGTGAGCCTTCTCACTGCCGGGCTCGGGCTGGCGCTCGGTCTGGCGCTGGCACTCGCCGTGGTGCGCGGCGGCCTGCCGGGCTTTATCCGCTCGGCGCTCCTCACCTTTTCCGGTGTTGCCTCGCAATTTGCCGGGGTGCCGCTTGCTTTTGCCTTCATCGCCACGCTCGGGCGGCTCGGCTTTGTCACGGTGCTGCTCAAGGCGATCGGCATCGATCTCTATGGTGCGGGTTTCAACCTCATCACCCTCTCGGGGCTGGTGCTGGTCTATCTCTATTTCCAGATCCCGCTGATGGTGCTCATCATCACCCCCGCCATTGACGGGCTCCGGACCGACTGGGCGGAGGCAGCCGAAAGCCTTGGCGCGACCACGGCCTATTACTGGCGCCGCGTGGCGCTACCGGTGCTCTGGCCCTCGCTGGCGGGCTCGTTCGCGCTGCTCTTTGCCAATGCCTTCGGTGCCGTCGCCACGGCCATGGCGCTGACCGGTTCCTCCCTTTCGCTCATGCCGATCCTGCTCTTTGCGCAGATCCGGGGCGATGTGCTCAATTCGCAGCAGCTGGGCTATGCCATTGCCTGCCTGATGATCGCCGTCACCGGCATCGCGAACCTGCTCTATATCGTGCTCCGGGCCCGCGCCGACCGGTGGACGAAATGAGCGCGCGGCGTCTCCTTGCCTGGGCGATCCTCATCGCCGCCGTGCTGTTTTTCGCCTTGCCGCTCATCGGCATGTTCGAATTCTCACTCCGCGCCCGGCGCGGCACCTGGTCCCTTGATGCCTATGCCAATGTGCTGAAGGACCCGCAGTTTCTGGGCACGCTCGCCTATTCGGCAGTGCTCTCGGTTGTCACCATCGTTCTCGGCATCCTCATCGTGGTGCCGACTGCCTTCTGGGTGCGGCTCAAGTTCCGGCGCTTCCGTCCGGTCGTTGAATTCATCACCGTCCTGCCGCTCGTGATCCCGCCGATCGTCATCGTCTTCGGGTACCTGCGGCTCTACAACACGTCGAGCTGGCTGCCGCTCACCGGCTCCACCACGGGCACGGACCTCTTGCTCAGCCTCGGCTATGTCACGCTGTCGCTGCCCTACATGTACCGCGCCATTGACAACGGGCTCGGGGCCTTCGACCTCAAGGCGCTGACCGAAGCAGCGCAAAGCCTCGGGGCCGGCTGGGGGCGCATTCTCTATCGCGTCATTCTGCCCAATGTGCTGGTGGCGGTCCTCTCGGGCGCGTTCATCACCTTTGCCATCGTGATTGGCGAATATGTCTTTGCCGCGCTGATGAACCGCCCCGCTTTCGGGCCCTACATGGTGTGGACCGGCTCGAACAAGGCCTATGAACCCGCCGCCCTCGCGGTGGTCGCCTTCGGGCTGACCTGGGGAGCAATGGGCCTCCTGCAACTCGCGGCGACGCTCTCAACGACCGGGCTCTCAAAGACCAGGCTCTCAAAGACAAGGAGGACGCGCTGATGGGTCACCTCGATCTCGTCCATCTCGAAAAAGCGTTCGGCGCGACCCGTGTGGTGGAGGATTTCACGCTCTCGATTGCCGAGGGCGAGTTCATCTCGCTGCTGGGTCCGTCGGGCTGCGGCAAGACGACGATCCTTCGCATGGTGGCGGGCTTTGAAAGCCCGAGCGCCGGGGCAATCCGGCTCGCGGGCGCGGACATTTCCGGCCTCCGCCCGCGCGAGCGGAACATCGGCATGGTGTTCCAGTCCTATGCGCTTTTTCCCAACCTCACCGTGCGGCAGAATATCGGCTTCGGGCTGGAAGTCGCGGGGCTGCCGAAGCCTGAGATCGCTCCTTGCGTTGACGAGATGCTGGCGCTGATCGGGCTTGACGCCCTGGGCGGGCGCTACCCCTTCCAGCTGTCGGGCGGACAGCAGCAGCGCGTGGCGCTTGCCCGCGCGCTCGCCCCTCGGCCGCGTGTGCTGCTCCTCGATGAACCGCTCTCGGCGCTCGATGCGCAGATCCGCGTGTCGCTTCGCACCGAAATGCGGGCCATCCAGCGCGAGCTGGGCATCACGACGCTCTTCGTGACGCACGATCAGGAAGAAGCGCTCAGCATCTCGGACCGCGTGGTGGTGATGAACAAGGGCCGCGCCGAGCAGACCGATGTGCCCTTTGCCATCTATAACCGCCCTGCCACGTCCTTCGTCGCCAATTTCGTGGGTGCGCTCAACACGCTGGAGGCGGTGATCGAGAATGCCACGGGGGGACATGTCCGCATCGCCGACCTGACGGTGCCGCTGGGGCGTCAGCTCCAGGGACAGAAGGGAGACAGCATCCGCCTCGCCATCCGGCCCGAAAGCTTCCGTCACGGGGCGGGTGCCGGCGGCGACATCGTCCTGCCTGCGGTGCTCGAAGACGTGCATTTCCTCGGCTCCGTCATCCGGATCCGGGCGCGTGTCGCCGGGCAACTGATCTCGGTTGACAGCTTCAACCGCCCGGATCAGCCGCCGCCGCCGGTGGGGGCGACCACTGCGCTGCGGCTTTCGGCAAGCGATATCCTTGTGCTTGAGGCGTCGTGACCATTCGCCTGCCGCGACTGCGGGGCTGACTCCTGACCCCGCACGGAGTACTGACGCCGCAGCTTGTTGCCAGTACCGGGAGTAGACGGGTGGGAGTTGGGGCCTTGTCGCAGAACGCCATACCCGGGCTCATCAGCGGCTTCCGCTTTCAGGATGGCCATCCGGTGGAAGGGCCCCAGCTCGACATTGGGGCTGTTGAGCACACGCAGCGGGGCCATGGCGACTTTGTCTGGCTGCATTTTTCCCTGGCCGACCGGCAGAGCCACCAATGGATCGCCAGCCGCTTCGATCTTCCTGCCGCCGGGCTGGACCTGTTCCTGTCGAACGACGAGCAACCGCGGATCGAACCCTTTGGTCCCTACCTCATCGGCGTTCTGCCCGATCTGTCGCAGGCATTCGATTCGGCAGCTGATGATTCGGTTCGCGTGTCCTTCATTCTTGGCGAGAGGCTGCTTGTCACCGGGCGCCGTCGGCCCGGCCAGAGCGTCCATCAGGTTCGCGGCACGATGACGCGCGAGTCGGCTTTCGACACCCCCGCAGCGCTTTTTGCGCAAGTGCTCCAGCAATTTGTCGAACGCGTCGAGAAGCTGGCGGACGGTCTCTCGGACGAACTGGAGCTGATCGAGGACCGGGTACTCGAAAACCAGCCGATCAATGACAGCGAGCGACTGGCCCCCCTGAGGCAGCTGGCGGCCCGCCTGCACCGGCTGATCCGCACCTACCGGCGCGCGCTGCGGCGTTATCAGCGGCACCGCGACACCCTCGCCCCGCGCTTCCCTGCCGAAGTGGTGGTGGAGAGGCTTGAGGACCTCGACTCGGAGTTCGAGGAAATCGCGAGCCGCTCCCGCCTGCTGCATGACGAGATGGTGGCCAAGCTGGCGGGACAGACAAACCGGACCCTTTACACGCTCTCGGCCCTCACCGCGCTGTTCCTGCCGCCAACGCTGGTGGTGGGCTTTTTCGGCATGAATTTTTCGGCGCTGCCCTTCCTCGACAACCCGTTCGGCTTCTGGATCGGGCTGTCGCTGTGCCTTTTGAGCAGCTTTGCAGTGCTGGTGTTCATCTGGGCCAGGGAAAGCCGGTAGGGCGCGGCAGCCCCTGTCATGAATCTGTTGCCGAGGGGCACTAGAGTTCCGGTATGATTTCCTCGGCACGAACCCTTCTGTCCTCGATCGCGCGGTATTTTGGCGGCGACGGCGCGGCCGCTCCCCGGCCAGCTGCCTCGTCTGTGCCCGCCCGCGCCATCCCGCAAGACTGGCTTCGGTCCGAACTGGCAGACAGCCTTGAGGAAGAGGCCGAACTTACCGAGGAAGTCGCCCTTGCCGACGAGATCGCCCGGCTCTACCGGGACATGCATCCCGACAGCATCGACCACAAGGTCTATTTCACCAGCTTGTTCCAGCTTCAATCGGAGCTGATCAAGCTTCAGGACTGGGTTTCCTACCACAAGAAGAAGGTAGTGGTGCTGTTTGAAGGGCGCGACAGCGCCGGCAAGGGGGGCGTGATCAAGCGCATCACCCAGCGGCTCAACCCGCGCGTGGTGCGTGTGGTGGCGCTTCCCGCGCCCTCCGACCGCGAGCGCTCGCAGTGGTATTTCCAGCGTTATGTGCCCCACCTGCCGGCAGGCGGCGAGATCGTGCTGTTCGACCGCTCCTGGTACAACCGCGCCGGTGTCGAGCGCGTGATGGGCTTCGCCGACGAAGACAAGGTCGAGCAGTTTTTCCGCGACGTGCCGGAATTCGAACGCATGCTGGTGCGATCCGGCATCACGGTGGTGAAATACTGGTTCTCGATCACCGATGAAGAGCAGCAGCTGCGCTTCATGATGCGGATCCATGATCCGATGAAGCAGTGGAAGCTGTCGCCCATGGACCTGCAATCCCGCGTGCGCTGGGAAGACTACACCAAGGCCAAGGAAGAGATGCTGGCGCGCACCAACATTGCCGAGGCGCCCTGGTATATCGTTGAAGGCAACGACAAGCGGCGCGCGCGGCTCAACTGCATCGACCACCTCCTCAGCCTGTTCCCCTACGAGGCGATTCCGCACGAGGACATCGCGCTGCCGCAGCGGGTCTTCAACCCCGACTATGAGCGCGCCGTGCTGCCGCCCGAACTCTACGTTCCGCAGAAGTATTGAGCCGGTAACAGGCACTTTGTGTCCCGGCCAGTGAGGGCTTCGGCGCGCGCTTTCCCGGGTTCCGCGCCTTCGTCCCGAAGCCGGGCAATTGCTGGCCTGTGCGGCAAAAAGCTCTTTAACATTAGTGTCATGCGCCATTCATTCCGTTGTCACGACCCGGGCTTTTAGTCGCTGCCGGGTCAAGCGCTCCTCCCTCTTGCGCCAGGCCTGAGCGGGGTGGCGACGGCCGGGCCACGCCCGCTCTCCTTATCCAGGGCCCCATGCAGAGAGGCGTGCTGCCGCGCCCTCCAAGGAGAATGACATGCTTCGTCGCCACTTCATGCTTTCCGTTGCCGGCTCCGCCGTCGGCATGCTCGTGCTGCCCAAAGTTGCCTTTGCTGAGGCCGGTACCATCGATTGGTACACCAATTCCGACACCAACATTCTCGACTTCTGGACCAACACCGTTGCCCCGAAATTCGAGGTCGCCAATCCGGGCCTGAAGCTCAATATCGTCGATGCGGGCGACGGCATGGATGCCATCACCCAGCGCGCGCTTGCAGCGCTCGAGACCAAGACCGATCCCAAGGCCGATTTCATCGAGCAGGGCGACCCGCTCTCGCCCAAGGGCGCCATGGAAGCCGGGCTCTATGCGAACCTGAAGGACTCGCTGTCCAACTGGTCGAAGGTGAACCCGCTCGGCATCGAAACCGATTTCGCCGTTCCCTATCGCGGCAGCCAGGTGCTGCTCGCGTTTGACGGCACCAAGGTGACGCCGGAAGACGCGCCGAAGACCTTTGAAGACCTCGTGAAGTGGATCAAGGCCAATCCCGGCCAGTTCATCTACAACCGTCCCGACAAGGGCGGTTCGGGTGGCAATTTCGTCCGCCGCGTCATCCACGAAGTGAATGGCCGCGATCCGTCGAAGTTCACCGTCGAGAACTTCACGCCGGAATATGCCGAAAAGATGCTGGCGCCCGCCTGGGAACTGCTCAAGGACCTCGCCCCGTCGCTGTTTGAAGGCGGTGCCTATACCGGCGGCAATACGCCGTCGATCCAGCTCCTCAGCCAGTCGGCCGTGACCATGATCCCCGCCTGGTCGGACATGGCGCTCCAGAACATTGCCAATGGCGTGCTGCCCGAGACGACCGGCATCACCCAGCTCACCGATCTCGCCTTCTGCGGCGGGTTTGCGCGCAGCGTGGTGTTCGCCAATGGTGCGAACAGGGACGCGGCGATCAAGCTGGCGGATTTCGTCCTCACCGAAGAAATCCAGTCGGCGATCATCTCCGAACTCGGCGGCTTCCCGGGCGTGGCCTGGGATTATGTCTCGGCTGACCTGCGCCAGAAGTACCAGGCCGTGGTTCCCTCCTCGATCCCGACCTTCCCGGGCGGGGACTGGGGTTCGGCGATCAATGACGGCTGGTATCGCAATGTGGCCCCGAATGTGGACCGCAACGCCTGAGCCATGACCAAAGTCCGCGTCCCTTCCGGTGCGGGCGAGAGCAGGGGGCCGCTCGGCCTCCTGCTTGTCGCCGTTCCGGTATTTCTTCTGGGCTGGATGACGGTCTGGCCGATCCTTTCGGGCCTTGTCACCACGCTGTTCCCCAAGGATGCGGCGGGCTTTTCGCTCGAGCTCTATGACCGGTTCTTCTCGGATGACTACAGCCTCGACAACCTCCGCCTGACCCTCTGGACCTGTGGCGTCACGTCCCTCATCCTGCTCGCCGTTTCGGTGCCGCTGGCGCTTTACCTGCGCTTTGCCAGGGGGCCGCTGGCCTCTTACGTGCAGACGCTGGCGATGTTCCCGATGTTCGTCCCGTCGATCATTCTGGCGTTCGCGTTCATCCGCGTGCTCGGCCCGAATGGCACGGTGGACACCATCCTCAACGCGCTGGGGCTCGCCAAAATCCGCTCGCCCTATCTCACGGTCTGGGGACCTGTCATCGGGCTGGTGTGGGACAATATCCCGCTCACCGTGCTCATTCTCACGTCGGGGCTTGGCGCGGTGCCCAACCCGGCCATTGAGGCCGCCCGCGATGTGGGGGCGCGGCCGCTGACGCTCTTTGTGCACATCATCCTGCCCCGCATGTGGTCCTCGATTTTCGTGGTGATCTCCCTCACCATTCTGGGGCTCTTCACCGCCTTCACCCTGCCCTACGTGCTGGGCCCGGCCTCGCCCGAAATGATGGGTCCCTTCATGCAGCGCACGTTCAGCGATCTGCGCAACCCCGAAATGGCGCTCACGCAGGCCACCATCGTGATGGGCTTCTGCATCCTGTTCGGGCTCTTTTATGTGCGCTCCGTGGCGCGGAACCGGAGGGATTGAGATGAGCGCCGATACAGTTGCCGTCAGGCGCCGCGCACGCCGCCGCCCGGATTGGGCCGGTCTCGGGCTAGGTCTTGCGCTGACGCTCGTGATCCTCGTGCCGATGCTGGTCGTCATCACCTGGAGCTTTTCCAATGTGTGGCGCTATCCCTCGATCCTGCCGCAGCAGATGGGGCTCAAGTTCTGGCAGGCGACGCTCGCGCGCGCTGATGTGTGGAGTGCGCTCGTCACCTCGCTCAGCCTCGCTTCGGTGGTGACGCTGCTGTCCACCGTGATCTGCCTCCCCGCCGCCTATGCCTTCGCCCGGCTCAAGTTCTGGGGCCGCGACGTGCTGTTCTTCTCCTTTCTCGCGGGACAGGCTTTCCCGAAATTCGGGCTGCTCGTGGCGATTGCGGCGATCTTCCTCCAGCTCAACCTCATTTCCACCTTCTGGGGTGTGGTGCTGATCCAGCTCGTGGGCACGCTCCTGTTCATGATCTGGATTCCCGTTGCCGCCTTCCAGGCCGTGGACCGGCGCATGGAAGAGGCGGCGCGCGATGCCGGGGCGGGGCCCCTGAGGGTCTTTTGGTCGATCACGCTGCCGCAGGCCGCACCGACGATCTTTTCAGCGGTGCTGCTCAGCTTTGTGGGCACTTTTTACGAGACCGAAGGCGCCTGGCTGATCGGCGCCCCGCAGATCCGCACCATGCCGGTGCTCATGATCACCTTCATCAACAACCAGCCGGTGATCCAGTACGGTGCGGTGCTCTCGGTGCTGCTCTGGGTGCCATCGCTGGTGGCGCTGGTGTTCACGCGGCGGGTGATCGGATCGAGTACATTTGCCCGCGGCTTCGGGGGCTAGACGAGGTTTTCATGGCACGACTGACTCTCAATGCGCTGGGCAAGACCTTCGGCACGACCACGGCCGTGGCGGCCTTCAGCCTCGACGTGAAAGATGGCGAACTGGTCTGCCTGCTCGGTCCCTCCGGTTCCGGCAAATCGACGCTGCTGCGCATGGTGGGCGGGTTCGAGACCCCTACCTCCGGCGAGGTGCTGATTGACGGCGAAGTGGTGACGCGGACGCCGCCCGAACGCCGGCCGACCGCGATGGTGTTCCAGAGCCATGCGCTGTGGACCCATATGAATGTGTTCGGCAACATCGCCTTCGGGCTCCGCATCCGTCGGCTGCCGAAAGCCGAGATCGCTTCCCGGGTGGGGCGCGTGCTCGCTTTGGTGGGGCTGGAGGGTTACGGCAAGCGCCAGACCAACCAGCTGTCCGGCGGCCAGCAGCAGCGTGTGGCGATCGCCAGGGCGCTGGTGCTGGAACCCAAGATCCTGCTGCTCGACGAGCCTTTCGCCAGCCTCGACCAGCATTTGCGCGAGCGGCTGCGCGAGGAAGTACGCGACATCCAGCACCGGCTCGGGATCACCACCCTGTTCGTCACCCATGGGCAGGACGAGGCGCTGTCGCTCGCGGACCGGATCGTGGTGCTGAAGGAGGGGCGCGCCGAGCAGGTCGGGGCCCCGGCTGAGGTCTATCGCAGCCCGGCCACGCCCTTTGTTGCGGGCTTTATCGGCTCGATGAACCGGCTGCCGGGTAGTGTCGAGGCAGGCCGCTTCCGCCATGGGGCCCTCGAGTTGCCGCTCGAGGGGGTGCCCGATGGCCCGGCGGAACTCGCCGTTCGCCCGGAACACCTCGTTGTCCGTGCCGCCCCGGGCGGCGGGGCCGCGAGCCTGCGACGCCTCACCGATTACGGCACACACCGGATCATCGATCTTGAAACGAGCGAAGGGGCCCGGCTCAAGGCACAGGTTGCCGATGGTGCCGACCTGCCGCAAGGTCCCGGCCTTCAGCTCGAACCCACGGCCTGGGCCGTGTTCCGCAACGATCAGGTTATTGCCCGGAGCCCCGCATGAGCCTTCCCGTCACCATCGCCGACAAGGGCCACAGCGTCCATCTCAAGTGGCACCGCGCCCGGCGTTTCGCCACCGATCCGGTTTTCACCGGCACGCGCATTCTCGAAGGGCTGCGCGCCGGGGCCAGCGTGGAAGTGGATATCGTGCTCGATGCCACCGATGGCATGGTGATCCTCCACAATGAAGTGCTTTCCGAAGAGACGACCGGTCGCGGGCTCGTGCGCGAGACCAGCCCGGACGTGCTGCGCCAGCTGCATCTTCGCGGCAATGACGGCACGCCGCTCGACGAGCGGGTGATGCTGCTCGATGATCTGGTGGTGCTGCTCGATGGCGGCGAAATCCATCCGGACGCCCTTTTGCAGCTCGATCTCAAGGAGAACCTTGCGGCCCTCTCGCCGCGTGCTGCCCGGCGCTTCCGCGAGACATTGCAGCCGGTGGCGCGCCATGTGGTGCTCTCGGGTGGCGACGCGGCCGCCGTCCGCCTGCTGGCCCGCGACCTGCCCGGCCTGATGGTCGGCTATGATCCCTGCCATGAGGGGGCGATCGAGCGGTTGCGCGCGACCTGGGATTTCGCGGCCTTTACCGCCCGTGCCGTCGGCGAGGTTCCGGAAGCGAAAATCATCTATCTGGACCATCAGCTTGTGCTCTCGGCCGCTGCCGCCGGGCATGATCTCGTCGCGGCCTGTCACGCGGCCGGAAAGCGCGTTGATGCCTACACAATCAACACGGCGGATGCTCGCGGCATGGACCTTATCCGCCGGTTGGTGTCGCTCAAGGTGGACCAGATCACGACCGATGATCCTGAGGGGGTGGCGGCACGCTGGGGGACGTGACCCGGCTCAGGCCGGGTCCTTCCGGGGCGCGTCGGCCAGCTGTTCGATGAGAAAGGCGTGGGTCGCCGGATTGGCTGCGATCACGGTTCCCGTCTTTTCGTAGAAATGCCGGTCACGGCTCCACCAGTCCGTCACGATGCCACCCGCCTCGGTAACGAGCAGCACGCCCACCGCCCAGTCGAGGAGGCCGGATTCCTCGAAATAGCCGGTGAGACGCCCATCGGCGACATGGGCGCAGCTATTGGCCGAACTGCCGATGATGCGGATCGCCCCGATCTGGTCGCGGATGCGGTCGAGGCGGCTGTAAAATCCCCCATGCGTGAAGAGCCCGCTGGTGGGCAGGCCTGTGCCGATGTTGAAGAGGCGCGGGTCCACCCGGTCCGAGACCGTGAGCCGCTTGCCGTTGGCAAAGGCACCGCTGCCGCGCTCCACCGTGAACATCTCGTCGGCGACCGGGTTATAAAGCACCCCGCAGACCGTTTCGCCATCGCGGCGGAGCGCAATGGAAATGGTGTAGTCGAGCCCGTTGATGAAGTTGGTGGTGCCATCGATAGGGTCCACCAGCCATTCATGGTGCGGATCGGACCCGGAATAGGGCGCGAATTCCTCGCCGCGGAAGCTCCAGTCCGCCCCCAGCGGCCGCAAATGCTCGCGAATGAGCTGTTCGGAGGCGCGGTCGGAATCGGTCACGAAATCTGCGGGGCCCTTGTGTCCGATCTCCATGCGGCGAAAATCGCGGAAAGCGTCCAGCGTCAGCGCGCCGGCCGCACGGGCAGCCCGCGACATGTGGTCGATGAGAAATCCGGTGTTGGGGGTCATGGCGTAAGCCTTTCAGGATCAGCACACTAGCTAGATTTATCGTGTGACAGGCGCACGACGCTGGTTCTTTGCCGGCGCCAACTCGAGAGCCATTAGACAAGACCGGGCAAGAGACCGATCAGGCCCCCGAAAAGCACGACGAGCCCGGGCGGCACGCGCCCAACCCGGAGGAGTCCGAAAGCGGCGAGACTGAGCGCGACGGCGTAAGTTCCCTGTGCCGCGCTCGTAAAGACGGGAGTGTAGAGCGCCGCGCCGAGAACGCCGACAACTGCCGCGTTGGCGCCTGCGACCGCCTGAAGGGCGATGGCGTGGCGCCGCCAAATGTGCCAGAACGGCAGCACTCCCAAGAGAACCAGAAAACCGGGCAGGAACAGCGCCACCGTTGCCAGCACTGCGCCGCCGGGACCTCCGGAGCCTCCGGGGCCGGAAGACATTACCGTGCCCAGATAGGCGGCAAAGCTGAAGAGCGGCCCCGGCAGCGCCTGCGCAGCCGCATAGCCGGACAGGAACAGGTCCGGCCCGATAAGGCCGGGCGCGACCAGCGCCTGTTCAAGCAGCGGCAGCACGACATGCCCCCCGCCGAACACCAGCGCCCCCGACTGGTACAAGGCCGCAAACAGGCGTCCAGCCTCACCGGAAATCAAGGGGACCAGCACGAACAAGGCCGCAAAGAGCCCGAGAAACACCACCCCAGTGGAGCGCCGGAGGGGGACCGGCATGCCGTTTCCCGCCCCTTCGGCACGGGGCGCGACACCGAGCGTTCCGGCAAGGGCCCCGGCGGCGATGACCAGCATCTGCACCCAGCCATTGCCGAACAGGAGGACCACAACGGCGGCCCCGATCGCAAGGCCAGCCCGGGCCGGGTCAGGACAGAGCGTGCGCGCCATGGTCAGCACCGCGTCGGCCACGACGGCGACGGCCACGCAGAGAAGACCCGCCATGACGCCCCGGGCGAGATCGGGTGGCAGCATCTCTCCGCCAAGGGCAAAGCCGATCATCAGGAGCATCGAGGGCAGCGTGAAACCGGCAAAAGCGGCCAGCGCCCCGAGCGGACCGGCCCGCATCAACCCCAGGGCAAAGCCCACCTGGCTGGACGTCGGCCCGGGCAGGAACTGGCAGAGCGCGACAAGCTCCGCATAACCGGCCTCGTTGATCCAGCGGCGTTTGACGACAAATTCGGTACGGAAAAACGCCAGATGCGCAATCGGCCCGCCGAAACTGGTCAGGCCGAGTTTCAGAAAAACGACGAAAACATGAATATACGGCACGACAATTCAACCTGAGTACCAGTTTCTGTCCAGGCAAGCATAGATACAAAGCGGGGTTGCCAAAGATAATTCACCAACTCTGCCAAAACCCTCGCACTTTCTGCCGGAGGTTCTGGGGACGCCATGGCTTAACATTTCGCCGAAGACAGGCGAATGACACCTGACACCCTTCCGCCTTGGATGCGAGCTGCCGCAACGCAACAATCGCAGAGCCGCTCTACTGATTGCCAGCAATCAGCGGACAATTCTGATCGGCCGGATCGACGCGAATTTCTGACCATCCGGGACGTCGCTGACATACTTCAGGTCTCCACCCGAACGGTTCGCCGGATGATTTCTGACGGGCGACTGATGGCCGTTCGGATTGGTCGCGCGGTCCGAATCCGGCAGACAGAGATTGACGGATTGTGAGTGTACAAATTTCATATTTTTCAGTGGTTTACAGATATCGTTATAATTGGCGTTTTTGTTATTGCGTTGGTTTATATGTTGCTTTATTCACGAAAATGGCCTATTGTCCACTCCGGTCTTAACGAGACCACTCCAGTCCCCTCAAACGCTTCACGATGACGCTCGGTGACATCATTGCGCTGGTTCAGAAGGCCGATCTGACGGCCATCC
>CAIKKY010000015.1 GCA_903828145.1 uncultured Hyphomicrobiales bacterium | reverse complement strand
GGATGGCCGTCAGATCGGCCTTCTGAACCAGCGCAATGATGTCACCGAGCGTCATCGTGAAGCGTTTGAGGGGACTGGAGTGGTCTCGTTAAGACCGGAGTGGACAATAGGCCATTTTCGTGAATAAAGCAACATATAAACGAACGCGATACACATAACTGTAATTATAACAACATACTTAAATCCATGAAAAGTATGCATTTTTATATCAACGAAGCTTATCGATCTCTTCAGGTCGAACCCGAACGGTGCGACCAATATGAATTGCGGCCAGCCGTCCGTCCGCGACCATCCGGCGAACGGTTCGGGTTGACACGTGTAGGAGATGAGCGACGTCCGGTATGGTCAGAAAATGCTGGCTGATCGTCTCGTCGGAGCTCACAAGTGGTGCCCCGCGATCAAGCGCACGGCTTTCCCTCGGCCGGTTCGCCGCGTCTTGCATCCAATTCGGAAGGGCATCTGGTTTCATATGCCCATCGTCAGCGATGCGAAAAACTTTTACCTCCCCGGAACCTCGCAAAAAGCACCCAAGGTTCTGGGGCTAAATGATGGGGATCGCGGGCCCTTGGCGTGGTGCAACTGAAGCTAGGCCTCCACGCTTTCCTGCAGGGCCGGGTTGATCAGCGGGCCACGGCTGGCAGGCCCATGAGGGGATCGTTGCTGATCTGGCCTATGATTTCCAGCGTCATGTATCTCGAACTTCGCACGGCCCACTCGTCGCTCTGCTCTAGCAGGATGACGCCGACGAGTCGGACGATGGCGTTGTCGTAAAAGGAGATGCCCGCGACCTCGGGTCAGAGCTTGATCTCACGGTTGACCCTCTCGATTGGGTTGGCGGTGCGAAGCTGAACGCGATACGCCCTTGGGAAGGTCATGTAGGCCAGAACATCGGTTTCGGCGTCGTCCATGATGGCGGCGAGCTTTGGCACCTTGGTTCGGGGTGGCCGGCACCCTTTTGGTGACCCAAGGTTGATGTTATTGCAAGACGGGCCTTGGCGCCAAGTTCGGTGTTACAGGTGACGATGACCCCGGATTTGGGGCGGGCCAGATGATGGCGGCTGGCGCCGATGGCCAATAGCCCAGAGCCAAGTACGGCGCTCGGTATTGTATTGCCTGCACCAGCCTTCGATGACCACCTTGGCTTCATTGAGGGTGTAGAAGATCTCGCAATACCCATTCTCCCAGGGGCTGCCAGGTTCAATGTAAGCCGTTCTGGCTCCAACTGCCGCGATCCAGTCCCTTAGGACCTTGGCGATGAACTCCGGGCCATTGTCAGAACGGTTGTGTCCGGGGATGCCGCGCAGGATCAACAGGTCGGACAGCGCGTCGATGACGTCAACTGCCCTCAGTCTGCGGTTCACTCGGATAGCGAGGCACTCGCGGGTGAACTCGTGATGATGTTGAGCATCCGGTACTTCCGCCCGTCATGGGTTCGATCCTCGACGAAGTCGTAGGACCAGACATGGTTGGGATGCTCGGGCCTGAGCCGGAGGCAGGATTCATCATTGTGGCAGAGCCGCCCGCGCTTGGGTTGCTTGTGGCGACCCTTCAGCCCCTCGCTTCGTCAGATCCGGTGTACCCGCTTGATCCCCACTTCCCAGCCTGATCGCTGCAACAGCGCCGTGATCCGGCGATAGCCATAGCGGCCATACTGGGTGGCAAGTGCGATGATGTCGGCAGTGAGCGCCGCCTGGGCATCAGGTGTTCTGGGGACCTTGCGCTGCGTCGATCAATGTTGCCCCAGAACCCGGCATGCCCGACGTTCGGAGATCCCAAGTTCAGCAACAACATGATCAACGCAGGCCCGGCGACGCGCAGGGCTTAGAAGTTTCCCCGGGCGGCCTCCGCCAGGATCATCTTGTCCAGCGTCAGGTCAGACACGGCTCGCTGCAGCCGGGCATTTTCCTTCCGCTAGCGATAGTAGGTTACTTCCGTAACCCCGATCGCCCCGACCGCCTCGGCGACCGTCTTGCCTTGAGAGTTCAGCACATCAACCTACCGAAGCCGCGCAACGATCTCTTCAGATGTAAGTCTCTTGCCTGCCATTTCATCCCCCTATCGGCTCAAAAGCCATACTTCAGCGAGGACCACTTTTCAGGGGGCAGGCCCCCTTCTCTCCTAATCATCGAAGAAGCCGGCGTCTTCTTCCTTGAGGTATTTCCTGGCGCCTTCCGCATCGATGTCGAGGCCGAGGCCGGGGCCCGGGAGCAGGTCGACGTGGGAGTCCGTGACGATGGGGCCATCGGGAAGACCGATGACGATGTCGTTCCACCAGGGGTCGGACGCCGAGGGGTACTCGAAGGCGATGTAGTTGGCGGGGAGCGTGGCGCAAATATTGATCAGCGCGCCAAGGCCGAGCAGGCCGTTTGCGGTGCCGTGCGGCGCCATCATGATGTTGTGCATGTAGGCGTACTCGGCCACCCATTTCAGCTCGGCGATGCCGCCGATATCGGCCGGATCGGGGCCGATGACGCGCACCGCCTGGGTCTCGATCAGTTCCTTGAAGTTGTGGCGCAGGTAGATCTGCTCCCCGGTATGGATCGGCGTCGTGGTCGAGGTGGTCAGTTCGCGATAGGCCTGCGAGTTCACCCACGGCACGTAGTCGCCGGTCAGCATGTCCTCAAGCCACATGATATTGTAGGGCTCGACGGCTCGGGCGAACTTGATCGCGTCGTTAAGGAACCAGCCGGGGCCGCAATCGAGGGCAAGGGAGACCTTGTCACCCAGCGCTTCCTTCATGGCGATGACGCAGTCGAGCATGTAGTTGAAGCCGTGCTCGGAAATCTGCCCCTGGTCCATGGCACCGTGATAGCCGGACTTCTTGCTCTTGGGGCCATAGTGGAAGTCGTCGTAGCTGTCCTTTTGCGAGGAGTGGAAGCTGATCCCCTGCTTGACCATGAAGAATTTTTGCGGCTGCTCGGCCATCCACTTAACGTCGGCAGCAAAATTCTCTGGCCGGTCGCCGGCGCGGGCCTTGCGGATGGAGCCGTTATAGACGCGGACCTTGTCACGCACCTTGCCGCCCAAGAGCTTATAGGCGGGGACGTTCGCGGCCTTGCCGGCAATGTCCCACAGCGCATGCTCAATGGCAGAGACGGCAGCGCCGTAAGGCTTGAAGCTGCCGCGCTGGCGAATTTTCAGCATCACCCGCTCGACGTCAGTCGGATCCTCGCCGATCAGCGCATCGCGGAAATGCATGACCCAGGGCTTCAAATAGGTCTTGGTGTGTTCGACTTCGCCGAGGCCGTAGAGGCCCTCGTCGGTGACGATACGGACAATGGGATGCTTGCCGATGACGGCACAGCGGAGGTCAGTGATCTTCATGATGGGAGCTTTCGGAGCGGGTGCGTTGTAAGGCGCGGGGAGCGCAAATGGCGTCCCCCGCGGCCGATAGATGGCGGGCGCTTATTCGACTTCGTTGGCTTCGAGGAACTCGCGGTTCATTTCGATGCCAAGGCCCGGTGCGCGACTGAGCTTGAGGCTTCCGTTGGAGTTATCGAGCGGGGTCTTGATGTAGTCGTTGTACTTGGAGAGATCCCATTGCGAGGTCTCCAGCCGGTAGAAGTTGGGGACCGTCATCATCACCTGCGCCCCGGCCACCACGTTGATGGGGCCGCTCGCATCATGGGGCGAGATCGGAATGTAGTAGGCTTCCGCGAGGATCGAGATTTTCTTCAGCTCACTGATGCCGCCGGTCCAGGTGACGTCGGGCATGATGTAGTCGGCGAGCTTGCCTTCAAGGATTGGGACGAAATCCCACTTGGTGTGGCCGCGTTCACCCACCGAAATCGCCGCGCTGACCTTGTCGCGCACCTGCTTCAGCGCATTATAGCTCTCGGGCGGGACCGGCTCCTCGAACCAGTCGATCTGTCCGGCTTCCTCGAGCGTGCGGCAGAGCCGGATGGCGGTCGGCACATCGAATCGGCCATGGGCATCGATCAGCACTTCGATATCGGGGCCGGCGGTCTCGCGGATGAGGGCCGTGAGTTCGGCTGCCTCGCGCTCGTCCTTCCGCGTCATCGAGCCATCGAGATAGCCCTCGGTCTGCTCGCGGCCGCCGCGCTGGTAGGGGAAGGGATCGAACTTCAGGGCCACGTGACCGGAATCGACGATGGCGCGGATCTCGTCGATGACGCCTTGCTTGGAGGTGAACTTGCTCTGGTCGGGGTGGGTGTAGAGCGAGACCTCGTCGCGTACCGCACCGCCGAGGAGTTCATAGATTGGCTTGCCAAGCAGCTTGCCGCGAATGTCCCACAGCGCGATATCAATGGCGCTGACGCATTCGACGGCGGCGCCGCGGCTGCCCATATAGGTGAAGCTGCGGAAGATCTTGTGCCAGAGCCGCTCGATTTGTGCGGGGTCCTCACCGACGACGATTGCGTCGATGCGGCGCAGGATGGCGCAGAGCGCGCGATTGGCGATCTTGGTGGTGGTGGTGATCTCCCCCCAGCCGGTGATGCCCTCGTCGGTGGTGACCTCGACGAACAGATATTCGCCCCAGTAGCCGGATGATTTGACCAGCCATGGCCTGACGCCCGTAATCTTCATTGGGTTTCCTTCCTCCCGTAAACGTCTTTTCGGCTGCTGAATGCGGCGCTTGAAATCAGCTGGCGTGCGCGGCCTTGCTGGCGCGCATATGTTCCAGAATATGACGGCCCGAGCCCTCGACGTGACTGGCGACCAGCGCGGCCAGACTGTCGGGCTGGCCGGCCTTGACCAGTTCGATCATCGCACGGTGGTCGCGCATCACCTGGGCGCGGCGGGCGAGGGTGAAATTGAAGCGGCGGCTGACGGCGCGCAGCACCTCTCGGTATTTCCACCAGAGTTCAGCGGCGTGCCGGTTGTAGTGGCGCTGGTACATGACGGTGTGAAAGGCGGTATCAAGTTCGCTGTGCCGCAGCGGGTCGGCGAAATTGTTGGTCTCGATCTCGGCCTGGATGCGCTCGAGTTCGGCGATGTCGTCCGGAGTCGCCATCGACACAAACCAGCGCGCGAGGCTGGGCTCGATCAGCATGCCGATCTCGTAGATGTCGCGCACGAAGTCCTGATCGATGGGCCGCACACGGGCGCCACGATTGGGCACCATCGTGACAAACCCCTCGCCGCGCAGCAATTGCAGGGCCTCGCGGACTGGGTTGGCAGAAGTGTTGTGGCGGACAGCAAGATCGGCGACCACCAGCCGCTGATCGGCACTGAGGTGACCTTCAATGATATCGTTACGGATCAGCCGATAGACCGATGCGCCTTCGTTGGAGGCCCCGTTGGGGTCGATGCCCGTCGGCGGCCGCGCCGTAAACTCAGTCATATTCCCGTTTCCCCACCCCGTTCATACGGGGCGTATCAAGTCAGCGTTTGCGTGCAAATTTCGCAATACAATGTACAATCCGATGCGTTGACATGCAATGTCTCTTCTGAAACGCTAGAAAGATATCGGGGAAATACATAAAAACTGCAACCCCGGCGACGCTAGGCGAGGAGCCCGAAGGTGCAGAGCACGCGGGCAGAGATAATCTGGAGGATATCTATGACAAGGTTGAAGCTCAGCCGTGCCATTGGGCATGGAACCGCGGTAGTGGCACTGCTAGGGTCGCTGACGTCGACGTCGGCGTTCGGTGCCAGTGTTGATGTC
Source organism: uncultured Hyphomicrobiales bacterium (assembly GCA_903828145.1). Classification (GTDB taxonomy): domain Bacteria; phylum Pseudomonadota; class Alphaproteobacteria; order Rhizobiales; family Devosiaceae; genus Devosia_A. The sequence goes on along the minus strand of CAIKKY010000015.1, from coordinate 71,678 downwards.
AGCAAGTGGTCGCCCGAATATGTGCGCTCGATTGCCGGCACTGAGGAGGTCGACACTGTAGGGCACTGCAATTCGATCGTGCCGACGGACTACAAGGGCAAGTTGACCATGTGGTACCAGGCGATCGCGGAATCCGATCCGCAGATCATGCACCAGAACTACGATGAGTTCTGGGCAGCGTTCAAAGCGGCGTACCCCAATATCGAACTCGATGCGCAGGGCATCACCTACAACGACTTGCTTGACAAGCTTCGTACCGCGCTCCTGGGCAATGCGGCACCGATGGTGGTCCGCCTGCAGATCCTCGGCGGCGCCGAGTTTGCCTCGAAGGGGTATTTGGAGCCGCTGAAGCCTGAAGACGTTGGCTATTCGTCCGACGATTTCTGGACCGGCGCGATGAAGTCGGTGAAGTGGGACGGGGTCGACTACGGCATTCCGACCAACAACGAAACCATGGCCTTCATCTGGAACGCCGACATTTTCCAGCGCGCCGGGCTCGATCCGGAAAAGGCGCCGGCGACCTGGGACGACGTTGTTGCCTATTCCAAGCAGATCCACGACACGCTGGGTATCTCGGGATATGGCCTCGTGGCCAAGCCGAATGCCGGCAACACGCCCTACCGCTTCATGCCCCAGCTTTGGGCTTACGGCGGCGGTACGCTGGACGAAGCTTCGGCCGAGCCCAAGTACCAGGACGTCTGGCTGAACAGCGCGGAGAGCAAGCGGGCTCTCCAGGCCTCCTACGACATGTACGTAAGGGACAAGTCGGTTCCGGCCTCGGCCCTGACCAATACGCAGGCAGAAAACCAGGCGCCGTTCATTTCCGGCCAGTTGGCCATGATGATCGCGCATCCGTCTGAATATGCACGTATGCAGGATCTCGCCAGCAAGGCCACCGGTGCCGACAAGGCTGTCGCCGACGAAGTGGTCTCCAACATGCGCTACGGCCTGATCCCGACCGGCCCTACCGGCAAGCGTGCCGTGGTGTTTGGCGGCTCCAACATCCACGTCATCAAGTCTGAGTATGTGGACGGCGGCAAGGTCGACGAGATGGCTGCCAAGGCCATGGTCTGCATGTGGACCAGCCCGGAATGGTCGCTGAAGCTCGCATGGTCGGCCTCGAACCCCGGTAACCTCGGTGGTTTCAAGACCAAGTGGATGAAGGAACGTCTGGATAGCATCAAGTTCCTCGACGTCACCACCTCCATGCTGCCCAACGGCATCCCGTTCCCGGTGATCCCGGAAGCGCCCGAGATCATGAACATCATCATCCCGGACATGCTGCAGAACGCCCTGACTGGCGCCATGACAGTGGACCAGGCAGCCGAAGACGCGGCCCAGAAGGTCAAGGATCTCGTCGGCGGCATGTAAGCCAGACCGACAGCGTATAGAGGCCGGCGGCGACTCAGGGCTGCCGGCCAATTCTTCTCCGAACAAAGCCAGGGGCCAGAATTGACCACCTCAACGCCACAGGCGGCCTCACGCCAGACGACGGGTGCGCCTGCAAAGGCCAGCGTGTGGCGCAGTATCTGGAACCACCGGACTGACTACGCCTACGTCCTGCCGGCGCTGTTCGCGATGCTGGTAGTGATCGGCTACCCTGTTTACTACACGCTCGACCTGTCGCTGTTCAAAACCCCCGCGAGCCTGCAGCTCAAGGACAAGGTATTTATCGGACTGGAGAACTACTCCACGATTCTTAGCAGTACCTCGTTCTGGAAGGTGACCCTCCAGACCCTGATCTGGACGGCCTTTTCGACACTAATCGCCTTCCTGCTCGGGCTTGGCGCGGCGCTTGCGCTGAATCGCGAGTTTATCGGTCGCGGCATATTGCGTGGCCTGCTACTGGTGCCGTGGGTGGTGAGCGCGGTGGCGGCCTCCTATGTGTGGAAGTGGCTCTACCATTCCGATTTCGGCGTCATTGGCGCGCTAGCCGTGCAGTTCGGTCTCAGCGACAAACCGATCAACTTCATCGACAATCTCCAGACTGGCCTTCCCTCGCTAATCGTGGTCAATGTGTGGAAGGAATTCTCCTTTGCCATGATCATGCTGATGGCGGGCCTCCAGACGGTGCCAGAGCAATTGCTGCGGGCCGCACAGGTGGATGGCGCCAGCGTCTGGCAGCGCTTCTGGCACGTGACGTTTCCGCACCTCAAGGGCGTCTCGATGGTGACCATCCTGTTGCTGACGGTACAGAACTTCAACTCGTTCATCATCCCGTGGATCATGACCGGCGGCGGCCCTGCCGGGGCGACAGATATCTGGATCACGCAGGTCTACCAGCTGGCCTTTGGCCGGCAGCGCTGGGGCGCCGCGGCGGCCTATTCAGTGATCCTGTTCGTGATCATGATGTCGCTGGGTTATTTCTACGTTCGCTCGCTGACGAGCGGTGACCGCGCGAGGGCAGTCGAATGAGCTCGGTTTCCATGACCTCGCGTCGCAAGCCGATCGACTGGTGGCGAATGAGCGGCAGGGTCTTCCTGGTGCTGCTGCTGATCTTCACCATCCTGCCGATGGCATGGATGGTCATCACCTCGCTCAAGACCGGGTTTGCAGCCATGCAATACCCGCCGCAATGGTGGCCCACTGAGCCAACGCTCGACAATTACATTCGGCTGCTCGACCCCTCGCAGAATATCGGGCGCGATTTCCTGCGCTACTTCCTCAACAGCATCTTCGTGTCCGTGGTGACCACAGTTCTGGCAGTGGTGATCGCGGTTCCGGCGGCTTACGCCTTCTCGCGCTTCCACTTTCCGGGCCGGACATTCATGTTCTTTGCGGTGCTGTTGCGCAACATGTTCCCGGCGGTGATCTTCCTCGTGCCGCTGTTCATCCTGATGCGCTGGCTGGGGCTGGTGAACACGCACGGATCGCTAATCCTTACCTACCTGACGTTCGGCCTGCCGCTCGCCATCTGGCTGCTTAAGGGCTTTTACGACAACATCCCGATCCAGCTCGAACAGGCGGCGCGGATTGATGGGGCGACACGGTTCCAGGCGTTCTTCCTGATCGTCATGCCGCTCTCATCGCCGGGCATTATCGCCACCTCGATCTACAGCTTCATCGGGGCCTGGAACGAGTACATTTACGCCTACACGTTCCTCAACAAGAACGACACCATGACCCTGCCGGTCGGCATCCAGCGGTTCTTTGCCGAGAACGCCACAGACTGGCCGGGACTGATGGCGGCGACGTTCATGATGAGCATCCCCGTGGTGGTGCTCTTCCTGGTTCTGCAGAAGTATTTCGTCCGCGCGCTGACCGAAGGCGCCGTCAAGCATTAGTGCCAGCTGGTGCGCGTGTGCGGCCATGCTCGGTTAAAGGGGAATTGAATGGCTGAGGTTGTGCTCAAGGACGTGGTCAAGACCTACGGCAATATCTTTGCCGTCAACCACGTGTCGCTGAAGGTTGCGGATGGCGAGTTCGTAGCGCTGGTCGGGCCTTCGGGCTGCGGCAAGACCACGACGCTCAATCTCGTTGCCGGCCTGATCCCGATGTCGGGTGGCGACGTCATGATCGGTGATCGAGTGGTGACGGACCTTGATCCCAAGGATCGGGACATCGCCATGGTGTTCCAGAACTATGCGCTCTACCCCAACAAGTCGGTCTACAACAACCTTGCCTTCCCGCTGCAGATGCGGAAGCTGAGCAAGTCCGAGATCGACAGCAAGGTGCAGGCGGCTGCCAAGGTGCTCGACATAACCCACCTGCTTCAGCGCAAGCCGCGTGAGCTGTCCGGTGGGCAGCAGCAGCGCGTGGCGCTCGGCCGCGCACTGGTGCGCGACCCCAAGGTCTTTTTGATGGACGAGCCGCTCTCGAACCTTGATGCCAAGCTCCGCGTCCAGATGAGATCGGAGATCAAGCGCTTCCATCAGGACCTCAACGCCACGATCATTTACGTGACGCATGACCAGCTCGAAGCGGTCACCATGGCCGACAAGATGGCAGTGATGAATGGCGGGTTCCTGCAGCAATACGATACGCCCGCCAATGTCTTCGCCCATCCAGTCAACATGTTCGTTGCGAGCTTTGTCGGCAGCCCGGCGATGAGCCTGATCCCGCTGACGGCGGCGACCAAGGGCACCGATGTGGTGCTGACTAGCGCCGAAGGCTGGGAACTACCGCTGTCGCCGGTTAACTCGCAGAAGGCCTTGAAAGCCAAGAGCAACAAGGTGGTTCTTGGCGCGCGGCACTCGACAGTGCGCTTACACAAGTCGCAGGTGCCGGGCTCGGTGCCGGGCAAGGTCTATACAGTCGAGCCGACCGGGGACGTGACCTTTGCGCAGGTGTTCGTTTCGAGCGCCATTCTCAATATCAGCCTTGCCCCGAGCGTTGTGATCCGCCCGGACGAGACCGTGTTCATCGAATTCGACCAGGAGCGGATGCACCTGTTTGACGGTGAGACGGAGATGGCGCTCGCCGGCTGATCCTTGCCTTTCTTCAAACCCTCCTGCCCGCTTCACCACTACGCTGACGACGGGCTTCCAACCCGGACATTCATTTATGACTTCAACCGCTGCGGACGCCGCCCTTAACCACGTAAACACCCGTTCCCGCCCCTCGGACCTCCGCATCACCGATATGCGCGTGGCCGAAATCGAGGGTGCGCCGTTCCGTTCGGCACTACTGAAAATCTACACCAACCAGGGGATTGTCGGCCTCGGTGAGGTGCGCGACGGCGCCAGCGCAACATTCGCGCTGATGCTGAAGAGCCGACTCTTGGGTGAAAACCCCTGCGATATCGACAAGCTGTTCCGCCGCATCAAGCAGTTTGGCGGCCATGGCCGGCAGGGCGGCGGCGTCTCGGCGGTGGAGATCGCGCTCTGGGATCTGGCGGGCAAGGCCTATGGTGTGCCGATCTACCAGATGCTGGGCGGCAAGTTCCGCGACCAGGTGCGGGTCTATTGCGACACGGACGCCGACCGTCCGAGCGGCACCGCGATGGGCAAGCGCCTCAAGGAGCGCATGGACCTCGGCTTCACCTTCCTCAAGATGGACCTCGGACTGATGCAGATCGCCGACGTTCCCGGCGCCGTGGTGGGGCCAGCCGGCTCGATCGAGCCGTTCCGCCACCATGCCGGTGGACGTCCGCCCAAGGATGCCGAGCAGCGCCGCGCGTTCAACGCGCGCTACAACGCGCAGAACGTCATGCACCCATTCACGGGGCTGCACTTTTCCGAGAAGGGCCTTGACCTCCTCGACCAGTATATGGCCGAAGTCCGCGCGGAGATCGGCCCAGAAATTCCGCTGGCCATCGATCATCTGGGCCACATCTCGCTGCAGGACGGTATCCGCCTTGCCCGCCGGATCGAAAAATACACCCCGGCCTGGCTCGAAGACGTGATCCCGTGGCAGTTCGCCGATCACTACCGCCAGTTGCAGCAGGCGACTTCGGTGCCGATCTGTACCGGTGAGGACATTTATCTGAAGGAAGGGTTCGAACCGCTGCTGAAGGCCGGGATTTCGGTGATCCACCCGGACCTCCTCACCACCGGCGGCATACTCGAAACCAAGAAGATAGGCGACATGGCGCAGGACCACGGCGTGTCGATGGCGATCCATATGGCTGAGAGCCCGATCGCGGCAATGGCAGCGGCACATGTGGCGACGGCGACCGAGAACTTCCTCGCGCTCGAATTCCACTCGGTCGATGTCGACTGGTGGGACGATATAGTCACGGGCCTGCCCAAGCCGCTGGTCAAGGACGGGTTCATCACCGTGTCGGACAAGCCGGGCCTTGGTATTGACGGCGTCGACGACGAGGTGATCTCGCAGCACCTGCAGCAGGGCGTTACCGGCATCTGGCAGCCCACCGAGCAGTGGGACGACGACTATTCCTGGGACCGGATCTGGAGCTGAGGCTGCAAAATGAAGGTCAAAGAGATCAAGGTCATCGTCTGCTCGCCCGGGCGGAACTTCGTGACGGTGAAAGTGATCACTGACGAGGGCGTCTATGGCATTGGCGACGGCACGGTGAACGGCCGCGAGCTGGCCGTGGTCAGCTATTTGCAGGACCACATCGTCCCGACGCTGATCGGCAAGGATCCGCTGAGGACTGAGGATATCTGGCAGTACCTCTACAAGGGCGCCTACTGGCGTCGCGGCCCGATCACCATGGCAGCGATCGCGGCGATCGACATGGCGCTATGGGACATCAAAGCCAAAGTCGCCAACATGCCGCTCTACCAGCTCCTAGGCGGCAAATCGCGCGACAAGGTGATGGTCTATAAGCATGTCGGCGGGCTCAGTATTCCCGAGGTTGTCGATGGTGTGCAAAAACTGAGGGACCAGGGGCTCGACGCCATCCGCGCGCAGGTCTCGATCCCTGGCTTGCCGCCGATCTATGGCACTGGCACCTCGACCGACCAGGCTGCCGGTGGCATGATCAAGGCGATGGTGACCGAGGAAGTCTGGGCGACGCACAAGTACATGCCGCTGGTGCCAACACTCTTCGAAAAGCTCCGCGACGCCGTCGGCTGGGATGTGCATCTCCTGCACGACGTCCACCACAGGCTGACCCCGATCGAGGCTGCGCGACTGGGCAAGGACCTCGAACCCTACCGGCTGTTCTGGCTCGAGGACGCAATCCCGGCCGAGCTCCAGGAAGGCTTCAGGATCATTCGGCAGCACACGACGCAGCCGCTCGCCGTGGGCGAAGTGTTCAACTCGATCTATGACACGACGACCCTGATTTCCGAGCAGCTGATCGACTATATCCGCGTCACTGCGGTGCATGCGGGTGGCGTGACGGGCATCAAGCGCATCTTCGATTTCGCGGCGATCTACCACGTCCGTTCGGCCTGCCACGGCCCGATGGGCATGTCGCCTGCGACGATGGGCGCCAATATCCACGTCGACACCGCGATCTCGAATTTCGGCATCCAGGAGTTCACCGGCTACACCAAGGAGACCTACGACGTCTTCAAGTGTGACTGGCGCTACGACCGCGGCTATCTTTATCCCAACGAGACGCCCGGCAGCGGCACCGATATCGACGAAACGCTGGCCGCCAAGTACCCCTACTCGGCCGCCTACCTGCCAATTGCCCGGCTGGAAGACGGCTCGATGACCAGCTGGTGAGGCAAATACCATGAAGATCACCGCCATCAAGCCCTTCCCCGTGTGGGTGGGACACCGCAACCAGCTGATCGTCAAGATCGAGACGGACGAAGGCATTTTCGGCTGGGGTGAAAGCGGGCTTTCGGGCCGCGAGAAGGCCGTGGTCGGTGCCATCGAGCACTTTGCCGAAATCTTTGTCGGGCTCGATCCGTTCAAGATCAACCATATCTGGCAGTTGCTCTATCGCAGCCAGTATTTCGAGGGCGGGCGCGTGCTGGCGGCAGCGCAGTCGGCGATCGACATCGCGCTCCATGACATCAAGGGTAAGGCGCTCGGCGTGCCGGTCTACCAGTTGCTCGGCGGCAAGGTGCGCGACATGATCCCGACCTTTGCCTCGACCGGGGCGATCAACGGGCAGGAGACGATCGATGCGGCCAAGGCGCTGATGGCGCGCGGCTGGTCGACGATCCGGTTCTTCCCGGCCGCCTGGGACAATCCGGGCGATATCTTTGAGCCGCGGGAGTCGGTTGGCAAATCCGCCCGTTTCCTGATCGAGGCGCGCGAGGCGCTGGGCAACGATGTGGTGCTGGGGATCGACTATCATCACCGGCTGTCGGTGGCGGAAACGGCGAGCTTTTGCCAGAAGATGCCATCGGGCACGATCGATTTTCTCGAAGAGCCGATCCGGGACGAAACGCCAGAGGCATACGAATCATTACGAAAGCTTACCGACGTGCCGTTTGCGATCGGCGAGGAGTTTGCGTCGAAATGGCAGTTCCTGCCTTACATCGAACGCGGCATCCATCAGTTCAACCGCATCGATCTCTGCAATGTCGGCGGCTTCACCGAGGCGATGAAGGTCGCGGGCTGGAGCGAGGCGCATTATGTCGACCTGATGCCGCATAACCCGCTCGGGCCGATCTGCACGGCGGCGACGATCCACCTGTCGGCAGCGGTGCCGAATTTCTTCGCGCTCGAAACGCGCGCCAACGCTACCGATCTTTATGCCGGCACGCCCACGGCGGATCTGTTCCCGAAAATGCCGGTGCTGGACGGGGCGGTCTTTACGGTGCCGGACGGTCCCGGCCTCGGCATAGAGGTCAACGAAAAGCTGCTCAATACCGATAGCTTCCGCAACTGGCAGGCGCCAATGCTCACCCGCCGCGACGGCTCGGTCACCAATTGGTAAGCCACTGATATAACAAGGACATCATGCGCACCACCCAGACTCCCATTCCCGCCTTCAAGCGTCCGTCGAAGGACCTGCTCGACGCCCTCAGGGACATCGGCACCGCGACTGTTGCCGGCTCTCTGGGCCACGCCGGCTTCCGCAACCCGCATATGGTCGGCCCGGTCTCGCAGAACCCCGGCGCCTCCATCGTCGGCGTCGCGCAGACCCTGCAGTTCCTGCCGCAGCGCCCGGACCTCTTCGCCGAGGGTGAATATTCCGATCCCGAGATTCAACTCCACCGCCACGTGCTCTACGAGATCGAGGAAGGTGACGTGGTTGTAGTCGATGCGCGCGGCGACATGAGTTCGGGCGTGTTTGGCGACATGATGTCCACCTATTTCAAAGGCCGCGGCGGCGCCGGCATCGTCATCGACGGCGTCATGCGCGACCGTCCCAATGTGCAAAAGCTGGGGCTCAACACCTGGCTGCGCGGCTGGACCCCGAACTACCACGTCCAGGTTTCGATCTTCCCGAACGCGGTGAACGTGCCGATCTCGTGCGGTGGCGTCACCGTCATTCCGGGCGATATCATCATGGCCGATGACGACGGCGTCGTGGTGCTGCCGCAGTCAATGGCCGAAAAGGTCGTCGAAGACAGCAAGAAGCACGCCGAGTGGGAAGTGTTCAGCCGCGAAAAGCTGATGATCGGCGCCGACCTTCGCCGCTACTATCCGCTGCATCCCGATGCAGAAGACGAGTATCAGGCCTGGCGGGCATCCAAGGGCCTGCCGCCGAGCCCCAGCCGCTGATTGTGAACAGGGGCGGCTACGGCCGCCCCCTTTTCTTTGCTGGAGAGCCCGATCAGCGGCAGCTGATCGTGGCGAGGGACGGAGGGCAGTCTTTGCTGCCCTCTTCGGAATTCATGGCAGGCTGTGGCGTGGGCGGTGACAGGCAACGCGGCACAGGAGTTGCAATGACAATCATGTATTTCGTGCAGGGTTTTCGCCAGAAAGGCCGAAAGCTCGAACCGTACGCGCCACAGGCGGCCAAAAGCGCCGAAGCAGCGATCGCCACGGCCGACCGGCTGGCCCCAGCCGGTCGGGTGTCTGGGCCAATCGGGCCAAAATCGACGTTGAAACCGACACCTATGACGACCCGCAGGTGCTGCTCCGCATAAGCACGCTGCCGCAGGGACTCGGGGAGTAACCGCTTGCCGGCGCTCAGCGCGGAAATGTTGCGGGCGTCAGCAAGGTGCCGTTTGGCCCACGCGGTGATCAGGGCGCCGGCGATGGCGCCCTTGCGTGGTATGCCGATACTGGGGTGTTCGCCTGAAAGGATCGCCTTCACCTCGCCGCAGCTGACCCAGCGCGCGTCCGCCAATTCGACCGGGTCGATCGTGATGGCGTCGGTCAGCGCTTCGCCATGGCAGCCGAACATCAGCGACATCGGGAAGGGCCAGGGCTGGTTGGCGACGTAGCTGACCGGGCCCACGCGAACGGCTGATTCCTCCAGCGTTTCGCGCCGCACCGCGGCTTCAATGGTCTCACCGGGTTCAACGAAGCCAGCGAGTAGCGAATACATGCGTTCGGGCCAACTGGGGCCGCCACCCAGCAGCAGACGATCGCCGTGGGTGATGGCCATGATCACAACCGGATCGGTGCGGGGGAAATGCTGGGTGGCGCAACTGGGGCACTTGCGCTGCCAGCCGGAAAGCTCGACGACGCTCGGGGCGCCGCAGTTGGCGCAGAAGCGGTGCGTGCCGTGCCAGCTTTGCAGGGCGCGCCCAACTGCCACGCATTCGCCATCGAGCGGGGTGAGGCCGGCCATGACGCCGCGGATTTCGCCGAAATGCGCGCCGAGGAAGGCGGGATGGACCTGCAGGCTCGCATCGGTGAACTAGCCGACGCTCGCCGCATCCTCGTGCGGCTGGAACAGCGCCAGATCGACAGCAAAGCGCGGGCCATCATCGCCTAGCCCGAGCAGGATTGGCGCCTCGCGACAATATGCCAGAGCCGGATGATCGAGCGGCACGCGGACAGGCAGGCCGTCGTCGTTGAGCAGCAGCTTGCCGCGCCAGAACACCATTGTTCGGGCGGCGGGATCGCGATGTGCGGTGTCTGAGGCCCGCAGATAGGCCGCCCGATTGAGGGCGCCAGGCTCAAAAGCAAAACTCACGTCCAAGGCAACACCCATATCGTCACACGCCGCAATTGCGGCGCACGGCCGACGGCGAAGCGACGATAGGGGGTTTGCTGGCTGACGCCAAGCGGGGAGCGGACAAACTCGGTAGCTGTCCGCTCCCCGCTAAGGCTTATGACAGGCGGGCGTAGCTCTCGCCGCGGCCCCGCTAGAGGTCGAAGAACTTGTCGTCCACGGTGGACGGCGCGATCGGGTTCTCGCCTTCCCATCTGGTGCCCTTGATGCTGCCCGCGATGGTGATCTGGGCAACATGGATTCCCTCGGCCCTAAGCTGCTGCACCAGGAGGCCAACCAGCTTCTGCTTGGCGCCGTTGGCGAGCGCGATGTCGGCATTCTTGCTACCGACAGCATAGCCGTCGAAGTGCGCATTGAGGTCGCTGAAGCAGCTATTGGTGATCAGCACGGCGCCATTGAACCGCAACGGGTTTGCTGGAGGCTCCAACTCCTGAGTAGCAACTGTGTTTCAGGAGGGGAGTTCTTGGTAGGCAGTCTTGGTCCGTATCATCGCATCAAGAACTGTCAGCAGCTTGCGGGCACAGGCCACGATGACAAGCTTTCTTGCCTTTCCAGTTGCAATGAGGCGTTCCTTAAAGGCGTTGAACCGTGGATCAAACCTGCTTGCGGTAAGAGCGGCAAGATAGAGGCACCGGCGCAGTGTCCCGCGTCCTCCCCAGATGCTGCGCCTGCCGCGTCGATGACCTGAGCCGTTCGCGTACGGGGCCAGTCCGGCGAGGGCCGCGATCCGTCTTGGATCGAGCTGACCGAGTTCAGGGATTTGTGCGATCAAGGTGGCCGCGATGACGGGCCCGATCCCCTTGACGCAGCGCAGACGCGCATATTGGTCGCGCAGGTCATCGTGCTCTTGGATCACGGCTTCCATCTCAGCTTCGACTTTCGCCTGGCTGCCCTGCAAGGCCCGCATATGTTGCAGAATACTGCGTCGGATCCATTGGTCCGTTGTCGCTCTCAGCCTGTTCTTCTCGGCGACGATCATGGCGGTGATATCGTTTCGATGCGCGGTGAGGTCTGACAGACGCTGGCGTTCTGCCGAGCGTGGGGAAGCGGGAGCCAACTCGAGGGCTCTTCCCATCTCAGCGAGGACCGTCGCATCAACGCGGTCACTCTTGGCTAAGCGTCCCGTGGCGCGCGCAAATTCCCGGGCATGTCGAGGGTTCACGCATACCGCATGGCGCTCGGCTTCGGATAGGGCGGCGAGGATCGGGCGCTCATAGCCGCCAGATGCTTCAAGAACGACGATGGCTTGGCCAACGCTCGCTGCAAACCTTCGAAGGGAATGTTTCTCGGTTGGAATACTTTCATGCCGGGAGGTGGAAGGGTCGAACACGTCGATCCAGTCTTTTGCGACGTCGACGCCGATATAGGTGTGGGACATAGTCACTGTCCTGTCCTTGATCTGCGGGGTCGGCAAAGTGAGCGCCCCATGCAACTGTTCAGGTTCATTGTGGAGGCGGCGCAGATGGGCCCCATGCTACTCAGCGGGTTCGTCTTCCCTTGGATGGAACGGGGTCCCACCTGCAGGCGCCCGTATGCCCAACCTTGAACAGACGAGGATGGAGCATGACCAGCAAGACGACGAGCAAGTTTTCAGGTGAGGTACGCGCCAGAGCGGTGCGGATGGTGCAGGAACATGGCGGGGAGTATCCGGCCCGCTGGGCGGCCGTGGTGTCGGTGGCGGGCAAGATCGGCTGTTCGGCGCACACCCTCAATGATTGGCTCAAGAAGGCCGAGGTCGACAGTGGCAAGCGTGCCGGCGTGACGACGGATATCGCCGAGAAGCTCAAGTCCCTGGAACGGGAGAACCGGGAACTGCGTCAGGCCAACGAGGTCCTGCGCAAGGCCTCCGCATATTTCGCCCACGCGGAGCTCGACCGCCCGTGTAAGCGATGATCGCCTTCATAGATGAGCACCGGGATGCTAGTGGGGTCGAGCCGATCTGCAGGGTTCTGCCGATCGCCCCATACAGCTACCACGAGTGAAGTGCTGCTCGTATGCGGCAGACATCGAACGCCGTCGCACCGGCCGCCTAAGGCCGACCTAAGGTCGTCAGTCTTGGATCACACCAGGCCAGGAGCCGCCATGGGTCCCGGTCGGCGTCGGCGATCTTCAGCATATTTCTTGCCGAGACCTTGTCGTCCAAGGCGGCACGGATCATGGCAATGTGAACCGGGGACATATACCCCGACCGCCTCTTGCTAGCCTTCACCAAGAACTCCAGCGCTTCTGTCTGATGCCCAGTGGCCGCCAGAAGCCAAGTGTGGTTCGCAAGCACGTAGGTATCGTCGGGATGCAGCGCGACAGCAAAGGCCATGCTGGAATTAGCTTTGGCATGCTGCTTCCGATTGAGCGCGACAACGGCGTCCAAGATCCACAGGAGGTCAATATCTGGGCGAAGACGGAGGTTCTCGGTTACGAAGGCGTCGCATCCATCGACGTTCCCGCTGACCCAAAGGACGTAGCCCTTAAGTCCAAGCAGGCCGCGCTCCAGCGGGCTTGCCATCAAAGCGCTATCGAGTGTCGCAAGCGCATCGGCAAGCCGTCTCTGGCCGATGAGCAGCCATGCCTTATAGAAGCCGGACAGCCATGCCCTTGGTGCAGCCAGCAGCGATGCATCAATAAGTTCAAGGCCGGCTGGAATGTCGTCATCAATTACGCCTAAGAGCAAGCCCTGAGTGGCAAGGGCGGAGGGCAAGCCGGGCTGGATACTCAACGCCTTCGCCAAGAGCTGCCGGGCATTGTGGGCAAGCACGCCAGCTGGAGCATATCCTCGGAACATCCGTGATGTTTCCACATCGGCATGTACGCTCGGCGCAAGAGCAAGGTTTGGGAAGCGCTTCAGCGCCTCCTTCAGCACCGCCCCTGCGAGCTGAAACTGTCGGTCAGTTCGGGTAGATGCTAGCTCGAAGGCGGTGCGGATCATCTGCTCGCCAGTGGCCGCATGTTGAGCGAAATGAGCAGACAGTCCCGACATTCCCCAGTGCTGCTGGGTCTCTACAATCCCGGAGACTTGCGGTGGCGATGGGTCTTCCGGGAAGTCGGCGATAATCCGCACGCCCTTGCCGTAACCAGTGCGGATGATTTGTTCGTTCGTGTCTTGGAGAGCGGTTCGGAGCAGGTACACGGATCGCCAGAGGCTGGCGTCGGAGGCGGGTGTTCCGTCACCTATTGCTTCCCTGAGCACATCTTTGCGGACAAAATCCCCCCTCGCGTCCAGGAGATGGAGCAGCAGGGCCTGAACCCGTGGCGGCAGCGGAATTGGCTCCTCGCCGCGATGCAGACCCCGCGCCACAGAGAAAGTGAAGGGACCGAAGTGATATTGCCTGCTGTCGGATTTCATCGGCTATTAACTCCGACTGACAAGGCCATCGGAGAGCGCCAGCTATACGCCCGTTCGTTCCGACACATCTGAAGACACCATTTGGATCATGTAATGCATCCGTAAGACTATCAGGTTGAGCCCCATACAACGTGCCTGCTCTGGTCAGGATTGGTCAAGAATACGTCAGTCCAGTTCGGTCTGTTTTAGATAGAACTACGGCTGCTGCAGTCTGGCATGAGATGCCGGTCCAAGGGGGGCTAGAAATGATCAGGAACAATACCACTCAGGTCACAGGCCTGGCGTGGGGAGGTCTTATTGGTCGCGACGCGCGACACCCCCTCCTGCAGCGTTACCTTGCCGCGATCACCTCCAGCGCGAAGACTGCCTTGAGACGTAGGCAGGCCTTGAGTGCTGGGAAAAGGTCTGTGTCGGTCTCAGACCTGTTCTTCTGTCTCTCGATTGCCTTGATTGCGTCATGGCTGCCGACTAATGCGTCCGCATGTCCGGCCGCTGTCTCGGGCATTATCACTGTCAGCGGTTCAGTCTCCAGTCGATGCGACCTCGACACCGGCGAGTCCATCACGGTGTCTTCGGGTGCCGATGTAACCACGACTGGCGAGGATGCCGTCAAGATTCGACAGAAAACCGGCGGATCTATATTCAACGCGGGTAGCCTGCTGACCGATGGCAAGGCCATTTTCCTTGACTACGATTCCGGGCTCTTGGGGAATGTGGACAATTCCGGCCTTGTGCAATCGACGGGCGGATTTGCGGTCCACATGTTCGATTCCGACGTGAAAGGGGCATTTTACAACCGCGCAGGGGGGCTGATTACCTCATCCAGCCACGCGATGCTACTGGAATGGAATTCCAAATTCGAGGGTGGGTTGTGGAATGCCGGGACCATCCAGACTACCGGTCAGGAAAATGCCATCCAGATCGAGGACAGTTCAACGATCGGCGGCATCTTCAACCTGTATACCGGCCGCATCACCGGGCCGGAATCAGCGATCAACATTGTCACGGCATGCCATGAGCTTCCCAACTGGGCTGGCTGCAACATCTACAGCCCGGTCATCCCCTCGATCACCAATTTCGGCGAGATTTCCGCCACCAACTCGTCCACACCGGACATCTATGTCGCCGATGATGCCCGGATTGGCGAGATCAACAATTACCAGGGAACGTCGGGTAGTTTCGGGCGCGCGTTGACGTATCAGGGCCGCCTGCCCAACACATACAATGTCGTGATCTATGATGATGCCTATGGCCAGTTTGCTATCGATCCGACCTATCATTCCGGGCAAATGACTTTTGGTGTCTATGCTGGCAGCTCGGAAAATGACTTTGCCGGATCGAGCCTCCAGCGTCGGACTTATACCGATGTGCTGACGGGGCTGAGCGCAGAGGATATCGCCAATGAGTTTGCGCAGTCCACGCCCGGCGACCATCGAGCTTTCGGGTTGTATGGCGACAGCATCTGGATGCTGCGCGAGAGTGTTGCGGGCTTTTCATGGGACCTCGACATCCTCGATCCCGGCCTTGAAAGTCTGAGCCGAGTGACGAGCGGGCGGCTCGCTGCGCTGTCACGGGCACTCGATCATGAATGCTCAGCCTTCGGTCCTCAGAACGCCTGCCTGGAAGGTGGCATCCGCATGTCGTCAATGGCGGGTACCGGAGCCAACGGCCTCTGGGCAAGCTATGCCCAAAAACTTGACGATCGCATTCATGTAACGGGCTTCGCCGACCTCTCCGTCGGGGGAAGCAGTGTTGGGAGCGTAACGGACAATGGCGGCATAACGCTCGGCGCTTCGGCTAGCTATGCTGAAAACGACAACTATACGGGCTTTTTCGCCCGGGTCGCTGCCATTGTGGATCGCAGCTCGGTCGATCTGTCGCACAGGAATTACGTCGGAACTGCAACTTTTGCGGAGGGCACTGCCGACATGGACAGCTATGCCCTCTCCGCACGACTTGGCTGGGGAGCCAATGTTCAAACGGGCTCCGTGCTACAGGGATATGTGGAGGGACGCTTCAACTATGTCCGGCGTCAGGGCTATTCTGATGTGCTGGAAACTGGCGTCGACGAAGGCATGACCTTCGACCCATATACATATCGTTCAGCAACAGTCTTAGCAGGTGCAGAACTAACCAGCGCAATCGGCCCGTCCACTCGCTTCAGGTTTGGTGCCGAAGTTGAGCTTGGATTGCTGCGGTCGAGCGATTTGCTCAGGGCGACCAGCAGCATTGCAGGCTTGGAGGACATATCCTTTGCTTCCCCGGGTATTTCGTCGGGTACGAACATCCGCTTGAGCGGCGGTGTTGAACACGACCTCGATCCCCGCCGCACGCTCTCCGTCAAAGGGGTAGCAGAGAGCCTCGGACAGAATGGTATCGTGGGGCTCAGCATTTTCGCAGCCTATCGAGTGGCACTTTGAGCCGCTTGACGTGCCTTCGCCGGATAAAATCAACGACTGACAGCAGGAGCTTTGGCCGATCATGCGCTGGATGAAATGCCCCAGCTTGAGAGCAAGTCGCCGCCCCGGGCTGCAGGGTAAGCGTAGCTAGGTCTATTTGTTCCCTGTCAGCACCCCTGAGGCAGGTATAGGTTTACGCGTATAAGAGGGTTTTGCGTCTCATCGCAGTGACGTAGGAACGAAGATGAGACCAAGCCCCGTGACCTCGAAGACGACGCCTGACGAGCAGCTGGCGAAGGACATCCAGCGTGCGACTCGGCGTCAGTTCTCTGCCGAAGACTAGATCCGGATCGTGCAGGACGGCCTCCGCGGCTAAGAAAGCATCGCCGAGATCTGCCGCAAGGAAGGCATTGCCCAGAGCCTCTATTACGTCTGGTCCGAGGTTCGTAGGCCCCAGCCAACTGGAGATTTACACGGGATCAGCGGGCAGGTTGACTTGGATGCCCATGACCCGCCCGTGAGCGGCGCGCGTTGTGGCAAGACTGCACTTTCAGGACTTATTCGTTGTCGTCCACCGGCCGTCCTTTCGCTCCCCTTCGCCCGTCGCGGCTCAAAATTATATAAGGAATTGAATAACATAAGAGTTCTCAGTTTCATGCCGACCGGCGCACCAGTTCCTCCCCCCACCGGTTCATTTTGCCCGGCAGGCTTAACGCCTTCGAAACTACGCGTTGATGCGATGCTGGTCAGCGTGCGACTTCGCGGGCAGACTGGTCGCCATGAACACACTCGCTTCAGTCTCGTCAGTCCACATCCCCCCCGCGACCGGCCTTGCCGTTCCGGCGGGCCTGTCCCTGCCGCTCGGCTGGACGCTGCTCGGGCTGGCTGTTCTGGCGTGGTTGCCGGTTGTGGCCCTGGTCCTCGCCATCACGCACGGCTGAGCTTTAGTCTTTAGCTAAAATTTTCCAGATTAAGCACGCCAATTATCCATGCGCATTTGCCATGGGTAGCACATTGTGTTGCGTGAAGCTGCCATCATCGGCAGTCTCTGCTCACGTTAGTGAGGTGTTGTTATGGAATTTATGGTCTCATCAATGATAGGTCTGGGTATACTGGTGCTCGTGCTGATGGGCGCGGCCCTGTCCTCTCCCAGCCCCAAGCTCCCGGTAAAATCAGCAGCTCGTCTGCCCAGGAACCAGAAGTCCTGGCCGCAGGCCGACCGAGCTGCACCGGCTCCCCGGCCCGTGCCCCGCACCTCGGCACCGAGCCGCGCTGCCATTGATGAATCGCGCCGCGCCGCCGACCGCCTGTCATCGGATCTTCTCGGCCCCCGGCCGATGCACCACTGATCGGCGCGGCCCTATTCCTCGGTGTAATAGCCGCCATAGCGGCCGCGATAGGCGATGCGGCTCGTGTTCTCCATATTGAGCACAGCAACGAGCGGCACGTCACTGCCCTTGGCCTCATCCAGTGATGTCACCGCCGCGCGCACTTCCTGCTGCGGCGTGGCCGACCATTTGACCACGAACACGATCGCATCGGCGAAGCTCTTCAGATAGAGCCCATCGACCACCGGGCCGACGGGCGGGGTATCGAGCACCACCACATCGAAATTCTTCCGGGCCGCCGTTATGAGGCGGGCGAAGGTCTTGCCGGCAATCAGCTGATCCGTCGGAATATCGCTGCGCCGCGACCCCAGCACCACCTGCGCGCCGGAACCCTTGTCGATGGTCATGATTTTCTTGATGTCGAAATCATCGCCGGCATTGCTCAGAAAATCGAGGAGCCCGTTGGACGGATCGAGCCCGATCTGCCGATGCACGCTCGGCTTGCGCAGATCGCAATCAATCAGCAGCGTCGTCTGGCCCGACAGCGCATAGGCCCGCGCCAACGAGAGCGATACCGTGGATTTACCCTCGCTGGGAGCCGCCGAGGAGACCATGACCACCACACCGGGGCCCCGCCCGCCCGCGCCCCCGGCCCGCGCCCGTCGGATCGCCTGATCTATGCCGATGCGGATCCGCCGGATCGCTTCGGAGTAAACGGAGAGGGGCGACACCACCAGCGCATCCGCCGCCGAGAGCGACTCCGTGCCGCCGCGGCGTTGCGTGCGGTACCGGGGGATCACCGAGACAATGGGCGTGCGCAGCAGTGTTTCGGCCTGAGCCTCACTGGTGAACCCGCCGACGAAATTTTCAACGAGCAGCGCCAGCGCAATGCCGAGCCCCAGCCCCGCCGCCGCAGCAGCGAACAGGATAATCGACGGTGTGGGGAAACTCGGCTTCGAGGGCGGCGTCGCCGGCGACACCACCCGTGCATCCGGCAATTGCAGATATTCCTGGTTCGAGAGTTCCGTCTGCCGCGTCAGCAGCGTCTGATACTGGCTTCGCGCGATTTCAGAATTCTGCTGCATCGCATAGATGCTGGTGAGGATGTCCGAGGGCAGATCGCCCTGCAAAATCGTCTTTCTCAAATCGGCACGCATTTCAGTGGCGCGCGCCTGCGTTTCGGCCACCTGCTTTTTCAGCGCGGTCACCGCCCCTTCGCCCGCCGTGTTCAGCTCGGCTTCCACGCTGTTGAGGCTCGCCTGCAGATCGACATAGGGCTTGGCGCCCTCGGCAGCTGTGCTCAGGCTTTCGAGCAGTTTCCGGCGCTCGGTTTCAAGCCGACGGATCGCCTCGTCCTTCACGCTGTCGGCCAGCTTGCTCCAGTCCCGGCTCGCGAGGCTCTGCTGCGCCAGATCGGCTACAAGCTGCGCTTCGGTGCGGCTCGAATTCAGCTTTTGCAGCTCTTCGCGCACCCCGGCGAGATCGCTCCGGCCCGTGGCGGCGCTGATCCGGTCGAGATTTTGCTCAACGAAACTGTCAAACGCCTCTTCCGATTGCGCCACCGCCGCATTGGCCTCGGCAATCCGCCCGTCCACCACCCGGCCTGAGGCGCGGATGGACTCCACCTTCGCGTTAAGCTGCTGGAGAATGTAGGTGTCGGCAACGGCATTGGCGAGCGCGGCAGCAAACTCCGGACGGCCGGATTTCGCATTCACCGCAATGAGATAGGTCAGCCCCTTGCGCTGTGCGCCGACGGATTGCCGCAATTTGTCGATCACGGCCTGCACGGCTTCCTCGCCCGTGGGCAGGGTCGGCTCGCCGAGACGCAAAAAGGCAAGGATCATGTCCTTGAGCCCCAGCGACAGGCCAAATTCCGGGTCGGAGACGAGATCGAGCTGATCGGTAACGCTGAGCAGCGTGGTCTCGGACTTCACGAGTTCCACCTCGCTGTCTACCCGCAGCGAATCCGAACTCGACCCCGACAGCTGAGACTCGGGGTCCATCAGGTTCTTCTTGCTGGGATCGACCAGCACCAGCGCCGTTGCCGTATAGACGGGCTTCAGTGTCAACAGCACGATCCCCGCGACCCCGAGCACCAGCGCCATGACCAGCGCAACCAGCCAGAACCGCCGCTGGAGAAGGCCCAGAACGGCCTTGAGATCAATCGTCGCGTCCATGTCAGTTCCGCCTGTTCAGGATGTCGATGTCGGGCCGGACCAGGGGGTCCAGGCACCACCGCGGGAGCCTTGAGCCACCGCGAGAATGAAGGGATCAGCATGGGCGCTCAGCCGGGCCGCGCTCAGCGGTCCGCCCCGGTAAGCGCCGGTATCGAGATTGAGGCGGAACGGCTTCATCCGCACCGCCGGGCCCGGGGTATGCCCATGCACCACGCGCGCGCCGAGCCCGGCATAATCGGCCTCGAAATCATCGCGATACCAGAGGAGGTCCCCTGCGCTCTGCTGCTCGAGCCCCACACCGGGCCTCAACCCCGCATGCACGAGAAGATGCCCGGGCGCCTCGATCAGATGCGGCAGTCCGGCGAGAAAACGCACATGCTCGTCGGGCACATGGGCCCGGACGATCTGCTCAAGCCGGCGCGGCACGGCCTCAGCCCGCCGCAGGTCGTCGTCGCTGATGCCGTATGAGAGCAGGGTCTCGCGTCCGCCGAATTCAAGCCATTCATGCTCACGCCTGGGGCGCGCGAGAAACTCGAGCATCAGCGCTTCATGGTTGCCGCCAAGCGCCAGCCGCGTCACAGACTCGTCCCTGGCCATCAGGCAATCCAGCACCCCGGCGCTCTGCGGCCCGCGGTCGATCAGGTCGCCGAGATAGACAAGGGTTGGCTGCCCCCCCTGCTCCCTCGCATCAGCGACGATCAGCGCCTCAAGAGCGAGGAGCGCGTCGAGATGGCCATGAACATCGCCCACGGCATAGAACGGGCCCGTGGGGTCAATCCGGCGGCGGACCAGCCCCGAAGTCGGCGGCTGGCGACCGGTCAGGCGGCGAAGCAGCGCAGACCAGATCATGCCGACCTCTTTGTCGCGCGCGTCCCGGCAACCCCCAGCGCGAGGATGAAGGTGAAGAGCAGCGCATTGGCATAGATTTCAAGGCTGAAATCCATGAGCGAATGCACGGCCACGACACCAATCACGCCGAGTGCGCCGAGCGCCGTCATCCGTTCCGATCCATCGAGCACGCGCCGCACAAGTCGCCCGGCCATAATCAGCACCATCAGCATCGGCAGACTGCCCACCACGAGCCCCATCTCGAACCACAGGGCCAGATAGGTCGAATGGCTGCGGTCAAAAATCAGGTCCCCGGCCAGGTCGGCAGGCGAAAACGCCGGAAACACCGAGGCGAAACTGCCCCCGCCATAGCCAAACCACGGCCGCTGCCAGATCGCGGCCCAGACGCCGCGGTGCAGCTCCACCCGCGCATCTTCGGTGAGGCTCTGCACAATGGCCCGGCTGAGCAGGCTCTCGCCGAACAGCGCCAGCACCAGCAGCGCGGCCAGAACCAGGCCCACCAGGATGAGCGCAATTTGTCCCAGGCGCGGCCTGAGCGCGGCAATCCCCGGCACCAGCACAACAATGAGGCCGGTCACGGCGGCGGTCGCCCCCATGCGGCTGCCAGTCGCAAGCAGCGTAATCAGCAGCAGCGCCTCACACGCCACCACGATCCCCACCCGCAGCGCGCGCCCCACCCACCCATCGCGCGTGGGGCGCAACAGCGTATCGACACCAATAGCCGCACCAAGGGCCAGGCCCATCGCAAGGAAGGTTGCAAAGCTGTTCCGGTTGACAAAGGTGCCCGTGGCAAAGCCGAGATAGGTGGTTTTTTTGAAGCCGAGCAGCGTATCGCCAAACTGCGTGAGGGCCAAAAGCCCATAGGCCGCATAGGCCACAAGACCCGCGAAGATCAGCCGCATCAGCAGCCGGGCCCGGGCCCGGTTCGCGGCCACCTGCGCTGTCAGGTAAAACAGCAGCGCGATGGCCAGCATGGCAATCAGCATCTGGCCGGTCTCCCCGGGGTCGAGACTGAGCTGGCTCTGCAGCAGGGCTTCCCCACCGAGCGTCGCCGCAAGACCCGGCCAAAGCGGAACGAGCGGCATGAGCTGCGCCCCGAGCGCCGCCGTGAACACGCACCAGATCAGCGCCTCGGGAAGGAGCGGGGCCACGGCCCGCCTGAGTTTGCCGCCGACCATGAGAAGCCCCACGCCATAAAGCGTGCCCACCGCGCTGATGAGCGTGGCAAACCCCATAACCCACAGCGGCCGTCCGCTGCCGAGCGGTACGGCTGAAACGAGGGTGACAAGCGCCAGAAGCACGGCGGCAATCTCGTTGAGCGCCTGCGCCCCGCTGCCCCGTCGGTCGGAGGCGCCGCCAGTCAGCATCAAGGGCGACCGGACCGGGCGGGCCAGCCCGTCCAGTTGCGGCACCTCAAGGCTGTCCGGATCATCACTCATGGCGACCCCTCAACACCGCGCGCTTTTAGCGCCGCAAGGAACCCGGCCTGTTCATTGGCCGTCGCGCCGTCAAGCGCCGCGCGAATCGCCGGTCGCTCGTTGGGGAAGTCGATGAAGCGCGCCGCGACGAGATCGCGCCCCGCCATGCCGGAGAGCAGGGTAACGATGTCGCTGCGATAGAGCGCCTGAACGTCTTCGCGACTTTGGCCGTAATCGGCGCCCACAAGGGCAACGCGGGTCTGGGCCAGATAGTGCGCATGGGGGGCCGCACGAAAGGCGCGAATGAGATCGTCGGCAAAGCCCGCCTCATTGCCAGCCGCCTTGGCCAGCGCCGCGAGCACCAGCCAGCCCCGCGCATAGAGCGGCATGGCACCAACGCTCTCGGTCGCCGCGCGGCCACAGCGCGCATCAAAAGCCTCGCGACGGCTGGTCGGCTGCGCCTGGCCTACAATCGAGCGGCTGATGTCGAGACAATCGCGGAAAAACTGCTCTTTTGAGCTGTAAGAATGCGCCGGGCCGGTGTCGCCGCCCACCATGGCGGCAAACCGGGCTGTTGGCGGGGTCGATGCAATCAACGCTGGCGTCAGCTCACGGCCGAATTCGACCGCCGCCACAATCATGAGGCACGCCGAAAACAGCACAAGCGCCGTGATTGCCGCCCAAGGCCGCAAAGGTAAACTCCACCGGGATCTGTCCGCCAAGACCGGCTCGGCCCGCGCGTCCCCTGCGCGGGCGGAGTTGTTTAGCGATCGCTGCCCAGCGTCTCCGGCACCGCAGCGGTCTGCACACTGCCGCGTTCAATACCGCCGGCAATGTTCTGAAGGCTGGCCACCTGCTGTGGTGTGGAGGCCAACTTTGCAACCTCACGGACAGCCTGAGCCAGTTCCCTGCGGAAGGCCGCATTGGCCGCCCTGCTCTGACCCAAAGGAGCGAGCGCGAGGACCAGATTGGTAATGGCCTGATCGCGCGACGCAGCCGGCAAGGCCTTCAACTGCGCGAGATAAGCGCGCACCACTGCTAGGCACTGACCGGTCGAGGCGGCCGCCGTCTCGCATTGTGCCACGATCCCGGCGACATCCACCGGAGTCTCAACAACGGCGAAGGCATTGCTGCCCGACAGCGAAACCGCCGCCGCAAGCAAACTGACAGACAAGAACTTGCGCATGTGCTGCGTCTCCTAATTCCAACGTCCGCCACACATGAGGGTTTTTCGGTATTCTGTCAACACCTTGAAGCGTCGACCCACTATCCTCTCAGCGACCATTCAAGCGCGGCAACGCCCCGTTGTTCAAAGAAAATTTCCTGATGTTTCAAATTTAATCTAAATCATACGCGGTAACCATAACACATTATTCAGTAAGCTATGGGCCGTAGCATTCGTTATTTGGAGCCAGTTCACTGTTGTTTAACGGGCCGTTCACCATGCGTACCCTCCTTATGCTTTGCGCCTTGAGTCTCGCGGCACCGTCCCTGCCCGTCACCGCTGCCGATCTGGGCGCATCGGCCCCTGTCACAGCCCCTGTGCAATCGCTCGCAACACGCACGGCCTCGCGTCTGATCCTCCTCACGCTCACGCGCGTGCGGTTCGATATCCTTCCGGCAAATGCAGTGATGGCAGGGCTGAAGCGCCGGATTTCCGGGTGGTCAGACCCCGATGTGCTGGTTGCTGACGCCGCCATGATCGATCGCGACCTGCTGGCCGAGGGGTGCTATTTCCTGACCTCAATCGCCTACACGATCCGCGCGGGCGGCGCGGTGTTCCCTCCGGGCGAGAACGAGGCGGATGCTGCTGCCAATACTTTGGCCGACCTCGCGGCCCTGCGCGACCAGCTCATGGCAGGAATTGTCACCGGGGACGACCTGAGCCCGGTATTTCGGCGCGCCGAATCCCTGTGGACATTGACTGGCGGCATGGCGCCGGACACCGGCAATCCGTTCGATCGCTATGAAAGCCTGCTCGCCGCCATCCTGGGCACCGAAAAACCGGCCACCTGGCTCTAGTTCTTCAGCTCCAGCGCAGGGGGTTGGCCCCCGAGGCTGAAATCAGGCGATAGCCGGTCTGGCTCAAGGGGCGTACCGCGCTCACCAGATTATCGAGCACCAGATCGCGGCCGTCGGCCTTGATGATCAGGATCGCATGGCCCTCGCCGCTGCGGGTCTTCACATAGCCAATGCGCAGCGCGCTCGGCGGCAGGCCCGCCGCAATCAGCACATGGCGCTTGGTCAACACATAGTCCTCGCAATCCCCGACGGACACATTGACGCTCCACACGTCAACCTCGCCGTCATGCTTTGGGCGGATCGATGCATTCACCCGGGCATTCACGGCCTTCAGCAGCGCAATCTTCGCGTCATCGAGGCTCATATGATCGCGCCCGCCCGGCTGGCATTCAGCCGGCATGGTGAGGCAGAACAACTGATAGCCCAAAGGCGCAACGCCGCCCTCCGCCCGGGCCGGGGCCGTCGTCAGCACAAACGAGAGCGACAGCGCAAACACCGCGATGAGCGCCGCACTGAAGCGGGACGCGGCACGGGCCGTGAGCGGCGAAATGCGGAGCAGAATGGGCATCGGGAAAGACCTGAAGGAAATCTGTTCCCGCCACCATGCCCCCTGCCCCTTGCCTCCCCTTTAGGACGGACGCTGCAATTTGTGTGCAATTTTATCCAATCGCGTAACGACGGCTCTATAAGCGACCGAGATGCACCGTGATCGCCTTGACCTTGGCCGCACCGGGGCACAAAATTGGCCGTCGAGGACCGAATACCTGATCCAAGGGGCGCACCCGGGCGTTAAAAGCCCAATCGGTCTGGAGCGCGCCCGCAGATGTACGCGGTCACTATGGAAGAATTTGAAGGCAACCCGGATCGCACGGCAGTCAGCATTGAGCCGATCGAGCTGATCCGTCGTGTGGCCGAGGCCCGCGACCGGGAAGCGTTGACCCGCCTGTTCCAGCTTTTCGCGCCGCGTATCAAATCCATGATGTTGCGCCTGGGTGCTGATCAGGCCCAGGCCGAAGATCTGACCCAGGAAGCGCTCCTCACCGTCTGGCGCAAGGCGCACCTTTATTCCCCGGAAAAAGGCGCGGCCAGCACCTGGATTTTTACCATCGCGCGCAATCTGCGCATCGATCTGGTCCGGCGTCACTCCAGCAAACCCTGGGTTGACCTCGACGACGTTGAACTGGCGTCCGATGCGCCGCTCGGCAGCGATACTGTGGAGCAGTCCCAGATCATCGCCCGGGTCGCCAAGGCCATCGAACATCTGCCAGTGGACCAGCGTAAAGTCGTGGAATTGAGCTTTGTTCAAGACCTCGCCCACTCAGAAATTGCCGAACGGATTGGTATTCCGCTCGGTACCGTGAAGTCCCGGCTCCGTCTCGCTTACGAGCGGCTCCGCCCTCTGTTGGAGGATCTGCATTGACCATCGCCTTCCACCCCGACATCTCGACCCTCATGGCGTTCTCAGCAGGAACGCTGGAGGAGCCCTATGCCGTTGTGGTCGCCACCCATGTGGCGATGTGCGAAGCCTGCCGTGAGCAGAAAAAGCGCATCGACACCATTGGGGGCGCCGTGCTGGCCTCGGCCGGCGAGGCCGCCATGAGCCCCGGCGCGCTCGACCGGCTGTTGGCGCGGGCCGATGATTCGATTGAATTGACCCGCGAGACCTCACGGTCAAAGGCGGCGGCCGATAGCCGCCTGCCCGCGCCGCTGGCATCCCGCCTTGCTGGCGGCCTCGAGTCGGTGCGCTGGCGCTGGTCCGGCCCCGGCGTCTCGGTCGCTGATCTGCCGGTCAGCCCCGGCGTCGATGGCCGCCTCATGCTGCTGCGCGTTGCCGGGGGCCGTCCCGTGCCTGAGCACAGCCACGGCGGGCAGGAACTCACCCTCATCCTTCAGGGCGCCTATCAGGATCGCTTTGGCCGATTTGGGGTTGGCGATATTGCCGACCATGACGAAGACGTCGAGCACCAGCCGATTGCCGAAGCCGGGCAGGATTGCATCTGCCTTGTGGCCGTTGATGCCAGACTGAGCTTCCGCAACCGGGTAATCCGCGCGCTCCAGCCGTTCTTCGGCTTATGACGACCCCGCGCCGCACCGCGTGGATTATTGGCGGCGGCTCGGGCATTGGCGCGGCCGCTGCGCGCAAGCTGGCGCAGGCCGGCTGGCATGTAGCAATATCGGGTCGCCGTCGGGAGATGCTGGAGGCGGTGGCTTCGGCCAATCCGCGCATCCAGCCTTATCCGCTCGATGTCACCGACACGGTAGCAATCCAGCGGGTGCTGCGGCAGATCGTGCTCGATCAGGGCGCCATCGACCTGTTCATCTATGGCGCGGGTGCCTGGTCGCCCATGGATATCGGCGATTATGAGTTTTCTGCGTTTGAGACCGTGATCAATACCAACCTGCTCGGGCTGGTGCGTGTGCTCAACCCGCTGGTGAAGCAGATGGAAAGCCAGCCCGCGGGTGGTGAAATCGCCATCATTGCCTCGCTGGTCGGCTATTTTGGCCTGCCGCGTGCCGCCGCGTACAATGCGTCGAAGGCCGCGCTCATCAGCCTTGCCCAGACCATGCGTACCGAACTCGCGCCGCGCAACATCGCGGTCCGCGTGGTCAACCCGGGTTTTTACAAATCCGAACTGACCGCCCGCAATGATTTCCCCATGCCGCTTCTGCTTGAAACCGACGCCGCGGCCGATCGCATGCTGGCGGGCCTTTTCGGCTCCAAGCGCTTTGAAGTGGCCTTCCCGCGGCGGATCACCTTTGTGATGAAGCTGATCCGGCTTCTGCCTTACCCGCTGTTTTTTGCGCTCACCCGCCTGATGATGCCGAAAGACCCGGCGCAAAAATAGCGCCGGGCCTGTCGTTTGACCTCACAGGTCGGGCGTAGTTTGCGTCTCGGCGCTGTCGGCCGGCTGCGACACTGGGTCTGCTTGCTCGCTGCTCCCGCCATCGGGCGGCTCAACGGCGTCGCCATGAGGCTCGGTCGTAGCCTCGCCAAGGTCTCCAACCGCCGTAACGGGCTCCTCATCAACAGGCATTCCGCTGTCCGCGTCGGTTTCGGTATCAGGCTCAGCAGGGGCCGCGCTTGCGCCGTCGACCTGCGATTGTTCTTGAGGCAGGTCATCGACACCCAGGCCGCCTTCTGAATCGGCCGGTTCAGCGGACCAGTAGTCGAAAACAGACACATCGCCAAAACCGAAAAAGGCCGGGCTGATGGCCATGGGACTGGCCGCCGTGACCTCGCCCAAAATGTCGGGCACGAGGGTCCCATCGTCGACGATCGTCGGCGCCTCAGGCCGGGGCATGTCATTGTCCGGGGTAGGCGGTAGCGGCACAACCATCATGAGTATCCGGACGTCCGGTCCGGATAGTCGCGCCTGCTCGGCCTGCGACTGCGACGCCGCCGCAAGGAGTGCCGCGAGCTGGTCTGCCGCTGGCACCACCGGGACGGCATCGGGCACTCGCTTCGGCAGATCGGTCAGAACCCCGTCGAGCCCCGATGTCGGTCCGCTTATGGCCTCTTGGACCGGCGTATCTCCCCGCAGCGTGAGGGACGCCCATTGGGAAAGTGTCGGTCCTGCCGGTGCAATCAACCGGTCGGTCGGGGCCGGCAGCGGTCCACTCTCAGACCCAGACAGGGGCGAAGCCTCGGCCACCGCGCTCAGACCGATCGATCCGGTCGTCTCAAGCGAGCCGGTAATCTCCGCCGCAATGGCGAAAATCCGCTGCGTGAGGACCCAGGACGCCGCATTGTCAGCGACAAATCGCAGGGCCACAGCGACATCTGCCTTCGTCTCGGTCGGAGCGCTCTGTACCGCGTGGCCAAACGCCAGCACCAGCCCCACGAGGGCCCGGTCGCGTTCGCTGGGCGCCAGGGCCTTGGCCCGCGCCACATAGGCCCGCACAGCGTCGAGACAATTATCGGCAACGAGGCACTGTGCAACGAGCGCCTTGGCATCCAGCCCCATAAACGGGGGCTCCAGCGCCAGCGCCGAAGACCCAAGCCCGAAACTCAACGCAACGCCTGCAATCAGCGCCCTCGTACTAATCCGCATCAAAAAATCCCTTACAAAAACGAACTGTTCTATCCAGTAACCCTTATAATATGTCAACTTATTGGTATGCATAGCAGCAAGTCGCCCAAGCGAGGGCACGGGTCTCAGTATACGGGACGGCCGACCTCGACGTGGCGACCCCATCGTGCCAAACTCTTGTCTGCGCTAACGGATTTCTTCTTCATGCTTGATGTGATCTTCGATACTGACCCCGGCATTGACGACGCCATGGCCCTGCTCTTTCTGGCGCGGGCCCGCAGGGTGCGACTTCTTGCCATCACCACGGTGTTCGGAAACGCGACGATTGGCACCGCCACGCGCAACGCGCTGGTCCTCGCTGACCGCTTTGGGCTCGCTGTGCCGGTGGCTGAAGGGGCGGCAGGCCCGCTCGTGGGCGAAGCCGATCCGCCGCCAACCTTCGTGCATGGCGAAAACGGACTGGGCAATATTGACATCACCCCGAGCCTAAGGCGCGTGGATCCGCGTCCGGCGCATCGGCTGATCATCGACCTCGTGCGGGCCAATCCGCACCAGATCACGCTGATTGCCGTTGGCCGCATGACCAATCTCGCGCTGGCGCTGCGCGATGCACCCGAGATTGCGGGCCTCGTCAAGCAGGTTGTCATCATGGGGGGCGCCTTTGGGCGGAACGGCCACACCGGCAATGTGACGCCGGTCGCCGAGGCCAATATCTGGGGCGACCCTGTCGCCGCCGACGTCGTATTCGGCGCCGCCTGGCCCATGACGGTCGCCGGGCTCGACGTGACGCAGCAGACCATCATGACCGAGGCGTTTCTCGCCGATCTCGCGGCCAATGGCGGCGAGGATGGCCGCTTCATGCGCGCCATTTCGCGCTTTTATCAGGACTTCCACCGCACCTCGGCCGGGCTCGAGGGCTTTTATGTCCACGATAGTTCGGCGGTTGCCGCCGCGCTCAGGCCCGATCTCTTCACCGGGGTAACGGGCGCCATCCGCGTGGTGCCCAATGGCATTGCCATAGGCCAGACCATTCTGAAGCCCGATGGACGCACTTACCCACCGGGCCCCTGGGACAATCGTCCGAGCCACACTGTGCTCACCGGCGTGCAATCCGCCGAAGTCATCGCGCTCTATCGCGATACGCTTTTGGGGGCCTAAACAGAAAAGGCCGGGTTAACCCGGCCTTTCCCTCACGCTGTTCGAACCCGTCCGACCCCTCAGGCCGGCTTACGGTATTTGTAGATCCCGACATCAATGGTGCCTTCGGTGAAGCCGGCCTCACAATAGGCGAGGTAGTATTCCCACTTGCGGCGGAATTCTTCCGAATAGCCCAGCTGCCGGATCACCTGCCAGCGCTCAAGAAAGCGCTCGCGCCACAGTTTCAGCGTCTTGGCATAGGCAAGCCGGAACGTATCGACCTCTTCAAGAACGAGTCCGACCCGATCGCCCTGCTCCTTCATTGCCGTTTTGGTCAACAGCATGCCACCGGGGAAAATGTAGCGCTGGATGAAGTCGGGCCGCGCCCGGTATTCATCGAAATCTTCCTCGACGATGGTAATGGCCTGCACCGCCGCCGTACCGCCCGGCTTCAGCCGGTCATGAATCGTCTGGAAATAGCTCGGCCAATGTTCTTCGCCCACCGCTTCGATCATTTCGATCGAGGCGACGTGATCAAACAGGCCCCGGGTATCGCGGTAGTCTTCAAGGTGCAGCGTGGCGCGGTTATCGAGCCCCTTCTGCCGGAGGCGGTCCTGCGCGTAATTGAGCTGCTCGACCGAGAGGGTGATGCCATAGACTTCGGCCCGGTAATCCTTGGCCGCCGTTTCGGCAAAGCCGCCCCAGCCGCAGCCGATTTCGAGGACACGTGCGCCGTCCTTGACTCCGGCCATCTCCGCCACGCGGCGGTATTTGGCATATTGGGCGTCTTCAAGCCCCTCTGCCTCATCGGTGAAATAGGCCGACGAATACGTCATCGAGGGGTCGAGCCACTCGGCATAGAAATCATTGCCGAGGTCATAGTGCTCGGAAATGTTCTTTTTCGAGCCCTCTTTCGAGTTGTTGCGGCTCATGTGATAGGCCACATCATGCGCGGCCTGGCCGTACCAGCTCTTTTCGCGATGGTCGTGCTCGGTCCGGTTTTGCAGGAAGTAGCGGAACAGCGTCGCCAGTTCCTCCACCTCGACATCGCCATCCATATAGGATTGCGCAAAGCCCAACGTGCCGCGCCGCAGGACTTTGCCCAGCACATCGAAATTCCTGAGCCGCATTTTCGCGTGCTGCCCGCTCAACGGGTCGCCATAGGTCTGGCTTTCCCCATTGGGATAGGTCAGCGTGATCGCACCATGGCGCGGCCGACCGATCAGCCGCCGGGCAAAAAACACCGCCACGCGCGACAGCACATGCGTCATGAAAGAGGCCGATCCCGGCCGATCCTGGACCGCAATCTTGTCCATTCCCTCAACCCGATCCTTGCGGGCCCTCTGGCCCGGCATCACTACGACCTCAGCTTCAGCGTCAGGGGGATGCCTTTGAGCCAAAGCCTCAGTGCTTCAAAATGTATTCCAGCAAATACTTTAGCGGTCATCAGGGGATATGCAAGCATGAGTTTGCCCAAGAGCCCATCGCTCAGCACCCGCCGCGCCCCCTTGAACCAGGCTGACATCAGCGGCCCCTCGTCCGTTTCAAGCACAATGCCTAAAAACACCTCGGCCTCGGGCGGCCGCACCGTGAACCGGTAGCGGCCTTCAAGCGTGTTGAACGGCGAAACATAGAACGCCTTGTCGGCGCTATGGGTGAGGAGCGGACCGGGGGTGACGGCATCCACATAAAAATGCCGCTCGCCAAAGGTATTGTGCACTTCATGCACCAGACCGACAGTCTCCCCGGCGGCATTCTCGAGAAAATAGGCCGAGAGCGGATTGAACGCGTAGCCAAAAATACGGGGGTAAGCGAGCATACGCACCCGCGCGATCGGTTCGGTCACCCCGGCCTCGAGCGCCCGCTGCCGAATGAATGCGGCCGGGTTCGTGCCGTCATGCGGGCCGAAGTCGGCAAAATAGAGCGAAACGAGGTTGAACCGGTTGAGCGAAAACAACCTGAGCCGCTTGGGCAGCTCCTCCACCCGATCGAGATCAACAAGCAGCGAAAACACCGTGTAGGTGAGGCTGTGCGCCTTGGGGCGAAGGCGCTTGTGCACCACCTCGCCCACATAGATCGCACCGATGCCGTCTATTCCGCTGCCCACAATGCCTCTTCCTCACCGGCCCAGGTATGGGCAATCCGGTCGCGTGCCTTCTTGACCTGCCAGGGGCGGCGGACGCCCCCGAGGCGCTCGGCCACTTCGAGCCCGGCCTGCAGCCCATCTTCATGGAACCCGTAGCCAAGCCACGCCCCGGCATACCAGAGGCCACCGCGCCCCTGGATGCGCCCCATCTCATGCTGCGCCCGCACCGACTTCGCGTCGAACAGCGGGTGCGAATAGGTCGTCTCATAATGCACCGAGCCAGGGGCGAAATCATGGCCGGGATTCAGCGTTACGAACACCGGCGTCGCCGTAGGCAGCGGCTGCAGCTTATTCATCCAGTAGCTCAGCGACAGCTGCGTGCCATCGCACTCGGCGGTTCGCCGGTAATTCCAGGCGCTCCACAGGTGGCGACGCTTGGGCATGAAACTCTGATCGGTGTGCAGCACCGCATGATTCTGCGTCCAGCCGAAGGCCGACAGCACTGCGCGCTCATCGTCATCCGACGTGTGCAGCAGCGCCAGCGCCTCATCGGCATGGCAGGCGAACACCACTTCGTCAAAGCGCCGCCGCGCGCCATCGGAAAATACGAGATCAACGCCCTCAGCGTGCCGCTCGACCTGAGCAATGCGCGCATTGGTCTCGGCCTTGAACCGGCCGGACGCCGCCAGCGCCGACACATAGTGGCGCGAGCCGCCCTGCACTGTCCGCCAGGTCGGCCGCTCGTTGATATTGACCTTAAGCAGGTGATGGTTGGCAAAGAACTTGATGAAGCTCTGCGCCGGAAACTCCAGCATGGAGCGCGCCGGGGTCGACCAGATGGCCGCCGAAATCGGCAGCAGGTGGTCTTCGGCAAAAGCCTCGGAATAGCCATGGGCATCGAGGAAGTCGCCAATGCTCATGCTATCGGGGATCGACCGCGCCTGCGTTTCGGCTTCGCGGAAGAACCTCAAAATGTCGCCCACGAGCCGCCAGTGGCGCGGCTTGACGATATTGCGCTTCTGCCCGAACAGCCCTTTGAGGTTCTGGCCCGAATATTCCATCCGGCCATTGCCCACCGACACGGCAAAGCCCATGTCGCTCGGCGCCGTTTCGACCCCCAGATGGGCGAACATCGCCGTCAGGTTTTCATAGTTCAGCTCATTGAAGACGATGAAGCCGGTATCAACCGGCACGGCGCCATCAGCGGTATCGACCACCACGGTATTGGAATGCCCGCCGAGCACCGGGGCCTTCTCAAAGAGGGTCACATCGTGGGCCTGGCCGGAGAGCCAAGCCGCCGAGAGCCCGGAAATGCCCGAGCCGATTACGGCGATCGTCTTATGCATGAAGGTAGTGCCGCCCGCGCTGGTTACTGGTCTTGATTACGATGATGAAGCCGCGCCGGATCAACGGGACGGCACGGCGGCGTCGATGGCGCGTACCTGCACCTCTTCGCGCCCCTGGTAGATATCGACGGCCAAAGTGCCCGCAAGGTGCAGCGGCGTTCCCGCCCGCGCGCCGAGCAGGGTCTCCCCGAGCGCCGTCTGGGTCGCGCGAAAGGCAATGCCCTTGAGTCGCGCCCCGTCATCGGCAGCGAGCGAAAACCGCACATGCCCGCCGGTGCCGACCACTTCGGCGAAGTTGACCCGATGCGCCGGAAACACGAACACCGGCTGTGGGCTGCCCGACCCGAAGGGTCCGGCCCGTTCAATGGATTTGACGAAATCGATATTGGCCCCGCGCGCCGAGAGCGCCGCGTCAATCGCGAGCGCGGCCGTCGCCCGCGCCGCCTGCACCTGGCCCGCAAGTTCGGCAAACAGATGGGCGCGAAACGCGGCCATCTCCTCGCCCATCACGGTCACCCCGGCGGCCATGGCGTGCCCGCCACCTTTTTTGATGATGCCCCTGTCAACCGCTGCGATGACCGCACGCCCCAGATCGACCCCCGCCACGGACCGGCCCGACCCGGTGCCCTTGCCATCAGGCATCTGGGCAATCGCAAAAGCCGGCCGGTCGAACCGCTCCTTGAGCCGCGCCGCGACGAGCCCCACGACACCGGGGTGCCAGTTGGCCGAGGCCAGCACCAGAACCGGTGGGCCATCGCCGCCGCCAATTTCCAGTTCGGCGGCGCGCATGGCTTCCTCGACCGCCTCAAGCTCAATGCGCTGGCGTTCGGTATTAAGCTCATTGAGCTTTGTCGCAATTAAGGTGGCTTCGGCCTCATCATCGAGCGACAGGAGCCGCGCCCCAAGCGCCGCATCGCCAATCCGGCCACCGGCATTGATCCGGGGACCGATCAGAAACCCGAGGTGATAGGCAGTGAGCGGCCCGCTGATCCGCGCGGCGAGGCTCAGCGCGCGCAGACCCGCGTTGCGCCCTGCCCGCGCCACCTCGAGCCCGCGTGTCACAAACGCCCGGTTGAGCCCTTTGAGCGGCACCACATCGGCAATGGTCGCGAGCGCGACGAGATCAAGCATCGCCATCAGATCGGGCACGACCGAATGGCCGCGCGCCCGCAGCACGCGGTTGGTCGCGACGAGCACCATGAAGGTGACACCGGCGGCGCAGAGATAGCCGAGCCCCGAGAGGTCATCGGGCCGGTTCGGATTGACGAGCGCCGTCGCCGGCGGCAGTGCGGCATCAAAGAGGTGATGGTCGATCACCAGCACATCGAGCCCATTGGCCCGGGCGTGGGCAATCGGCCCATCGCTGGTGGTGCCGCAATCCAGCGTAATCAGCACCCGGGCGCCCCGCCCGATCAGCCCGTCGATGGCCTGGATGTTCGGGCCATAGCCCTCGAAAATCCGGTCGGGGATATGAATGTCGGGGCTGAGCCCCCACTGGGTGAGAT
Source organism: uncultured Hyphomicrobiales bacterium (assembly GCA_903828145.1). Taxonomy (GTDB): domain Bacteria; phylum Pseudomonadota; class Alphaproteobacteria; order Rhizobiales; family Devosiaceae; genus Devosia_A. Next base: position 37,596 of record CAIKKY010000015.1, on the reverse strand, counting down.
AGCGCGTCATCAGCGCCACCGAACTGGCCCCATCCACGTCATAGTCGCCAAACAGCGCGATGGCGTCTTTGGCCTCGATCGCGTCGGCCAGCCGATCGGCCAGCCGGTCCATATCGGCCAGCGTCGAGGGGTCGGGCATCAAGGCGCGCACGGTCGGGGTCAGATAGGCGTCGGCCTCGTCGATGCCGACATCGCGCGCCGCCACGATGCGCGCGAGGATCTGCGTCAAGTCGCTGCGCTGGCTGATGGCCTCGGCAATGCGCGCCTGCGCCGGGGTCAGCCGCTCAACCCACGGGCGCCCGAGCACAGACTGGCTCACATCAAGGAAATAGCGTCGCGCGTCATCCATGACACACCGCTAAGCCAGCCAAAGCGGCGCGTCGAGGCAAAGCACGCTCTTATGCTCAGCCGAATTGCTGCAAAGCGGGGAAGGTTTCTAAAAACCAGTAGGAAATCCGCGTGAACTGCCCGGTCAGAAACAGCACGCCCGTCACCACCAGCAGGCCGCCCATGGCATATTCCACTTTGCGTAAATGCCGTTTGAACCCCTGGAAAAAGCTGAGAAACGGCCCGATGGCGATCCCGGCGAGGATAAACGGCACACCAAGCCCCAGCGAATAGACCCCGAGCAGCAGCGCCCCGTCCCAGGCGGTCGCCTGGGTGGAGGCCACGGCCAGAATGGCTGCGAGCACCGGCCCGATACAGGGCGTCCAGCCAATGGCAAATGCCAGCCCGAGCAGAAATCCGCCGAGCGGCCCGCTCGCCACGCCCGGACCATTGTGCCGCAACTGCCGGTCGATGACCTGAAGCCGCATAAGCCCCATGAAGTGGAGGCCTAAACCGATGATGAGCACGCCCGCGAGCGGCGTCAGAACCGGTAGCGCCGCGCGAAAGGCCTGCCCCAACGCGGTGGCCGTAATACCGAGGAGAACGAACACGAGCCCGAAGCCGAGGACGAAAAACAGCGAGGTCACGACGCTCCGCCGCCAGCTTTCGCCAGCCTTGGCGTGCGATTCGAGCATGTCCTCGAAACTCGCCCCGCTCATATAGGTGAGATAGGGCGGCACCAGCGGCAACACGCAGGGGCTGAGAAAACTCAGCACCCCGGCTCCAAACACCAGCGGCAGCGACAAACCATTCACGGCAGAGAACTCCGGCTCAACGGCGCTCTTGTAGCGGGTCTGACACCAAACTGCACGTGGCCGATGCGCGCATCCACCCGAACAAGACGGGGCCAGCGTCCCGATGTATAAGCGAAACCCTGAGCGGTATGCATTGGCCCTGTGGAGGGAGCCTGCAGATGACCGACCACGCGCTCCTCCTCGCGGGCAACCGCGTGCTGACCATTGCCAACCCGGCAGATGCCGCGCTCGGCTACCATGCGCGCTTGACCCGCGTCCCGCCGGGACACAGCCTTGAGACTCGCCGCTCCACCACCGCCGACACGCTGATTGTGCTGGTTGAGGGCCATCTTGACGTGATGGTCAATGGTGCGGTCATGGCCGCCTTGCCGGGCGGCCATCTCCTGATCGCGCGGGGGCTGTGGTACGGTCTGCGCGCCACGGGACGCCATAGCGCGCTTATTCTCACGCGGATGGTGCCGGGGCCGTGTGCGCCCCCGGCAGGATCGTGTTTATGGCGCGTCAGCGCGGCCTGAGGCTCAGGCGGTCTGCTTGAGGTCGGGCGGCACGGCTTCGGCCATCAGCTCGATGATCGCATCATTGGCCGCGATGACCCGTTGCCCCTCGGTGCCGAGACGCCGCACCGATACCGACTGTTCCTCGGCCTCGCGCTTGCCCACAACGAACATCAGCGGCACTTTCTGCACCGAGTGCTCACGCACCTTGTAGTTGATCTTTTCGTTGCGGATATCGAGTTCGGCCCGGATACCGCCCGCGCGCAGCCGCTCGACCAGCTTTTGCGCATAATCGTCGGCCTCCGACACGATGGTGGCGACCACAACCTGCGTCGGGGCCAGCCACATCGGCATCTTACCGGCGTAATGCTCGATCATCATGCCGATGAAGCGCTCGAGTGAGCCCAAAATGGCGCGGTGCAGCATCACGGCGTAATGCTTGGTGCCATCTTCGGCCACATACATGGCCCCAAGCCGCTCGGGCAGAACGTAATCAAGCTGCAGCGTGCCCACCTGCCACGAGCGCCCGATGGCGTCCTTAAGGTGGAACTCGAGCTTGGGTGCATAAAACGCCCCTTCGCCTTCGGCAATGACATAATCATAGCCCGTCGCCTTCAAGGCATCGCCAAGGGCTTTTTCCGCCGAGTCCCAGCGCTCAATCGTGCCACCGAACTTTTCGGGCCGGGTCGCGAGTTTGATGACCACATTGTCAAAGCCCATGTGCTCGTAAACCGAGTACAGCAGCCGCACGAAATGCTCGGTCTCGCCCTGGATCTGGTCTTCGCGGCAGAAAATATGGGCATCGTCCTGCGTCATCTGCCTTACGCGTAACAGGCCATGGAGCGCGCCATGGGCCTCGTTGCGATGGCAGCAGCCAAATTCCGCCATGCGCAGCGGCAGGTCGCGGTAGGACTTGATCCCCTGGTTGAAGATCTGGATATGGGCCGGGCAATTCATCGGCTTCAGCGCCATCAGGTCGCCTTCGCCCGACAGCACCGGACCCTCGTCCTCGGTTGAGGGAACCTCGTCGGGCACGACGAACATGTTTTCGCGATACTTGCCCCAGTGGCCCGACGCTTCCCAGAATTTCGAGTTCATGAGCTGCGGGGTTTTGACTTCCTGATATCCGGACGCGTTGATGCGGCGCCGGATATAGGCTTCCATCTGGTTGTAAATGACAAAGCCCTTGGGGTGCCAGAACACCGACCCCTGCGCCTCTTCCTGCAGGTGGAACAGGTCAAGGTCGCGGCCGATCTTGCGATGGTCGCGCTTTTCCGCCTCTTCCAGCATGTGAAGGTACTCATCGAGCTCCTTCTGGCTTTGGAACGCGGTGCCATAGATCCGGCTCAGCACCGGGTTCCGGCTGTCGCCGCGCCAATAGGCCCCGGCAACCTTGGTCAGCTTGAACGCCAGCCCGATGTCCTTGGTCGAGCGCATATGCGGGCCACGGCAGAGGTCAAACCACTGGCCCTGCTTGTAGATCTTGATCGATTGATCCGCAGGGATCGCGTCGATCAGCTCGACCTTGAAGTGTTCGCCCTTGGCGGCAAACACGCGCTTGGCCTCGTCGCGGCTCCAGACTTCCTTGGTGAAGGCCGCGCCACGGTTGATGATCTCGGCCATCTTCTTTTCGATCACCGCGAAATCGTCTTCGCTGAACGGCGCATCGCGCTTGAAATCGTAATAGAAGCCGTTTTCGATCACCGGGCCGATCGTCACCTGCGTGTCGGGCCACAATTCCTGCACCGCTTCGGCCAGCACATGCGCCACGTCGTGGCGGATGAGTCCCAGCCCATCAGCACTCTCGCGCAGGACGAATTCGATCCGCCCGTCCGCCATCAGCCCATCGGCAAGGTCAGACAGAACGCCGTTCCACTTCATCGCCACCGTCTTTTTGGCGAGAGAGGGCGAGATGGAGTTGACCACGGTGGTCCCGGTGGTGCCGGGCGCAAACTCGCGAACCGCACCGTCAGGGAACGTCACCTTGATCATTTTCATCTCCAAAAACAGGGTTGAGCGCCCCAAAGCGGGCGCGCGGCGTCTCTAGCACGGCCCACGGCCAAATGTCATTAACGCTCAGCGCCAGCGACCATAGGTCCAGGGCCGGAACCACCGGGCCCCCTCGGGCACCCGGTCGGGAACCGGATCATAGCCATGCGTTCCCGTAGGCCGACAGCGGTAGAGCCGCGCAAGCCCCATCCAGCCGCCCGGCCAAAATCCATGCTGCAGGATCGCGTCGCGCGTGAATTCCGAGCAGGTCGGCAGGTGCCGGCACGTGCGCCCCATGAACAGGCTCAGCGAATAGCGGTAGCCCTGCAACAGCAGATAAGCGATCGCCCGCAACGGCCAATCAAGGTACCGCCACCAGTTTCGCGTCATGGGGTCCCCTCGGCCGCGTCCAGTGCATCGCACAGCGCATCGAAGACGAGCAGGGTCGACTCGTGCCGCGCCGGATAATCGCGCACCGGTTCCAGATAGCGCAGATCCTGCCAGCGCTCGCCCTCGGGCGGCGGTCCATCGGCTTTCAGCATGGCGGTCATCGCCGCCCGGACCCGGCGAATCTCCGCCGCCTCGGTGCCGAGCGCCACCCGCGCCACAATGGCCGCCGAGGTCTGCCCCAGCGCACAGGCCTTTACACTATGCCCGTAGCCGGTGATCACTCCATCAGACACCGTGACATCCACCTCGATCGTCGAGCCGCATAGCCGCGCTCGCCGCCGCGCCGACCCATCGGGCGAAGTGAGGCGCGGCGCGCTCGGCGCATTGCCGGCAAGCTCCAGAATCCGGGCCGAATAGAGATCCGACAGGGTCATTCTACGTCCATCTACCGAGTAGCCCTGTGCAGGCGGGGCCAAGTGCCTATATAGAGAGGGACCGGGGTCGACGCCAGAATGAGAGGATATTTGTTCCTCCTCAGTGGTCCACGGGCGCAAGACCGCCGTAAACGACCTGAAACTCAGACGAGGATGCCAATCATGGACGCCAGCCTGAAGCCTAAGGTCTATTCTCCCATTCGTGACATCAAGCGCCCCACTCGAGACGAAGCTGAGGCGGCCGTGCGCACGCTCATTGCCTGGGCCGGCGATGATCCCGAACGCGAAGGACTCCTCGAAACCCCGAAACGCGTGACCAAAGCCTTTGGCGAGTTCTTCGCCGGCTATGAGGACGACGCCGAGAAGGTGCTCTCCAAGACCTTCAAGGAAGTCGGCGGCTACGACGACATCGTTTTCGTCAAGGATATCCCCTTCTCGTCCCATTGCGAGCACCACATGGTGCCCTTCATCGGCAAGGTGCATATCGCCTATCTGCCGCATGATGGGGTTGTCGGGCTCTCAAAGCTCGCGCGGCTCGTTGAGGTCTATGCCCGTCGCCTGCAGGTGCAGGAAAACATGACGGCGCAGATCATCGACGCCATAAATGAGAACCTCAACCCGCGCGGCGCCGCCGTGATGGTCGAGGCCGAGCATATGTGCATGTCGATGCGCGGCGTCCGGGCCCATGGCTCGTCCACCATTACCCAGCGCTTCACCGGCGTCTTCGCCGAAGACCGGCACGAGCAGGATCGCTTCTTCGCACTCTGCATAAAGCGCTGATCCGATCCTGTTCGACAAGAGTTGAGCCCGGCCGCGTGCCGGGCTATTTCTTTGCCATGATCAGCTTCACCTCCCCCACTGCCCTCACCGCCGCCGAGATCGAAGAAGGCGCGCGTTTTGCGCCCCGCTTCGATGCCAGCGGCCTTGTCACCGCCATTGCGCAGGACGCGGCCACCGGGCGCGTGCTCATGCTCGCGCATATGAACGCCGAGGCGCTGCGGCTGACGCTCGAGACCGGCGAGGTGCATTATTTCTCCCGCTCGCGGGGGCGGCTGTGGAAAAAGGGCGAAACATCAGGCGAAATCCAGCGGCTTGTCGCGATGCGCACCGATTGCGATCAGGATGCCGTTCTGGTGCTTGTCGAACAGACCGGGCGCGGCGCGGCCTGTCACACGGGCCGGGTGAGCTGCTTTTATCGCCAGGTCGAACCCGACGGCACCCTCAGCCAAACCGGCGACGCGCCGCTGTTCGATCCGGCGGCCGTCTACCACTCTTAAATCAGGGGCTGGCAGGGCCGATGCCCAGCCCTCAGTAATGGGGCGGCGGCGGTTCGCGGCCAGCGGCGAGCGCCGGGTGCGTTTCCATATCGCGGAGCGCCGCCCCCAGCATTTTCAGCTCGTGCTTCAAGGCCTCGATGTCCTTGAACTGCTGCGCCAGCGCGACATTCAGCTCTTCAATCGATTGCTCCTGGAACGCCACCAGCGTTTCCAGCTGGTCGATCCGGTCTTTCAGTGCATCGCTCATGGGCAGTCCCCTTGGCCAAATTCGGGCCGGCACCTGATTAACACGACAGCGCCCGCCGCGTCCGCTGACCTCAAATCTGGCAAGAGGCGGCGCGTTCCGCCCCTAATCAATGGCGCGGATCATCGGCGCCAGACGCCGCGTCACCGCCCCGAAAAGCGTGAGCCCGCCCAAGACCGCCACAAAGCCCGTGGCTCCCAAAGCGATGATCATCATCTGCACGGGCTCGGCCCGGAATTCGACCGTAATCAGCGGACCGGACAGCAGATAGGCGAAGCCCAGCCCGAACCCGGCCCCGACCAGCGCCGCAACGAGGCTCAGCACCAGATATTGCACCAGATAGATCGCGAGGATTGGCGCGCGCCGTGCGCCCAGGACCCGCATGATCATCACCACCTTCTGCCGGGCGCGCAGACCGGACGCGAGGCTGCCAATCAAGACGAGAAACCCGTTGCCAATTGCCAGGCCACCAACCGCCGCCGTGGCGAGCGAGAGTTGGTTAAGCGCCGAAGTCACCTGATTGAGCGTTTCGCCGATAGCAATGAACCGCACATCGGGCAGCGCCTCGGCCAGTCGGGCCTCCACCCGGTCTTCCTCGCCCGGCACCGCCTTGACGGTGGACAGCAGGGTCGCCGGATAGGCCTCGAGTGTGCCGGGGGCAAAGGTCACCAGGAAATCGATCCCGCCCTGCCATGAATAGTCGCGGAAATTGGCGATGGTGGCGCTGATCCTGTCACCGAAAATATCGAGGGTAACCGTATCGCCCACCTTGAGCCCAAGGCTGCCCCGTAACGCCTGATGCAGAGAGACAAGTGGCGGCCCGGCATAATCAGCTGGCCACCACTCCCCCGCAACGAGGCGCGAATCCTCAGGCATCTGAGCCCGGTAGGTCATGGGAATTTCGCCCGAGAGCAGGAAGGCCGCTTCGCTGCCCTTGGGGGCAATAGCACTTACCGGCGTGTCGCCGATGGCCGTGACCGACCCGCGCAGGAGCGGCGCCACCGCCGCCTGTTCAATGCCCTGCCCCCCGTCCTTCATCGCCGCAATCGCGGCCGCCTCATCATCGAAGAGATCAGCCGCCACAAAGCTCGGCGCGTCGAACACCGACGCACCGAGAAATTCCTGCTGCAGGTTCTGCCGCAGCGTGGCAATCACCACGAGCACCGCAACCGCAAGTCCGACAGACAGCACCACCGCATTCACATGCGGCGCTGAGCCCTTGATATTGCGCGCCACCGAGCGGAGCACGGCAACGGGCAGACTGGTGGCGGTCCCCGCCACAAAGCGCGCGGCATGCGCCGTCAACAACATGGCGCCTGCAAGCACCAGCGCCCCGAGGCCGAACAGCAACAGCAGCATGAAATCCCGCGTGCTCAACTGCGCCAGCCCGAGCACGGCAAGAATCATCAGCCCGAGCACGAAGCCCGCGCGCGTGCCGATCAGCTTCCGCCACGGCACCCGGGTCGCCGGGCCGGAGAGGCCACCCCGGAACAGCTCCATCGGGGTCACAAGTTCGGTGCTGTAGAGCGGCACATAGGCGAAAACCAGCGAGGTCAGAACGCCAATTCCAACGGCGACGGCGAGCGGTTCCCAATAGAGCCGCCCCGCCATGGCAATGCCAAGCGCAGCACTGACAAACGGCATGGCGAAAAACGCAATGAGCGCGCCAATCACCACACCGATCAGCGTCCCAATGAGCGAGAGCACCAGCACCTGGGTGATGAAATGCGTCCAGACCCGCGCCCGCGCGGCCCCGAGGCTCCGCAACACCGCCACGGTGCGCGCCCGGTCCGCGATATAGCCCGACATGACCGAGGAAACGCTGACCCCGCCAATCAGCAGCGAGGCGAGCCCGACGATCACGAGAAAGCGCATGAATACATCATAGTAATGCAGCATCGGCCCGAGGCCTTCGCGCGCCGAGCGAATCTGCCAGCCGGTTTCACCAAGCTTGGCCTTGAGGCTTTCTATCACCGCCCCGGCATCGGCCCCGCTGAGCTTCAGCTTGTAGCGATACCAGGTGCCAAGCCCCGGCAGGGGCGAGGTCTGGTCCGAGAGATTGGCCAGACCCACGGTATTGATCATCACCGGATAGCCGAGCCGGAACCCGCGCGCCGGCCCATCGGGAATCCCGAGCAGCGTTCCGCGGATGACAAAGGGCGTGCCGCCGATCCGCACGAGATCGCCCACGCTGAGCCCGAGCTTGCCCATCAGCATCGGGTCGGCGAGCGCACCGAGCATGCCATCGGGGCCGGGATCGAGTGCGGCAGCGATGTTGCTGCCCATCAGGTCGGGCGCCGCCACCTGCCCCGCCAGCGGATAGGCACCGTCAACCGCCACGAGATCGACAAAACCGTCGCGGGCGTCCGCTTCGGCCCGCACATTGAGATCAACCGTATGCGCAACGGCTCCGAACTGGGCGATGATCGCCACTTCGTCTGCCGTTGCCGGGCGGTCGCCGCGCATCAGTTCAACATCGCCGCCCATAATGATGGCCGCATCTTCATTCACGGCATCGGTAATGCGTGAGGCCACCGAGTTCACCGCAGCAATCAGCGCCGTGCCGATGGCGAGGCAGGCGATCATCAGAATGAACCGCCGCCAGTCGCCCCTCAGATCGGCAATGCCGAACCGGATTGCCCGCCATAATCCCTGTGTCACGCTGCACCCGTGCCCGGCGGCAGAATCGTGCCCTTCGAGAGCGTCAGCATGCGGTCGGCGCGCTTGGCGAGCACCGGGTCATGCGTAATGAGGATGATGGCCGTCTTGTGCTTTCGCGCCAGCGAAAACATCAGCTCAATCACCCGCGCCCCGGTCTCCTGATCGAGATTACCGGTTGGCTCGTCGGCGAGCAGCAGCCTCGGCCGCGCCGCCATGGCCCGCGCCAGGCCCACACGCTGCTGTTCGCCGCCCGACAGCGCCGAAGGGCGGTGCTCAAGCCGGTGCCCGAGTCCAACTTCCTCCAGCGCTTCCCGCGCGAGCGTCCGGCATTCGGACAGCTTGAGGTCTGGCCGCGCGATTTCGAGCGCAAGGCTCACATTATCGAGCGCTGAAACCGAGGGCACGAGATTGAAGCTCTGGAACACAATGCCCACCGCCTGCCGCCGCAGCTCGGCCAGCCCATCTTCGCTGAGACCGGACAGGCTTTGTCCATTCAGCGTGATATCGCCCCCGGTCGGCCGTTCGAGTCCCGCAAGAAGCATGAGAAGCGAGGTCTTGCCGCTGCCCGACGGACCAACAATCGCGAGCACCTCGGCGGGGCTTACCTCAAGGGACACATCATTGAGGATTTTGAGGCTCTGACTGCCCACCGGAACGGTGTAGTCTAGGTGCCGGGCCACGATCAGCCCGGATTCGCCCCCGTTGGACGAATTATCAGACGACAAGGCACCGAACACTGGTGCAGAGGTTGAGGCACTAGTCGTCATTAATACACGTCTCCGGAAGCTCACGTCGGGGTCGGAAGAACCCGTATTTGCGTCATTTCGCGCCGCGCAAACACAGAAACATCTTGCGAAACGCCTGGCAATAAGCAGTCTCGGCCGAATGAGAGGGAAGAGGAAGATGAGTTTTACACCGTTTTCGAAGGCCGTCGCCGTGGCATTGGTCGGGCTTGCGGCAATGGTCGCGCCGACGGGCAGCCAGGCCGGCCAGCGTGAACTGGATCTTTTGTCGTCTTATATCGGCAATTGGCAGGGTCAGGGCGCGCTCACGGGCGGCGCCGGATCTGAACCGTTCCGCTGTCGGCTGAATGTAGCCAAGGGCAACCAGGCCAAGGTCAACTATGCCGGCCGCTGTTCGCTCGTCGATATGAACCTCTCGGTGTCGGGCACAATCGCGTTCAACGACGCGACCCGCCATTACGAAGCCGCCATGAGTTCAAACGCCGGGTTCACCGGCATCGCCGTTGGCCGCATCAACGAGGGGCGAATCACTTTCGATCTCGCTGAGCGCGATACCGATCGCGGTGGCAACATGGTGCGCATCGGGTCAAAGATCAGCCTCGACAATGGGCAGATCGTGGTGGAATTCGAAGTCGAGTTCAACAACTCGGGCGAAATCCTGACGGCGAAGGTGCCGTTCGACCGCTAAGCCTCAGCGCTGGGCCCGCGCCCAGCGCTCCACCAGCGGCAAGCCCAGAAGACCGGCGGCAAATCCGCCGATATGGGCCTGCCAGGCAATCGACACCCCGCCCCCCGCCACCAGTGCATAAAGCGGCACCGCCGCATTGAGCACCACCCAAACCGCAATGAACGCCATGGCGCGCCGGTCCCGAATGAGCAGCGCCAGCGGGGCCGTCGCCCGGCCCGCAGGCACCGGAAGCCCGGTCTCGGGGTCGATCCGCATCAAAACCGGCTGGAACATGAACCGGCACGCCGCCCCGGTGAGCCCGGCGATGCCGCCCGAAGCCCCAACCAGTACCTGCACCTGACCAAGGCTTGTCGCCATAAAGAGCCCTGCCCCGGCCACCGCACTGGCGATGAACAGCAAAAGCGTGGGCACGGCCCCATAGCGCCGGGCGACGGGCGTGCCGAAAATCATGAGCCAGGCCATGTTGAGACCGAGGTGTTCCCACCCGCCGTGCAAAAACGCATGGGTGATGGGCGTCCACAGGAGCGGCCAGAGCCCTCCCGGGATCAGGCTCGGCGCTTCAATCCGATAGGGAATGAACGCGAGCCACACGGTCAGCTGCTCGCGCCCTGCATCGTCGAGTGCAAAAGTCGCGGCCACATGAATGGCCGCCATCAGCCCGATCAGCGCGGTCACGACCGTCGGCAGGTTGAAAATCGGCTCGCGCGCGGCAGGTTCGGTGCTCATGGCGATCGGCCCTCTGGGCGCTCGTTGCTACTGCGGCAGTTGTGACGGCAGTTTGAAAACGAGCGCAAGCGGCAAACCTATCCACAGGCCCGACGCGCATTAACCCTAACAAGTGTTTAAGGGCGATTTCCGTGGCGGTTTTTGCGAGTGTCCGCCTCGAAACAAGCCCGGCCCGGGCCCACCGCATTTTTTGAGACCAGCCCCATGCAAAAGCCCAGCACCCGGGAACTTTTCGACTATTGGAACCGCCTGCGGGGCGCGCGTACGGCCCCGGGTCGCCGCGAGATTGATCCCACCTCCATCCGCACTGCGCTCGGGAACGCTTTCATTCTGCAGCTTAACTCCGATGGTGAATATGACTTCCGGCTTGCCGGCTCGCACCTGTGCTCTGCCTATGCGCGCGAACTGAAAGACCGCTCGTTTTCGCGGCTCTGGCACCAGCGCGACCGCGACGCCATCGATACGCTCATCCGCGCCGTAACCGAAGATAATGCCGTGGCGCTCGTTACGTTTCAGGGCACCACCGCCGTCGGCACCCGCGTCTCGATCGAAACCATTCTCCTGCCGCTCAGGCACAATGGCAGCGCCGACGCCCGCATTCTGGGCGCCATGACGGCCATCGAGGAACCCTACTGGTTCGGCGTGCAGCCGGTGATCGAACAGCGCATTACCGGGCTCAGGCTGATCTGGCCCGACGAGACCGGCGCGTCCGATCTCGGCGGCCTGCGTGTTGCGGCCAATGGTGGCCGCGATCAGGCCCCCCAGCCCCGGGCCGAACGGCAAGCGGCCATCGTGGAGGCGCCCATTGCCAGCCAGTTTCATGGCCGCGCTGCGCGCCGCTATGCGCATCTTGCCGTCATCGACGGCGGACGAAACTGAGCACGGCTTCAATACCAATAAATCCGTAGACTTTTTCTTAAGCGCCGGTGGCTATCAGACAGGGGACAGAGTTCAGGGTCCCCCGACATGCTTGAGACAAGCGTCCGTTCCATGAGGCCGCGTGCCGCCGATCTGCCGCGGTTTCAGCGGGTCACTGTCACCGTCAACGGGCGCTATATGCTGCCCGACCAGCGCGAATATCCCTGCACCATAACCAGCATGTCGCCCGGCGACTGCTGGGTCGAAGGCCCTGAGACGGGCGTGGCCGGGGCGCGCGTTATCGCCTATCTCGATCAGCTTGGCCGCATCGAGGGGTCGATTGGCGAACGCGGCGTGCGCGGCTTCCTTCTCGATCTCGACATGAGCCCGCGTAAGCGCGACAAGCTCGCCGCCCAGCTCACCTGGCTGGCCAATAAAGACGCGCTGGCGCTGCCCGAAGACCGCCGCCACGAGCGTGTTGTTCCCACCACCCGCTTTACTGAACTGAAGCTCGATGACGGCCGGGCCTATCCGTGCCGGATCATCGATATTTCACTCTCGGGCGCCGGTGTTGAAATCAAGGTGCGTCCGGCGATTGGCACGCTGGCCTCGGTGGGCCGCATCCGCGCCCGGGTCGTCCGCCATTTCAGCGAGGGAATCGGGCTCGAATTCCTCGCCGCGAGCGACGGCGTACCGAGCGCTCAGCCGCAGGGTCTCGCCACGATTGAGGCGGCGCTGCGGCCCGTCTGAGCCTTGGTTAACCGGCTCTTGCTGCGCAGGCGGTAATTCGCCTCAAAACACGTCATCCAGTTTTCAGACCCCGCAAGGCCGAGCGGGCAGGATCAACCTCACAGTTGAGGTTATCCCATGTCCCGCGCCGTTTTTGCCAACAGCGTTACCCTGACCATTGTCTTCGGTCTGATGCTGCTCGTGCTTGTTATCCCCTCCCGCGCCGCTGCGCCCGATCTCGGGCGGACGGCCTTTGTGCCCGAAGGGCCGCAGACCAGCATTCCGGTTGGCGCAGGGGCGTTCTGTGCCCGTCACGAGGCCGACTGCCGCCCCGGCGGGCACTCGGGACCGATCCGGCTCGATGCCGGCACCTATGTCACGATCGAGGCGGTCAATACCGCCGTCAACCGGCGAATTGTGCCCATCACCGACCAGCGGCTCTATCATGTGGCGGAATTCTGGACCTATCCGGCCACCGCAGGCGATTGCGAGGATATCGCGCTCGAAAAGCGCCGCGAACTCATCGCTTTGGGCTTCAGCCCTTCGGTGCTGCTTATGACCGTAGCGCGCGATCAGCGGGGTGAAGGCCACGCCATTTTGATGGTGCGCACTGATCGCGGCGATCTGGTGCTCGACAACCAGGACCCCCGGGTCCGGCTGTGGACCGAGACGCCCTATCGCTATCTGAAGCGGCAGTCCGAACTGAACCCCGGCCTCTGGGTGCGGCTCATTGATAACCGCAATATGCTCAGCACCAACTAAAGCCCGACATTGATGAGGGCAGCGAGCAGCATCAGCCCCGAAATGAAGGCCCAGCCAAAGGCCACAAGGGCCAAAACCAGCGCCGGACCGACGCTCAACTGGCCCTCGCGCTCAGCCAGCCGACCCACCTGCAGCAGCACATAGGGCCCGCAGATGGCGGTGACCATGAGGCTGGAGAGGCGGCGCACAACGCCGCCGCGGCCCAGACCGAACCCGAGCGTTTGCCCGCTGACCGCTTGCACCAGATGCGTCAGCGTTGCCGCCGACGCCATGCCGAAGCCCACGAAAAACGCGGCCAGCACCAGCTCCCGCATCCTGCCCCCCAAACGAAAGCCCGCAAAAGCGGGCTTTGCTTTAACCGTTTGTTAGCCATAGCGCAGCGACCGGGACTTGGCTCCTGTCGCCTTACGTCATGGTTAAGGCGTCAGTTGATCTCTTCGAGATCGACGTCGAGGATCGCCATCTGGAAATTATACGAGCGGTCGCCGTCTTCATCGTCGACATAGATGAGCCCGATGAACTCCTCGCCGATAAACACTTCCACGCTGTCGTTCTGCTTGTTGCGCGGACGCACATCGATCGAGCGGTTATTGAACTTCTGCTGCAAAAACTTTTGAAGCTTCAGGATTTCGGGGTGGTTCATGCGCCACAGACTCCAGTCTCGTTAAGGCCGCCACAATAGGAAGATCGGGCGCCGCGGCAATCCCGCCCCGGCTTTTTCCCCGTCCCTTTGGCCGAATTACGGCGCTTCAGCCGCTTATGTCGCTGACAGCAGCCACGTGGTCCATCACGGTCGACGGATGCGCCGTGCCGGCCTCGCCAATGATACGCGCCGGTACACCGGCCACGGTCACGCGCGGCGGCACGTCCTTGACCACCACGGCCCCTGCGGCAATGCGGGCGCACTCGCCCACCCGGATATTGCCCAGCACAATGGCCCCGGCGCCGATAAGCACGCCGTCGCTGATTTTGGGGTGCCGGTCTTCGTCGGATTTGCCGGTACCGCCCAGCGTCACCCCCTGCAGGATCGACACATTGTCGCCAATCACTGCCGTCTCGCCCACGACAAAGCCCGTGGCATGGTCGAGCATGATGCCCCGACCGATCCGCGCTGCCGGGTTGATGTCCACCTGGAACACGGCCGACGAGCGGCTTTGCAGATAGAGTGCAAAATCCTTGCGCCCGCCCGCCCACAGCGCATGGGCAAAGCGGTGCGTCTGAATGGCGTGATAGCCCTTGAAATAGAGAAATCCATCGACGGCCTTGTGCAGCGCGGGGTCGCGCTCGAGCGTTGCCGCGAGATCGGCCCGCGCGTCGAGCCCAATGGCCGGCCGCATCTCCAGGGCGTCCTTGAACGCCTGCCGGATCAGATCCGCCGAGACATCGGCATGGTCGAGGCGCTCGGCCAGCCGGTGTGCCAGCGCTTCTTCAAAGCTGTCGTGGTTGAGGACATTGGAATAGATCAGATTGCCGAGCGCCGGTTCGCGCTGCGCCACCTGCTTGGCACCCGCCAGGACGGCTTCCCAAACGGGGTCGAAGGCGGCGGGGCTGGCTATCGGCTGTGTCGAGCTCATTCTTGGCCCCTTGATCGTGAAGCGCCGATATAGGCGTTTTGGCGCCGCGTACCAAGCCCCTTGGCGGGCTAAAGCCGCGACCATGCCGGTTGACGGGCGAGAAAATCGAGCGTGCGCGCCTTGAAGCTCCGGTCACCGGTCCCCTTCATATGGTCGCGGCCATCGATCACAAAGCCCTCAGCCGCAGGCAGGAGCGCCACCAGCGGCTCCGGCGCGCCGGCCATGCCATCGGCACTGCCCACCGCCACCAGCACAGGCACGGCAATCCGCCGGACATCGGCCTCAGCCATCGGCTCGCGCGAATGGATCATGCAGGCCGCAAGCGCCGCCCGGTCCGACCCGGTCTGCTCGGCAAAGCGGCGGAACATCAACCCCACCGCCGAGGTGATCGTCTCGATCCGTTCGGCCTGAAGCGCTGCGATGATGGCCTCTGAATCATCAAGTCCGGCGATGAGGTTCAGGCCCATGCCCCCAAAAACTGCCGCCGCAACCCGATCCGGATGGTTGAGCGCGAAAAACGCCGCAAGGCGCGCCCCCATCGAATAGCCAAGCACCGCCGCCCGGTCGATGCCGAGGTGATCGAGCAGCCGCCGCGCGTCCTCGGCCATTTCATGGGCGAAATACAGCTGCGGATCATAAAGCTTGCGGCTCTCGCCATGCCCACGGTTATCGAGCGTGATCGCCTGGTATCCCGCAGCGGTGAGCGTATCGACCCAGCCCGTATCCACCCAGTTGATCCGCCCCGAGGAGGCAAAGCCGTGGATCAGGAGCACCGGCGGCCCTGCGCCATACACGGCATAGCTGATGGCAATTCCGTCCGATGAAAACTGCGGCATGGCTGACCCTGATCGACCCGTCACCGGCCCGGCCGGATGAGCGGTCATATACCGCCCGCGTCGCGTCGGAAACCCGCGCCGACCGCTGACGTTAAGGCAATACCGGCACAACCAGCGTGGTCTGGTGTTTTCCGATACGCCCATTATGCTTCTATCGAGAGCCGCGGGCACATGAGGCAGGTGAGGACGATGAACAGGCATTATGGCTGGGTGCTCGTCGCCGCCGGGGCGGTCATTACCTGCGTGGCCATGGGCGCGATATTTGCCCTGCCCGTTTACCTGCAACCCATCGCAACCGACACCGGTTGGAGCCGGGCCGGTATCTCCGCCGCCATGACCATCGGCTTTGTCGCCATGGGCATTGCCGGGTTCGGCTGGGGCGCGCTCAGCGACCGGATCGGGGCCCGGCCGGTGGTGTTGATCGCCTCAGGTCTGCTCGTCGCCGGTCTGATCCTCGCCAGTCAGGCGCGCGACCTGTGGGTGTTTCAATGTGCCTATGGCGCCCTCGTCGGTGGGTCAGGCGGCGCTTTCTTCGCGCCGATCATCTCGGCCACGCTCAGTTGGTTCGACAAGAATCGCGGCCTCGCCGTTTCGCTGGTCTCGGTGGGCGGCGGCATCGCACCCATGGTCATCACGCCGGTCGCTTCCTTGCTGATTGACGCCGCCGGATGGCGCAGCACCATGCTGTGGATCGCCCTTGCGGCCCTCGTGCTGCTGATCCCGGCGAGCCTCCTGCTCCGCCGCGCGCCTGCGCCTCTGGCGGCTGACACCGTGGGTCCGGCGCGCCAACCGGGCTCAGCCGCGCTCACTGCCCTGCGGACCCCACATTTTATCGTCCTTGCCGCCACATTTTTCCTCTGCTGCGCGGCGCATTCGGGCCCGATCTTCCATACCGTCAGCTACGCCATGATCTGCGGCGCCTCGGCGCTCGGGGCAGCGACCATCTACAGTGTCGAAGGAGTCGCCGGACTGTTCGGACGGCTGATTTTCGGCACGCTGTCCGACCGGTTCGGGGCGCGACGCGTCATCATCGGCGGGCTCGCGCTCCAGGCCGCCGGGATTTTCAGCTATATCTATGTGAGCGAACTCACCCATTTCTATCTTCTCGCGCTCGTCCTCGGCGCAGTCTATGGCGGCGTCATGCCGCTCTATTCGGTGCTCGCAGGCGCGTATTTTCCGAGCCGCGTCATGGGCACGGTGCTGGGCGGCATGACCCTGACCTCGAGCCTCGGCATGGCCTTCGGCCCGCTCGGCGGCGGCTGGCTCTACGATACTTTCGGCACCTATCACTGGCTCTATATTGCATCGGCCAGCATTGGCCTCGCGGCGGCGGCCCTGGCACTGGTGTTCCCTGCCCCACCGCCCCCCGCTGAGGGCCCCGTGGGGGCGCTGACGGCCGCCTGAGCCCAACGGGCCCCCTTGCCGTCAATTATTGCTCTGTGCCCCCACGAAGGGTTGCGCCCGAGCCCGGCTGCCTCTAACCAGCCCGTCCGGCTGCGAAACCACGCCGCCCGACCGAGCCGAAAAGAGACTGCCAGTGACGCGACACCATTGTGGCCTCGATTTCGGCACCTCGAACTCCACCCTCGCCGTGACCGATGGCACGACACCGGCGCGCCTCGTGCCGCTTGAGGATGGCAAGCCTACAATTCCCTCGGCGATCTTCTTTTCGTTTGAAGACGACACGATGCTGTTTGGCCGCCGGGCGATCAACGATTATGTCGGCGGCGCTGATGGCCGCCTGATGCGCTCGATAAAATCGGTGCTGGGCACCGCCCTGTTTGCCGATTCGACCCGCATCAAGCGCCGCGTCCTGCCCTTTGCCGACATTCTCGGGCTCTTCATCGCCGAGATCAAAGCCCGCGCCGAAACGAAACTCGGTGTGCCGATCACCCAGATCGTCTGCGGCCGCCCGGTGCGGTTTGTCGATGACGACGACGCCGCCGACGCGCTGGCACAGAGCCAGCTCGAAGCCGCCGTGCGCGCCACCGGCTATCGCCATGTCGAATTCCAGTTCGAACCGATTGCGGCCGCGCTCGATTATGAACAGCAGGTCAGCGCCGAAGAACTCGCGCTCGTTGCCGATATTGGCGGCGGCACCTCAGACTTTACCGTCATCCGCGTTTCGCCCGAACGCGCCCGCGCCATCGACCGCAAAGCCGATATCCTGGCCACCACCGGCGTCCATATTGGCGGCACCGATCTGGATCGCCTGCTCTCCTTGCGCAAGGTCATGCCACTTTTGGGCTATGGTACCGAAACCGCCGACGGCAAACGCCCCCTGCCCTCCGGGCCCTATTACGATCTGGCCACCTGGCACCGCATCAACCGGCTCTACACTGCCAAAACCATTGCCGAGCTGCGCTCGACGGTAAAGGAGGCACAATGGCCCGACCTTGCCGCCAAAATGCTCGCCCTGGTCGAAGACCGGCAGGGCCACCGGCTGGCCGGCCGGGTCGAGGACAGCAAGATCGCCCTCAGCGAGGCCGACGCGACCGAATTCCAGTTCCGCACCCGCGACGTAGCGCTTGATACGCCGATGACGCGCGCCGAATTCAGCCGCACCATCGCCGGCGCATCCGCCGGGATCACCGACGCCATCGAGCGCGCGCTCCGCGCCGCCGGGGTTGCGCGCAGCGCCATCGACACCCTGATTCTCACTGGCGGATCGACGCGTGTCCCCGCCATTACCGCAGGGCTGCGCGGCCTTTTGCCAGAGGCAAAGCCGGTTGAAACCGATGCCTTTGGCAGCGTCGGCCTCGGCCTGTCCCTCGATGCCGCGCGGCGGTTCCGCTAGACCACCCACGCCGCGCGCCGCTGGGCGGCTGCAAGGCCCTTACGGGAAGGCTGGGAAGTCCGTGCGCTCATATCCCGCCACCAGCGCCCTGAGCGGCGCAGGGCTCAGCACCTCGACGGCATCACCCCACTGGTAGAGGTACCAGGCCATTTCCAGAAAGCCCGAGGCCCGAAAGCGCACGATCAGTGCACCATCCGCCTGCCACTCCTCGGTTTGCAGCGGGTGGAACAGAAGCCCTGCCGCGTGCTCGGCGGCGCTAGGCGCAAAGCGCCACACGATATCTCCGGTTTCATCGGCGCGCTGGAACAGGCCAAAGGCCTGATTGGCAAAGGCCTGAAGATCAAAACGCGGCGGCCGCACGAAATAACCGTCCCCCAGCGTCGCGGCAGCAATGGACTCGAGCCGATAGGTCTTGACCGTGCCTGGTCGGCGGCTTTGCGGATCAACAGCGGCCAGATAGCGCCGCGTGCCGGTCAGGAGCCCGAGCGGCCAGACGATGCGCGTTTGCGGCGCATCCTCAAGGTGCGATGTATAGGCAATCTCAAGCGGTCGGCACGCCTTGATCGCCTCGGCAATGGTCGCGGCAATGGCGGGCGCAAGGCGCGCCTTTGGCCCGGGCCGCGCCACAAAGCCCTGCGCTTCGAGGAGCGCCTCAAAATCCGGCGCGAGCCGGTTAACCCGCTGGCGCGGCAGGGTCGCCATGATCTTGTCCCTGAGGCTTTCGAGGTGCCGCGCCTCGATGTCGAGATGCGCCCGCCTCAGGTGTTCAATCCCGAGGACGCAGGCCGCCAGCTCATCGGCGCTGGTTGCAACCAGCGACAGCGAATCCGCTCGCAGCATGGTCCACCGCTTGCGGCCCTCCCCATCAGGGGCGGTATGAACATCGGGAAAGCGGTTCTCAAGCGCCCGCATCATGCGCTGCGCCGTGCGCAGATGCACACCATAGCGCTCAACAACCTGATCGAGCGTGATCCCTTGCTGGCTGGCCGAAATAAAGACGGCGAGATCAAGCAGTTGCTCGGCCTTTGAAAAGGACATGGGCCCCTCTCGGGAAAAATCACATGTCTATCAGCGAGACATGACAAATTCTGTCAGGTCAAACCGCAAATTGTTTAAAATCTCATATGAGAGACAATGACAGATGTTACGACTCTGACTAGCGTAACATTATGAATAAGGAGAAACTCATGTCTCGACTGGCATCACGATCCAAGACGGTTTTGGCGCTTGGCATCACGACCATTCCACCACGGTATCGCGCCACTTGCCGCTGGCATTAAGCGCCGCCCGATCAACAGCCTTGAGCCGGATCGCGACATCATCAAAAAACTGCGGCCGCGCCTGTTGAAGAAAGGCGTCCGGGTTGGGCACCACGCCCCAATCATGCCTCGTGTACCGGATTTCGTACTCGGTCGGGCCCACCTGCGCGACCTGAATCTGTCCCGCGCCCAACAGCCTGTAGAACGCAACGTCATCGAACGTGATGCGGCGCTCCTCGCCAGTGACATGGCGCAGAAAACTGCGCGTGCGTCCGGCAAGCGAGTGGATGTGGCCCAGCCCCCGCCCGCATGTACAGCCGCCCCCCTGCACAGCGCGATCGCCCTGATCGTAGCGGATAAGCGGCATGGCCGTGGACCCGAAAGGCGTAATGACCACCCGCCCCTCAACACCCTCCGCCACCGGCTGGCCGGCATCATCGACAATCTCCATCAGGAGGCAGTCAGACGCCACGTGATAGCCCCCGCCCTCGGGGCAGGGATGCGCCATGACCCCACCCTCTTTCGAGCTGTATTGTTCAAACACCCGGGCTCCGAAAACCGCAGCCAGCTGCTGGCGAACGGCATCGGTCACCGTGGCGCCGCGCGCCATCACGGTATCGAGCCGTATCTCAATGCCCTTGGCCACGGCCACTTCACAAAGATGCACGGCGTGATGCGGCGTTGTCGCGAGATAGGAGGCCCGGCTTTTGCGCAGCGCGGTCAGAAGGCGCGTATCGTCTTCCTCATAAGGACAATAGACCAACCGGCCCCTTGCCGATTGCGGGTCAGACTTCGGCCCCCAGGGTCCGAGCACCGCCCCGACCTCAAGCCCGGGCCGTTCGCCCATGACGCCAAACAGCGTCTGGCCCCAGTCGATCCCTGCCCAGCGATGGGCCCGCCAATTGGCCGCCCGCGCCATATCATTGACGAGGCGCGTGGTCCGGACCCGCACCGGATGCCCCGTCGAGCCTGAGGAGCGCACTTCCGAAAACGGGCCATGCCCGGCCGGCGGACGGTTGGAGAGGAAGTCCGCGTAGCGGGTTGCAACATCTTCGCGCGTTAAAATCGGTTGCCGCGCCCACGCCGCCCAATCGAAAGGCGTACGCGCATCGCCGAAATCCGCACAGTGATCCTGGCCATAGCGGGTTGTTGCGCGCGCATGCTGGGTGAGTTCGCGCAGGTTTTGCGCCTGAAACGCCCGCATCTTCTCGGGCGTCCACCACTGGCTCTGCTCTAAAAACGCAAAAACGCCAAGTGCATCCGGCACGCTCAGGGCCTCCAAACGCCGTCCCCCCCCGAGGAAGACGGCTTGCCCCCCAGATGCCTCAGCGGGCACCCGGGTGGCAAGGGACGTGAGAGCTGCCTCGGGGCCACACCGGACCGGGGGACCCGCCTTGCCCGGCGGCGCGGAGCACAATGGCGGCCTGGTCGGCACTCGAGGTGAAACGGTCTTGAGCAACTGCAAAGCTTGAGAATTCGATCAGATTGGGGCGGTCCACCTCATTCACCCTGTGAGCGGCCACATGCCGCCCCGGACCCGCGCCTTTCTTGATTTCGGGGAACCGTGCCTCAGCTCAGCCTTTCGGGGGTAGCACGGCCCACCCGCGCCGGTTGCTGCAAGGAATTCCGAGAACCGCGGCAGCATGATCTGCACCGGTTTGGTGGCGTTGGGCGCAATCCCCCTCTGCCCCCGTCTTCAGCAATCCGACCGACAGCGCCGGTCGCGGCCCGCTCTCGCTCAAGCGCTTGGTCAAGGGCGTGACACGCCCAACACGCTGTCGCAGCCCCTAACGCGCCGCATCGCTACCATTTTCGAGCAAGTTGGGCTTGCCGCATCCAACGGGCCCGTCGAAAAAAAGGGTCCACGGTCGAACATTCGCATGATCGAAAGCGCTTCAAAGACCGTGGTGCAAAGAGGCCTAAACCGAAGGGACCAAGCCCGGTCCTATCCGGTCGGACACAGCGCGCAGCTTAATAAGGATCTGCGTCTCGACACGCTGCTAAACCCAACCCCTGGACGATGTCTGATGCGCCCCGAGCCCTCACCGATGACCCCGGCCCTATTGGGCGCCATGCGAAGTGCCCGCTCGATCAGCGCGCTGGCCGAGGTGCTGACGGCCCTGCCCCCGCCGATCATCGCCTTCAACAAATCGCACTCCGGAAGCCGGCTTCTCGCCCGCGTACTCGGGGCCGCTGGAGTGTTCATGGGGTCGGGCTGCAACGAGTCGGGCGATTCTGTTGAACTCCTGCCTTTTGTAAAGTTAAGCGTCCGGCGCCTCTACCCAGAATTCTGGCGACTTGGCGCCGATGGCGCGCTCGAACAGGAGATCACCACCGCAGCCGCCGAGGCCCTTATTGGCCATATGCGCGACTATCGCGGCGGGCCTTGGGGGTGGAAGCTTTGCGAGACGGTTTATATCGTACCGGTTCTCGCCGTGCTCTTTCCGGCAGCCCGCTTTGTGCACATGATCCGCGATGGTCGCGATGTAGCGTTCAGCAATCACGTGGCCCCGCGTGATCCGTTCTGGCAGAAAGTCTATGTGAATGCTGTGGGTATTGGATTCTGGAATGGCCTGCTCTTCGGGCGGTGCAGCGGACCAGTCTATCAGCGTTGGCCGCATCTTTATAACGCGCAACACTGGCACAACAGCGTTACTGTTGGTCGGCGCTTTGGAGCCATGCTGGGCGCGCGCTACCATGAACTGCGCTATGAAAGCCTCTGCACCGCGTTTGATGAAACCTGTGCCGATCTCCTTGCGTTTGCAGGCCTAGCCCCCGAGCTATCCGCACTGGCCCTCATCCGGTCGAGTATCAGCCTAACGCGGGTGGGCCAGTTCAGGCGACGAAATCCGATCACCGTCTGGCGGGTAACCGCACGCCTTCGGCCTCTGCTTGTCGAGCTTGGCTATGTAAAGTCCAACACCCCTCCGGGCCCTTGATCATCAGGTCCAGCGGATTGTGGCACCGACCGTCTGCGTTACCGGGCGGCGGCGGCAACCGCGGCCGACAGCCGGTCCCAGTCGCCTACCAGAAAGCCTGCTTTGAGCCCCGCCGCCTGCCCGGCCTGCAGGTCGCTGGGCTGATCCCCCAGCATCAGCGACTGGCTGAGGTCAATATTCAGCCGCTGCGCGGCAAGCTGGAACATGCCGGGGTTTGGCTTTCGCATCGGCGGATCGGGATGGGCCAGGCCCGCCTGACTTTCCGGGTGCCACGCACAGGCAATCATCAGGGCGAGACGAACCCCCACAGCGCTCAGATCGTCGCGAAGCTGAGCCGAAACCGCCTCGTAATCCGACCAGGTCAATAGCCCGCGCGCGATGCCGGATTGATTGGTCACCACCACCAGCGGCAGCCCCAGGCTCAGGGCAAGGCGCAGCGTTGGAAGTCCGGGGGTTAAAATGCTCACCTCGTCGGGGTAGCGGGGATAGCCCGTATCGAGCATAAGCGTGCCGTCCCGATCGAGAAACAACGCCGGGCCGGGCCGGGCAAGCGAGTCAATATCCCCCTGCCACACATGCAGGCCCGGATCGACGAGCCCGGTCATGCGCTCGTCGCATCCGACGAAAAGGCGGCGTCGATCCGCGCACAAAGGTAGTGATAAAGGGCCGCATGGCCCTCCTGCACGAGCGCCGCTTCGGTGGCAGGCACGAGCAAGCTGATATCGGCCAAGTCAGCCAGCCCGCCACCGGTCGCGCCCGTGAACGCAATGACCTGCATGCCGCAGCGCCGGGCCGCCTCCGCAGCGCGCAGGACTGATACGGACTGCCCACTCGTCGAGAGCGCCAACAGGAGCCCACCGGGCCGACCATAAGCTTCAACTTGTCGAGTAAACACCTCGGCATAGCCAAAATCATTAGCGAGCGCCGTCAAAAGCGCTGGATCGGCCGCCAGTGCGCGGACATCAAGCGCCACGCGGGGCGCACTAAACTGGCCGACGAGTTCCGCAACAATATGCTGGGCATCCGCTGCCGAGCCGCCATTGCCGCAGACGAGTATCGGCAAGCGCGCCCGCGCCGCCGCGACGAGCATCAAAACGGCCCGCTCAAGTCTCGCCTGAAGCGCCGCCGCATCGAGCCCCCGCAGCAGCGCCTGCCTACGCTCAAGATGATCGTGAAAACTCATGCGGCCCCACTTTCTGCATGCGCCAGACTGGCGCTCGTGCTGAGGTCGGCCACGAGATCGACGAGCAGCACCCGCCCACCATAGGCCGCAACCAGCGGCGCGCCCACAACCTGGTCGATCCGGTAGTCGCTGCCCTTGATCAGCACATCGGGCCGGATCGCCTCAATGAGCCGAAGCGGCGTTGACTCTGAAAAGGCAACGACATGGTCCACAGCCCGCAGCGCAGCAAGCACCGCCATCCGGTGCTCGAGCCGATGAACGGGTCGGCCCGGCCCCTTCAGGCCACGCACCGACCCATCGGTGTTGACACCCACGATCAGCCGATCGCAGGCGGCCCGCGCCTCCGCCAACAGATGCACATGCCCGGCATGTAGCAGGTCAAAACAGCCATTGGTGAACCCGATCCTGAGACCCGCCCGCCGCCAGCCCGCAACGGCGCGCAAGGTTTCGTCATCCCCCGTCCCGTTGACCACCTCATCCGGAGCAGACAGCAGATCATCAATCCCGACAATGCTGGTGCCCGATCGCATGCTCGCCTGTCGACCCGCCAGATGTCCAAGACGCGCCGCGTCAACCAGTGGCAGGCCGCGGCCCAGGCCCACGGCAACAGCCGCGAGAAAACTGTCCCCCGCCCCGCTCGGATCAACCGTCAGTCCGCCGCTGCCTGCCCCCAGGCGGTGCTCCATCCCAGCCGCAAACAGCGCCGCACCGCGTGCCCCGAGGGTCACAATCACCGCCTCGACCCCCAGCCGGACTCGGAGTGCGCGCGCCCCCTCGGCCAAGGCCTGGTCGCCCTCACCACACCCGGTTAGCCGCTGCAATTCCTGCTCATTGGGCGTCAGACAGGTCGCCCCAGCAAAACCCTCAGGGCTCGCGGCTTTCGTATCGACCAGCACCGGCACCCCGCGTTGGCGCGCTTCCCGGACAAGGCGCGCTGCGAGACCAGGGCCGAGCACGCCCTTCACATAATCAGACAGAACCAGAACATCAGATGACCCGAGCGCAGCCAGCGCCGCGGCCTCAAGCCGGAAGTCCGTCGCGCCATCCGGCGAAACACGGCTTTCGCGATCAACCCGCAGCAGCGTTCTGCCCTGATCGCGGAAACGGTGTTTCACCGTCGTCGGCCGGTCAGCCTCCGCAATCAGCTCCGCCGCCTTTACCCCGTGCGCCGCAATCAGGGCTCCAAGCGCCACCCCGGCCTCATCAGCCCCCACCAGACCGACAAGCTGAACCTCAGCCCCCAGGGCTGCCGCATTGAGTGCCACATTTGCCGCGCCGCCCGCAGCATCATGAATCGTCGCGTGAACGAGCACAGGCGCAGTGCTATCGGCCTCACGGGCATGCACTGCACCGTCGGTGAAGCGGTCCAGCATGACGTCGCCAACAACAGCAATCCGCACCCGTGACGCCCCGGCGCTCAGCCGTGCGACCAGATCGGCGTCGGTCGGCCAATTTTCCGCCATCGATGGAATTCCGCCCATTAAATCTTGAGCGACGCTTGTATAGGTTTCGGCTCCCGAGGAAAACCGGGCCGGCAAAGTGTTTATTGTAGCCATCGGCTGTGGCATGATCAGTCACCAGCGGCGTGCTGACCTCGATCGCGCCGAGATCAACCTAGTCCCGGGGCCAACAGTCTGAAGAGCCCCAATAGACGCGCAACTATCGCTGTGCGCCGGATTGGCGATTAGGCAGGCCCCGCGCCGCCAGGTCGCCTTACGCACCCATATAGAGTCTCCGCGCGATCTGGTCCTCAAGGCTCAGCCAGCGCCGACCGGCTTCCGTGTCGGCCCGGTGCGCGGCCGTGCGGATCTTGAGCGCGCGTAGGTGGTCCGGGTCCATGACCTGAGCGCCATCGAGCGTCTCGGCAATGGCCACAAACTCCGCCGCCGCGTCGGCCCCGCCCAGCAGCGGCCCCATGTCGTCGGCCACGAAATCATCCCACCGAAGTTCAGGGGTCCAGCCAAAGCGGGCAAAGGCAAGATAGCTCATCTCGACCGTGGCGTGGTAGGGCGAGGGCTCGCCCCACACAGTCAGCCCCTTGAGCCCGGTCTTGTGGCAAAGCGCCGACATCTCGCCAAATACCCGCGCGTTAAGCGCATAGCGTTCGGTTCGTTCATCGCCGTTCCACTGGCTGGCAAACTGGCAGCGCAGCACATTGGGCTGGGTCGGCAGACCCTCGACATAGGCGCGGGTCAACTCGCGCTCGAGCCGGCCCCAATAGGTGCGGTTGGTCGTGTGCTGGTAAATTCCGCCCTTCGGCAACCGCCGCTGCGCCTCATGCGCCACCGGATCGAGCAGATTATCCCACTGGATTTCCGAATAGAGCCACAGATCAGGCTTCAGCGCCTTGGCCGTGCGGTAGAGCCGCGGGAAATTGTCGGCCATATCGGTATGGCTCCAGTAGTCGCCATAGACATCGCCGCGACGCGCCGCTTCGGCCTCATTATTGCGGCGCTCCCGACAGCGGGCGCAATCGCACACGCCATAATCGCCGGCCTCGATATTGATCCCGCCGATATCAAAGGTCTCGGTGAGCCAGGCTACTCCCTCTTCCATCCACGCCATGGTCTCGGGCGCCGAGGGACAGGCCGACCGGGTGTAATCTGACGGCGGGAAATTGAGCGGGAACTTCAGATCAACGATCTGGAACCCCACCGGCTTGTTGAAGGTCGCCGCATGCTGCGGATGGGCTTTGAGCCAGGTGGAAAGGTTGAACCGGTTGTTCCCCTCCCAATACACCCCGCCATAGCTGCCAATGGCAATGCCGGGCAGGATGCGCACCCCGCGTTCGGTGGCATAGCGGCACAGCGCCTGCGCCGCTTCAACCCCGCCATGCGTATCGCGCAAAAAGCCATAGATCACCACGGCAGCGATCTTGTTCTTCGAACAGAAATCCACGCAGCGGTAAAAATCACTGAGGAAGCCGCCCGGCGGCTTGCCATAGGGGTTGAACACCCCGATTTCCTGCATCCCGATCTGGGAGAGGTCCCAATTGGTGGAATGGTCCCAGTTCCAGAACGTGCGGTAGGTGAGCCCCGGCGTTTCATCAACGGTGCGCTCGGGCAGCAGCAACCGGCCCGGATGGCTGCCGCCCCGCGCGATTAGGTCTTCTACGCCAAAGATGAGTCCCGAAAACGGCCCGCCTTCGATGTCCACCTGCGGCATACCGCTTTGGGTCGCGGTGATCCGATAGCTCCCCTCAGCCCGGGTAGGCGACGGGATGAGCCGCAGCCGCGGCCCCTCCCCGCCCTCTGCGGCAAGAGGCTGCCAGTCCACAGCGGGAAACGCTTCACGCAAACGGCGGAGCGCATGCGGAACGGCCGCTGCGCCCTCAACCAGAACCCGGTCCGAAAAATAGCGCAACGCGCACCCCCTCACCTCGATGGCCCCAAGCGGAGGCCGAAGAATAGTCGAGGCCTGGCCGTTCTGCCAGCACCCCGGCACGCGGCAAAATGAACGCCCAGACTATGGCCCAGGATGGGATAGGCCGAGATCGGTAAACGCGCCCAGACGCCGTTCAGCCTAGCCTATGAGCCCAACCTTGGCCGATAGCGCCTTCAGCGTCCGCAGACCCAGCCCCTGATAGGTCAGCGGATCATATCTGAGGCTGTCCTGCTCGGCCTCGATCACGATCCAGCCGGCATAGCCCGCATCGGCGGCGACCTGCAGCACGGGCTCGAAATCAATACAGCCCTCGGCATCGCCGGGCACGGTGAAGGCCCCGCGCCGCACCCCTTCAAGGAAGGACAGGTTTTCGGCGCGCACTTCGGCCATCCTGGCGGGACGGATGTTCTTGCAATGGATATGGGTCACCCGATCCATGTATTTCTTCGCCAGCGCTACGGCGTCGCCGCCGCCGAACGTGGCGTGCCCCGTATCGAGCAGCAGCCCCGTGAAGGGGCCGGCCATGGCCATGAACCGCTCGATATCGGGCTGCGATTCAATGATGGTGCCCATGTGGTGGTGATAGCCCATCCGCACGCCCTCGCTGGCCGCAAAGGCTGAAAGCGCTTCATAGCCTTGTGAGAAGCGGTCCCACTCGGCATCGGTCATGATGGGTCGGTTGTTCACCGGCACCTGATCATTGCCATGCACCGTGTTGGAACACTCGCAGGCGTTGATGTGATCACCCCCGGCCGCCTTGGTGAAATCGATCCAGGCTTTCAGCCGGGCCAGTTCGGTATCCAGATCATTGACGAGGATCTGAGTCGAAAACCAGCCCGCTGCGAATTTGAGCCCATAGTCGCCGAGCTTCGCCTTCAGCGCCACGCCATCGTCGGGCATCTTATGGCCCTTCTCGATCCCATCGAACCCAATTGTCCGGCAGTCGGAGAGGCAATCCTCCAGCGATAAATGATCGCCGAGCGACCAGTCGTCGTCATTTGACCAGGCGATGGGGTTAGTTCCGAACAGGATCATGGCACGGGTTCCAAAGAGCAGCGCTGGACACGGGCTTTAAAGCCGTCCCGCGCCCGAGGCAATATGGCCCGTGTACGGCCCGTTGTCGGGGCAGGCGCACCAAACCCCGCCTATTTGCGCTTTCCCGCCGCCACAAGCAGAGCGACGCCCGCGAGCACCAGCAGAACGAGAACGCCGATCCCCGCAAAAGTCCAGAAAATATCCATGCCCGCCTCCCCTTGAACAGGCGAAAGGCATGGCACCTGGAGCCATGGGCGGTTTGACGCGGATCAAGGACGCGCTGGCCCGCTGGGCCAAACGCGCACGCGGCACCCTTCAGCGTGTCAGGCAGGCGCCCAGTTCGTCGAGGGCAGACAATTGCTGGTAAAGCTGCATGCCGACGCGGAGATAGCCGTTTTCAATGACCTTCAGCATGCGCGTATAGCGCAGCTTCTCGAAAAACTCAGGGCCGGCCATGAGCCCCACAACGGACTGACCATGGGCCGAACCCAAGAGGGCCAAATTGTCGAACTTCGACCCTTCGAGCATCATGGAAAACTTGGCCCCATCGGCCGACATTCCGTCAGACGGGAACGCGATACCGGCCATCATCGTGTCGGGCGAGGGTCCAAAGAGCCAAAGTTCGGCTTTGGGCGAAAAGTGATAGACCGCAGCGCAGCCTTCTCCAAGGCGCGTCACCTCCCATTTTCCCTTGGTGGCAAAAGGGGTGCCAGCAGCGATATCCGGCAGTTCGGCAGCCCCGCTCGCCCCGACCGATACCGCCATGAGCAGCGCCAGCACTGCCCTTTTTGTCATGCTCATCCTTTGTCCTCATGCCCCCTTGGCCCCCAGCGGCCTTTTTGGCACCGGGGGTCTTTGACTATCTGACACCGCGTGCGGCGGACGGTCAACCGGACGGCCGCTGCGCCGGGTCAGCGGGCCGGGGCGAGGCCCGCCGTGGTGTCGTCAATAATCAGCCGACTGGAGTCGAGACCTGTCACATCGGCATGGGTGAGGTTTGCGCCGCGCAGGTCCGCATCGGTGAGATCGGCCCCGGCGAGATCAGCACCGCTGAGGTCAGCGCCGCGCAGATTGGCGCCACTCAGGTTCGCCCCCTTGAGGTCAGCGCCAGAGAGCACGGCACCGCTCAGGTTTGATCCCCGCAGATTGGCCGCGCCAAGTCCTGCCTCCCGCAGGTCCGCTCCCGAGAGAAATGCCCCGCTGAGGTCTGCCCCCTGTAGCGTTGCTCCGCTCAGATCGGCTTCGCTCAGATCGGCGCGCACGAGCGATGCACCGAGCAGATTGGCACCCCCAAGCACCGCGCCGCGAAGGCCGACGCCATAGGGGAATTCATAGCCCGAAAGGTCGCACTCTCGGCATTCGCCGGTGGCCTGAAACTGATCCACCTGGGCCTGATCAAAGGCCGAAACCGGCAGCACCAGCGCCATAAGCGCCAAAAGAGGTAGTCGAAGCCTTGCCATTATGGATTCTCCTTCGCGATCATCTTAGCGCAAACCGCGCCGCGGTGAAGATTGCATGGGGGACAGGGAACCTTGGCCACTGTGGCACAGCCGCCATCGGCTCATGCGGTCCTTGCCCACAGGCGGCCCCGCCTCACGCAGCGGTGCTCGATGGTCATACGGTAGATCTGCTGGCGCTCGAGGCCGCACTTGCAGCCCTCGACGGGATCAGCGACGCGGTCCTGTTCAAAAACCCCAAGTCCGGCGCAGCGGACGAGCTTTTCGCCTTCGTGGTCATCGAAGAGGGCTACAATCTGGCCCAGTTGAAAGCGCTGACGCGGAGCCTCTGCCGCCAGAAAATCGGTGCCTGGGCCGCCCCGCGTGTCGTGCAGGTGATCGCGCGCGTGCCGCGCCTTGCCGACGGCCTGCCGGATCGGACAGCCTGCGGCCGGCTGATCCTCGAGCTTGCGGCAGAGCGGTCCCACGCTGAAGGCACGCCGGGCTAGTCAGCTTGCCGAGCCCGAGACTCTGCCGCAGGTAGAGAGCATCGATTGGCTGTGACCCTAGCTCCAGGTTCCTTCCGGTTTTACGGGGTGCTCTTTTACGGGCTTCCGCGCAATAGCCGGGACCAACTTGACCCTTTTGGGATTGACCTGAGCCCCAGGTTCCCTCGGTTTTTGAGGAGCACGTCCCCTCTTTGGGCGTCGGGCCGAGTGGACCACGATCCACTAATGAGCGCTGAGCGTGATTGAGCAGCTGCGGGTTGGGTTCCACAGCTCTGCGGAGCCTTCCCTCCAGATGCCATAGTAGGCATGGGCGTAGAAGGTAATGAGGCCATAGTATTCGTCGATGTCAGAATAGGAGGTTCCAATGACGATATGGTCTCCCTCGATTGCGCCAAACCAGGCGCTTTTTGACGGGTCGGCGCTCGAATTTAACAAAACGTCATCGACGAACAGGCTCGTCAGCGCTTTTGCATCGGGCTCGCACTTGCCGGCGGATACCACTAGGAGGTCTTTGGGCAAATAGGCGTGCTCGGCCGACTTGAGCTTGTCTTGAGCCTTGGAGACAAACAGCGCGGCCAGCTCCGCCACGTCACCTGCGTGTTCAGGATCCCAGCCCGGACTGACCATGATCCCTGCACCAAGCGGCAGATAGGCAAGTTTGATCGGTTTGCCCTCCAATGCCCTGCTGCTCGTTGCGGCGATTACCGCTGCTCTGGCCTCAACCAGTGTAAAAGCATCGACCGCATCGCCGCCCCAAATCTCGTTGGGCACGATCGCGTTAAGACGCAGCAATGCGCGTTCTACGCCATGCGCAGAGGCCTTCTTATACCATGAAATCGCTTCGAGAAGGTCTTCTGCTGGCGAGCGCGATGTGTACGGTCCCCCAATCACCTCGCCTTCGTGCAGAAGCATTGCAACCCGGAACTCGGCCTCCGCGTAGCCCTGCTCTGCCGCCCTTCGATACCACTCAAGTGCCTTGTCCGGGTCTCGAGCCACGCCCGCTCCAACCATCAGCATATCGCCAATCATGAGTTGGCCGAAGGCGAGCCCTAGCCTAGCCGACTCTTCGTACCAGGACGCTGCCGTCGCCAGATTGCGCGGCACTCCCAGTCCATTCTCGTAGAGGCCCGCAAGCAACTGCTGCGCACCGGGGTTACCCCCTCTTGCCAGCGGCTCAAGGAGTGTTGCCGCCCGCGCATAGTCTCTGGCTTGAATGGCCTCAAGTGCGGGTTGCACCGGGTCCGCCTGCGCCAGAACCATTTGGGAGAAAAACAGGAAGACCAAGATGGCAACGCCGCCCACAAGTCTCATCGCTCGCCTCCCTATGATGGTTCGGACGATCTTGATTTCCGTCGACCACGGCATGTCCGAGCCAGGCCGAATTTGTGGAGAAGACAATCACAAAGGCACCAAGCGTTTCCGCCCAAGGTCCTGCCTGACGCTGCGAAGGAGCGGGCCTCGTTGGTTCAGTCGCCTGCCGAAAGCTTATCTGTGCAGTCTTTCCAGAGCCGAAGGGCTTCGGCCATTCCGGTGATGGGAAAAGTTCCCAGCAGCTTGCTGTTCTCGTCGGAGACGCTTAGCTCGTCTGCGTCATTGATCGACCTCATAACCGAGTAGAGCGCGTCGACCGGACCTGGTAGCATGATCATGGTCTGATCGTAGTGGGCGCCGCCCAAAGCGAACGAAGTACCATCGGCACTGAACCTCACCAGGGCCTGGTGCTTGCTAAACACCCACTCAGGCGCCTGGGCGCTGATCACAGCATTCATTTTCCCAAAGCCGACAAACTGGAACAGCTTTCCTGCCTCAAGCGGCACCTGGGCCATACAGACCGGTCGCTGGGCATCTGCGATCCTGAACACCACCCATGGAGCATTATTGTAGAGTATCTCTGGCGCCCCTGCCGGGACGGCGGGCGTGGCCAGGGAAGCCAAGAAACAAGACGTAATCAACAGTCGTGCTACGGTCATTTGAATGTCCCTCACTAGTGTTTAGGATATGCGATGTCCCGAAGAGCACGTTGACACACGTCAAATTGAACGAATTTCTTTGCCCATATTTTCACCCACTAATCCAAACCCTAGCCACGTCCTGATTTTGCGCGGATTGAGCTCCTCCGGGTTGATCGGAGCAGTTCAGTCATAGGTGGACCTGAACAGGGTCATACCGCGCGCAATAAGGGCTTTGAGCCAGGTGTTTCGAGCATCGCCCACGCCATCATCCCATCCAGGATGGGGAATACCGTACCGTTGATCTTCGACCTCGAACTGGAAGAGATGATGGTCCTCGAAACCCATCACGGACTGGATGACGGCGTGGAGAACACTGAGCGTGATGGTCTGCGGCCCCTCGACCTGCCGCCAGATCGCAGGATCGAAATCATCTGGCTGGGTGTGGAGGCGGACAATGCGGCGCGTCTTCATTGCGTCCCCACGATCTGGCGTGGTTCCTGCCCAATCATTGGTTGGCGAAGGGCATTTGGCCAAACTAGCAGATAGAGAACAACTTGCTCGGGATACTATCCATGGTCGGTGCCCAGCCACCGCTAACCTGCAACTGCTGGCGCAGCAGATCATAGCCACCAAGCAGCGCCAGGTTGTTGAGCAGGAGACCACCGCTCACGTCGAGGCCGAGCTGCTCATCCTTCGCCCACGGAAAGAACGTCACGCCGCCACCAAACACCACGCTGTTCGGTTTGTTTGTTGAAAGCACCTTAGCCGTGATGCCAACGGTCTGATCGTCCTTGCTGCCGCCGAACTCAGCAGCGATACCAATCATGAACGTCAGGCTGGATTTTGGCTCTACCGGGATCTCACATGGCGGCACTGCCAAGGCATTAAAGCTAAAACCCGCAACCAATGACCCTGCAAGTGTAGCGACAAACGCCTTCATTCGAACCCCCTTTGTATCTTTGATCTGAGATCAGCACGCTTTTCCTCCCCCAACATGGCGGTGAGGGCGTGATGGCTGGCACCAAGGCTGCTCTGTATGATTACGCAACTGCCTGGAATAATTCCGCTGTTTTCGACATCAGAACCACGTTGCATCAGAGCCTTCCTGTTGCGCCGATGTTTGGTTCTGCCCGTAAATAAAAGAGGCGCGGCACCGTGAGATGCCGCACCTCTGAAAACGCTCGGAATTGACCGAGATTACAACGAGAAACGCAGGGTCAATTCAGCCGACTGGGCATCAATTGTACCAAGCGAAACCGGGTCGCTGTTATCGTCATTG
Organism: uncultured Hyphomicrobiales bacterium; assembly: GCA_903828145.1. Lineage (GTDB taxonomy): Bacteria > Pseudomonadota > Alphaproteobacteria > Rhizobiales > Devosiaceae > Devosia_A. The sequence goes on along the minus strand of CAIKKY010000015.1, from coordinate 4,276 downwards.
AACGAAGTGTCCCCGATCCACTGGAAACGATACCGGGCGCCGAGATAGACATTCTCGCCCACTGGCACTTCCAGCCCAGCAAACACCTGAGCGCCCCAGGTCCAGTCATTATCGTTAAGTGCATCTCCACCGCCAAACACCAATTCAGGAATGTCGAGAGATACATTCACGGCGCCCGCACCGACGCCAACGTAGGGACGGAGACCGCCCATGTCAGTACCAAGCACAAAATTAGCCATCAACGAGGTCGTGGCCGCGGTCCCTTCAACGGAATCCGTTCCCACGCCGTAGTCAAATTCCGACAGATTGACTGTCGCATAAGAAAGCTCGCCTTCAATCGCCACATTGTCAGACAACTCAACGCCGACGGCGCCACCGAGGCGGTAGCCATAGTCAGAGGAAACGTCACCCGTATTGGGACCGCCATAAACAAAGGTTGTCTCTACTGGCGCAATCGACACGCCACCAACGTGCAGGCTCAGATACCATTCGCTCGAGCTCATCGCAGGCTGCGAAGCGGGCTCGGCTACGAGAAGATCAGCCGCCATAACGGGTGCGGCGAAGACGGTTACGGCCGCGAGGGCAATCAAAGACGAACGGATCATGCTGACACCTTTTGTTCATGCATGACTTTCATAGCATAGTGGGCTTTTCAGCGCAGCCGCTGGATTACGCTTTTAGAACATCTGTGTCCGAAAGGGGACATAAGGACTTTTGCGTGAACTTGGATACACCCCATAACAGGTAATTGGTATCGAGCCGGCCCCTCACCGGCCGAGGAATAGCAAATATACTCAGTCAAGCCCCCGACGTTTTCCTACGCCGGGTCCTGCATCTCAGCAGAAGCCGTCTGGCCGTCACCGTTGATGTCGGGACCATGTATCTGCCAAATGAAGAACGCTTCATCGAGCGTCCAGACGTTCTCGATCGATAAAAACCTGCCCTGATCATCAAAGACGACCGTCGTCGTGGCATCGACAAAGATGTGAGGGTGGGCCGAGGCTTCGCCCGCCGATCCAATGAGCACCTAAATCCCTACGGCCTTAAGAAGAAGATTGCCCACTTACCACCACTCCGGCTTAAGTGCTCGGCTGCGCGGCTCCGCAAAGCCCCATGAGAGTTCTCTAGCCTCTATACGCGGCAGCGCTAACACTAGCGTCTGACACAGACACTGGGTCCCAACCCAATGAAGAGGGCTCTCGATGATAAACGATGCTGCGTTTCTGCTGGTAAAAGTAGTCGGCTGGCTCACCAAGGTCGACGTCATCCTGCTGACAACCCTCGTCGCGGGCGTCGCATTTATTTGGTTCGGCCATCGGCGCATCGGCGCCGTTCTTGCGCTGGTGACTGCGGGCGCCTTCGTGCTGGTCGCTACCCTGCCCCTTGGGGCCATGCTCCTCGCGCCACTCGAACGGCCTTACGAGGGCATTTCGCCGCCGGCCCATGTGGACGGCATCGTTGTTCTGGGCGGCGGCATCACCTCGCGCAGCGGCACAGGCCCGGATCAGTGGGACCTCAACAGCGCCGGCGACCGCCTGACGATGGCGCTATGGCTGGCGCGACAGTTCCCTGCGGCGCGCCTCATTGCCTCGGGCGGGGATGCAAACGTCTTTCCCGCGAGCCCGGCGCGACCCGAGGCCGATGCCATGAAGGATTTCCTGGTCTGGCAGGGCATTGCTGAGGGGCGCATTCAAACGGAATCGCAATCGCGAAACACCGCAGAAAACGCGTCTCTTACGCTCGCCATCGCCGCGCCGGCCAAGGGCGAGACCTGGGTCCTCGTCACGAGCGCCTACCATATGGATCGGGCTTTGCGGGCATTTTCCCGCGCCGGTTGGCCGACCATAAAGCCCATCGCCACGGACTTTCGCTCAATCGCGCCAGCGTTTCACCTGCGCTGGAACCTGCCCGACAACCTCGACTTGCTCAACCTCGCGGTGCGGGAATGGGCCGGAAAGCTCGATCCGCGATAACGCTGCGCCAGAGACGGCCCAAAAGGTCACAGATGGCGGAAACCGGTCTCGCCATAGCGGGCGATGATGTCGAGCGGCGTGACCGCCGTCTCGCGCCAGCGCCCATAAAAATAAGTGCAGGATGCCGCCTCCTGCGCCCGTCGGGACTGCCCCAGCAGTCGGTCGACATGCTTGACCCAGAAGAACAGCACCTGCGCGGCCATGCGCATCAGCACCGACAGGCGACGGCTCTTGGGCAGGGCGCGTGCAAATTCGACGAGCATCCAGGTGAGCGCCGTGCCGGGCCCGGCCACAACGCCACTGTCCAGCTCATCGAATTTTTCGAACAGCAACCGATGCCCACTGAGCGCTGCCAAGGTCAGCGTCCATCACACAATCCATCGGTGAAAACCGCCGAATGACGGATCGCGCCACGCGGGCCACTTTCACCTCGCCGCACCTCTCGCGCTTGATTTCGGATTTGGCGTCGATGACACGGCCGGTGGTCGCGCCCCTCTGCGCCACGCTCATATCAGCCACGGCGCGCCAATCGGGGCATCAGGCGAGCGCCGGGCGCGCCGCGCGTAGACAGTTGCTGGTGATCCCGACAGACTTCTATGACTGAACTGCAAAAACCGCAAAAATAGCTACTACTACTTAACTTGGCTTTGTTTCGGGTTCTCCCGAAATACCTTCAGTGCGTTCACTCTCGGCGAGCCAATTCCGCAGTGCCCTGCTGCGCAATAGCATTGCTTCCTGACGATAGCGCAACATCAATGCATAGGTGCGCCGTCCGGCAACCCGGTCAAGCCTCTGCGCCCGAGTTACGAGGCGCATAGCCTGCTTGAGGTCACGCTCGGTTGTCGGGCCATTAAGTGGATCGTCGGGATCGATGAGGTCCAAGATGCGGTCGACGGTATCATCCAATAGGCCGACAAATCCGCCCTCTGCGAGTTTTTGTCGTTCGGCATCGATCACCTGCCGCAACCGAACCTCAGCGGTGGCGAGGCGCAGCGCCACCTGCAATTTATCATCGCTGTCCCCCGGAAACGGCAGGCTGGCATCGTCGCCTGCGATTTCAGCGAACACTTCTGAAATGCTACCGGGCGGCGGCGTGGCTGTCATGCCATGACGCAGCGCATTTCGCGCGGCCCGATACTTGCCAGCCTCGGTCTTGGGGCCAGTGCTCTTTTGGGCGTTGAGCCGATTGGTGATGCGCTTCAAATGACTGGTCAATCGACGATAACCTCGGCATCGATGACGTGGTCCGCTGGGCGCGCCTTGGCCCTGAGCGCATCATAATCTGCCTTCAGTTGGCGCCGCTGAATAAACAGACTTTCGATCTTGGCTTCGTGATAGAGCACATGCGTGTTGTCAACGCGAAACGCGGAGGCGACGAACTCCGAGGCTGAGTACCCATAGCTCTCGAGGACCTGCGCCGCCTGCTGGCGCCGATCCGGGTCTCCGGAAATGATAGAATTGGTGATCGTCTCAAGGTCCCGGACGGACCTCCGTTCGGCATTACTGTGAAGACCATTAAGCGCCTCAAGCTGGCGCTGCACGCCCTGACGCGTAACGGCCTTCACGGCCGCCGCGAGCAGGCGCTGATGACGGTCAATCTCCCATTCAATGTAGACGAGGTTCTCGGCCAACCGGACCTGGTATCTGGTGTTCGGGGCCAACTCCATCAGCAGGTCATGCCGAACCATCAGGTAGGCGTCTTGGTCCTCGTCGGGCAACACCGGCGCGGGCTTCTGCTGCAGGGCGTAGATGTAATCTTGGATTGTCTTGATCTCAGTGGAGGTAGTCACGTTCAGCGCTCGCAGTCGACGTTTGAAGGAATAAAACCAGAACAGCGCTAAAGGTGTCGATAAATCGCGTCAAGGCGCAGAGTGAAAGCGCAGTGGATTACTGCCGCCCTTTCGTCGATGTCTGTGGAAGATTTCCGGGACTTGCCAACGGGTAAATCATCGATATAGTGAGAGTGTTCCCGCGTCGCGGGGATTGGCCAGATCGGCGAATGTCCCTTTGCAGAGGGGCGGCCGCCACCGCGCTTGCAGGCGCGGCAGCGACCTGGCCACGCGCTCAACTCTTGCATCAACAAGAGGACCACATGGTTATCCGTTACGTGGACGCCCCTCGGGGCGCCGTCAAGGCACGTCTGCCTAAATCCCGTCATGCCCTCGTTGGGACGCCCGGGAGGTGCGTTCCGGGGACGGAGCCTTCCGTTCCCCCTGCCCTCCTGTTCGAGGAGGCTTTCCTCGGGCTGCAGGGCAGTCTGCCGGTGATCCCGGAACTGGGGTCAGTGCCGGGTGGTCAGGGGC